>NZ_OZ034718.1:0-1682192 GCF_964026975.1 Wolbachia endosymbiont (group B) of Aricia artaxerxes | reverse complement strand
ATCTATTTTATCTACTTTTTTCTATACTAAAGTATAGTAGTAATAATAGTTCTATCAATAAATTGTTATTAACTTAAAATTCAGTAAAAATTATTGTTACTTAACTTGTGGATAAATATGTTAATAACTTCTATATACTATTGATTTTGCCTTGTAATTTATGTGTATAAGTAAGATATTTATAATGTTAGTAATTTTCTTTTACGGAAAATACTTTACTATCATGTATTGTTACACAATTATGTATATGTCGTTGAGAAAGTTGTTGATCAATTGTTAGTATTTTATATTAACAAATAATTCACAAATTAATTTGACATTATTCACATGCTTATTAAACATTTAATAACAGTTTTCTTGATAGACCTTATCTAAAGATATTTTCACCATTAAAGGGAATAAATTGAATAAGAAAAGAACTTTAGTAGAAAAAATAGCATACAAAATTTTTTTCTTTCTCTTCAACAAAACTTCTGTGTTAAAAAAATGTGCGACTGAGGCATTAATGGGTGATCTGTCAGGTCTTGACATACTTAATAGTCTATTAAAATTCCGTGATTGTAGTATCATGGATATAATGACTCCACGTAAGGAGATATGTGCAATAGACATTGAATCGAGCAAGGATGAGGTAATAAAGAAGGTGAAAAACACTTACCATGCTAAGATACCAACTTATAAGAATAACTTTGACAACGTAATAGGCTTTTTTTACGTAAAAGATATCATTTTCAATAAGAATAAAGATTTTAATCTGAGAAATATTATACAAAATGTAATATTTGTCCCAGCCTCAATGAAAGCAACAAATCTTTTTGTTAGAATGAAATCTTCCAAGTCATATTTAGCTATTGTACTGGATGAATATGGCGGAACTGATGGTTTAATTTCGATAAATGATCTTATAGAAGAATTGATACCAAATATTGATAACGAGAATGAGGTAAATTCAGAACACACCATTACTGAATTATCTCAAAATAAGTTTGAAATATCGGCAAGGGCCCTTATAAAGGATATAGAGGAAAATCTAAAAATAGAGTTGTGTGACTCTGAAGAGCATTATGCCACACTTAGTGGTTTGGTTCTTTCAATTGCTGGTAAGGTACCTTCTGTAGATGAAGTTATAAGATATAAAAATGGTATAAAATTTATCATCAAGGATGCAAATGAACGATACATTAACAAAATAATACTAGACTTAAGTGATTACAAAAATTAAATTCAATATTTTTTAGTGAAAGGTACTTTATCTTGGAAGTAGGAGACATAGTAGCCAGGTATGCAATTTAAACAATTTCTTAATATACAAAAGTTTGTAGTTCTATACGTTACTGTTTGATAATTAAGGTGGGAATAGTTTTTTTGGTATAAAGTTATAAAAATTAGTTGTTTAAATATTTTTAGCGATCTGTAACTTTCAAAAAGGGAGTGTTAAATAAACTGTGTCAAGCCGCATTTTTAATTCAACCCTACAAGAAAAAAAGATATCAAGTTGAGACATAGTCAAAGCCCAATCATGTATAGGCATAGCCCATTTTTCTCCTAACTTTTTTATAGCACAATATACCTGTTCATAGAAGGCATTTGTGCTAGTAAATGAGCCCTTAGTTTTAGTAAATTTTCTGATCTGTCTATGTAACCCTTCAATAGGATTTGTGGTATAAATTAATTTTCTTACAGGGCCGGAATATTTAAAATAACTAGACAGATTTTCCCAATTATTTTCCCAAAACTAAAGTATAGCTGTTCTCATAATAGTGGAAACAAATGAAGAAAAGCAGAATCGACAGCTTGACGAAAAGATTTAAAAAGAGGAATGTTTTTCCTGGCTCTGTTTTTTATAGCAAACCAATGATGCTCAATTTTATTGAAATCTGGAGAATATGGAGGCAGATACAGAATGTCTGCACCAACCCTTTTGGCAAATTCGACAATCTTTTTAGACTTATGAAAAGTTGCATTATCTAAAATCACTGTTTGTCCAGGCTATAAAGTTGGTGCCAGAAATTGCTCGAACCAGCCATTAAAAACCTCTGTATCACAATAGCCTTCAAACGTCATAGGTGCAACGATTTTTCCCTTATTTAAAGATGCAATCATGCTAACTCTCTGAGTTTTCTTGCCTGATTTTAGTGCATGAAACCTCTCTCCCTTTCTGCAATATCCGTATGGGTAATCTTCTGTATTGTCTATACCAGATTCATCAATATATACCAAATTTTTAGGGGACTCTGCCGATATGACTTTCAGAAATTCAGCTCGTTTTTCTTCGTTTCTTTCTTCATATCCATAAATCTTTTTTTGCGTGTAAATCCAAATTTTTTTAGAGCTCTATGAATCGTTTGACGACTTATATTGCCCCAGAGTTTGGCCACCTCTGATTGTGTTTTACCGCCGTGCTTTTTTATAAATTCTACAAACGCATTCCAATCGGTGATTTTATGATTATAGCCTCTATTTTCCAGTTTCTTCGATTCCTGTTTCTTTCCGCCTTTTCTCCCATTTGTACAATGTCACTCTACCGATTTTGAACCTCTTTGCTACTGCTGTTTTACTCTCTCCTTCATGGCTTTTTTCCCTAAGTCATAACTGTATGCTGCTGGCACTTTTACCTTCTTATTACCCTAAGTCTCTATTTTATCCTGTTTCCACTATTATGAGAAGAGCTATATATTTTTCTCACCATTTTTCCTCTAGCTCAAGCAAATAATTTTCGGCAGTTTCTCTACTTGCAGCACGGTATATTTTTTTCAAATCATTCATGAAAATTTTCACATCTTTGCTCGATGCATATTTCAGTGAATTTCTTATCTGATGTACAATACATAGTTGTATTTCTGCTTTAGGAAATACACTGTTTATTGCTGTAGGAAAGCTTTTAGCCCATCTACACATACAATCAGGATATCTTCTACTCCTTTCTCTTTTAAGTCATTTAACATCCCTAGCCAAAAGTTAGCTCCCTCACTTTCTGCTATATAAAAACCTAAAACTTCTTTCCTTTCATTCTGCTAATATATTCTACATGTATTTACTTACGCAATGCCTGTCTTCTTTGACCTTAAAAAACATAAACACTATTGGATACACTGATTGCAGTGGACGACTACGCCACTCATTGATTACAGGCAATAATTTATCAGTAATACTTGATATCTCTGCTACAGATATTTTATATCTTTTCTACATGCGACGCTATATCTCTATATACCATGCCACTGGCATATACTTAAAACCTTTGCTTCAAGTTCGGTTGTTTGCCTTTTTCTGACTACTTGTGGCTCAAAGCTTCCTTCCCTATCCCTTGGTGTCAATAACTCAAATGAACCTACACTTGTCCGTAAAGTCTTTGAATTTCTTCAATTTCTTCGGTTATTTTCTTCGCTTTTAGCCGACAAGTGATTTTTTATTTCACCTTCCAGACTCGATTCCAGTAGCCTTTTTACAAACGGTGTTAATGCACCATCTCTTTCCGTCAATGGTCTTCCTTCTCGTATAGACGATAAGATATTTGTTTCTAATTCTTTATAGTCTACCAAACCGGTAGTTCTGTTTGCTTGACTCATTGTCAAACCTCCATTTTTTGTTTCTATTTTATTATTACTTCTCGGTTTGATACAGTTTATTTAACACTTCCCTAAGTACGTAAAAAAAACACTCCTATACTGAAAGTACAAGCATTTGTTGAGATTATTAGGAATGTAAAACCTAGCAGAAATCTTGATAATTCAAACGCTGAACAACTTCAAGCTATTGATAGAAAAATCCCTTAATTGTACATAGGCCAAGTTGGCTTATGTGTTCTTATTCTCACTTTGTAAACATGCCAATAATTTTATCCACTATTCCACCCATATTTGCTTCAGCTTGAGTATGCGCTATTTTACCACCGTGTGAAATTAATTTAGGATCTGCACCAGGTAATATATTAACAAATTTACTACCAACAACTCCACTACTAGCGATTAGAGCTGAGCTATCAATTGGCAACTTTATGTCTCTGCTTATGCACATATCGATTCGTGCTATGTAGGTAGCTTTGTCAAGTGATACACCAGTTATGCTTCCGATTTCTACACCAGAGATCTTGACACTATCACCAACCCCTACACCGTTAGCATCAGTAAAAAGGCCATGTATTTTATAGCAATCCTTATAATTTCTCTTTATGTAAGATAGCTTATTAATAGCGAAGAAGACAAGAAAAATAGTGAAAATTAATACAAATGATCCAGCAATTATTTCAAGTATATTTGACCTTCGCATCTTTAATTATTAGGATTCCAGCTTTCATAGTAGTTTTTCACCTTTTGATTTGGGTAGTATGCACCTTTCGTACCTGTTAAATTAGGAGTTTTTCTTTTGTTATTATTAACTGGTACTTCATTATTAGTATAATGCAGCCATATATGCCATTCTGGAGGAATTGTTGTGGGCTCAGAAACATTACCATATATTACCCATCTTTTCCCTTTACTTGACTCATAGTAAGAATTTACGTTTTCATCCCTACCTATAAGTTTACCTTTTCTCCTTAATAAGTTTGTTACTGCATTATAAATTTTAGATAACATAAAGGTATTAAAACAAAAAGTATTATATATACTAATACTTTAACGATGTATTAACAACAGTTTAATGCAATTACCAATTCTACAAGTTATTATACCAATAATTGCATCGATGTTCTGCTTTCTTACCAGGAAACATAAGGTGTCCTGGTTTATCTCTTTTTTTACAACGGCAGCTACTTTCTTTATTTCATTAATGTTGCTAGTGAAAACATACAATGGTGAAATTATAACTTATTATCTTGGAGATTGGGCTCCTCCATACGGAATAGAGTTGAGAATCGACATATTGAACTCCTTGATTCTAACTTTGGTGAATTTTATAGCGCTGATTAGTGTGCTTTATAGCTTTCATATTAATGAAAAAGAGATTAGCAAAAACAAAATCATTGGTTTTTATTCTCTATTTTTACTGTGCTTGAGTGGATTACTTGGAATTTTAGTAACAAACGATATATTCAACCTTTATGTCTTTTTAGAAATTTCATCTCTTTCTTCTTATGTTTTAGTTTCAATGGGAAGGGATAAGAAAGCTTTAGTTGCAGCATTTGAATACCTCATTAGTGGTACTGTAGGAGCAACATTTTACTTGTTTGGCATCGGCCTTTTATACTCTATGACCGGAACGCTCAACATGTCTGACATGGCTGAAAGAATAGTACCATTATACGATAATAACATCATAAGACTTGGTACATTATTCATTTTTGTTGGTCTCTCAATCAAAATGGCACTGTTTCCACTCAGCAGATGGCTGGTTAACGCATATAGTGAAGCACCTAGCTTCATTAGCATATTTTTTTCAGGTACAGTAACCAAAGTGATGATATATGTTTTTATTAGAATCTTTTACACTGTTTTTCAGCAAAATTTTTTCTTACCACTAAGCAACGTGATGATCATCCTTGCGCTTTGTGCTGTTGTATTTGGATCAATATCTGCAATGATCGAAAAAGATATAAAAAGACTGTTTGCTCACTCCAGTATCAGTCAGATTGGCTATATAATTTTAATGCTGGGTTTAAATTCAAAAGCAGGTTTGTTTTCAGCAGTTCTTCACATAGTAAATCATAGCATGATAAAAACGTCTTTATTCATGACTGCAGGGTGTATTTCTTATAAGTTTGGTATGACAAAAATAGAAAATTTATCAGGACTAAAAAAGTCAATGCCCTATACAACACTTGCATTTACTCTACTTAGTTTCGCATTAATCGGTGTACCTTTGACAAATGGCTTTGTAAGTAAGTGGTATATGATGAAAGCAATTATCGAATCTCATGCATGGATTTCCCTTGCAGTTTTTGCTGCTGGCTCTTTTCTTGCACTAATATATATGTGGAGAATGGTTGAGAAAATATATTTTGAAAACAGTACAGCATCAAACGCTGGAATGACACTTAATGAGGTACCATTGCTTATGCTCTTTTGTCTATTATTTATGGCAATTTTAACGGTAATAACTGGGATATATAGTAGTCCAATTCGGTTGGTAATTAATAAATTTGCTTTTTGATTTTCTTATGTTTTATTGTATCTCAAAGTCTGTAAAGTTTTTGCTGTGGATAAGCTGAAGAAGATTCACTTATTATTAGTCATTAACGTAATAGCTCTGTTTTGCGTTGGCATTGTTGTGCAATATTCTTCTGCTGGAGGAAAGTGGGCTCCATTTGCAATTCACCAATTGGTCATATTCTCTTTCTTCTTTTTGCTTGCTATAGCTATGTCATTTATAGAGCTAGATTTTTATTTGAAGCACGCTTATTTTTTTTACATAGTAGCAGTAATTGCGCTGTTAGCAGTAAATTTTTTTGGCTCGCATATAATGGGTGCAACAAGATGGATAAGAATTGGGTCAATTAGTTTACAACCATCAGAATTTGTAAAAGTGGGCTTAATACTTGCACTTGCTCGTTATTTTAATAAACAAAGTGTGTATAAAATGATGAAATTTCAAAGTTTATTTAAGCCACTTATAATTATTTTCTTACCTGTATTCCTTGTATTGAAGCAACCTAATTTAGGAACAGCTGTAATAATATTGTTTATAGGAGCATCAATTATATTCACAGCAATAATGGAAAGACCTCATTTAATAATTTTTGGAGCGCTTGGCATTTTCGCAATACCAGCTATTTGGCCTTTTTTGCGCCCTTATCACAAGCAAAGGATATTATCATTTTTGGATTCATCAGTAGATCCACTTGGAATAGGTTATAATGCACAGCAATCTCAAATAGCTATTGGTTCAGGAGGTTTATTTGGTAAGGGATTTGTTAATGGGAGTCAAACTCAACTTGGATTTTTGCCAGAGAAACGCACAGATTTTGCTTTTGCGGTACTGAGTGAGGAATGGGGTTTTTTAGGCAGCATAACTTTGATTTTACTCTATACCACATTCCTCGCTATAATATTCTCTATCGCTTACAGGTCAAAAAATTATTTTTCTAAGTTAATATCTATCGGGGTTTTCGCCTTTTTTGGTGCTCATTTCTTTATAAACATTGGAATGACAATAGGCCTTTTACCTATAATAGGTGACCCACTTCCATTTCTATCCTATGGCGGAAGCACAACTGCTGCGAGCTTAATATGTATAGGATTGCTACTTAGTTCCGTGGCATCTACAAAGAACTTAAAGCTAAGTTTCCGATTTCACCCATAGAAAGAGCTTAGACAACCATCACTCTGCTAATGGTTAACGTCTTATTCTTCAATGAGAATCCCATTTTACGGTGCTTAAATCTATTCCCTCTTGTACCATTTCCAAAAGTGGGCTCATTTCTCTTAGCCGTCCAACATTTTTAGTAACAAGATCTGCTGCATATAGAACTTCATCTTTAGTTGTAAATCGGCCAAGGCCAAATCTAATTGATGAATGCTCAAGATCGTGGCCATTGTTTAGTGATCTTATGACATAAGAAGGTTCAAGAGATGCAGATGTGCATGCAGAACCAGAGCTTACTGCTAAATCCTTGATTGCCATGATAAGAGACTCACCCTCAACATAAGGAAAACTTAAGTTAAGGTTACCTGGAATCCTATTTTCGTAGTCACCATTTAAAACAACATCAGGAAATGCCTCTTTTATTTTGTTGTACAAAATATCTCTCAACTCTTCTAATTTGCTTGCTTCTATTTCCATTTCTTCTTTAGCGATACGTGCCGCTTCACCAAAACCAACTGCAAGGGGAGTAGGAACTGTTCCAGAGCGCATGCCTCTCTCCTGTCCACCACCACTAATTAGTGGCGTCAACCTAACACGAGGATTTTTTCTACGGACATATAATGCACCTATTCCCATAGGTCCATAAATTTTATGGCTAGAAAGGCTCATAAGATCAATGTTCATTTCATTTACGTCTATTGGAACTTTTCCAAAGCTTTGAGCAGCGTCTGTATGAAAAAATATATTATGCTTTCTACACATTGCACCAATTTCTTTGACAGGTTGCATTACTCCGATCTCATTATTTGCCATCATCACTGAAATCAGAATTGTTTTATCAGTGATTGCCTCCTCAAGTTTCAACAAATCTATAATTCCGTTTTGCTTAACGGACAAATATGTAACTTTAAAGCCTTCATTTTCCAGATGTCGACAAGAATCTAAAACGCACTTATGCTCCGTGCAGACAGTTATTATATGATTTCCCTTATTCTTATAAAAATGAGCAACACCTTTGATAGCCATGTTATTTGATTCGGTTGCACCCGAGGTAAAGACGATTTCTTTGCTGTCTGCATTCACTAAATCAGCAATGTGCTTCCTTGCTTTTTCTACTGCTTCCTCAGCTGTCCAACCAAATGAATGACTACGAGAGTGTGCATTACTAAACTCACCAAAATAAGGTATCATCACCTCCAAAACACGAGGATCTACTTTAGTAGTAGATTGATAATCGAGAAATATTGGTAATTTTATTTTAGCATTGCGTATTTTTTCCATATTCATAGTCAGGTTTCAGCATAGAAGTTACAATATTTAGTAGCACTAAAGCTTAATTTTTTCAAGATATAATCTTGCCTAAACGAAAGTTGTCAGCGCTCTCTCCTACGTTATTCCAGTGTCCCTGTAATGTCATTTTCTATGATCAGTAGTTTATGCAGCTAGGTCGAATACGTGCTAGGTAACCCTACTAGTGCTAGCAGCTTCTTGACGCCCATCCATTAAGACTGCTACTCCATCAACTTTAGTACTGGGCTTTAACATCATATATGTAGCACCACCAACTGCTAGTGCTACTGCTATAACTGCAACCACTGCTATAGCTATAGGTATTGCAATTGTTTCAGTTGCAAAAAGTACCGCTGCTATAGCAGTGCCTAATAATGCAGTTTTTACAGCGGTAGCAATCCCTTTATTAAATGCTTTCACAAAAGAACGTCCTCCTGCCTTTAATAGAACTTCTACGTTTTGACCCTTGGCATAATCTAAAGGGGTCATTCCATGTGTATTTACTGCATTAACATTTGCTCCTTTTTCGAGTAAAACATCTACTGTCTCTTTGTGACAATAAGAAACAGCATAATGTAAAGGAGTTCCATACAAATGTTGCGCATCAACATTTGCTCCTGCTTGGAGTAAAACCTCTACTATCTCTTTGTGATCTTTATGAACAGCATTGTGTAATGGGGTAAACCCATGTTCATTCCTTTCATCAATTTTAATTCCTTCGATCTTTAATAGAGCTTCTACTGTTCCTATATGGCCATGTTTAGCTGCTAAATTTAATACAGGAGTCCAACCTTTTCCACTCTTATCGCTAATGTTTGATCCTGATGATATTAGAGCATCCAACACATTTGCATAGCCTGCCTCAGCAGCTATCCTTGATAACGTAAACTTTAAATATTTAGGATGATCTGAGGTAAATTCATGATTTATATCGAATTTCTCATCAATCCACTCTTTATGTAAATCTTGATCCTGCCTCTCTAGTTCTTCTTGTATTTTCTCAATTATGTTATCTTTATTAAAATCTTGCTTATCGTTAATTACATTCAATACTTTTTTCAGTGTTTCATATCCTTTTGCCATAACTTTACCTTTAAACTAGAGTAAAACATCTAACTATCATATATTATACTAGAAAAGCAATATTTATTTTAAATGAGCTTATAATCGAAATTGTGGGTAGCAAATTATTGCCTCTTGAATCACAATGTTCGTATAGCTGCAACCCTGAAGCTACTATCTCTCATCCACTGAAGGTATTGCACAGTGCTGTCTACTTGATCGTCGTGGCGGGTTTCTGGGAACATTAAAATTTCATACTCAAAATCGCTGAGCCATATTGCTTGATGCGGCAGAAAAACCTTGCCGGATTCTATTATCGGAACAATCTGGTGGAATCGAGCGATTTTACTGTTATGCGGCACTATCTCAATAACAGGTATTGTCTTTAGCTCTTGAATCAATTGTTGACCGCTTGTTTTTGCTTCGATTAAAATTGCGTGTGGCTTCCACCTTGCAGCTAGTGATAGAACTTGTTCTTTAAGTTTTGGATACTCAAGCTTCGCACGGTATACATCGAGTAAATAAAACTTATTATTCACCTTTGTCCAGGTGGTGCAGACACTAAAGCCGCTAGAATCGTTTGTTGAAACTGCAGTATCCCAGCTCTGAGTTATATGTGAGAGATTGTCAGGAAAATTTCTATAGCGTTTCAACCATTCTTGCTTAATTATACCACTTGAAAGCGGCAGAGGATTTTGTTGATATTGAGCAGCAAAAGCGTAACTCCCAAGTTCAGCCTTTATCATTTCAATTTCTCCTACATCTAGGGGATATAGCAGCTGACCTTCCTTTTTTAAGTATAAAATCCTTGAAGATGTAGCGCCTGTTGAGCTTTTGCACTCATTTGTAGTTACTTGAATAATAGGAACAGGAGAAGGGAGAATGGATCTTTTGATTGAATAGATAATTTCCTTATTTTCAGAAATCATTGGCAAACAAACATGATGCCATATATTTTTCGGCTTGGAGAGAAGATGCCCAGTCAAATCCTCTTGATGTAGTCTGTGCATTACAACAACGATAACTCCTTTTTTCCTGTCATTAAGCCTGGTTATTAGAGTCTGATCGAACCAGTTTGTGGCACGTTTTCTAAACGTCTCGCTCAAAGCTTGAGAGGAACTCAGTGGATCATCCACGACGATAAAATCTCCACCTTCACCAGTCAGTGTTCCACCAACAGATGTTGCAATCCTACATCCTCTCTGCACTGTTTGAAATTTATATTTAGTGTTCTGGTCTTTGCATAGTTCTACCTCTGGAAATAGCACTCTATACCAACTAGACTGCATCACGCACCTGGTGTCAAGCGAATGCTTTTCGCTAAGCCGCTGAGAATAGCTTGCAACTATTATTCTTGCGGTTGGCTGATTACCAAGTATCCATGCGGGCCATGCAACACTCACGCACATAGACTTCATCGAGCGCGGAGGCATATTGAATATTATTCGCTTCACTTCACCAACACTTGCTGCTTCAAGCCTGTCTGCTATGATTTTTATATACTGATAATTGTTATACTCACATCCCGGCATCACCGTTTGAAAGCATAGTTCGATAAATTTTAAAAAGTTCATGTTAGTCTCCTATAGTGTTAGTGGAATTTACTTTATGGTGGTGTCAGCCTCTTTGGTGTCATATCAGCGTCCTTTTTCTTGTCATCCAAGTAGCCCTTTCCTTGTCATTCCAGTGCTTGACACTGGTTCACCTTATGATGGTGTTATTCAAGTAGCCTCTATCCAAGTGCCCCTTTGGTGTCATCCGAGTAGCTGACACTGGTTTCTTTACACTACCGACAATGTTGCAAAAAACATAAAAATAAAACTAGAGAAAACCATTTCTCGAAAACTTCTGTGTCCAGAACCAAGAGTCCGATTTACTTATAGCGCTAATAATCAATTAACCATCGGCTTTAAGGAATGATATGAACATATTATTTCAAGGAAAAGTCATGAGAAACAAGAGATTAGCTATCCAAATTAGCTGTAGCTATGAACCTAATCGGTTAGCAGAACAATGCTTATCAGATGCTTATGAAAAGGTAGTGTCAAAGGAAATAAGTCAAAAAAACTTAAAACATAAAAATGGGATTCAAGGAGGGTCAAATGGTAACAGTATGTTTATATGCGAGAGTTTCTTCGGGGAAACAAGTAGAAGGAAATACGATAGAAAGTCAAATTGCAGCTTTAGAGAAGCAAATTAATCTGGACGGATACAGATTGTTAAGTGAGTATAAATTTATTGATAACGGCTACAGTGGATCTCATTTAGTCCGCCCTGATTTAGAAAAATTACGTGATAAAGTAACAGAAGGTAAAATTGATAAGATTTACATTCATTCTCCTGATCGTTTATCTAGAAAATATGCATATCAAATGGTGCTGATTGAAGAATTTGAAAAAGCAGGAGCAAAAGTGGTTTTTTTAAATTATGAGATTAACGGTAACCCAGAATCTCAATTACTGTTACAAATGCAAGGTATGATAGCAGAATATGAACGTGCGAAAATTATGGAACGAAGTCGTCGTGGTAAAATCTATGCAGCTAACAAAGGCTATGTAAATGTAATGGGAGGAGCTCCTTATGGTTATCGTTATATAGATAAGCATATGGGAGGAGGACAAGCTTTATTTGAGATTAACGAAAAAGAAGCTGATGTCGTTCGTAAAGTATTTTTGTGGATAGGCAGAGAAAGAACAAGTATTGGGGAAGTATGTCGTCGGCTAAATACTATGTCCATTAAGACACAAAAAGGAAAAGAACGCTGGAATAAAGGTACAATTTGGAGTATGTTGAAAAACCCTGCTTACAAAGGACAAGCAGCTTTTGGTAGAAGAAGGTTAGGAGTAAGATTAAAGCAAGTAAGACCACAGAAAGGCTCTTGTGAGCAGCCAAAAAGTAACCACTCTGTCTATCCTGTTGAAAAAGCAAATTGGATTTATATTAAAGTGCCAAATATAGTAGATGAAGATATATTTGATATTGTTCAAGAACAATTAGCTGAAAATAGAAAAGTAGCAAGGACAAGAAAAAGAGGAGCAAAGTACTTACTACAAGGTTTAGTCATATGTAAGCGTTGTAATTACGGATGTTACGGAACTTGCATGAGAAGTAGACGAGAAGAAGAAGGTGGTCATTATGCATATTACCGTTGTAGTGGTAAAGATTCTTACCGTTTTGGTGGTAATAAGATTTGTGACAATAAACCCATTCGCTCAGATGCATTAGAAACAGCTGTGTGGGAAGAGGTTAAGCAGTTATTGAAAAATCCAAACAGGATTTTAGAAGAATACAAGCGTAGGCTTTCAGAACTAAAAAAATCATCATTGGATCAAAAAAGTGACCTGCTAGAGAAACAAGAAAATAAATTAAAACGTGGTATTGCTAGACTTATCGATAGTTATGCTCAAGAATATATCAATCAAGAGGAATTTGAACCACGAATTAAAGCAATGAAACAAAGCTTAAAAACAATTAAAGAAGAGAAGAAAAAGATATTTTATCAAAAGGAATTAGAACAGGAGGTAACTCTGGTTGTGGCCAATTTAGAAGACTTTTCTTCCAATATTACGTTAAACCTTGATAACGCAGACTGGTTAACTAAACGTGATATTATCAGAACATTGGTCAAGAGAATTGAAATTAACCTTGAGGACGTAAATGTGGTATTTCGCGTAAAAGAGCTACCGAACTCTTCTGGACATAATGGAAAGGAAAATAAAAATTTGCAACATTGTCGTAGGTGTAATAGTAATTAAGTCACTTAACTCTCTACTGAGAGGATGGGGAAATTACTATCACCATGTGTGTGCTAAAAAAGCGTTTAGAAAAATCGACAATGAAATTTGGCATAGTTTATGGAAATGGGCAAAGAAAAGACATCCTCGTAAAGGATTACGTTGGATAAAGAATCGTTACTTCAAAGTAATGGGTCAACGCCAATGGGTTTTTGCTGCACCCATATGCAAGAACAAACCAAAAGAGATACGGTATTTAAGACTGCTTAAGCTGATTGATATACCTATCAGACGACATGTTAAAATCAGAGCGGATGCAAATCCCCTTGACTTAAAATGGAAAAAGTATTTTGATGAGAGAGTGAAACGAACAAGAATGTTAGCAAGCTCCTTTTCAAGAGAAGGTTCTCTACTGTTGGTGTCACCATTAAGAATGATGTTTCCTGAGGAATCATGAAGGACAAGCCGGTTCTAGAAAAGAAGAACTTAGATAAGGGGCTCAAGCGTAGTGTGGGGAAACCTGCATGCTGCGTTTCTAAGGGAGGGGGTAGTAGTAATACTGCTTCCTTACCTGACCAAGTAAATTTTTATGCAAAAATTATTATCAAAAAGTAGTAATGTAAGAGGCTTTACGTGCAATTAAATTTATTTAACAATAATCAAGTTGATTATTGTTGGCAAAATTATATCACCTTAGATGAAAATAAGCACGTATATAACTCAATAGTTAATGATTTATCTTGGAAATGCCTGATTCTTTTTGGACCTAACAGCTCTGGGAAAACTCACCTTGCTCATATCTGGCAATCAAAAAACGATGCTATTTTCATTGATGTAAATAATTTTGTAAGCGAAATGAGGTACAGCGATGCGTTTATTTTAGAAGATGTACAAAACATTAAAGATGAGGAAATGTTGTTACATTGTTATAATTACATGAAAGAAAATGATAAGAGACTGCTAATTACTTCTTCGATTTTACCGAAAAAGCTTAACTTCAAACTAAAAGATTTAAGCTCGCGAATATTATCAACTATCAGCGTAAAAATTTTACCTGCAAGCGAAGAATTATTAAGAATTATGCTAATAAAACAATTTTCAGATAAACAGTTAAAAATTGATCTAAAGGTAATTGATTATATTCTAGCAAGAATAGAACGTTCTTTCCACAGCATTAATAAAGTTATAGAAAAAATAGATAATGAATCTATAGGATCAAATGTAACCATTCCTTTTATTAACACTTTATTAAAAAAAAGTGCAAATTGATTCCTTTTTTTGTAAGGTATTTATTACATATATTAAAAATTTATTAATACCCATACAATAATGAAGTTGAAATCACTATTTCTTTATGTTAAAATTATAATAAATACTATGATATAATAAGAATAAACAGACATAGCTAAGGGAAATTTTATACGATAGTAAAACTTACTTTACAGGATGTTTTTTATAGACTCAATGTGATAATTGAAATATGGTAAAAATAAGATCAAATTTAAAAAAAAGGTTAAAACAAAGGTTTGTAGTACTTACTTTATTGATAAATGCTTTGTTTATCTCATATTTTCTTATAAAAAACACAAAAAATACTTTCAATCAAATTATAGTCAAAGAAATAAATATAGGAGCTGATAATGAAAAATAAACAACCACAAAATAAAAAAGAGAATCTTTACATCACGTATTACATAGATGCTTTGGTTTCTGAAAAATCCTCTACACAAAATACTTTGGAAAGTTATCGTTCAGATTTACACCAACTTGAAAAATTTTTATTAGAAGGAGGCACTACCTTAGTTGGTGCAAGTAAAGCTAATATTAAAGATTATGTAAACTTTTTACGTACACAAAAGAAATATAAAACTAGTTCTATATCAAGAAAAATATCTGCTATCAAAAATTTCTATAAGTGCCTATTTAATGATGGAATAATAGATTTTAATCCAGCACCGGCTAATGATAATGAATTAAGAAATCCAAAGGTTTCCCGTCCTTTGCCTAAGTATTTAAGTGTTCAAGAAATATTTTTGCTCATGGAAACAGTAAAAAAATCAGCAAGCGGATCGAATAAAGAGATAAGCAGTAAAAGGCTATGTGCAATTTTAGATATTCTTTACTCTTCCGGGATGCGTGTTTCTGAACTAATTAATATGAAGTTATGTGAAGTATTACATTTAGTAAACGGTAATGGTAAAGAAGGCTATATAATAATAAAGGGAAAAAGTAGCAGAGAAAGGCAAATCCTTTTTAATGAGCAAGCATTGCAAAGTCTTAAAAATTATTTATCAATTCGTGACAATCTGCTTCCTAACAACAAAAAATCTGATTGGCTATTCCCAGGTGATAAACCTAATAAACCCATTACAAGGCAAAGAGTTGGTCAATTAATAAAGGAATTAGCAAGAAAGTGCGATATTGATGAAAATAAAATCTCTCCACATGTGATTAGGCATTCTCTTGCTACCCATCTACTGAATAGCGGAGCAAATATTGTGCTGATACAAAAAATTCTTGGCCATACTAATCTTTCTACAACACAAATATATACTCATATTGCTAATGAAAAGTTAAAGGACAAATTAGCTGATTCTCATCCTATTACTCAGATGATCAATAATTAAACTTATTGCTTTTAGTTTTGTAGTAAAGTTAAATTCAAATAAGTTTACGTGTGTTTGTGATTGCAAGTTTATTGTTTAATTTACTCCTTATATTATGGGAAGTATTCTATACTTTAATTACTCTCCCTGTAATTTTCTTTCCTGAGTGTGTAATAACCATTTTCCTTGTTTGCTCGGTGAGAGTTGTATTATTCATGTTGCGTTTATTATGTGGCATTAAATATGAAGTGAGGGGAATGGAAAACATTCCTAAGCAACCTTTTATAATTGCATCTAAACACCAATCTCCATTTGAAACATTTATTTTTATACTACTCTTTAGAAAAGCAGTTTTTATTTTAAAACGTGAATTGAAATGGATTCCATTCATTGGTTTACATCTTATAGCGCTGAAAATGATTTTTATTAACCGTTCAGATGGTATCAGTTCTATACGCCATATAATTAAACTAGCAAAAATGCATATAAAAGAAAATAGAAGCATAATAATATTTCCTGAAGGCACAAGAACGACTATAAACCAAAATATAAAATATCAATCGGGTATTGCTGCTTTATATAGCGTATTATCTGTTCCTGTGTTACCGATTGCTTTAAACACTGGTTTGTTTTGGCCAAAAAGCATACTTTCTCTGAGAAAGAATCCCGGAAAGGCGGTAATAGAAATATTACCTCCCATATATCCTGGGTTAAACAAAAATGAATTCTTGCAAAGTTTAGAAAAAATCATTGAAGAAAGAAGTAGTAGATTAATTGCAGAAAAAACTGATATTGCAAATTAACAAAAAAACTTTATAATTAAAAGAAAAGTACAGGTATTAATATATGGCAAATCATAAGAGTGCTAAAAAAATGATGAAGGTAATAGCAAAGCGTACTTTAGTAAATAAGATGCGAAAAAGCAAAACTCGTACTGCTATTAGAAGATTAGTTGATATAATCAAGTCTGGTGACAAAGAGAATGTTGTCTTGGCATTTCGGAATGCTGAATCCAATTTACACAAATGTGTAAATAAAGGTGTCATTCATAGGAATACTGCTGCACGTAAAATAAGTCGCTTAAATGCAAAAGTAAAAGCATTGATGACCGCTTAATACGGTTAATGTAAAGTTAACTGTATTAATATATACTTTTCAGTTTGTATATTCTGTATAAAATTAAGTAGCTCAAGTGATGGATAAAAAAGCATTATTGGAACTAAGTAATGGGTCAAAAATTGATCTGCCCGTATTAAGTGGAACAGTAGGTCCTGACGTGTTAAATATTAAGGATTTATATAAGACGACAGGATTATTCACTTATGATCCGGGGTTTGTTTCCACAGCTTCATGCTCTTCCACAATTACATTCATTGATGGAGATGAAGGAGTTCTTAAGTATAGGGGACATGATATAGCTGATTTGGCAGAGAATAATAGTTTTACTGCTGTGATTTATTTATTGCTCTATGGTGAACTACCCAGTTCAGAGCAACACAAAAAATTTCTTCTCAAAATACAAGAATCATCCAAAGTATCAGAGCAAGTTACAAATGTAATCAAAGCATTTCCAAAAACTGCTCACCCTATGTCGATTTTAGTTGCATGTTTTGCAAATTTGTCAGCATCTTACCATGAAACACATGGCAACAATGTCAATGGTGAAGATTTAGATTTTGGAATTTCTGCAATAGCACAAGTTCCTGCAATTGTTGCAATGATTTATAGACATATCAACAATCAGGAATTCACAAATGCTAATAATAAATTAAGTTATAGTGAGAATTTCTTAAATATGATATTTGGCAGTGCTGTTAATAATACCCTTTTTGTAAAAGCTCTGGATAAAATATTTACTCTCCATGCTGATCATGAACAGAATGCTTCTACAGCAGCTGTCAGATTGGTAGGGTCAGCTGGTTCTAATCTATTTGCAAGCCTGTCTGCAGGAGTTGCTACACTTTGGGGTCCAGCACACGGTGGAGCTAATGAGGCAGTTATAAATATGCTAAAAGAGATAGAGCAAAGTGGAGATGTAGATAGATTCATTGAGAAAGCTAAAGATGATAAAGATCCATTTAAGCTAATGGGATTTGGACATCGTGTTTATAAAAACTATGATCCGCGCGCGCTTATATTAAAGGATGCTTGTCATGAGATTTTAAGCAAACTAGAGCAAAACAATGAATTACTTGAAATTGCAAAAAAACTTGAAGAAATAGCTTTAAAGGATGAGTATTTTATTACACGTAAGTTGTATCCAAATGTTGATTTTTATTCAGGTATAATAATGAATGCTATCGGTATCCCTTCAAGTATGTTTACACCCATTTTTGCACTTGCAAGAACCACTGGTTGGGTTGCCCAGTGGTATGAAATGGTAAACGATAAAGAAACCAAGATTTGTAGGCCAAGGCAGCTCTACCTTGGCAAATAAACTTTCATTCACAATTCATCTTTGAATAGCCTAATTTCCTTTAGCTATAAAATACAACAAATTGATTTTTTATTAGTTGATGTCTGCTTTTTTGCAGAACATTGGTCAGGCTGTGATATAGAAGGTTGGTTAAATGTTGTTTTGGGCTTATTAAAAGAAGATCGTGCTGAAGAAGGGCCAAAGCCACTATCTTTAGCCGAAGCATCATCCCCACCTTTACCTTCACCATAGTAGTCAGGCCTAAGGAATTTGCTTGTGTTTCCATTATGTGATTTACCTATAACTGAATTCTTAGGTGAATCACCAAAATCACTATCTGCACTTGTATCTGCACTTGGTCCATCCGTCCCTACTTTTTCAGGAGGGACAAGAATTTGTGGTTTCATAGCTGGCACACGCGCAGGATCAATGGACAGTTTATAATCCTCATTGATTACAGAGCTCTCCATGATCTTATCCATCACACAGTAAGCAATGTCTGGGTTAGCAAAATCTATTCCGTACAATCCTTTACTATCACTATTCAATAGAGACTTCTGCGAAGTATAAGCTTCAACATTATTTAATACATCCATACCAAACATATTATTAACGTGATTCACTTCTTCTCTTGTTAAATATCTATTACCATTACTACCACTTATAATAGGAATTAAAACTGAATCTTCATCACCCCCTAAGTAAGAATTACGCACCATAAAATCAACTTGTATGTTTGCTTTACGAAACAAATCAACCACTGCAAATTTCATCATGTCATTAACTCCAATCTCGCCTTGTGGAGTATCAAAACAACGACCTGTCAAGTGTGCTTCATGCTTTACTATGTCTTTGATGAATTTAAGATCATCAAAAACGCCTTTCTTTAGATATACATAATTCCCCTTCTCTTCTAAAAAATCCTTAAATCTTTTAGGACTATTTTCATAACTTTCCATTCTCGATGAGAATGATTTTACAAAAGATTTTTTTAATTCTTGATCATCAAAGCCCTTACAGTATAAATAAGATTTTCTTTCAAAACCCACATCGTATACATTTTCATTCACATAATCTGGACCTTTAGGATGATCGTCTATAATACGTGCTATTGTAAATCGTATAAGTTCATTAGCTAGCAAATATTTTAGATTACAAACTACCTCTTTTTCAATTGGCACTGAAAACCTATGTCTGCTATTATCTGTAGTCCATTTTCCTTGATTAAAGTTAAAAGGAAAAGAGTCTGTATAAAAAAGATCATTGGCAGCCTTTTCGACAAAAACTTTTTCATCCTCATCTTCATTATCTCCACAAAACTTTCCTACTATACTCTCTCTCATATTTTTCAAGTAGTCTTTGCGCTGACCAATATTCATATCTTTATCAAATGAGAGAACAACATGATCTTTTTCTATAGTGAGATTAGTAATAGCAGTATTATCAGAAAGAAGAACACTATTAAACGCTTTTACTAATTCTCGATTTATTTTACTTTTATTAGGCATAACGCCACCTCTCTAATTAATTAACATAATTACTTACCACTCCTACTGGTGCCCTGACCACTAGATTGATTTTTCTTTCTTTCCTCTTCACGTCTAATCATGTCTCTAAAATCATCTATTTTCTTTGGATCTATTTTGCTCAGATCAACCCTTCCTCCTCCTGGAGCAGTATTATCAAATACTCTTTTGCCTGAACCATTGTTACCATGCATATCAACCTCTAAACTAAATTATTATGTAATGAGTATATTAAGAATCAATTATTAGCACAAGCAGTTTTTTAACATAAATTTTATTCACCATTTTTATACTCCTGGATTCCAGACTGGGATGACAAGAGAGGAGGTAATGGAATAACACCTTTCCTTATTGACTTAAGTCGCAACTGTACAAACATTGCAATATGGCACATCGTTGGCACTGCCTCCCATTCAAGACGGTGTCATTCCAATACTTTCTCTCTTGTCATTCAAGTAGCCTCTTTAGTATCAAAGAATAGCCTCTTTAGTGTCATCAAGTAGCTCCTTTAATGTCATTCCAGTCTGGAATTCGGTAAATTTATTTATTATATATGAAAAGTTATTATATTTATATACTTGCAAGTGAACGCAATGGGACTCTATATATAGGTATAACATCAAATTTGACTAAACGAATTTGGGAACACAAAAGCAAAGCCATCTCTGGTTTCACGTCAAAGTACAATGTTTGTAAACTAGTCTATTTTGAAAGACATAAATTTAGCAATTAGTAGAGAAAAACTCCTAAAAAGTTGGCAGAGAAAATGGAAAATAAACTTAATTGAAAAAACAAATCAAGAATGGAAAGATTTATATGATGAAATTGTATCTGGATGACAGTGTCTGAGTACACAACTTTACGAACATTGTAATATGGCGCATCGTTGGCACTGGCTTCCATTCAAGACGGTGTCATTCCAGTCTGGAATCTAGAAGAAAAATGGATCCTAAACTGGAATGACAGCTCTTTTAACTAAGTTCCTGGATCCCAGTGTCAGCTACTTGGATGACAAGAGAGGAGGTAATGGGATGACATCAAAGGAGGCACTGGAATGAAAATGAAGGGCTACCTGAATGACAGACCGGTTTTCATTCAAATTTTATTCAAGACAATGTCATTCCAGCGCGTAACGCTGGAATCCAGAAGAAAAATGGATCCTAAACTGGAATGACAGCTCTTTTAACTAAGTTCTCTGGATCCCAGACTGGGATGACATCAAAGGGGCTACTGAAATGACAAGAGAGAGAGCTACTTAGATGACATTCCGCCATGTCATTCCAGCACTTGATGCTGGAATCCAGATAAAAAACCAGTCTGGAATGAAAAAAAGAGAGAGAACCTTTACACACCTCTCTCTTTGACTGAAGAAGCGTGGTTTTCAACTCTTACACCATCAGTTAATCCTCCTGGCAGTTCCACAGCAGCATTAGCAGCTTTTTGCTGACTCTTAGCAGAAGGCTCTTTTATTCGTTTCGTCCCATAAGTATCCCTCTCTTTGTTATTTCTTCTAATTCTCCTGTGTTCCTTTTGCTGTGGAGCAGGTGGACAGACAGCTAATTTTGGTTTTTCAGTTTTCTCTTCTTTTGCTTCTTTCTTTTCTTTATTCATTTTTTCCAGTTTTTGTACTTCACTATTTTTGTGACTTATAACAGGTTTAGGTAGAGTGTCTACTAATTTTTCTATAGGCTTTGGTAAAATAGCACGTTCTTGCTTGTCTAGAACAATTGGCATTGGAACTTGAGATGAAAAATTAAATAGGGAAATTGGTATGATTTCATTCACTTTTGTTTCTATTTCTTGACGAACTTCTTTTGATTCTGTTTTTTCTGCTTTTTTGTCTCTTTTTTCCTCAGTTACATCTTGCTCTACTACTGCTGCTAAATCAACTGCAAAAATTTCTGCAAACATTGCAATGACTGAGCCCACGAGAAAAGTTTGAAGCTTCAATTTTAAATTTTGCAACGCTTGCAAACGTTCGAGTATTGCTATTTCTTCTTCAGGAGATAACTCACCGCTGAGTAATTTCTCCTGCAATTCTTTTATCTCTTTGTCTAGCCTTTTATCCCAACTTAAATCTAAATCTTTTTTGAAGATCTTTTTAACTAATTCCTTAAGCTTATCACGCAAAAACTTAATTATCGAAAGAAGCAGATTTTTCTCTTTCTTCTCCTTGAGCATTTTGTAGACTTTCGGATCTACATTTACTTCAAAAAGATTAAAGAGGGATTCAAAGAAATTTGCGAATACCCCTTGATTATCATCAGTAAAGTAATCCTCATTATCTTGTATATGTAGCTCTACTTGAGATAATGTTTCATCAATGCAACTCGCAGCCTGACGCTCAAGCTCTATTCTCTTGAGCTCAGCTTTCCTAGCAAGCTCCTCCATGAATCCTTTTAATTCATTGAGCTTCTGCTCTGCAGAGAGATCTTGCTCTCTGATTCGATTAATGTAGATTGAGCTACCGTCCTCTTCGTTGTTATTGATTAAAAAATTTTTCATTGCTTTTTCTCCATTAATTGAATTACTGTTTCTATAATTGTTTAGAAGGCTTTTTACCATTTTATCTTAAGTCTATAAAATACAATAACTCAATCTTACAATATGAAGTATTTAATAAGTATTAATCTTAAAAAATATCAATAAATTATTGATATTTTTACATTCATACTATATACAGCCTAGCATATATTACGTAATTTTTCAAGAACATATTCACTATAACAGAAGACTTTCTTATTTGCCTCTAAAACACCTGCAAATCATATAATAAAAGAATATTATAATGTTTAATGTAATACTATACAATGTTATAAAATATAGTATAATACTAGCATACCACTGAATTAATGCTGAGATATTCCCTTGCTTGATCAGTTAAAACACGTCCTCTTGGTGTGCGCTTTACAAAACTGACCTTGATTAAATAAGGTTCTACTGTTTCTTCAATATTGCCAACATCTTCAGATAGTGCAATAGATATGGTGTCAATTCCAACAGGTCCTGAGGTGTTAAACAAAAATCTCAGATAATCCATATCTAATTTATTTAGTCCCATTTTATCTATACCCAATTTTGATAGTGCAGAACCGGCAATTTCACAGGTAATTTTTTTATCATCTTTTACTTCAACAAAATCTCTTATTCTTCTGAGTAATCTCAAAGCAATTCTTGGAGTACCACGGGCGCGGCAGGCAATTTCCTGCACAGCATCCTTTTCGATTTCAGCACAAAGAACTCTTGCACCTCTTTTTATAATATCAACCAGTTCCTCAAAAGAATAAAACTCAAGATGCAGGGGAATACCAAAACGATCCCTCAGCGGTGCAGAAAGCAGTCCAAGCCGTGTTGTTGCCCCAATCAGTGTAAATGGTGGTAAATCTATTCTTAAAGTTCTGGTAGATGGGCCCTCACCTACTAGTATATCTAGGCAAAAATCTTCCATAGCAGTATATAAAACTTCCTCAATGCTACGATTTAATCTATGAATCTCATCGATAAATAGAACATCTTTTGCATTTAAAGTAGTGAGCACTGCAGCTAAGTCCCCAGCTTTACTAAGCAATGGACCAGAAGTTGCACGAAAGCTAACCCTTAACTCCTTAGAGACAATTTGTGCTAAAGTTGTTTTACCAAGCCCTGGAGGACCATAGAGCAATACGTGATCCAAAGCTTCAGCTCTCGTCTGTGCAGCATTTATAAACACTTTTAAATTTTGTATTAAGTCTTTTTGCCCGACAAAATCATCAAGTTGCTCAGGCCGGATATTTAAATTACGTACATCTTCAGAGTATTCCTTACTACATGATATTGACTTCATATTGTTTTAAGCGCCATACGAATAATATCTTTAGTGTCCAAGTTTGGTGATTCATCTTCTATTTTTTTTATTGTATCATAAGCTTTTGTTCTTTCATATCCAAGATTGATCAAAGCTGAAAGAGCATCTTCACTAATTGAGTGAAAATGATTGTTATTTATCTCTAATTTACTTACTTTGCCATTCAGCTCAGTAATAATTCGATTTATGAGTTTCAGGCCAAGTCCACTCACCTTAAGTGCTAGTTTATCCTCATTTATAATTGCCAAAAACAGTTGCTCTGGAGTTAATTTGCTCAAAATTGACATTGCGGTTTTATAGCTGACACCGCTCACTTTAACTAATAAACGCAGACACTGCTGTTCTTCTTTACTTATAAAGCCATATAGCTGAGTAACGTTTTCTCTGCTATTTGCATAAGTGTCGATAAGTAATTTTACTCTACTTCCAATCGAACAAGCACTTAAAGTTTTGGCTGAAAGATATACTATGTAGCCAACATCATTCACATTCAGGATTATGTGATCGCTACACACCTCATCAACTATTCCTCTTAGATTTCCTATCATTTCTAGTACTTTATAAAATTCAGTTTAAATGCTCCTGAATCTTAGGTCAAGCAAACGAACATTATAGAAGTAGTTCCAGTTTCAATCATTGCAGACAAGTTTGCAGGAAATCTATTTTAATATGTTATTCCAGATCATTATGTAATTGAACCACAAGTTACTCCGATAGAAATAGAATTGCAGTCTCCTAACTTAGCTAAGTAATAGAAATTTCTATCTTTGGTGAAATAAAGGTAATTGTTTACTGTTTGCGAAAATATTTGCATAATTTAAGTAACATTACTTGATAAGAATTAACTATGGAGCTTAATAAGATTGCAGCATCGATTTTACTTTCTGGATTAATAATTATGATAGTTAGTAATGTAGTTGATATGCTCTACAACCCAGAGGATTATAAAATTGAACACCAAACAATAGTAGCAGCCAGCAATGAGCCTCAACAAAAGATTGAACAAGTGGCACTTGATATTGGAGAGCTCATGCAGAATGCTAGCTTTGAAAAAGGCAAGTCAGCAGCAAAAAAATGTATAGCTTGTCATAGTTTTGAGAAAGGTGGAATGAATAAAGTGGGGCCAAACTTATGGAACGTGGTTGGAAATAAAAAGGCCCATCTTGGCAGCTCATTCAATTACTCAAAAGCACTACTTGAAAAAGGTGGGAAATGGGAGTATGAGGAGTTATTTGCTTTTTTAAAAAATCCAAAAGCCTACATAAAAGGTACACGTATGGCATTTGCAGGCATTTCCAATCCACAAGAGATTGCAGATCTAGTCAGCTATTTGCGTTCGATGAGCGATAGTCCGGTTGCCTTGCCAAAGTAGTATGAATTATTGTAAATTACTCGATGGAAGTAATGGCCATATAGCATATCGAAAGCTACAAGGAAAGAAGGCTTCTATAGTTTTTTTTAGTGGTTTTGCATCCAATATGGATGGAACTAAAGCAACTGCCGTTTACAAATTTTGCCAAGAAAATGATATAGCACTTGTGCTCTTTGATTATTTTGGCCATGGTAATTCAAGCGGTGATTTTGCTGATTATACAATAAGTGATTGGCAAAAAAATTGTGCTAAAGTGATAAGTGAATTAACTAGCAATAAACAAATAATTATAGGTTCAAGTATGGGAGGATGGCTGATGCTGCTCACTGCTCTTCAATTTCCAGAAAAAATTGCAGCATTAATCGGCATATCGTCTGCTCCTGATTTTACTGAAGATTTGATATTCAAGCAATTGTCAGGCAAGCAAAAAGAAGAACTAGGTTCTAAAGGTGTAATAGATTTTACTTCGGAGCATTGTGCATACAAAATAACTAAAAATCTGATCGAAGACGGTAGAAAGAACCTTCTTTTAAACAGAGAAGCAATAGATATAAACTGTCCTGTGCGCTTATTGCATAGCATTAATGATAAAGATGTTCCTTATCAAACTTCATTGAATTTAGCTGAAAAAATTAAGTCAACAGACGTTGAAATACACTTAATAAAATCAGCAGAACACAACATGTCTGATAATCATTCACTGAAAATTTTATTTAAGACCATCAGAGAATTTTTGCCAGGAGAAATATATAATTGAAGTAATTCAGATGTGTTTGTCGTAAGAGCTGCAGTTATAGCTTCAACAGTAGGCACTATTCTTGATCACCTCAACATTTTCTCTTGGCAATTCTTTAATAAATCGAGAAGTGCTCATTGGTTGCCACTGATTATTAATTTCCCTCCTATCTGCACATGAAATGATCAACCTTTCTTTTGCTCTAGTTATGCCAACATATGCAAGTCTTCTCTCTTCTTCCAAAGCTTTACCACTTTTATCTTCAAAAGATCTTTGATGAGGAAATAATCCTTCTTCCCAACCAGGTAAAAACACGCACGGGAATTCAAGCCCTTTAGCCGCATGAAGAGTCATAACATATACAGTGTCATCGCTATTCATATTATCCACTTCCATCACCAAACTAATATGCTCCAAGAAGGTTATAGTGCTGTCAAAATTCTTCAAAGATGAAATGAGCTCTTTAACATTTTCTATTCGCGCTAAACCCGTCACTCCTTCATTCTCAAGCATTTCCATATATCCTGATTGATTTGCTACGATTTTAACAAATTCATGCAGTGGTTTTACGCTTACTATTTCTTCCCAAGCTTTAATTTTATTTAAAAAATCATTTAGTGAGAGTTTAATTCTTTCGGTTACTTGATCACTATTAACCAATATTTTTGCTGCCTCAAAAAAAGAAATTTTGTTATCCTGAGCAGTCGTGTATATTTTCTTTAGAGTTGTAGCTCCTATGCTTCTTTTTGGACGATTTACGATCCTTTCAAAAGCGAGATCATCATTATTATTTGTAACAAGCCTCAAATATGCAATTATATCCCTTACTTCTTGACGTTCGTAGAATTTTACGCCACTTATAATCTTATAGGGAATTGAATATTTTATAAAATACTCTTCGAGAACTCTAGTTTGAAAAGTAGCCCTGACGAGCACTGCAATATCACTAAATCTGTATTTATTGAGTTTTAATATCTGTTCGCTTATGAACCTTGCTTCAGCCTTTCCGTCCCACAATTTGATTAGATTTACCTTTTCGCCTTCAATGTTTGTTGTCCACAATTTTTTTTCTAAGCGAGTCTTATTGTGATTGATCACATATGATGCAGTTGCAATTATGTGGGATGTTGACCTGTAGTTACACTCCAGTTTAACGGTTTTTGCATTTTTAAAATCATCGGAAAATTTCAAAATATTTTCAACTTCTGCACCACGCCAACTGTATATCGACTGGTCATCATCTCCTACACAGCAAATATTTGAATGCTCTTTTGCAAGGTATTTTAGCCAAAGATATTGTATTGCATTTGTATCTTGATACTCATCTACCATGACATACTTAAACTTGTTTTGGTAGTAGGACAGAACCTCGGTCTTTTTATTAAAAAGTTGTATGTTATATAACAATAAGTCACCAAAATCAACAGAGTTAAGGAATTTTAACCTTTCCTGATACTGGTAATAGACTTTAAGTGCAGTTACGTAAACTGGCCTAAATGATTGAACATCTTCCACTTCAGACGGCAATAAGCACTTCTCTTTCCATTGCTGAATAATATTCATAATGGTCTTATATTTTTCTGATAGGTAATCAGGATTTATTTCATTGATAATATTTTTTATTACCTGTAATTGGTCATCCACACCAATGATTGTAAAATTGGGGTTTAAGCCCACAATTTCTGCGTGCATGCGCAAAATTTTTGCTGCAATTGCATGGAAAGTGCCAAGCCATGGTATGTTTGTGCCCGTTAGCTCAAGTACCCTTGATACCATCTCATTTGCTGCTTTATTTGTAAATGTAACTGCTAATATCTCATCAGAATAAGCGTGACCGTTTCTAATTATGTGTGCTATTCTTGAAGTAATCGTTCTTGTTTTTCCGGTTCCGGCTCCTGCCAGTATCAAAACTGGCCCATTTATGTTAGTTACAGCTAATTGCTGTTCTGGATTTAACAGTGAGAGATAATCGTTCATTGAAGCTCTATAGATTATAACTTTATAAAGTTAAACCTATGATCCAAATATTGTAAAGGTCTTATTGAACATAACATTCAACTCATTCAAGTACTAGATATTTAAGCGTAGATCTATCTTGTTGGGGTAGCTTCAAGTGTATGGTAAGTAACAACAACTTGATTTGAGATATTGGCATCAAAACTTCTGCTTGTTTGATGAATAGGTGGAGTTTGAAATGGCTTAGGCTTACGATTCAGTTCCTTCATCTTTATTTCCTCAGCTTTAATAGGAAGTTTTTCTGGAACATAGAAGTTATGAATTTCAGCTCGTTCAGTGAAATTTTCATATGTTGCTTTCAACCAAGCTCCAATATCATATATAAAACCATATGCTTTTTCTTTAAATTCTATCAATGATCTACTGAAACTTGCTAATGTGTTATTAAAGTAAATTGTCATATAGTCTCTTGTGGTGTATTGATAACCTTCTCCATTTAATCTGCTATTTTGTGCGTTAGAACTATTGTTGCTTTTGAAGTAACCAAATATGTTGTACATTTTGAGCTACCGCTGACTATTAATATACATACATTATATATTAATAAATCAAGATTGTCAAGAGTGTTTATTGCATTACTGAGGAGTTGAAGCTTGTAGTACGATATTTTCAAATCTTTAATATAGTATTGACTTTACAGCAACAATTACCTTAAGTTAGTAACTATTGTTGCAGTTAAAGTATCGATGCCTTTTTTCTTTTATTTTTTTGCAATTCTCAGCATTTTATCTGCTGTATGCGTAATTAGTGTAAGAAATCCTGTGCATGCAGTATTATTTTTAATTTTCACCTTCGTTAACTCTGCAGTTCTTTTCATTCTCCTTGGAGCTGAGTTCATTGCTATGATGGTGATGATAGTATACATCGGTGCGGTTGCGGTGTTGTTCCTCTTTGTAGTTATGATGCTCGATATTGACTACATAAGGTTGCGCCAGGGTTTTGCAAAGCATTGCACTCTTGGTGCTATGTTGTGTGTTGTGTTTTTTCTAGTCATCAGCTTTGTAATCCGCAGCTCAGCACCGAATATAAGCAATGTTATAAACTATAATACCAATAATGTGAAAGCTATTGGTAATTTGCTGTATACCGACTACATGTACGCTTTTCATCTTTCTGGTATTCTGCTGCTTGTTGCAATTGTCGGTGCAATTGCTCTTACTTTGCAGGACAAGAAAAAAGGAGTTAAAAAACAGAATGTATTAAAGCAATTGACACAATCTTCATCTGTAAAATTGATTAAGGCTAAATTTGGAAAAGGAGTAGAATGGAAATAGGATTAAATCACTTTTTGATAGTTGCTGCTGTTTTGTTCACTATTGGAGTGTGCGGTATTTTCATCAACCGTAAGAGCATAATCAATATATTGTTATCAATAGAAATATTATTGCTGGCAATTAATATCAACTTAGTTGCTTTTTCTGCCTTTATGAATGATATAGTTGGGCAAATTTTTGTGATGTTTGTGTTGACTGTTGCGGCAGCAGAGTCAGGAGTTGGGCTTGCAATATTGGTTGTATATTATAGAAGCCGTGGCAATATAGACGTTGAACAAGCAAATTTAATGAAAGAATGATGGATATACTGAAATTAATAGTATTTTTGCCACTCTTTGGTTCACTGTTTGCAGCACTTTTTAGAAGAGATGTTTTTAGTCAGTTAGTTACAACGGCAGGGATTGGAATATCTGCAGTTTTATCTTGGTATGTTTTTCTCACCTTCTCTGAAAATTATCACTTGAGTTTATTTCCTTTATTTTCATTAAGTGTATTAAAAGTAAATTGGGCAATTAGTGTGGATGCTCTCTCATCCTTAATGCTTATTGTTATTACCACCGTTTCACTGGTAGTACATCTCTACTCTATCGGTTATATGGAGCATGATAAGGGGAAGTCGAGGTTTTTTTCTTACCTATCGCTATTTACGTTTTGCATGATTGTGCTGGTTGTAAGCGATAATTTCGTGCAGCTTTTTTTTGGCTGGGAAGGGGTTGGCCTATGTTCTTATTTACTCATAGGATTTTGGTTCCAAAAATATTCTGCAAATAATGCAGCAATTAAAGCATTTGTTGTGAATAGGGTAGGAGACTTTGCACTATTGATTGGAACCTTTCTTATTTATTATACATTTCACTCTTTGAATTTTACTGAAGTTTTTGACACAACTGATCTTCTTGGCACGCAGAACATTAGGGCATTCTGCTGTGAATTCAAAGTAACTCATATAATATGCATATTACTTTTTATTGGCTGTATGGGTAAATCTGCACAGCTTGGTTTACATGTTTGGTTGCCAGATGCAATGGAAGGGCCAACCCCTGTTTCTGCACTCATTCACGCAGCAACGATGGTAACAGCAGGTATATTTTTAGTAGCAAAATGTTCTCCATTATTTGAGCTATCAAATGTGGCACGAGAATTAATAGTTATTGTTGGGGCACTTACTGCTTTCTTTGCAGCTACGGTTGCGATTACTCAGAACGATATAAAAAAAATAATTGCTTATTCAACCTGCAGTCAACTTGGTTATATGTTCATGGCATGTGGGCTTTCTGCTTACAATGTTGCTATTTTTCATTTAATGACACACGCTTTTTTTAAAGCTCTACTATTTCTTGGTGCTGGCAATGTGATTCATGCAATGCATCATGAGCAAAACATTCAGAAAATGGGAAATTGCTGGAAGAAAATCCCTTGCACTTATACTCTCATGTGGATTGGATCTCTTGCGCTTTCTGGAATATTTCCATTTGCAGGTTTTTACTCAAAGGATTTGATAATTGAACATGCTTATAGCACGGATAGCTTTGCTTTTGTAATAAGCTTAGTTGTTGCATTCTTCACAGCGTTTTACTCTTGGAGGTTATTGCTTCTTGTGTTCCACAGCCAAAAACAAAGTAAAATTAATATACATGAGGCACCAAAGATTATGCTTATACCATTACTGATACTCGCTTTTGGATCAGTATTTTCTGGAATATGGGGAGCAAATATTTTGAACATAACTAGTAATGCGTTTTGGAAATCAAGTTTAGTGATGATTGATGAGCATGGAGTTCATAATTTCTTTATAAAACTACTGCCAACCTTAGCAAGCCTAAGTGGAATAGCACTTGCGTGCCTAATTTACCAATATCAAGTAATTAGGCAAATTAAGAGTAAATTTTTACTTAAGTTTTTGCAGAATAAATGGTACTTTGATGAGGTGTATGAGTTTGTTATAATTGCACCGATAAGGTTTATATCTAGGCTTCTATGGAAGTTTGATGTTAAGGCTATTGATTCATTTGGACCAAATGGTGTTGTAAGGTTGGTTAATGAATGTTCAAAAAGTTCTATAAAGTTACAAACTGGTTATATATTTGATTATGCATTTATTATGTTTGTTACTTTAATAATCGGTGCTTTATATATTATTGGAATTAAATAGAAGGTGTTGTTACTTAGTATATTCTTGCTTCCACTGATAGGAGCGTTGATTTTATCCTCGATCAGGATTAATCATCAATCTATACACCTAAAATTCCTTGCCCTATTTTTTGCTATACTTCCATTTTTGCTTAGCATTGTAGCTTGTATAGAATTTGATTATAACAATGCGGACTTTCAGTTTGTCAGCTATCCAATCAAGAATGTAGGAATAGGGATAGATGGTATATCGTTGCTTTTCCTTCTGCTTACAACTTTCTTGTTTGTAATTTGTATACTCTATAACTGCAAAATGAGTTATACGACCCTAAAAGCCTATATGGCATTATTTCTACTGCTTGAGAGTTTTGTAGTCGGTTTTTTCGTTTCACTGAATGCTATAAGCTTTTATGTGTTTTTTGAAGCTGTTTTAATACCAATGTTCTTTATTATTGGCATTTGGGGAGGGAAGCAAAGGATATATGCGACGTTTAAGTTATTTCTTTATACATTAACTGGCTCATTATTATTTCTGCTTGGATTGGTGTATATCTATAGTACTTTTGGGACGTTTAATATACAAAAATTAGCTACATTAGTGCCAAGCCTTGATCTTGAAGTGCAGTCATTGCTGTGGATTACATTTTTTATTTCTTTTGCAATAAAAGTACCTATGTTTCCATTTCACACTTGGCTTCCTGATGCGCATGTGCAATCACCAACTTCTGGATCTGTGATTTTAGCTGGCTTGCTTATTAAAATGGGGGGATATGGATTTTTAAGGTTTTCTATTCCAATGCTTCCTCAGGCAAGTTTGTATTTTTCAAATTTCGTTGTTGTGCTGAGCATTATTGCGGTGATATATGCTTCTCTAGTTGCGTTTGCTCAAGATGATATAAAGAAGTTAATAGCTTATTCTTCAATAGCACATATGGGGATCGTTACTGCTGGCCTCTTTTCATTTTGTGAGGAAGGAGTACTGGGTAGCATATTTCAAATGATTAGTCATGGCCTTATTTCTGCTGCTTTATTTTTATGTGTTGGAATGCTATATACTCGAACTGGAACTTTGGAGATTGCAAAATATTTTGGCATAGTAAACACAATGCCAAAATTTGGTTTTATGTTCATTTTATTTTCAATGGCTTCAATAGGGCTACCTGGAACATCTGGGTTCGCAGGTGAGTTTTTGGCTATGGTTGGGATGTTTAAGAGCATAGGGTTTTTTACAGGATTTATCGCACTTGGCACTATTTTAAGCGCAGTTTATATGCTGAATTTATGTAAGCAAATAATATGGGGGGTTAGCTATTCTAAATTATTAAATAACCGTTTGGATAGCATAGAATTTTCTGTCTTAATTCTGCTTGCAGTGTTTGTTATTTTGCTTGGATTTTACCCAACCCTTGCACTGAATTATTTGAAGCCATGTATGGCAAATTTGTTAGTCAAATATAATGCGCTATGAATTATATACAGATATTGCCGGAAATGTTCTCTATTATCTCCTCGTTAGTGTTGCTACTGCTTGGGATTATATTTAACCGCAGAACTATCAACTTATTAGCACTTGGCTGCACAGTGGTAACTTTAATTATTTTAATTCTTTCGGCAGAAAACAATGAAATTTTTCTCTTTAATTCGTTGTTAAAACTCAATTTATACATCAGGTCAGCCCAAGGGTTAATTCTCAGCACAGGAATTTTAATACTTTTGATGCTGAATTTATCAAAATATGACTATAAATATGAATTTTCAATACTGATTCTTTTTGCACTGTTTGGCATGATAACTTTGGTTTCAGCAAATAGTCTGATCTCTTTTTATTTAGCTTTTGAGTTGATGAGTATATCTTTGTATGTTCTTGCGAGCTTTAATAAAGATTCGATTTATTCATGTGAAGCGGGAGTGAAATATTTTACACTCAGTGCACTATCTTCCTGCATTATGCTATATGGAATGTCGCTGCTTTATGGATATACAGGACAAGTCAATTTCTCTGAGCTCGGTTCATTCTTGCAAAACCATCAGATAACTTATGGAATAGTCTTTGGGTTAGTCTTTGTTCTAATTGGTTTGTGTTTCAAGCTTGCTATTGTTCCTTTTCATATGTGGGCTCCAGATGTTTATCAAGGTGCACCTACCATAGTAACTGCGTTTTTTTCTACGGCCCCAAAAGCTGCACTTGTAACATTTTTAATTCGATTGATGAATGAAGAGTTAGTAAATGTAAAAAGTTATGTTCAGCCTATTTTCTTATACGTTTCAGCATTGTCTGTGCTTATCTCAGCTTTTGGGGCTTTGCGTCAGCAAAACTTAAAAAGGCTGCTTGCTTACAGTTCAATTGGTCACATTGGTTTTATATTTGCTTCACTTTCTATTTTTACACAAGCAGGAACAGATAGTGCCTTAATGTATCTGGTGATATATATCATCACAAGCATAGGGCTATTCTCATATCTCGTACAAATTGACGATGATGATTGTGATATTGCAAATTTATCTGGTATAGGAAAAAAGCAACCAATTTTAGCATTCCATCTTTCTATACTATTACTCTCGATGTCGGGAATGCCTCCACTTGCAGGTTTTATCGCTAAATTTTTTATATTCAAAAGTTTAATAAATTCTGGCTTTATCAGCCTGTCTTTGATCCTTGTAATATCGAGTGTGATATCATGCTACTATTATTTAAATATCATGAAAGTTATGTATTTTGATAAAGCTAGTGGTAATAAGGTTGCTTATTCTAAGAGTCTATTCATTATCACTTCAGTGGCTTCACTGATCAATCTCGTTCTTTTCTTGTATGTAGAAGATCTTGACTCACTCATTAAACTAAAGGGCTGACAAGGTGATCCTTGAAGGTTTTCGTATTTATCATTACAAAGAAGTTCCAAGTACTAATAAAGAAGCATTGGGTTTAATTGAGAAAGGGATATCAAATGAAACTGTCATTATTGCTGATAAACAAACAGAAGGCAGGGGACGCACTGGAAAAAGCTGGATTTCTCCAGAGGGTAATCTCTATGCGAGTTTGATAATTAACCAAGAAAAGGATGTCAGCAAATTGACAGAATTGACTTTTGTGACTGCTCTTGCTGTTGGAAATACTTTATTATCGTTAAATTTCTTGAATAATCAAACCCACTGCGGTGTCATTCCAGTGCGTGACACTGGAATCCATACTTTTTCTTCTGGATCCCAGTGTCAAAGCACTGGGATGACAAGAGATCAATTCATAAACGATCTCAATCTTCAACATAAATGGCCAAATGACATTCTAATCGATGGCAAGAAAATAAGCGGAATATTGGTTGAAAAAAAATCCAATTCAAATTGGCTCATTATAGGAATTGGAATTAATGTCAATCATGCGCCACTTCCAGGCACAACGTGCATTAGCAATTACGGTGAATCTGTGTCTAACATGGATCTGTTAAAGGAATTAATAATAAATTTTAATAAGCTAAGAAAGCAATGGCTATTTGATGGGTTTTATGCTATAAGAGAAATGTGGTTAAAAAAAGCATTCAAAATGAATGAGCAAATCAGTGTAAAGTTAGCTGACAAATTGTATGAAGGAATTTTTGCTGATATAGATAAAAGTGGTAAATTGGTGTTGCAGCAAAAGGATGGAAGCTTAATTTATTTTGATGCAGGTGAGTTATTTATTGGCAGTGCATTATGAATACATATGTAATTTTTGCTTACCTTATTAGTTTCATACTGATTGGTGGAAATTTGATTTTTACCGTTTCTTGCTATACTAAAAGTAAAAAAATTCTAGAAAGCCTGAAAGATAATAATGAAGAAGAAACATAAGCGATTACTTATAACTTCAGGAATTTTCTGCTTTTTAAGTTGTGCAGTTTTTTTTATTTTAACAACGCTCAAAGAAAATATCTCATTTTTCTATACAGTAAGTGAGGCAATAGTTTTACCAAATAATCAAAAGCCAATCCGTGTTGGTGGAATGATTGTTGAAAATAGCGTGATACGGAGCGAAAGCGAAGTAATTTTTCAGATGACAGATTTTAATAAGAGCGTTATGGTGAAATATCAGGGAATACTTCCACCAATGTTTTCAGAAAAAAGTGGTGTTGTTGTACAAGGTAAAATGTTTGATAATGGTACCTTTCTTGCAGATACGGTGTTTGCAAAACATGATGAGAACTATAAGCCGAAAGTCCTAAAATAGATTTCCTAATTCAGTTGTATTGAAATGGTATGTGAAAGAAAGCAACAGCCTGCTAGCAAGCTGTTACTTTCCTAACTACCACAATATATCAGAGTGAGTTGGTGCTTCCCATTCTACGTCATTATGGTCAATTATTGCTGCTTTTAATCCTTCAACTTCGCCCCTTAGGTGATCAAGTTCTTCTGCCCATGTTCTATAGTTTTGATTATTATCAATAAATCCATCCTGCTGAATTAACTTATTCAAATGAGATAAACCTTCGGCCAAGTGTTGGTTCATATCAATAAACTCTCCTCTAAGTTGTGCTATGTTCTCCATAATTGAGACACGCAAGCCCGAAACAAACTTCTCGTTTAAATCGCAGACTAACTTATCCATAACTTGATAGACGTAATGAATTGTTGCAATTTTATCTTCAATGTCCTCAAAGTTTGTGGGCTTAACTTCAACTTCTATATTGTCTATTTCTTTAAAGTTGAAATCGCTCATTTGGTTTATTACTTCAAAGTTATTTTCGCTTTCTTGTTTACTGTTGTTACTCATGTTAGCTCCATAAAATTTTAAAATCAACTCAGTTACACTGAAATAGCATGTAAAAAGAGTAACAGCCTGCTAGCAAGCTGTTACTTTCCTAACTACTAGAGTATATCAGGATGGGTTGGTGCTTCCTCAGGTAATATACTATCTAATTTAGCTGTTAAATCTGCTAGATCTTTTTGTAATCCTTTACTTGTGTCGCCTATAATATCTTGCAAACTTACGACTTTATCTTGCTCTTGTTTTAACATAATATTTAACTTATTAATAAATTTTTCATTAATATTATTAGCTAATTCATCAAATGCTTTTTTAACAGTATCACCACTAACCGCTTTTTTTAAGTCCTGTATATTCTTACCAGTACCTGTCTTAAGTGTAACAAGACCAAGAGCGCTTATAAGTTGTTCTTCATTATTAGCACTTTGTAAAAGGTTTTGTGAGTTCTTACTCATATAAATTACCTCCATAAATTATTAAAGTTTAAATTATTTTTTAGTTTCACATGCACACTGTTAATTTATCAATATCCAAGTTCACAATAAATTATCTATTATTGCAAACTCAGTATTCATATCTTGAAAAACGTAAGTTGATGGATGTGCATCATTCCAATTTGCTTCACTCTCCTCAGGAATCATTCGGTCAACCTTATCCAGAAGCTCTTTCATTTTTTCATTTTGCTCGTTAAATTTCTCTTTCAATGCATCAATGATAGCATTGGACTGACCTTTACTGCCAAGATCACCAATCACAGATATGACTTTCTCGTGAGGCAATTTGTGAATAATATCTTTCAGCTCTCCTGCACCTAAATTATCCAAAAGTTCTTTAAACTGCTCATTAGACATATTGCGAGCAAAAGCTTGAAGTTTGTCTGGGTTGTCAGCTAAAGACTTAATGATAATCTGAATCTTATTAGAATCAGTTAAATCTCGAGCTACTATTGCAAGTTTATCGTGGTCTAGTTTATTAATTAAATTATGTAACCTATCTCCTTCTAAAGTGTGTACTAGGGCTGGAAGTTGCTCAGACCACAATTCCTTGGAAAGAATGGTCAAATGGTGCTCATCTAAATCTTTTGCTAATTCTACAAGCTGATAATCGTCTATATTATTGATAAGTGCCTTGAACTGATCGACTTTTAAATGAGGTAAAATTTCTCTTACTTGCTCTGGATTTAATTCTCTCACTAGGGCTCCAAGCTGATCATCATTTAAAATAGGAATAATTATTTGTAATTTTTCTGGATTTAGTTCATAAGCAAGAATATGTAATTGGTGATTGGTTAAATGACTCACCAAAGTTTTCCATTGATTATCTGTTAAGTGCTTTACTAAGTTCTCTATTTGGACTTCACTAAGAGTATGGGTAAGAGTTTCTAACTGATCTTCTGTTAGTCCCCCAACAAAAATTTTAGCAAACACCTTTGATAGTATTATATTCTCTGGTATTTTAGATAATATATTTTTTACTGTTTCTTCACTGACGTCCAGCCCAATATATTGTAATGCCTGATTGTCAGGTGAATTAACAATATTTCCTTGATAATCTGAGAAATAATATTTATAAGTATCAGACAATTCTTCCTGTGTTACATAAATGTACTTAGATCTCTCAGATTTAATATCATTACGCAAAGTACCAGAACAACCTTCTTCGCAGTCTACAGAGTACGATTTCATTGATAGCTTGACTAACATATCATTATAATATACAAATGCACAACTGTTTTTTGTATAACATGGTTTATCTCTAGAAAAACTACCTTTCAAAGTATTTCCCTCTTCGTTTCTTATGCAATAAAAGGTATCTCCAAGGATGTTATTGCCGCATAATCTTATTGGTAATTCTATCGTTTCATCTTCTTTTCCCAGTTGCACAAGCTTAACTTTTTTAACCGATTGAAAAAGAGAAAATTCAGGCCAATAGACGTTGTTACCAAATCCTTTTGATAATTCCTCTCCGGGTACCATCTTAAAAACGCGTTTCTTGCTACTCATAAGTATTTCCTAATCAACTTAATTATAGCTATTCTAACATTTATTGATTAATTTATTGTTAAGTTAGTATATATCAGAATTATAATAACACACATTACTTGCATAAAGAAAAGTTATAGAAAGAGGGATTTTTTAGGAAACTAGTATAAAACACTCCTAGATTAAAATAAGCTGACTTTATGATACGCTAGAACCTATATTGGTGGAGGCAAGCGGGATCGAACCGCTGACCTTCTGCGTGCAAAACAGATGCTCTACCAGCTGAGCTATGCCCCCAATTCTTGCTTAAAGCATAAATCACTCACGCTGAAATGCAAGAAATATTTATTTGTGAGGCTATTGCTAAATAGTGCACAAATTCTGCATTTATGTATAATTCTCTATCTTTTTAGAGTTGTACGTCAGCTTTACCAAAATGAATCTTTGAATTAACAAGAAGTTTTCCTTCAAAAATTTTTAATTAAATTATCACTAATGCAGTACATTATGTAATTTATTTAACCACACATGAAAATTTTAGTTTGATTAAAACGGATAAAAACTATATTACTGTTTAGTGTAGCTGAAAAATAAAATGATCCCGTAGCTCAGCCGGTAGAGCAACTGACTTTTAATCAGTGGGTCACGCGTTCGAATCGCGTCGGGATCACTTAGAATCTTAAAAGCATGCTAAAAGAACAGGATAAAATATTCATAAACTTAAATGGTAAAGAAACACCACTACTTGAAGGTGCAAAAAAACGTGGTAGTTGGCAAAAAACAAAGGAATTACTGGATTTAGGATCAGAAAAAATCATTGATGAAGTAAAGAAATCTGGCTTGAGAGGTCGAGGGGGTGCAGGATTTTCTACTGGCCTTAAGTGGAGCTTTATGCCTAAAAATCCTTTAAAAGCGTATTTAGTAGTCAATGCAGATGAGTCAGAACCTGGTACGTGTAAAGATAGAGATATATTACGATATGAGCCACATAAGTTACTTGAGGGAATTCTTCTAGCTGGCAGAGCGATCAGCGCATCAGTTGCATATATTTATATCAGGGGTGAATTTTATAATGAATATTTAGTTCTAAAAAAGGCACTTGAGGAAGCCTATAAAGAAAACTTAATTGGAAAAAATGCCTGCAAATCAGGTTATGATCTTGATGTGTTTATCCATAGGGGTGCAGGAGCTTACATATGTGGGGAAGAAACAGCTCAACTCGAATCCATTGAAGGAAAAAAGGGCTTTCCTCGCATGAAACCTCCATTTCCTGCAGGTGTTGGACTTTTTGGTTGTCCAACTACAATAAACAATGTTGAAACTATAGCCATGGTTCCAGATATTCTAAATCGCGGAGGAGAGTGGTTTGCATCTCTTGGTAAACCAAATAATACTGGCACTAAGGTCTTTTGCATTTCAGGGCATGTAAATAATCCATGTAATGTTGAAGAAGAGCTCGGAATTTCACTGCGTGAATTAATTGAAAAATACGCAGGTGGAGTGAGAGGAGGTTGGGATAATTTACTTGCTGTAATACCTGGTGGGTCTTCAGTCCCACTAATTCCAAAATCTATATGTGATACTATTGAAATGGATTTTGATTCATTAAGGGCTGCACAATCAGGGCTTGGTACTGCTGCTGTAATAGTGATGGATAAATCAACTGACATAATAGCTGCAATAGAAAGATTATCACATTTCTATATGCATGAGTCCTGCGGACAATGTACACCATGCCGTGAAGGCACTGGATGGATGTGGAGGATTATGAGAAGAATGGTAGCAGGAAATATTAAACCTGGTGAAGTAGATAAGCTACTTGACCTTACAACTCAAATAGAAGGGCATACAATTTGTGCACTTGGCGATGCTGCAGCTTGGCCAGTTCAAGGATTAATCAGACATTTTCGTCATATAATTGAAGAGAGGATAGTAACTTAACTTATACTTTTAAATGATTTTACTACTTAGCAGCTAAAGTTAAAGAATATTGATTTCCTTCCCTTTTAGGTGCTAATTCTACTTTTGCAATATCTTCAGCGTCTCTAATTAGCCGTTCTAATTTTTTCAGTCCAACTTCAGTGTTTACAAGCTCTCTCCCTCTAAATCTCATTGTGACTTTAATTCTATGTCCATGCACAAGAAAATCCCTTGCTTGACGCAATTTTGTTTCGTAGTCGTGATCACCAATATTAGGACCCAGTTTAATTTCTTTTATAGTTAATGTTTTTTGTTTCTTTTTTGCTTCACTTGCCTTCTTTTTTATATCATACTTTTGTTTGCTATAGTCCAGAATTTTACATACTGGAGGAGTTGAATCAGGTGCGATTTCTACCAAGTCTAAATTAACACTTTGTGCAACTTCCAAAGCTTTTTCTATTGGAACAATTCCGACCATTTCACCACTATGATCAACTAAGCGTACCTCCTTAGCTGTGATGAGTTCATTAATTCTGTTTTTATTGTTCTTTTTGACTTGCAAATTTTAGCTCCATTAATTCAAATTAATAATCTTTAACAGCAATTCAGTAGCATTCTCCAAAGAAAAAGACTCCTGTTTTTCCGATCCTAAATTTCTCACTGACACAGTTTTATTTGTAACTTCATTTTTGCCTATGATCCATAATATAGGTACCTTACTTGAACTATGCAAACGTATCTTATAGCTAATTTTTTCATTGGTCAAATCAGTTTTGATTCTCACACCTTGTTCTTTTAAAACGTTGCTGATTTCTGTAGCATAACCGTCAGACTCATTTGTAATGGTCAGAATAGCAAGCTGTGTTGGAGCAAGCCAAACTGGAAATTTTCCTGCATAATTTTCTATTAAAATTCCAATAAAACGCTCAAAAGTTCCAAGAATTGCCCTATGTAACATGACAGGGTGATGCTTGTGCCCGTCTGTTCCTATATAAAAAGCTCCAAGCCGCTCCGGTAAAATAAAATCAACTTGCAACGTTCCACATTGCCAATTTCTACCTATTGCATCTTTCAAAATAAACTCTAACTTTGGACCATAAAATGCACCTTCACCAGGATTAAGTTCATAACTAAGCCCTGCTTCTTTAACTGCTTCAAGCAGTGCTCTTTCAGCTCTATCCCACACTTCATCATTACCTGATCTAGTATCTGGACGGTCTGAAAATTTCACAGAAATTTCATTGAACCCAAGTTCTGAATATACTTCTTTTAAAAGGTCACAAAACTTTACAGTTTCAGAATTCACTTGTTTTTCCATACAAAAAATATGTGCATCGTCTTGCGTAAAACCACGCACTCGCATCAGTCCATGCAATGAGCCTGAGCTTTCATTTCTATGGCATGTGCCAAACTCTGCCATACGTATCGGTAAATCACGATAGCTTCTGATGTGAGAATTAAAAATCTGCACATGACAAGGGCAATTCATGGGTTTTATTGCTAGCTTTTTACTTTCAGATTCATCAATAATGAACATATTTTCACGAAACTTATCCCAATGTCCCGATTTTCCCCACAGCTCTTTGCTTACTAAAATAGGGGTTTTCACCTCAAAGTAGCCATTGTTCATTAACTTTTTTCTGATGTAAGACTCAAGAACATTATATAAAGTATATCCCTGTTCATGCCAAAAAATCTGCCCAACAGCTTCCTCTTGAATGTGAAATAAGTCCATATCCTTAGCAATTTTGCGGTGGTCGCGTTTTTCTGCTTCCTCCAGACGTTTAAGATAAGTATTTAATTCATCCTTATTTCTCCACGCGGTGCCATATATTCTTTGCAACATTGGGCCCTTAGAATCGCCACGCCAGTATGCACCTGCTACTTTCATAAGTTTAAACGCTTTAACTCTGCCAGTTGATGGTGAGTGCGGACCACGACATAGGTCTACAAAGTTGCCTTGTTTATAAACAGTTAGGTTTTCGTTTTCTGGTATTGATGAGACAATATCAACCTTGTATCTTTCACCTATATCACTAAAGAAATCAATTGCCTGCTTACGAGTCCAAACTTCTCGGACGAATCTGTGGTTACTTTTTATAATTTCCTTCATTTTTTTTTCTATTGCAGCAAGATCGTCCGTGGTAAAGGTACGATCTGTAGCAAAATCATAGTAGAAACCATCTTGAATTGTTGGCCCGATAGTAATCTGAGTATTAGGAAAGAGCTCTTTTACTGCCTGCGCCATTATATGAGCAGCATCATGCCTTATTATATCTAAACCCGCTTCGTCACTCAGTTGTATTACCTCTATCTCTGTATCAGATTCAATTTCACGTGAGAGATCATACAACTCACCATTTACCTTAAAGGCAATTGCTTCTCTCAAAGCATCCGGTTGTAATATATCAAAGCCAGTGACTCTACCACTGTATTCTTTTACTTTTTGTTCGGCTAAAAAGGTAACTTTTATCATTCATTAGACCTTTTATCATCCCAGTGCTTGACACTGGGATCCATGTTTCTTTCTTTTCTAGATTCCAGCGCCACGCGCTGGAATGACACCAAAAGGTGAGCTACTGATCTTTCAGTTAAATAACAGTTGTACAAGAGATCTATTACATACTTGCTGTAAGAAATTTTAATTGTTGACATACCTAGTTAATAATACGGCCTATTCTTTTTTAACCTGAGTGCAATTGCTTCTTCCCAAACTTCACCATTACGCAATAGCTTTTCTTTATTGTACATTAGCTCCTCTCTTGTTTCAGTAGCAAATTCAAAGTTAGGACCCTCCACAATTGCATCAACTGGACATGCTTCTTGGCAAAGTCCGCAATATATGCATTTTGTCATGTCAATATCATAGCGTGTGGTGCGGCGACTACCGTCTTCTCTTTCCTCTGCTTCAATAACTATTGCTTGAGCAGGGCAGATAACTTCGCATAACTTACAAGCTATGCATCGTTCTTCACCATTTGGATACCTACGCAGCGCATGCTCACCACGAAACCTTGGACTTAAAGGGCCCTTCTCCATAGGATACCTCAAAGTAACCTTTGGTTTGAACATATATTTTAATGTAATAACAAACCCTTTAATTAACTCTACAGAAGACCAATACCAAGCTAATTTCTTGAGCATAATATTTAAAACTTGTGTCAGTCATTATAAATCATATTATCAGTTTTCAAAATAAATATTTTCATCTGGATGACTTTTGTAGTTTTTCTATACAATATATTTACTAATACTGCATTAATATGAATAAGTAATATAAGCAAAAATTTTTTAGATTAGGTATTTCGATTTCTTAAATTGCTAAGTAGTTTATATAAATAATGACAAACACAAATGAAACTATTTTTGCTTTGTCGACCGTATTTGGTAAGTCAGGAGTTGCAGTAATCAGAATTTCAGGCAACTACACCCTTAAAGCTTTAAATCATTTTCATATTAAGAAAAAAATCAAACCAAGATTTGCTACTTTAGTTGATCTATATGATGATTCCAATCAATTGATAGATAATGGAATAATCATCTATTTCCCTGCTCCAAACAGTTTCACTGGCGAGGATGTTATAGAGTTACAAGTGCATGGAAGCAAGGCCGTCATAAAAATCATCTTGGAGAAATTATCAAAAATTTTCGTTATGGCCAGGCCTGGAGAATTCTCACTTAGGGCTTTTCTAAATGGTAAATTTGACTTAACGCAAATAGAAGGAATTGCAGACTTAATTGATGCTGAAACGAAAATGCAAGCTAAACAAGCGATTAAGCAGATATCAGGAGAATTGGAGAGACTATACAGCAATTGGAGGCAAAGATTAATAACGATACAATCCAAAATCGAAGCATATATAGACTTTCCAGAGGACATTTGGGCAGAAAAAAGTGAATTGGAAAAAATTAATAATGAAGTGCAATCTCTCGTGCAGTTGATACAAGAGCATTTAAATGATAATAGACGGGGCGAAAGGTTGCGTGAGGGTTTACATATTGTAATAACTGGTGAACCAAATGTCGGTAAATCAACTCTGTTTAATTTCTTAGCCAAGCGTGATATTGCTATTGTTTCTGAATATGCAGGCACAACAAGAGATATACTTGAAGCTCATATTGACATTGGGGGATACCCAATCATTCTCTCTGATACTGCTGGAATTCGTGAGAGTTCAGATCCAATAGAATCAGAAGGTATAAGTCGAGCGAAAAAAAGGTCTTTTGAAGCTGATTTAAGAATAGAACTATTTCCTTTTGAACAGCGTCATAATATCAATTGCAACGTTGTAAATAGCGATACTATTTATGTATTGAGCAAAGCTGACGATGCAATTAATGACAGAAATATACTGATTGGCGGTGTAGATTTTCTACCTATTTCTATTTTAAAGGGAATAGGTACAAACAAGTTGATCTCTCTCATAAAAAAGAAGGCAGAGGAAAAATTTGGGCATGATAGAGACACTCCTGTGATTACTCGGCAAAGACATAGGAGTCACATGCAGAAAGCACTGGAACATTTACAACGTTTTAAAATCGATAATCCAATTGAGTTGATATCTGAAGACTTGAGGCTTGCTGCATTTGAACTTGGTGCAGTGATTGGAATTATTAATGTTGAGGAAATATTGGATAGTGTGTTTAGTAGCTTTTGTGTAGGCAAGTAAGATTTTTATAGATTGCTTGAAATTAAATATTGTGGTAAAAAAGAGGTGGACGGATGGCCGAGCGGTTTAAGGCACCAGTCTTGAAAACTGACGTACGGAAACGTACCATGGGTTCGAATCCCATTCCGTCCGCACTTACTTCTCAGATTTAAAATGTTAGTTAATTTTTAGAGCTTATTTAGATGGTTCATAACGCTGGAAATCTTATCTAATCTAGCCACATCTTTTAAAAATACATCCCTTTGTAAATTGACCTTGTTAGCAAAGAAAGCTAATATCTATAAATAGATCACCATCTGAATATGGAAACCGATATAGTAATAATAGGTGCAGGGCCTATTGGAATATTCACTGCTTTTCAAGCGGGAATGCTTGATATGAGATGTCATGTAATAGATGTTTTGGATCAAGCAGGAGGACAATGCACAGCTCTTTACTCAGAAAAGCCAATATATGATATACCTGGTTATCCTGTAATTACTGCCCAAAAATTAATTGAGCAGTTAATGGAGCAAGCTTCACCGTTTGAGCCTGTTTACCATTTAAGTCAAAAAGTGGAAAAGATTTCAAATAACGAAGGTGAAAACTTTACTATCATAACGAACATAGGTACAGAGGTAAAATGCAAAGCCGTTATCATTGCTGCAGGTAACGGAATGTTTGAACCTAACCGTCCACCCTTAAGGGGTATATTAGAATATGAAAATAAATCTGTATTTTATAGTGTAAATAAAATTTCTGATTTTCAGGACAAAACTATAGTCATTGCAGGGGGGGGTGATTCTGCGGCTGATTGGACTGTAGAACTTTCTAAAGTTGCGAAGAAAATTTATGTGATACATAGGAGAAAGGAATTTCGCTGCACTCCTGAAACTAGAAATAAATTAGAATCACTTGAAAATGACGGAAAGATAGAACTGGTAGTGCCATATCAATTACACGAACTAGCAGGAGGTAATGGGCAGTTGAGAGCAGTGATAGTAAAAAACATTGCCTCTAAGGAAGAAAGAGAAATATCCGCTGATTTTTTGCTGCCATTTTTTGGATTATCAATGAATCTTGGTCCAATAAACAATTGGGGTATAGAGTTAGAACATGGCCGCATAATTGTCGACCCAGCTACACTTAGAACCAGTAGAGATAGAATATATGCAATCGGAGATATAGCTACTTATCCAGACAAACTAAAATTGATACTAAATGGTTTTGCTGAGAGCGCCATGGCTTGTTATCACATATACAAAGTAATTCACAATTCTCCAGTTAATTTTCAATATTCAACTTCAAAGGGAATTCATCGAAATTAAAGAGTAAAGAGATCCATGAACCTGCATGCAGTTATCTCAAGCATAAGGGAATACAAACGAAAAAGATTACTTTACAAATTTCCCCAACTCCCTTATCTTATCAATAAGAGTATTTATCCTTGTTTTTAATCTCTGCAGATTTAACAACAAAATTCAGTAAAAAACTCAGGTATATATTGGCAGATTACATAAAATTATAGCGGCTGCATGTCTTTTTTATTTTTTCTACATTCAGCCAAAATGCGCTTTAAATAAGCGTTAGCACATTATTACAATGCCAATTTACATTATTATAGGGTCAAAACTCGTTACACGGGGATTCTTTTGCCTTTTTTCTTCATTTGGTGAATTTCTTAATACTTGTAACTAAAGCTTCAGGCCAGCACTTGATGCTGGAATCCAGAAATCTTTTGAGCACAAAAGTTATGCTAGGTTTTGTTGGTAATACACCTACGACAATGTTGCAAATTTTTATTTTCCTTTCCATTATGTCCAGAAGAGTTCGGTAGCTCTTTTACGCGAAATACCACATTTACGTCCTCAAGGTTAATTTCAATTCTCTTGACCAATGTTCTGATAATATCACGTTTAGTTAACCAGTCTGCGTTATCAAGGTTTAACGTAATATTGGAAGAAAAGTCTTCTAAATTGGCCACAACCAGAGTTACCTCCTGTTCTAATTCCTTTTGATAAAATATCTTTTTCTTCTCTTCTTTAATTGTTTTTAAGCTTTGTTTCATTGCTTTAATTCGTGGTTCAAATTCCTCTTGATTGATATATTCTTGAGCATAACTATCGATAAGTCTAGCAATACCACGTTTTAATTTATTTTCTTGTTTCTCTAGCAGGTCACTTTTTTGATCCAATGATGATTTTTTTAGTTCTGAAAGCCTACGCTTGTATTCTTCTAAAATCCTGTTTGGATTTTTCAATAACTGCTTAACCTCTTCCCACACAGCTGTTTCTAATGCATCTGAGCGAATGGGTTTATTGTCACAAATCTTATTACCACCAAAACGGTAAGAATCTTTACCACTACAACGGTAATATGCATAATGACCACCTTCTTCTTCTCGTCTACTTCTCATGCAAGTTCCGTAACATCCGTAATTACAACGCTTACATATGACTAAACCTTGTAGTAAGTACTTTGCTCCTCTTTTTCTTGTCCTTGCTACTTTTCTATTTTCAGCTAATTGTTCTTGAACAATATCAAATATATCTTCATCTACTATATTTGGCACTTTAATATAAATCCAATTTGCTTTTTCAACAGGATAGACAGAGTGGTTACTTTTTGGCTGCTCACAAGAGCCTTTCTGTGGTCTTACTTGCTTTAATCTTACTCCTAACCTTCTTCTACCAAAAGCTGCTTGTCCTTTGTAAGCAGGGTTTTTCAACATACTCCAAATTGTACCTTTATTCCAGCGTTCTTTTCCTTTTTGTGTCTTAATGGACATAGTATTTAGCCGACGACATACTTCCCCAATACTTGTTCTTTCTCTGCCTATCCACAAAAATACTTTACGAACGACATCAGCTTCTTTTTCGTTAATCTCAAATAAAGCTTGTCCTCCTCCCATATGCTTATCTATATAACGATAACCATAAGGAGCTCCTCCCATTACATTTACATAGCCTTTGTTAGCTGCATAGATTTTACCACGACGACTTCGTTCCATAATTTTCGCACGTTCATATTCTGCTATCATACCTTGCATTTGTAACAGTAATTGAGATTCTGGGTGGCTTTGTTGCATAGCTAGTGTTGGTTGAGGTTATTGTAAGAAGAAAAGCTTTTTAATATATGGCTACTAACGAATTTTGTTGTAAAATAGGCATTTTTCAAACAAGTACAACTTATGCCACAAAAAATGAGAGTAAGTAACCAAAGAGAATATAACGAGTTTCTCAAAAAAAGAGGAAATGTTTTTCATTTTGTTAATCAAGCCATAGAAAATCGGTATGAAAATAGTCCAAAAGTTGCAGGTGGCAATAACACTTATAGTGATAAAGTTGTAATTTTAATACACATAATAGTTCATCTTTTTAGAATTGGCTTGAGACAAGCTGTAGGTTTTGTAAAAGGTTATATGGTACAAATAGGCAAAAAACTTAAGATTATCAGCTATACACAAGCTTCCAGAAGATTTAAAAAGCTTAATTTGAAGATTGATGACCATAGAAGCAATAAAGATGATCTGGAAAATGTTGAAATTGCCGTAGATAGCACTAGAGTTAGTATCTACAATAATAACGGTGGGCATAGTAAGCTTAATATTCGAAAAAGAAAATACAGTGGTTATGGTCAAGTAAGAAAATTACATGTTGTTTTAAACATAAATGATAAGAAAGCAATAAGCATGAACTACACTAGTGGTGTTGCTGTAGACTATTTGCCGGTCTGCGATATGTTAGAAGAAGTCAGTGATAAATATAACATTTGTTCTATTCGAGCAGATGCGGCTTATGATATAAAAAGTGTGTATAAAGAATGCAGAAAATACAATATTGTGCCTATTATTCGCCCTAGGAAGGATACTAAAATTTGTTTAGCTGACTACTTATCAGAAAGAAACAAGTATATTAGTAGAATTAGGTCATATGAGAATTATGAAGATGGTATTAATGAATGGAAGAAAAAAGTTAAGTATGGAGCACGGTCTTATATTGAAGTCTTTTTCTATAGGTTGAAGCAAATATTTGGGTTTGGCTTGAAAAATAAATCAGAGGTAAATCGTGAAAAAGAGCTGTTAATTAAGTGCTACTTATTGAACAAATTTACTGATATAGGTATGGCTGAATTTAAATTAGCTGCGTAAATTCACTGTGATTTACATGCCTATCAGTGCTATGCAACAAAGCCATTCTGGGTTACCGTTAATCTCATAATTTAAAAAAACCACTTTTGCTCCTGCTTTTTCAAATTCTTCAATCAGCACCATTTGATATGCATATTTTCTAGATAAACGATCAGGAGAATGAATGTAAATCTTATCAATTTTACCTTCTGTTACTTTATCACGTAATTTTTCTAAATCAGGGCGGACTAAATGAGATCCACTGTAGCCGTTATCAATAAATTTATACTCACTTAACAATCTGTATCCGTCCAGATTAATTTGCTTCTCTAAAGCTGCAATTTGACTTTCTATCGTATTTCCTTCTACTTGTTTCCCCGAAGAAACTCTCGCATATAAACATACTGTTACCATTTGACCCTCCTTGAATCCCATTTTTATGTTTTAAGTTTTTTTGACTTATTTCCTTTGACACTACCTTTTCATAAGCATCTGATAAGCATTGTTCTGCTAACCGATTAGGTTCATAGCTACAGCTAATTTGGATAGCTAATCTCTTGTTTCTCATGACTTTTCCTTGAAATAATATGTTCATATCATTCCTTAAAGCCGATGGTTAATTGATTATTAGCGCTATAAGTAAATCGGACTCTTGGTTCTGGACACAGAAGTTTTCGAGAAATGGTTTTCTCTAGTTTTATTTTTATGTTTTTTGCAACATTGTCGGTAGTGTAAAAGCCTGAGTGTTCGCTATATTTGCTTTTATCAATGTACGTGCTTTATTAAGAAGTCTTTTAATACTTTCTTTCGAAGGTTTAATAATTAACTTCTTATTATATCTACGTACATTACAACCAAGAAAGTCAAACCCTGTTGTAATAGATGTAATCTTTGTCTTCTCTTCTGACAGAATTAAACCTCGCTCATGAAGAAAAGATGATACTAAAGGCTTAACTTCCTTTTCCAGTACTTCATGTGTGAAACCTGAAATAATAAGGAGAGTAGACCGGCGGAGCTTCCCCACCAGTCTCTCGCAGAACTGCACGGAAACCTCTCGGCTTATACAGCTCCCATTATTTAGCCTTTTGATCCTAACCCAAGTGTCCAATGATAGAAAATACTTGGAGACCTCTTTCTCACTTTTCCTAGAAATTGCTTTGCTAGTCTTCCGTGATCACGAAGTTTCTTATATTTTGTCCTGACCCATCTTATGAGGTATCTCTCTATATTTCTAAGAGATGGATACATCTCTGATTTATAAAACCTGCCATAGTACTGAAACCAGCCTCTGACTATTGGATCTATCTTCTTCGATATTTCCTCTAGTGTGGTCCATGTAATCCGATGTATTCTCCATGACTTTATGGTTTTCTTGATCTTCTTCTTGGCTTTGTTACTAATTGCAGGTAGAAATGAGATGAAATAATTCCTCATCTTATTCTTTGCTACTCTAGGTCTAAAAGTATAACCTAGAAAATCAAAGCTTTGTTTAGGAAATTGTTCTTTTCTATCATCATCCTTACTGTACACAATCTGTGTCTTTTCAGGATGTAACTTCAATTTACACTTAGCCAATCTTTCTTCAATCATTACTTTCATAAATCCTGCCTGTCTTTTAGTTCTGCAGTGCACTATCGCATCATCTACATATCTTTCAAATGGTACTGTTGGATAATTTTGTTTCATCCACATATCAAACGCATGGTGCATAAATATGCTTGAAATGATTGGGCTTATTGAACCTCCTTGCGGAACTCCTTTATCCCTTGTTACCCTACTGCCATCTGCTTGCTGAATGGGGGCTTTCATCCACCTCTCAACATACAGTATGACCCATTTGCAGTCTGTGTGTTTCTTGATAGCCTGCAGTGCTAAATCGTGGTCCAGATTGTCGAAAAATCCAGATAGGCTTTGTTGCATAGCTAGTGTTGGTTGAGGTTATTGTAAGAAGAAAAGCTTTTTAATATATGGCTACTAACGAATTTTGTTGTAAAATAGGCATTTTTCAAACAAGTACAACTTATGCCACAAAAAATGAGAGTAAGTAACCAAAGAGAATATAACGAGTTTCTCAAAAAAAGAGGAAATGTTTTTCATTTTGTTAATCAAGCCATAGAAAATTGGTATGAAAATAGTCCAAAAGTTGCAGGTGGCAATAACACTTATAGTGATAAAGTTGTAATTTTAATACACATAATAGTTCATCTTTTTAGAATTGGCTTGAGACAAGCTGTAGGTTTTGTAAAAGGTTATATGGTACAAATAGGCAAAAAACTTAAGATTATCAGCTATACACAAGCTTCCAGAAGATTTAAAAAGCTTAATTTGAAGATTGATGACCATAGAAGCAATAAAGATGATCTGGAAAATGTTGAAATTGCCGTAGATAGCACTAGAGTTAGTATCTACAATAATAACGGTGGGCATAGTAAGCTTAATATTCGAAAAAGAAAATACAGTGGTTATGGTCAAGTAAGAAAATTACATGTTGTTTTAAACATAAATGATAAGAAAGCAATAAGCATGAACTACACTAGTGGTGTTGCTGTAGACTATTTGCCGGTCTGCGATATGTTAGAAGAAGTCAGTGATAAATATAACATTTGTTCTATTCGAGCAGATGCGGCTTATGATATAAAAAGTGTGTATAAAGAATGCAGAAAATACAATATTGTGCCTATTATTCGCCCTAGGAAGGATACTAAAATTTGTTTAGCTGACTACTTATCAGAAAGAAACAAGTATATTAGTAGAATTAGGTCATATGAGAATTATGAAGATGGTATTAATGAATGGAAGAAAAAAGTTAAGTATGGAGCACGGTCTTATATTGAAGTCTTTTTCTATAGGTTGAAGCAAATATTTGGGTTTGGCTTGAAAAATAAATCAGAGGTAAATCGTGAAAAAGAGCTGTTAATTAAGTGCTACTTATTGAACAAATTTACTGATATAGGTATGGCTGAATTTAAATTAGCTGCGTAAATTCACTGTGATTTACATGCCTATCAGTGCTATGCAACAAAGCCTGCCCGATTCGCACTGATGCGTAGACTCAGACGGCAAAACATCTGGTTTAATAAGTTTTAGAATCCTTTCAGTTTCTTTCTGAATGAATTCCTCTCCTTTTAAACAATATGACCGAAGACTTTCAGGTCGCACCATCTCTCAAATGTATCAGAGATCCTTTTTTTATCGTGAACTAATTAGCCATTTTTATAAAGCTCACTTTCAAAATATTTATTGACTGCATATTCTACTAATACACTGAACATTGCTATTATTGGAATAAAAAATAATATACCTATAAATCCAAAATATGAGGTGCATATGACAACTCCTAAAATAATGATAGTTGGATGTATATGAACTTTTTTTCCTATTAATAAAGGCACTAATATGCTTGAATCTATTAATTGACCAACACTAAATAATAGCAAGACAGCAGCACTTTCAAACCATCCACTAAATTGAGTAATGGCGCTCAAAAATCCGATAATAGTGTATAATAATGGCCCTATATAGGGTATAAATGTTAATATTCCTGATAAAATTCCAATAGCTACAGAATGCTTCAGCCCAATTATGCTAAGGCCCACGGAGTAAAAGATCATCATGATTATACATACGTTTAACTGTCCCCTTAGGTAATTAGATATAATGAAATCTACTTTGGAAAAATAACCTGCAGCTTTTTCTCTGTAAAGAATGGGAATTAGTTTATTAGCCTTTTCTACAATTGCAGGCCAATCACGTAATACATAAAAAAACACCACAAGCGTAATAGCTATTAATGATACCATGTAAATCAAATTAAAGCTTGAATTTAGCACTTGAATTATAAGATTACTGCCCATGCTAAGAGCATTTATAAAATAAGATATATAATCACTGTAATTTTCTACTAGATTTTTAGACAAATGATCAAATAAACTATCTTCAGTTTTTATATTAAGAAATTCTAGCACAGAAGGAATCACTTTAAGCTTTAATGAAGGTATCTTATTTACTAAGAAATTTAATATTAAAGTAATTTGAAAATATATAATAGGTAAAACAAATGTAATAACTAATATAAAAGCTATCAATAAGGCAAGTGTTATAAAAACTACAGAACATGAACGCGGTATTCTATATTTTTCAAACTTGGTTACTAGCGGGTTAAATAGATGTGCAACAAAAACAGATATTAGACACGGAACAATCATAGGACGCATCAAAAATAATGCCCCTATTATGAAAAGCAGTACACAACAAATAGTTATATGACGTTTTTGCATGTGTTTAGAATAGTTAATTTACCGAAAAATATAAAGTTTTTTGTAAGTACTACCTATTCATTATTTTATTAGGCATGAGATCAGCCAAATTTTCACTCAATTGCCAACTAGATAAAACTCCGTTATGCGGGTTATCTGTAAAGCCTCTCAGATTAACGATCTTAATCGAATTTCTATTTAACAATAGATCATCTACTGCCTTTGCCAATTGTGCAGGATATGGTATTAAGGTGTCTCTTTCATGATTAATGACTACTATTGGTATATTATCATTTTGTAGCTTTTGTATATTGCTTACTATATCAAAATCTAAATTTAGGACCTTAAGCATCTTTTTCAATAAGCATGAGGGCAGTACACTTAAAATTTTTGCTTGAGGAATTGGAAAATGCTTTATTGCATTATGAAAAGAGCTGAAAGTGCTAGTAAAAATAACGCCTCCAAGTTTAATATTTTTGTCTGTAAAATATTTTAATACTTCTGATGCAACTGCTCCCCCAAAAGAATGGCCGAAAAGTATTATATTTTCCGATTTCACACCCTTCTCCATTAATTCATTGATTTTTTCTATTGAAGACTGGCTTTGTTGCATAGCTAGTGTTGGTTGAGGTTATTGTAAGAAGAAAAGCTTTTTAATATATGGCTACTAACGAATTTTGTTGTAAAATAGGCATTTTTCAAACAAGTACAACTTATGCCACAAAAAATGAGAGTAAGTAACCAAAGAGAATATAACGAGTTTCTCAAAAAAAGAGGAAATGTTTTTCATTTTGTTAATCAAGCCATAGAAAATCGGTATGAAAATAGTCCAAAAGTTGCAGGTGGCAATAACACTTATAGTGATAAAGTTGTAATTTTAATACACATAATAGTTCATCTTTTTAGAATTGGCTTGAGACAAGCTGTAGGTTTTGTAAAAGGTTATATGGTACAAATAGGCAAAAAACTTAAGATTATCAGCTATACACAAGCTTCCAGAAGATTTAAAAAGCTTAATTTGAAGATTGATGACCATAGAAGCAATAAAGATGATCTGGAAAATGTTGAAATTGCCGTAGATAGCACTAGAGTTAGTATCTACAATAATAACGGTGGGCATAGTAAGCTTAATATTCGAAAAAGAAAATACAGTGGTTATGGTCAAGTAAGAAAATTACATGTTGTTTTAAACATAAATGATAAGAAAGCAATAAGCATGAACTACACTAGTGGTGTTGCTGTAGACTATTTGCCGGTCTGCGATATGTTAGAAGAAGTCAGTGATAAATATAACATTTGTTCTATTCGAGCAGATGCGGCTTATGATATAAAAAGTGTGTATAAAGAATGCAGAAAATACAATATTGTGCCTATTATTCGCCCTAGGAAGGATACTAAAATTTGTTTAGCTGACTACTTATCAGAAAGAAACAAGTATATTAGTAGAATTAGGTCATATGAGAATTATGAAGATGGTATTAATGAATGGAAGAAAAAAGTTAAGTATGGAGCACGGTCTTATATTGAAGTCTTTTTCTATAGGTTGAAGCAAATATTTGGGTTTGGCTTGAAAAATAAATCAGAGGTAAATCGTGAAAAAGAGCTGTTAATTAAGTGCTACTTATTGAACAAATTTACTGATATAGGTATGGCTGAATTTAAATTAGCTGCGTAAATTCACTGTGATTTACATGCCTATCAGTGCTATGCAACAAAGCCTGGAAGACTTAGATAAGCTTTGATTCTTATTTATAAATGGAATCATGAGTGGTGGTACAGATAAAAAGGTACAAGTTAAAGCTGCTAAGATGGCTAAACTTGCTGTACTAGATGTCATTGGATTAGTAAGTAATATTAAAGTTGGTAATAGTATTGATGTTCCTAAAAACAAGAAACTAGCTATTGCGTAAGTTATATAGTTTTGAAATGCAATTGGGTATTTATGTGCATGAGTGTGAAAATTAGACCTATGGAGATATGTAGATCTATCTTGTATATACCTGGCCGCATTCTTATAATTATCACCTATTCCATGAAAAAATATAAGATGTATCTCATTTTCTTTATTATACTTAGCAACGTGTATTATTTTCCTCTAGCATATATTACACCTAGTAAAAGAATATTCTTTTTTGAGAATTGGATCAACTTTTTTAAAATGCTAGATAACTTGTATTAACACCGAAAATGGTAAGCATGTACACTAACAGACTTGAGGAATACAAGATAGCAGCATTAATAGTTGCAGCAGGAGTAGGCAGTAGATGCAATGCCAAAATCCCTAAACAGTATATAAAATTGGCAGGTAAGTCTGTTTTATTTCACACAATTAGGAAATTCTTAGCTAATCAGTACATAAGTTACATAAGAGTGGTAGTGAATGAAAGTCAAAAAGATTTCTATAAAGAAGTTACGTCATCAACTATAGATACTAAATTGCTGAGTCCAGTATGTGGAGGAAAAAGCAGGCAGAGTTCAGTTAAACTTGGACTGGAGAGTTTGCAAAAGATCAATCCAGATTTTGTTATTATACATGACGCTTGTAGGCCTTTTGTATCAAATATTCTAATAAACAACTTGATTGAATCTATGATTAATGGTCAATATACAGGAGTAGTTCCAGCAATAGAAGTCGAGGATACTATATCGTTGGTGAGTAATAATTTCATTGAATCTACGATTTCAAGAGAAAAACTTAGAGCCATGCAAACTCCTCAAATTTTTAATTTCAGAGAATTATTATCGTGCCATCAATCAGTCAAAGAATTTACTGATGATTCATCACTAATGGTAGAGCATAAAAAACATGTTGCGATTATTGAAGGTGAGAAAAAGAATTTTAAGTTAACTACAAAAGAGGATATCAATATGGCAAAACTTCTCTTTGGAGAGCCAAAATTCCGTGTCGGAACCAGTTATGATATACATAAATTTGTTAAAATTCAAAATGATGCTAAGAGCTTTATAAAAATTTGCGGTGTGGAAATTGAGCATAATATGGCAATAGAGGCACATTCCGATGGTGATGTTGCAATACATGCAATCGTTGATGCAATACTCGGAGCACTAGGATGTGGCGATATAGGAGAACATTTTCCTCCTAATTCCTCTAAATGGAAGGATTGCAATTCATCTCATTTTCTTGACTTTGCTGCTAAAAAAGCACAGGAAAAAGGATATAGCGTGTCTAATTTAGATATTACTATAGTTTGTGAAGAGCCTAAAATATCGCCTTACAAAGCAGGAATGAAGGAATTCATATCAAAAATATTAGAAATTAATGGTGAATTCGTAAATATCAAAGCAACCACAGCGGAAAAATTAGGTTCTATTGGAAGAAATGAGGGAATAGCAACGTATGCTTCTGTGCTATTGCGTGCAAATTTTTATTGAAGGTAGAAACGAAATAACTTACTTGACAAACTCCACCATTTCACTTCCATTGCAAGGAAAGTGGGAAGGTTTGTCAAGAAATTTCTATGAGCTACTTTCGACATTAATAGCTGATTCAAGTCTTCTATTCAAAATTTTCAATATAAAATCCAATTCATTTGAGTTGTTATAACGTATCATGACTTTACCCTTAGAATTACTGTCATTAATTTTGATCTTTAAACCAAGCTGAGAAGATATAGCTCCTTCTAATACTGCCATATCTTGATTTTTAGTACACTTATGCTCTTTTCGGTCGTTATTTTGTTGTAAGTCTTTTATCAATTTTTCAGTTCGCCTAACGCTCAGGCCCTGAGAAACTATTCTTTCTGCAATACTTTCCGCATTTTCAACATTAATCAATGCTCTTGCATGACCCATAGACAATTTTTTCTCGTTGATCATTGTTTTTACTCCATTAGGGAGTGACAGCATTCGTATCATATTGGTTATGTGACTGCGGCTTTTACCTAAAGTTAAGGCTAATTCTTCGTGTGTATAGGAGAATTCATCTATTAGTTTTCTGTACGCCTCACCTTCTTCTATTGGATTAATATCTTGCCTCTGTATGTTTTCAATTATCGATACTTCTAAGCATTCCTTGTCATTTAAATCTTTTATGATAACCGGCACACTATCAAGATTTATGACCTTACTTGCTCGCCAACGACGTTCCCCTGCTACTATTTCATAACCTTCATTACTTGGATCTTTGCGCACCACAACAGGTTGTATTATACCATTTTTCTCTATCGAACCTGCAAGTTCTTTTAATGACTCCTCATCAAAATATTTTCTCGGCTGAAATTTGCTCGGGTGTAGTAATGAAATAGGTAACCGATCTTCTTTATTACCATAATTATCGCCTATGAGGCCAGCAAGACCTCTACCTAAGCGCCTATTGTCCTTCACGCTGCACCCTCACTTATCAGCTTTTTCTCTTTACAGATGCTCATGTGTTTCTTTAAAATTTCTTTTGCCAAACTTATATATGCTTGTGCACCAGGACACTTAAGATCATATACAATAGCAGGTTTTCCATGAGAAGGCGCTTCTGATAACCGTACATTACGTGGAATAATGGTCTCATACAAGGGGATAATAGTTTTATATACTTTATCATTTAAATATTGGCAAATATCATTTTTAATCTGCTCACTAAGTTTGTTGCGTCTGTCATACATTGTGAGCAATATTCCTTCTATTAACAGGAAAGGGTTTAGGTTATTTCTTTTTATCAGCTCTACAGTCTTAACTAAATGGCTCAATCCTTCCAGAGCGAAAAATTCACACTGAAGAGGAACAATAATCGAGTCAGCAGCGGTCAGAGCATTGATAGTAAGCAGACCAAGTGATGGAGGACAATCGATAATTATGTACTCATAATTATTACGTACTTTCTCTAGCGTATCTTTTAGTACGAATTTTCCCTGCTCAAGTTGTGATAGCTCAATTTCTGCAGCTGATAAGTCAACCACTGATGAAATCAGCGATAGATTTGGAATTTCCTTTATATTGAAAATTGCCGATTCCACCAATTCACTTTCGCTGCTCAGCAGTATTTTATATATATTTTTTTCTTCCCTGCTACGATAAGAAATCCCAAGTCCTGTACTAGCATTTCCTTGAGGGTCAAGATCTACCAGTAAAGTACTTTTTCCCACAGCAGCAAAGGCTGTTGATAAATTTATACTAGTTGTAGTTTTACCAACTCCACCCTTTTGATTTACTATTGCAATGATCTTGCTCACGCCTTTTATCTTATGTATAAAATAACTCTATTGTATATATGCAAGAAATTTTTGCATTAGAAAAATTTTTTTGTTGCCAATCATACTCAAAGTAAACTGCCTTTTTTTGTCTTGTGTAACACACTTTGAACCTTATTTCCTAACTCATTCAGAGTAAATGGTTTGGGTAAAAAATGGAAGTCTTCTATATTGATTTCATCGCTCTTTAAAAAAGCATCCTCTGTATACCCAGAAATAAAAATAACTTTGATGTTTGGCCTATGTATCAATGTTTCTTTAACTATTTCTGGACCACTCACCTCTGGCATGATTACATCAGTGATTATTAGATCTATGTGTTGATTTTTTTTTCTAATGATCTCTAGTGCCTCGCTGCCTATACTCGCTTCTATTACATTAAATCCTTTTCTTGTAAGAGCCTTAGCAGTAAATTCCCTTACTGAATCTTCATCTTCAATTAATAAAATTATACCATTACCTTTAATCTCTACCGGTTTCTCTATTTCTTTACTATCTTCCTCTTTATCATTTTCATCCGATATGTAAACTATGGGCAAAAATATGCTAAATTTAGTTCCATGATTCACTTTGCTAGCAACATAGATGTATCCTTCGGTTTGTTTAATAATGCCATATACAGTAGAGAGGCCAAGACCTGTACCAGAAGTAATATCTTTGGTAGAAAAAAATGGATCAAATGCCTTTTCAATTATATCACTCGTCATTCCACATCCAGTATCAATCACTTCAATCACAACATAATTCCCATGTTCAATCGTTTCCTTATCTGGAGAAAACATATCCTGAGGTGTAGAATTTAATGAATCAACCTTTTGATTAAAGGTTCGTATAGTTAACTCTCCCCCCTTTTCCATAGCAGCACCAGCATTAACTGCTAAGTTAAGCATAACTTGCTCTAATTGTCCTTGGTCAGCCCTAACAGCACCCAAATCGCTACCATAATAAATATTAAATTTTATATTTTCACCTATTAATCTTTTGATCATTTCATAAAGATTAGCTATCGTACCATTTACATTAATAATCTTTGGCTGCAAAGTCTGTCTTCTTGAAAAAGCAAGCAGTTGTCTTACTAAATTTGACCCACGTTTTGCATTTTGCTGTATCTGTATTATATCTCCAAAAGATGGATCGCTAGCTGAGTGCTGGAGTAAAAGCAAATCACAAAATCCTATTATTCCGGTTAATATATTATTGAAATCATGTGCAATACCACCTGCTAATTGCCCTATAGCTTGCACCTTTTGATAATGCTCAAGTTTTATCTCTAGTTTTTTACGTTCAGTATTATCAATAAAATAACAAAGTATGAACATCACTTTATTATGAAGAAACTTATTAAAATATATTTTCATGTTATTACCGCCATTGAGCTGCACATCAAAGGACGCATTATTTATCCTATTACTTGAAAAATATTCACGCACTTTCATATGATAACCATCTGATATCAATGCAAAGATAGAATCATTACTTGACCCCGCAAGTTTTACTAATGCTATATTTTTCTTTATAAAATTGCCATTTATATCGCATTGTGCAATAGCAATTGACGAATTTGTAAAACAAGGGTGTAGTTGATAATCAACAATATTTGATTCAGTTGGTGTTATAAAGCCGTGTATATAGCTATGATTGTATTTATCACAAAATATAGCAGTACTCATATAAGCCTTAAATGGAGCACCGCTTATAGTAAAAAACATAATTTCATTTTTGGTTATTGTATCGTCATACTTAGATTGAGATATAAAATCATTGATTGAGCTACCTTTTTCCAATTTTTTTAGTTCAAACATGTCTAAAAATCTTTTATTTACAGATAAGATACCTCCTTTTGTATTTGCAACGTAAGTTGCTATATTGTGTTTCTCTATCAACTCTTCATATACCTGCTCTTTGTTTACCTGTGTTGCCTTCAGTACAAAATACCCATTCGGTCTTGCTATTGGGGCTAATGATAAATTTAAAGTCTTATTGCTATTTATAGCAATTTGTGGATTATCCGGTATTGGTTCAGAGAGCAAAAGAAAGTTAGATATTCTACTCTTCTTGCTTAAGGAAATGCATACTTTTACAGAAGTGTTATTTCTTAACGCATGATAGAGTGATTTTCTGTCTTTTTCTGACACATCTCCTGCTTCAAGAATTTTATCTAGCGTAACATCATCGTTTATGTGATCTTTGAACCTTTCGTAGAACCTCGCATCAGCATAAATAATACCCTCATCTTTATGTAAAATGAGACAAAACTCTGTATTATGATTCAGCGCATTTGCAAATATTGCATTTTGAAACTCTATGATATTAAGTAGATACTTGTAACGTTTTATATTATATACCACAAAGAGAGTCATTAGAATGCTAATTAATAAATTAATCTCTATATTAACATGCTGACTATATACATTAGAAAAATAGAGTACTGATATTGCTATTGGAGGTAAGAACATAATGACTGCCATCACAATAATTGACATCCCATAATTTCTTAGTATGAAGTCAACTCTGTTCTCTTTTTTGTTATCTATGTATCTTTTACTCATTATTATTGCTTGGCATCCTTGCACATATAAAAATATTCTACTATATTGATTTAATTATTATAGATTTATTAACATCCTTGATGAGTAGTTACTATCCCAATCTAATTAAGTCCTGTAAATATAGAGTACAATAATATTAATAAGCCAACAGAAGGCATTATGGAAAAACAAAAGACACAAGCATTTGAATGGTTCTGCGCACTGAGAAACAAGATCACCGAATCTTTCTTATCAATTGAGGTACAGTCATTCACACAACCAAAAATCGAAAAAAGAAAGTGGAACCGACCAGGTGGAGGAAGTGGTGAATCTACAATTATCTTTGGTAATATTTTTGAAAAAGTTGGAATAAACGTCTCAAGAGTATACGGAAAGCTCGAAGACTCAGCCATTAATGAAATTCCTGGTGCAAGTGAAAGCAATGGAGAGTTTTGGGCAAGCGGTATATCTTTAGTGTCTCACATGCAATCTCCCCTTATCCCTGCAGCACATATGAACACAAGATTGATATATACCTCAAAACAATGGTTTGGTGGAGGAATGGACTTTACTCCAATTTATAAGGATGAGGGAGATTGCAAGTATATTCACGAATCAATTAAAGCAACTTGCGATGAGTTCAACATCGAATATTATCCGAAATTTAAAAAGCAATGTGATGATTACTTTTTTTTACAACATAGAAAAGAGCCACGTGGTATTGGTGGAATTTTTTATGACAATCTAACTTCTGGCAACTGGAAAAACGATTTTGAGTTCACAAAAGCAGTAGGTGAAGCCTTTTTAGAAATTTACTTACACATCATACACAAACATATGCAAAAATCTTGGACAAAAGAACAACGAGAAGAACAATTGATAAAACGTGGCAGATATGTGGAGTTCAATCTTCTTTATGATCGTGGTACAAGGTTTGGTTTAATGACTAATGGTAACCCCGATGCAATTATGATGTCGATGCCTCCTCTTGTTAAGTGGGTGTGAAAAGCGATTATTAATATAAAATAAATCGTTATAGTTTAAGATTGTACCACATATGGTGAGCTTTTGTATAGAGGGGTACGATCATGGGTATAAGTAGATAGTTTTTTAATTAAATCCGCTAGAAATAGCAATATAAGAGGCGTGAGGCTAGCTTTAAGTCTTCATAATATAGTAAACAGCTTTGAAAAACTCTTTTCTAGAATTAATCCTTTTAGGAACAAGGGGTCATTTGACTTGAATAATGATCAAACTTTAAATCGAGCTTTAGAGTATGCAGTAACAAATCTTGATCATAATGTAATGACGTTACTTATTAGTGCTGGAGCAAATATTAATGGCTTTGTTGCATAGCTAGTGTTGGTTGAGGTTATTGTAAGAAGAAAAGCTTTTTAATATATGGCTACTAACGAATTTTGTTGTAAAATAGGCATTTTTCAAACAAGTACAACTTATGCCACAAAAAATGAGAGTAAGTAACCAAAGAGAATATAACGAGTTTCTCAAAAAAAGAGGAAATGTTTTTCATTTTGTTAATCAAGCCATAGAAAATTGGTATGAAAATAGTCCAAAAGTTGCAGGTGGCAATAACACTTATAGTGATAAAGTTGTAATTTTAATACACATAATAGTTCATCTTTTTAGAATTGGCTTGAGACAAGCTGTAGGTTTTGTAAAAGGTTATATGGTACAAATAGGCAAAAAACTTAAGATTATCAGCTATACACAAGCTTCCAGAAGATTTAAAAAGCTTAATTTGAAGATTGATGACCATAGAAGCAATAAAGATGATCTGGAAAATGTTGAAATTGCCGTAGATAGCACTAGAGTTAGTATCTACAATAATAACGGTGGGCATAGTAAGCTTAATATTCGAAAAAGAAAATACAGTGGTTATGGTCAAGTAAGAAAATTACATGTTGTTTTAAACATAAATGATAAGAAAGCAATAAGCATGAACTACACTAGTGGTGTTGCTGTAGACTATTTGCCGGTCTGCGATATGTTAGAAGAAGTCAGTGATAAATATAACATTTGTTCTATTCGAGCAGATGCGGCTTATGATATAAAAAGTGTGTATAAAGAATGCAGAAAATACAATATTGTGCCTATTATTCGCCCTAGGAAGGATACTAAAATTTGTTTAGCTGACTACTTATCAGAAAGAAACAAGTATATTAGTAGAATTAGGTCATATGAGAATTATGAAGATGGTATTAATGAATGGAAGAAAAAAGTTAAGTATGGAGCACGGTCTTATATTGAAGTCTTTTTCTATAGGTTGAAGCAAATATTTGGGTTTGGCTTGAAAAATAAATCAGAGGTAAATCGTGAAAAAGAGCTGTTAATTAAGTGCTACTTATTGAACAAATTTACTGATATAGGTATGGCTGAATTTAAATTAGCTGCGTAAATTCACTGTGATTTACATGCCTATCAGTGCTATGCAACAAAGCCAATATTAATGAGATAAATAATAGTATAGGAAATGTAATCCTTCAATACAAAATAGCATCATAAGCTATGCAGTACGGAGATAAGGACAGTCTCAAAGATCATAAAGAAAAATGTTGTTTAGTGCTTGGTGAGCTAATAAAAAAAGAAAGAAAAGAAATATTGGAGATTTTGAAACAAACGGAAAGTTGTGACAAGCTTAAAGAGGAAGTAGAGATAAAATTTAAGGCCAACTCACCTAAAAAACCTCCTAGGATTTTTGAGCATGATGATATTTTACTTTTAAAAGAGCCCATTTATGATGAGGTATATGACGCTAAGGTTAGTAACTCATTAGAAGAGTTGAGCGTATCGGAAGAATCCATTTATGCTGAAGTATATGATTTGCATAAAAGATCTACTGAAAATTTATCATTGAAAGATAGTGGTTATTCTAGTATATCAGGAGAACCTATTTATGAAGATGTAGATGATTTCTCAGAGCAAAAAAAGCCCACTAGCTTAAATCATAAAGAGCAACCAGAGCCTATTTATGCTAAAGTAGATTTATCGAAAAAGAGATCAGAAAGACAAGCAAAACATATAAAAGATAATTCTGGGACTTATCATGGATTAGTGAAGGATAAAGTGAATAATTTGCAAGTAAAACTAAATGAGCAAAGTGCTAATAAGCCAGCGAGTCAGCAAATCAAGACCAAGGCTGGCTTTAACGTAAAAGAAATAAGGCAAAATTTTGAGCGTAGAGATTCTGGATACGATTCTGGCTATGATTCAGATACAAAAGTTGAACAAAAATTAGAATTAGGATCTAAAGCTCCTAAATCTGAGATAGGTTCAGTAAGCATTGAACATGGGGTAATAGGAGGCTGTCGATATAAAATCACTACTCTAACTGTGTGATTCAAAATAATTGAATTGACTTTATATGTATAATCGATATAACTCAGTTAGATTCAAGTCGACTCTTTCGTCTAGTGGTTAGGACACCACCCTTTCACGGTGGTAACACGGGTTCAAATCCCGTAAGAGTCACTCAAACAGAATGCAAATAACTAAAGTTTTGAATGAAAAAAATTAGGCTTTATGTTGAAGAAGCTTTATCACAAAATGTAAGTTTGGCGCTTCATCCACGACAAAGTCACTATATTTACAATGTAATGCGGCTTAAGAAGCATGATAACATCTATCTTTTTAATGGAAAGGATGGAGAATGGTTAGGAGAAGTAGTGAATATATCAAGTAAATCGACAAAAATTATAATAAAAGAACGCACTAAACAACAACAACATGAAAAAAATCTATATTTGTATTGTGCTCTGGTAAAAAGCGGCGCCTTAAGCAACATAGTAAGACAAGCAACTGAAATGGGAGTAACCTGCATTCAATTTATTTCAACAGAACGTACAGTAGTAAAAAACATTAACCTAAGTAGAGCGAAATTACAGGCAATTGAAGCTGCGGAACAATCCGGTAGGACAAGTATACCACAGATTTTTCTTCCTATTAATTTTTGTGAATTATCCGATTCCCAGAATAAAAATTTTGTTTTGTGTGATGAAACAGGTGAAGGACAACCTCCTAATAAAGTTCTAAAAGGCAAGAAAAACGTTGCTATTATTGTTGGCCCCGAAGGTGGTTTTTCATCTTGCGAACTTGATTCTGCCAATAAATTTTGTCAGAAACTGAGTCTAGGAAAAAGAATTTTGAGAGTTGATACTGCTGTAGTTGCTGCATTAACCTTCACCAATTGGTATAGCTAGATTTTTTAATATGGCTAGTGCAACTTGACACTCTATATAAAGAAATCTGCATTATATTTTTCCTAAAAGAAATAAATGAAACTTGCATTTTTCCGAACTATCGATACTCTTAGTAAAGAAGTCGGGGCGTAGCGCAGCCTGGTAGCGCATTTGGTTTGGGACCAAAGGGTCGGGAGTTCAAATCTCTCCGCCCCGAGATTAGAAAAATTACAAGAGCACTGTAACCTAAGAGCAATTTTTATCAGCAAGTAAATGATTGACAGCAGAATGAAGCTTTTTTCATATAAATCACTGCATATCATATTCTATCGCTCAAGTTTATAAAATAATTGACAATGTTAATTTTCTAATTTATAAATGGATTTTGAAGTGATTACCGAAGGAGGTATAGAGTTTGATTGAAGTATCAGTCCATTATGGTGATGTAGATAGAGCTCTTCCAGTGTTGAGAAAAATAATTCAAAAGGAAGGAAGAGGGCTCAAAATGAAAAAAAAATATCACGAAAAGAAATCAGAGAAAACAGCTAAAAAAAAAGCTGAAGCAAGGAAAAAGAGGTATCAGCAAGAATGCAGAAGACAGCGTTATGGTTGGTAGTTTTTACTAAGGTTAATAATTAGTTATCTTATGAATATTCATGAATATCAAGCAAAGGAAATTTTACACAAGTTTAATGTCCCGGTACCAAAGGGTTTTGTTGCTACATCTGCAGAAGGAGTAGAAACTCAAATAAATCAACTAAAATCTGACGTGTTTGTGGTTAAAGCTCAGATTCATGCAGGTGGTAGGGGTAAGGCTGGTGGTGTAAAGCTAGCAAAGTCAGTTGAAGAAGCTCAACAGTTTGTAAAGAACATGCTCGGCATAACTTTAGTTACTCATCAAACAGGGCCTAGTGGACAGCAGGTAAGAAGAATATACATTGAGGAAGGTTCAAGCATTAAAAAAGAGTACTATTTGAGTCTAGTAGTTGATCCAAAGCTCAGTAGGTTAGTATTTATATTTTCCTCAGAAGGTGGTATGGATATTGAAGAGGTAGCAAAAAATTCTCCTACAAAAATTGTGAAATTTGATATTGACCCTGCTACTGGTTTTACAAATCTTGATAACAGTAAACTTGCCAATAATTTTAATTTGAATTCAGAACAAATAGAAAGAATAACAAATATTGCAAAAAATATATATGATGCGTTTATTACAACTGATGCAAGCCAAATAGAAATTAACCCACTAGTTGAAACAAATTCTGGGGATTTTGTTGCACTTGATGCTAAAATTAATTTTGATGACAACGCTTTATATCGTCATCCAGAAATCGTGCAGCTTCGTGATTATGATGAAGAAGTTAAAGAAGAGATAGAAGCTTCAAAACATGGACTTAGTTACATCAAAATGGATGGCAATATTGGTTGCATGGTGAACGGTGCAGGTCTTGCTATGGCAACAATGGATATAATAAAGTACTATGGAGCAGAGCCTGCTAACTTTTTGGATGTTGGTGGTGGAGCGAGTAAAGAAACTGTAACTGAAGCATTTAAAATCATATTGTCTGATAGCAACGTAAAAGGAATTCTGGTTAACATATTTGGTGGTATAATGCGTTGCGATATTATCGCAAGTGGAATTGTTGCGGCTGCAAAAGAAATGAGCATTAGAGTTCCTCTAGTGGTTAGATTATCAGGTACTAATTTTGAAGAAGGAAAAAAAATCTTAGAAGAGTCAGGATTAAATATTATTGCTGCAGATGAACTGGGTGATGCTGCGCAAAAGATAGTAAAAGAGGTAAAATAAAGCATGTCCGTTTTAGTAAACAAAGATACAAGATTAATATGCCAGGGTTTTACTGGTGCACAAGGCACATTTCATTCAGAGCAAGCAATTGATTACGGAACGAAAATGGTGGGAGGTGTAACTCCTGGAAAGGGTGGTAGCACTCACCTTAATTTACCGGTTTTTAATACTGTAGCAGAAGCCAAAGAAAAAACCTGTGCAAATGCTACAGTTATATATGTACCTGCTAAATTTGCTGCTGCTGCAATACTTGAAGCAATAGATGCAAAAATAGAATTGATAATTTGTATTACAGAGGGCATTCCTATACTTGACATGGTAAAGGTAAAGCATGCTCTCGCTGGTTCAAACAGTCGATTGATTGGCCCAAACTGTCCAGGGGTTATTACACCTGAAGAATGCAAAATAGGAATTATGCCAGGACATATTCACAAACGTGGACATATAGGAATTATGTCTCGCTCTGGAACTTTAACTTATGAAGCGGTAGCACAAACAACTGCTGTTGGTCTTGGTCAATCCACGTGTATCGGAATTGGGGGGGATCCAGTTCATGGTATGACATTTGTTGACTGTATGGAGCTCTTTTTAAAAGATGACGATACTCATGGTATTGTAGTTATTGGTGAAATAGGTGGAAACGAAGAAGAAGATGTATCACATTTTGTGAAAACAGAAAAAACTAAAAAGCCAATCGTTGGTTTTGTAGCAGGCCAAACGGCACCTCCAGGAAGACGTATGGGACACGCTGGAGCAATCATCTCTTCCAGCGGTGGAAGTGCTGGTGCAAAGTTAGAGGTTATGCGCAGTGCTGGGATTGCGATTGCAGAAACCCCTGCTGTGATTGGTAAAAAGGTGTTAGAAGTAATGAGTGTCAGTGCCTAGCCTAGGTCATAAAAACCCTATATCCCCAGTCATCAGTATATTTTTTGACCACTCAATCAGTAAATGACCTCCTGGTAAATGTACTGAAGTTTGTTTAGTAGCCAAACACTTACGAAGTATAGATGCAACAAATGCTGCACAAGCCGCACTACCACATGAAGCAGTAATACCTGTTCCTCTTTCCCAAACTCTTAAGTTTATTTCTCCAGATTTTTCTATTTGTGCAATACTAACATTTGTTTTCTGAGGAAATAATTCGTGATTTTCTAGCTTTGGTCCTAAATTCTGCAATGGTATTTCGCTTATGTTATCAACAAAAAAAACTATATGAGGGTTACCAATATTTACTGCAACTGGCTCTTTCAGCATTTCAAGCTCTATAGGTAGATAAAGGGGATCGCATTCACAAGAAAGAGGAATTTCATTCCATTTAAGCAGTGGTTTACCCATATTGACCTTTATTGATTTATCACCTACTTTAAAACATTCTAAGATACGATTATTTATCAGCTCAATAGTGATATATTCAGTACCTTTTTCTAACATTATCAAATATCCAACACAGCGTGCTGCGTTTCCACACATTTCAGCTCGACTACCGTCAGCATTGTAGATATGCATAAAGCAGTTTGCAGCATTAGACATTGTTATAATTATCACTTGATCACAACTGCCTTGATCAGCAATTTGTCTATAATTCCAGTCTAAATTATTTGCTGAACGTGAGTCTATGATAACAAAACTATTGCCAGTACCATGCATCTTTACAAACGGGATCTTGTCTGTTAGGTTACTTACCATTATAGCAAAATTATATAAGTGAAAATTTTTCTTCTAATTACAGCTGTTTTGTATTCTACAGTTTTCTGTAATGTGAGTGCTAAGTCAATACCGGAGAACAGCAAAATGCTCTTTTGGCAAACTGGAGTCAGAAAGGGAGCAAATGTTTTCAATAGAAAAGTTGATAGTGACTTAATCAAAGCAGCAAAGGAATACAAAATTGGTTTTATTCGTCTTGCTCCTGACAAATTTGAAACTACGCAACGTGACTTCCTCTTAGGCAATGCAGACAATTATCCGGGCCTGATTTCCAAAGACCTGAAAGTTCTGAAAGATGTTTTAGATGCTTTTCATCAACAAAAAATACCAGTAGTGTTAACGATGCTTAGCTTACCTGGATCTAGATGGAAGCAAAATAATAACGATAAAGATGATTTACGTTTATGGTCAGATCAAGCTTTTCAAAAACAAGCAGCAAAATTTTGGCAAGATCTTGCGAAAGAGCTTAAAGATCATCCTGCTATTGTTGGATATAATATCTTAAATGAACCACATCCAGAAAGGCTTTATAATACTGCAGACTCGGCTATTTATAAAGTAGAACAAAGCAAAGTTCAGAAGAATCTATTTGGCTTTTATAGCAGCGTGGTAAACAGTATCCGCCAAGTTGACTCAGAGACCCCAATAATACTTGATAGCAGCAGTTATGCTGACTCTAATACTTTTAACAAATTTGAACCAGTTAGTGATAAAAATGTTCTTTATTCATTTCATATATATGAGCCCTTTGCTTATACAAACTTAAAATTAAACCAAGGTAACTTCGCCTACCCTGGACATGTTCAATCTTTTGATGCAAAAAAAGTAGAGTATTGGAATAAAGATAAGTTAAAATCATATATAGAACCTGTAAAAATTTTCCAAAAGAGGTATAATATACCAGATTATAAGATCCTTGCTGGAGAGTTTGGCGGGCACCGCTGCTCAAAAGGATTAGAGCACTATTTTCGAGATCTTACTTCTATTTTTAATGAATATAATTGGCATTTTGCTGTTTATGGCTTTCGAGAAGATATATGGGATGGTATGGACTATGAACTTGGAAACGAGAAGCTTTCATGGAAAGACTGGCAAGCAATTGAAGAGGGTAGGATGAAAAAAAATTATTTGCCAAATAATTCAATTTTTAAGATATTAAGAGAAGAATGGTCAAGTCAGCTCGCTGGCCATTCGTCATAAAAGAATATTTCTTTTATTGATCTTCTTTGTTTTTCTTTGACTTCAGCACCCTCTTTTTCGTAACCAACTGCTATCACTGACATTACATTAAAATCATCAGGTATATTGAATCTCTTAACTATTTTATCTCTATCAAATCCACCCATTTGATGAGCCATTAAGTTCATAGCTGCAGCCTGCAGCATAAGTGCATAATTTGCTGCACCAGTATCATGTTTAGCCCAAAGATTTTCTCCTTTACCTTGTTTACGGAAGTTCTTAGCGCTTAGAGATATAATTAGTATTTGTGCATCTTTTGCCCACTTTTGATTAGATTCATCAAGGCAACCGAGCAATTTTTTCCATGCGCTTTGATTGTTCTGTTTGTTGCATATCACATATCGCCAAGGTTCATCACCAAAACACGAGGGTGTTAGCCTTACAGCTTCTATTAAAATATCCATTTCTTTCTGAAATATTGCTCTTGTAGGATCGTATGAACGTCCGCTGTGTCTTTCTTTCATCAACGATAATAGATCTTGTTTACTCATCATTTTTAAATAGTGCATAAATAATTCATTGTAGCGCAATATAAGCAAAATTTAAATTGCAAAACCTCTTATACACATATATTACATTTAGTAAGTTATTTTTATTGGGAAGATATGTTTATAACACAATCAAGCAGTAGGTCAACACTGGCTGAAATATTGTCTTGTGTTTTACTTTTATTCTTGATGGCTCAAATAAGCATACCATTGCAGCCTGTGCCTATCACATTGCAAACTTTAGGATTAATGCTTGTTGGGCTTAAATTTAACCGCAGAACAGCATTCTATTCTGTGCTTACATATCTATCACTTGGTGCAGCAGGATTTCCTGTTTTTGCGAATTTTTCTAGTGGTTATCACATTTTTCTTGGACCAACAGGTGGATATTTAATTGGCTGTTTAGCTGCTGTTATGGTAATGAACAAAGTAAATGAATTACTGAACTCTAAATATAAATCATTTATGTGTAATTCTTTAAGTTGTCTGGCGGGTACAGTCGTAATCTTTATTTGTGGTATTAGTTGGCTTACTATTTACGTGGGTCTGAAACAAGCAATAATGGTAGGTGTTTTACCATTCATCCTTCCTGGTTTGGTAAAAATTTTTCTACTTGTAGCAGCTTTGCAGTATTTGAAAAAGTGATAAGGTTTCGTCCTCATCATTTTATGTGCACTCTTGCATTTCAAGGGTATGGATATTCTCAGAGCTTTGTAGAAAATTACAAAAAGATAGCAAGTAAAGTAATTAGTGATCCTAATACTAAAATCGAAGTAGTTGATAATCTTGACACTATTTGTAGTGTTTGCCCAAACCAGACTAAACAAGGTAAATGTACCACACAAGCTAAAGTTTTAGAGCTAGATAGAAGGCATATGGAAATTTTAGGAATAAAAATTGGCGAGATTTTGACCTGGAGTAAAGCAGTAAAAAGAATTAGAAAGAAAATGTCTTTAGAGAAATTTGACTACGCATGTGAGGAGTGTAATTGGCAACCATATGGAATGTGTAGAAGTGCTCTTTTAACTCATTCTAAATAGTATCTGCCAATTAATAATATCTTTATTATTATATTAGATAAGTAATTTAGCATTTATGAATTTGTAATGTGTTGCGTATAGTTCAAAGAAATAAGATTTACTGGTTACGCGCTGCAGCCAATGCCACAACACTAGGATCTATGTTTGTCTGCATGTTAATTTGCGTTGTGATTTTATGGAGGTCTTCTGTTACTTATGCTAGTGAAAATTTGGAGATACAGAAGGTCTTTGATAGTGTTGTCAAGCATATAAAAGCTGATAAAAAATATAAAGATCTTGATGTTATCGAGAGAAAAAGTGACAAATTTAATATCAAAATTTCGCAGAATTCTGGCAAGAATTTTGACATATACTCTATTTTAAAAAAAGCAAAAGATTCCTTTGAGTTAGGAGATAGTGAAACAGCTACTTCTCTCCTCAATCAGATTATCGCAAAATTTCCTTATCATGAAAGTGCTTTAATTGGACTAGGGAATATCTATTACGCTAACAAAGAATTTAAAAAAGCTGTAGAGATTTACACAAGACTGTTAAAAGAATATCCTAGCAACCCTTATGTATTAAAGAATTTTCTGACGATAATTTCACAATATGATCCTAATTTAGCATTGAGTGAAATGTTGAAATTGTATGATACACTCAGAAATAGCGCCCCTTTATCAGCAAATTTAGGTTTGATCTATATGAAAAAAGGGGATTACATAAAAGCTAAAGAATATATGAAAGCAGCAATTTCTTTAGATCAAAACAATATTTTTTATACCTATAATTTAGCTGTTATTCTAGATAAGCTCTCAGATTTTAAAAATGCCACAGCATGTTATTCAAAGTTGTTGAACATGTCAAAAAATGCAAGTGAAAGAATACCTTTATACAAGGTAGCAGCAAGGCTAAAATTTATACAACTCCATAGTGCGCACTCAGCGATTCCATAAGAGTTGCTTGTATCGCTATTTTTGTTTACAACAACAACATTGAACTATAGAATTATATCTAGAGGGGCAATTAGCTCAGCTGGTAGAGCATCTCGTTTACACCGAGGAGGTCGGCAGTTCAAGTCTGTCATTGCCCATTAGCCTAGTTGAATATTAATATTACAATTATTTCAATCAAAGTATAGAAAATGCAAGACAACATAGTACCAGTTTCAATAGTGAAAGAGCTAGAGGATTCTTATCTCTCCTACGCAATGAGTGTGATCATAAGTCGAGCTATACCTGATGTGCGAGATGGATTTAAACCTGTTCATAGGCGCATATTATACGCAATGTCGAGGGCTGGGTTCGATGCCGGTAAACCGTATAAAAAAGCAGCTCGTATAGTCGGGGATGTAATGGGAAAATATCACCCACATGGTGACATGGCTATCTATGACTCCTTGGTCAGGATGGCTCAAGATTTTTCTCTTCTTTTACCACTGATTGATGGGCAAGGTAACTTTGGTTCGATAGATGGAGATCCGCCAGCTTCAATGCGATATACAGAAGCAAGGCTCCACAGAGTGTCGCATTTTTTACTAAATGATATTGACGAAGATACAGTTGATTTTAGGCCAAACTATGATGGAAATGAAACAGAGCCTGTTGTACTACCTGCAGAATTTCCGAATCTATTGGTAAATGGTGCAAGCGGTGTTGCAGTTGGTATGGCAACCAATATTCCTTCTCACAACCTTGGAGAAATAATAGATGCTTGTATGTTATATATAGATAATCCTGAAGTTACTTTGGATGAGTTACTTGAAGTGATGCCAGGGCCGGATTTCCCAACTGGGGGAATGATTCTTGGAAGGTCTGGAATAAGATCAGCATTTGCAACTGGTCGTGGCTCAATTGTTGTGCAAGGCAAGACTCACATAGAAGACCTGCCACAAGATAGGCAAGCAATAGTGATTAATGAAATACCTTACCAGGTAAATAAAGTAAAATTAATTGAGAAGATAGGTGAGCTTGTAAAAGAAAAAAGAATTGATGGCATAACAGAAATTAGGGATGAGTCTGATAAGTCTGGTATTAGGGTAGTAATTGACCTCAGAAGAAATGCTGAAGCAAGTTTTATACTTAATCAAATATTAGGACTAACTCCACTAAGAAGTAGTTTTAGTGTTAACACTCTAGTCCTCAACAATAACAGGCCTGCTTTGATGTCATTAAAAGAAATCATAGCTGCTTTTGTTGATTTTAGAAAAGAAGTATTAATCAGGAGAACAGAATTTCGTCTAAGAAAAACGAGGGAAAAAGCTCATATATATATAGGGCTCTACATTGCGGTCTTGAGCATAGGTGAAGTGATAAAAATCATCCGTGGTGCAAAAGATCCTGCGGAAGCAAGTAGAGAACTTTTAAATAAAGAATGGAAAACTTCAGCTGAGATAAACACAATTATTGGATTAATCTCAGACAGCATGAGCTTTTTGAAAGACGGAGTGTATAGATTAACTGAGCTGCAAACGAAAGCTATTCTTGACATGAAATTGCAACGTTTAACAGGCCTTGAAAAAGACAAATTAGAAGCTGAGCTAAGTTCAATGATCAACCTGATAAAAGAATATATCGCTTTTCTTGGCTCAGGAGAGAAGTTGATGAAAGAAATAAAAAACAATCTACAAGAAATAAAGAACAGATTTGCTGTGCCGCGAAAAACTTCAATAGAGGAATCAGATACGGACATTGAAGCTGAAGATCTAATTCCACAAGAAGATATGGTAGTGACCGTAACTATGAATGGTTACATCAAACGTGTGAAGCTCTCTCACTATAGAACCCAGCATCGTGGTGGAAAAGGAAAGCTAGGACAGGGGTTAAAAGAGGAGGACGTAATCACAAAATTATTTGTTGGAAATACTCATACTAGCCTTTTATTCTTTTCTAATACTGGTCGAGTTTACAGATTAAAGGTTTATAAACTGCCTCTTGCAGAGCCAACTGCACGTGGAAGAGCGCTTGTTAATATATTCCCGCTTAGCGATGGTGAAACTATAACTAACATCATGCCGCTTCCAAGTGAGAATGACGAAAATCAAAATATAGTTTTTGTTACTGCTCATGGGAACATAAGGCGTAACTCCTTAGCAGATTTTCACTATATTCCAAGCAATGGAAAAATAGCAATAAAGCTCGACGAAGGGGATAGGTTAATATCAGTTAAAGTATGTAGCGAAATTGATCATGTTCTACTTTCAACAACACTTGGAAAAAGCATCAGATTTGTTGTAAGTGATGTGCGTCAATTTAAAAGTCGCAATTCAGATGGCGTAAGAGGTATCAAACTTGCAAAGAATGACAGCGTGATATCTATGACCATATTAAATGGGATAGGTGTAGCAACAGAAACAAAAGAACTTTACTTAAAAGTTCCACTTGCAAAAAGACTGGGGACTGCAATTAATAACTTCATTGATTCTAAATTGGAAAAGACTTTGAATGATTTAGGAATAGATAACAAACTGTTCTTAAAACTTGCAATGAATGAGGAGTTCATATTAACTATTACTGAAAATGGCTTTGGTAAAAGAACTTCTGCGTACGAGTATAGGGTAACAAATAGAGGTGGTGTTGGTATTACAAATATCCTGACTACCGACAGAAACGGTAATGTTGTTGCTAGCTTTCCAGTTGAACAGGGTGATAATATCATGCTTATTACAGATAAAGGAAAGTTAATTCGTATTTCAGTAAATGATATCAGAATTGCAGGACGTAGCACTCAAGGAGTCACTCTGTTTAAAACAGAGAGTAGAGAAAAGGTGGTGTCAGTAGCGAAAATTGAGGATCCCGATTCCACTGAAGATAGTATTTCCGAAATTGACAACTCTGTTTCTTCTTAACTGTATAGCAAAGGTTAAACAAATAGTGCAAATTTCTATTGATTAATCTATAATATTTAAATTAAAATATGTGTCTATGTTCAAGTAGAGATTGATGGATAAGAAGTTAACTAAAAATAAAAAATCATTGACGAATGAGAAGAATAAAAAAACATCTCTTGTTAAAGATTTTGCCAAAAATAAGAGTAGAAGAGATTTTATCACATTAACTACGTGTGCCATGGCAGGTATAGGAGCTGCAAGCGGTCTTTGGCCATTGGTTAAGTCTATGAATCCTTCTGCTGAGGTTTTAGCGATGTCTACGGTTGAAGTTAATCTATCTGATATTCAAGAAGGACAAGGAAAAAAGGTAAAATGGCAAGGTAAGCCAGTATTTATCCGCAAGCGCACAAAACAAGAGATTGAGGCTGCAAGAGCCATAAATGCAGAAAATTTGAGAGATCCTGAATCAGATGAAAAAAGAGTATACAAAGGAAAAGATGAATGGTTAATTATGATTGGAATATGCACCCATCTTGGATGTGTACCAGTTGATCACGCTACAAAAGACGGCAACGGTTGGTTCTGCCCTTGTCACGGTTCATATTATGACACATCAGGCCGAGTAATTGGCGGTCCTGCACCAAAGAACATGGCTATACCTGACTACTTTTTTCCAAGTGAAAATATTGTAGTAATTGGCAAGAAGGCTTAACGGATTTTCATAATTAAAGTAATAAAAGTATATTGCATTTCAAGAAGCACACTGACTTCATAGGCAAAGCTCTTGAAGTCTATCAAGCTAATTTTATACTATGCACATATTCGGGTGATAATTAAGAAACTTGCCTGCCAAATTTTCAGAGTTGACAGCTAAATTTAAAACTTGTTCCTTTGCGTCAGAAAAATTCTGACTAACTTGCTTAAAGTTATTTTCTAACTCTTCGAGGATGGAGCTGAAATTAAAAAAACTTTTCTGCATTTTATCAAGATTTTGAGTTATATAGCTTAATACATAAAGATAGAGACAAGAGGGGAAGAGATATGGTAAAGCAAGAAAAAGCTGAAAGTGAGGGAATAAATGGAGTCACCATATCAATATGAATTAAGGGAAAGAGTGATTTCAGTGGAATTGGGAGTCGCAATAGTAAAAGTGAAAGAAATCTTCAAAGTAGAACTATCCCCCAAAGCTGCACATGGACATAGAATATCCTTTGTCAGGGATGGACGTAAACATTGAAGATCTTCCCCTAGAGCTGGATATAGATATAAAGTCATTTATGCCATTACCTATATTCGAGAAAAATATCACATGCCAAGAACCTTGTCAAAATTATATAATCTATCTCTAGAGCAGGTTATTGAGAATGTCAATCCACATAAAAGAGCCAGGTATTCCTAACACCACTAAACTCACAAATTCATTTGCTAGAGTTTATAAGTTCTTGTTTATAATAATTTTATTATATCGTAAAACCATCTATATCGGCCTATTTAAACAGATTTTACTTTCCTTAAGGATTTTTTAAAGACCACCTATTGAATTCTATGATATTATTTTTTGTGAGATTGTTATACACGTTATGGCAAGGAAGGCAGAGAGATTTGTTAAGTAGTTTTTGCATCTATATGAGCTACTTGAATAATGGTTACAATATTTGTACAATTGTACAGCATGAGCTGAGTTCGCTTAGCCCTTATCTACATATTCAGTTCCACCAACAGTTATTGCATCGACCTTGAGTGTTGGCTGACCAACTCCAACAGGCACATTTTGCCCGTCTTTTGAGCACGTACCAACACCAGGATCTAACTTTAGATCATTACCAATCATTGATACTTTTTTTAGCACTGTTGGCCCATCACCAATTAGTGTTGCTCCTTTCACTGGCTGTGTAATTTTACCATTTTCTATTAGGTAAGCTTCTGAAGATGAGAAAACAAATTTTCCTGATGTTATATCAACTTGTCCACCACCAAAATTTACTGCATATAGGCCTCTTTTTACACTGGATATTATTTCTTCTGGTGCATATTTTCCTGCCAACATATAGGTGTTTGTCATGCGTGGCATAGTAACTTCTTTGTAACTTTCTCTTCTACCATTACCAGTTGGATTTACACCCATAAGTTTAGCGTTCATATGATCTTGCATATATCCTTTTAGAATTCCATCTTCTATAAGCACATTATAGCCAGGTAAAGTACCCTCATCGTCTATGCTAATAGAACCACGCAAATTAGGTAGAGTTCCATCATCAATTACAGTAATGTTACTGGCTGCCACTTGTTTACCCATAGAATTTGAAAATGCCGAGATTCCTTTACGGTTAAAATCACCTTCAAGTCCATGACCTACAGCTTCATGCAATAATATTCCTGGCCAACCTGAACCTAAAACAACTGTCATCTCTCCAGCCGGAGCTGGAATTGCCTCAAGATTTACTAGCGCTTGTTCTAACGCTTGGTTTGCAACTTTTTTCCACTTCTTCTCAGAAACAAATTTACTATAAGAGTCTCTTCCACCGTGCCCTGCAGAACCTCTCTCTGCTCGGCCATTTTTCTCTACGATGACTAGTACATTAAAACGTACCAAAGGCCTGATATCGCTTAACCTGTGATCATCTTTTATTATTTGTACAACTTGCCATTCTCCATTTAGAGTTATTTTTACCTGCTTCACGCAGTTATTCTTCGACCTTACATACTCATTAATCTCATTGAGTAGTTTAATTTTTGAGCTCAGATCCATTTCATTTATGGGATTAATCTTTGAATACAGGCTTTTTGCCTCCTCATTTAAGTTTACTGAATTTGTTTTGCTTAAAGATGCTGAACTTTTTACCATAGAAGCAGCTTTACTAATTTCTTTTTCGCTAATCTCAGAAGAGCAAACAAAAGACGTACTATCTTCACAAAAAGACCTGAGACCAAATCCTCTTCTGATATTTAAATCCATATGTTTTAATATATTATCATCAAAAATCAGGGATTCTGATTGGCAAAACTCTAAAAATAGCTCACCACCATCACTATTGCTCAAAGCGTTGTTGACTATTTTATATACATTATTAATATTAACATTGTTCTGAGCAAAAAATATTTGATCTAGATTTGGCATTACCTTTGAGCTAAAAATTGTTTAAGTATATTATTTAATTTTAACATAGTAAATCACAAAAAGCCCGGGTGGCGGAATTGGTAGACGCGCTAGCTTCAGGTGCTAGTAACTTTTCAAGTTGTGGAAGTTCAAGTCTTCTCCCGGGCACTCTGTATTGATTTTTGAGTCAATTAATGCTATGATATAATGTATTTACTACTAAGTTTATGAGTTATGAAGAAAAAAAGCTTGTTTACAGAAAGAAAATAAGAACTTATTCAAAACGCTTGGTTACTGCACTATCTATTGCTTCTTTGAGTGGGTACATAGCAGCATTAGCCCTAAATATTTCTTCCTTAAGCTTGTATTTTACTATTGTCAGCACTATACTAAGTGCACTTTCGCTTGCTTTAAATATATGGTCATTAACTGATCATTTTAGGCAGTGTGGCCTTAATAAGCAACTCGATACCTCTCGGCAAGAGAAATTAATGAAGATCTGCCTCGACATTGCATCTAACGTTTCATTTTTAATAGGAGGAATTACATCTATATTACCTCTTGAATTTCCTATTATCCCCTTTATTTCCGTTGCTTTTTTTATTCTAGGTTGTACCTTTATGGCAACCAATTTCATTCGAACTATGATTAGTCAGCCGCAAATAGATGAAACCAAAACCTCAAAGTTAGTGATCATTTGAACATTCAATCTGCAATAGCTGCCTAATTATTACATGTTAATAACTTAGCTTATTTAACTTGACAAATTACGCCATCTCCCTTACTATGATAGCAAGAGTATTTACCCTTGTTTTTAATCTCCGCGGATTTAACAGCAAAATTCAGTAAAAAACTCAAATATTTATTGGCAAATTACATAAAAATTATAGCGGCTGCATGTCTTTTTTATTTTTTCTACATTCAGCCAAATCGCGCTTGTTAGTACATTATCAATTTAAATTATTAAAACTCGCTATACGGGGGTTCTTTTGTCTTTTTTTACTTAGTAAATTTCTTAATATTTGTAGCTAAAGTAATTTTAGAGAGCCAGCGTGGGACACACAACCGCACTAACGTTTATTTTTGAAGGTACTATTTATATAGATGAAATGTTCAAAAGTAAAGCATTTAAATATCTAATTCTTACTTCCCAAATTTCAAATTATCTTCCTCCTATTTTATTAATAGCAGGTTTGGTGTTGCAGTACCAATCTAGTTGCGTAGACAGTAAAGTACTCATTGGATTTGCTATAGTACTAGGTTGTACTTTATTATTACAATTAGCAAGTGAGATCTACGAGAGAAAAGTTGTAAATCTTGTAAAAACTGAAGGAAGAGGTGATGAACAAAATGTACCTATAGGAGCATTAACCGAAAAGCCAAGCAGCATTGTAAATCCCGATAGTGTTCACGCTCATGGAAGAGAGCAAGTTGTGTAGTGCATTTATTGTTCTTGGATTAATTGATAGCTATTCTCCATACTCAAATCTCTGGCTAAAAATAGCGAGCCACAGATTAGTATGGTTTTGACGTTTTGTATAGAAGCTTTTAGTATGTGATTTGATATAGCATCTCTGATTGATTCACATTCGATAGCATTGATTCCTATATTATGAGCTCCTTCTCTAATTAAATCTGTACTTGTTGCTTTAGGTTCAGATTTAACACAAACGGCGCATAGTAGTTTGATGTATGGCTTTAAGTGCTCTAAGAACTCTGCGACGTTTCTGTTACGAGTAACACCAAAGATCATATAGATACCTTCAGCAAAATTGTCTCTTACCCACTTAGCTAACACTTTGGCACCATCATTGTTGTGCGCGCCATCTAGAAATAATTGCCAATCTTTTGGTAATAAAGAAATTAAATTACCTTCTTTTATAGACTCTAGCCGCGCAGGCCAATAAGTGCTCTGTAAACCTGAAGCAATGTCCTCTTCTCCAATATTAAATCCATACTTCCCACTCAAAATGCTACATGCTGCAATTGCGTTTCCTGAATTGATTATTTGATGATCTCCTTTTAAAGATGGCAAAGAAAATTCTATTGATTGAATAGTCGATTGAAAGACTATTCTGTTATTCTGTTTTTCGCAATTCCACTCAAATCCTCCTCTATATAAGGGAGATTTTTTGTTTATTGCGTGTTGTTCTAGCGTGTTCATTATAGATTTTTCTTGTGGTGCTATTACGCAAGGAACATTAGGTTTCATTATTCCAGCCTTTTCACCTGCTATGGTTTCTACGGTAGGACCAAGATATTCTGTATGGTCAAGTGCAATGGAAGTGATGATCGTTAGAATCGGATTATCTATAACATTTGTTGCATCAAGCCTTCCACCCAGACCCACTTCAACTAAAGTAATATCAGCTTTATGACGAGAAAAAGCTAAGAAGGCTGCAGTCGTTGCGGCTTCAAATAGAGTGATGGGTTGTTCTGCGACTGCTATACGGCATTCTTCCAGTGAGTTATGTAATTCACTATCATCGATATCATTGCCTGCAACAACTATTCTCTCATTAAAATTCACTAAATGTGGAGAAGTGTACGTATGAACTTTATACCCTGCTGCTTGCATTATATATCTTATAAAGGATAGTGTTGATCCTTTGCCATTAGTGCCAGCTATGTGAATTATTGGCGGTATTTTTTTCTCGGGATTACCCAGTTTATTTAGAAAACTTTTTATGCGATCAAGAGAAAAATCCTTTGGCCTACTGCCAATCGGCTTAGGCCAATGAGGCATGTATATCATAAATTATTGTTACGTTTTAATTCATCTATTACACTTGCCATGCCATTCGTGTCGATCTTTTCACTAAATTGAGAACGTTGATTAATAGAAATACTTATTCCACTCATTACAACATCGTTTATTAAGAAAGAATTGTCACTTTTAGTCACTTTAAAGTCAATGTTTGTAAATTCCTCATCACCATAAGAAAATCTTGTTCCTATCAGACAAGTTTTATCGTCAACTGCTCTTGTACTCATTATGATCATTTCACTACTATTTATGTATTTATACAAAATTTTAGCGCACAAACGCGCGAGATATACTTCATATTCTTTTAGAAACTCTTCTTTTTCTTTCTGAGTAGATAAATTCCAATATTTCCCTATGACAAATCGAGATATTCCTTTGAGGTCAACATTATTCTGAATAATTTTCAGAAGTTCTTCTTGTACATGTTCTAGATTTTTTCTATTCCCTTTCATAGACGTGTTGTCTACTTGCTGCTTCATGGCAAGCACAAAAGTTTTGTGCCCTATACAATTCGCGTAAGCACTTGAGGAGATTACAATAAAAATGGTTAAGAACTTAATAAGATTCATAAGATATATTTATTAGCTATGATACTTAAAATGCAAAATTTAACAAAGGCAAAATAATGATGGCTTTGTTGCATAGCACTGATAGGCATGTAAATCACAGTGAATTTACGCAGCTAATTTAAATTCAGCCATACCTATATCAGTAAATTTGTTCAATAAGTAGCACTTAATTAACAGCTCTTTTTCACGATTTACCTCTGATTTATTTTTCAAGCCAAACCCAAATATTTGCTTCAACCTATAGAAAAAGACTTCAATATAAGACCGTGCTCCATACTTAACTTTTTTCTTCCATTCATTAATACCATCTTCATAATTCTCATATGACCTAATTCTACTAATATACTTGTTTCTTTCTGATAAGTAGTCAGCTAAACAAATTTTAGTATCCTTCCTAGGGCGAATAATAGGCACAATATTGTATTTTCTGCATTCTTTATACACACTTTTCATATCATAAGCCGCATCTGCTCGAATAGAACAAATGTTATATTTATCACTGACTTCTTCTAACATATCGCAGACCGGCAAATAGTCTACAGCAACACCACTAGTGTAGTTCATGCTTATTGCTTTCTTATCATTTATGTTTAAAACAACATGTAATTTTCTTACTTGACCATAACCACTGTATTTTCTTTTTCGAATATTAAGCTTACTATGCCCACCGTTATTATTGTAGATACTAACTCTAGTGCTATCTACGGCAATTTCAACATTTTCCAGATCATCTTTATTGCTTCTATGGTCATCAATCTTCAAATTAAGCTTTTTAAATCTTCTGGAAGCTTGTGTATAGCTGATAATCTTAAGTTTTTTGCCTATTTGTACCATATAACCTTTTACAAAACCTACAGCTTGTCTCAAGCCAATTCTAAAAAGATGAACTATTATGTGTATTAAAATTACAACTTTATCACTATAAGTGTTATTGCCACCTGCAACTTTTGGACTATTTTCATACCAATTTTCTATGGCTTGATTAACAAAATGAAAAACATTTCCTCTTTTTTTGAGAAACTCGTTATATTCTCTTTGGTTACTTACTCTCATTTTTTGTGGCATAAGTTGTACTTGTTTGAAAAATGCCTATTTTACAACAAAATTCGTTAGTAGCCATATATTAAAAAGCTTTTCTTCTTACAATAACCTCAACCAACACTAGCTATGCAACAAAGCCAATAATGATCGCTAGTTTTAATATATCTATAGACATACTCTATATAAATAATCTATAATTAATTTAGGGGTCTGTGCTATGCGTTATGAGTTAAGTTAAATTTCCCGAGCGATAATTTCTGATCAAGGGAATTGCCTCTGTTAATTTCATTGAAATTAGTACGTGATGCCCACCTTAACTTTAGGTCTCAGGAATCTACTAAGACTGACGGTAGATATGGATCCCTTTTCCATTATTTAGGTTTATGTTACACCAATATAAAGAACAAGGTGTTTTTTTCTGTTCATCTCATGAGATATTTCAAGTTGTAATTGACGTTGAGAAGTATCCTGATTTTGTTCCTTGGTGCAAAGCTGTTTATATAAAAGAAAAAACTGATAGCCAAATGATTGTGGACCTCCTTGCAGCTTTTCATGGCATTAAAGGAAGTTACACATCAGAAGTGACCTTTCTTTCTCCAAATGGAGCAAATAAAAGTTGGATAAAAGCTGTGTCGTCAAATGGAATATTTAAACATTTATACAACGAATGGAAATTCACTCCTATAGATGAAAGTAAAACTATGGTAGAGTTCTATATAAAGTTTGAATTTAAATCCAATTTGTTTTCCGCCTTATTAAACTCAGTTTATAAATACACACAAAGTAAAATAATTGCTGCATTTAAAGACAGAGTAGAAAGTGTTGCCGAGAAAAAGTTATCTTGACATCATTTATATAAATGCATAAATTCTTTAATAAGTTAAGTGTTTCCATTGTAATGATTTTTAGATTATTGTTCTTACTTATTTTTATAAGTGTTAGTTCTTATGCAGCTATTGAACAAAACTTACCCAACACTCAAAAAACTGATGAAATAACATCAAAAGAACTACTGTCACTACTGCCTGATGATAAATTATTAGGTGATCCAAAAGCACCAATTTTAATGATAGAATATGCTTCGCTCACTTGTTATCACTGTTCTCTTTTTCATAAGAAAGTTTTTCCTAAAATCAAAGAAAAGTACATAGATACAGGTAAGATGTTATACATATTCCGTCATTTTCCTCTAGATTACAGAGGATTAAAAGCTGCAATGCTAAGTTATTGCTATGAAAAAGAAGAAGACTATTTTAATTTGAACAAAGCTGTGTTTAATGCAATAGACTCGTGGAACTACTCTAATTTTAGTGATTTAACTATACTACAAAAAATTGCTGCACTAAGCAATTTGAAGCAAGATGTATTTAACCAATGCATTAATGATAAAAAGATGATGGACAAAATTATAAATGATAAATCACTTGCAATTAATAAACTTGATATCACAGCTACTCCTGTATTCATCATCAAGATTAACGATGACAAATCATACGTAGAGAATGGTAAAATCAAACATGAAGGATATAGAGAGCTGGAATATTTCACTAATGTAATAGATGAGTTATATGGAAAAGCTATAGTGAAGTAATAACACTTTAGCTTACCATATAAAAACCCTATGCTGAATCAGTATTTTTTGATACTGTTTGTTGCTTTTTACGCTCAAACTCTCTTTTTTTACTGTGCCAAGCATAATAATACATAGCAATTTTATTCTCTATTAATACTATCGTTCCATCATAAAATTGGACCATATCCATAACTTTTTTCTGAGCTTCGTTAAAGCGTTCTTTGTACTTCTCGCGATAAGCTGGATTGTGCAGTAATTTCACTCCTTCATTATTATTAGATTTCTTGCTTAACGTTTCAACTTCGTTAGCAATGTTATAAGACATATAACCCCCTCTAATTGATTATAAAAATTACATTTTAAGAGAGATGTAAAATAAACGATCCCTTAATTCTAGTATAACAATTGGTTATTATACTAGTTAACCATAGTAAAATATATAATAATCTTTGTCACTTAAAATTTTACTTTATAAAATAACAACTTAAAATAAAAATTTTTATTATTCTTAACTCTATTGTTATATCTATAAATCTTATATAGATTAAACCTCCTTAGTTTATATTATAAAACTTAATGCGTCATAACTTTAGCAGAAAATCGTTGTACATAAGAAGCTTATTTGCAAAAGAGTATAAAAAAATAGAAGAACATTGTACTCTTGATAAGAAACAACGTATTCAAATCACTCCTGAAGAAGGAAAATTATTAAATTTATTTATCAAAATCCATAAAGTTAAAAGCATAGTTGAAATTGGCACTTTATATGGTTATTCGTCAATTTGTATGGTAAAAGCTTTACCGAAAGATGGTCATATATATACAATAGAAAATAATCCTCAACACTCAAGAATAGCAAAAAAAAATTTTAGTGCTTTTAATCTAAGTGATAAAATTACTCTAATAGAAGGTGATGCACTGGAAAAAATTAATGAATTATCAGCAAAGGCACCATTTGACATGATATTCATCGATGCTGACAAAAGTAGTTATCCTAAGTATTTAGATTGGGCAGAGTCATACATTAAACAAGATGGGCTAATCGTTGCAGATAATACACCTACGACAATGTTGCAAATTTTTATTTTCCTTTCCATTATGTCCAGAAGAGTTCGGTAGCTCTTTTACGCGAAATACCACATTTACGTCCTCAAGGTTAATTTCAATTCTCTTGACCAATGTTCTGATAATATCACGTTTAGTTAACCAGTCTGCGTTATCAAGGTTTAACGTAATATTGGAAGAAAAGTCTTCTAAATTGGCCACAACCAGAGTTACCTCCTGTTCTAATTCCTTTTGATAAAATATCTTTTTCTTCTCTTCTTTAATTGTTTTTAAGCTTTGTTTCATTGCTTTAATTCGTGGTTCAAATTCCTCTTGATTGATATATTCTTGAGCATAACTATCGATAAGTCTAGCAATACCACGTTTTAATTTATTTTCTTGTTTCTCTAGCAGGTCACTTTTTTGATCCAATGATGATTTTTTTAGTTCTGAAAGCCTACGCTTGTATTCTTCTAAAATCCTGTTTGGATTTTTCAATAACTGCTTAACCTCTTCCCACACAGCTGTTTCTAATGCATCTGAGCGAATGGGTTTATTGTCACAAATCTTATTACCACCAAAACGGTAAGAATCTTTACCACTACAACGGTAATATGCATAATGACCACCTTCTTCTTCTCGTCTACTTCTCATGCAAGTTCCGTAACATCCGTAATTACAACGCTTACATATGACTAAACCTTGTAGTAAGTACTTTGCTCCTCTTTTTCTTGTCCTTGCTACTTTTCTATTTTCAGCTAATTGTTCTTGAACAATATCAAATATATCTTCATCTACTATATTTGGCACTTTAATATAAATCCAATTTGCTTTTTCAACAGGATAGACAGAGTGGTTACTTTTTGGCTGCTCACAAGAGCCTTTCTGTGGTCTTACTTGCTTTAATCTTACTCCTAACCTTCTTCTACCAAAAGCTGCTTGTCCTTTGTAAGCAGGGTTTTTCAACATACTCCAAATTGTACCTTTATTCCAGCGTTCTTTTCCTTTTTGTGTCTTAATGGACATAGTATTTAGCCGACGACATACTTCCCCAATACTTGTTCTTTCTCTGCCTATCCACAAAAATACTTTACGAACGACATCAGCTTCTTTTTCGTTAATCTCAAATAAAGCTTGTCCTCCTCCCATATGCTTATCTATATAACGATAACCATAAGGAGCTCCTCCCATTACATTTACATAGCCTTTGTTAGCTGCATAGATTTTACCACGACGACTTCGTTCCATAATTTTCGCACGTTCATATTCTGCTATCATACCTTGCATTTGTAACAGTAATTGAGATTCTGGGTTACCGTTAATCTCATAATTTAAAAAAACCACTTTTGCTCCTGCTTTTTCAAATTCTTCAATCAGCACCATTTGATATGCATATTTTCTAGATAAACGATCAGGAGAATGAATGTAAATCTTATCAATTTTACCTTCTGTTACTTTATCACGTAATTTTTCTAAATCAGGGCGGACTAAATGAGATCCACTGTAGCCGTTATCAATAAATTTATACTCACTTAACAATCTGTATCCGTCCAGATTAATTTGCTTCTCTAAAGCTGCAATTTGACTTTCTATCGTATTTCCTTCTACTTGTTTCCCCGAAGAAACTCTCGCATATAAACATACTGTTACCATTTGACCCTCCTTGAATCCCATTTTTATGTTTTAAGTTTTTTTGACTTATTTCCTTTGACACTACCTTTTCATAAGCATCTGATAAGCATTGTTCTGCTAACCGATTAGGTTCATAGCTACAGCTAATTTGGATAGCTAATCTCTTGTTTCTCATGACTTTTCCTTGAAATAATATGTTCATATCATTCCTTAAAGCCGATGGTTAATTGATTATTAGCGCTATAAGTAAATCGGACTCTTGGTTCTGGACACAGAAGTTTTCGAGAAATGGTTTTCTCTAGTTTTATTTTTATGTTTTTTGCAACATTGTCGGTAGTGTAAACACTCTATTATTTGATACAGTATTTTTAGAATCTCCTCCAAAAGAAGTATCAGAAAAGTCATGGCATGCTATGAGAGAGTTTAACGATAGATTGTCAGATGAAAAAAAATATTTCTCCATATTGATTCCTACTGACGAAGGAATGACTGTAGCTTTAAAACTAACGCAAGTTAAAAATCAAGGTCAGCGTAATGTCTAGGGGGAGTTAAGCCAAAAACTCTCTCTAATAATATTTCGCGAAAACAAGGCCTTGATTTAACAATGGAGTACCATTCTTTTAAAATCTTACTTTTTTCCCAGGGAAAACTATTTACGTAGTCTATTATAGAAATATGTGATGCTAAAGTAATATCGGCTAAAGTGAACTTATCGGTTGCAAGCCAAACGTTCTTGTTAATTAAGTGTTCGATGTATTCCATATGGTAAGGCAGGTTATGCTGAGCTGCATGAAGAAATCTAGAGTCAGGGCTGCGGTTAGTAATTACTTTTTCATTCATAATATACTTAGTAACTTCATTGTAAAATTTGCTATCGAACCAATTGATTAAAGCGCGTATTTTAGACTTAATAATAGTTGATGAACCAAGTAATTTGACGTCACTATTGTAAATCTCTTCTATATATTCACAAATGGCATTACTATCCGCTATTACAAAGTTATTATCTATTAATACTGGTACTTGTCCGATTGGATTGATCTCCATGAATTCATTCCGCTTTTCCCATGGATTTTCATATACCAAATCACAACTCAGCTTTTTTTCCTTGAGAAGAGCTCTAACTTTTCGTGAAAATGGACAAAGAGGAAAATGATATAAAATCATAATATTCCTCTTTTGTTATTCCAATACCTATATGTTGTCATTCCAGTACGTGACATTGGAATCCAGCTTATTTCATTATGGACATTACTTTTAACATATATTCCTAGAATCCATTGTCCATTGTATAATTTCCAAATATTTTTATACTTGAATCCCAGTACAACTGTACGAACATTGTAGTTTGAGAGCAATCCCCACCGGAAGGGTGTCATTTCAGTGATTGACACTGGAATCCAGTTCTTATTATACAACAGCCTAATGTATTCATTTAAAATTAAGTTTTCTGGATCCCAGTGTCTGGGCACTGGGATGACAGAAGAAGAGTATTTTAGGTAACAGCTGTTTACTCCAAAGTAATGTTGCAAAAGGTCTAACATATAAATTATAAGGCTAATATAGAATATACCTTGCTAAAAAAAAAAAAGAGTATAACCTTTTATAAGGTATGCAGGCAAAAATTCTGTAACTTGGTCAGGTCAGAAATGAAGCAACCATATCAGAATCTTTTTGGGTTGCATACCTATTTGTACTATTTGTTTTATTCTAGGCTATGAACATAGCATTAAAATATCGTCCTAGTAGCTTTAAAGATTTAGTAGGTCAAGATATATTGGTGCGTATACTAGAAAATGCTTTTACTCTCAACAAAATTCCACAATCTATACTGCTTTCTGGTAGCAGTGGAATTGGTAAAACCACCACTGCAAGAATAATAGCTTTATGTTTGAATTGCTCATTGGGGCCAACTTTTGAACCTTGTGGATCATGTACAAGTTGTCTGGCAATAAAAAATTCAAGCCATCCAGATGTAGTTGAAATCGATGCGGCAAGTCACACTAGTGTTGAGGATGTTAGAGCGATCTTGGGAGATATTTGCTATTTACCAATAAGTTCTAAATTTAAAGTTTACATTATAGATGAAGTACACATGTTATCCAGTAATGCATTTAATGCATTACTTAAAACTCTAGAAGAACCACCATCTAGCGTAAAGTTTATTCTAGCAACTACAGAAATAAAAAAGATACCAATAACTGTTATTGCGCGTTGTCAAAGGTTTGACTTACATAACATTCCTTCAGCTAAGATAATGGAGCGTTTAAATGATATTGCACAAAAAGAAAATTATTTTATTGAAAAAGAAGCATCGGAATTAATTGCGCACCACTGTAGCAATTCAATGCGTAACGCTTTATTTTTGATGAATCAAGCATTGCTATATAGCAAAGATGGTACAATATCCACTCAAAGTGTTAAAGACATACTTGGTCTAGTAGATAGAAACGTTATATTTGATCTGCTGGAAGCAGTATTAGATAGTGATTTACAGAAGGCTTTGTTAGTATTCGACAATGTGGTAAAAACAGCAAATCCGCTCAATATTTTTGAAGATCTGCTGCAAACAATCCAGTTAATATGCCGTTTTTTAATTACAAAAGAGATTGATACAGAATATGAGAAGAGCAGAGTAAAAGATTTGAGTGCAAAAAAGTCTTTAATATTTTTTTCGAGATTGTGGAAGGTGCTGCTTAAGGGTATTCAAGATATAAAAATTTCAACATGCAATGAGGTTGCTGCTGAAATGATGTTAATTAGCCTTTGTTATCTTTCTGATTTGCCTTCTCCGGAACAGGTGATCAAAAAAATTCTTTCACAGAATGTAGAGCAAGGAAATAGACAGGGCAGACCTGTTGCACCTTCCCCCTCTGTCATCCAAGTAACTGACTACTCGGATCCAAAAAAATATGTGGAAAAACCCCACTCTGTCATCCCAGTGCGTGACACTGGGATCCATGTGAAAAATAAACAACAAAATTACGATTTTGATAAGATTTTGCAACTATTAAGGCGGAGTAACCAAATTTATCTTTACAAACAACTGTGTAGTAATCTAAAATTAATAGATTGTAAATTTGGGTATTTAAAATTAAAAGCTGTATCTAACTTGAACAGTAATTTTTGTAATGACTTGAAAAGTTACTTAAATCAAGCTACTAATCAGGAGTGGGTTATTATAGTTGATACGAGTTATATGAATAGGGAAGTGAGTAATTTAAATTATGCACCTGTAGTTAAGGATATATTAAATACGTTTAAAGGTGCAAAGGTAGTTAATATAGAAAATAAGGAGTAGGTTGTGGATTTCAGTCAAATAATGAAGCAAGCGCAAGAAATGCAAAAAAAGCTTGCGGAAGCCCAAGAAAAATATATTGGAAAAGAGTTTCAAGGTATTTCTGGTGGTGGCAAAGTTTCTGTATTAGTGGAAGTTATAAAAATAGGTGGCTATAAAGCTAAAAAGGTAAACATAGACTTAGAGCTTATGAGAAATGAAGAAAAAGACATAGTAGAAGATTTAGTGACAGCAGCGTTTAATGATGCAATTAAAAAAGCAGAAGAAGATATGGCAAATGCAACCTCTGATCTTGCAGGTATGATGGGGTTACCACCTGGATTTAAACTTCCTTTTTAAATTTACTACTGAAGTTTGCCTTAATGCAGTAACTAAGTGTTTTCCTTTTATACTAGTACTTCCATGAAGTACATTCATATTACTGCATGAATATGCAGCAATTCACAATGATGAATGCAGATCAGAAGATAAAAAGACATTAGTGAAATAGGTGTCAGAAGATCAAGAGTAAAAAAAGTAGAGTAACTCTATTTATTAATTAATAAAATCTTTGTATTTTCCTAAAAGTTAGTTAAGATACAGAAGGTTTTGTGTTATTAAGTTAGCACTTGACTTAACTTTAGTTATTATTTAGACTGCTAAAGTGGAATTTTAATTTTTTTAACGAGGGCAATTATGCATTATAAAAAGTTTTTTTCGGCAGCTGCTTTAGTGACGTTGCTAAGCCTATCAAACTCTGCTTTTTCATCAGACCCTATTGGTCCAATAAGTGATGAAGAAACTAGCTACTACGTTCGTTTACAATACAACGGTGAAATTTTACCTTTTTATACAAAAGTTGATGGTATTACAAATGCAAAAGATAAAGAAAAGGATAGTCCCTTAACAAGATCTTTTATAGCTGGTGGTGGTGCATTTGGTTATAAAATGGATGATATTAGAGTTGATGTTGAAGGGCTTTACTCACAATTGGCTAAAGATACAGCTGTAGTAAATACTTCTGAAACAAATGTTGCAGACAGTTTAACAGCATTTTCAGGATTGGTTAACGTTTATTACGATATAGCGATTGAAGATATGCCTATCACTCCATACGTTGGTGTTGGTGTTGGTGCAGCATATATCAGCAATCCTTCAAAAGCTGATGCAGTTAAAGATCAAAAAGGATTTGGTTTTGCTTATCAAGCAAAAGCTGGTGTTAGTTATGATGTAACCCCAGAAATCAAACTCTTTGCTGGAGCTCGTTACTTCGGTTCTTATGGTGCTAGTTTTGATAAGGCAGCTAAGGATGATACTGGTATCAAAAATGTTGTTTACAGCACTGTTGGTGCAGAAGCTGGAGTAGCGTTTAATTTCTAGTCTATCTTTGTCTTATTATCCCAGTGGGTTTTTCTTATCATTCAAGTAGCATGACACTGGGATCTAGAAAAAAGAAATGTGAATTCCAGTGTTTGAGCACTGGAATAACACATTATTTATTTAATGTAGTTTTTATCGTTACACGCTGGCAATTTTAATTCTACATTTAGGTAGCTGTTGTTAAGATCTCAACTAGATATAAAGTTATGCTTTTTTAATTAAAGCTTGAATTTTTCACTGAAAATCAATATATTATATGTATAGAGTTTTAATTTAAGTTATTATGTTGACCCCAGTAGCAAATTTATGTGTTAATAGTAGCACTAATCTCATGCAATATATTGCTGAAGTGCGAAAATTTCCTATGCTTTCCCAAGAAGAGGAAGTGCGATTAGCAAAAAATTGGCAAGAATACCAGGATATTTCTTCTGCTCACAGGTTGATTACTAGCCATTTGAATTTGGTAGTAAAAATTGCAATGAAATTTAAGAATTACGGTCTATTGTTGATGGACCTGGTCATGGAAGGAAATATGGGTTTAATGCATGCAGTGAAAAAGTTCAATCCTGACTTGGGATTTCGTTTTTCAACTTATGCAGTATGGTGGATTGAAGCTTCAATGAAAGACTTTATATTAAAATCTTGGTCACTTGTAAAAATAGGTACAACGCAAGCACAAAGGAGATTGTTTTTTAGTTTACGTAAAATAAAAAAAAGAATTTTACAATACACAAACAGAGAAACTTTGAGTAAAGAAGAAATAAAAGCAATATCAAATGAGCTTTCTGTATCTGAAGAAGATGTTGTACAGATGAGCTATCGTCTGGCTTGTAAGGATCAGTCGTTAAATAATTGTATAAAAATAGGTGATGACTCTAAAAAGGAGTTACAAGATATGATTCCGTGTAATTTAGTTAGTCAAGAAGTAGCTTACCAGAATCATGAAGAAAAGGCATTAAAAGAAACAATTTTAAGCAATGCGCTGGCAAGTCTTAATGAAAGATCAAGAGACATTTTCATTAGCAGATATTTATCTGAGAATACTCAGACTTTGGATGAGCTTAGCAAAAAATATTGTGTTTCAAGAGAAAGAATAAGACAGCTGGCTGAGCAAGCGATGAGTAAGGTAAAACAACATATAAAATCAGAGAGTTTGAAATTCGGTTTACATGCGTAGTCTTTTCGTATTTCTAATATTTCTTTCAATAGACACTCTTGCATCGGTTAGTAATGTACAACTGAGCGAAAAATATAAAGACTGGTTTGTGTATACTGCATTGGAAGATGGTGAAAAAGTGTGTTATATTGTATCTCATCCTAAGAAAAAAAGTGAACATTATACAGCCGATCGCAAGCCGTATGTAATGGTCAGTTACGTTGATAAAAAAGCAGATGAGGTGAGCGTCACTTCTGGCTTTCAGTATAATAATGAGCCTGTAGTTCTCAATATCGATAAAAAAATTAAATATCAATTGCCAATAATACAGGGAAGTCTTGCGTGGACAGATGATACAAAAATGGACCAAGATTTGATTCTAAAAATGAAGCAGGGATTATCAATGGTAGTTAATGGAAAAGTAAAAACAGCAAATGTTGATGATACTTATTCCTTGCTTGGCTTTCAAAAAGCGTACCAAAAAATGCATGACTTATGCCATACAAAGTAAATTATTGATCACTAAAGTATAAGATAGGCTGTTTTGTCTCTCAGACAAAAATATGGATATCACTTTACATAGAATATGAATATCATTTAAAATATATTTTTGAGAATTAATATGTCAAAAATTGTAGATATAGGAATCAAAGAACAAAGTTCTGTGTGTGAACAAATGCGTTTTAGTGTAAGTCGTGCAAGCCTTTTAAATACGCTATCCAGGGTAAGTGGAGTGGTTGAAAGGCGCAACTCGATAGATGTTTTAGCGTGTATAAATATCAAAGCACAATATGGTAGCATAAAATTGAAGGCTACTGATCTTGACATTTCAATATTTGCCTCACTTACTGCAAATGTATCAGCAGAAGGAGAAGTGAAAATCTCAGCACATACTTTACATGATATAGTGAAAAAATTGCCAACTAATTTGGATGTCAATTTCGAAATGAATAATCAAGGAAAATTATTGATATCCTGTGGAAATGCAAATTTTTCTTTACCGAACGTAGTTTCAAATAACTTCCCTGTTCTTGAAGAAGGTGATCATCAATACGATTTCACTCTACTAAGTGCAGATTTGGTAGACTTGTTGACTAAAACGAAGTTTGCTGTGTCGCTAGATGATACAAGGTATAATTTGAATGGGATATATCTGCATACAGATGAGCAATTTCTGTACTGCGTTGCAACTGATGGCCACCGTTTATCATGTATAAAAAGGCCTAAACCTGAAGATATCAACGGAGAATTTGGGGTGATCATTCCACGTAAAACTATCATGGAACTGTTGAAAGTATTGGATGATTGTAATGAGATAAATATAAAACTTTCAGATAGAAAAATCAAATTTACATGTGGTGAGTATATTCTAATATCAAAATTGATAGATGGAACTTTTCCAGATTACAAAGCCGTTATTCCAACGTCTCAAGATAAACAAATGATTGTTGAGAGTAGCAAACTTGCTAGTGTTATAGACCGAGTTTCCGTTGTTGTGTCCGATAAAATAAAATCAATTAAATTTTCATTGCAAGAGAATTTATTAACTCTACATTCAAATTCCCAAGAGTGTAGTGATGCAACTGAGTCTATAGAAGTGGATTACGATGGAGCTCTTATGGAAGTAGGATTTAATTCTCGTTATTTGCTTGATGTTTTATCCTGTATAGAAAACAAGTGTAAATTTAGCTTATCAGATGGTAATAGCGCTACAATTATCACTGATGAAGATGATCCAAGTGCACTATATATAGTAATGCCAATGAGGACTTAAGCTAGTAATCTATCTTTACTAAGTATAAGCCGTGAGGCGGTGCAGTGATTCCAGCAGCGTTTCTTTTACATTGACTTAATATGTTTAGCATTTCTTGTGGATTAGTTCTATTTTTTCCAAATTCAACTAAAGTACCAACAATAATCCTCACCTGGTTATGTAAAAAGGAAATCGCAGATATTTTGATGTATATGTGACTTCCGTTTTGTACTATATCAATATCATCGATTGTTCTGACCGGATTTGTAGCTTGACAATCTTTTGAGCGAAAGCTTGAAAGATTATGTTTTCCAAGCAGGTGTCTAGCAGCTTCACGCATGATGTTTACGTCAAGTGGGTTAAATACTTGCCACACATAACCGATTTCCAGAGCTGCAGGAGCGTAGCGATTAATTATTCTATATTCATAATATCTTTTTTTTGCTGAAAATCGCGCATGAAATGCATCATCTACGGCTTCTGCACTAAGCACAACTATAGGAATCGCTTTTAAGTGATAGTTTATTCCATTTCTTATTCTGTAAAGCTCAAATTGCCTTTCCATATTGAAATGAGCAACTTGCCCTAAAGCATGAACCCCTGTGTCAGTTCTGCCACCACAATGCAAAGAGACTCTCTCGCCACTGAAATTAAATATAGCGTTTTCTATGGTTTCCTGAATTGAGTTAGCAGAGTGTTGTTGCTTTTGCCAGCCAGAGAAACTACTACCATTGTATTCTATCGTTATTTTGTATCGCACTACAAAGTCTATCTATCTAATTTTAGGTAACTAACGTTCTTCGTTATTAAAAAACCCTTGGCAGATTGGTTGCGTTCAATTACCATGGAGACTATACAAGTTAATAAATGATCCATGGCACATAATCCAGAAGAAAGAAATAATGATAAGCAAAAAGCACTAGATAATGCAATAAGTCAAATTGAAAAAGCATTCGGTAAAGGTGCAATAATGAAACTAAAGCAAAATCCTGTAGAAAAAATAGACACGATATCTACAGGGTCGATTGCACTTGATTCAGCTCTGGGTGTTGGGGGATTGCCAAAAGGACGTATAATTGAGATATTTGGCCCTGAGAGTTCTGGTAAAACTACCCTTGCTTTGCATGTAATTGCTGAAGCACAGAAAAAAGGAGGTTTATGTGCATTTATCGATGCGGAACACGCACTGGATGTTATATATGCTCGTAAACTTGGAGTGAAAACTGATGATTTGGTAATTTCACAACCAGACACTGGAGAGCAGGCGTTGCATATTGTTGAGTATTTAGTGTGTTCTAGTGCAGTTGATGTAATAGTTATTGATTCTGTTGCAGCACTAACTCCAAGAGCTGAAATTGAAGGGGATATGGGCGATCAGCACATGGGACTACAAGCAAGACTTCTAAGCCATGGACTCAGGAAACTAACTTCTGTAGTTTCAAAAGCAAACTGTATATTGATATTTATCAACCAAATTCGTATGAAAATAGGAGTAGTATATGGAAATCCTGAAACTACCACTGGTGGAAATGCGTTAAAATTCTATACTTCTATAAGACTTGATATAAGAAAAGTTGGTGCGATAAAGGATAAGGAGAATATTACGGGTAATGAAACGAGAGTTAAAGTTGTAAAAAATAAAGTTGCTCCTCCGTTTAGAGAGGCAAAATTTGATATAATGTACAATGAAGGCATATCAAAACTTGGAGAAATAATAGATATAGGAGCAAAACTTGGTGTACTTGAAAAGGCAGGTGCTTATTATTCATATAACAATACGCGTCTTGGCCAAGGAAGAGAAAATGTAAAAAGTTACCTCAAGGCAAACAAAGAAATTGCAAGTGAAATAGAAACAAAAATCAGAGATTTATTTAAAAATCATGATAATTCCATTGCAATAGAAGAGGAACGCGAACAACTTCTAGAAGAATCAGTATTCTAATCTAAATTAGTTTGTATTGGGCAGTATTCGTTTGCTATACTAAAGTTTCACTCTCAACCGAGTTGATAAAAGCTGTGGTATCTCCTTGCAGCATTAGGTGTATATTTTTTGCTATTTTTTCCACTAAGAGGATAACGTTATCAAAATTTTCAAATTTTGATAACACATAGTCTGCTAAGCTTTTCTGACCTTCAGGCCTGCCTACTCCAAATCTTAAACGCCAATAATCATTACCAATAAAGCTATCTATAGACTTAAGTCCATTATGTCCAGCAGAACTACCACCTTTTTTTACTTTTATTCTTCCAAATTTCAAGTCAGCATCATCATGTATGACAACAATATTGTCTAGCGATAATTTGTAAAAATTTTTTATTTTTGCAACAGGAATACCTGAATTATTCATAAACGAATAAGGCTTTATTAGCATAACTTTATTATTGTTAATTATGCCAGAGGTTATCAAGTAATCGGCTTTCTTAGAAAATGACTGAAAATTCCAATATTTGTAGATTGCGTCAATAACGATAAAACCAATATTATGATGAGTTAACTCATATTGACTACCAGGATTACCAAGCCCAGCTATTAAATGCACTACTCCTCTGTTTTTGTTTGAGTCTCTTCAACATCACTATCGGCAGCAGAGATTGTTACAATGGTGAAATTTTCTTCCTCATGAGCTACAAATTTAACACCTTCTGGCAATTTTACATCATTGATATGTATAGACTGACCAATCATTTTGCCAGACAAATCAATTTCTATGACTTGAGGTATTTTCTCAGGAGAGCATTTGACAGTAATAGAACGACACAGAACATTAAGCACTCCACCTAATTTGATTCCTGGTGATTTACTTTCATTGATGAATGATAAAGGTATATCTATTTTAATTTCACTACCTTTATCAACAAACTGAAAATCAACATGTTGCACAGTATCCTTTACTACATGCCATTGAATATCACGAACAAGAGCATATTCTTTTTTCCCTGAAATATCTAGTTCTATTAAATGTGCAGAAAGAGCACCTGATTTATATTGTTTAGTAAATTCCTTTGCAGACAATGTCAAATTTACGTTATCATGCCCTTTACCATATATAACTGCAGGTATACTTCCCTTCTCCCTCAGAGCCTGCATCGCTTTCTTTTTTTTTACATCACGTAACTCTGCATTAATTGTTACCATTTCTTGCTGTGCCATCGATTACTCCTATTCAGCTAATCCTTTTTATATAATTTAATAATATAACATAAAAATATTTATTTCAAACTTCATTCTTTCACACTAATTCTTTGTGGAAAAATTTATTTAGATATATACTTAAGATTACGTAGTAAGAGCTATGAGTATTAACGATCAAGTAGTTTTTAAGATTTATAAGCCAACAAAAACTGCAACACAATCTGGCTTAGGTAATACAAAATTCTGGTACCTAAAAATTGAGCCTTGTTCTTACTATATTGAACCTTTGATGGGATGGGTTGGCTCAAAAGATCCCCAAAAACAGATTGTATTAAAGTTTGATTCTCTTGAAAAAGCAATATCTTACGCAAAGAAACACAACACAAATTACACAATTGAAATGCCAAAAGATGTTAAAAGACTGCCAAAATCTTATGCAAATAACTTTATACTAAAGTAAATTTTATTGTAGTGTGTTTATCTAAAAACCTAAACCTAATCGTTACTATGATTTTGCTAACGCACTGCGGCTATTTAGAAAGTTGAACCTGGCTAGCTAGTATCAAAGAGTTATTTTTTAGGTATTTCTCCGTAAGACTGCAAGTTTTTTTGGATTACTCAAATAACTTCATTCTGCTTGAAGAACTTTTATGTTGCTTTGCACTAAATTAATTTCACGCTTTATTTGTGTTAGCTATTTATTTAGTGATTGGACATATAATTTTACCTTAAATAATCCTACAATGCTGAAGAAAAACATAATTATTGAAATGGCACGAAAGGTCCTCATGATAACCTCTGTATAGCTCTTAATTTTGCTGAACGCGCACGCGGATTTGCATTTATTTCTTCCGCACTTGCTTTAATCACTTTTTTGTTTAAAAGGGAGAATGTCTTGGTAGGTCCTGGTTCACACAAATCTTTAAAAAGGGTTTTAACTATACGATCTTCTAGAGAATGAAAGGTAACTACAATTAATTTGCCGTTTTCACTTAAAATCTCAGATGCAGCTTTAATACCCTTTTCAAGCTCTCCTAGCTCATCATTTACCCATATTCTGATTGCCTGAAATGTCCTAGTTGCAGGGTCAATCTTGCTTTTTCCACGAAACACTACAGAACGTACAATATCCGCAAGTTCAAATGTAGTTTTGATAATTTTCTTCTTCCGCGCATTTACTATCGCTCTTGCGATTCTGCGGGAATGACGCTCACCCCCATAATTATATATAGTGTTCGCAATCTCTTCTTCACGTAAAGCGTTAACAAATGTCGAAGCATTCATATGAGAATAGTTATCCATGCTCATGTTAAGTGGGCCATCACGTAGAAATGAGAATCCTCTATCTCCATTATCAAGCTGCATAGATGAAACTCCAACGTCGAAAACTATTCCATTGATACCTTTAATATTATTACTATCTAATAAATCTTTGATATTACTAAACTTTTCAATAAATAACTTTATTCTATTAGGGTATTTAACATTTAGATCATCATAAAATTTGGTAACTGTTTCATCCCTATCAATTGCATACACTTTGCAATCAGCGGATTCCAATATTGCTTTGCTATATCCTCCAGCCCCAAATGTAGCATCTACATATATGCCACCACTTTGTGGTGCTAATTGAAATAGCATCTCTTTTAACAAAACTGGAGTATGTGTCATATCAAGAGACTTTGTGCACTTAAATTAAAATAACTTTCTCGCCAAAAAATATATGGAAATATATAGGTATAGTATAAGAATATTTAAATATAATCAACGATATAAAAATTTAATAAGATAATATTATTAATATAACATTTACATAATTCACGTTTGAAAAAGTAAGTAATATTACTATAATATCAAACAAATTACGGAAGATTTCGTGCAACAAATAACAAAAGTAATACTATCAAGTTTAATTTGTAACACTTTGTTGTGGTATGATCACATGCTTTTCAGCCATCTAATAAGCATAATCGGAGATGTGTTTTTTCCATCAGACGACAAATTAGTCAGCATACTTAAAGCTTTTGGAGTGTTTGCAGTGGGTTTCTTAATAAGACCAATTGGTGCTGCTATATTTGGCCACATTGGCGATAAATATGGAAGAAGGATTGCTCTATTTCTCTCTATCATATTGATGACTCTATCAACCGTACTTATTGCATTTGTTCCAGGGTATCAGAACATTGGGGTACTCGCATCAGTACTGGTGGTATGTTTAAGATTATTGCAGGGTATATCTCTTGGAGGAGAGGCAGGAAATGCCCCATTTTTAATAGAGCATGCTCCTAAAAATAAAAGAGGATTCTTTGGCAGTATTGAAGTATTGAGCGCAATTCTTGGCTCAATATTAAGTCTTATAGTGGTGCTTATATGCAAAAAAGTATCCGATTTTGAATCTTGGGGATGGAGATTGCCTTTTATTTTCAGTTTTGTAATAGGATTAATCAGTATATATATGAGATATATACTCGATGAAAGCCCAGAATATAAAAAGCAGGAAAAGCCACATGAATTACCGTTAAAAGAACTGTTAAATGGCTATAAAAAACCTTTTCTAATATCAATTGGAGTTGACATAGTTGAGAATGCATCTCTTTACATATATTTAGTGTTTTTTAATCTACTTGCATCAACAATAAACACTCACTTTAATCACGCAGTAGAAATATTGAACCAAATTGCACTTGGAGGACTGACTATACTATTTGCAATACTGTCTGATAAGATAGGAAGAGAGAAAGTCATGAAATTTGCATTTGTGACTTTTATAGTAGTAAGTTATCCAGTTTTTTCAATGATACTAAGTGGTAATAATTTGCTCACCATAATGGCGCACGTTCTTTTTATAATCCCAATAGCTGCTTCTCTTGGTCCTGTTAGCGCGTTTATGTGCGAATTATTCCCAATAAAGGTACGATACAGTGGATTTGGTTTATCAAGAAATATAGCTTCGGGATTTTTTGGTGGTCTTGCACCATTTATATGCACAACTATTATCAAAGTTACAGGACAAGGAACTTTAGCAAGTTTTTACATGATTTTCTGTGCACTAATTGGGTTAGTTGCTATATCACAAGTTAAGAGTTAGATTTTTTCAAAAACCAAGTGTTTAAAAAATCTAATCATAAGGTGGAAAATGCCAATTTTTAGGTGATAGTGTAAATATTTCAACTCCATCTTTTGTGACTCCAAGCGTATGCTCAAACTGTGCAGAAAGTGAAAGATCACGTGTTGTCACTGTCCAGCCATCTAGCTTGCTGAGCAGAGTTTCATGTTTTCCAGCATTGATCATTGGTTCTACCGTAAAAAACATGCCTTCTTTTAAGATAAGATCCTCACCTTCATCATAAAAATGTACAACATTTGGTGGAGCATGAAAAACCTTTCCTATGCCATGTCCACAATAATTGCGTACGATAGAATATCCAAAATCTTCAATATATTTTTCTATAGCAAATCCTATTTCATTTAACTTATTGCCGGGCTTAACTTGTTTTATCGCTTCCATTAGCGCATTGTAGGCAGCATTACACAAACGCTTTGCTTTTATTGAGGGTTTACCAGTCCAAAACATGCGACTTGTATCACCATACCAGCCATTTAAAATCACTGTAACGTCAATATTTAAAATATCTCCATCTTTAAGAGGTTTATCATCAGGAATACCATGACATACAACAGCATTTTTCGAAGTACAAATTGATTTCGGATATCCCTTATAATTCAGTGGTGCTGGAATTGCACCTGCATTGATTATAAAATCATGACATAGATCATTTAATTCATTAGTTGTTACGCCTACTTTGACGTGTGGTGCAATAAAATCAAGGGTTTCAGCTGCAAGCCTGCCAGCTTTACGCATAAAGTCAAAATCTTCTTGTGAATGTATAGTTATGTTCATGTTTCTTACGTTTTATTGTAATTTTCTGCTTCTCTTACGGATACATCAGTGTAATAATACTATAAAAATAAGCTCCTAGATCAAGCCATTTGTATATTAAGAGATAAAGACAAAAATCTAGACTGTGACTTTTGATTTAACCCAATGGTATAACTTACTTATTTTGCCATCGTGACCAAGCATTCCAGAATTATTTCTATAAAAGGTGTCAACTATTAGCTTTATAGAGCCTAAAGCAGCAGAAAATACAGGATTTTTGTCGTATTCGCCATCAAGACCGCTACAAGATTCAGGGCATCCGATACGGACTTGTTTATTGAATATATAGCTTGCAATTTCTTTCATGCTTGTGAGTTGACTGGTTCCACCTGTGATCACTACTTTATTAATTGGATCTTTCTGTTCTTGAAATTGTTCTCTTATCAGCTCAAGTATTTCCTCAACCCTTGGTCTTATGATGTTAACAAGTTCAGACTTAAACACTTGAGTTGGTTCATCGCTTTCATTACTTTGCACTGCAATACATTCATTCTCATCTATTGAAGTTACAATAGTGCTACCGTATAGTATTTTTATGCGTTCAGCATGCTCTATACTTGTGCATAGTCCATAAGCTATATCTCGGGTAATGTGAATGCCACCAATTGGAATGCTGCTTGTGTACACAAGTTTTCCTCTCTTAAAAATTCCAATTGCAGTGCATCCACCTCCTATGTCAACAACGGCAGTTCCTAGCTCTTTTTCATCTTTACTTAGACAGGCAAGGCCTGCAGAATATGCAGAAGCAACACAACCAGACATACTTATCCCACTATTATTAGTTATACAATTTTCGATATTGGTAAGCGCTGGACGCGAAGCAGTGACAACATTAACATCAGCAGATAATCTTTTTCCATATAATCCACTGACTTCCTTTATGTCAGTCATATCATCTAAGTGATATTTCAGTGGTATATTGTGAATGATGACATTTTCTTCGATATATTTCTCAAATGTCTGAAAGACTACACGTTTTATGTCTCGGTCTGAAATTTCGTGATTAGCTGCAATAATTTCGTTATATACGTTAAAAGATGAGACTCCACATCCGGCTACATTCACATATATCTGGTCTATAGTCTCTTCTGATACTTGCTCAGCTAAACCTATAGTTGATGAAATAGAGTAACTTGCATGCTTTGCATCAGTTATTGATCCACCGCTTATACCTTCTGCACTTTTATAACCCGTTCCTATTATTTTATAGCTGAAGTTGCTATTGATCTTAACAATGAGACAGATAATTTTTGTTGTACCTACGTCTAAAACGGCAAAAACATTTCGCTTTGGTTTTATTATTACTGCAGAGTACATTAGTTGACCTTATGACACAATTCCATTCAAATTGTAGCTTCCTTTAATAATTTATATTTCTATTAAAAATACAGCAACATTTTAATATACCCAAAATACTGTACAAAGGAAAAAATAAAACATAAAATTTTAATTTTATGTCTAAATTGCCAATTGTAATTGCCCCTGATGAAAGGTTAACTACACGTGCCAGTGAAGTAATAGATATAACCGATAAAATTAAAGAATTAGTAAACGACATGTTCGAAACTATGTACTATGCAGAAGGTCTTGGTCTTGCTGCAGTACAAGTTGGAGTGCTGAAGAGAATTTTTATCATGGACGTTCAGCCAGAGAAGGCTGAAGATGGGCCAGCAGGATATGAATCAACTGGCAAATTTTGCATGATTAACCCTGAAATTACAGAATTATCGGGTGAACAAGTAATTCTCAAAGAAGGGTGCCTTTCAATTCCAGAGCAAAGCCATGAAATTAAGCGTCCAAAATATTTAACTGTGAAATATAAAAATTTAAATAACGAAGAACAGACGCTAAAAGCTAGTGGTTGGCTTGCAAGGTGTATTCAGCATGAGTTAGATCATTTAAATGGTATATTATACGTTAGACATTTGTCTAAATTGAAGTACGATATGGCTATGAAAAAAGCTCAAAAGGTTAAGAGGCACTATGAACAATGAAGATCTAGAATTGTTGAAGTTCTATCATGAAGTGGGTGTTGACTGCACGCTAACTGAAGGTGAAGAGGAAAAAAAAGTGGAAAATGAGAGAGCTGCACAGTCTTCTGTCATCGAGCAGAAAAAAGCCATGTTCCCAAGTGATTGGATCATTGAAGCAAGGAAGCTTGCAAGTGAATGTGGTAGTGTAGATGAACTAAGAAGTGCAGTTAAGTCATTTGAGGGTTGTGAAATAAAAAAAACTGCAACTAATACTGTTTTTTCCGATGGTAATCCAAATGCAAAAATCATGCTTGTTGGTGAAGCACCAGGAGCAAATGAAGACCTGAAAGGCATACCATTTTGTGGTGCAAGCGGAATGCTGCTCGATAAGATGCTCGGTGCAATTAATCTGGACCGCACTAAGGTATATATAAGCAACACCGTGTTTTGGCGTCCACCAGGTAATAGAAAACCAACTGATCTAGAGCTTGATATGTGCAGACCATTTGTTGAGAAGCATATTGCTCTTGTTTTACCGCAGATTCTGATTTTTGTTGGAGGAATCGCATGTTATAGCCTTCTTGATAACACAAAGACTATATCGAACTTGCGTGGCAAATTTCATACTTATACTAACCAATATTTATCTCATGCAATTACCACAGCCGCTATATTTCATCCAGCCTATCTACTTCGTCAACCAGCACAAAAACGCTTAGCTTGGGAAGATTTAAAGAAGATTAGAGAATATCTTGATAATACCAATAACCACACGGATGTTTAGCTCACTACTCGTTGTCATCCCAGTGCCGGCTAATTGCATTAAATATTGAAAAATTTACTAAACAGAGAAAAAGGCAAAAGAAAATCTATCAGCTACTACCTTTTTTTTAATTGGCGTTTTTCATTGCATTAAATGCTTTGATAAGCGTATTTTAGCTTATGTGGGTAAAAGTTTTATAAAGACATAGAGTGCACATAGTGCAAAAAATTAAACATCAAGTATATCGAGCTTTTTGTCCTTTTATCTGCACAGACTGAAGATAAATAATATATCTTCACCCTTATTTTAAGGAGAATGGCGGAGTCCGTCAAGTAACTCTTGCCGTTGCTATAGCTGCTTGAGTTCCTGTAATCACAATGTTGGTGCAATGCACGCATGGAATTTTATTTACTCTATAATATATTGGTTTATAGTAGTACTAATGCAGAAATAAAGGGAGGAGACATTGGAAAGCAATATAAAAAAATTGAAAGGAAATTTTTTAGAACAAGCAATTAGAGTAAATCATGCTGGCGAATATGGAGCCATTTGCATTTATTCCGGTCAAAAATTTATTCTTAAAAAATCTTCCATAATTGACAAAATAATTGAAATGGAGGAGCAGGAAAAAAAACATTTCCACTATTTTAATGAGAAAATCAAGGAGCAAAGAGTTCGTCCTACTGTTTTGTTGCCAGTTTGGGGTGCTTTAGGGGTATCACTTGGTGTTGTAACTGCCATGATGGGTAAAAAAGCCGCTATGGCTTGCACTGCTGCAGTTGAAGAAGTGATCGGAGAGCACTACAAGGAGCAAGTCTTACATTTAGAAGATGGGGAATTAAGAGAAACTATAAGTAAATTTCGCGATGAGGAATTAGAGCACAGAGATATTGCAATTCAGCACAATGCCGAAAGCGCACTTGGCTACAACGTTTTATCTTTGTTCATAAAAACAAGCTGCAAAGCTGCTATTTACCTCTCTAAATTGATTTAATCAATCACTATTTGACAACCAACCACATTTGCCTTTAGTTCTTGTGCTAATTGCTGCCTCATATCCTCTACTACAATCGAATGCGTATGAATGTTTATAATTAATTTCTTAATTATTATCCTAAAAATACATTAATTTAATTCCCTATTAGAGTTTTCTTGTTGTTGTAAACATGTTTGCATAAGACTAGTAGATGGAACGTTTTTAATAGTCTGAGTTAACTCCTCAGGAATATTTTCAAAACTCTTGCCCATAACTTCTAAAACACTTTTTCCCTGTATAAGACAATTCCCTCCAAAGCTTGATTTGTTTTCTAACTTGCTAAACCTTATTTTGCTTTTCTCATCAATTTCTACTACCATTTTGTTACCATCTTTCCGTAGATAAATACTAATCTCTCCTATTTTAGTAGTAAAAAATATTTCAATACCACCTTTTAAGATATCTGTGTAATTTCTTTTTCCATCTTCTGTAATTTCAACTTTTACTATATTTTCCTCAATCTGAAATATGCCAACTTCTAAATCCTTAGCTTTTTCATTATTTAAAGTTCTCGCAATTTCAACAATACTACCTTGTGGATACTTAATATAAAAATATTTATTATCTACTTCTACTTCAAGATCATATTTATCAATTTGCTTGTTATTTTCTTTCACAATACCTTCATATGCTAGACCCTCTAGCATTTTTTTCTTACTCTTACATTGTTCGTTAAGATCATTTAAATAATTAGAGCCGTAATATCCGCCTTCAATATCGCTATAAAAAGATAATCCTTTTTCTACCCCACCTTTTAACACTAAATTACGAGTGATCTTTTGTATGATATTTTTTGTAGTTGAATTGTGTGGATTTGCATGAAAGCGATTAATTAATTCTTCCATTTTTTCAAATATAAAATTTGTTACAGTCTTATTATCCTTACCGTAATATGAGTTTAATCTTATTCCTTGATTTAAATAACCCTCTATTATGCGTTCCATGTACTTTAAAACGCTTTCTTGCTCATCGTGTTCTGTTATACCTTTTATCATCTCATCACAAAATTTTTTAACTAGAATTTGTTCATCTGTAGTCAATGGTATTTGCAATTTCGTAGAAGATGAGTCTCGCTCAAAAAGATAAATTATTGACAATTCTTCTGCTCTTTTAATAAAGTCATAACTTCTTAGATATTCTGCAACATCTTTGTTTTTTGCGTACCTTTTCTTGATTAAATCCATATGCCTATCTTTACGACTTATAGTCGGTAATTTTGGATTTGATGAACTACTCTGTTGACTATTGAAGAAGCTGTTAGAGAACTGTTCAGGCTCTAAAATAAGATTACTTTCACCTTGTTTACCTACTTGCTTAGACATATTATATACCATAACCAATAAAACTTTTTAGTGATTACTTCAATACATAGATAAGTCAATAAAAATATCTTTTTCTCTTCAGTGCTAAAAAATTGTCAAAAATCTCAAAATTGGTTAATTGCATATAATCTACTTTCTGGTATACATCAAAACTACCGTAGAAAGCTTCAACTTTGAAAGGGATTAACAAATAAAATTCTTGTACTTTACCTCTACTAAAGTACAATCAGGCTTTATTTAATATTTTTCATGCTTGATGAAGTACATGAGGAGTGTGGGGTATTTGGCATAAGTTGCAACCAAAGTGCTGCTTTTAACTCTATACTTGCTCTCCACGCTTTGCAGCATAGAGGTCAAGAGTCTTTTGGTGTAGTAACCAGTAACAACGATAAGCTGCTCTCTTATCACTTTCAAGGTCAAGTGAGCAGCGTATTTGATGATATAGATGAAATAAAGAAATCCTTACCTGGAGATTGTGCAATAGGTCATGTTCGATACTCAACCAGTGGTAGTAAATTTGGAGTGCAGCCCATGTTTGGCAAAAGTGGCAAATTTGGAGATTTCGCCATAGCACATAATGGTAATTTAATTAATATTTCTCCGATACGCGAACAATTAATTAAACAAGAGTGTGTTTTTCAGTCAGATATTGATACAGAAGTAGTAGTGCATCTGACAGCAAGCGGTGAAAAAGATAGCTTTTTAGAGAGTTTTATATATGCATTAAAGCAAATACAAGGTGCTTATTCTTTTGTGGCAATCAATCAAGAAGTAGTTATTGGAGTACGTGATCCATCTGGAATCAGGCCTCTTGTTTTAGGAAAGTTAAACGGTTCTTACGTTCTTGCATCTGAAACTTGTGCTCTTGATATAATAAATGCAGAGTTTATTAGAGAAATAGAACCAGGCGAATTAGTTACCATCAGTTCGGATAGTAAGCTAGCCTCAATGTTTCCTTTCCCAAAGCAAAAATCAAGTTTTTGTATTTTTGAATACGTTTATTTTTCAAGACCAGACAGCATAATGGAGAATAGGTCTATATACGATACAAGAAAAGAAATAGGAAGAATACTTGCAAAGGAAAGTCCACCAAAGAACAATGTAGATATGATTGTACCAATACCTGATTCTGGAATACCTGCAGCTATTGGATATGCAAAGCATTCAGGATTACCTATGGAACTGGGGATAATTCGTAATCATTATATAGGAAGAACATTTATACAGCCAATCCCTGAAATACGTAAGGTTAGAATAAAATTAAAGTTCAATGCTAATAAGCATATTTTAAAGGGTAAAAACATAATTTTAATAGACGATAGTATAGTGCGTGGTAGCACGCTCAGAAGTATAATAGTTATGTTAAAAGATGCAGGAGTAAAAGAAATTCACCTAAAGATTTCATGTCCACCAATTAAGCACTCTTGTTTTTATGGAATAGATACGCCAGAGTGCAAAGATTTAATTGCTGCAAATAAATCTGTAGAGGAAATTAAGGAAGTTATAGGAATAGATAGCCTAGCCTTCTTGAGTATTGATGGCCTATACAGGGCTGTTAAAGAAGAAAAACGTAACAACGCTACACCGCAATATTGTGATGCTTGTTTCACTGGTGACTACCCAATTGGTAAGTAATCTATTATTAATAAAGGTGAGGTTTTTTCTATGTTATATTAACAGTTTTAAAAATAGATTTTTTGCATAACCATATAGTTTTTGCCTGGGCGTCATTTGAGTGAAAACTACTTTACAAATTTCGTCATTCCCTTTACTATGATACCAAGAATATTTATCCTTATTTTTGACCTGCAGGCTCAATTACAAAATCAGTAAAAAACTCAAATATTTATTGGCAAATTACACAAAAATTATAGCGGCTTTTTTTATTTTTTCTACATTCAGCCAAAACGCGCTTGTTAGCACATTATTATAGCGCCAATTTACATTATAAAACTTGTCACACGGGGATTCTTTTGCCTTTTTTCTTCATTTGGTAAATTTCTTAATATTTGCAACTAAAGTAATTTTCGAGAGGTGTTATGTAAGTAGCTGACACACAGCTGTACGAGCATTCATTTTTGAAAGTAAATTGCGTAGCAAATGGTGTCATCCGAGTAGCTGACACTGGGATCCATCTCTTAATACAGCCTCATCAAAAATGTTGTGTTTTAACATAAAATTAACTGCTTTTATGCTCATAAACTTAATATCCAATCAAATTTCCTGGATCCCAGTGTCAAGCACTGGGATGACACCGTCATAAAGTAAACCAGTACTTGGATGAACTGGCAAAAATTGCTCTTAAATCACAAGTTCGTGCAATGATGGTGCTCCTTAAAGAAGCACCATTTGCTAATGTTTTGAAGCTTTAATGCTTATTATACGCATGTATTTTTTGTTGCATCCCATCTTTTACCATCAGGGCAAGCAGTTGCACCATCTTTACAAATCACACCACCTGGTACTATTTTTGAAACAACTACAGGTGCACCAAAAAACACAGCAGTAAATGCACCAAGTGCAAAAAGCGCTGGCCATGGCATTCTGCCAAATATTGCCAGCAATGCTGCACCTATTATCACTATTGTAATCATAGGCCCGCCTATACCGTGAGTATAGCCTACTATTTTGCATATTGTATTGGTTGTTGCATCATCAGTAACAGCAGCAGCAAAAGCATTATCAAATGCAAAGGAAAGAATTAAAGCTACAAGTAGAAGAAAATTTTTCATTATGCCTCCAGTAATTTCTATTACTTATCCGCTACTGCACCGTTTTTACAAATCACACCTTCTGGTGTTATTTTTGAAACGACTACAGGAGCGCCAAAAAACACAGCAGTGAACGCACCGAGTGCAAAAAGCGCTGGCCATGGCATTCTGCCGAATATCGCAAGCAAAGCTGCACCAATTATCACTATTGTGATCATCGGTCCACCTATGCCGTGAGTATAGCCTATTATCTTGCATATCACTGATGATGTTGTATCATTTTTATCAACAAAAGTATTTTTAGCATTTGCATCAAATGCAAAGGAAAGAATTAAAGCTACAAGTAGAAGAAAATTTTTCATTATGCCTCCGTATTTAACGCTGGATTATCTATCATTTTGATTAAATTTAAGTAAACGGTGAGGATTTTTTGCTTAAAAGTATGCTTTATTTCATTTAGAATACTTTTCTTAGTTTATTTATATTACAAGTGCTACAGAAATTTTATAGTATCGTTTATTGCCTTTATCGTGCTTTAATTGACACAATTTATAATGATGGAGTGGAGCACGCAGGATATCTATCATTTTTAATCCTGTTATCAATATTTCCTTTTCTTATTGTTTTAATGGCCATGGCATCAACGTTCGCAAATTTCTTAGATCAATACAATGTCGGCTGGGCATTTATTATTGATAACATGCCACAGGATATTTTATCATCTTTGATGCCACGTATTAGGGAGATAATATCAGGCCCTCCGCAAAGCTTATTAACCTTGGCAATTGTAGGCGCTGTTTGGACTGCCTCATCGACAATTGAAGGATTCAGAACGATATTGAATAAGGCCTATAAAGTCCCGGTTTCATCGCCTTATATATGGAGAAGGGTGCTCAGTATATTACAATTTTTAGCAATTACGCTTGTTACAACTCTGACTATAGTATTTTTTACATTAGTGCCAATGTTAATTGATTTTTCTTACCAAGGGCTAAGTTATACTAGATATTTACTTATTGAGTTTTTGCTTTTTACTATAGTATCTTGGCTATATTTTACATTGCCAAACATAAAACAAAACTTATCAGACGTATTTCCCGGATCTTGTGTAGCTGTTATTCTTTGGACGATCTCTGCTTCAGCTTTCAAGCAATACTTAAAAGCTTCCTTTGACCAACTGAATTTGATATATGGAAGTTTAGGTGGTGTGATAGTATCGTTACTATTTTTTTATGTGCTAAGTTTGATTTTTATATATGGAGCAAAATTTAATTTTCAGCTAAAATATTTCAATGGATCTTGCTAAGGAGAAAGAAATGGGTGACTTAGAAGGTAAAATAGCTTTAATTACCGGAGCTTCAGGTGGAATAGGCTCTTCTGTTGCAAAAAGATTTGTAAAAGAAGGTGCATGTGTAATTCTGATTTCCAGATCTCTTGATAATCTCAAGCCATTGTATAACGAAATTGAAGAGCTGAAAGAAGGCTCTGTGAAACTAATTCAGCTTGACCTTTTAGACTTTGAAAACGTAGAAAAACTGGCAAATATGATAGAAAGCCCAAAATTATCAGAATCTGGAACACTTGATATACTGATTGCATGCACTGAAATTTTAGGTAAGTTGAGCTCTGTTCATGATTGTGAGCTTGAAGATCTACAGAACGTAATGAATACAAATTTTACTGCCAGTTGGTACTTGCTAAAAAATTTGGGTCCAATACTAAAAAAGTCTAATGCTGGAAGAGCGATATTCATGACCTCAGAGATAACACTTTCTCCTTCCTCTTATCCATATTGGGTACCATATGCTGCAAGTAAGGCTGCACTAGAAGCAATGGTGAAGATATATGCATCTGAGACAAAACATACGAACTTATGCATAAATGCCGTGTATTCGGAAGGGCCTATCGATAGTGAAATGTATAAGCAAGCATTTTCGGGAAAAGATATATCTGAATTGGTGCCACCTGATAAACTGACAGACAAATTTGTAGAACTTGCTTCTGAAGATTGTAGCATATCAGGACAAATCTTACCACTTAGCAAATCTCCCGAGTAAATTACCATAGTATCTGCAAAGATACTGTTAAGCCTAAAGGTAGTTAGGTTTAATAAAAATTCACATACACAGGAAAGATTGGTAACATTATTTGAGTCGAGACTATTATTGTAATTATGCCAAAACGCACAGATATAGAATCTATATTAGTAATAGGAGCAGGCCCAATAGTTATAGGTCAGGCATGCGAGTTTGATTATTCTGGAACGCAAAGCTGTAAAGTATTAAAAAGTGAAGGTTATAAAGTCATTTTAGTTAACTCCAACCCCGCAACTATAATGACAGATCCTGAATTCTCTGATGCAACTTATATTGAGCCGGTGCTACCTGAAATCATAGAGAAAATTATAATTAAGGAGATGCCAGATGCAATATTGCCAACAATGGGCGGGCAAACAGCACTCAATTGCGCAATAAAACTTGCAGATGATGGAGTGTTAGACAAATACAACGTAGAATTAATAGGAGTAAATAGAGAAGCAATAAAAAAAGCGGAAGATAGAGAATTATTTCGCCAATCCATGGATAAAATAGGTCTAAAATACCCCAAAAGTATCATTATAAAAAATCAAGAACAAATAAAAAAGGCTTTGGATTACATTGGATTACCAGCAATCATCCGTTCATCATTCACTCTTGGTGGCGCAGGTAGCGGCATAGCATACAATAAAGAGGAGTTTTTCAATATTGCAGAAAGTGCTCTAAAAATTTCACCAATAAATGAAGTTCAGATAGATGAATCAATTATGGGCTGGAAGGAATATGAAATGGAAGTTATCCGTGACTGCAAGGATAACTGTATAATAGTGTGTTCAATAGAAAATATTGATCCAATGGGAGTGCACACCGGAGATAGTATCACAGTTGCTCCTGCTTTGACTCTGCGTGATGCTGAATATCAACAAATGAGAAATGCATCTATAGCAGTGTTGAGAGAAATTGATGTTAGCGCCGGTGGTGCAAATGTTCAGTTTGCAGTGAATCCTAAAGAAGATGGAAGCCTCGTTGTAATTGAAATGAATCCAAGGGTTTCTCGCTCCTCTGCACTTGCTTCGAAAGCAACAGGCTATCCTATTGCAAAAGTTGTAACTAAACTTGCTATTGGCTATTCGCTCGATGAAATATGTAACGACTGTGCTCCAGTTATACCTGCTGCATTCGAACCAGTGATTGATTATATCGTCACTAAAATTCCTCGATTTGAGTTTGAGAAATTTAAGGGGACGAATTGTGAACTATCAACCTCCATGAAATCAGTGGGAGAAGTAATGTCTATAGGCCGCACTTTTAATGAGTCACTACAGAAAGCTTTTCGCTCACTTGAAACAGGGCTCACGGGACTTGATGAAGTGTTTTCTGAAGACACAGATGTTAAATCTCAATTAGCAAAATTGCTGCCAAACAGATTACTGATTGCTGCTGACGCAATGCGTCACGGAATTAGCATAGAAGAAATAAATTCGATTACAGGATATGACTTATGGTTTCTGCAAAATATACAGCAAATCATCTTGGCTGAACAAAAAATCAAGGAAAACGGCCTTCCTGGAACTGCATATGAAATGTTAGAGCTGAAAAAAATGGGATTTTCAGATGCAAGGTTGGCAAAGTTAAGCAATAAGAAAGTAGAGCAAATTGAAGCAATAAGGAAAAGGTTTGGTACTAAACAAGTTTATAAACGTGTAGACACCTGTGCAGCTGAATTTGAATCGAGCACTGCTTATATGTATGGCTGCTATGAGGGTGATGTTGAAAATAAAACGGAATGTGAGGCGAATATTTCGGATCGAAAAAAAGTTGTCATTTTAGGAAGTGGTCCAAACCGCATTGGTCAGGGTATTGAGTTTGATTATGCATGCGTACATGCAGCTTCTGCCGCCAAAGAAATGGGATATGAAACAATAATGATTAACTGTAATCCAGAAACCGTCTCAACTGACTACGATACCGCTGATCGTTTATATTTCGCCCCACTGATTGCAGAGGATGTGCTTGAAATACTAAGCAAAGAGCAAGAAAATGGCACACTGGTTGGTGTAATAGTTCAAATCGGCGGGCAAACGCCTTTAAAGTTAGCCAAAGTGCTTAACGAGAGAGGTTTCAAAATTCTGGGAACTTCGTTTGATTCTATTGACCTTGCAGAAGATCGCATGAGATTTAAAAATCTTGCTTTGCAACTTAATTTAAAACAACCTGAAAATTCTATCTGCCATTCAGTAGAAGAAGCGTTAACCAACGCAGAAAAGGTGGGGTTTCCACTAGTAGTCAGGCCATCATATGTCCTCGGCGGTCAGTCTATGTCGATTAGACACGATACTCAGAGCTTTAAAGAGTATGTCTTGAATCAAACCAAAATTTTTGAACACGGATCGCTGCTTCTTGATAAATTTTTAGTCAATGCAGTTGAGGTTGACGTTGATGCTGTATGTGATGGGAAAAAAGTTTTCATTGCAGCGGTCATGGAGCACATTGAAGAAGCTGGTATCCACTCTGGCGATTCAACATGCTCAATACCGACAAATACATTGAGTGACGAAGTAATAAAAGAGATCGAGCTCCAAACTGAAAGAATAGCATTAGCATTAAAAGTGAAAGGTCTGATAAACATTCAGTTTGCTGTTCAAGAGAGTGATGTATACATACTTGAAGTGAATTTAAGGGCTAGCCGTACAGTTCCTTTCATTTCCAAGGTAATCAACATTCCTGTTGCAAAGCTTGCCACTCAGGTTATTTTGGGTAAAAATTTGAATCAGGAAAACAAGCCTTTCAATCATTTTGCAGTTAAAGCTGCTGTTTTTCCATTTACCCGCTTTGCAGGAGTTGATACTTTACTTGGTCCTGAAATGAAATCAACAGGAGAAGTGATGGGAATTGACTCATCTTTCGAAGCTGCACTTGCAAAAGTGCACATGGCTGCAGGATACAAGTTACCAACAGAAGGAGCAGCTCTGGTTTCAGTAAAAGATGATGATAAAGAGTGTATATTGCCTGTTGCACGAATGTTGAAAGAACTGAGTTTTGAAATATATGCCACCAAAGGCACAGCTTCGTATCTGAACAATAACGGCATTGCTGCAAAAGCTGTAAATAAAGTGAGAGAAGGCAGACCCCACATAGTTGATATGCTCAAAGATGGAAAAATAAATCTAGTGATCAATACCTCAAAAGGTGTGAAATCAGTTTCAGATAGCAAAGATATCAGGAGAACTGCTATTTTGCAAAATATAGCTTATAGCACCACAGCTTCTGGGAGTAAAGCGTTAGCGCTTGCAATTCAATATGTAAAGAATAGCAAATTGGAAGTGAAATCATTACAGCAGATACAAAATGTTTAAATATCAAGACTATAATAAATTATTACTTATTTCAAAATGAGGATCGTGTAAGCTAAGGCGAGAGAAATTTAATTAAAGGATTTTTGTGTCAGTATCAATATATATAGCACTTCTCATAATAGTCCAAAAAAGGTAAGATATGGATTTATAGTAGTGATGGTAAGCATGCCAGCAGCATATAGTTATGACTTAAGAAAAAAGGTAATGGAAGCATTGGATGAAGGAGAGAGTGGAGAAACTGTTGCCAAGAGATTTAAGATTGGAGAAACAACTTTATATGAGTGGAAGAAAAGACGTGAGAAAACGGGAGATTTTCAATCAAAAAAGCTTGGAAGCGTGGCATAAAATTACCGACTGGAATGCATTTGCCGAATTTGCAAATGAGCAAGGTGGCAAAACTCAGTCAGAGATGCTGGGGCAATATTAGTAGACAAACAATTCATCGAGCACTTAAAAATATAGGATTCACAAGAAAAAAAAGACCTACGGATATAAAGAAAGAAATGAAGAAAAGCGAGCTCAATTTTCAAAGGTTATAGCAACAAAAGAACCTAAAGAATTAGTGTATATAGATGAGTCTGGCATTGATAACACTGAACCTATGGGTATTGCCAGAAAGGACAGCGGTTTTATGCCCTAAAATCTGGAAAGAAAACTCAACGAATTAGCATGGTTGCAGCCTTAAGTGGAAGAAAAATAATTGCTCCGTTAACCTTTAAAGGCCACTGCAATATGGATATCTTTAATAAATGGTTTGAGCAGTTTCTGACACCGATTTTGGAACCTGGACAAACTGTTATCCTTGATAATGCTACTTTTCATAAGTCTAATAAGATTTGCTAAAGGAGTTGGTGCAGAAATTTTATATCTTCCTCCATATTCTCCAGATTTCAACAAAATTGAGCATTATTGGTTTGCTATAAAAAACAGAGCCAGGAAAAACATTCCTCTATTCGAATCCTTTCGTCGTGCTGTTGATTCTGCCTTCCTATGACCTGTTCGGACTATTATGAGAAATGCTATAACTGCCTTGAGCGTTTGTTGAAAGGCTTTGTACTAATTTTCTTGATTCAAACAATATGCTAGACTTTAACTTAAAAATCTTTGTAAGTGATCACGACTGAAAGGTATTTTCATGCATTTTTTACCTGAGTGCAATAAGTGTAATTCATTGAGTTTCCAAAATTGATAATGAAGAAAAGCATTACTCGTCTAATAAAAGCAATTCAATACTCCTGTGAAGGAATAAAATCAGCTTTTGTATCAGAAGTTGCGTTTAGACAGGAGTTACTGCTTTTTATAATATGTGTTTCAACTTTGTTTGTTTTAGATGTAAGTAATTTAGAACGTGCAGTAATGGTAAGTAGCCTATTTTTGGTGTTAATTGTAGAAATTATTAACACTGCTTTTGAAACAACAATTGAGCGTATTTCCAGTGAACAACATATACTTTCAAAAAAAGTGAAAGATCTAGGTAGTGCAGCAGTTTTTCTCTCATTAATTAATTTCTTGATAACATGGATGATAATATTGATATGAATGTTGTTAAGATATATTTTCAAATTCACCGATTAAGACTTGCATGTCTTGTGGTAAATCAGAAACAAATTCTATATATTCTTTACTTTTTGGATGATATAAGCCTAGCGTGTGAGCATGTAGTGCCTGTCTATTGAAATTACGGATAAAGTCAGAGTTTTTAGCATGTTTTTCACTTTTACTACTATTTTTTCCGTAAACTTGATCACCAACTACAGAATGTCCTATGTGGCTCATGTGTACTCGAATTTGGTGTGTTCTGCCTGTCTCTAAAGTACATTTAACCAGGCTTGCTTGCCCTATAATTTTCTTCACTGAATAATGAGTGATTGCTAATTTACCTGCTGTTTTTGTGACACACATCATTTCTTTATTACTGCGTTTTGGAGCAATATGGGTTTTTACTGTTCCTTGCAGATTAGGTAATGCTCCCCAAATTACTGCTAAGTATTCCCGTTTTATTTTACGATTTGATAGCAGTTCAGACAAGAAGCTGTGGGATTGTTCATTTTTTGCAATTACCATGAGTCCACTAGTATCTTTATCAAGCCTGTGAACAATTCCTGGTCTTGTATTTGTATATGGAATTTTGCCAAGGTGAGCGATCACTGCATTCAGGAGTGTATCATTGTTTGTTCCAGCACCTGGGTGTACTGTTAATCTACTTTGTTTACTCAGAACTATAATGTCATCATCGTCATAGACGATATCAAGTTTTATGTCATAATTAGGCTCAATTGATGTGGATATGTCAGGTTGAATGAGATGCACCACATACTCTTCACCTGGTTTTACTATGTGATCATTATTAATTATCGGTATACCAAGTAATTTCACCTGCTCATTCTGTATCAATCTTTGCGCTTTACTGCGAGATATGTTGCATTTTTTAGCTACATAAGTATCTAATCTTAATTTTTTCTCTTCACTACTAATATTTAAAGTCCTGAACATGCTACTTCAAATGCTGCATGAACATCTGGATTCACAAAATCAACTTTTGTACTAGGTTGAATTTGAAGGCCGTCTTGTTTTTTAATGTGGCAAATTGTTTGAGAGCCATCTTTCCAGTAAATTATTATTTTATTATCAAAATTCCGTAGCGTTAACTCCCTCTTTTCTTCTTTTTTATCTTTTTCTTCTAGCTTAATAGACTCTAATAAATAATATAGAAAGCCACTTGCTTTACCGTTAACTTTTTTTCTCCATTCATCCATTTTTTCTTGTTCAGATAATTCTTTTTCCAATTTTGCATTTTCTTGCTCCAGCTCTTTCATCCTTTTTTTTGATTTTAATAATCTATTTTTTTCTATTGCTTTTTTCTCTTCATCTCGCTGTTTTTCAAGAGAAGTAGCAGTAATACTGCCTTCACTGCTATTAGGTTCGGTTGATTGAGTTTGTTTATTCTTTAATTCTTCTAGTTCATCTTTTACTTTTTTTAGCTCTTCCTCTAATTTCTTCCTTATCTTTTCCGCCTCTTTTTTTTGCTTTTCCAACATATCTATAAACAAAGGATCATCACTAACTGTGCTTTCCCCAGATTTAAAAAAGCCAACAAATCTGCTTGGTTCAAATCGCTCAACCTTATCTTCAGCGATTTTAATAGCATTATCTAAACTAGAAAAAATACTTTCAATGTTTAGTGAACTTGCTCTTTTTACCAGCCCTTTAGCTTCACTTAAAATGGGCGAGATTTCCTTGTGCAACTCATCCAAATCTTCTTTGATGTCTTCTCTGACTCTTCGTAGATGAACAAGTGTTTCTTTAATTTCATCATTTGCAGGCTTTAGAAGCTTATTATCGAGTAGACCTTTAACTTCATCTAACTGCTTATCAAGTGAGTCAACAATTTTATCTGTAAAATCAGTCAAGTGCTTATCAAGTAATTTTATCAATCGAGATGTAGAATCATTTTCTTCTTCATCTTTTGTCTTTTTTTCCATTACTGATACAACCCCACCTCTTCTGAATGGAAAGAGAATATCCAAATTGTTAAACTTTTTAACAATATTATGATTATTGTTTATCTCATTGTTTTTTAGCTTGCTGAATGTTATACATATCCCAACAATAGCAATGATACTAGCCAGTGCAACTATGGCCCATTCCAAATCCTGAATATTGGCAAAGCTCAGTCTATTTTGTATTAACGCACCAACTATAATTACAGCACTAATTACATATGGTATGGTAAGAAAAATTGCCTTATTCTTATTCTCTTGTCTTTGATCATCTAATATTTTTTTTTGATTTTCAGAGATTGGCAAAATTATTGAAAAGCTTGCTTTTTTGTGACTTGTAAAACTTAAATTTGGTTTTATCTCTATTTTTAGAGCATTTTCAGCAAGTTCACTTATCTCGTTGTCTTTGCCACCTCTAATTTTATCATTTATTAATTCCTCTATCGGCTTTTTTCCTTCTTTTATCTTCTGCTTATGCATATATCTCATAGCAGAAGAGGCTGCAAAAGTTGTTAAAAGAATAATAGAAACCAAAGTGTAAATTGGCATGAATGTTGGGTTAAAAATATCTGTAATAAAGCTTAAATTATTACTAGTTATTATTATTGCAGCTACATAAGCCAAAGAAAATTGAAGCCAAGTATTTACAGCTGCTATAGGTAGAGTGTTACTTACGGAATATTTCTTTGCTGCATGCCATAATCTAGGGAAAAAACCAATAGCATCATCTATTTTGGCAAAATTATGATCTACTTTAACACTTAAAGGATTTATTATATCTAAAGGCATAAACTTCCTAGCACCTAATTAATTATATACTAATAACACTTTTAAAACAAGTTTTTTGGCTTATGCCAAGGACGATTAGAACGGACTTTGCTAACCTTTATGCCACTATTTGCTAGCCAAACAGAGTGTGTGCCATATGCCTCTAAGTCAGAGTATTTGATGATTTTAGTATTGCAAGCTGGATAGTTAAACTTGCTTAACTGAATTACTAGATCGACATTGTTACAATTTTCTAAAATATCTTCTCTTTTATGAGCTAGCAACACTGACTTATTATTTCCTTTATTATATGTACAGTCATAATCATTACATTTTAGCCTTTTGTTTGAATTACTGAATTTAGTGTGATTCAAAATTTGATTCTGCCCGTTTTGTTTAGCCCATGTTTTGACAACAAAGTTCCTATTTTTCCTAGTAAGAGAATATAGTAAACTGTCATCTTCTTTTACAGCAAGATTATCAATACTGACCAGGATGTCAGGGGTTCTATACATAGCGCTAGAGAAAATACCCAGCACAATAAAGAAAATTCCAAAAAAACGCCAATTCCTTTCCCACAAGCATAGCCACAATAACCCAAGTGTTATTATAATAATTGATGAGCCAGGAAAAGTGCGAGTGGGAATAACCAAATACTGAAGACTAGCGATTGCATTTGTTATACACAAGATACTGTCAATTGGGCGCTCTATAAATGGCGCTATAATCCATTCAATACCTAAAGGAATCAATAAAACATAAATTATTCCAAGTGGAATAATAATGAGTGTAACTATTGGTATAGCAATCAAATTTGTGATAATGCCACTGATTGAAAAATAGTTAAAATTGTATATTGTGTACGGAACAGTTGCTAAACTTGCTATGACTGAGCTGATCATTATCGACACAAAATATTTTATTATTTTTATTTTGAATAACTTATTATCATTGATCTGATAGCTGGCAACTAGTGCCAAAACAGCAGAAAATGACATTTGAAAACCTGGCTTTAAGATTGCTTCTGGCTCCACTATGAGTATCACCGAAGCAGCAAACGCAATTGCTATTAATCCTCGATATTTCCTTTCTATGATTATTGCAACAAGTACCAAGATCACCATGATGTAGGCACGCTGAGCAGAAATTTGCATACCGGTAATCAACAAATAAAAGGTAGTTGGCAAGATAGTAAAGAATGCAGATATTTTTTTAGTGTTATATTTAAGAGTCAAAGTTTCAGATATTGCAAATAAATTACGGAATACTATAAAAAATAGACCAGCAACAAACGATAAATGTAAACCAGATATAGCGAATAAATGTGCTATACCTGAATCTCGTATCGCATTCATAGTTTTTTGATCTATCCCGTCTTTTTTGCCAATTAATAATGCAGAGATTATGTCCGCGTGTGGCTTTTTGGTATTTTGCTGTAGGTTTTCATAGATATATTGACGGAAAGATTCTATATACTCTTGAAATTTTCTTGCTTCAGCCTTTTTGTACAGGACTATTTTGCTTGTTGCAAAGCCTGTTGCACTTATTTTCTGATAATATGCTATTCTTGCAAAATCATATGCATATTCCGAAGGCGCAATTTTTGGAGGAAAGAGTTTTGCTGATAATTTTACTTGATCCCCTATTTTAATGCCTTCTTCCGCTTTTGTTTTAACTGATATTCTGATGTTATCCAGCTTGAACTTCGTGTTTTTTATTTCATAAAGCAAAAATTGTTTATATGAGCCCCTATCGTTAATATCCTTCACTGTAGCAACAATATCTTTCACATACCTTTCCTTATCAAGAATGGCTTTGTTGCATAGCTAGTGTTGGTTGAGGTTATTGTAAGAAGAAAAGCTTTTTAATATATGGCTACTAACGAATTTTGTTGTAAAATAGGCATTTTTCAAACAAGTACAACTTATGCCACAAAAAATGAGAGTAAGTAACCAAAGAGAATATAACGAGTTTCTCAAAAAAAGAGGAAATGTTTTTCATTTTGTTAATCAAGCCATAGAAAATTGGTATGAAAATAGTCCAAAAGTTGCAGGTGGCAATAACACTTATAGTGATAAAGTTGTAATTTTAATACACATAATAGTTCATCTTTTTAGAATTGGCTTGAGACAAGCTGTAGGTTTTGTAAAAGGTTATATGGTACAAATAGGCAAAAAACTTAAGATTATCAGCTATACACAAGCTTCCAGAAGATTTAAAAAGCTTAATTTGAAGATTGATGACCATAGAAGCAATAAAGATGATCTGGAAAATGTTGAAATTGCCGTAGATAGCACTAGAGTTAGTATCTACAATAATAACGGTGGGCATAGTAAGCTTAATATTCGAAAAAGAAAATACAGTGGTTATGGTCAAGTAAGAAAATTACATGTTGTTTTAAACATAAATGATAAGAAAGCAATAAGCATGAACTACACTAGTGGTGTTGCTGTAGACTATTTGCCGGTCTGCGATATGTTAGAAGAAGTCAGTGATAAATATAACATTTGTTCTATTCGAGCAGATGCGGCTTATGATATAAAAAGTGTGTATAAAGAATGCAGAAAATACAATATTGTGCCTATTATTCGCCCTAGGAAGGATACTAAAATTTGTTTAGCTGACTACTTATCAGAAAGAAACAAGTATATTAGTAGAATTAGGTCATATGAGAATTATGAAGATGGTATTAATGAATGGAAGAAAAAAGTTAAGTATGGAGCACGGTCTTATATTGAAGTCTTTTTCTATAGGTTGAAGCAAATATTTGGGTTTGGCTTGAAAAATAAATCAGAGGTAAATCGTGAAAAAGAGCTGTTAATTAAGTGCTACTTATTGAACAAATTTACTGATATAGGTATGGCTGAATTTAAATTAGCTGCGTAAATTCACTGTGATTTACATGCCTATCAGTGCTATGCAACAAAGCCATCAAGAATATGAGTATTAACTGAATCTGTTCTGAATTTGCTGGCTGTAAATCCTATGAGCACTGCAATTAAAGAAATGCATAATATTGCGTATTTCCTGTATAATATTGCGTATTTCCTGTATAATATTGCAATCAGAATTAGTATAGGTGAAAGCAAGAGAAAAATAGATATAGTGAAAGCACAGCTTGGTTCAAAATTTAATGAGAAATAGGTTAAAATTCCTGCACACTGAAAAATAGGGAACCACAATATCAAGTTATATTTTTCATTGCACAGATTGTTATGTATATAATTTACTATCATGTTAAGAAAGGTTAATAGATATATAAATATATGTAATAGTGTGATTTTATTCTTTTATTTATTATTATTACGCATATAATAATAAATAAGCAACGACGCGGGATGGAGCAGCTCGGTAGCTCGTCAGGCTCATAACCTGAAGGTCGTAGGTTCAAATCCTACTCCCGCAACCATCTTTCAATTGTACAAATATTGCGATTTCTTTTATTATAATAGCAATGTTATTTCTAACTCAAAGCTTGTTTTTGACCTGTAGGCTCAATCGCAGCATTCAGTAAAAAACTTAAGGTATTTATTGGTGAATTACATTAAATTATAGTGGCTGCATGTCTTTTTTATTTTTTCTACATTTAGCCAAATCACGCTTATTAGTACATTATCAATTTAAATTATTAAAACTCGCTATTCGGGACTTCTTTTGCCTTTTTTCTATTTGGTTGGATGATTTTATAAATTAATTAAAATATTCATAATATTGATTTCTTATCACAACAATGCTATTATTAAGCTAATATTACTTTTAGTGAGGTGTGAGCAATGGTTGATGTAGCTTTTATTGGTGTAAATACAGTTATTGATAACGGATACAGAAGAAAAATAAAACTCGTTATGTCAGGGTTATTTTTAGCTGTATCAGCAGCAACTGCTGTTTGGTTTATCTTTCCTGGATCGCAAAATGTACTTGCTCCTTTCTTGCTTCCAGCTATATTCCTTCTTTTGACCCTATCTATGGGATATTATACGTTTCTTTTTGGTTGTGAGAAAAAGTCTGTAGTAGAGAATGTTCTTGGTATGGTTGAACCTGCTGAATCAGTTAAGAGGGTGCGTTGCCAAGACGAGATCGAATCTTTGCTAGCAGAAACAAGAGATATTACAAAAAGTAAGTTTTGTAACGTACTGATTAATCTTTGTTTTGAGGATCGTAGCAAAGCGCACAAACTTGCTTTATATGTAAGAGACATTGATAGCGTTGCATCCTCGATAAAAGACGAGGATCTGTTAAATCACTTTGATCAATTTTTTACCATAACTGAAGCAAGCAATAAGAATATTAGAAATGAGCTAATTAATCGCGCAAGAATATATAGAACAATAAGTGAAAAACCTAAAAATGAAATACAAAGTTTTTTAGATAATCAAAAAGAGAGTCTTTCATATGAAATAATGTCACCTAAAATTGACAATTTTTTGCTACAGGCTGGTATGGTAACTGTTTAAACTAGCAAAAGTTCAATGCGTGTAGCTAAGTTTTTGCAATATCAATAATTTCATTTTGTACGTGATTATCACTTTTTGTTTCAATTTTAGTAATAACACTGCACCTTTTGGGTTCTTTTTTAGCTATTTCTTGAAATCCTTCTCGAACTTTATTATAAAAATCAACGTTCATCTCTTCATATTTATTTTTGTCTTTTGCTCTGCTGAGTCCAACTTGAACATCAATATCTAAAATAAATGTGATATCTGGATATTTAATTTCCACTAATTTGTGTAAGTCTCTTATTAGACTCAAGTCAACACCTAGTCCATACCCTTGATACGCAATAGTTGAATCGATAAATCGATCACAAATAACTGTCTTTCCCTCTTTAAGAGCTGGTAGTATTAATTCTTTCATATGTTCATATCTCATTGAGGTAAATAATAAAAGTTCAGAGATGGGATCAATATTATCCTTAAGTAGTGATCCTCTTATTTTTTCTGCAAAATCAGTACCACCTGGTTCTCTAGTCAATACGACATTATTTTCACCGTGAATTTGCTTGAAATAATTTGCAAGTAACTCAGACTGTGTTGTTTTACCAGAACCATCTATTCCTTCGAAGGTTATGAACATAAATTTTATAATTACAATGCTAAATGCAAATAGTGTACATAGAAACCATTTGACATTTAAGCAATAAGATCGTACATTATATACGGTATACAATTCTCTATGAGCTATGGTTACGCTAGACACTCCTAAGATAGATTTAGACTTTACTGCAAAGAATTTCAATCTCTTGGGAGTGGATAACAAATATTATACATTAAGTGACTGCTATGGGGAAAATGGTCTTATTGTAATGTTTATATGCAATCACTGTCCTTACGTTCAATCAATTATTAGCAATCTAGTAAGCGATGTTAATTTGTTGAAAAAAGATTATCAGGTAAACACCATTGCAATCATGCCAAATGATGTGAATAAGTACCCAGAAGACTCCTTTGAAAACATGATTAATTTTGCAGAGAAAAATAAGTTTACATTTCCATATTTAATTGACAGTAACCAAGAAGTAGCTAAAGAGTATGGTGCTGTTTGTACCCCTGATTTCTTTGGGTTTAACGCTGATTTAAAACTTCGTTATCGTGGACGTTTTAACAATGCAAAAAAAGAGAAAGTTCAAAATTATGAAATAGGAAGTAGTGATTTATTTCAAGCGATGAAATTTATTGCAAAAACTAGCAATCCTCCAATTGACCAAAAATCAAGTATTGGTTGTTCAATAAAATGGTCTAATTCTACAGGTTAAATATTATGCACAGCGGCTCTCAGCATTTGTTTGATATTATAATCTTACTTTCCGCTGCTGTGTTTATAGTCATAGCGTTTTGGAAAATGAATATTAGTCCAGTGCTTGGTTACTTTGTTGCAGGTGCATTGATTGGTTCTCATGGATTTAATCTGATACATTCAGTTGAAGTAATGGATAACTTTGCAGAGTTTGGCGTAGTTTTCCTATTGTTCATTATAGGTCTTGAATTGACATTTGAACGCCTTATCGCTATGCGTAGGCATGTGTTTGGGTTTGGTTCCCTTCAAGTTATAGTTACCATGATAGCAATATGGTGCATTGCTCTTGCCTTTGGAGTAAATACAAACATGGCAGCAGTTATTGGTGGTGGACTTGCACTATCCTCAACAGCAATAGTGTTGCAGGTTCTGCAAGAAAAGGGTTCTCAAGCAAGCCAAGTTGGTAGATTGTCAATAGCAGTGCTACTAATGCAGGACTTTGCAGTGGTACCTCTAATAGTACTAGTGCCCCTGCTTACTGGCAATTCTGAACACAGCTTAATAAGCTCGTTGGCAGGCTCATTAGTGCAAGCAGCTATTGCATTGGTGTTGATATTTGTAACTGGTAGGTTATTACTGAGGCCATTGTTTTCGGTTATTGCCAAAATGGAGAGTAATGAAATCTTTATATCAACAACACTTCTGATAATATTAGGATCAGCATTTATTACTGAACAATTTCATTTATCAATGGCATTAGGCGCATTTGTTGCTGGGTTACTAGTTGCAGAAACAGAACACAGGAATTCGGTAGAACATGCAGTATTGCCATTTAAAGACTTATTTCTTGGTTTATTCTTTATGACTGTTGGCATGTCTATTGATATTGACCTTTTACTCAATAAGTTACCACTCGTTACTTTATTATCAATTATCCTTATCGTTTTAAAGACGTCCATTATATATACATTGTGTAGATTTTTTGGATTTAGAAGTGCACCTGCAATACAAGCTGGATTACTGCTTGCACAAGGCGGTGAATTTGCATTTATTTTATTCCGTTTAGCAGATGAATTAGATGTACTATCAAGTGAAATCGCTCAAGTGCTTATGATGGTAACTACAGTAACTATGGCTTTTACTCCTCTTTTATCGGGAATTGGAGACTGGATAGCAAATTCATTTAGCACTGAAAAAATAATACTAGACGATGAAGCAATCGAAACAGACACACAAGATCTTTATAACCACGTAATAGTTGCCGGGTTTGGTAGAGTGGGATATATGGTAACGAAAATGCTTACTGCAGAGCATTTAAGTTATGTTGTTGTAGATATTCAATCAAAAATAGTGAAAGAAGGAAAAAATGACAGTTTCCCTATATATCTTGGAGATGCTACAAGATATGAAATTTTAAAATCAGTAGGAATAGAAAGAGCTCAAGCTCTTGTGGTTTCAATAAAGAACGAAGTCACTATAAAGAAAATAGTTTCTCTAGTTGCAACAAACTTCCCACATGTAAATATTATAATACGTTTACCAGATTTGAATAATGTGGAGGTTTATAAAGATCTAGGCGCTAGTAAAATTATTCCCGAGACGTCTGAGATTGGATTGCAGCTAGGTGGAGCAGCATTAAGCTTAAGTGGAATTAGCGAAAGCGGAGTTACATCTTTAAAAGGTAAATTTAGAAAAGGCAACTACAGTATGTTAAAAGACCTTGGTAGTGATAAAGATGAATAATCCTCTATCACTTTAATTAGTGATCAGAAAAACACATTTAATTAAGCAACTATACTCTCTAGAAAGGTGAAATTGACCTTATTGTAACTATGAACAAAATAATAATAAAAAAATTTGGTGGTACTTCGCTAACTGACTTAAATCGAGTTGCAAATCTAATAAAAAACGATATTGAAAAAGGTTATAATGTAATTGCTGTTGTATCTGCTGCTGCAGGATTCACTGACCAAATGGCTTTTCAAGCCAGGCAAATTTCAAATTTAAATTGTAGACAAGAGTTATCAGAGTATGATGTCCTGCTTTCAGCAGGAGAACAAATCTCTTGCGGGTTATTAGCTATCACTCTTCTGTCTGTTGGAGTTAATGCTAAATCATGGCTCGCCTGGCAGTTACCAATTGTAACGGATAATTTTTATTCTGAGTCTAAAATAAAAAAGATAAAAATTGACCATGTAAAAAGATCTTTTGCTGAGGGTTATACTGCTGCAATCATTGCTGGTTTTCAGGGTATACACGATGATAGAATCACTACTTTTGGTAGAGGAGGATCTGATATCTCAGCAATTGCCTTTGCTGTAGTCTTTGGTATTAGGGCTTGTGAAATTTTTACTGATATTGACGGAATATATACAGCAGACCCAAAAATTGTTCCAAGGGCACGCAAGCTTAAATCTATCTCTTACAATGAAATATTGGAGATGTCGTCATCTGGTGCTAAAATATTGCATAATCGTTCAGTACAACTTGCAATGAAGCATAATATTAAGGTGCAAGTGTTATCCACTTTTGAGGAAGTAGAAGGCACTACAGTACTACACGAAAAAGATGTACTGGAAAGATACTTAATTACTGGAATAACTTATAGCACTCACGAAGCTCTTGTAACTTTTACTAACTTTGCAAATACTCTGGATACTTTAAGAGATATAGCAGGAGCAAACGTTAAAGTTGACATGATACATGGGTCAAGCTTTTTGATTTCTAAATTTGATGTTGATTTAATGACAAAGTTATTGAACAAAAATGAAAATTATGTCGTAAACAATAATATAGCTAAAATTTCAATAATTGGTATTGGTGTTATGTCTAACACTGAAGTGATGTATCGCACACTCAAGGTTTTAAGCGAAAAAAAGATAGAAATACTTGCTGTCACAATGTCCGAAATCAAGATCAGTATAGTTGTTCAAAAAAAACACGCTGAGGCTTTAATTAGAGATTTACATACCGAATATGAGCTTGATGTATGACAGCACGCTTGAAATTTATTTACTTGATAATTCAAAAAACTTGAAAGAGCAAAGATAGTTATTGAAATTATCTTGATTTACATCGGTTATCCAAGTTTGACATTGAATGCTTAACACCTCCTCCATTAACACCTTTCTGTAATCTTTATCCAGATGCGACATTATATCGTCAAGCAGAAGAAGAGGTGCTTTATTGTAATGAATACACCTTGCTTTTACACTAGATAAGATGATAGAAAGCAGTAATAGCTTTTGCTCTCCAGTAGAACAAAGATTTATTGGCATGTCCCCTTTTTGGCAAAAAACCCAAAAATTATCATTATGTACAGAAAAGGTTACTCTACCAGTTAATGAGTCTTTTTCTCTGTTTTCCTTTAGACGATTCTGAAAATATTCTGCAGTATCGTTCAAAGTTAGCTGACTGCTAAATTTCAAACTTGCCTTTGGAAAAAACTCACAAGAATGGTTATCAATTGTGTCTTGTAATATCTTTAAAACAGATGATCGCATACGTAAAATATCAATTGCATTGGTAGCCATGACGTTTTCAAGACTAGAGAGCCAACTTTCGTCCAAAATATTCTCTCTAAGCAATTTACTTCGCTCATGCTTAGCTTTTCTATATTTCATGTAGCAATAGGTGTAATTTTCTTCAAATAGTGAAACTATACGGTCTAAAAATTTTAACCTGTCACTTGGAGAATTAAGAAGAATATAGTCCATTTGTGGAATTAGCCATATTACATTAGATATTCTATACAAAGATGAGTAGCTTGACTGCGTTTTCCCATCAATTTGTATTAATTTCTTATTAAGATTCTTTCCTATACCAATTGAGTTAAGCTCTGCTCCATTGAAAAAATCATAATACACTACCCAACTTTCATTACTGCGCCTATTTTGCATCTCATTGATTTTTGCTTTTTTCATTCCGTTGCTTTTAGCAAGCAATGAGATTGCTTCAAGTATATTAGTTTTTCCAATACCATTTTTGCCAGTTACTACAACTGGTCTATCATCTAAATCCAGTTCAAAGTTTGAATGACTACGAAAGTTATATAATTTCAGTTTTTTTATATAGCAATGGGTAGTCATTCTTTAATTTATATTCTCCTTACTTCTTCTAGAACCTCATCAACATGTCCACTAACTTTTACGTTTTTCCAGATCTTCACTACTTTACCTTTTTTATCGATTAAAAAAGTAGTGCGCTCTATTCCCATATACTTTTTGCCAAACATGCTTTTTTCTACCCAAACACCATATTTTTCCAACATTTCAGCATTTTCATCAGAAACTAAAGAAAATGGCAAAGAATATTTTGCTTTGAAGTTAGCGTGGCACTTAACGCTATCTTTTGATACACCAATTATCACTGTGTCAAGAGAAGAGAAATTTTCTATTTTGTCTCTAAAGCCTTTTGCCTCCATTGTACAGCCCGGAGTATCGTCTTTAGGATAAAAATAAAGGACTACATTTTTTTTATCAAAAAATTCACTCAGCGATAAAATTTCGCCAGAATCTGTTGGCAAACTAAAATCAGGTGCATTATTTCCTACTGTTAATTCCATACTTTGCTCCATTATTAACACTTTTATGGTACTATAGTATATTGTAATAGGAAGGGAGGATAAATGAAAGTAGCTTTTCAAATGGATGAAAATATAAATTTTGAAACTGATACTACATTTGCATTAATAAAAGAAGCGCAGAGGAGAAAGCACGAAATTTTTGTCTATGTTCCTAATAATCTAGCACTCAAGTTAAATCAGTCAATTGCTCTTGCTCAGAAAGTCAGCGTTGATGATTTTGGTTTTACTTCTAAAGAAGATGTAACTATAGATTTGAATGAAATGGATATCATACTTATCAGGCAGGACCCACCTTTTGATATGCGGTACATTACAACAACCTATATCTTAGAAAAGACTACTGCGTTAGTAATAAATAATCCAACAGAAATAAGAAACTGTCCTGAAAAATTAATTACTTCACTATTTCTAGAGCTAATTCCTCCAACTTTGATCACTGAAAATATATCGATGATTAGAAATTTTTGTCACGACTATCAAGATATCATCTTGAAACCACTATATAGCTATGGAGGAAATGACGTAATAAGAATACAAGACCAAAATAGCATTCAAGTGGTAGTCGATCTCATGATTGCAAAATATGAATGTCCTGTAATTGCACAAGCATTTTGTAAAAAGATAAATACAGATAAAAGAATACTGCTACTGGATGGAAAGCCAATAGGAGTAATGAAGCGAGTTCCAAAGTCTAGCGGAGAAATCAGAACAAATATGAGGCTTGGAGCAAGTTTTGAATCTATTGAAATGAATGATAGAGACACTGAAATATGTAATAAAATCGGTCCTGAGCTAAAGAAAAGAGGGCTAATATTTGTTGGTATTGATATTATAGATGACTTCCTTCTTGAAATTAACACAACTTCGCCTACGGGAGTAGTTTATATCAATAAGTTGTATAGTAAATCACTAGAAAAAGAACTATGGGATGCATTTGAAGAAAAAGCAATTCGTCAACTAAGTTCTTGAGCTATTGCCTTAATAAATTCAGTAACTCCATTCCTTATTCTTGTTTTCTTAGTATTATTAGCCATATCACGCAATTTTTGACAATTTTGCAATAAATCAACTAGCAACTCTCCTAGATTCTTTTTCGCGTTACTATTTTGCTCAACCATTACAGCTGCTCCCGAATCTTCAATATGTTTTGCATTATAAAATTGATGGTTATCTTTTGAGTGAGGATAAGGAATATATACAGCAGGACGCTCAGCAAGAGTAATCTCTGCTATTGAAGTTGCCCCCGCTCTGCTAATTACCAAATGAGCATTGGCCAGTTTATTTTCCATATCATCGAAAAACTCACTTAACTCACAATCAATTCCTTCACTTTTGTATAGACTCTTGACCTTGTTTATATTTTTCTTCGTACATTGCTGCGTTACTCTAATCCTCTCTTTTACTTCAACAGGTAGATCACAAATTACGCTGCTCACTACATCATCAAAAAAATTTGCACCCTGACTGCCTGCTATTATTAACACGTTTAAAACTGTTTCAGCTCTAGAATAGCCTTGTGCTTCTATATCGACAAAATTTCCTGTAAAAACGCATTTACTACCTTCTGCATACTTAGTCTCTGGAAAGCTAGTTGCAATTAATTTTGCACTCTTGAAAAAGAATCTATTTACTCTCCCTAAAACTGTGTTTTGTTCATGTAAAACTATAGGTATAGAAAGAATCTTTGCTGCAAGAAGAGTTGGAAAAGAAGCGTAGCTACCAAAACCAATGATTAGCTTTGGTTTTAATTTTCTCGTTTGATACAGTGCTAATACACAACTATACATTAACAAAAAGAGAAACTTCAATTTGTTGCCACTTGGCTTGCACAATGGTAAAATATAACTTTCTATATTGATGGTTTTTTGATCAGTGAATAATATACAATTGTGCCCTTGTACCTTTAGTGCTTTTGCTAAGGTTATAGCTGGAAAAACATGCCCACCTGTACCGCCTGTTGCTAGAATAATAGTCATCTGTAAGTAGTAATTTGATAATAGATTGTTAATTATTTTTTAATACTTTGCATGTAAAATTTTATCAAGCTTTATGATAGTTGAGTTAAAAATGCCTAAAAATAGTGACAGTAAAAAAGAATCTAACGTAAAAAATAAGCCTCAAGAGCAAAGCAGAAGCGGAGGTTTATTAAAAAACATAATAAAAGCTCTTTTTAACTCAGTTGTTGATCTACCTCAGCAAGAACAACTCAATAAAAATATTGATAGACAACAAGGTTTAGATAGTAAAAGAAAAAGCCCAGAGGATCTTAATCGGGAAAAAAAGCTTGAAGTGAAAGAAGCAGCTGAAGGGTTAAAAGAAAAGTTAGAAAAATCTGATATTGGTAATCAATCTATTAGAATTGAATCGCCTAATCAGGATACTTGTAGCTCCAAAACGATAGAACGTTAGTTCAACTATTCAGCGATTCACCATCTGCAGCAAGTACTGACTCATGTATCATCTCTGAAATGGTTGGATGAGGAAAAATCGTAGATTTTATGTCGAAGTCTGTTCCTTCTAGTTGCTTTGCAAGAGCAAAATTGCTAATTAACTCTGTTACTTCCGCACCTATCATGTGGCTACCCAGAAGTTCGCCTGTTTTTTTGTCTATAATTGTTTTCACTAAACCTTCAGTTTCACTTAGTGCAATAGATTTACCATTAAAGTTGGAGTGAAATTTTCCTACTTTTATATCGTATCCACTTTTTATTGCCTGTTCCTCAGTAAGGCCAACGCTTGCTACTTGCGGATGAGAGTAAGTGCAATTTGGTATGCACTCTTTTTTTAACTTATGAGCATTTTTACCGGCAATTTTCTCAACACAGATTACAGCTTCATGACTTGCTTTATGCGCTAAACATGGGGGACCAGCTACATCACCTATTGCATACACACTTGATTCACTTGTTTCATACCACTCATTCGTTTCAATGAAACCAGAAGAACTCAACTTAATTTTTGTATTTTCTAAACCTATATTTTCAGTGTTTGCTTGAACGCCAACTGCAACAATCACCCTATCAAATTCTTTGCTCTCACCACTACTTAGTAACACTTGAGCAAAGTCTTTATTTTTAGTCAAAGCTTTTACGCTACTGTTTGTATATATTTTTATCCTTTGTTTTGTGAATATTTCTTGTGCTAAATTTGAAATATCTTTATCTTCCAGCGGCAAAATAGTGTCTTTTACTTCTATAATTGTTACATCAACTCCCAAAGTACTATAAAAACTTGCAAACTCTATTCCTATCGCACCAGAACCTATGATTAGTAGAGATTTTGGTAACTTCTTTGGAGTCATAGCGTGCTGCGCATTCCATATTAAATCTCCATCTACTTCGATTCCAGGAAGATTTCTTGCCCTTACACCTGTTGCTAAAATGATATGCTTGGAAGAAATTTCCTCCTCCTTTTTGTCATTAAGAATTTTTATAGTACGATTACCTGCAAGTTTACCAAAGCCTTGATGAACTTTGATGTTATTTTTTTTCATCAAATACTCAACACCACTTGATAGCTTATCAACAACGTTCCTTGAATATTTCACTATTGATTGTATATCAAAACTTGTATCCTTTACTTTTATGCCAAATTCTTCTGATCTTCTTATTAATCTATAAACTTCAGACGCTCTAAGTAGCGATTTTGTTGGTATACATCCCCAATTTAAGCATATACCACCCAAATTTTCCTCCTTTTCAACAATTGCAGTTTTAAGTCCAAGCTGCGCCGCCCTAATTGCTGCTATATAACCACCAGGACCGCTGCCTATAACTGTAATATCATACTCATTCATCAGTTTTTTTCGTGTGCAAAAGACTATATATAACAGATGGAACCCGTATGATCAATGCTCAGGTGTATAGAAGCGACTTGACAAACCTTCCCACGTTCCTTATCTTATCAATAAGAGTATTTATCCTTGTTTTTAATCTCTGCAGATTTAACAACAAAATTCAGTAAAAAACTCAGATATTTATTGGCAAATTACAAAAAATTATAGCGGCTGCATGTCTTTTTTTATTTTTTCTACATTCAGCCAAAACGCGCTTTAAATAAGCGTTAGCACATTATTACAACGCCAATTTACATTATTATAGGGTCAAAACTCACTACTGGGGGATTCTTTTGCCTTTTTTCTATTTGGTAAATTTCTTAATATTTGTAGCTAAAATTTCAGGATGTCATTCCAGCACTTCTTATTACCTGTTCTGGATCCCAGTATCTGGGCACTGGGATGACAAAAACATAAGATGACACCGAAGGGGCTACTCGCATCTTTTTAGCCCAAATCACAATGTTCGTACAGCTGTGACTAGTATGACACCTTCCTTATACAAAAAATTTTTTGATAAAAAAACTGGATTTCAATACTGAGATTACATCCTTTCTAGTGGAGATTGCTCTCAAATCACAATGTTCATACAAATATACTTTATGAATTGCGTTTATAATCTCTAAACACTTCATTAATAGTGTGCCAAGCTTCGACAGCGTTCGTGTTTGTGGTAATATCAGCAAGAGCCTTCCATAAAGCCCAGGCACGGCCACGAGTCCAAGTGCTAGCATCCAACGGAAGCATTGCACGGAAGATTTTTCGGCTTTCTCCTCTAAGCAGCGTCCAAGCAATCATTAGATCGCAAGCGGGATCGCCGATCCCCAATCCTCCAAAATCAATGACGGCACTCAATTTTCCTTCTTGCACCAATAGGTTGCCAGCGCTAACGTCACCATGGACCCACACTGGCAAACCTTTCCAAGCGCTTGCTAGCGCTGCTTCCCAGAGCTCGATTGCAGCATTGGCATCTATTCTATCTTTTAGAACGGCAATTGCTTGCTTTGTCTCAGCATTATAGGTTGTTAGTACCCCTCCACGATAGAAATTATGTGGTCCGGGAAGAGGCCCATCTGTAGTATCTATGCGTTGTAAAGCAGCGAGAAATTGAGCAAGGCTGGTTGCAAAGTTATTCAGATCTGCTATGTGCACAGATGCAGCGGTGTTGCCATCAATCCATTGGTAAATAGACCATTGCCATGGGTAACCCTCACACGACTCTCCCATTGCCAAAGGCTTTGGAATTGAAAGTGGCAGTAAAGGTGCCAACCTGGGTAACCACTTTTGTTCCTTTTCCACCTGCATTGCATACTTTGCAGCGCTTGGCATACGCACAAGCATGTGATCACCCAGACGAAATGTTCTATTGTCCCATCCACCGGGCACGATTTGGCAGATAGACAGATCTTTAAATTGCGGAAACTGGGTGACAACTAAGCGGTGTACAAATGCAGCATCTACTCTTGCTACTTTTTGCACCAATTGTGCCTTAAATTTCTTTCTTTACAATATATCCTACCTGATACAAACAGGGCTACTATAAGATAAATAAGATTCCATGTTGCTAATGAAACACCAAAAATATAATGAGGCCTGTCACAAGACGGAGAGTAATTGGGGTTTAATAGATTATTTCTCAACTCTTCTATGCTAACGTTACCACTTGCTTGCTCTGTACAGCCTAAAACATCATGAAATAAGTGGAGTTCAAGACCTACATGATAAAAAGATATTATTGCACCAATGAGATAGCTGCAAAACATCGCATAGATTAGGATTTTGTTGTCTTTGAACATGTACGCAACTGCAAGTAGCCCTGTAACATAGTAAACTACTCGCTCGTATATGCATAACTTGCATGGTAGCATATTGAAGAAATACTCTAGCACATATGCAAAAATCAGAGCAGCGGCACTTGACAGCAAAAAGATTGTAGAACTGTTATTTATATCTGACATAATTAACGAATTACCACAACAACCGAAAAAGTCAACTTTTGTTTAATAATGTTCTATATAATTATAAAGCGACACATATCACTCTATAACTTTTTTATCTAGCCTCTATGCATGTATTCACAGCTAGATACTGATTTAGTTTGCATACTAGTTACAACCCTAGTATCACTATCTATTTTTGCAATTTCTTCTTTGGTATACAATTCATCCTTGTTTTTCGTCCAGCTATTGTCATATTGAATATCAACTTCTCCTCCATTGGTTTTAAACCCAAATGTTTCTTGCATAAGCAATCTTGCTTCTTCCAAACGTCTGTTGTAACGTTTGTTAGAATCTTGATAGCTAGATATAAGAAGAAGAACGTCATTAGAAAGAGTGAAATATACTATCTCTTCCATAATTTTGTAAATCTCATGTTCTGATAACTTAAACAAAGGATAATCTTTTTGAAACTTATTCTTTACTTCATTGTAAATTTCCATAATTTTTACTCTACCAGCATCGCTTAGAGCAATGATAGCATTTTCAATACTTGCTATACCATCATAGTCATAACCTTTTCTGTCATTTTCAGCAACCAAAAAGCCATGCACAGCCTGAATCTCACCAACTTTCTTATCTTCTTTAGGTAAGATATCAAAATCAAAATAGATCATAGGAGATTTCAATACCAACAACATAAATATACGCATACTGTCTATCTCAACACCAAAATTTTACTTTCTGGAATAGAGTATAGATCTTTGAAATATTGAGATACAGTGTATAAAGGACATTTAGATAGTTCTGTTTTCTTATCTGTTTGTAAGTGAAAGCTAAATTCATACTCTCCTAAATCCAGCTCATTAAAGTCTATAAGCTCTATGTTTTTGTTTGGGTTAAACTCTCTGTTTGATATTTTATTCTCCAACTCTTTACGTTGCGTAGGAGTAAAACCAGATCCATTTATTACTAATTTCACTACACGCGTATCTTCCCTTTTTGCCCAATTGCTCAATCTTTCCAAATATTTTTCTGGAATCGGGTATCCATATCTTTTTGGAAGCCACTGAAATACTAAAGGTGTATCAACCGTGAAAGTATGTGGAGATCCAGGCCTTAAATCTTGTCCTTTATAATTCATAGCAAAAGTACTAAACAAGTTAATACTTTACTATATAATATTAATTTATCAACTACTTATTTAAGTAATATTATTTACTTATTAATAATATTACTAAGATAAAAAAGTATATTATTAGTAAAACAAGATTATCTACTTTACATAGGGGTTTTTATTCTTTTTCAAAAGCAATCTAACTGGTACACCTTCAACAAAGAAGTTTTTTCTAAGACCATTAGTCAAATAACGTTTATAACTCTCATCAACACTTTCCGGGACGTTGCATACCAAAGAAAAAGCTGGAGGTTTGGTGCCAATTTGAGCAATATACTTCATTTTAATCTCTCTACCTTTTATAAGTGGGTGAGAATGTTTTTCCACAGCATCTATTAGCCAATTATTCAGTTTTGCAGTGCTGATCTTCTTGTTTAAGGATTCACTCACTTCAAGACACTTATCTATCACATCACCACAGCGCATACCTTTCAATGCAGAAATTGTTACAGTTGGCACTTCCAAAAATAACCGAGTCACTTCCTGTTGTTTGACAAATTTTATTAACTTACTTCTGTCATCCTTACCTATTAAATCCCACTTATTTAAAACAATGATAATTCCCTTCCCCCCTTTAATTGCAGCTTCAGCAATTGATAAATCCTGCTGCTCAATGCCAAGCAAGGAATCTAACATTAAAATCACTACATGAGAGCGCTTTATTGACTCTATACTTTTTTCAACAAATCTTGATTCTAAGTTATCAACAACATTTGCCTTTCTGCGGATTCCCGCAGTGTCGATGAGAGTGATTAATTTCCCATTATGGTCGTATGAAATATCCACAGAGTCACGCGTGGTACCGGGTTCTGAGCTTACTATTAGTCTATTTTCTGCAAGTAAACTGTTTAAAAAAGTTGATTTTCCAACGTTTGGGCGACCGATGATTGCAATCCTCAGTCTAATGGACTCACTTTCAGGCAGCTCAGTGCCTTCGCTAAGACCTTCAATAACACTAGCTAATGCATCATAAAGATCAATCATACCAAGATTATGTTCGGCTGAGATGTACACCGGACCTATGAAGTTGAAGAACTGCAAATAATCAACATTTTCCGATTTATGACTTTCGCATTTGTTTGCTATTAGTATTACAGGTTTGTTCGTTTTTCTCTTCAGCCACTTTGCAAACTCTTTGTTCTGCTCGTTTTGCACTTTTGCATCAACAAGAAAAAAAATTACATCTGCGCTTAATAAAGAAAACTCTATTTGTTCAATAACTTGTAGTGAAAAACTGGTTTGGTCATTCCATCCTCCTGTATCTATAACTTTAAACTCTAAATCACTAATTCTTCCAATTCCTTCACGCCTATCTCTCGTTACTCCTGGAATGTCACTAACTACCGCTGCTTTTCTTCTTACTAGCCTATTAAATAGAGTTGACTTGCCTGCATTTGGAAGGCCTATTATGACTATTTTCAGCATAGTTTAAGAGCGTATTTTATAAATAGTAAATTATAATCAAAATTTTTTAATTTAACTATTGACTTGATAGATTATATACCTATCCTAAAATTAGGATATTTTATCTTAAGTTTATTATGTAGAATTGGAGGCGCTATGCATAATGCAAATGAAACTTTAATAATGAATTTCGATCAAGTTGCTCAATTAACTCCTAAAATTTATAAATTAGGGACACCTTATAACAACAGGACACGTATATATAACTATATAACTTTAGCTAAAGCATTGGAGAATCTCAATGATCCATCCCGGTCACATGAAAATAAGGAGCTTTTTTTGAGTGACAATGATGAAGAAACTAAGAAATTTCTGAGTGTAATTCGAAAAGGAATTGCTGAATATACAGGTAATGATTCTATAGATGTGAGGTTGAGAGGAAAAGAAGATAAATCATTTACTGCATGGGTATCGTTAAAAGAAGGCAGAGGTGAGTTAAAATTTGATAACTCATTTCCTGGTAAAGCCTTAAAGGATAGTAATCCAAAAATTGGAGCTTTTACATTGGTATCTCCAGAAGATAAAAGGTTGGTGCGTGTTTCACAAAGTGATGATGGTGTAAGGCTTTATCAAATACTAAATGAGTCTTGTATAATTAAATTTAACTGGAAAGTGGGTGATAGAGATTGCAGTATTGCTTTAAATATTAGTGGAAATGGTAACGTATTTTGTACTGATTTAAGTGATAATATAAGTCCTGAGGACTTCTAGGAAAACAAAGCTGTAAAAATAAAAATTGGCTATTATGAGAATAAGAAGATGGATAAATATAATGACATGACTCTAGCAAAATTGGTCTCATTGGCTTCAAACTTACAAGGAATTGAAAGAGAAGTTATAACAATTAATCCATCAACAGGTGTAACAAGTGCAAGTGCACAGAATGTTAGTGAGTCTCAGCATTCTCAAAATATTAAATAGAAATTGCTAGCGCATTAATTATCGTACACATACACCGTTGCATGCAGTAACGGTGTATGTGTATAATCAATAGGATTTGTAAGCTCAATAAAGTTTACAACCCATTTGAAAGTTATTTTACTACATGCAAGACTCTGAAATACTAGAAACTCTAAAGATCAAAACATTAGAAGCCGAAAAAGGAGGAGGTCCTGATAGAGTTAATAAGCAACATGAAAAAGGAAAGCTAACCGCTAGAGAAAGGCTGAGTATATTGCTCGATGAAAATTCATTTCAAGAGTATGATAAGTTTGTGAAGCATCACGCAACTGATTTTGGCATGCAAAATGCTGATTTTTTAGGTGATGGAGTTGTAATTGGCCATGGTACTATTCATGGCAGAAAAGTTTTTGTTTATTCTCAGGATTTCACTGTCTTTGGTGGATCACTTGGTGCATCACATGCAAAAAAAATATGCAAAATTATGGATATGGCAATTAATGCCAGGATTCCAATTATCGGACTAAACGACTCTGGTGGAGCTAGAATTCAAGAGGGAGTAAATTCCCTTGCTGGTTACGGAGAAATTTTTCAAAGGAATGTAAATGCATCAGGCGTTATACCACAAATCTCTCTAATCATGGGCCCATGTGCTGGCGGTGCAGTTTACTCTCCAGCGCTAACCGATTTTATTTTCATGGTAAAAAATAGCTCATACATGTTTATAACCGGACCAGATGTAGTGAAAAAAGTTACCTATGAAGATGTAAGCCACGAAGATCTTGGTGGAGCAAAAATTCATACAAGCAAAACAGGAGTAGCAGATTTTGCGTTCAATAACGATGTTGAAATGCTGCTGAGAATCCGTGAATTCCTTACCTTTTTACCAGTAAATAATCAAGAGTCAACGAAATCTGTACCAATCTGCAACTTAATTGATGATGTTGATGAATCTTTGAACACTCTAGTTCCTAGTAATCCTAATACTCCTTATGATATGTATGAACTCATTGAAAAGGTGTGTGATGAAAGGAAATTTTTTGAACTAAAACCCGATTTTGCCCGTAACATCATAATTGGCTTTGGCAGAATTGGAGGAAATACTATTGGTGTTGTTGCAAATCAACCTATGCACCTTGCAGGATGCTTGGATATTGACTCTTCAAGAAAAGCTGCAAGGTTTGTAAGATTTTGTGACGCATTTAACATTCCCATCATCACACTTATTGATGTTCCAGGTTTCCTGCCAGGTACAAATCAAGAATACAATAATATAATACAACACGGAGCGAAACTGCTTTACGCTTATGCTGAAGCGACCGTGCCGAAAATTAGCCTTATCACTAGAAAAGCGTATGGTGGTGCATATATTGTTATGAACTCAAAGCATTTAAAAGGTGATATAAATTATGCTTGGCCAACTGCTGAAATAGCTGTAATGGGCCCTGAAAGTGCAGTTGAAATTATATTTAGGCATGAAAAAGACCAGCAAACGTTAATCAAAGAATATAAAGAGAAATTTGCTAATCCATTTTTTGCTGCATCACATGGATACATTGATGACATTATAGTGCCAAGTAAAACAAGGCATCACTTTCACAAAGCACTAGAGCTACTTAAAAACAAGAAAGTAGAAAGAATATGGAAGAAGCATGATAATCTTCCTTTGTAACTTTCCTCTCAGTCTTTATTGTAAGGTCTACAGTGCCGTTACACCAAGTTGGATTACCAATAACGCTAACTTTTGGGTTCCTTTTTTCTATAATATATTCTTATAGCTAAAAAATTACTTCCGCATGTTCTAAATCTGATTATAATGACAATTAGAGATACTTTTAGAGCTCAAAAATTTATCTTTGTCTGCAGACTTTTTTTTATTAAACAATCAAACTCATAAAAAAATGTAGCGTATCCTCTTCAGCGTATGTGGGTGCATACACACATACTTAATTTCTGTCGTATGTGCATTGCATTTTTTTCTAATCTTTTTTTTCAAAGGAGGATTTTATGTCCAGAATTCCAGATATTTGACGTTTACTTTAGCTAATAAAAACCAACTGGTACCTGCGGTTTTTATAGCCTCAAAATTTCAATCAAAATTCAACTATCATTCAAAGAAACTTATAGTTATTCTTAGTGTTATTACTGTAGTAACAGCGCTATGATGATAAGAATATACAATCCTTTGTAACTTTCTTCTCAGTCTTTATTATAAGGTGTTCAATAATATGGGAAGAGTAAAGTTTTAAAGAGATAATTAAAATTATCCTTATCACCTACTTAGCAATAAATTATATTTGCTTAATCGTAATTACTTACACTTCTTCAATGTCCTGTTTTATTTATGGCAAACATTAAGCTTAAAAATGTACACAGTCTATTAAATTATATTATTTGTTTTTTCCTTATATACATTCAGTATATGCATTCTGCTATTGCTTTAGATAACTCTTCATCACATTTAAAAAACTCACCTGATTTTTTACCTTTTAGAAAACCTTTTGATAATATAGAAAAAATTATTAGAACTGACAATTTTAGAAGTTTTGATCTTGATAAAAGAAATAAGCTTTATACCAATGCTCATAATAGTATCAGTCTTGTAAATATTATTAATAAAATTATCTTAGCTCAAGATAACTTATTCATACTAGAAAGTAAGCCGTATAATATAGTACTTGTTGATAATCCCAATCTTAGTAGAACTACAGGTGCTGCAGGAAAGGACTATGTAATTATTGAGGGAAGCTTAAAAAAAAATATCAAAGATTATACTAGAGTGATATCACATGAATTAATTCACAGATATATAGGACATATAATAGAGCAAGACAACGATAAGAAAAATGAAATAAAATATAAGTGGTTTTTTGAAGGATTTACGGAATTTTATGGAGTGAAAACCTTACTTGACACGAAACTTATTGATAAAGATGAGTACTTAAAAATAATTAATATTACTTTAAAAGAGTATTTTAATTCTTTAATACCTAATATTGATTTCGAAAAAACAAATCAAAAGCATTTACTTGATCAAAACATAAGCATGTTGAGTTATAACAAAGGTTTTATTCTTGCAATGATAATAGATGAGAAATTAAATGAGGTTAGTAATGGAAGGTATAACTTATTGACTACTATAAATAATATAATAAGTGAAATAACTTCAAAGAAAGTTAATTTTAATGTTGACTTATTTGCAAGTCATTTAAAACATTACTTATCAGAGTCCTTTAGGCTTTGTTGCATAGCTAGTGTTGGTTGAGGTTATTGTAAGAAGAAAAGCTTTTTAATATATGGCTACTAACGAATTTTGTTGTAAAATAGGCATTTTTCAAACAAGTACAACTTATGCCACAAAAAATGAGAGTAAGTAACCAAAGAGAATATAACGAGTTTCTCAAAAAAAGAGGAAATGTTTTTCATTTTGTTAATCAAGCCATAGAAAATTGGTATGAAAATAGTCCAAAAGTTGCAGGTGGCAATAACACTTATAGTGATAAAGTTGTAATTTTAATACACATAATAGTTCATCTTTTTAGAATTGGCTTGAGACAAGCTGTAGGTTTTGTAAAAGGTTATATGGTACAAATAGGCAAAAAACTTAAGATTATCAGCTATACACAAGCTTCCAGAAGATTTAAAAAGCTTAATTTGAAGATTGATGACCATAGAAGCAATAAAGATGATCTGGAAAATGTTGAAATTGCCGTAGATAGCACTAGAGTTAGTATCTACAATAATAACGGTGGGCATAGTAAGCTTAATATTCGAAAAAGAAAATACAGTGGTTATGGTCAAGTAAGAAAATTACATGTTGTTTTAAACATAAATGATAAGAAAGCAATAAGCATGAACTACACTAGTGGTGTTGCTGTAGACTATTTGCCGGTCTGCGATATGTTAGAAGAAGTCAGTGATAAATATAACATTTGTTCTATTCGAGCAGATGCGGCTTATGATATAAAAAGTGTGTATAAAGAATGCAGAAAATACAATATTGTGCCTATTATTCGCCCTAGGAAGGATACTAAAATTTGTTTAGCTGACTACTTATCAGAAAGAAACAAGTATATTAGTAGAATTAGGTCATATGAGAATTATGAAGATGGTATTAATGAATGGAAGAAAAAAGTTAAGTATGGAGCACGGTCTTATATTGAAGTCTTTTTCTATAGGTTGAAGCAAATATTTGGGTTTGGCTTGAAAAATAAATCAGAGGTAAATCGTGAAAAAGAGCTGTTAATTAAGTGCTACTTATTGAACAAATTTACTGATATAGGTATGGCTGAATTTAAATTAGCTGCGTAAATTCACTGTGATTTACATGCCTATCAGTGCTATGCAACAAAGCCAGTCCTTTATAAAAGATATCATAGCCTCTATAAGAGATTCTAGCATACTTCTCAGTTTGTTACCTAGTAGATTACTCAATAAAAATTTAACTTTCCAAGATACTGATAAGTATAGTGATATATGCTTTAACTTAACCAGAAGTCTAGAGCTACAAAAGATACGTGGGGTTAAATTAGGTAGTGATTGCCATAATATGGGACTCAAGGATGGTCAAGAACTAAAGTGTTATAGTATTGACTTTAATAGTGGTAATATTAAGTTAAAAGTCCTTGAAAACAAGATACCGAAAGTTATACATTTGAAAGCAAATAAAATGACGAGTAGCATTCCAATATATAAATAGCTCAGATAAATGCTTGACAAAAGCTATAGTAAACCTAGACTTTGCTATTTTAAGGCAAAATAATTATGGTAAACAATAAAGAAAAACAAGTGGATTTATTATTAGAGCTTCTTAGCGCTAATATCGGTCAAGTTAGTAGTAGTGTCATACTTAAAAGAATAGAAAAGCTTTCAGATAATTTTCATGGTAGAAATAATCACAATAGCCATTGTCAGTTTGATAGAGATGGTGGAGGGCATGGTAATATATGCTGGGCAGATAAGATAAAAGAAGACCTGACTGAGAACTATCATAAAAAGGATAGAGAAATTTCTATATAACTTTTCATTAGAGCTATTTTACGGTAATTATTCAAGAGTTGAAGGATTTGGCAAAAGAAGTCCTTTTGTATTACCGTTAATATGTGTTTCCAATAATGGTAATCTCGGCCCACTAGATGATTTGAGAACATGTGTCCCTCATAAGTTTGTTGAATATAACATAAGCAATACTAGTTGGGCTAAGTTCTCATCAGATAAATTTTTTAATAACTTTTTGAGTGATATGGAAAACAGGCCTGACGATTGTAAGCAGTGTTGTTATGAAAATATTTGTGGTGGGGGAAGTTATGGTAACAGGTTTAACCCTGCCAACGTAAGTTTTAATAATCCTTCAGTATATTGTGAGGGATTTTTGGCAAAGGATTATACAATTTCTTTTAATGCATGGATTTTCTAAAGAAAAATTACGGCAGGTATTATTGAATAGTAATACTGAAAAAGCAGCTTAATGGTAGTGTATAAAAGGTATTTACTAGACGTTTTTCTATAATCTAATTAGCATCTAGAGGATTGACTTTATGAATATCGTCCTCTAAACTGCCGTTACCAAGATTCGAACTTGGGACCTCGTCATTACCAATGACGTACTCTACCACCTGAGCTACAACGGCAAGTTCACGTATTATGATAATGAATAACATGAAAAAAAATAAGGAAAAAGAAGAAGAGAGAAAAAGATTGGCAAAAGCTTTAAAGCAAAATATTCTAAAAAGAAAAAAACAGCAACAGAGTAGACAAGATGCCAGAACTCCCAGAAGTGGAAGTCATCTCTAACTTCTTATTTGATAAAATCAAAAATAAGAAAATAAGTAATGTTACAGTCAATAATTGGAATTTGCGTGTACCAATAACGAAGAATATTGATGATTTGCTAAAGGGCAAAGTTATAAATGATATCAAGCGTAGAGGTAAATATATAATCTCGAATATAGATGCTAGTATGGCTGTAATCATACACCTCGGCATGAGCGGAAAGCTTATATATGCTGAAGACAATCAAGCACAGAACAAACATGATCATGTGATATTCTTATTTTCTGACAACACTTCACTAATCTTTAATGACCCAAGAAGGTTTGGATTAGTGATTGTTTTAAACAGAGAGCAAGAACTAAATTTTTTTAATAACCTAGGAATAGAACCCCTCACAGATGAATTTAATGGAAATTATTTACAGAAGTTGCTACAGAGCAGAAAAGCAAATATCAAATCAGTATTAATGAATAATAAGCTAATAGTTGGCGTAGGTAACATATATGCTTCTGAGAGCTTATTTAGAGCTCGCATATCACCACTTAGGCTAGCACAAGATTTAACATATATAGAGTGCGAAAAACTTGCTATCGAAATAAAAAATACTCTGAGTGATGCAATTGCTGCTGGTGGTTCAACACTGAAAGATTATGCACAGCCATCTGGATCTGCTGGATACTTTCAAAATAACTTTTACGTATATGGTAAAGTGCAAAAACCTTGCAGAATCTGCAACAATATCATAACACTTATACGACAAAATGGTCGTAGCACTTATTTTTGCAATGCATGTCAGAATTAAATTTTATTTTTGCATATGACACTCTTACCTGAAAAAGATCCTTTTGATTTGTTCTCAAAGTGGTATCAAGAAGTACTTAATTTTCCGTGTAAAGAGTCAACTGCAATGACGCTAGCAACGTGTAGCAAAGACTGCATTCCATCTGCAAGAGTGGTATTACTAAAGGAGTATAGTAAAGAAGGTTTTGTGTTCTTTACTAACGTAAACAGTAGAAAAGGAAAAGAATTGACTGAGAACCCCAAAGCTGCACTCGTATTTCATTGGACAGAATTTTCTAGACAAGTACGAATTGAAGGAGAAGTTAGGCTTCTAAGCGGCAAAAAGGCTGACGAATATTTCTCCTCTCGAGCACGCGATAGTCAAATTAGCGCGTGGTGCTCAAAACAATCAAGAGTTCTGAAAAATTGGCAAGATTTTGAGCAGGCTATAGAATTGAAAGAGAAAGAATTTCACAATACACAAGTTTCTCGTCCTGACTTTTGGGTGGGATTTTGCGTAATCCCAAAGGTAATTGAATTTTGGCAAGAAGGTGAATATAGGAGACACACTAGATTTAGATATACTCTTGTTGAGAAAAGCAATTGGAAAGTGGAACAATTATATCCCTAACGTTAGAGAAAGCTACTCTGCAGATCAAAAATAAAGATTTATTGTCATCCTGATCAAGTAACTTTTTATGGTTTAAAAACTTGTTGTATGTAATGTATTGTAATACTTACGCAAAATATTTTAGTGCATTCTCAAATATGAGCATTCCATCACCATATTTTGGCATAGCCACTCCTGAACGTTTACATTTTTCTTTTTCAAGAGGCCAGTTGTCCTGCTGAGTAAAAAATATTCCTCTCTCTGGGTGAGGCATTAAAGCTAAAACTCTACCACTTTTGTCTGACAAAGCTGCCAGGTCGTATATAGATCCGTTTGGATTGTAAGGAAATTGTAAATTTGCATAGTCACCATTTTCATCAACGTAACGCAGTGCAACGGAATTATTTTCAATCAATTGATTCAAAGTATCTTGATCCATAAAAAATTTGCCTTCCCCATGAGCAATAGGGAGATATAGTTCACTCAGGCCCCGTAGCCAAACAGAATTACTCTGCGGATTAACTCTCACTCTAATCCAACGACATTGGTAATTACCTATATCATTAGAGGTTAAAGCTAGATTAGAGAATTCTGGAACTAACTTTACTAATATCTGGCAACCATTACATATCCCTATAATAAGCTTATCCTGAGATAAGAAATTTTGAAATTCGTCTAACAAGTTGTTTTTTATACGCAAAGCAAACGCATTACCAGCACCAGTGTCATCACCATAGGAAAAACCTCCTGGAATTGCAAGTATATTGCTTAATTTCAGTTCACTTGGATTATCTATAATATCATTAATGTGAACGATTTTTACTTCAATATTATTAATACCAAGCTTTCTGCTACATTCCATAAATGCAAATGCAGTTTCTTTTTCGCAATTTAAGCCATAACCAGATAGGATTGTAATTTTCATGAATCAAAAAACTCGAACTTTCTTTTTACAAAATTTGCTATTAAATTCAAAGCAAATAGCATTAACAATAAAGCTATAATTGCAATGGCAGCAAGCTCAATAAATGCAATTTCAGGACTACTTGACCATATGTATATTTGTACAGGTAAAACAGTTGCCGGATCGAAGAAGGATGTAGGTGTATCAGCAATAAATGCTACCATGCCTATCATAAGTAAAGGGGAAGATTCGCCTAAAATCCTTGCAATTGCAAGCACTGCACCATGTATTATCCGTGGCAACGCAATCGGTAAAGAGTGATCCAATATCACCTTGATGTGAGGTGCACCTAGCGCAAACGCTGCATCTTTTATTGCAATAGGAACGTTTGTAAAGGCATTTTTTGTTGCAATAATAATATTAGGCAGCATCATAAATGAAAGAGTCATCCCGCCAACAAGCGGTGAAGAACGGGGTAAACCAAATATGCCCAAGTAGAGAGTCAGTCCTACCACACCAAATATTATCGAAGGCACTGCAGCAAGGTTATTCATGCTAATTTCTACAATACTGGTTATTAGCCTATTTCTAGGCATAAATTCATAAAGACAGATACCTGACATAATTCCTATTGGCAATGCCAACGCTAAGCATACTATAATTGTCATTAATGAACCGATAAATGCCCCTAAAATCCCTGCATTCTCAGGCTCACAAGAATCAGACTTAAGAAACAGAGACTTATTAAAAAATTTTCTTACTCTTCCCTTCTCTTTTAACCAATCAAGTAATTTAGCATAATGATCATTCAAATGTTTATATTTATTTATTGAATTAATTATACTTGACGCGGTAAACCAGATCTCATATTCACCACTATCTTTTACTTTCTTATGAAAAAATTTCTCTAGTTCTTTGTAAGAATTACGACTTAAAATTTCGTCACCGTCTTTAAAATCAGTTCCTTCAAACACCTTACGTAAAGAATTGTTGAGTAAGCCAATGGACTTATATCGTAAATCACCAGGATTATTAGTTAAAATAAGATCAGCATTTATTTCAACTGGTAATAAAATTTTCGTTACTGTTAAAGCACTGTAAGAGTTAACTAATATACTTAGTAATATACATATAGGACACCCAATTGAGACAATCAGTGCTGTAAAAGAGCAAAAGCATAAAATGTTGTTCTTTTTATTTTTTCTTTTTACACGAGCATGTACGCGCTTAGATTGAAGTAACTTAAGAAAGTTTTTCTTTATTATACCCATTTACTTTTCTTTACATGAGGATTTGAAAAGACTTTCCCCTTTTTCCAGTGCTTGAACTGAGATCTAACAGGCTTTGCCTGCAAATAATTTTTATATTTTCCATGAAAGCACAAACCAAAAGGAGAATCTGGATCCCAGTGTCAAACATTGGGATGACACCACAGCAGGAGGGAAAGTACAGTTGTGCGCCACACACTGGGATAATAAGAGAGAGTTTTGAGATGATACAATTGACATCACTCCCTATTGTATCTACTTAGATTTTTTTTTAACATAAGTAGTACGTTCTTTGATCCTTGCAGCTTTCCCAAATAGCTTGCACAGATAATATAATTTTGCTCTACGGACCTTTCCCTTTCTCATCACTTGTACTGAAATTAATGCAGGAGAGTAAACAAAAAATTGTGATACTATACTTTCTCCATGACTTACCTTTCTAACTGAAAAAGAAGAGTGTAATCCACGATTTCTTTTTGATATACATACGCCCTCAAATATCTGTATACGCTCACCCGTACTATCAACTACCTTAAAAGTGACCTTCAAATCATCGCCAGGACAAAAAGCTGGCATCTCTTTGGCTAACCTTTGTATTTGTTGTTCGTTAAATTTTTCAAGTAAGTTTGTCATTTATCATCTCCATTCAACAATTCAGGTCGACGTTCCTTTGTTCTAACATATGACTGTTCCCTTCTCCAATCACTTATTTTTCTGTGATTGCCAGACAACAGAACCTCAGGAACTTTGTACCTACTCCACTGCTCAGGTCTAGTATATTGAGGATATTCAAGTATACCACCACTATAACTAAAACTTTCTTCAGCAACGCTATCGAAATTATTTACTACACCTGGAAGAAGCCTAATACATGCATCAAGAACCACCATCGCAGCTGGCTCACCTCCCGAAAGTATATAATCTCCAATACTTAACTCATAAGGAGTATACACATCAATTACTCTTTGGTCAACACCTTCAAATCGACCACACAATATTGTTACATGAGGAATTTCTGTTAACTCCTTCGCAATTCTCTGATTAAATTTTGTACCAGATGGAGTCATATAAATAAATCTAGTATTTTTATGAGCAGAAAGCACATTATCAACTGCATTACCAATCACATCTGGGCGCATAACCATCCCTGCTCCACCTCCATATGGAACATCATCCACAGTTGAATGTTTATCTTTAGCAAAAGAACGAATATTTACTATTTCAAGATTCCATATTTTTTTTTCCAACGCTTTTCCGGCAAGAGAATAGTTCAAAAACCCGGGGAACATTTCTGGAAATATGGTTAACACTGTAACACTAAACGTCATTAGCAAATTTGTAGTAAACTAAGCAGCAATTTGATATTATCTTATAGTATACAGCTAAATTAATCATGTCACTGAATAAAACGATATACGAAGGTAAAGCCAAAGTCATTATTGAAACTGAAGACTCATCAACTGTTATACAGTACTTTAAAGATGATGTTACAGCATTCAATAAGGAAAAATATGAAATTATTGAGGGCAAAGGAATAATTAATAATCATGTTAGTGCTTTTATCATGGAAAAGCTTGAAGAAGCAGGAATTAGCACGCACTTTATAAAAGCTCTAAACGAAAGAGAACAGCTAGTCAAAAAGCTCAAGATAATACCTCTTGAGGTAGTGGTTAGAAATATTGCAGCTGGCAGCTTTTGCAAACGTTTTAATATCAAAGAAGGTGAGGCACTTACATCTCCTATAATCGAGTTTTTTTACAAAAATGATGACCTAGCTGACCCAATGGTGAATGAAAATCACATACTATATTTTGGTTGGTTATCCCATAAAGAAATGGAAGAAGTTAAAACTACAACTTTAAAGATCAACAAAATCTTAGTCGACCTATTTTCAAATGCAAATATATATTTAGTTGATCTCAAGTTAGAATTTGGCAAATTGATAAACAACAGCACTAAAATCATTTTAGCCGATGAAATCAGCCCTGATAATTGTAGGCTATGGGATAAAAATACTCATAAAAAGCTAGACAAAGATGTTTTCCGTTTAAATCTAGGAAACTTAAAGGAAGCATACTCAGAAGTTGCAAAAAGACTGTCGGTAAAGTTAGACTAACTAAATACTACTCTATCAAGTGGAGGCTGACATGCTTCATCAAGTTTTCCAATAATCTCAATTTTTTCTCCACGCTTTTGGAAATGGCTTTCCACATCCTTCATATTATCGGGATCTACAATCAGTACTATACCTATGCCGCAATTAAATGTTTTTAACATTTCTCTCTTTTCTATTTTACCTTCTTCTTTCAGCCATAAAAATATATCTGGCCATTTCCAAGAATTAATATTTATGTCTACAAATAAATTTCCTGAGAGAATTCTTGGAATATTGTCTATTAACCCGCCACCTGTTATATGCGCAATGCCTTTTACCTTTGGCATAATAGGCAACAAAGAATCAACATATATCTTTGTTGGCTTAAGTAATATTTCACCCCAAGATTTATTATTCCATGGAGATATATCATTATAATTTATACCTAAGCTTTTAAAAATATGGCGCACCAAAGAAAATCCATTTGAGTGAATTCCATTTGATTCTAAACCAACTACACAGTCACCTGCTTTCATTATACTACAATTTGGAAGAATTTGCTTTCGATCAACAACACCAACCACAAACCCTGCAAGGTCATAGTGATTGTTACCATACATTCCAGGCATTTCTGCAGTTTCTCCACCAACTAATGCTATTTTAGATTCCTTGCACCCTTCTGCAATGCCCTGGATTACAGACAATAAAACGTTTTTGTTTAAAACGCCTGTTGCAAAGTAATCAAGGAAAAATAAAGGTGTTGCTCCTTGTGCAAGTAAATCATTTACACACATTGCAACTAAGTCTATACCTATAGTATCATGCTTATTCACCTCTTGAGCTATTAATAGTTTTGTGCCCACTCCATCAGTTGAGGAAACAAGTACTGGATGGTCGTATTTCTTACTCAGCGAAGAAAAGTCAAACAATGCGGAAAATGATCCTACTTCACTAATTACTTCTTCTCCTTTAGTCTTTTCAATAATAGGTTTAACTTTTTTTATTAGTTCATTATATAGTTTAAGGTCTATTCCAGATTTAGCATAAGTATTCATAACGCCTTCACAAATCTTATAATTATTAATACTACATTAATGCTTTGACACAAAAAGCGCAACGAAACTTTCTCTTAAATTGACTACTACATGCCTACCAATATAGGGTTAACTTAAATCATTTATACTTTTATCCAATGAATAAAAACATAATGTTAATAACAGAGTGCCTATCAGGACGAATTCTTCATGATTTTGCTAGTTCTATGCAAGGAATAGTGGGTGGATTGGAAGAGCTTGAAGAAAACAACCCTAATATGCAAAACGAAGCATTGTCATTGCTTAAAGAAAGCTCCGATGATTTAATATATAAATATAAAGTTATGAAGCAAGCGTATTCTCATTCATCAGATAATTGCAGCTTTGTTAAGACTAAATCCAATATAGAAAATTATTTATTAAAAAAAAAAGTAAAGCTTCAGTGGAGAGTAAGTGAATGTCCTACAGAAAACTTAATTGAAAAAATAAATAAGATAATTTCCAATATGGTGATAACTATAATCAGTGCAGTGGCACAAATTGAATTAGTGTCTATTTTACTGACTAAAACAGAAGATAAAACACTACTCACTATAAAAGTAGTAAATGAACATAAATCAATAAGTACATTATTAGTGAGCAAATTAACAAAAAAAAATGATATTCGTTTGGATACAAAAGACATTATCATCTATATGACTTCTTTACTGTTAGAACAGTATAACACTAAAATCAATTGCACTTGTGAAAGTAATTCACTGAATATAGGCTTAACTATAACTTGAGATGGCTTCATATTTCATAAAAGGGAATCGATACTATAAATTTGAATCTTGGGTAAGGAAAGGAAAAATTTTGTGGAGTAACTTAGACATAAAATCTGTAGTTAATTTGCAGGAAGTATTAAATAAACCATACGCGTCAAGTTAAGGAAATATCGTGAAATATAGCAACATTTGAGATGGGCATTTTATTGTCCCAAATTTGGGAGAAAAACCCTGGACTTGAAGTCCATCCTTTTAAGAATATAATTTTAAGGTGAAAAATCTGAAAGAATGTGGAATATTATAGAAAAAGCAGTCACTCTGTATATATATCACATAGTGTGGATAACAAAATATCGATATCCAGTACTAGTTGGAGATATTGGACAGAAAGCTAAAGAAGTTGTACAAGAAGTATGTGCAAATAATCAAGTAGAAATTATCAGAGGTAGAGTTGCGTCAAGTCATGTACACGTATACGTTTCTGTACCCCCATACTTAAGTATTAGTAAGTTAGTGCAGTTAATAAAAGGAAAAAGTTCCAGAAAAATCCAGCAAAACTTTCCAGAGCTAAAAAAGAGATATTGGGTTGTGGGCAGTAGGCTAGTTTGTCAGGACTAGCGGAAATGTAACTGACGAAATGATAAAAAATTATATTGAAAATCACTCTAAAAAAGAAGATAAATTTGGTGACTTTCAAGTCGAAAGTTAGCATTCTATGCTCTCTCTCAATCTTTGGATTTTAATCCATAGTGGTTGAATTGTTACATTTATTTTTTTAGGGAGTTCTTATCTAGAAGAAGATAATTTTTTCAGAAGAATCTATAAATTAATAACTTTATTTAACACTCCCTAATTTACCTCACAACTCATTTTAACATATATGAAAATAATGTTTAAAGAATTTTTTCCTGCAGTAATGAATTATTATGAAGCTTGCATTTTCTGTCGCTTACTACTGGGATAGCTTGACAGTTGCAGTACATGTCTATCAATGATAAAATAAAGATCAGTTTATTTTGATACTATGATTAGGGTACTCTTTGTTGCACTATTATTTTTTTGTGGTGGTTATGCACTTGCAAAACAGGAACCAAGACCAATAGCTGGTGATAACCACATAAAGGTAATGAATTATAATCCACAGGCTATACATAAGTACACGGGCTTTTATGGTTATCAATCCAGCATATTGTTTGAGCCAGGGGAGGTAATAGAGAGTCTTTCAATGGGTGATGCAACCGGTTGGCAACTCCTTCCTCAAGGTAATAGATTATTTATTAAGCCTATAGATGATATTGCCGATACTAATGCAACTATAATTACCAATAAAAGAGTTTATTATTTCGAGTTTCATGCTGAAGAAGCAAACGGGCTAGATGATCCAAGGTTAGCATATGAAGTAAGGTTTCTTTATCCACTGTTCAACAGTGATGAAATTTATTCAACGAGTAACGGTGATATTCTAGAGCAAGCTAGTCATACCACTATCCCTGATATAAGTGATATTGAGGTTATAAAGAAAGGCTTGAATTTTAACTATTCCATCTCGCACGTTAAAGGCAGTCAATCAATAATACCAATTAAGGTTTTTGATGACGGAAAATTTACATATCTACAATTTAATAAAATAAACTCTGATTTCCCGGCAGTTTTTATGGTTGATTCTGCAGGATATGAATCCTTGATAAATTTTCGTACAGTTGATGACTACCTGATAATTGAAAGAGTAAGCTCGGTATTTACCTTAAGAAACGGATCAAGCACAGTCTGCCTGTTTAATGAAAACATACCTTTCAAAAAAGGTAAGTGATTAAAGGCTATAGTATTCTTATAGGTGCAAAATTCTTTCTATGGTGCTTCGTAATTCCATGAAGGCCAATAGCGCTGAGGTGTTCTTTTGTTCCATATCCCTTATTTTTATACCAATTATATTGAGGATGTTTATTATGCAATTCTTCCATAAGCCGATCTCTTGTAACTTTTGCAACGATTGAAGCAGCTGCGATTGATATACTTAAGCTATCACCATTCACTATAGATTTTACTTGCCATTTTACTTCAGGTGGTTGATTACCATCAACTATAGTATTTCCTAAAGTAAATGATAAAGGTATAATAAAGTATTTGAGTTATAATGGCATATAGTGTGGATTTAAGGGAAAAGGCAGTATTGATGATAGAAAAAGGTAAGACAAAGGTTGAGGTAGCAGAGCTTATGGAGATAGGAATAGCAACTCTGTACCGTTGGTTAAAAAAGAAAGCTGCTGGTGAAAGCCTCAAGCCATCTAAAAACGGTAGCTTTATTCGAAAAATAGACCCCAAAATACTCGAAGAATATGTTACAAAGAATCCAGATCATACTCTGGCAGAGATGAAACAAAATCTTGGATTTGGAATAAACTCAATTTGGTATAGACTAAAACAGCTAAAAATTACTTTAAAAAAAAGTCACACTATATCAAGAGCGCAATCAAGAAGATAGGGAGCAATTTATTGATAAAATCTCAAAAATAGACCATTCCAGCATCTTATATATAGATGAAGCAGGAGTTGATAATAAGTTATACCGAGAATATGGACGCGCTCCAAGAGGAAAGAAAATTTATGCAGATATTCCAGGGAGAACTCGAGAGAGAATCAGTATAGTAGCCGGGTGGATTGGAAAGAGATTTATTGCACCAATGACTTTCAAAGGTGGGTGTGACAAAGAGGTATTCAATACATGGTTGGAGAAGATGTTATTACCTACATTGCCACTTGGCACAACTATAGTTATGGATAATGCTACATTTCATAAGACCACTAAAACAAAATCATTAATAGAGTCTTTTGGCTGTCATTTGCTGTATCTTCCAACATATTCACCAGATTTGAATCCTATAGAATACTGTTGGCATACCATCAAAAGCCGCCTCAGACCTCTCATGTATAAATATACAGACTTACAGCTTTTGGTTGGTAATACCATAATGGAACTTTATCATCCATTTTAGAAAATACTATAGCACATAATCTAGTTCTAGATTCAAGTTTGCCAACGCACGTTTCATTGAAAGCTTTGTTGCTTGCAAAATATTGTATGAGTTTATTTCTTCTACGCTTGCCATTCCTATACCAAATTTTGCAACAGACGTTATTTTTTCGTATAGAACTTGCCTACACTTAGGGGTTAGCTTTTTTGAGTCGTTTATTCCATCAATAACCGTATCTCTATCAGTAAATATTACAGCTGCAGATATCACTGGACCGGCAAGCGGACCTCTTCCAACTTCATCTACTCCTGCTATAATTCCTGATAATGTATCTTCTAATGTGAAATCTGGATATTTCATAGTTCCTATAATAAGAAAGTTAAAGCAAAAATCGAACAAGCAATAGAAATTATCCAAAATTTTATAACTATTGTATTTTCTGACCACCCTTTCTTTTCAAAGTGATGATGTATTGGTGTCATAAGGAAAACTCTTCTTCCTGCTCCATATCTAAATTTTGTATATTTAAAATATGATACCTGAATAATCACAGATAAAGTCTCTATTACAAAGATTATTCCAATAACGGCAAAAAGCATTTCTTTTTTAATTAGAACACTAGTGAGTCCTAAAGCTGCACCGATTGATAGGCTTCCAACATCACCCATAAATATTTTTGCTGGATGTGTGTTAAACCACAAGAAACTTAAAATAGCTCCTATAAATGCAATGCAGAATAAAGTAATGTTTACATCTGTCTGAGTGATGCATGCAATTAGCCCCAAAAAAGCAAAGGAAGTAATGGCTTGAGTTGCAGCAAGGCCATCTAGGCCATCTGTAAGATTCACAGCATTAGAAGAGCCGACAATTACAAATGCAGCAAACGGAAGATATAGATAGCCAAGGTCGATTGCTACTTCTCTAAATAGAGAAATTTTTGTAAAACCTTCAGCAGATTGTAGCTTAAGTATAAACATACAGACCAGAGTAACGACAAACTGAATAAGTATTTTGGTTTTTGCACTTAAACCTCGGTGGTGATTTGTCTTCAATTTTAAATAGTCATCAATAAATCCAAGTAGAGCAAAAAATAGAGTTATAAATACCAGCAATGAAATTTCTGGTGTTAATTGAGTCCAAAGCAGGATTGGTAATAAAGCAGAAGTTAGTATTATTATTCCACCCATAGGTGGTATATTCTTTTTTGTTATTAAATGACTTTCTGGTCCATATGATCTGATTGGTTGTCCATCTTTACTTATCTTTTTTAGAAGTTTTATAAAATAGGGAAAGAGAATAAACCCAAAAATAAATGAGATAAAAAACGTCTTTGTAGATGAGATCACCTGCCTATTCAAAATTAACTAGATATTATACCAAAAGCTTTACCTAATCTCAATTTATACCTTTTTATCAGCTCATTTTATTTGGAGTAAATTTAGTTATTGATTAGCTATAGCAAAGTTTACATACTGATATTTAGTTAATGGTAAGAGGTAGCATATGTTAGATTATATTAAAAAGCTTTTGTGGGCTACTACAGTACCTGATAATGAGAGTAGAGTTAAAAGTTCTTACATGCATATAGTAGAGAAACCTTCTTTTGGTGATGCAGCTTCAAAGTTGAGTAAGGAAGAAAGGTCAGAAGAGCATCTTGTTCTTCTAAAAGGTAAAGGCAATAGCTCTGGTACAACTGTAACAGAAGGATCGTCTAGTATTCAGAATGCAGTATCAGGCAAGAACAAGCGTGAATATATTAAATTAGACAGTGATGAAGAATGGGATAAATTCTTTAAGTTACAGAATGATCCAGACACTAATACTACAAACAAAGAACCTTTTTCTCCGAAGAAAGGAGAATCTCACTATCATGGTAAAGAGATTGTAGGCAAGATTGCTGACCAAATTAAGGCAGAGATATCGAAGGTATATACCATAGAGTCCATAATGATAAAAGAAGGCAAAAGGGAAGGTAATATTGTTTACCCCACCGTGAGAGTTGTGCTACATGCCAATAAAGAAGGAGTAGATATAGCTAAACTTCTAGGCGGTAGTATATGTAAAGAGTATGGTGTAAGAACAATTACATTTTGTCATCCTAATCAAGAAAAAAAGAGAGGGGCATGTTGCTATATTAATAATGATAGTGATAATGAGGAAAGAGTTTATGAAATAATTAGTGGGTTATATGAAATGACTTTAAAGTGGTATGTTGATGGAAGAGAATGCAAAATTAAAGTTAACATTGATGGTAATAATGGTGTAACTCTCCTTGAAGGCAACGGTGTTACTGCAGAGCAGTTGCGTGCAAATAAAGAAGTCAAAATAGGTAAGAGACGTGAACCAAAATCTTTATATGAAGCGTTAGTACCGCAATTGCAACAAAAGAGCTCTGAATCAGTCAAGGTTTTACAGCAGCCTTCAACAGATGTAACAAATGTGACAACAACACCAACTTCTACTTCTCAGAGATGTAGGTATCCTCTTATCTAAATAAGGAAAAGCGAAAATAGTATGAGTTGCTTGCAAATGTAAGTAACTTGTACTTCTATGATGAATAACACAATATTACCAAGAAATTTCTATGAACGGCCAACTTTAACCGTAGCTGGGGAGCTGCTAGGCAAGATGCTGAAATTTTCTAATTTTAGTGGAATAATAACTGAAGTTGAAGCGTATATAGGAATGGATGACCCAGCTTGTCATGCAGCAAGAGGCTATACTAATCGAACCTCAGTAATGTTTGGTACGCCAGGGTTTTCGTACGTATATTTTATATATGGAATGTACTATTGTCTAAATATTGTAACAGAAGCAGAAGGATTCCCAGCAGCAGTGTTAATACGAGGATTAAAGCTCACTGAACCGCTTGAAGCAAATTTAGGCGGGCCAGGCATACTGTGCAAAAAATTAAACATTACAAAAGAACATAATAAACAAGACCTTACTATAAGTCATGAATTTTGTCTCTATGAATATCACCTCAAACCAGATTATGTGTGCACTCCAAGAATCGGAATGGCTTTGTTGCATAGCTAGTGTTGGTTGAGGTTATTGTAAGAAGAAAAGCTTTTTAATATATGGCTACTAACGAATTTTGTTGTAAAATAGGCATTTTTCAAACAAGTACAACTTATGCCACAAAAAATGAGAGTAAGTAACCAAAGAGAATATAACGAGTTTCTCAAAAAAAGAGGAAATGTTTTTCATTTTGTTAATCAAGCCATAGAAAATTGGTATGAAAATAGTCCAAAAGTTGCAGGTGGCAATAACACTTATAGTGATAAAGTTGTAATTTTAATACACATAATAGTTCATCTTTTTAGAATTGGCTTGAGACAAGCTGTAGGTTTTGTAAAAGGTTATATGGTACAAATAGGCAAAAAACTTAAGATTATCAGCTATACACAAGCTTCCAGAAGATTTAAAAAGCTTAATTTGAAGATTGATGACCATAGAAGCAATAAAGATGATCTGGAAAATGTTGAAATTGCCGTAGATAGCACTAGAGTTAGTATCTACAATAATAACGGTGGGCATAGTAAGCTTAATATTCGAAAAAGAAAATACAGTGGTTATGGTCAAGTAAGAAAATTACATGTTGTTTTAAACATAAATGATAAGAAAGCAATAAGCATGAACTACACTAGTGGTGTTGCTGTAGACTATTTGCCGGTCTGCGATATGTTAGAAGAAGTCAGTGATAAATATAACATTTGTTCTATTCGAGCAGATGCGGCTTATGATATAAAAAGTGTGTATAAAGAATGCAGAAAATACAATATTGTGCCTATTATTCGCCCTAGGAAGGATACTAAAATTTGTTTAGCTGACTACTTATCAGAAAGAAACAAGTATATTAGTAGAATTAGGTCATATGAGAATTATGAAGATGGTATTAATGAATGGAAGAAAAAAGTTAAGTATGGAGCACGGTCTTATATTGAAGTCTTTTTCTATAGGTTGAAGCAAATATTTGGGTTTGGCTTGAAAAATAAATCAGAGGTAAATCGTGAAAAAGAGCTGTTAATTAAGTGCTACTTATTGAACAAATTTACTGATATAGGTATGGCTGAATTTAAATTAGCTGCGTAAATTCACTGTGATTTACATGCCTATCAGTGCTATGCAACAAAGCCAATCGGAATTAGTAAAGGCAAGGAGAAATTTTGGCGATTTAAAAGTTGCGTTTTAGCAGACATGCCTAAAATCACACTCAACAATAAATATTAGACCTCCTGCATAAACTAGATAAAAAGGCAAATAGCCTTTTATGTTTACCAACAATAGACTTCTTGGATAACCTAAGGATATTTTTTGATCTTCTATGGGGGAGTTGAACATTCCCTTTTTATAAAACTTTTGCATACTCCTATTTAACTTTAATAGCTCTTTATCTTCCTGAAATCTGGATGTTTTATCAATGCATCTTCTATTCAGCCGTTAGCAAGAACTTTCACTTATTCCATAGCTTTGCACTATATGGAAATATGTACGGTATTTACACAAATATTCGAGTGCTATTAATAAATATATTTGGTTTTCCTCCTCTTGCCTTTTTCTTGGCCTCTTCCTCTATTAAAATTTCTATTATTTTTCCAATGTTTTTCTTTTTACTCCTCTTAGTCTTCGAAGCTTCTCTTCATCAAGTTTACTTATCTGCTCAAAATTTATACCTTCCCTAATATTGCTTCTACTACTTGTTTCTTAAGTTATCCAAGAAGTCTATTGTCTGTTCAGATACGAGGTAGCTGCTGCCATTTGAAATATTTTATTCACCTAAAATTACATTCTACCTATTTTAAAGTAGTTTAAAAAAACTTTATAGACTGCATACAAAAGACCTAACATCTTTAGCAATGCCTTCATAAATCCTTACTAAATCCTCACTTAGTATTGAAGGATTTCCACAATCAGAAGCACTACATATTTGCGGATCTAGAGGAACTCTGCTCAAGAGTTTGACTCCCAGCTCTTCAGACATTTTTTTTGCACCACCTTTTCCAAATATGTGTATTTTTGAATTATCTTGAACAAAATAGCTCATATTTTCCACAATGCCGATAATTGGCACGCTGAGCTTTGTGAACATATCATAAATTTTTTGTGCATCGATTAAAGCAAGCTCCTGTGGAGTTGAAACTATTATTGCTCCAGTTAAACTAAAATTCTCCATCAGACTTAAATGTACATCGCCAGTGCCAGGCGGTGTATCAATGATTAAATATTCTATATCAGACCACCTTGTTCCCATTAGCAAATTGTAAAGTGCTTTTGTGATCATAGGTCCACGCCATATTACTGCGCGGTCCTTATCAATAAAATAGCCAATTGAAATAGTATAGAGACCATGTTTCTCTATAGGCATTGCTTTACCACTCTGTATTTCTGGTTTTAATTTCTCAGTGCCCAACATTTTAGGAATCGAAGGACCATATATATCTGCATCAACTAGCGCAACTTTATGTTTTAATTCTGCTAACGAAAGAGCTAGATTTAGTGCAACTGTCGACTTACCCACACCTCCTTTACCAGAAGCAACGACAATTATATTTTTCACTCCTTCGATATGAAGTTTAGCTTTTTGTTGCCTAGCTTGTTTTTGACCAGTAGCAACTACAGTAACCTTTCCTACTCCCGGTATCGCCTTAACAGCTTGCTCACAATTTTTTCTTAATTCTTCATTTGGCTCAGTAACTTCAAGAGCAAAAGCAACATCTTTACCCTTAATAACAATTGAGGATACTACACCAACATTCTTACCACTTTTCTTCTCTATAACCTTTTTTAGGCTCTCTCTTACGATTTCCTCATTAACCTGTGTAAAATTTTTCCAGAACATATGATGAAATTTTTTCTATTGGTGTATACTAACATAGAATAATTAAACTGCACTGACTTTAAAACGAGGTTACAAGAATATGCTAAATCATCAAAATTTAACACGAAAACAAAAAGATTTGTATTTTTAGCTAAAAAGATCTATATGGAATGGAAGGAGCATCAGCGATATCTTGGAAGCAGTTTCAGGAAATGATTTACTAAAGTTCTTATCACTTGATATACTACACAATTTCCAAGAGGTGGGGAACGCACTTTAACACTACTTAGCCTAGCTATACATAGAGACAATAATGAATGTGTTAATTCTATTTAGAACAAGCTCAAAACAATGGTATACTACAAGATATTCTTACTGCTCCAAATATTATAAACTATCAAAATGGTTTGATGTACACCTTAACATCGCTTGGCTTTGCCATACATCATAATAAGGGAAGGTATATTAATGTTATTTTAACAACAGCCCAAGAAAATGGTATATTACAAGATATTCTTTCTTCTAGAAATATTGTACAGTATTTAAGTATTATAGCGTGTACTTTAACGCCACTTAACTTTGCTATATATAAAGGCAATAACGAATGTATCAATTCTATTTTAATACGAGTTCAAAACAGTGATACACTACGAAATATCTTTACTTCTAAAGATATTGTGCAGTTTCCAGGCGTGACGTATGTCATTAAACCATTTGCCTTTGCTATATATAAAGGTAATAATGAATGTGTCAATTCTACTTTAATACGAGCTAAAAATAGTAGCATGCTACAAGATGCATTTACTGAAGTAAGTACTGTACTGTTTCCATATGGTAGATATACTTTGAATGCTTGTGAGCTAGCTGTAGTTGTTAATGAGAACAATGCTAGTATTAGGACTGCATTAGATAATGTATCTATTTCTTCTAGGTATGTTAGAGAAAATAGCAAAGTTAATTAATTTCTTAAGTAACTCTTTCTTGCAAGTACTACTTTTTTATGTATCTGTTCAGGCAATGGCGTTAACTTAAGAGAATGAATTAGCAAGCTCTCCTAAAGACATTATGGCGTTTAGGCTTATCTACTTTATTGCGGCTATACAATCTTCACGTTAACTTTAGTGCGTATTTTAAAAAGGGCTTGAAAGTTTTTTGGTGCTAATAAGCACCTGATAAAGTTTCTGTCTCATTACACCAAATAAAACTGAAAAATTTAAACGATACTCAGCAATTTGATCTGGGTTCCAAGGCTCTTGTGCATTACACATATGAAGTATTGCACATGACCAAGTTTGCACAAAATTCTTGTTTCTAAATTTATCCCAGAAAAATTCTCTAATTCTGCTTCTACTTTGAGTCGTTTATAGCACTCCTCTATGTGACACTTAATAGATAAGCTTTACTGATATCTTCTTTATTGAAATAAAATAGAAACCAAAGGTCCTATTTTTTACAGTATTTTATTCCTTAACATCTTTTCTTAAGTTGACGCTATTGGGCTTTGTTGCATCGCTATCTACGATGAATAAAAGATAAAATGTAGAATATCAGTAGCTTATTATTCTAGCATTTATAGTAAGGACAATCAGTAAATATCTAAATTTAAGTAAAAGAAGTTTTACTATCATTCACTAATCTAGCTAGAATTCAAGAATTTCAATGCTTTAGCTATTTTAAGTAGAATTAAATTTACTAGTACAAACAATAAATTACTATTCTTAAATTTAATCAGATAGATTGCAAAAAATAAGATTTTCAATAAGCTGCTTGTATAGTTAGCCTTTCATAGATAGTGATGCAACAAAGCCCGCTGGAATCTAGTTCATATTATATATTTATCTGATAAGTTCCATGTATGTGTAATTTATTTAAATTGACTTCTTATCATATAATTAAATACATTATTGAAAATTAAAGGTAAGGTTATAGCAATGGAAATTTCAAATTGGCACGAATTATTGAGTTTAGTTAATGTTGACAAAGATTTAAGCAAAGATAACGTAATTGAAAAAATACAAAATGAGCTGAAAAGATATTCAAAGGAATATGAAGAGTGGGAAAAGTCTGGCTTTGATATAAATTATGTGTTTAAAGATGGTGAAAAAGCGACTCTTTTGCACTTGGTGGCTTCCTTTAACCTAGAAAATATAGCGAAGGCTCTCATGGAAAAAAGGGCAAATGTTAATGAAAAAGATGTAAAAGGAGATACTCCTTTACATAATACTACTTATCTTGATAGTATAAACATAGCAAACGCTCTCATAGAAAAAGGTGCAGATGTTAATGCAATAAATATATGGAGAAGGACTCCTTTACACTATGCTGCTTTATTTCGCAGTATGGCCATAATAGATGCTCTTGTAGAAAGAGGTGTCAATGTTAATGCAGTAGATATGTGGGGAGAGACTCCTTTATACTATCTTAATTGTCCAGCAATTAAGAAAGGGTGGATTGCCGGTGGAGTAACTGCATTATTAGGTACTGCTATATCTATAGCACTTTTTACAGCCGGAGCAATTACAGCTGAGTTAATACCTATAGTTATAGCAGTAGTTGCAATTACAGCAACAGCATTAATAGTTGGCAATGCTATATATAAATTGTCAAAGCCTGACACTCAAGTTGATAAACCAATCTCAGCAAATCGACAGCAAGAAACTGCTAGCGATAGTAGGGTTGCCTAGCGATTCTGCCACAGTGTCAGCTGCTTTAATGATATCCATTTGTTCCTATAATTGTCTTTTCTTGGCTACCTTATTTTGCTATTCTGCTGAACAGAGACAAATTTACTTTCTTACTTCACTCACTAAAATTTTAATATGTCGTTTCTTTCCTGCAGATAATTTTATAAATGGCTGACCTTTAAAGCTTTCAGAGTTTATTGTATAGTTAACATCGTTTATAGTATTATCATTAACTTTGCATCCATTGCCTTGTATTAAACGCTTTGCCGCACCTTTTGAAGGTTCAAAACCGGTGTCATACAGCAGGTCTATCAAGGGTATACCATTTGCAATTTGTTCTTTTGTAATAGTGTAACCAGAAAGCAATGAACTGTCTTCATTTTCAAAAGCAGAGATTGCAGCAGATCGTGCAAGTTCGGCTTCTTTGCAACCGTGACATATTTTCGTCACTTCTGTTGCCAAAACCTTTTTTGCTTCGTTTGTTTCTTGATCCTTCAAGGACTCTAGTTTTTTAATTTCATCAATTGGTAAATCAGTGAAAAGTCTCAAGAAACGACCAACATCTTGATCATCAACATTGCGAAAATATTGCCAGTAATCATAAGAATTTAGCATGCTGCCATCAAGCCATACTGCCCCACTTTCAGTTTTGCCCATCTTTTTTCCTTGTGCGTTTAATAAAAGAGGTGTGGTAAGACCAAACAGCTCAGGTAAATTTAACTTTTTGCTAAGTTCAATTCCGTTTACTATATTTCCCCATTGGTCTGACCCTCCAATCTGGAAACGACAGCCATACTTTTTATTCAACTCGACAAAATCATAGGCTTGTAACAACATGTAATTAAACTCGAGAAAGCTTAGATTTTGCTCCCTATCTAGCCTAATTTTCACACTATCAAAGCCTAACATGCGATTTACAGAAAAATGTGTCCCTATATCACGCAAAAAGTCTATATATTTTATGTTATCTAACCAATCTGCGTTGTTTACTATGATTGCACCAGTTTTTCCATAATCGAAAGATATCATCTTCTCGAGGGTTTTCTTTATACCAAGTATATTTTGATTGATATCTTCTATCGGCAAGACGCTTCTTGCTTTGTCTTTACCAGATGGGTCACCAATTTTTGTTGTGCCACCTCCAAGTAGAACTATTGGCTTATAACCGAATTTTTGTAGGTGACGGAGCATCATGATTTGAATGAGACTGCCAATATGCAAACTTGGTGCCGTACAATCAAACCCAATGTATGCAATTATATAATTATCTTGTGATAATAGCTGGTCTAACCTATCAATGTTTGTACATTGATATAGGTATCCTCTTTCTTGAATGAAGTTTAAAAACTCGGATTTATGTTTCATAATATGTTATTTTGTGTGTAAACGGTGTTGTTAACGATGGTGTCATTCCAGTGCTTGACGCTGGAATCCAGTTTATTATGAAATTTCATCAAAAATGTTGTATAGTGTGCTCGTTTATGATTAAGTTTTCTAGATTCCAGCGTCAAGCACTGGAATGACACCACCAACTTCATAAGGGTTGCCTTCAAAATTACAACATTTGAAAGTGTATACCAGCTACCTGGATAATCAATTCCATAACTCTTCTATCTTATAATATTCTCTTACTTCTGGCCTGAATAGGTGAACCATTATACCTTGAAAATTCACAATCACCCAGTTACCTTCATCCATACCTTCTACATCTATTTTATCATATTGCTTGAGATTTTTCATCACGTGCTCAGCTAATGCTTTTACATGGCGGCTCGAATCACCGGATGCAATGATCATATATTTTGCAATGACAGTTTTATTCTGTACATCAAAAGTAACTATATCTTGACCTTTGTTTTGATCTATTACATCTACAATTGTATTTTTTATTGATTCTGTATCACCATTCATTATTCTAAATTATATAATTTATCTGTAATGATACACTCAAAATTTCTGAATATGAACTATTTTTGATATGTTTCTAGTGTAACGTTTATAATACATATATTTGTAATATATGATAGTTTTCTGATGGTATGATCATTTACTTAATCGGATTTCCGGGTAGTGGCAAACTTACGATTGCAAAAGAGCTGTGTAATATTATTGATGGGGTGATAGTAGACAATAACCTGTTTAATAATATTATATTTGATATGATTGACTTCAGAAATGCTGAGGTTACAAGTGAAATATGGGAAAAAATTTTTGTGATTAGAGAGAATATGTTAGCAATATTGGAAAAATACCATATAGAATCAAAGCATTATATATTTACAAACGAATTGATAAAAGGTGATTCCTATGATCAAAAAGTATACAACTCAGTGGTGAATTTAAGTAAAAAAATGAACGTGGAGATTCTCCCTGTGGTGTTATATTGTAATAGTGGAGAACTAGTAAAGCGCGTTCAATTAAAGGAAAGAGAGCAGGAGAGAAAAATTACTGATTCAGATTTTGCTATGAGAAGAATTAAAGGAAAGAAACTATTTGTCCCTCAAGGTTCACTTGAAATTGATAGCTCAAACTTAAGCGCAAAAGAAGTTGCAAAAAAAATTGTTGAAAAAATGAATAGTAAAAAAGTAGTTGGAACTTCTATGATAGATAATTTAGCAACAGAGAGTATTTGTGATTAGTGAGGAGAAAGAGTATCGCCCTTGTGTTGGCATAATGTTATTTAACAAACAGGGAAATATTTTTATTGGAAAACGTTTTGATAGTGACTCTTATTGGCAGATGCCACAAGGAGGAGTTGATGAAGGTGAAGAGCTAGAGCAGGCAGCGCTACGTGAGCTATTGGAGGAAGTTGGTACTGATGAAGCAGAAGTTGTGGCTCAAAATAAAGAGTGGATATATTACAACTTACCCGAGGAAGTTATACCGATATGCTGGAATGGGAGATATTCTGGCCAAAAGCAAAGGTGGTTCTTAATGAAATTTTGTGGGAAGGATAAGGATATTAATATTAACTATACTGATCATCCAGAGTTCAAAGAGTGGCGTTGGCAAAATGTGGATGATTTGGTAGCCAGTGCTATACCGTTCAAAAAAGAAGTTTATAAAAAAGTGATAGAAGAGTTTTCTTCTATCATAAAAGGATCTATTTATGATAGTTGATTCTCATTGTCATCTAATTTATTTTTCTGATGATGAAATACCAAAGGTAATTTCAAGAGCAGAGCAAAATGGTGTGAGAATTTTGCATAACATATGTATAAGCATTAATGATATCCCTAAATTATTAAAAATCTCTTCATCCTATGATCAAGTCTACTGCTCCGTTGGTATACATCCGCTTGATACTACTGTGGAAAAAGGTGAGTGTATAAATGCTGATGAATTGATTGAATTTACTAAGGGCAAAAAGGTAATTAGTATCGGTGAAACCGGATTAGATTTTTATAAATCTGATAACAAAAGCAATCAAAAAAAAAGTTTTGCATCACACATAGAAGCGGCAAAAGTAACAGGATTACCTTTAGTTATTCACACTAGAAGTGCTGATAGTGAGATGATTGATATGTTAAATTCAGAAATGAAGAAGGACGCTTTTAGTGGAGTAATGCATTGCTTTGCTTCTTCTAAAGAGCTTGCTTATAAGGCTATGGACTTGGGATTATACATTTCATTTTCTGGAATTATTACTTTTAAAAATGCGAACTTACTAAGAGAAATTGCACAAAATGTGCCACGTGAGCGTGTTTTAGTTGAAACTGATGCACCTTACCTGTCACCTGAGCCTTACAGAGGAAAAAAAAATGAACCAGCAATGGTGAAATACGTTGTGAATTGTTTAGCGAAATTATGGAATGAATCGCCAGAAGAAGTAGCAAAAATAACTACAAATAATTTTTTTAGACTGTTTTCGAAGCTTGAGCTCAAAGAAATTCTATAGGGCAATTAATTTAGCTGACAGAGCTCTTTTACTGCACTTACAGATTTATAAAACATCTCTTGTTCACTATCGTTCATTTTAACTTCTAGAACTTTCTCAACTCCATTTTTGCCAATAATAGTAGGAACACCAATGAATAAGTCTTTCACACCATATTCACCATTAAGATAAGCAGCGCATGGTAATATACGCCTTTTATCTTTTAAGTATGATTCTAGCATGCTTATGGCTGAAGATGCAGGAGCATAGTATGCAGATCCAGATTTAAGTAGATCAACTATTTCTTTTCCACCATTACGAGTGCGCTCAACTATTTCATCAACTTTTCCTCGCGTAATCACACCCATCTCAATGATTTGGGTAAGTGGAATGCCAGCAATTGAAGCATAATTGATTAGTGGTACCATAGTGTCACCATGTCCTCCAAGCACAAAAGCAGATACATCTTCGACAGAAATATTTAACTCACTTGCAAGAAAATAACGAAAACGAGCAGAGTCAAGCACTCCTGCCATACCAACAATCATATTAGTTGGCAGGCTTGAAGATTTGTATACTACTGAAACCATAGCATCTAAAGGATTGGTAACCACTATTACAAATGCGTTTGGAGAATGTTTTTTAATATTTTCCCCAACCTCTTTCATTACTGCAGCATTAGTTTGCAGAAGGTCATCTCTGCTCATTCCAGGTTTTCTGGCAATGCCAGCAGTTATTATAATTGCGTCAGAGTTTTTTATATCTTCATACCTATTTGTACCAGTAATATTGACATTAGATCGATCAATAGGAGATGATTCTGTAATGTCAAGTGCTTTACCTTGTGGTATTCCATCGCTTACATCAAGCAAAATAACATCTCCTAGCTCTCTTAGTGCAATCATATGGGCAAGAGTCCCACCGATATTTCCTGCACCAATCAAAGATATTTTTTTTCTTTGTGCTGTCATTTTCTACTCCTTTATATTTACTTTTGTGGCTTTACTAACTTCCCAAGGGGATAAGCTGTCAAACATACGAAAATCTTGTGGTAAGTCTATAGGATTATATACAACCTTTTTTGCCTCTATATCGTATCTTACTTCCTCGTAGCCAGTGAGAGGAAAATCTTTTAACATTGGATGACCTTTGAATCCATAATCCGTTAAAATCCTACGTAAATCTGGGTGATCAGAAAACTCTATTCCATACATATCAAATACTTCACGCTCAAACCACGAAGCTGCGTTAAATATCTTTGCTACACTTAGAGGTATATCACCTTCACATAACTGAAGCTTTATGTGCACTCTGATATTGTGTACAACGCTGAGCAAATTGTATATTAGCTCGAAACGTTTTTCTCTATCTGGGTAATCAACTCCAAAAACGTCAACTAATAATTCAAGCCTACACTTTTCATCATCACGTAGAAAGAGTAAGTGATTTTCAATGTCATTCAAAGCTGAATATATTACAATAGTGCCATCATTTTTCTGAATACATTCACATTTAGTCTTTTTTTGTATGTATTTTGCAGTTTTATCCATGCTATATATTTTTAGTTCGTTTTATTTTATTTTGTAGACATAGCATTCCATATAGCAACGCCTCAGCAGTTGGAGGGCATCCAGGAACATACACATCAACTGGCACAATTCTATCGCAACCACGGACTACTGAGTAAGAATAATGATAATAGCCACCGCCATTTGCACAACTTCCCATAGAGACGACGTATTTGGGATCTGCCATTTGATCATAAACTTTACGCAATGCTGCTGCCATTTTATTAGTTAACGTGCCAGCAACAATCATAACATCTGCTTGCCTTGGGCTTGCACGAAAGATTATGCCATATCTATCAAGATCATAACGACTGGATGCAGTGTGCATCATCTCTACTGCGCAACATGCAAGACCAAATGTCATTGGCCACAATGAACCAGACCTTGCCCAGTTCATTATATAATCTATTAAATCGCCAAATTTAGTGATAAGAAAACCTTCTTTTTTGTAACGATTCCAGTCGCCATTAGATAAATTTATTCCCATTCCAACGCACCTTTACACCACTCATAAATAAAGCCTATAGTAAGTATTGCAAGGAATATCATCATAGACCAAAATCCGCAATAGCTTATTTTAGATAAAGAAACGGCCCAAGGGAAAAGAAAAGCAATTTCTAAATCGAATATTATGAACAATATTGCAACTAAGTAAAATTTTATGTCGAAACTTTTTCTGGCTCTTGATAAAGGATTAAAGCCACACTCATATGTAGAAAGCTTTTCACCATCTGGGTTACTGACTGCAAGAAACATAGGTAATACACCTAAAGTAAAGGATACTACAATTAATACACAGATAAAAATTAATATGGTTAAATATTCACTCATTTAAAAAACATATAACACTATGAATTTACATGCTTTCCTAATCTTTTACCACCTAAAATATGTATGTGAAAGTGCGGTATAACTTGCTCTCCATCTTTACCGTGATTAGTAACTAATCTATATCCTGTTTTTTCTAAGTTATATTTATGTGCTATTTCTCTAACAGTTTTAAAAAAACTTACTATTTCCTCTTCGGAAGCTTTCAGAACAAAATCATCGTATGAAACGTATTGAGCTTTTGGTATAACTAGAATATGAACTGGTGCATCAGGATACTTATCACGAAAAGCCAGCACATTTTCATTTTTATGTATTTCCTCATAAGACAACTCACCTCTTAATATCTTAGCAAAGATATTAGTGTCATCATAAGCTGTACTACCCATACTTTATTAAATTCCTGGTCCTCTTCTATTTTGCTTATGATTTGGTGTAGAAGGTGGGCTTATTGCTGCTTCGCTAGAAGCATCTTCAAGACTTGAAACGTCGTCTTTTAGCTGTATATCTTGTCCACGCAAAATTGACCCATAGTCCATTTGGTGTCTTTTTGAAAAAGTTTCTATTCTATTTGCCCTTCTTGCAGCAATAACTTCTGGTTGTAAATGATACATATCTCCAGGAACAGTTAGGCTATGATACCTTTCCTCTATTTGAACTTCTTTCATAACACTCTCCATAATTTATTTCCCCCTACCTCTTATGCTTTCGCAACTTTCAAAATCTTGTTTAATAGCTTTTTGCCAATTATTTAAAATTTTCTCTGATGACTTTTCTTTATCCATAGGCCTTACAACTTCCTGTGACTTCTGCTTTTTACTATCATATCCACTATACAACTTTTCTGCAATACCATACAGCAATTTCCGATCTGTGTGAACTTTAAACTCTCCACCAGTAATTTTTGCCAAATTTTTAAGATCACAATCAATCTTATTATAAATTCCTTCAAGAGCGTACTTTTTCATTACTTTTTCATCCATACCTAGATTTTTATCTTTTATTTCTTGGATAATTTTTTCAACATCAACTTCAATTACAATTTTGTTTTCTTCTCTAAAAATAGTTATATTGGGCAGATCTTCCCTTATTTCATCTAATTTCTCTGGACTCAAGTAAGGTATATCCCCCGTTAAAGTTCTTGACGCTAAAAAACTTACCTTACCTTTTTCTTGTTTTGTTATTTGTATGCCGAGGTACTTACTAGCTTCTGTGGTTTTTATAGGTGGGTCATATTTCTCTTCTTCTTTAGGCAAATCACTCACAGCATTTTTTAATGAAACTTTAGCATCATGCTTCATTTCATCAATTGAAGCAAACGGTTTCTTCATAGGATAAATAAGTGCTTTAGGCACAAGAAAAAACACGCCTTTTATCTTAGCCAAAATAGACTTTTTATTTGACTCATCTTTTGCCATACATACCTCCAAGTCACTTTCTACAATCAGATAGTAAAACACACTCAATTATAGACGAAAATATTTAAGCTTGTATATCTATTATAAGATGAAATTATAGAAATAGCAATCATTATTTGTACATTACCAAAGTATGTAGTATTTTTGCTGCTTTTCTTGTTCAAATTACCTTTAAAGATAAATTATGTTAAAATGGAACGCAAATAATATTATAGATGCTACTGGCGGAAGAGGGGAGGGTGTTTGTAATTCGGTGTATAGCTCAAATATTTCAACGGATACAAGAAGCATAAAAAAAGGTGATTTATTTATTGCTCTCAAGGGAAAGAAATTTGATGGGCATGATTTTCTACATGAAGCATTTTTAAAAGGAGCTGTTGCTGCGGTAGTAAGCGAAGATAAATATAGAAATTTTCCTCTAATTATTGTGCAAGATACTCTAAAAGCTTTGCATAATATGGCATCATATTACATTAGAAATATTCTTGTTAATGCTAAAGTTATCACAATTACAGGTAGTGTTGGGAAAACCACTACAAAAGATATGCTTAACACTGTTTTGTTGCATTATGGAGTATCTCATGTAAATGAAGGTAACTTGAATAATAATATAGGATTGCCTTTTACGATTCTAAAAGCGCCAGAAGACTGCCAGTATTTAATCCTTGAAATAGGAATGAGTAGAGCTGGTGAAATAAAAGAGTTATCGAAGATTAGCAATCCGGATATTGCAGTTATTACCAACATTGAACCTGCGCATGTTGAAAACTTTTCATCTCTACTTGATATTGCGCAAGCGAAATTAGAAATTCTACATGGTATGAAAAATAATGGTACTTTGGTTTTGAATAAGGATAATGAACATTATGATTATCTCTTATCAAATGCTAACAGAAATGTAGTAAGCTTTGGTAAGAATGAAAGTGCTACTGTTTGTTTGTTAGAACTAATAAGAGACGATAACGGTCTAAATTTAAAAATCAAACTGAACAGTGGTCAAATTATGAACTGTAATTTACCTGTAAAAGGCGAACATTTTGCATACTCTGCATTAGTTGTTACAGCAGTTTTGCAAAGTCTCGAACTTGATTTATCTAAATTACCACTAGCACTTGAGAATTTTACTGTAACAGAAGGTAGAGGTAATGTTCATCAAGCTAAATACAATGGAAAATTAGTACATTTGATTAACGACTCCTATAATGCTAACCCTACTTCAATGAAGGCTGCAATAAGAACTTTAGGTACATATTCTAATTTAAGAAAAGTGGCACTACTTGGCGATATGTTAGGACTTGGTAATGAAAGCATAGTATTTCATACAGAATTGCTTGACTCTATAGTAGAACAAAATGTGAATAAAGTTCATACAGTTGGTAAATTTATGTTAGAATTGAATAAACTTTTACCGGAGAATATAAAAGGCATGCATTTCGATGATTCTAACCAATTGAAAAGTAATTTAGCTAATATTGTTCAAGGTAATGATGTAATTTTAGTTAAAGGTTCTCATGGAATGAGAATGGACCTTATAGTGCAGGAATTCACAATAGAATATTAAATAAAACTATTGTATTAATTTAAAGTTAAGTTATTGGAAGTTTTAACTGTGATAAAACGTATAATTATTTTTGGTGGAACGGGATTTATAGGAAAACACATCGTAAGACGCTTGGCAGCGGCGGGGTATTTAATAAGAATATTTACTCGTGATCAGGAAAAAGCTGCTTGTCTGAAGTTATGTGGAAATTTAGGACAAATATCAATAATTGAAGGAGATTTTTTTAATGAAAGATCAATTTTAGAAAGTATGGAGGGGTGTGATGTTGTTATAAATTTAGTAGGAATATTATATGAAAAAAGAAAATACGATTTCTATGACGTTCATGTTAGAGTAGCTGAAAGAATAGCAAAAGCTGCGCAAATAAAAAGTGTATACATGATGATACATTTTTCTGCCATGGGAATAGAAAATAGTAAGCTGTCAAGATACGCCCACAGTAAATTAGAAGGTGAAAAAGCTGTAACTTCAGCATTTCAGGGAGCAATAATAATTAAGCCAAGTCTTGTATTCGGTAAAGAAGATAGTTTCTTCAATAAATTTGCAAGATTAGCAACAATTCTTCCTTTTTTGCCGTTAATCGGTAGTGGAATAACGAAGTTTCAGCCGATATGTGTAACAAACTTAGCTGAAGTGGTATACCGTATTATCAGCTTTAATAAGCAAGATAAAAAAATTTATAATATAGGTGGACCAAAAGTTTACTCTTTTAAAAGCTTATTAAAGTTTATTCTGAATGTGACTAACAGAAAGTGTCTACTGATCAATGTACCTTTTCCAATGGCAAGATTGATAGCCTTTTTCTTAGAAAGTAAAGTTGTTTCTGTACTGTTAAAACCTATAACCGGAGATGCAAGCCCTATACTTACTCGAGATCAGGTGAAAGTTATGATGAGTAGTTCAATCGAAAAGTCAGATGATCTCGGAACAATGAAAATTAGACCACTAGCAATTGAAAATGTGGTACCAGAATACTTGAAAATTTATAGAAAGCATTGATAGAAGAATGTGCCCGGTAGGATTCGAACCTACGACCCACAGCTTAGAAGGCTGTTGCTCTATCCAACTGAGCTACGGGCACACATCATATATAAAATGCTTCTTAGTACACGTGAAGTCAAGTATTTCTTGTGAATATAATGTTTGTGATAATATCTCAAAACTTTGTCAGTACAGCATGTAACGATAAAACTGAGAAAAAAGAAGCGTGGGTAATAGGAAGTCTAATAGCGCAGTAACACAGAACCCCAGGTCAGGCCTGCACCTATTGAAATCAGCAGTACCAGATTTCCTGATTTTATTTTTGATTCTTGTATTGCATAGTCTAAGGCCAGTGGAATTGATGCTGCTGAGGTGTTTGCATGCTTATCAACGGTATTAATCACTTTCTCTATAGGAAAATCTAATTTCTTTACTACTGCTTCAATAATACGAATGTTTGCTTGATGGGGAATTAACCAGTCAATATCAATGATTTTCAAATTATTGCATTTCAGAGTTTCCTCTACTGAGGCTGTTAACTTATCCACTGCATGTTTAAACACTTCTCTTCCATTCATAAGTATCTTTCCAGAATCACGAGTAGAGGATACCCCTCCGTTCGTACATAGTATGTCCACATTGCCATCAGAGTGTAAGTTTGTTGATATGATGCCGCTGCTACCCATTTCTGATTTTATTATCACTGCACCAGCACTATCACCAAAGAGTACACAAGTTGACCTATCTTCCCAGTCAACAATCCTAGACATTATTTCAGCACCAATAACGAGCGCATATTTTATTCTATTGTGAGATTTTATGAGCGAATCAGCAACTGTAACTGCATATATAAAACCAGAGCATGCTGCTTGTACATCAAAAGAAAATGCATTTTTACATTTTAACTTACTTTGTACAATCGTTGCACAGCTAGGCAAAGTTTTGTCAGGTGTTGTTGTTGCAACTATGATCAAACCAATTTCATCTATTGAAATTTTCGCTTTTTCTATAGCATTTTTTGCTGCATTAACAGCTAAATCTGACGTTAGTTCTCCTTCATCTGCTATATGTCTTTGAACTATTCCTGTTCTTTGCCGTATCCATTCATCGTTTGTTTCAACTATCAATGCAATTTCGTTATTACTCAAAATTTTTTTTGGTAGGTAAGAACCAGTGCTCAATATGAAACTTTTATTCAATATGACTTACCCCGTTAATTATCTTCTGGTTCAAATTTTCACTGATTGCATTTACTGCAAATTTTATAGCGTGAGCAAAAGAAATAGCATCAGAATTTCCGTGGCTCTTTATAATGATACCATTTAGCCCTAAAAACATAGCTCCACTTCTAATTTTAGGATTAAAACGCTCTAATGCTTTATTTAGCTTGGGTTTTAACAATATGCCGACAAGCATTTTTGTCATCCATGAATTAAATACTTCCTGTTTTATTAGACTGATAAAAGTACCAGCAGTTGCCTCAGCTGTCTTGAGCATTACATTACCAACAAAACCATCAGCAACAATTACGTCTATATTACCATCTAAAAATTCACTTGCCTCTATATATCCTTTGAAGTTAATACTTGGAGCATTTTTGAGTAACTCAAAAGCTCCTCTTACTGAGTCAGTACCTTTCACTTCCTCTGTACCAATGTTTAGCAAAGCGACTTCAGGATTTTCAACTTTTAATGCTATTTTTGCAAATATACTCCCCATTAATGCAAATTGAAATAATGAGTCAGTATTACAGTCAACATTTGCACCAAGATCAAGCAATGCAAAGCTTTTTGTCTTAGTTGGACAGACAGATGCAATAGCAGGACGATAGATATTGGGTAATGTTCCTAAAATAAATCTGGAGATAGCCATCAATGCTCCAGTGTTGCCTGAAGACACCATCCCAAAAGCTTTACCTTTTTTCACTGCTTCAACAGCTGCCTTCATACTTGAATCTTTGCGATGTCTAAGTGCAAAAGAGGGTTTATCATTTGGAAGAACATTATCAGAGCAATGGGTAAATTCGGAGTTATCGCTTACTTTTTTGTATTTTGAGAGCAAAGGAGATATTTCTTTCTGATCTCCATAAATATGAAAAAAAACTTCAACACCTGGGTCAACAAGATTATCCAAGAAAAAACTAGCACCTTGAATTACGGAAAGAGGTGCAAAATCCCCTCCCATAGCATCAAGTGCGATAACTATGTTGTTGTTGACCGTGGGTAACATATCATGAGTTACTCCGCCTTTTGTTTAATGAAAACACGTTTTCCTTTGTAACTATTGTCAACTGCTATGTTGTGAGGCAACATGAATTCTCCAGTTGTTGCACATACTACAATATTCTTAGGCTTAATAGCATGATGAGAACGATGCATATTACGCCTTGACTTTGACTTTTTTCTCTTCGGAACTGCCAAAACTTACTCCAATTCAATTATATAACACAATTTATTAGTAGCATGTTTTTTACAAGGAGTAAATAGCAAAATAAATAAGGTTTTCTTATACAATTCAGTCTTATAAACTTAAACTCAAGCATTTTGATCAAAGTATATTGAACTTAAGACATATCTTGACTATACTCTGGCGAAGTTAATAAAAATTTTAATAAAATCAGTAAAACTAATTTTAGCTAAGATAAATGTAAAGTGAGTTCCTTTAATATAGACAGCGTTAGAATAATCGGTAGATGCTTTATGAACTTTCTGTTGAGGATTGGTAACGCATTTGTATTTTTTATTCAATCTCTATACCACTGCTTTATTCCTCCATATTATTTTAGCAATGTGGCAAGACAAATTATAGAGATAGGCTTTTTCTCTTTGCCAATTGTTGGGCTCACTGGAGTTTTTATAGGAGCAGTGATAGTTTTACAGAGTAGCTTAAGTGGTATATTGATTAATCAAGAACAAGTAGTACCTAAACTTGTTACGATCACTATCATTAAAGAGTTAGGGCCAGTTTTGATCAGCTTAATAATGGTAGGAAAGGTTGGGTCCTCAATTGCAGCAGAAATTGGCACGATGCGCATCACTGAACAAATAGATGCACTTACAACTTTGGACATCAATCCTTTCAAATATTTAATTGTACCAAGAATTCTAGCGTCAGTTATAGTATTTCCAATACTTACAGTATGTGCAGATCTAATAGGAATATTTGGAGGGTATGTCACCGCAGTCTTTGAATTTAACCACAATTTAAATATATACATAAAATATACAGCTCAATTCTTTAATATGTACAATTTTATTGTTGGGCTAATGAAAGCGACTGCTTTTGGAGCCATAATTTCTGTTTCAAGTTGTTATTACGGTTACCATTGTAGGGAAGGTGCACGAGGAGTAGGTATTGCAACAACATCAACTGTTGTTATATCCTCTATATTGATAATTTTAGCAAATTACTTAATTACTTTAATACATGCATAGCCCCATAATATCAATATTGAATATAAGCTTATCCTTTGATGATAGAACGATATTAAACAACATAACTTTCAATATATCGAAAGGAGAATCATTAGTCATACTTGGCGGCTCAGGAAGTGGTAAATCTGTATTAACAAAAATAATTATTGGATTACTGACACCAGACTCAGGGTCTATTAAAATAAATAGTAAAAGCAAAAATAAATTTGGAGTCTTATTTCAAAATTCCGCTTTGTTTGACTACGTTACAGTGTGGGAAAATATATCTTTTAATTATAAAAAACGCTTTAATATCAGCATAAAGGAGGCAAAACGCCTAGCAATTGAGAAGTTAAATGATGTTGGGCTGGAAGAAAACATAGCAGAAATGTTTCCAGTAGAACTATCAGGTGGAATGAAGAAAAGAGTGGCACTTGCAAGAGCAATTGCACACAACCCAGAAATTATTGTATTGGATGAGCCAACTTCAGGATTAGACCCAATCATGTCAGATGTAGTAAATGAGATAATAATAAAATTATCTCAAGATCTTCGTCCTACAATTATCACGATTACACATGATATTCATAGTGCATTTAAAATAGCTGACAAAATAGCAGTATTATATGAAGGGGAGATCATTTCTCACGGAACTGTTCAGGAAATACAAAATACTAACAACGAATATATAAAAAAGTTCATTTATTGTATATAGCTACAGGTTTACAAACGATATTATGGATGCTGTAACTAGCCTAACTTGAGATATCGATAACCTTCGGTCTGTTACTAGTGTAGTGCTACGGTGGTATAGTGTGTTAGCTATAAAACAGCGCATTAAATATAGATAAAGTAACTTGTATCAATTTTGATTATCATGCCAATTCCAACTGAAGAAATTTATTGAATTTATTACTTCACGCTAAAATAATATACTTTACTATTCAACAGCAATTACAACTGATGATTTTATTTCATTCCACTACCTGCTGACTTACTTTCTGCTTAGCATATCCATCAAATCAGATTCTTTGAGTTTACTATGGTCAATTTTACTGAACTTATTCACCATAGAGCTCATTTGATTATACTGCTTAATTAGAAGATTAACGTCAGTTACACTTGTTCCGGACCCCTTAGAAATTCTAAGTCTTCTTTTGCCATTTAAAATATCTGGATTTTGCCTTTCTTTTTCGGTCATTGAGTTTATGATGGCTATATATTTTTTCACTTTATTGTCATCGGGCACACTGCTACTTAGCTTTTTTGTGAATGAACTAGGAATGAATTTCATTATGTTGCTAATGCCATCCATTTTACTCAGAGTCTTTAACATTCCCACTAGGTCGTTTAGGTCGAATTTACCCTTTTTTACTTTCTTTTGTAACTTATCAATTTCTTCCTGACCAACAATCTCAGCAGCTTTTTCAACCAATGATACAACATCACCCATGCTAAGTATCCTTTTTGCAATTCTATCGGGATAAAAATCATCGAGATCACTTAATTTTTCACCACAAGCAATAAATTTAATTGGACAATCGGTGATCATTTTCATAGAAAGAGCAGCACCACCACGTGCATCACCATCAACACGGGTGAGAATAATGCCGGTTACACCTATTATCTCATTGAATGATTTGGCAATATTGACCGAATCCTGGCCTATCATTGCGTCGGCTACTAAAATAACTTCTGCAGGTGAAGCTATTTCCTTTACGGCTTTCAACTCATTCATCATATTATTATCAATATGAAGCCTGCCTGCGGTGTCTAGTATTAATACATCATAATTTTCGTTCTTTGCTGCTGCCAGTGCCCTTTTTGTAATTGTAACGGGCTTCTCGTCTATTACTACAGGTAAAGTTTGCACATCTATTTGTTTACCTAGCACTTCAAGTTGTTTTTGGGCAGCCGGTCTATAAATGTCTAAAGAAGCGAGCATCACTTTTTTCTTTTGTTTTTTTAACTTTAAAGCAAGCTTCCCTGAGGTGGTTGTTTTACCCGCACCTTGTAGGCCCACCATCATAATCACAGCAGGGGGTTTAGCTGCTAGGTTTAAGTCGCTTTTCTCTGATCCGAGAACTGCAACTAAATTATCCTGCACAATTTTGATTATCATTTGCGATGGAGAAACGCTTTTTATGACTTTTTCCCCAATCACTTTATCTTTAATGTCATTGATGAATTTTTTCGCAACTTCAAGTGAAACGTCAGCTTCAATTAAAGCTATACGTATTTCACGCATGGCAAGGTTAAAATCATCTTCAGAAATGATTGACTTTCCTCTCAGTTTACTAAATACAGAATTTAAACTTTCGGTTAACGATTTAAACATAATAGCGCTAGTAGAATACTCATTAAAAATAGAGAAGAAGCTGAAACAAAACTCACTGAGTTATAACTCAGCACTTCTTTAAGTTTAGTAATATTATTAAAGTATAAACTAGCAAGTGAATTAGTCAAGTTTTGCAGTACGTTGGCAGACATTTCTCTCACTTTAAAGACCAGTTGATTGAACAGCAAGACAGTATAAGGTATGAAAGCTCTAAAAATCCAATCAACATCCATTTTAAAATTTATTCTTGGCAAAAATAACTTGCGTAAAGGAATAAACAATAAAGTGGTACATAGTAATAAATAAAACTGAGACCAAATGTTTTGTGTATTGTACACCAGATCAAAAATTGAAGGTTTATTGTAAATAGGTAAGTAAGGATTGCCAGCGATTACGCATATAAATGCTAAAATAATCATAGTCATTTTGCCTCCCCTCTCTGCTAAAGGTTTTGACTTACTTTTTGCAATAAATAAGTAATAAAGAAACTTTAGCCCAACGCTTAAATGAAGCAGCAAATTTAGAACCTTATATAAATTTTTGTACCCTTTTAAGGCAACAGTGTTCATTTCAATTTCAGCTGTGATATATGATTTACTGATAAATCCAACGGTTCCAGGAAATGCAGCCATTGTAAGTATTGCGATTATAGCACACATGCCTTCCACTGACATCAGTTTACCCACTCCATTAAAACTAATTGTTTTTGTTTGTAAAATAATCGAATTACTGACCACAAACAATAATGATTGATAAACAAGAGAGAAGATTATATGCAGTATCAAAATTGGTATTGCTTTTTCCGAAGGACTGAGCAAACTTCCTGCAATAATCAGCAAGCCCATTTGTCCTACAACGTTATAGCATAAAAATCTGCGAATATTTTGCTCAAGAGAAGCAAATATAATACTGTAAATTGCAGTGATGGCGCCTACAAGCGCTAATATTTCAGTACAATCTTGCCATAGGTTATAAGTGTGTAAAAGCATCACTAAAAAAGAGACTTTAGTGGTAAATAAAGAGAGATATGTGGTGCCATGTAGCGATGCAGCAGGATATGCATCAACAACCCAAAATGAAAAAGGAAAACAAGCGCAGTTTATCAACAAACCCCAAATTATCAGGTTAGTGCTTTGAAGTGCCAATCCTGCTATTAATATAACTCCAACGAAAAAGTGTACACAAGCGTACCTTATTGCAGGTCCACTATCTCTACAGCCAGCTGCGATAGTAAAAAATGCACTGACGGTCATTAATTCACAGAATATTATAACCAATATCATCTGCTTGGATAAAATTGCACAGAGTGAACAGGTAGTGTAAGCAGCAAAAGATAGCATCTCTGAAAAAGTCAAATTTTGTGTTGGTAGAACAGCTAAAAATGCAACTGACAAAAAAGATATTAGTACGATACGAAAAGATAAATCAAAATCTAGAATTGGGAGAGACCAATTTACTGCAATGCTCAAATTTTCAGGTAATTTTAGAACTATAGCTATTAATGCAGTCAGTAGAAGTAGCAGTGACGATTTATAAAGTTGCACAATAATTTAAACCAATATGGTTTATGCTATCTTAATATATGAATAAAATCAATTTGCATATTAACCACTAATTAAACTAATTACCATATAATTATATCAGGGTTTAGAGGGTTGTAGAGAAACCGGTCAGATTAGGTTTTTAATCTAATCTGACCGATAGCTTTAATAGTGAGGTAAGCTTTAATATAGCACTCCTAATTCATAGTGCTACACTCGTGCATAATTTATTTTTAATTTGTGCACGAGCGTTAGTAAATTATTTACTTTTTGAAATAAAGTTTGGCGTCACTTTAATACCAAGAACTTCAGTAACTCCACCAATTGAAAGTTATTTACTCGCTTTCTCTTAATTATCTGTACAAATCTAATGTAGCTAGTAGTTTTCAATTCACTCATTCAACTTTTATGACCTTTGCAATAGTTGATCCTATTAAAGAATTATTTGTTAATTTAGTTTTTTATGTTTTTTGGATAATGGTATAGATAGGTTCCACTAACAAGTAGCGGAATATTAGATTGTTTTCAGTCTATAGTCAAGTGCTGTAATTACGCATTTGAGCAGCAGATACTGGAACTCAGAAAGCTCTTGAGTAGCTATATAGTGAAAAATTAGATTATAAAATCCTCTAACAGTACATTCTGTGTTGTACCATCATCCACAACTGTGTAATCAATATCACACTTATTGAGCCCACTTAATATCCTATTGTGGAAGTATTTTTCACCATAATCTTCCATAATAACAGTGATATAGTCAACACTGTCAATATCAGGGAGCTTATTACATATTTTTGGATCTTTGACTGCATAGTGTTGCGTAAACTTACACTCATTAACGTCATCTTTACAAAAAGAAATTTTTCCTTTTTGTTTATCATCTGTAGTCATGATAAATCTGTTGCCTTCTTTATCTCTTGCTATAAATTCATAGCTGTTCTTGTCTATAGAGTATTTTTCCTTTGGAAATGACAGTGTTAAGTTGTATGTCATAATGCTACCTTAATAAAAATTATTATTGTAGTATAGATTTATTAATAAATAATATATATTATGATATAATTAGTGCGAAGTGGGTTTACCAGTTGGACCCATAAAGATTATTTCCTCTCCTTCTCTTAAGCCTCTGCACAAATTAGTGGAGCCGCCAGTTTCAAGCACAATAGTGGAAATAATTCCTTTTTTTTTGTCTACTTCAGTGCCGGTTACAGCTATACCTTCCATAGCAAGGGTTGTATTATTGACTTTTCTGCTATTGATTGCAAAATTTTGCAACCTAAAGAATTGTCCGGGTTTAAAATTTTTTGCCGCAAGTGGTGCTTTGATCACTATTTCCACAACTTTGTCAGTTAAATATTGAATTTTTATAATCTTTGCGGTGAATTGCTCTTTGATTCTATTAAAAAATTTTTCGTTAGCCAGGTGTTCTGATATTATTCCAGCGCGTGACGCTTTAGTGTACAAATGCTGCAATTTGTAGGTAATTCGCATAGTAGGTGGTGTTATGCAAGTAGCTGACACTGTAATCCAGTTCTGACTATACAACCATCTGATGTACTCATTCAAAATTAAGTTTTCTGGATCCCAGTGTCTGGGCACTGGAATGACATCTTTTTTGGTGAAAGTTACTCTTACATTACAACATTCATACAAGTGTGCATATGACTCCGAGATTCTAGCTGGAGTGGGAGAAATGAAGCTAACTCTATTCAAAAGCTGAGAAATGATAGGGTAGCCGTTCTTAGCACTTGCCATAGCTTTCACGACGCTGCCGCTATACGAAGGGTGAAGATCACCAAAAAAGCTAATTGTTTTATTGTCTTGCTTATATACCAATATCCTGTCTTTATCCTGCATCTTAGGAGAAAATACTGGATCTATTTCTTTTCCTAATGAGTTTAAATGAATAAAATATCCATTACTTAGTTGAAAATGCTTTTTATCTTCTGTTGCAATAGCCGTGTTTGGTTCAGTGCCTGCTGCTATGAGAATAGAGCGTGCTTTGATACATTTAATTTCGTGGGATTTTGTATCAATCAGTTTTATCAACTCAGCATGATTATATTTGTCTGTAACAATTTCAATAGGCTCTAAGTTTTCAATGAAGTAGATTCCTTCTGACAATGCATTTTGCACCTCTTCGCTATTTAATCGATAGCTCGGTGAATCTTTTAGCTCTTTTCTGTATATAATTTTCACTCCCCCGAAGCTCTTAGTTAGTTCCAATATTTTTGCTTCTCTATTCTCTTTTTTTGCTAACTCTTGCTCTGCTTGGATCAATTTTGCGTGCGATATAAGCTCATTTGCAATTTCATATTCTTCTTCCGTCCAATCTTTTTCAACATATTTCTTTCCATACTTATCAACTAATATCTCATAACGAAGAAGAAATTTTTCTACTTGAATTGGATAATATGCTAAAGCTTCAGTGGCAGTATCAATTGCAGTGAGTCCTGCACCTATGACAACTATCGGCATGCGAACTTGCAGATTTGCTATGGAGTCGAACTTAAGAGCACCGGTAAGTTGTAATGACATCAGAAAATCAGATGCCATGCGCACTCCGCGAGCCAGCATATTCTTTATTTTGATCATTCGTGGCTTGCCAGAGCCAAGTGCTAGTGCGATGTGATCAAAACCCAAGTTGAAGGCATCATCAACATTAATCGTGCCATCAAAACGAATGCCTCCATAAAGTGCGAAATTCTCACGCCTTTCCAGTAGTAATCTAATAATCTTTAAGTAATTTTTATCCCATCGGGAAGTAATGCCATATTCTGCCACCCCACCAAACCCATCTGCCATGCGTTCACTCAATTTTTCGTGTTTGAAATCTTTAATTAGCTGAAAATTATCGATCAAAGGTTCAATCTTTAGTCCATCAATGGCGATAACGTTATGCCCATCGTTTAATAAATGATGAGCTAAATTAAAACCCGCAGGACCAAGTCCTACAACTAGAACGTTTTTTCCAGTATTTTCTTTTGGCAATGGACGCTGAAAATTTAAAGGATTCCAACGGCTAAGCAGAGAATATATTTCAAATCCGTACGGCAAATTGAGTACGTCGTCCAAAATCCTTGTTTCAACCACTGGCACATTTACAGGCTCTTGTTTCTGATATATGCATGAGTTTATGCAATCATTGCATATTCTATTCCCAGTAGCTGCACATAATGGGTTATCTATCATCACAATTGCAAGACTTGCTATGCTATATCCTTCGCTTTTTACCAGATTCATTTCTGATATTTTCTGCTCTAGTGGGCAGCCGTGCAGCTCAACTCTAAGTGGAGACTTTTTGAAAGTGTTGTCATCATTGATTAGCCCCTTTGAGCAGCTGTCCTTACTTTGCTTATGACAAAATATGCAGTAGTGAGCATTATCTAGTGCTTTATTCAAACTCACCTTTTTGCTTGTTAGATCAAAACCATATCTTCTTTTCACCTCATTTGAATACAGAACCTCAACCTCGTCTACTTCTTTTTTCAAGAATGATACGAGATTTTCGTAATCAATTTTCTTATGTATGCTAAATAGTATACTCTGTTTATTTTTTACTCTCCAAACTGCATATTGAGCCGCAAGTTCTATTTCTTCTTTGTGATCCTCTTTATTTTCAAGCCAACTCATTACCTGCTCAGAAAAGTTTTTTTCTGTTGTCGGTAAAGTAATGAAACTATTTAATTTGTTAGTGACATAATCAATATTTGCTACATCAGTGTATTTCTTCAATGCATAACGCTGAACAAATAATCTTTTGCATCTGTATATTACAGCAAAGTCATTGTGTTTTTCCTTTAACTCTTCTACTTCTTTTTCAATATTGAAAAATTTTGCAATAAATTCATCAAGTAAATGTGAGAGATCCATTATTAACTGGCTATTACAACCATCTTTCATCCAAGCTGGAATCCATCCTTCTTGTTTTCTGGATCCCAGTGTCAAGCACTGGGATGAACACTGGGATGACATCGAAGAAGAAGCTGCTTTTTCTCTTGCTTCAACTAATGAATAAAACAAGCTTTCATCGCACGATTTTATGTAATCCAAAAACGCCTTATCTAACTTTATTAATTCATTACGAGTGTATAAGTTTGAAAATGAGATTTTGAAATTCAGTTGCATCTTTATACTATACAGTGTACATACTGTTTCTTATAGATGAAGATTTTATTTATCTTGCAGTTTTGCTAAGATTGTTGCTCCTGCAACCTCTTCTTTTCCAACAGATGCAACACACTTAAATTTGTATACACCTAAACGCAAACCTTCAAAGTTAGATTGAAGAATTAAGGTATCTCCTGGAGTGACTGGCTTTCTGAATTTTGCGTTTTCAATGGACATAAAGTATACAACTTTATTTTCTACTGTTTTTTTACCGAGAACACATATAGCAGATGCTTGAGCTAAAGACTCAATTATCAAAACTCCTGGCATTATCGGATGGCCAGGAAAATGACCAATAAAAAATTGCTCGTTGAAAGTCACGTTTTTAATTGCTTTTATACTCATACCAGGATCGCATTCTATGACCCTATCTACTAAGAGAAAAGGATAAGAATGTGGTAGTATTTTTATAATATCATTGATATTACATTGCATAAGTCTATTCAATGTTTTGCAAAGCAAATTCGGGGATTTCCTTGTTTACATTTTTTAATACTACATCCGATAAATCTACTTCATCCATAGAGTATAAAACTTGATTCTTTTTTGAAATAAATAGTACCAAATCTATGTTGTTTTTTTCTGCTGTTCTTTTAGCAACTTCTTTTATCTTGTTAAAGACACTTTCTACTGCTTCTCTATAATTTTCTTCTAAATGTGACATTTTCTTAGCGTAATTATCCCTAACACTTACAGTATGCTTACTAAATTGTTCTGTCTTTTCTTTTTTTGCTTCTTCTGACAAAAGGTCAAATTCTTCTTTCGATGGCTTAAATTTTTCTAACTCATTTTCAAATTCCTTCTGTAATCTAGAGTTCTGCTCCTTTATTTGTTGTTGTATATTTTGCAGAGCCAGAGATTCATTGATAACCTTATCACTATCAATAATGGCAGCCTTTGTATTAAGCGTGCTCTGAGGTTGATACCCTACAAACTTATACCCCACAAATAAGGAAATAATTAAGGCAATAACTGATGTAAATAACTGTATATATTTCATTTAAATCCCCGCTTCAATAGAAATTTTAACGTTTGTCGATGGTATTATGTCATAAGCTTCCTTTACTAAAGGAAACCCAAAATCTAATCTAATTCTACCAAAAGGAGAAGGCATTGAAAAGCCAAAACCTGGTGATACTCTTATAAGCTTACTATCGTAATATTTCCCACTATATCTCTTCTTTTCATCTAAACCAAAAAGTGTTGCATAGTCAACAAATAGTGAGCCTTTGATACCAGCATAGTCGTATAATTTAGATAGTGGAAAATCTACTTGCTGTGTTAAATTAAAATAAGTTTTGCCTCCCAATGAGCTTTGATTTTTGTCTTCTGCTCTTGGTCCAATGCCGGAAAGGTCAAATCCTCTAATCTCATTACCCCCTTTAAAAAAGTGCTGGCCAATGTTTAGATCTTCATCGGTATAAGAAAAAATATGACCTGCTGCTACTTTAAAGCGCAGTGTTATATCATCATCAATTTTGCTTAATATAGGATGTGTATAAAAAGATAAGAATTCAGATTTTAGGAAATTTACATTTCCTCCCAATCCTGAAATATCCTGATTTAAGCGCAATAAATATCCCTCTTTAGGAGTATAGAGGTTATCCAGTTTATTGTATGATAACGTATATCCCACTGATGAAACCTGATACTCACCTTCTTGATCTCTTATTATCTCAGAGATATCCTCATCTTTTCCACCCTTATTGTCCATGTGTATGTGATTATACTTATAAGAATATTGAAAGGAATTGGTTAGATTTTCTGAGATTTTATATGATACTTTTGCTATTCCTCCCCAGTTGCAGGTATCGAAAGTAGTGTTTGGTTTGTCTTGTTTTTCATAAAAAACACCCATGCCTAGTGAAGTATCAGAGTCGTTAAAATTATTTTCAACAGCGTCTATACTAGTAGAAAGAACATATTGACTTTTTTCAAGAGCAAAAGATACTTCTTTACCACTACCAAATAAATTACGATCTGTGAAATCGGTTTTAACAAATACTCCACCAGGAAGAGACATACCACCTGTTAAAGATAACGAGGCAGTTCTTTTTTCTTTAACATTTAAATCAAGATTCACTGCATTGTCATCCACTGTATAACTATTTATTTTTACTGTTTCAAAGAAATCACTATATATCAATTTTCTACGTGATTTTTGGATCTCAGATGTGTTATATGCGTCACCTTCTGCCATGCTAAGTTTTCTTCTAATTACTTTATCTAAAGTGCGGTCATTGCCATCAATAGTAATTTGGTTTATATAAATCTTTTTACCTGGTAGCACTTTGTAAGTTACATCCACAATATTGTTATGTTGTGTATATTCTGGATTAACTTTTGCAAATATATATCCTTTTTCGCTTAAATGTTTACTTATTTTTTCTGCTGTATTGTTAATTTTAACTCTATTAAATATTTGATTATTTTCCTCTTTGATAAATTCTAATATTTCTTCCCTTAAACTTAAATCCTGAATCTCAGTTTCAATATCAACTTCATTATTTCCAAATAAGTATTGCTGCTTTTCATCAATCAAAAAAGTTAACTCTATTTGGTTATTATTATCAACCTCAACAATTGGTTGGATATTATTTTGAATATATCCCTTAGATGAATAGAAGCGATCAAGCAGTTCTGTGTTAATCAGTAGATATTGAGGTGAATAATGAGTTCCGCTTTTAAAAATGGCTCTAAATAACTTACTAAATATATCATTGCTATGCCTTTTGATAACTTGCTCTAACTCATTTGCTGAAAAGTTTTTATTACCTATAAATCGTAAACCCTTAATTTTAGAAGTTCTTCCTTCTTTTATCTTAAAAATTAGGTTTATCCTATTGCTACCAAGCTTATCTAGCTCATATGCAATTTTAACACCAATTTTACCACTGTTCCTATAAAGAGTAGCTAGATTTATTAAATCGTTTTGTAATTTTGTTTCAGTGAAAATAGTTAGTGATTTTGACTGGATAACGTTATTTAGCAACTCTTTACTGTTAAATAACTTATTGCCTTTCAATATTACTTTGTTAATCAATGGATTCTCATGAATTTTTACTACTAAGTTTTTTTCATCATCGATATAGGCGTTAATACTAGCAAATAACTTTGTTTTATATAAATCTTTTATAACTGAATCTACATCATCATCATTTATATGATTACCTGGTTCTAATTTTGTATAAAACCTTATTGTTTGATCACTTACTCGCTCATTGCCAATATACTTAATATTTTTTATCTGTACTTTTTCCTTATTTTCTAGAGCAACAAGTAGAGTGGGAAAAGAAATAAATATTATTATTAGTATGTGAAATAACTTTTTCATATGTATCTTAAAAAAGATGCCTAATATCATTTGTGATTGCAACTGCCATCAACAAAAACAGTATGGTAGCACCAAAAGTGGCTGCATATTTTTGATATTTCAAACTCAAATCTCTACGTATAACTGCTTCTATAATATAATGAAATAAATGCCCACCATCTAGTAGTGGTATTGGCAGCAAGTTAATTGCAGCTAAATTCGCTGAAATAATTGCCATAAAATATAGAACCATAATAAGTCCCTTTTTAGCTGATTGCCCTGAATATTTTGCAATTTTTATTGGCCCACCTATTTCATTTATACTCCTTTTACCAACAACAATTTGAAAGAGTGCTTTGATTGTTAAACACATAGTGTGGTAGGTTTCATTCACTGATAGGCTAGCAGCTCCAAGAAAAGATGACTGTTTTAACCCTATCATATTAATTGAGGTAATTCCTATAGTTTTTCTTTCTATTATGTTACCAAAGACATCTCTATCCTCAACTGTAAACGGAGTTAGAATAGTTCTGTACTCTTCGTTATTTCTGCTATACTTAATTTCTATTCTTGTTTCAGGGTTGGACATTATCACGCGTGAAATATCTTCAAAGTATTTTATTTTGTACTCATTGATCTGTGTAATAGTGTCACCTGGTAATAGGCCAGCTTGCTTTGCTGCACTTTCTTCAATTACATTACCAATTACTGGTGGAGTACGATAATAACCTGCCACGCTGAAAAATATTGTGAAGGCTATAACGGTAAATATCATGTTTGCAAAAGGCCCTGCAAAAACTATTGCTGCTTTTTGATATCGAGGTTTTGTATGGAATGAGTATAATTTTTCTTCTTCAGTTAATTTTTGTTGATCAACAGGAACGCTTGCTGCATTAGTATCCCCTAACATTTTAACGTAACCACCCAATGGAAAGGCACTTAATTTCCATCTAGTTCCAGACTTGTCGTTAAAACCAAAAATTTCAGGACCAAAGCCTATAGAAAAAGATTCAACTTTAACCTTGCATGCTTTAGCGACAATATAATGCCCACATTCATGCACGAATACTATGATAGAAATTATTAAAGAAAACGATAAAAAATAATATATTCCAGCGCTAAGTTGATGAGAAATTAATTCCACCTATGTTTTAAATCTTAATCAAACGTTGAGTATATTAAAATGCGCCTTGCTTGACAAGTATTTAGTTTAGTCTTTAAATTAAAAAAAAGTTTAATGACAATGATAGATATCTCCTTATTAAGAAGAAAACTGATGTATAGGAGTTGGCATAGGGGTTGTAAAGAAACTGATATACTTTTAGGGCATTTTGCATTGAAATATCTTGATAAATTTTCCTTAAGTGAACTAATTGAATACGAAAAAATAGTTGATCTTGATGATTGCGAATTATATTGTTACATAACTCGTAAGAGACTTCTCCCCCCTGATTTGAGTAGTGAGGTAGTCGATTTGATTGCTTCCTTTAATCACTTATGCACCCAATAATCTTGTTTACCCTATCTAATACTTCAGCATATTCTACTCTTTTTTCCTCCTTATACTTTTTGCATTCTTGATTTATTTCGTCTAATCGCTTTGTTAATTCTAAAATTTTGTCTTCGAGAGTCAATGCTGCAAGTAAGAAATTTAATGCATCTGAGCCCTTACCTCCAGTTCTTTGAGATATGGAGCTAACTAGCTTGTTGAAGCTATTAGCAAGTTGTAATAAATGGTCCTTCTTTTTACTTTCGCAAGATATTTTATATGTGTTATTATGTATAACTATTTCTACTACTTGCATATGATGCTATATTGTACAACTTTCAAATTTACAATATAGATTTTCATTCATTTATCAAGAGGGATAACTTTTTACTGCTACGAAAATAAGTTTTAAAGTATTGATGTTTTGCAACCTTCTGTGACGTCAAATTACTTGCTTCTTTCAAGTTATAGCTTCTAATTGAAAAAGAACCAAACCCCCTGATTTCAACTCTATTATGATATTTTAACGTGTTTGAAAACACTCGAAAAAAACTATCAACTATGGCTGCTATAATAACCTTATCTAACAAAAGGTTTTTTTTTGCCACTTTTGCTATTATATCAGATTTCGTTGCCATTTATATGAAGCACAAGAAGTTATTTGGCAGATAATATTATATTATATTTTTCAACACCTACTACTTCAACTTGTATTTTTTCTGATATAGAAAACTTTTTATTTTCTGGTAAATGCTCTTGATCTACTAAAAGGGTTACATTGTTCTCAATTTCAACGATTAGACCATTTTCCTCTCTCTTACTTACAGTAACCTGAATTTTATCCCCTACTTTAACTTTCTCTATCAGTTCTTCAAGAGGATCATACTCTATTTGTTTTACTCCAAGATAAATTCTTGTCCGATCTACGTTAGCCCTTATCACTTTTGCTTCTATTTCATCACCTACATTATACTTTTTTATCTCATCTGAATTGTTTTTCGACCAACTTAGATTTTGCATATAAATTGTTCCTTCTACGTCCTCAGATATCTCAGAATTATCAAAAGTCACAGATATTTGTGAACCATTGTTGCTTTTAACTTTACCAGAAACAATAGAACCAAGAGGATATTTATCAATAAATACTTGCCAAGGATTCTCTACGCACCTTTTTGTGCTTAAACTCATCTTATTTTTAATAATGTCAATACCGAGAATTTTTACATCCACTTCTTGTCCTATTGTTACAAAACTACTAATTGGTAAATTACTCTTGCTCCAAGTTATTTCTGATGAGTGTACCAAACCCGCAATCCCAGGTTTAATCTCAACAATGAATCCACAATCTTTTATACCCGTTACGCATCCTTTGTGTACGCTGTTAATTGGGCATTTTGACTCTAGATCTTGCCAAGGATTGTCTCCTAATTGTTTTACACCCAGGGAGATTTTTCCATTTTCTCTATCTATTTTTATAATTTTAGTTTTTATATGCTGACCACAAGAAAAAATTGCAGATGGATGACTTACATTACTCCAAGAGATATCTGTAATATGTAGCAGTCCATCTATAACTCCCACTGTATCTGATTCATGAATGCCAACAAATGCACCGTAGTGAGTGATGCTTTTTATTTTGCCTTCTACTACATCACCTTCATTTAAAGATTCTAAAAACTTAATTTTTTCACCAGCATGCAACTTCTCTAATACCAGCTTTCTTGATACTACAATATTCCCCTGCTTCTTATCCATTTTAAGAACGATGAATTTTTGTTCAGTTTCAATAAGGTGATTAGCATCTTTTATTTGCTTCAAATCCACATGACTCAGAGGTAAAAACGCACTTATTCCATCACCAAGATCAACAATAAAACCGCATTTAATTGAGCGTTTAATGATTCCTGTTACTTCATCTTTTGTAATTGCGCTTTCTTCCAATTTATTCCATTTTTCGTCTCTGATTGCTTTCTCACGACTAAGAACAACATTACCATGGTAATCTTCAATTCTTTCAACATAAACTCTAATTTTCGAGCCAACAGTGATATCATCATTACAACTGAGCTCCTTAATCAGAATTCTTCCGTCTGACTTTAAACCAACATCAACCACAATATCATTAGAATTTCTTCTTGTGATTATACCTTCTACCACATCTCCTTCTTTGATTTTGTTAGCAAAAGAATCTTCACAAAAGTCATTGTCTTGATTATCAAATTGATCTTGAAATATCTCTTCTATGAACCTATTTGATGATAGCCTCTTGATAGCAACTGTACTTTCCATACCTTTTAATTTTAACTTCATTAGAACTCATATATTATATAATATTAATAATTAGTGACAAGTAAATTCTCATTAATTCATTTCGAGAATTGTTTAAGCTATAAAAGATTAAGTTATGTAAGATATGTTATCTAGGAATAATAATTGGATTAGGTCATTTTCCAGAAGATCTAGGTTGAAGTTGAATGTTTTGGAGAAGTATTCTATTAAAAACAGCAAGGAATCTATAAAAAAGATCGTAGACTTACAAAAAAGAATACGAGTAGAAATAGGTTTCGGTAATGGTGAAAATATGCTCCATCAGGCATTCAATGAATCTGATCTATTATTTATAGGATGTGAGCCTTATTTAAAGGGGGTCTCTTCCTTGCTAAAAAGCATAGAAGCACACAGCATAAAAAATATTTTAATATGGACAGAAGATGCAAGAGAATTAATTGCCAATTTTCCTGACAACAGTGTTGAAAAATTCTTTATTCTCTTTCCAGATCCATGGCCAAAAAGAAGTCACAACAAAAGACGGTTAATTAATACGGAATTTTTAAATTTATTAGCAAAAAAAATACTTGTCACAGGTGAAATATTTATTGCAACTGATCATCAGGATTATGCAGAGTGGATAGAGTTACATATAAAGCAGTGTAATTTTTTAACCTATAAGGAAGATAGTTTTGCAAATTATACCCCAACAAAATACCACAGAAAAGCGCTAGAATATCAGCGTAAAATAAAGTTTTTTAAAGTAAATGTTATATCTAAACTGACTTAGATTTACCTCTGCTTGTTAGTACAGATGTGTACATGACACTCTATAGTGCAAGTAGCCTACCATATACTGGGAATAACAGTTTACTGAATTCTTTAATCTCACAAATAGAAAGATCAATAAACTTGATAAACATCAACATTATCAGCCAGCATTGCTTTTGCAACTTCAATTCTACCTTTTTTATGATCGGTTTGGATAATTTTATAACCTATAGCATTTTGTCTAGCAACCAATCTGGTGCTTCTCTACCTTTTTCCCACTTAGCAAATCTCATCTTTTCTTTTAGGTAATATTCTCTATATGCTTCTATTGGGTTATTACATTTATATCGATCAGGTAACGCTTGTGTAAAAGCTTGTATATCAGCTGATCGAAATATTAGCAAATCCTTGTTATTATCGCACCAATCTATAACTTCTTCGGATTTATGCGTTCTTTTGTATCGCAAGCTATATTCTATACACAATTCTTTTCCATGTTTTATTAACCAATCAAAGTTTCCTTTTGATTGTCTAGCCCATAAAGAACAAGGATGGTTTTTGTGAGTAAGTTTATATGGAACTTCTATATTCTGGTTTGTAATGCTGACTAAAGGATTTGGCTCTTTTAATGCTATTGAAAAAACACTGCTAAGCAATTGAGCAGTTTCTAGCGGCATTTTTACTATGTGCTTATCGCATAACATTTGTGCTGCAGTTACAGGATTTTCGTCTAATATAAAGATATTCATCTAAGCACCCAGAGATAGAATTTTTGCGTAGTATTTATTTCAATAAACCCTAAAATATCATTCAGAAAATGGATAAAACTCAGTTAAAAAAATTATACACAATTCCGAGGAACCTTTTCAAGCTACAATGAACGTATCGCTACCACTCTAGCAATATTATTTCTCACCCACTGAAGATATTGCACGGTACTGTCTACTTGATCGTCGTGACGGATTTCTGGAAACATTAAAATCTCATACTCAAAGTCGCTAAGCCATACTGCTTGGTTAGGGAGAAAAACCCGCTCAGATTCTATAATTGGGACAATTCGGTGAAATCGAGTTAATTTGTCATCATGTGGTACTATTTGAATAATAGGTAAATCACTGTTTTTCCTGAGCTCCTGAACCAATTGCTGACCGCTTGCTTTTGCTTCGATTAAAATTGCGTGTGGCTTCCACCTTGCAGCCAGCGACAGAACTTTCTCTTTAAGTTTTGGATATTCAAGTTTTGCGCGATATACATCGAGTAAATAGAATGTATTATCTACTTTTGTCCAGGTAGTGCAGACACTAAAGTCACTTGTATTGTTTGTTGAAATTGCAGTATCCCAACTTTGTGTTACATGCAAGAGGCTATCAGGAAAATTTTTATAGCGCTTCAACCACTCTCGTTTAATTATAGCACTTGAAAGTGGTAGAGGGTTTTGTTGGTATTGAGCAGCAAAACCATAACTCCCAAGTTCAGCTTTTATCATCTCAATTTCTTCTTTTCCTTCAGTTAGGGAATACAACAATTGACCTTCTTTTCTTGAGTATATTTCCTGTTCATGCTCTGGAATATGATTATTAACTGAATAAATAATCTCCTTATCTTCAGCTATTATTGGTAAACAGACATGATGCCATATGTTTCTTGGTTTACAGAGGAGGTGACCAGTTAAATCTTCTAAATGGAGTCTGTGCATCACAAGAACGATAACTCCTTTTTTTCTGTCGTTGAGCCTGGTTACTAAAGCCTGATCAAACCAGTTTGCAGCACGCTTTCTAAATGTTTCGCTCAAAGCTTGTGCGGGACTTAGTGGATCATCCACGATAATGAAATCTCCACCTTCACCGGTTAATGTTCCCCCAACTGATGTTGCAATCCTACATCCTCTTTGCACTGTTTGAAATTTATATTTAGTGTTTTGATCTTTGCATAATTCTACTTTCGGAAATAGCTCTCTATACCAATCAGATTGCATTATGCACCTGGTATCGAGTGAGTGCTTTTCGCTGAGGAGCCGAGAATAACTTGCAACTATTATTCTTGCAGTTGGCTGATTTCCGAGTATCCATGCGGGCCATGCAACACTTACACAAATAGACTTCATTGAACGCGGAGGCATATTGAATATTATTCTTTTCACTTCACCTGAACTTGCCGCTTCAAGCCTATCCGCTATGACTTTTATATATTGATAATCATTATACTCACACCCCGGTACTACCGTTTGAAAGCATAATTCAATGAATTTTAAAAAGTTTATATTGTTCATAAAATTGAGATTTTGTTGATTTTTTAAGATTTTTTTGTATAATTATAGTGAGAGTTAAAATATGAAAGAAACAAGAGAGCAAACTGAGAGAGAATTTATAAAAACTCAAAACGGGATAAAAATAGAGACAATTACGCTTCTTGGTAAAAATCAAAACAATAATCGAGGTGAAAAACATCTGATATACTTTATTGGTGGAAATAGAGCGTTAAGCCCTGGTAAAGATTATTCCCAAAATTGGAATTGGGCCACAGAGCAATGTACATCTTTTTAATTATCCTGGACTTGGTTTAAGTAAAAACAGTTCATTGATACGTAGCAATAGAGTTAAATCTGGTATAGCAGTTGTAACTAACTTATTGGAAAAAGGTATAAAGCCAGATGATATCATATTGTTTGGAGACTGCCTAGGTGGACATGTGGCTGCAGAGGTTCATAAAAATTTTAAGGGTAAGGATATACATTTAAGATGTATCGTTAGCAATGCCGCTAGTTCACTTAAACAAGCGTCTCTTTATTACTTTGGTTTTATGGCAAAGTTAAAAATTTTTCTTGCTCCGATAATCAGATTGGTACTGAAGATTTTTGGCTGCCACTGGAAGACATATAAAATCGTAAATTCAATTACTCCTTATACAATGTACTTTAATCGAGAGGGAGATAAAACGATAAAACAGCCAGCGCAACTTGCAACAGAAATAGAAAAAATAGATCAAAGCGGTAGAAGAAAAGATTACCAAAAAAAAGAAGTATTTGAAGGATTTGAGGAATATGAAGAATTTTTCAAGCAGCATACAACATTAAGAAAGAATGATAAATGTATTGATTCTAAAAAAGCTGATAAAGATATACATAAATTGCCAATTACGTGTTTAAAGTCTTCCAACAAAACTGATTACACTTTTCCTGAGTTGATTAGTTTATATATTCACATTACAGATGAATATTTTTCTAAATATGGCTCATTAAATAATGAAGAGAAGATTAAAGCATTTAAAGAAAGTAAATTTTATAAAGATTTTTCAAGCTGCAAAAATTCAAAGGGCTTTTTGCATAATCACATGAAGAAGCAAGAGATGTCATTTCAGCATGTGATAATAGAATCTGGGGAAAAAAGACCTTTCTTGACAAGTCAAAGAAGGTAGTTGCTCTTAACTTGACGCGTATGCTTTCTTCAATATTTTAGCCATCTGTATCTGTTCAGATGCATGCAAATATTGAAACCAGTGTTTCTTTTCTTATCATCCGAGTACTGGGATCCAGAAGAATTAATTGTGAACAAATAGCTATACGATATTTTCAATGAAGTTACAAAAAAGCTGTATTCCACACTGGAATGACACCGTCATAAACTGCTAGGCCTTCATAATGTCATTCCAGTCCTCATAGTGTTTATCCCGGCCTTCATAATTTCATCCCAGTGTCCTCTTTCTCTTGTCATCCCAGTACTTGATACTGGGATCCAGATGCATGGCTAATGCTGAAACCAATACTCCCTTTTCTTGTCATACGAGTACTGGGACCCAGAAGACTCAGGTAATAAGAACTAGATTCCAGCGCCACGCGCTGGAATGACACCGTCATAAACTGCTAGGTCTTCATAATATCATACCAGTACTGGTATCCAACTAAATTGGTGAACACTTTACAGCATTTTTGATAGAAAGAACTAGATGCCAGTGTCAAGCACTGACCCATTTTTTCCTTAAGTTTTTGCAGCTTGTGTTCTATTACAAAACCACTGCGTTACTAACGAGCGGCAAAATGGTAGCGAATCTAAACTAAAAAAATACATTTTTACACTGCTTGAAAGTCTACTCGATTCAATTTTAAAAACAATTATTGAAACAATTATAATATACTTTGTGCGTGGTTAAGATAGCTCTGGAATAGTATAAAGAACTATGTCATCATTGAAGAGAAATTCATCTGTTGTTTTGTACTCTTTATTAATTTTATAAGAATCATAAACATCGTAATCTGCTTTTGTATGGTAATCACAATATTGAAACTTACCCTCTTTATTGAAAAAGCCAAATTGATCAATTAATGTAGCCATTTTCTCACGTTTTGCTAATTCAAATACATCAGCTGGGCAGTGGCCTGAAGAATCTTGATTAGTAGTTCCTTTTGCAATAAAAAAAGATGGTTTATCGTTAAGTAACTTGCAGAAATTTGGCTTATATCCCTTTTTCATATAGTTTAAACTTGTATACTGGTATTCATCTGGAACATTTGAGTATTGAGAATCATACTTTTTATGTTCAAAAAACTCATTACCTAGGAAATTACAAAATGTTAATTTATAATCATCATTATTACTAGACTTAACGACTTTAAGATAATGAAAGTTTCTAGGAATTTTTATCTCTTCTTCTGTAACGTGATTATGTATGACCAATTGGTCATCAAGCATGCAGTAACCTATTTTTGGTAAAGTAGCTACAAGCTTACCGTTTAACATGATATCTGCTTGATAGATATTATCCGATAATTCTTTTCCCTTTTGCAAAGTAAAATCCTGCCCTGCTTTAGCTGGTGCACTGCATTGCTCAGTTTTAGTTAAGTTTTTTATTATTGTTGATATCTCACTAATTTCTAATATATCATGTTCATTTTTTGTGTATTGCTACTTATAGCAACTACCATCTTCACATACTGGAAGACATTTTCCTTCTTCATCTGATATATAGATATAATCACCTTCTATTGTAAAATAAAGTCCACCTTTTTCTTCTTGAATTTTTTGTAGTACTGGGTCATTTTCATCGTTAAAATTGATAAAATTGAGCATTCCAATAAAATTATTTCCATCATCATTACTCATTATGAGTTCAATAACAAAATTATTACTGTCTTTTATGTACTTACGTGAAATTAACGCTTCTTCTCCTAATTTAAGCTGTTTTATAATATTCTCTTGATTCTCGCCTATGATAGCTTTTTGTTCTATAATAAAGTCCGTGCCATTTAATTTCAGAGGTGAGTTGTTTGTAAATAAAACTATCTCATCACCCTGCTCCTTTAACTTTAAATCATTAATATTCCCTACTTCAACTATACCAATATGTGAAGAAACAGTATTAACATTACCATTTTCCTTTACTATGTAATATACAGTGGGAAGTTTAATCAATTTTTTATAAAGCGGATTTTTATCGTCTATTTTAAATATATGTTTTTCCATGATATTACCTTAAATAACCGACAACTTGCTGATTAATGGCACTGAGGCTACTAGGAGGAGCAACATAACTCATAAAACTCCTTGGCTGCTCATTATCTGCCACTATTTTTTCAGTATTAACGAAAGCTCTTTGCTGCTCATTTAATCTTTTTTCCATATGATCTTTAAAAATAGCCAAACATTTACCGGTTTGTTTGTAATTAGGGAATGATTTTTTCGCAGTTACACACAAGAACTTCAACAACTCGTTATGATTTTCATCATTAAGTAATGACTTATTGATAATGGTTGACTGCAGTTCCATTGGATCAAAATTTAGACTTCTCTTTGAAATGCCACATTTCACAGCTGTTGCTCCTAATACTTCTTCAAATTGTATTACAATATCTGCTGCATTTATTATTTTTGCTACTTCCTGTATTTCATTTTTTACTTTATATTCATCCTGTCCTACCGCAGGGTAAAAGAAATTTATTACTTGAGATATAAATGAAGTTGGTCTGCTTGCTCCGCTTGTCACTGATGATTTTTTAATTTCCCTCCTTCTTCTACGTGCACCACAAATTTGATCTGCTGGACTTGTTCTACAAAATATATCTTTTGTTTGACGATAGAGCGCCTCTGTGTCTCTTTGCGATCGCAAAGCTTGAGTGTTAAAACTTTTAGCATTTTTTGTAAAAATAGCTGTTTTATTGTGCAGTTCTTCGACTTTGTTTGCAAAACCTTCTGAAGCATTTTTAGCTGCCTCTGCTGCTTTTTTAGCATCCAGAGTTTCATTTTTTGCTTTTCTTATCTCACGTAAAAACTGATCAGCTAATGTAGCACCTATTCCATCTATACCTGGCTCACCTTTTATGCCTTGAGGACCAATATCTCCTTTTAATCCGTCTATACCGGGCTCACCCTTGTTGCCTGTAAGACCTTGTGTACCATTGAAGCCCCTCATACCTGGCTCTCCTTTTGAACCTGGCAACCCATCTGATCCTTTAGGACCTTCTGGACCTTGCAACCCATTCGCACCTGGTTCTCCTTTGTCACCTTTAGAACCTATCTCTCCTTTCTCACCCATATCACCTTTTATTCCCATGGCTCCGTCTAATCCTTTAGGACCTATATCTCCCTTTGTTCCATTTATACCTGGCTCACCTTTTATACCTTGAGGTCCTATATCTCCTTTTAATCCTTCTATACCCGGCTCACCCTTGTTACCTGTAAGACCTTGTGTACCATTGAAGCCCCTCAGACCTGGCTCTCCCTTAGGACCTTCTGGACCTTGCAATCCATTTGCACCTGGTTCTCCTTTCTCACCCATATCACCTTTTATTCCCATGGCTCCGTCTAATCCTTTAGGACCTATATCTCCCTTTGTTCCATTTATACCTGGCTCACCTTTTATACCTTGAGGTCCTATATCTCCTTTTAATCCTTCTATACCCGGCTCACCCTTGTTACCTGTAAGACCTTGCGTACCATTGAAGCCCCTCAGACCTGGCTCTCCCTTAGGACCTTCTGGACCTTGCAATCCATTTGCACCTGGTTCTCCTTTCTCACCCATATCACCTTTTATTCCCATGGCTCCGTCTAATCCTTTAGGACCAATATCTCCCTTTGTTCCATTTATACCTGGCTCACCTTTTATACCTTGAGGTCCTATATCTCCTTTTAATCCTTCTATACCGGGCTCACCCTTGTTGCCTGTAAGACCTTGTGTACCATTGAAGCCCCTCATACCTGGCTCTCCCTTAGGACCTTCTGGACCTTGCAACCCATTCGTGCCTGGTTTTCCTTTGTCACCTTTGGAACCTATCTCTCCTTTCTCACCCATATCACCTTTTATTCCCATGGCTCCGTCTAATCCTTTAGGACCTATATCTCCTTTTTCTCCCTTTGGACCTTGGACTTCTCCTGGATTTTTCCTTAGTTCTTCTGCAATGCTTTGTGTTAGCTCGGTATTATTTGCAAGGTTTTCTACTAATGTATGATTAGAATCACTTAGTAACACATCTGCTAGCTCTTCCATTCTGTTATCAGCTAATGCAATGGCTATTCCTGTTTGAATATCTTGATTACTAATAATTCTTCCTGCAACTTGCTTCTCTAATACTAAATCTCCGCCTTGGTCACGATATTCAAGCACCTGATTAGCAATAGTGCCATTATTAATTAATTTTTGTGCAACTTCTTCAGGACTTGCATCTCTACCTTTATCACCTTTAGACCCAGTATCTCCTTTGTCACCTTTAGAACCTATCTTTCCTTTCTCACCCATATCACCTTTTATTCCCATGGCTCCGTCTAATCCTTTAGGACCAATATCCCCTTTGTTCCATTTATACCTGGCTCACCTTTTATGCCTGGCTCACCTTTTATGCCTGGCTCTCCCTTAGGACCTTGTGCACCTGGCAATCCATCTGTTCCGGTATCTCCTTTATCACCTTTAGAACCAGTATCTCCTTTGGGACCTTTTATCTTTCCTGGATTTTGTCTCAATTCTTCTGCTATTCCTTCACGTAAGACTGGATCATTTACCAGCACTTTTTTATCTTGATCATCTTTTGCTTCTAGTACTGCTCTTCCTAATTCACCTACTTTTTGAGTGTCAAAGAACTGATGAACAATATTTTCAACTATTGTTTTTGCTGCATTCACATCGCCTTTTAATTTGGCATACTCAAGCAAATACTCAACTAATTTTTCCTTGTCTATTTCTTGCTTCACGATTTCTAGAGCCTTTGGCTGATTATTTAAATCACTATGAAGCAGAAGATACTTAGCAAGTGCCCAATCGCTCACCTTACCTTTTATAAGATTGTGAGCTTCTATCTCGCTCATACTGCTTCTATCAACAAGTAGTTTAGCAAGCTTTTCTGCAAATTTTTCATATTTTTGGAAGGCTATAGGATCGGGATTATTTTTCTTTGTGGCATCGCTTGTTATCTTACTCACAGTATCTTTTATAATGTTTTTTGCTTCCTCTAAAGAAAGTTTACTTACTACTCCTTCAGTAAGTTTTGCTACATCAATTTTATTCACAAGTTCCTGCGAATTAAGATTAATTTTACCGGCAATCTGAGTTGCAAGATTTTCACCTTTGATACCATTTGCGTTAAGAACTGCTTCTCCTAGCTCAGCTTTTTTACTGGTAACTAATTCAGTTGCAATTTCTATAGCACTTGAGGCATCTCCCTTCTCACCTTTTGAGCCAGTATTTCCTTTAGAACCTTCTGGACCAGGAAAACCTCGGTCACCCTTATTACCTTTGGGACCTTGTTCGCCCTTTAACCCCCGTTGACCGTTACGACCTGGTTCGCCCTTTTGGCCTGGAGGACCTTGTACGCCTTTAACTAACGCTTTTAAAGAATCTTCTCGCTTTACACGCTCACCAAAAAGATGTGCTATTCTTTCTGAAAATCCCATGGAATTACTCTGATCTTCTTCCATTATAGCTGCTGCTAAAGGATATAGATGGGCTCTGTTAGAAGAAAATTCGGTAACAACTTGACTAATACTTGGAGTTATTCCATTAGTGCCTTGATTCCCTTTTTCTCCTTTAGGTCCTTGATCACCTTTTGATCCATGCGCACCTGACGATCCAGTATCCCCCTTGTTACCTTGAGGACCAGGCGCTCCATCGAAGCCTCTATCACCTTTTTGTCCCCTTTCACCTGGCTCACCTTTAGGACCTTGTACACCAGTACGTTCTAATCTGTCTATTCTGCGTTTTAAAAGTTCAATTTCTGTTTCTAAATTTATATGTTCTTGAATATTCACATCAACCTCCAAAAAGTTATCAAAATTTTCTAAGTTATAATAATAAGGATATGGACCTGGTCTATTGTCGTGCTCATACCCAAAAGAATTAGGGTTAAAATTATAAAAATTTTTGCATGTGCTATTTTCATACGATATGCAACCAACATAACTATTGCCTAACTTTTTTACTGCGAAATAGGTATCTTGTGCTTTCAAGCTCTCCATTTCATGAAAAGGGAATAACTGGAATGTATTGCTTATACGAGTAAATGCTGAAAGGATATTATTCAATATGCCAACTTTTCCACCAGTTAAATTATATACCTGATTATATACCTGAGCGCTCCTATATAATTTGTATATATTTCTTGATTCTTTAAACAAATAGTCTCCTATTTTTATTTTGAGTCTTCTATCAGGTGAACTTTTAAGATCTTCCAAAATAAGACTAACATTTTCGCTACTAATTATGTCTTTTGGATCTATTAAAACCTTCCTGTTTTCTAGCAGTTCATAATAAGTACTACAGCTTTCATGATTATATGTGTTAACATGTAAACCATTTGTGTAACCATAAGGCATATGATAAATAGTATCTATCATAGTATCTTTGCCATCATAGTAATAATAATAAGGTTGATCAGAGGTAGTAACTAAAGCGAATTTGTAATCATTTCCTACCCTTTCTAGCTTTAATTGTGGCCATTCAGATAAGTTGTTTAGTATACTTGCCACGTCATGCTTCAAATCCCAAATGGCTTTGTTGCATAGCTAGTGTTGGTTGAGGTTATTGTAAGAAGAAAAGCTTTTTAATATATGGCTACTAACGAATTTTGTTGTAAAATAGGCATTTTTCAAACAAGTACAACTTATGCCACAAAAAATGAGAGTAAGTAACCAAAGAGAATATAACGAGTTTCTCAAAAAAAGAGGAAATGTTTTTCATTTTGTTAATCAAGCCATAGAAAATTGGTATGAAAATAGTCCAAAAGTTGCAGGTGGCAATAACACTTATAGTGATAAAGTTGTAATTTTAATACACATAATAGTTCATCTTTTTAGAATTGGCTTGAGACAAGCTGTAGGTTTTGTAAAAGGTTATATGGTACAAATAGGCAAAAAACTTAAGATTATCAGCTATACACAAGCTTCCAGAAGATTTAAAAAGCTTAATTTGAAGATTGATGACCATAGAAGCAATAAAGATGATCTGGAAAATGTTGAAATTGCCGTAGATAGCACTAGAGTTAGTATCTACAATAATAACGGTGGGCATAGTAAGCTTAATATTCGAAAAAGAAAATACAGTGGTTATGGTCAAGTAAGAAAATTACATGTTGTTTTAAACATAAATGATAAGAAAGCAATAAGCATGAACTACACTAGTGGTGTTGCTGTAGACTATTTGCCGGTCTGCGATATGTTAGAAGAAGTCAGTGATAAATATAACATTTGTTCTATTCGAGCAGATGCGGCTTATGATATAAAAAGTGTGTATAAAGAATGCAGAAAATACAATATTGTGCCTATTATTCGCCCTAGGAAGGATACTAAAATTTGTTTAGCTGACTACTTATCAGAAAGAAACAAGTATATTAGTAGAATTAGGTCATATGAGAATTATGAAGATGGTATTAATGAATGGAAGAAAAAAGTTAAGTATGGAGCACGGTCTTATATTGAAGTCTTTTTCTATAGGTTGAAGCAAATATTTGGGTTTGGCTTGAAAAATAAATCAGAGGTAAATCGTGAAAAAGAGCTGTTAATTAAGTGCTACTTATTGAACAAATTTACTGATATAGGTATGGCTGAATTTAAATTAGCTGCGTAAATTCACTGTGATTTACATGCCTATCAGTGCTATGCAACAAAGCCATCCCAAATTTGAAAACTCAGGCCAATATTGTTGTCGATGATAATGTAAGATACACTAGGCAGGCTAAATGTTGTTTTGTTATTTAATCTTATTTGTGCAGGTATCCTACGACCAGTTCTATTATTACAATCTTTTTGTGGAATATCTTCCTTTTCTAGTTTAAAACGCATCTCCACCTCCCTTTGCGATTAGATATAATTAATTTATGGGTATTAATTATTGATTAATACTGATGATCAGTAAATATAATTATATTTTACACTAATTTAGTTATAAATTAACTTGTGAAAGAAAGTTGTTTTTTTACAACTGAGCATAAAAATGCTTTGTATTATCGAACTTCTTACCACTCCAGCTCTTTCATCTTATGGATGATATCGTTCCAGTGCTTGATACTGAAATCTAGTTCTTCCATAACCTCGTTGGAAAGGTTTTCAGTATAGGGACAAATTTTATTAATCTACAGAAACACCCTTACCCTCAGGATAAAGAAGCTAGTTAAATTTGTCAAGCAATTTTTTCATGACCAGCTAGAAAAATAGCTACTTCTTCAATTTGATTGAGGTGAAAAATTGATTGCCGTTGCGGTAAATAAGCAGCATTACTGAATCTTTGCCGTCTTTTTTTACTGCTGAATCAATTTGTTTTTGAAAATCATTAGTATTTTCAATATCGATTCCATCTAGTTGAATAATTATATCACCTTTCTTAATAACACGTAGTGTAGAATTACTACTACTATCTACACTAGTAACTACTACACCCTTTGTGGGTGCATTGTTTTTTAGTTCTTTTGGCAAATTTGAAACGGTTAAACCACTTATATAACTAGATGTTGATTTATTTTCTTCTTGATTATTACCTGAATCATCATTTGTAGATTCCTCGATTGCAACCTTGATATTGACTTCTTTACCTTTTCTAAGTAACTTAACCTGTACTTTCTTTCCGGGCTCAGTTCGTGAAACCATATGAGGTAATTGCGTCATTCTATCAATTTTTTTGCCGTCAAACTCTAATAGTATATCACCTACTTTGATTCCTCCTTTCTCTGCAGGACTGCCCTTTACTACGCTTGCAACTAATGCACCTTTGATATCTTTTAAACTCAAGGATTCAGCAAATTCTTTTGTTATAGGCTGAACTTGCACGCCAAGCCAACCATGTTTTATTTTTTTACCACTTTTTAATGTGTCAATAATTGAAATAGCTAGATTAGATGGTATAGCAAAGCCTATACCCACGTTACCGCCAGACTCAGATGGGGAATAAATAGCAGTATTAATGCCTATAACTTTTCCATTTAGATGAAATAGTGGTCCCCCTGAGTTACCTCTATTAATTGCAGCATCAGTTTGAATAAATTCATTCATAGTACCAATACTAATGTCTCTAGATCTTGCAGACACAATTCCTGTACTTACAGAGCCACCTAAACCAAAAGGGTTGCCTATTGCAATAACTGTATCACCAACTCTTGCTTTATCAGAATTACCAAATTCAACAAAAGGAAGATCTTTATCAGAATTAATCTTAAGCACAGCAAGATCAGTTTTTGCATCATAGCCTAAAACTTCTGCTTTGAAATAAGTATTATCGTTCATAGTAACTGTAATATCTTGGGCATTTTTAATAACGTGATAGTTGGTTACTATGGTTCCACTTTTATCTATAATAAATCCAGACCCAAGTAACGTCACTTCTCTATTAATGCTAGGAGCTCTATCGAAAAATTGATCAAAATGCTCGAAAAATTCTCTAAAGTCATCAAAGAAATTATTTCTTGGCGTAAAAGGGATTTTAGTTCTACTGTTATTTTCTTGCTTAACTATTTGCTCACTTGAAATATTTACAACTGCGGGAATAAGTTCTTCCACTATATCAGCAAGCCCTTTATTACAACTACATACAGGATCTGCAACTGTTTTTGCAAACAGATTAGCATATGAAGCAAATGAAATTAAAAAATATGCAAATATAGATAAAATAAATGCTTTACTTTTCATAAACTATTTCCATCCCTTGTTCAAAATATCTAAGAAATTATTATTTGGTGAAAGCACAAATTTAGTATTACCCTCAGCAAATGATTTACTGTAAGCTTTCATAGAGCGATAAAAGTTAAAAAACTCTTCATCAACCTTGAATGCCTCATTATAGATTCTAGTTGCTTCAGCATAACCACGGCCTCTTATTTCATGTGATTCTTTTACTGCACTAGAGACAATTCCCCTTTTTAATTTATCAGCTTTTGATCTAATTTCTTGTCCAGCTTGTTCTCCTTCTGCTCTAATTTCTTTTGCTTCCTTTTCTCTTTCAGTTTGCATGCGGCGGAATATTGCAGAACTATTTTCTTCTGGTAGATCTGCTCTCTTAATTCTTACATCTATTATCTCTATGCCAAATTTTCCAGCTTCAGAATAAACTCCACGTTGAATTAATTGCATAACTTCTGATCTCTTTTCATTCAATAAACTAATTAATGAAAATCTTCCTATATTCTCCCTTATGTGAGCTTCTATGACAGGATATAATCTTCTAACTAGCCCTGATTCATTTTTCACAGTCTGATAAAAAGTGATAGGATCTATTATTTTATATTTTGCATAAGCATCTACTATAATACGCTTTTGATCTGCAGTTATCACTTCCCTTGGAGTTTTATCAGGACTTAGATCTAAAATTCTCTTATCAAGAAATTCTACGTTATTTATAAATGGCAATTTAAAATATAAACCACTGTCCCTAACATCTTTTACGACTTTACCGAGTTGTATAACTATTGCTTGTTTTGTTTCTTGAACAACAAAGATTGAATTAGATAATGCAATCAATAATGCAACAAATACAAAAGCAAAAACAATTTTAATATTACTACTCATGACTATTTTCCTAGATTTGTAAGAGGTAAATAAGAGAACATACCTTTCAGATCGTCTGTTATAACAAATTTATCTACCTTGCTAAAAATATTTTCCATAGTTTCAAGATAAATACGATTCTTAACAAGAGAAGGATTTTGTCTATATTCTTCATAAAGAGATAAAAAGCGATTTGCATTACCTTTCGCTTCATTTATTATTTCGTTCTCATATGCTTCTGCATCTAATTTTATCTTTATTGCTTCACCTTTTGCACGAGGTATAATATCATTACTGTAAGCATATGCTTCGTTTATAGTACGCTCCTTATCTGCACGAGCACTTTGTACATCCCTAAATGAGCTAATCACTTTTTCTGGTGGGTCAATTTTTTTCATTTGAACAGATAAAATTTCTATACCCATTTGATATCCATCAAGAATCTGTTGCAATAAAATTCTAGTATCTCTGGAGATTTCAGCCCTACCTTGACCTTCGAGTGCAAAAGAGATCGTATTTTTACCTATTATTTCTCTCATGGCACTTTCAGCAGCATTTTTAACGCTGAAACCAGGTTTATAATCCCGCACTTTGAATAAATAATCTTTGGCATCTCTAACTCGCCACTGGACCTCAAAGTTAACGTTGACTATATTCTCATCTCCGGTAAGCATCACTCCTTCACCACGATCTGTATCTCGCCCATAAGAGCTGCTTATCCCAATTTCTTCACGATTTACTTCTTTAACATTCACTTTAAAAACCTTACCAATAGGGTAGGGAAAGTGATAACGCAAACCAGATGTTTCTGTATTGGAATATTTGCCAAAAGTAAGTTCTATACCTTCCTCACTCGGATGGACAATATAGAAACCAGTACAAAAATAAAACAACAAAACAATAAAAATGATGAAATAAGGTTTTTTCCCTCTATTTCTGGTTAAGCCATTAAAAAAGCATCTTATATCAGACACAGCTTTACTTAAAATATCTTCATTACTTGAACCTGACGGTTTCTTTCCAAGATTCCAAGGATTACGCTCATCCATAAAAATTATTAATTGTATAACTAATACGCTGATATTACTTAATCTTATCAAAAAATGCAAAACTATTTTGTTTGCAGATTAATGATCGGAGTGAAGGATGTGATCATACACTTCCTTTTTCTCTATATTATATGGTCAATTCTACAGAATTTCTGGCTTTTTTTGAATTCTTTATTGTCGTTTTTGATAAGTATCTTTAGTTGTATATTAATTATTAACATAAAAGACAATGCCTGGGATTTAGGAAACTTAATTTTAATCAAGTAGCTGCATAATAAATCATCGTCAAGTAATAGAATGACATTATCTACTATACAAATTACCTGCAAATTGCAATGTTCGAACAATTGTGTATCTGAGTTTTGAGATGACGAAACTAGGGTTGTATAATCTATACACATTTGTGACAATTTCTTACCTTCGCTCAAATAACTTTTCAATATCGCTTAATTTCATTTCTATATAGGTTGGTCTTCCGTGATTGCATTGTCCAGAATATGGTGTTTTTTCTATTTGCCTCAACAACTCATTCATCTCCTCTAATTTCATCTTTCTACCTGCTCTAATTGATCCATGACAAGCAATTGTAGCTAGTATTTTATTTATTTTATCCTCTATAGGTAGAGTATCTTCTATTTCTATTAATCTATCCACTATATCAATTAGCATTTTCTTCACATCTATTGACCCTAAGATTGCAGGTATTTCTTTTACTATGATCGCATTTTCTGATTTAATTTCGATATCAAAGCCCATTTCGAAAAGCTTATCCTTATAAACTTCTATCATTTCCATACCGGCTTGACTTTTGATTTCAACCATTTCAGGCAAAAGAAGTTTTTGTCTTTTTATACTTGATTTCTCCTTTAAGCACTCGTATACTAGTCTTTCATGGGCTGCATGCTGATCTACTATAATTAGTTTGTCTCTTACCTCGGCAATAATATAAGTATTGTAGATTTGACAGTGTGCAAACCCAAGTGGATAGTCCCTTATTAGATCGGTTTGTTTCCTTTCCAAAATTGTAGTTTCTGCTCGTGGAGGAGATTTTTGCATACCAGTATAATCAAACGATTTTGAATGTTCTGATAAGCTTTTTGTCTCTATATTTGGAGAAGTAAATTTTCTCATTAACTGGTTTTCAAAAGGATCCGACCTTCTTCCATAAAATTCATTTTTAAGACTAGACCTACTAAAAGGATCTGATGATAGATGATTCGTTTTTGTTCCATTCTGAGCCAATACAGTTTCTGCAAGATCTATTCTCTTTGATAGCACTTTTATTAGCCCTCTTCTCACTATTTCATATATTAGCCTCTTGTTCTGAAACCTTACCTCTGATTTATTTGGATGCACATTTACATCAACTTGATCATACGGTATCTCTAAGTGCAGCGCTGCAAAAGGATATCTATTGCTTGGAATAAGGTCGTGATACGCATAACGAATTGCACCAATAAGTAGATTATCTTTAATTGGTCTACCATTAACAAATGTATAGATCTGAGTTGAATTGCTACGATTGACAGTAGGTTTACAGATGTATCCTGTAAGTCTAATGCCATCTTCTTCTTCACTAATTTGCAAAGAGTTTTCATGAAATTCTTCTTCTACTTCGCATAGCCTGCTAAATAATGAGTTCTGCTTAGCATACTTAAGAAGCTTCTTATTATCGGAGATAAGAGTAAACTCAATTCCATAATTGATCATTGCTAAGTTGTTTACAATATCAACAATGCTTTGTGTTTCTGCCCTTTCGGTTTTGAGAAATTTTAGTCTATTTGGTGTGGCAAAAAATAAATCTCGTACTTCAATATATGTTCCTATCGATAAAGGATAAGGAATAAGCTCTCCTATTTTTTCTCCCCCCTCATACCTTATAGACCATGCTTGATCTGCTTTGCTTGCCTTAGATGATAATTTTATTCTGCTTACTGCTGCAATTGAAGGCAAAGCTTCTCCTCTAAAGCCAAGATGCTTGATCTCTATCAATTCACTGTCACTCAATTTTGAAGTAGCATGGCGCATAAACGCAAGTTCTAAATCATCCTTTTTTACTCCGCTACCATCATCGATTACAGTAATGAGGTTACGCCCACCACTTTCTATCTTAATTTCTATCTCTGAGCTTCTGGCATCTATTGCATTTTCCACTAATTCCTTTACCACACTTGCAGGCCTTTCTATTACCTCTCCTGCTGCTATACGATTTATGGTTTTTGTATCTAAAAGAACTATTGCCATTATAATGTTGGTTTTTCTTTTACTGCTTTAGTTTGCCCCTCTCTCCATTTTTTTAATCTATCTGCAATTTCACTATTAGAAATCGACAATATAGATGCAGCGGTAATAGCGGCATTGCATGCTCCACTCTCTCCTATAGACATTGTTGCAACTGGAACACCTTTTGGCATCTGCACTATAGATAATAGACTATCTAGCCCATTTAATTGCTTGCTATGCACAGGAATACCGATAACAGGTAAATAAGTAAGCGATGCAGTCATACCAGGTAAATGAGCCGCTCCTCCCGCACCAGCTATAATAACCTTAAAGCCTTTTTCTTGAGCAGACTTAGTAAAATTAAAGAGTCTCTCTGGTGTTCTGTGTGCGGATATTATAAATACATCATGTGAAATTCCCAATTCTTTTAATAGGTTAATAGCATGCACCATAGTGCCATAATCCGACTCGCTTCCCATAATTACAGCAACATCCTTTTTCATTTTTTCTGTATTAGACATGATTTTATTTACTAACCAAATAGTATTTCAGAAGCAACAGATATTTAAATTAAATTACGAATATGATATAGCATTCTTATTAAATAGAAACTTTAAAAATTGAAATGAATCCCTATATTAAAATATAGAGGTATAAATTTCGGATATAAGGGTCTATTCATAATCTTTTTAGAAGCAAAGCGGTGGAAGCAAGAAGACGATTTGTAAGCTAGTATTGAATTTTGCTTATCACAATTGTCTACACTTTTCTATAAGAGTATTAGAGACTTACCTTTTGACAATACGGCAAAGATTTCTACAGTTACATCCTTTTATTTGTTTCTTTGCAATTACTTTTTTATATATATTTCAAAACACTTTCTTTACTTCCGCTATGTTTTTTACTTCATTTATTAAAATAATCTTGCCATTTTGAAAACATTGTTGATTCACTGAAGCCACTTTTTAGGACCTGTAACACTATGTAAAATATATCCTAAATCTTCTTGATTTTGTTTCTTTCTACAGAACTCTACTCAGTTTTTCTCCTACTCATCTTGCTCTGTTTTCATAATTTACATACTCTATCTCCGGTTTATTCCTTTCTTGAGATCATGTACAGTCTCTAAAACGAGTTTGTAAAATGATTATTTCTGTATTTTAAACTTTGCAATTTCAACTTATTCTCTTTAATAGTAAGTTTTTTACAAAATAATAGTTTGAAATTACTAGTATTTTGATAAAAATTATAGTCAATTTAAAATTTTGAGTATCAGATAGTTATTGACAAGTTATATACTATTAATATATTGGTATATTAAATATTATGATATAATATTTAATAAAGCTAGTTGGTATGTGAGAGTAAAAATTATGGAAACAATATCATTAAACAATCTGGATAGTGAAGCAATAAAAAAAAAATTGCTGAGCATAATAAGTAAAATTATAGGAAAAAATACTTGGACTCAAGCTTGTGCGGCTGAGAAACTTGGTATTGATCAACCAAAGGTGTCACAAATTAAAAGTGGTAAGATAAGTGGTTTTTCTTTAGAGAGACTGTTAGGTTTTTTGAAAAAGCTTGATCATGAAATAACAATTACAATAACAGAAAATCAATCAGTAAAAGCTAAAGAAGAAAAAGTAGAATGTAGAATTGGATCTCAATAGATCTGAAGTTGACATCTTATTTTTTGTGATATAGTATAAAGCTTATCAAGGTGGTATTTTATGGTTGAGTCTATTGTAGAAAAGTGTGTAGAACAGGTACACAACCGTTTTAAATTGGTTCTGCTAGCAAGTCAAAGAACGCATGATTTGAGTACAGGGGCAAGCGATCCCGTTGAAATGGTTAAGTTTAAAGATCATAAGGATACGATAGTTTCTTTATATGAAATAGCAGAAAAGAAGGTGAATACTCATGAGTTGTTTAACCTTTTGGTGAAAAGGTGCAAGGAGCACATGAAAGGAAAAACAGATAATACTTATATTAATAGTCCAAGTAAGCTAGCAAATTTGTTAAATTTTTCTGATCATCAACTTAACACAAGTCTGGATGTAAGTCAAGAAAGCCACGATGATGAAATAGATGATCAAGATAGTGGTGAAGAAGTACCGATTTAGAAATCTACAGAGGTTATAATAGTTTATAAATGATTAGTATTGCTATCTATGTGCTTTTGTTCTGTATGAGTGTAATGTTATGTTGTATAGTATTTAGGTCAAGTGACGTTTACAATAAGATTTTAGCATTCAATAATTTATCAACACAATTAGTTTTACTCATAACAGCAATATCGATTGTTCTGAATGATTTTTTTTTAATTGATATAGCATTACTATATGCTAGCATCAGCTTTATATCAACTATAGCGCTAATGAGATTAATGTTGTTTTGATAATTTATGGTAGCATCCATTCTCATATTTTTAGGTGTTTGTTTAATAGTCATTTCAAGCGTAGGAGTAGTAGTATTTCCTGATTTCTATACTAGACTACATGCTGCAGGTATTGCAGATTCTAGTGGCGCAATGTTGTTGTTGATTGGTTTTGCTTGGCAAAATGAATTTTCAATCAATACTATTAAAGTTATATTATTGATTTTTATAATATGGATAGCCAATTCAACTAACAGTTATATTTTAGCGCGTACTTATTATAAAAGTAAAGACTATTAAAGAAGGTTAAGATGCTAGAAATACTGAATCTAATATTACTTTTGCTGTTACTCACGGTTACAGTTTTTATAGTTCTTTCGAAACATTTGGTTGTAAGTGCTGTTCTAATGTGTGTATTTAGTGCACTTATTGCACTTATGTACTTGATTATGAATGCGCCAGATGTTGCAATTACTGAAGCTTCTGTTGGTGCAGGATTGAGCACAGTCTTTACGTTTGCAGCACTCTCTTTGGTAAAGAATTACAAAGCAAATTTATCTCATAGCCCCACAACACTTTTTTTTATGTTATTTTTGACTGCATGTTTATCATACTTTATGATTCAATTACCAGATTTTGGCAGTCATAATGCTCCAGTTCACTTGCACGTTGCTCCTTATTATGTAGAAAATACTGAAAAAGCTATTGGTATTCCTAATATAGTGACAGCTGTTTTAGCAAGCTTTCGTGGCTATGACACATTTGGAGAAACTATAGTAGTTTTTACTGCTGCACTTTGTATAATGTTAATATTAGAAGAGAAAGAAAGTGATTAAAGATCCGGTATTAAGTGCAGTAACATTTTTGATGATACCTTTTATCATTTTTTTTGGTTTATACATACAGTTTCATGGTGACTATACTCCAGGTGGAGGTTTTCAGGCGGGAATAATTATTGCTTCTGGAATAATATTATATTCTATGTTATTTGATATACCTACAACTTTAAAAGCAATACCTTACTCTATTATCAAATTTACTAACGTACTAGGTATTTTAACCTATGGAGGAGCTGGTATTATAACAGTTTTATTTGGCCAAAATTTTTTATCCTATAGTATATTGTCAGCTGATAGTAGAACAGGTCAAAAATTGGGTATTTTCTTAGTGGAGCTGGGTGTATTGCTTACCGTCTCTTCTTCCATGTTAATCATATATATAAATTTTGCTCGCAAGAAAAAACAATGACTCTATATAATTATGTAGGCATTACTATATTAATGGTGCTAGGTTTCTATATCATTGTAAATGATAAAAACTTAATCAAAAAAATGATGGGATTAAGTGTCTTACAATCATCTGTTTTGTTGTTTTACATATCTTTAGGGTATGTAAAAAATTCTTTACCTCCTATATTGACTTCAAATTTTCACTTATATACCAATCCTATACCTCACGTCTTAATGCTTACTGCTATAGTGGTTGGAATTGCAACATTTTCAGTTGGATTGTCCATATTAGTAAGAATAGAGAGATTAGTTGATTAAGAAGAATGTGAATAAATTGATAGTATCTTAAACTATATGAAGTAGCAAGTAACTATAAATTAAGAATAAAACTATAAGCTTGCTAATTGTAAGTTTATTTGATAAATAAGAAATAAAATTATAAACTGTAAAGGTAATGATGTCAACTATTAATGGTACGGAAGATAGGAAAAAGATCATCAAAGATCTTGTAACCAAAAGTATAAGAAAGGGCGGTTTTATCACTTTTGATGATATAAATGATAAGTTGTCAGATGAAAATTTTTCAACTGATTTTATAGATGATACTATAGCTTTATTGCAAGACTCTGGAATTAACATACTCGAAAGTAGTGAAGATGAGGAAGAAGCTCCTTCTAATAATGATGGTAATAAGCTTGATGATGATGAGACATCGTTGAATACTACTACAACTTTAGTGCAAAACGATGATCCAGTAAGGATTTATTTACAGGATATGAGCTCTGTAAAGCTTTTGTCACGAGCAGATGAAATTAAGATAGCAAAAAAAATTGAATCTGAAAAGCATAACATGTTACGTGCAATAATTGAAACATCAGTGGCATTCAAAATAATCAAAACATGGCGTGATGATTTAAGTGGTGGAACTTTTTTACTGAGAGAAATTATAAATCTGGATGCAATTTATAACTCTGATTTCAATATGGTAGACAAAGAAGAAAGTGAAGCTGAAGATGTTAGAGATTGTGTTAATGATGAGGAAAAAGGTAATGATGAAAAGGGAAATGAGAGTGAAGACATAAGTTCAGCTAACTTAAATATTTCTGTTCTTGAAATGGAAAGTGATTTATTGCCAAAGGTTATCACGGCATTGGATGAGATCATTGCTTTAACAAATGAAGCATTGGTATTGAAAAAAAATTCTAAAGATTTCTCTAATGAGCTAGAAAATTTATATAATCAAATATGGTCTGTAGCATTACAAATTCAGTTTAGTGATGCTGCTATTACCAGAATTACACAAAAACTTTACGAAATAAATAGACTAATCACGTTTGAAGAAGCTAATCTTATTACTGAAGCTAGAAAGTACGATATTGATAGAGAAAGTTTTTATAATGTTTATGATGATGTGCTTTTAGAGCACGAGTTTAGTGAAATAAGTTTTCTCAAGATTAATGAAAATCAATCTCTTTTTACAGGTGAATTAAAAAATAAATTCTTAAGGTTTATAAACGATAGCTATGAGTATATAGCTAGTGCCTTAAGCAATATTAAGAGTTATGTACAAGGAGATAGAGTTCAGGAGTTTAAGAAGGTAATCAAGAGAATACAGAAACATGAACAAGAAGTCTCTCAAGCAAAGCAAGAAATGATTAAGGCTAATTTAAGGCTGGTGGTTTCGATTGCTAAAAAGTATTCAAAAAGAGGCCTTGATCTGCTTGATTTGATACAAGAAGGTAATATTGGTCTTATGAAGGCTGTGGATAAGTTTGATTACAAACGTGGGTATAAATTTTCGACTTATGGTACTTGGTGGGTAAAACAATCAATCACTAGGGCAATACCTGAACAGTCTAAAGTAGTTAGAATACCAGTACATATGGTGGAAATTATCAGTAAAATCAACAAAGCATTAAGAAAGATGACTCATGAAATGGGTAGAGAGCCTACATTAGAGGAATTGAGTATAGAATTGGCGATGCCGCTAGAAAGAATACGCAAAGTTATGAAGATAGCAAGAGATCCGGTAAGTCTTGAAGCTCCAACAGGAAAGGATGATAGTAGTACCTTCGGTGATTGTATAGAAGATAAGCGAGTTTCTAAACCAGAGGATGCTGCAATACTTGCCGACTTGCGTGGTATTACGACCAATGTTCTTGCAACTTTAACACCAAAAGAAGAAAGAATTCTAAGGATGCGCTTTGGCCTTGGTAAAGATGGAAAGGAGCATACCTTAGAAGAAGTAGGAAAAATTTTTAATGTTACACGTGAAAGAATTAGGCAAATAGAGGCAAAAGCACTACGTAAGTTGAAACATCCAAGCCGTGCTAAAAAACTTAGAGGTTTCTTTTAAGGCAGAAGGGCTGCTCAAAAAATAGGTAAAATTCAGCCAAAGTTCTATAATTTCACCCTATTTTTCTTTTTTTATAGGCTTTATAGAGCAGTATGATTAGATATTGAATGTTATGGCAAATAAAAATAATAACTCTAATTCAAAGTGTAAAAATTTTTGTGTTCTGGGTGATAGTTTATCTGATAATGGTGTAATTATTGAAATTTTAATAACTTATCCTTTGTAAGAAACGTGAAACTTAATGCCCCTTTTTATTAAGGAGGATTTTTAGCAATGGCCTTACTGTTGTTGAATATGTATCAAAGTATTTAGGTTTAGAAGAATTTAAGTCATCATGGAGATGCTCATTTTTTGATCGATACTATGAACAGCAAGGTCATAACTATGCGATTTTATATGCAACAGCATCTGAAATTCTTAACCCTATTTTTTCTTATTTCCTCAATAAATTTCGTTTAGTTAATCAGCTAAACGCAGTAATTAAACATCATCCAGACGTAGGTAAAGGAGATTTTATTTTTCATTATAATCGAGGAAATAATATTATGGGTGCCACTGCTTATAACAATGTTAAAGCAGAAAAAGTATTGAAATAAAGCGGTTAGTGAAATATGTAATGCATTTGGTTCTAAATGAATATGGTGTAAAGCATGTGATTGTTGCAAATGTGACTGAGGTTGGTTTGATACTAGCTTTAATAAAGACGAAAAGCAAGAGAGCTGGCTGCAACAGCTTACACAGAGTTTTAATACAAAATTAGCTAATAATTTAGATTATATGAAGAAAGGTGCAGATCTTGAAATAAAAGCATTCGATCTTAACTCTAAAATGAAAAGTATGCTTGGTAAATATAAGAGCAAAGGGTTAAATGATCGAGATGCATACCTATCAAACATCGTAGACCAGTTTAGGGTAGGGTGATTTGGAAAAAGTATAAAGATACTCTTGTTGATATTTAAAGGAAGGCTTGATACTTACTATAATTCTGGATGCAGCACAGAAATACTAAAGGATTATTTCTTTTTTGATTATTTTTATCCAACTGCAGAACCTTGTTGTGAAGTTGGTAATGAAATGTATGAGTTGATAAAAAATTAGATTTCTTTTAAACATCTTTACGGTTTGTAGTAACTATCTGCGTAGCTGAATGGTAAAGGGAGGGGGGTAAACAAAATAATCTAAAATATAGAGAAAATACAACGGTGCTTGATACATACTATTGCGATTTTATCCTCTTTTTGTCATTTTAGTGCTAGAATGACATTCTGCTAGTGAAGTTTATTCTTTGATATATTAACTATAAATATAGAGAAGTCTTACTAAATAAAAAGGTAAAAGGAACCTCTGAGTAGTGAAATTTTGACTCTATATTGCTGTAAGTGGTGCTGTAATAATGTTCTAACAAGCGCGACTTGGCTGAATATAGAAAAAATTTAAAAAACCGCTATAATTTTATGTAATCTACCAATAAACACCTAAGTTTTTACTGGATTTTGTGATTGATCCTACAGTCAAAAACAAATTTTGAGTCATAAATACTTTTAGTGCCATAATAAAATAGGGAGGTTTGTCAAGTAAAGTTCTTTATTTCATTAGATGCGCTGCCAAATTGTTATGCAAGCAAGTTTTTTAGTTTTCGTATATCCGAAGTAATTCTTGTGCATTGGCCTTGATTAGAGTCGGACATTCTCTATCATTTAATAATGAATGCAATATTTCAATTGCACCTTTAATGTCGTTACTGTGTATCTTTACTATAGCGATAGCTTCTTGGCTTGAATAAGGGTACACTGCATTTGATTCTAAATTACTAATTTTATCTTTATTTGTTTTTTCACCGCTGGAGTGAAGTAAGCTCATTACTTCTAAGTATTGTGCTAACTCACGTAAAACATCAGGAGCATCTTTATCGTCTGCCAAATCATTATAAATAATAGATGCTGTGTCTGTTGGCATTGAATCTGAGATATGATTGAATGCGCGTTCAAAATTTGCTAAATACTCCCAATGTGAATCTATTTCTTCTAGCAGCGACTTATTATCTTTTTTTAAGAATAATACTTCGTAAAACTTGTCACCTGCAGTTATAGATTGTTTTGTGTTATCAATGTTGCGCAATAAGTATAATGTGATGCCAACTAACATTGGCGCAAGTGTAAGCAGAAAGATGTATTTTTTCATGTTAATATTCCAAATAGTTATATATTTATACATTAATGCTTTTGATTTGCAAAAACATATTGACATAGTGATTATATCACATAATAATATCCTTAAAGTTGTTTGAATAGTTGGAGATTAAAATATTTCTAAAGTAGAAATAAAGACAGCAGTATTAAGCTAAATTATTTTTTGTCGGATTTATCCGATGTACCCTCAACCTTTTATAGGTTGAAGTCTAAATTTGAGAGTTTGATCCTGGCTCAGAATGAACGCTGGCGGCAGGCCTAACACATGCAAGTCGAACGGAGTTATATTGTAGCTTGCTATGGTATAACTTAGTGGCAGACGGGTGAGTAATGTATAGGAATCTACCTAGTAGTACGGAATAATTGTTGGAAACGACAACTAATACCGTATACGCCCTACGGGGGAAAAATTTATTGCTATTAGATGAGCCTATATTAGATTAGCTAGTTGGTGGGGTAATAGCCTACCAAGGTAATGATCTATAGCTGATCTGAGAGGATGATCAGCCACACTGGAACTGAGATACGGTCCAGACTCCTACGGGAGGCAGCAGTGGGGAATATTGGACAATGGGCGAAAGCCTGATCCAGCCATGCCGCATGAGTGAAGAAGGCCTTTGGGTTGTAAAGCTCTTTTAGTGAGGAAGATAATGACGGTACTCACAGAAGAAGTCCTGGCTAACTCCGTGCCAGCAGCCGCGGTAATACGGAGAGGGCTAGCGTTATTCGGAATTATTGGGCGTAAAGGGCGCGTAGGCTGGTTAATAAGTTAAAAGTGAAATCCCGAGGCTTAACCTTGGAATTGCTTTTAAAACTATTAATCTAGAGATTGAAAGAGGATAGAGGAATTCCTGATGTAGAGGTAAAATTCGTAAATATTAGGAGGAACACCAGTGGCGAAGGCGTCTATCTGGTTCAAATCTGACGCTGAAGCGCGAAGGCGTGGGGAGCAAACAGGATTAGATACCCTGGTAGTCCACGCTGTAAACGATGAATGTTAAATATGGGGAGTTTACTTTCTGTATTACAGCTAACGCGTTAAACATTCCGCCTGGGGACTACGGTCGCAAGATTAAAACTCAAAGGAATTGACGGGGACCCGCACAAGCGGTGGAGCATGTGGTTTAATTCGATGCAACGCGAAAAACCTTACCACTTCTTGACATGAAAATCATACCTATTCGAAGGGATAGGGTCGGTTCGGCCGGATTTTACACAAGTGTTGCATGGCTGTCGTCAGCTCGTGTCGTGAGATGTTGGGTTAAGTCCCGCAACGAGCGCAACCCTCATCCTTAGTTGCCATCAGGTAATGCTGAGTACTTTAAGGAAACTGCCAGTGATAAGCTGGAGGAAGGTGGGGATGATGTCAAGTCATCATGGCCTTTATGGAGTGGGCTACACACGTGCTACAATGGTGTCTACAATGGGCTGCAAGGTGCGCAAGCCTAAGCTAATCCCTAAAAGACATCTCAGTTCGGATTGTACTCTGCAACTCGAGTACATGAAGTTGGAATCGCTAGTAATCGTGGATCAGCATGCCACGGTGAATACGTTCTCGGGTCTTGTACACACTGCCCGTCACGCCATGGGAATTGGTTTCACTCGAAGCTAATGGCCTAACCGCAAGGAAGGAGTTATTTAAAGTGGGATCAGTGACTGGGGTGAAGTCGTAACAAGGTAGCAGTAGGGGAATCTGCAGCTGGATTACCTCCTTAGGCTTTGTACGTAATTCACCATTTCAAATAATAGTGTCATTATGTACTATACTGCTGTCTTTACTTCTACTTTATTTTTTAATTTCTCGATAACGAAATTTTATGAGTAACAGGCCTCTTTCCCCACATTTACAAATATATAAAGTACAAGTTACTAGTTTTTTTTCTATTATGCATAGATTGACTGGTATCTTGCTATTTCTTTTATTAATCATACTTTCTTGGTATTTTATATTATATGTTTACTCCCCTAAGTTAATTATAGTAAGGTGCTTAAATGCATTATTGTTCACTCCTGTTGCTAAATTAGCTTATATCTTATGCTTTGTAAGCTTTATGTATCATTTTCTCAATGGTATTCGTCATTTATTGTGGGATGCTGGGCTTAATTTAGAAATTGCTAGTGTTTTAAAAAGTGCTATATTACTAACAATAATGCTATTTCTTTCTACTATGGCTTTTATATTTATATGAGTCAATCTGTAAATTCAGTACATCATTGGTGGATCCAGCGTGTTTCTGCGGTGATTTTGTTATTTTTATTTCCTTGGTTTATTTACTCATTTTCTTGCACATTTTATGTTGATAGCCCTTTATCTTTTAATGAAAAATTATTTCAGGCTATTAATCATCCACTAGAGCTTTTGTTTTTTGTTATACTGGTGTTTTGCATTTTTTGGCATGCAGTTCTTGGAATGCAGGTAGTGTGTGAAGATTATATAGACAGCGTACTTCTAAGGATTTTTACAATTACATGCATAAAATACTTATCAAGCATTACTTATATAGTCCTTGCTTTTACGACTTTTTTCTTTTATAGGCATATTTTCTTGTAAAATTGTTAGTTCTGTGTTAGTATATTATTAGTTTACTAATTTTATTATTGAGCTATAGTGATTTTGGTTTGACAACATGTTTGGAGTGTTAAAAAAAGGAGTAGCAGACTTTACGCTTAAAGCAAAAGGTTTATTTGCTTCATCTGAATCTCAAATTTATGTCAAGGATCTTAGGAAGGTAATGACATATACAGATGGAAGAAAATGCAAATATCCAAAGAATTACGATCAGATTGTGAAATCTGGGAAAGTTGTAGAAAGTAAGAATAGTAATGGTGAGACTATATATAAACTTTTGTATGACAAGAAAACTTTTGAATTAGCTCTTGTCGAGAAAACGGATGATAGGTCCTATTTTACCATTGACTTTTTAGTTAATCGGGAAAAAAACAAGGATGTTAAGCATTATGATGGCTACTATAAACCATTTGGGTTTTCAAAAATTGATCTTGAAAAACATATTCCAATTTTTGAAGCTCGGGAAAAAGATGATAAGTTTGAGCTAACTAATTCCTCTTTTCTTGCTAAAAAAGGCTGCTTCATCAATGATGACACGGGAGAAGTTGATGAGAAAGATAGAGATGAAAAAGGAAGAAATGGAAAATTACTATACGCTAGTGATTACAAGAAGCTAAGCACCCATTTTTCAGAAATTAGAGATCAGGATGGTAATCTAGAGCTAGATAAAAGTCTGATATCTGTTCCTATTGTTTTTGTTGCGGGTTTAGCTAAGATTTGTGCTAGAATGCTGACTTTTATTCCTATGAAATTAGGAGAGAATTTGATAGCTAGAAAAAATCGAGTTGCAAAATCTTTTGGTTATCTTTTTTTCACTCCTGCAGTGGTAGTAAAAAATTTAGTAAATATGGGAGCTACAATACTTAAGGTTCCAATTTTATTATTTGTAGAAAATGAGAAAAAGTATGGTAATGCTTATCTTACTATGTCGAAACACCAATTGAAAGAATGTTGGAAAGAGGCAAAAAGTGACTTTAATATTATTAAAGGTGAAGAAGGGCTAAAGCCGGAGCAGAAGGATCATAAGCCACTCAGTATAGTGGGCACATGGGATGAGCTTGACGCTAGAAGTCTAGGTATTGAAAGAGACTTGGAAAAGGCGCTGAATAAAAGTAGTGAAAGTATAGATAAATCCAGAGAACCAGGTGTTGGAGAAAGCTTAAAGGAGAAGCCGCAAAACAAAACTGATAAAAAAATAGCTGCAGCCGTTAATCAAAAAAGCAGCACTCCTCATATTGATAGAGAGATAGAAAGAAGACAAGACTCATCACGAAATGTAGGGATTCCATAATGCTCGTAGTCAACCATCACTTTAAATTACTTTTTACTTTAATCATCTCACAATAAAAACTTGCATGCATTTTGCCGTTAGTATAAGATATTAATCAAATAATTAATATCTTAATTAAATGCGCCCTGTAATACTGTGTGGTGGTAGTGGCAGCAGACTTTGGCCTCTATCTAAGCCAAAGCAATTTCAGAAAATATTTAGTCAGAATACTATGTTTCACAACACTTTGTTGAGGCTAAAAGGCGATTATATGCCACCCATCATTACCACAAATATACAATATGAGTCATTATTGATGCAGGAATTACATGCATTACAGGAATGTAAAGTAGTTTTTGAACCAGTTAAAATTGGGACAGCGGCAGCAATACTAATTGCTGTGCTTCTCTGCGATAGGAACGAGACAATCTTAGTTCTGCCTTCAGACCATTTTATAGGTGATTTGAATAGTTTTTATGTTTCTATTGAGAAAGCGTCTAAGCTAGCCTCTGAAACTGACTCTATAGTCACTTTTGGGGTAAAGCCTCATGAATTCAATTCTGAATACGGCTATATAAATGCAGTATATGGTCAGAAAGAAAAATGTCATATAGTAAAAGATTTTACAGAAAAACCCGAGCGTAAGGTAAGTAACGATCATTATTGGAACTCTGGAATATTTGTGTTTAGAGCAAAACGCTATATAGATGAGATAAAAAAAATTGCTCCGACTCTCTATAATTTATGTTGTGAAAGTATGAAGCATTTTGTATCACGAGAGAGATTTCTGTATTTAGAACAGCAAAATTGTGCAGGAATGGGTGATACATCTATTGATCACCTAGTGATAGAAAAAGCAGAAAATATTGTAATGATAGAAGCCAATTTCGATTGGATGGATGTTGGCACTTGGGGTTCAGTTTTAGAGTTAAGTAAGAGATTTAATAAGAATTTTGAGTCGTTTCAAGCTGTAATCAAAGGAAGAGAGCCAGTTTTGATGACAGAAAATGATGCAAAAAATTTACTAGGTAGAGTTTATAAACGGCCAAGTAAGAGCCTAATGTTGTTCATTAATAAAGTTAAGGAAGTAAAGCCAATAAGGAAAGAGGTTAAGCCATGGGGATTTTATAGTGTAGTTTTAATGGGCAAGGATTTTCTTATAAAATACCTTTTTATAAATCCACTGAGCTGCACTTCTAAGCAATTTCACCACTATAGAGATGAGTACCATATAATACTATCAGGGGTTGGATGCGTGAGTTTAGATGACAAAACATATGCTATAACAAAAAATCATGTAGTAGAGATTCCAAGGAAGGTGTTTCATAAAATTGAGAATAAAAGTACAAGATTTCCTCTTGAGATAGTTGAGTTTCAGGTAGGAAAGTTTTTATCTGATAATGATATAGTAAGATTGGACGATATATATGGAAGGTCTTAATATAGAACATTGAATATATTCTATAAGCTTGCTAAATTTAGACAACCTCATTTGAGGTAAAGGAAAAATTACAGTTATATGAAGCATAAAAAGTATGATATTTAAATCTTAGTATAATGTCTATTGCCTTTGAATTTACTATGGCTATTCGCTATTTGCGAGCAAAGAATTCTAGATTTTGCTCTATAATGGCCTTGTTTTCTATTATTGGTATTGCTCTTGGAGTTGCAACGCTAATAGTAGTAATGTCTGTAATGAATGGGTTCAGAGCAAAGCTGCTCGACTCTGTACTTGGCATTAATGGTCATATTAATGTTTACTTTGATAGAAGCATAAATTCAGATTACCACGCAGTGTTAAAATCTATTGAGAAAATCCCAGGTGTATTAAAAGCTACTTCTATGACCAATGATCAAGTGATCGTTGCAGCAAATAGTGGAATTGTGGGTAGCGTAGTCCGTGGTGTGTCAACTAAAGACTTACTTAATAATACTATCGTTAAGAATAATGTAATTATGGGTAACGTGGAAAAATTCGATGAAGGTATCATAATAGGGGCAAGATTAGCAGAAGCTTTGAATATTGATTATGGTGATAACATTATGCTTATATCACCTGAAGGATTTGATGCACTGTCTGGTGAAATACCAAAAATGAAAGAATATAAAGTTGTAGCAATATTTGATATGGGTATGTTTGAGTACGACAATACCTTAATGTATATGCCCATAAAGTCAGCTAAAGCTTTTTTTAATTATAAAGATAATGTGAGAAATATAGAAGTGTTTGTAGATGATATTGCTATGGCTAATAAGCTAGCAAACGCTATAGCAAAAGAAACAGGAATGAGAGCTGAAAGTTGGCAGTCTCAGCAAAGCCATTATGTTAATGCTTTAAAGACTGAAAGAAATGTGATGTTTTTAATTCTCACTTTAATTATAGTTGTAGCAGCATTTAATATTGTTTCAAATTTGATGATGATAGTGCAAGAAAAGAAATCTGCAATTGCAATTATGCGTACGTTTGGTGCAACAAGCGGAAGCATTATGCGCATATTTTGTGCTTGTGGATTGCTGATTGGTTTTACAGGAACTTGTCTTGGCTCTATTATAGGGGTTGTTTTTTCTCTCAATATTGAAAGTATTAGAGTGTTTTTAGAAAACATTACCAACATCAAACTGTTTGATCCTATGATATACTTTTTTTCAAGTTTGCCAGTGATATTAGTCTCTCAAGATGTGATTAACATTTCTGCACTTGCATTGTTCTTATCATTTTTAGCGACAATTCCTCCTGCATTACAAGCAGCTGCTCAAGATCCTGTGGAGATATTACGTTATGAATGATACTTGGAGAAAATGCATAGGTTGGTTCTTAATTATATTGTTGTTTGTTAGCTATATTACAATAAATAACATAATATTTTTTAAAATAAATCAGCAAGAGAGTGAAAATAGTATAAGTATTGTAACGGAAAAGATAGATGAACTTAAAATGTTGCTTGAAGTTAATCAAATTAAGGTAGAGAAAAAGATATTTGATTTAAAGAGAAATCTGCTCACTCAATGTGAGCAAGGTGACGGTAGTTCAAGACATAAGAACCTCGCAAAGTTGCTGCTACTTGTGATTAAGATGAAGAATTCGTTATTGCAAGAAGCCAAGTTTGATAATCATATAAATTCAATAAAGCCTTTGATATCAGAGCTTGACGATCCAGAAATAGAAAATGCAGTCAATGAATTGGAAAATTTGAAAGAGGTAGATACTTTATGCGGGTTGAAATTGTCTTTTGAGAAGAACATGACTGTTATTAACTACAATAAAAGTAACTTGTTTAAAAAAATCATTTCAAATTGGATCAAGATAGATGATCGTAGTGATCCACTCAGGTTAAAGCTTGCGGAAATTGAAGAATTAATAAGCGATAATGATTGGCAGAGCATAGCCACCGCAATAAGTGACTTAACATACCCAGAATTCAAACCATGGCTTAATAAATTGAATGATTTTATTGTAGCTTTCAAGAATACTTCAATAATATATCGTCACTTATTACAATACATCTCATGATTTATTTTATAATTTTTGCTTTTTCGTTTTTATTTGGCATATGGATCAAGGTAAGTGGTGAAGTAATAAAATTGGAATTAGGCAATTACACTATAAGTATTGATCTATATTTCGTTATTCTTGCTTGCGTAGTCTTATTATTTTTATTGATTGCAGTTGCACGTTTTTGTTCTTCTATTTCATCAACATTTGCTAACATAAAAAATAGAAGAAGAAGTAGGGAAGAATTGCTTCTCTTTGAAGCTTTCTTTAGCTTAGATTTAGGTAATATAGAGAACACCAATAAGCTAATTAAAAATCTAAATGAAGAAAGTGATAAATTATCTTTAGTAAAGCTCTTTAATTCAGGTAAAACGGGAAATTACAGCTTTTTCAGCCATAATTTAACGAGTATTGCAAGTAAAAATCGCAACTTAGCTCTACTTCTGATCAATAAACTGATTATTCACCTAAAGCAAGAAAGGTTAGTCTTTCAAAAATTTATAGAATATTGCTCTAGTTCAATTAATGATAAAATTTTGTCTATTCCCTTTCAAATAGAGCATTGTATATTGCAAGAAGATTGGATAAATGCAATTTCAAAGTTAAAGGAAGCTATCAAATTCAATATTTTTCTTCCCTTTGATCGTAAAAAGATGTTAGCGGTTTTTTATTGCGCTTTAGCAAAGCAATACGAAAGTAAAGGAAGTTTTTGCAAAGCTATAGATTATTTAGCTAAAGCACAAAGTTATTATGCAACTTTTCAGCCCATCAATTATTTAAAGGCAGAATTATATATCAAGCTTGAAAAAATCAGAAAAGCTTCCACAGTATTAGAGGAAGAGTATAGAGTAAATCCTACTCCTCAATCAGCTAGAATGTATATCAAGTTAAATAATAAAGGCGCTGAAAGACTATATAACTTACGCCCTGATTATTATTTTAGTTATTGCTTGCTTGCTTTGTCTTCAATTAGCTTAGGGAAATATGATCTTGCAAGTCAGCATTTAGATATTGCTATGAAAAAAGCTAATTACATATCAATCTACCTTGTTATGGTACAGCTCAAGATTATGCTACAAGAGTATGATCAAGCAATTTACTGGCTAAATAAGATGAACTCAGAAGCTGTGCCTGATCCAGGTTGGAAATGTGTTGATTGTAATAAAGAGCTAAAGCAATGGGATTATAAGTGCTCAAGTTGCAATAGTCTTAATTGTATTTACCTTATATTATAAGACTCCATAAGGTGTGATACTTTTACATCGAGATTGCTTTAATATAATCTTTATCTCAAAACAGTAAATCTGTGAGTTTCTTAGTTAGGTTTGATTCCAATGTCAAAAAAACTTGTTTTTAGACATTACCAGTTATATATTTTAATAAATTAGAATTATATATAAAATGAAGAGCTTAAAGGAATTATCCTTAAGAATTAAAAATATTAAGTCTGTGCAGAAAATCACGAAAATAATGCAAATGGTTTCTGCAGCAAAATTATTACAAAGCCAAAAGAAATTATCAAATTCAAAATTGCATATATCTAAGCTGCATAGCATTATTTCTTCACTAGCGCTATCAGCGGATCAAGAGTTACTAGCAAGAATTCTAAATATCAATAATGAAGATTCTTTCCTAGTATTTATTATTGCATCTGATCGTGGTTTATGTGGCAGCTTCAACTCCTCTGTTGTTAAATTTAGTCAGGAGCATATAAACAAATTAATTGCAAATGATAAGAAAGTAGACATTGTTTTTTTTGGTAAGAAAGCTTTTGAGACAGGCAAAAATAGATTTAATTCTAAAAATATCTTGAAGGTTGAAAATAGTAAGGGAATCACACTAAAGCGTGTGGAAGCCTTGGTTAGTGATATAGATCTAAGTAAATACAATAAAGTTAAGGTTTTTTACAGTAAATTCTATAATACCTTCATGCAAAAGCCAATATTAGAAACAATAAAACCATGGAGTAAAGACTCATTATTAATTGATAATTCTGTAGTTAGTCCTCTAACAGATTACAGCTATGAGTATGAACCACAAAATATTGAGTTTATTTTAAAATCTTTGACTCAAGATTATGTTACAGCTTCTCTTTATTCTGCTTTACTTGAAAGTGCAGCAAGTGAAAATAGTGCTAGGATGGTTGCTATGGAATCAGCAAACAGAAATACAAAAGAAATGCTAAATAAACTAGCATTACTTTATAATCGTTCTCGTCAAGCAGCAATTACAACTGATTTGATTGAAGTTATAGGTGGTGCAGAATCTTTATAGAAACTCAAGGAATGAAAAATGAATATATTAAATATTGCAGCAGATATCACTAAACTAATAAAAAAGCAGAATCAAGACGCAGAAGTTACAATATATGAAACTAATAAGACCTCGGTTTCTCAGCGTCTATCAAAAATTGAACAAATATCACAATCTAAAAACTGTACTGTCGGAATTAGAGCTATAGCAGGTAAGAACAAAGCTGCGTATATTTCCACAAACGATTTGAATAATCTTAGTAGTGCAGTGAGCCAAGTGGTGGAAATGGCAAAGAATGCCCAGGAAGATCCTTATATTAGTTTTGCTGTAGATGGCAGTAATTATATCTCTTCTGCAGATTTAAATATCTCAGATAATAATGTTGTAACAATTGATAACTTAAAAGAAATTACTGAAGCTACAGAAAATTCAGCTCTTGCACATAAAAATATTATTAATTCCGAAGGAGCTTCATCTTCACATACTTCAGTAAATACAGTATTATCAACCGTTTCTGGTTTTGTTGGTTCATTTAGTAAGTCAACTTTTGTTAATCAGGTTTCTGTTGTTGCTGGAGAAAAGAATGAAATGAAAATAGGCTACGATTACGATGTAGCATGCAACTTCAGTGATTTAAAAACACCGGAGTCAATAGGGAAAGAAGCAGCAAAAAGAGCAATAGATCAATTGGGTTCATGTACAATCAGGACAGGCAAATTTCCGGTTGTTTTTGAAAAAAGAGCAGCAAAAGAGCTAGTAAAGAGCTTTGCTTCTGCCATAAATGGTAGCAATATTGTAAATAATAGCTCTTTTTTGAGAAATAGTTTAAATAATCAAATTTTTAATACTGAGATTAGCATTATTGATGACCCATTGTTACCAAGGGGTATAACATCAAGACCGTTTGACGGGGAAGGAATAATGAGTAGAAGAAATGAATTTGTAAAAAATGGAGTACTGCAAAACTGGATTTTAGATCTATATTCGGCTAGGAAATTAAACTTGGAAACGACCGCAAATGCAACTCGTGCAAGTAATGCTGCAATTATTCCTTCAGCTAGTAATTTCTATTTCAAAAATGGTAATAGATCGTTTAAGGAATTAATTGAGGAAGTAAAAGAAGGAATATATGTAACTGATTTATTTGGTTTTGGTGTTAATTTAATCAATGGCGATTATAGTCAAGGTGCATGCGGATTTTTTATAGAAAATGGTAAAATAACGTATCCAATACACGAGATTACTGTTGCCGACAATTTGAAAAATATGTTTAGCAATTTAGTTGTTGCAAATGACCTAACTTTCTGTGGGCAGTTTAATTCACCAACGATTAAAGTTAGCGAAATGACAGTAGCAGGTTCACTTAGTGATTAAAAATTTTAGTTGCATTAAGTACAATAATTGTGTACTATTACTATGTAATGTTAAGAATAGACTATGGAGTATAGAAGTTTAGTTGCAGTAACTAAGCTTAAAGCATTCTAAATCGTAATTTCAAAGTTTTTCATCACATTAATAATGTTAGTTAGTAGTTTAGGAGTTATCCATATGGAATTTGGTAATATAAAATGGTTTAATGTTGAAAAAGGCTATGGTTTCATCAAGCCAGAAGGTAAAGGTGAGGACGTTTTTGTACATGTTAGTACATTAGAACGTTCAGGAATAAGACCTGATGAACTTCGAGGAGAGGATAAAAAGAGAGGAATGAAAGGGGAAAGAGTAAGTTATGAGCTTAAAGAAGAGCGTGGTAGGAACGGAGAAGATAAAAAGTCTGCAATAAATTTAAGATTGGAAGATTAGTCTATCGTGAAGCTTTTTAATAGGGTAATGTATTGTGAGTAATTTTCATGAAATGGGGCTTCCAACTTTGCTTAGGCAAGCTCTAAGTAAAAATAATCTTTGTGTTCCAACCCCGATTCAGGTGCAAGCGATTCCTCTAGCTCTTCAGGGCAAAGATATTCTTGGGTCTGCTCAAACGGGAACTGGAAAAACCTTAGCGTTTGCTATTCCACTGGTTGCTAAATTGATGAATGAGCCAAGCATTGGTTCAGCTTTAGTCATCGTGCCAACCAGAGAGCTTGCTCATCAGGTAACAAGTGAGATAAGAAAACTCTTATCTCAAAGTTCTTTACTAAGAGTTGCTTTGTTGATCGGAGGCGAGCCTATTTTTAGGCAGCTAAATCAGCTTCAGAAAAAACCACAAATTATAATAGGTACTCCTGGTCGTATTATAGACCATATTGAGCGTAAAACTTTAGTTACTCGGAATGTTGGTATTCTTGTGCTTGATGAGACGGATCGTATGTTTGATATGGGCTTTGGAATTCAGATTGAAGAAATTATGAAGCATTTGCCTAAAATAAGGCAAACTCTTATGTTTTCTGCAACTCTTCCTGGAGAAATAGTAAAACTTACTGAAAAATATCTTAATCAACCAGAGCGTGTTTCTGTCGATTGCCAGGCTACAACTTCTGTAAAAATTAAACAAGAAGTTGTTTATGCATCAGAGTCAGAAAAATATGGCAAGCTTGTTACACAATTATGTCAGCGCAAAGGATCAATCATTATTTTTGTCAAAACAAAGCGAGGAGCGGATCAGCTAGCTGACAAATTGCACAAAGATGACTATAGCGCTTTGGCAATTCATGGTGATTTAAGGCAGCACAAGCGTGAAAGAGTCATTGATTCTTTTCGTCGTGGCCGCAATCAAATCATGGTTGCAACAGATGTTGCTTCTCGCGGTCTTGATATTCCGCACATTCAACATGTTATCAATTATGATGTACCACAATCGCAAGCTGATTATGTTCATCGTATAGGTAGAACTGCACGTGCGGGAGCTGAAGGATTTGCATTATCTTTTGTTACACCTCAAGATAAGAGAAGACTGCCTGCACTAGCAGATAAAGAAGGAGAGCCAAATTTTGATTGTAGTATGCAATCTCAAAAACGTAACAGCAAAAAGATCTTTAAAAGGCCAAGTACGTTAAAGGCTAAATACGGTAGAAAAAAGATCAATGTATTTAAGAAGAAAAGCAGAGTACTAGAAAAAGCGTATTAATGTACTTAACTATTCTTCTATTCTTTAAAAGCTCCAGTAAACTTGCTGCAAAGTGAAGTGATTGGAGGATGGTAGAAAGAATATATAGCTAGCCCAAATTAGATTTACCTACAATTTGATAATCTTAATTCTGCTGCTTATAACGTTTTGAGATTATCACAACGGTATAATGTTAGGCTGTGTGGACTATAATCTGTAGCTTAATTCAATTTGGCTACAACGAGCTGCTAGATTTCAGTTTTTTTAATAATTGTGTGCTACTAATTATATATAAATTTACACTTTTAAAGAGAATAGATGATTTCTAAAAATTTAGAGGCAAGTTTAAATAGAGCGTTACAGATTGCTTCTGATTGTAAGCTTAAATATGCAAAAGTGGAACATTTGTTGCTAGCATTAACCAAAGATGTGGATGTAAATTATGTTTTATCAAGATGTAACATCAGAGCTGGTGAAATCATAAATATAGATAATATTATATTAAGGAATGATCGTGGTAATAATGCAAAAGGTTTTTTACAAGACAACTCCGAATTAACTGTCAATAAAGTTGAGCCTGATGTGCTATTTCAACGCATAATACATAAAGCCATGATACGAGCTCATCGTCTGGGAAGAAAAGAAATAAATGGAGCAAGTATTCTATTAGAGATTCTGTCTGAGCAAGATTTATACATTGAAGAGCTATTATGCAAACAGAATGCAAAGGATTCTAATTTGATTTATAACATATCCAATATAAAATATTCAGGTGATATAGAAGAATATGTAACTAATCGCAAGATAAAACTTGATAAGAATAACGATATCTCTACTGTAGCAAATAAAGGTGAATTATTAAAAGATGAAGAAGTTCTACAAAATTATTGTAGAAATTTAAATGATTATGCAAGAAGCAAAAAAATAGATTATGTCATTGGTCGTGATTATGAATTAAATCGCACTATAGAAATCTTGCTAAGACGCAGAAAAAATAACCCTTTATATGTCGGAGAACCAGGTGTTGGTAAAACAACAATAGTTGAAGGCTTGGTATTGAAAATTATTGAAGGTAGTGTTCCGAGTGCACTGAGATCCAGCATAATTTATGCTTTGGATTTAGGATCACTTCTTGCAGGAACACGCTATAGAGGTGACTTCGAAGAGAGAATAAAATCTATAATAAAAGTAATTGAGGCAAAACCTGGCGCTATTCTTTTCATTGATGAAATACACACTATTATTGGAGCAGGTTCAACAAGTGGCAGCTTTCTTGATGCTGGCAATCTGCTCAAACCTGCACTTGCAAGAGGTGCGTTGCGTTGTATAGGTGCAACTACATATAGAGAATATAGCAATAGCTTTGAAAAGGATAAAGCATTAGCAAGGAGGTTTCAAAAAATTAATGTAAAAGAGTCTTCTATTAATGATACAGTAAAGATACTAGATGGTATAAAGCATTACTATGAAAGGTATCATGGAGTATATTACACGAAACATGCCATTAAATCTGCAGCTGAACTTTCACACAAGTATATTACTGGGCGAATATTACCTGATAAAGCAGTTGATGTTATAGATGAAGCAGGGGCATATTGTAAGTTACAAAAAAGCAGGCGAAAAATTATAAACAGTAGAGACATTAAGAGTACTATCGCTAGGATTACAAACGTACCTTGCGGGTTTGATGATATGCAAAGAGTAAAATCTTTGAAAGAAAATCTCAATAGGGCCATTTTTGGTCAAGAGCAAGCGATAGAGTTTCTCGTTAATTCTATTAAAATTGCTAAATCTGGTCTGAGAAGTTACAATAAACCCTTGGCAAAGTATCTTTTTGCAGGGCCAACTGGTGTAGGTAAGACTGAGCTTGCGAAGCAGCTAGCACAAAATATGGGTATGAACCTTATTCGGTTTGATATGTCTGAGTATATGGAACCTCACACAATATCTAGAATGATTGGTTCCCCTCCTGGATATGTGGGTTACGACCAAGGTGGATTGCTTACAGAATCTGTATCTAATAATCAATATAGCGTAGTACTTCTTGATGAAATTGAGAAAGCTCATAGTGATATTTATAATATATTACTACAAATCATGGATTATGGTTGTGTTACAGACACTTACGGACGTAAGGTTAATTTTTCCAATACGATTTTAATTATGACAACCAATGCAGGGGCATTTGAACGTAACAAAAGTTCTATTGGCTTTGGGTATAAAAACTTTAACATCAGTGACAGCGAAAAAGCAATGGAACGGGTTTTTAGCCCCGAATTTCGTAATCGTCTTGATGCAGTCATTTCCTTTTCTGATTTGGATGCGGATGTCATTTTGCACATTGTGGATAAATTTATTCAGGAATTAAAAAAACAACTTGTGCAAAAGGGTATAAGCTGCTCAGTGGAAGAAGAAGTAAAGTCTTATCTTGCGCAAACAGGTTATAGCAAAGAAATGGGAGCACGCCCAATAGAGAGGCTGATTGAAAAAGAGATAAAAAGTCATTTGGCTGAAGAAATACTGAATCGTCGATTAATTAAAGGAAAGAAATTAAGGATTTATATTGGTAAACACGGAATTGCTTTTGATATAGTTTAAATTCTTGCTTGAGTATTAAATTTGTAGTATAGTCACTATTTTTTAATGAGGCTATAGTGGCAAGTTTAACCAGAAATCAATATTACAGTAATCAAGATTTACGGAATTTATTTTCAAGGCTGGGAATAAAAGCGGAAGAAGTAATAAGCCAGGAGTTTGATGATGTACTTAAGTTAGTTGAGCGGCGCTTTAGAAGAGCTTCATTAAAATGTCACCCTGATAAAGTAGTAGGAGAGAAAGAGAAAAAAATAGCTGAAGAAAAGTTTAAAAAACTTAGTGCAGATAAAGATAAGCTAGAGAAATATCTTAACGACTTAAAAGCAGCTGGCATATCTATAACATTACAGCGAGAAGTGCAGGAAAAACAAAGGAGAATCAATGAGATTCTATTGCGTAGAGAGAAAGCTGTGAATAGAGCATGTTTATTTTTTATATTAGCAAATGTGGTACTTGGTCCGTCGCCTCAAGTCAAATATTGCTTATCACAACTTGCTAACAGTGGCAAAGTGCAAAATATTGCTTATAAATTTTATGCATTCAGCATTGGAGTTTGGCCATGGTTATTTATTATATCCTTTTGTAGTATTATCTATGCAGCAAGTAAACAAAGAGGCTCACAAGAAGGAAATCTAGATAGGTTAAATAGAAGATACAATCTACTTATTGCTGCTGATAATTATGTAATATGTATATCAGCAGCGTTTGCTGTATGCAGTTTAATGTCGGAAGTTGCACAAAATGGCTGGCCTGTTCAATATGGAACGATGCTAATAGCTAATTTAGCATTAGATTTATTACTTATTGCTTTACTTAGGACTTTTGTGAAAGCTTTTGAACTATATGGTGAATACTGTATCCAGTGTTTATATGAAGAAGATGCGGAATTTAGTTATAAAGAAAAATTTGCATGGTATGACTACAAATTAGTACTTATGCCGCTCGTTCTTCCTATTGTTAAAATGTATTTTGAAGATTTAGTTCAAGAAAAACCACAACAGCATACTACTGATCCTAAAGTTACACCTTTAAATATAGGCGTAGGAACAAGAGCATAAAAAGGTCTTTGCTTCAACTATAGTTTTTGCTACACTTTGAGTAAATTTGAAGATATTAATGAGTGAAGAAGTAAAACAAATCCTAAGTTACTACGAAAGTGAAAACCCTGGAGTAAAAGCGAATCTTACTCGCATTCTTATGCATGGGAAACTTGGTGGAACTGGCAAGTTAGTAATTCTCCCTGTAGACCAGGGATTTGAGCACGGACCAATAAAAAGTTTTGAAGTTAACCCTAATGCTTACGATCCACATTATCATTTTCAGCTTGCAGTTGATTCAGGAGTAAGTGCATACGCTGCTCCGCTTGGTATGATCGAAGCTGGTGCTTCAACTTATGCTGGAATGCTACCACTTATTTTGAAGCTTAATAGCGCTAACTCTTTGCACTCAAAAAGCTTAACTTCAGATCAAGCAATAACTGCCTCTGTAAAAGATGCGCTGCGTTTGGGCTGCATGGCTGTTGGGTTTACTATATATCCTGGTTCTGCTAAGTGTTTTGATATGATGGAAGAAGCTCGCAAAATTATAGCTGAGGCTAAATCTTGTGGCCTTGTTGTAGTGCTATGGTCTTATCCACGTGGTGAAGGGGTTTCCAAAGAAGGTGAAACAGCAGTTGATGTGATTGCCTATGCTGCGCATATAGCGGCTTTGCTCGGTGCCAACATAATAAAAGTAAAACTTCCAACCAATCATCTGGAAAGAGAAAAAATAGAAAATATTGAATCATTATCTAAAAGAATTGAATATATTAAAAAGTCTTGCTTTGCAGGAAAAAGAATAGTAGTTTTCTCTGGTGGTGAGTCAAAGTCAGTGGATGATATATACAATGAGGCAAAAGAAATTAAGCAAGGTGGTGGTAATGGTTCAATTATCGGGCGCAACACTTTTCAAAGAAAAAAAGAGGATGCTTTATCTATGCTAAAAGATATAATTAATATCTACGCATAAAAAACGGCTGGGTGGCAGAATGGCTTATGCGGAGGACTGCAAATCCTTTTATACCGGTTCAATTCCGGTCCCGGCCTCTTACTCCAATTAGATCGTTTTTTCTTCTGAAATTTTAACAAGAAGTGTGGCTTTTAATGAAATATTTAAAAAAATAAGATACTATATTCAAAATATAAGCAGTAAAATGCCAAAGAGATTAACAGAAGTTTTATTATTGATTGGTTTGCCCTTCTTGCTTACCAGTTGCACTTTTCACTATTTATTAAAGAGCTCGTATACTCATCTTGCACCAGAAAAGTACCCTTCATCCAACAAACAGCCGGTTTACGTCGGTACAGCTTACAGTGCACAGACTATATATAATGCGTTATTTAATGACTTTCTGTTAATAGGTAAGTCATCATTCACAGCCAAACATGGGCGTGCTAGTCAATATGTTAACTATGGAAGAGAAGTTGGAGCAGATGTGATAATCGTATCATTTCAAAATATGCAAAAGGATAAAGAGCATTTTAGCATCACAGAAAAACTATTATGGGACACAAGCTTAACAACATTTCATACAAGGACCATTATAAACTTTGATCAGGACGTACTCTTTCTAAAAAAGGTAGGTGATGCAAAAGCTCCATGGGAATATGTCAAAGGAGAGTTCAAGCTTCACGAAAAAGACGATACTGATCCATATCTAGGGAATTGGGTAGGGTATAGAATATGCGAGATTGCAATATCTTCTTCAGAAGATGAATACTTAGGATTTGTAAATGAAGATAATTGTAAAGAAAAATCTGGAATAAATAAGATGCTTGCTTGGAAAAATGGGGATGTAAGGTTGCGGATTAATAAACAATCAAAACAGGGATTTTATTTAAATCGAAATAAGATTCCTATACTAATAAAATCTCAAATTAACAAATTTGGCTACCTCGAATTAGTAGATGAAAATACTGATCAAGTTCTGGTTTCCCTTCAGAAAAATTAGTTTTTACTACCCATAGAAACTATATACTTACTATTTTGATAAACCTCAAGCTTTCTAAGTTATTCTTGTTGCATGGTAAAAAATAAACTAAAAATAAGCAAAGTGTTTTACAAAATGATATTACGTAATTTATTGTTTTTACTGCCGCCTGAAATCGCTCACTCCTTGGTAATAACGGCGTTAAAAAAGATGCCCTGTAGGAAACCTATAGAACTACCTAAGTCTTTAAATGTAAACTTTTTTGGTAATAAAATTAGGAGTCCTGTAGGTCTTGCTGCAGGTTTTGATAAAAATGCGGAAGTTGTAAAGCCGATGCTCTCATTTGGTTTTGGATTTATTGAGGCTGGTACTGTAACTAAACATCCCCAATATGGAAACAAAAAACCGAGAATTTTTCGATTAATTAAAGATGAAGGAATAATTAATAGATTGGGATTTAATAATAAAGGAGTAGACTATTTTCTTAAACAGATAAGTGAAACTAAACTTGGTAATTGTATTTTTGGTATAAATATAGGAAGAAACAGTACATCAAAGGACCAAATCAGCGATTATGTTGACTTAATAAAGATAGTATATGGAAAGAGCAATTATATAGTACTGAACATCTCATCCCCAAACACACCTAACTTGCGCGATTTGCACAATAAACAAGAATTATCCAAATTGTTGAAATCTATCACTCTAACCCGGAAATCAATCGATAGCTCTGAATCCATACCGATAATATTAAAAATTTCTCCAGATATAGATCAGCAAACAAAAGAAAATATCGCTGAGCTTACACTAGAATATAAAATTGACGGCTTAATAGTAAGCAACACTACGATAAGTCGAGATTCTTACTATAATGAGAGTGGTGGGTTGAGCGGCAGGCCATTATTTCAACTTTCAACCGAGTTATTGAGTGACATGTACAAGCTTACTAAAAGCAGAATTCTATTGATAGGATGCGGAGGAATTTCAAGTGGTGTTGATGCATATGAAAAAATAAAGGCAGGAGCCTCTTTAGTACAACTGTACACTGCTCTTGTATACCAGGGGCATCAAGTTGTGAACAAAATCAATCTGGAGCTTGCAGAATTGGTAAAAAGAGATGGATTTAGTAACATTACTGAAGCAGTGGGTTGTATACATTAATTTTGGAAGTTATTGATATTGTTTTAGTAAAGTAGAGCTAACTTTTTAGTGTAGAGGTATGATAGAGAGTGCTTTTCTATTGAATGATTAATATGAGAGTTTTGAACGATACAATATCTAAAGTTATTAATTATAAATTTACAGATTATGCAATATTAGAAGAGGCATTAACTCACCCAAGCGTAAATAAGAGAAATAGCGAAGACCAGGTTGTAAGCTACGAAAGGCTAGAGTTTTTGGGCGATAGTGTTTTGAATATGGTTGTGTCTGTTATGCTGTTTAAAATGTTTCCTGAAGAAAAAGAAGGAGCATTGGCAAAAAGAAAAACGGATTTAGTTTGTGGCAGTACCATTGCTAATGTTGCTAAAGAAATAGAGTTAGGTAACTTTATTATCATGAATAATAGTGAACGTTGTAACGGAGGAAAATGTAACTTAAAAAATTTAGAAAATTCGCTTGAAGCACTAATAGGTGCAATTTATATTGACGGCGGACTTGAGAGTGTTGAGAAATTTATTATCCGACATTGGGAAAAGCTAGCTAAGGACATCCTCGATCCTCCTCAAGATCCTAAAACTTCACTGCAAGAGTGGACTCAGAAAAACAAATTACCTTTACCAGAGTATGAACTTGTAAAACAAACTGGACCAGCACACAATCCTGAGTTTACTATATCAATTTTCATAGAGAATTATGGCAAAGTTTCTGCATGCGCTTCTAGTAAGAAAATTGCTGAACAAAAAGCTGCTGAGTTGATCCTAGAAAAAATTAAAAAAACGACTTAGTTTAATCAAAATAGCTGTTAGCATAAATTTAAAGTAAGCTAAGCTCTTTAGTTCAGCTTACATATTTTTTTATCTCAGCCAGAATCTTATCAGATTGACTTTCATCTGAATTTAAATCAGCTACAAAGTGTGTGACATATTTTCCTTCAGGGCTAATAAGGTATATCATTGAAGAATGGTTAATTTCCTCTTCTCCATCTACTTTACTTGCATATACTTTATACTTTGCAACTACTTCATCTATTTTTTGTCTTTCACCAGTTAGCATTTGTATTCTATGGTCAAATTGCTGCTGAAATTCTTTAAGCCTTTCTGTATTATCGCGCTCAGGATCAACTGTGATAAAAAATGTTTGTAGCTTGTTGTCAGTTTTCTCGTCTAACTTTGCAAGTGTTTCTGAAATTATTCCAAGGTTCATAGGGCAAATTCTTTTACATGAGGAAAATCCAAAAAAAATCATCATATACTTATCTTTGAAATCACTACTGCGTACTATTTGCCCGTTTTGGTTAATCAAAGAAAAATCCCCACCTATTTTAATTTCTGTATTTTGTGAAACAAATATGCCTTGCTTAGTAAAATAACAATAACCTAAGAAGATAGCTGCTACTGTTATTAGCAAACTAGACAATAACCTTATAAACTTTATCATTAAAGCGTTTCCAATAAAGTTAAATCATATATTGATTAGTTGATTGATTCAATATATTCCTTCCAAAGTGGGTTGTTAATTTTATCTAACAATTTCTTATGCTCATCAATTTCTTTAATACTTGGTGAATGTTCTCTGCGAGCTAAATTACGCACTTTATGTTGAATAAACGTAGAGTTATTGTCCTGAGCACATTCATTATTAAATAAAAAGGTTTGCAATCCTCCTGTAAGCTCAACATAGACCTTTGCAAGCAATTGAGCATCAACTAATGCTCCGTGTAACTCTCTACCTTCTAGCGATATATCAAAACGCTTGCATAATGCATTTAAAGAAGCAGGTGATCCTACAAACTTTTTTCTTGCAAGTGGTAATGTATCTAGCACTCTATCTGAGGAAATTAACCCAGCATTTAACTTGCCTAACTCCATATTAAGGAACTTAACATCGAATTCAGCATTATGAATCACCAAAATGTCATTGGATATGAAGTCAAGAAATTCAAGTGCAACATCTGAGAATAGTGGTTTATCTTCCAAAAATTCCTCACTAATACCATGAATCTTAAATGAGTGGTAAGGTATATCTCTTTCTGGATTGAGATATCGATGAAATGTTTTACCTGTTGGAATACGATTAATTAGTTCTACACATCCTATCTCAATAATTCGATGGCCAGATTTAGTATCAAGACCTGTAGTTTCAGTATCAAGTACTATTTCTCGTAGCCTACTTTTCATCAGTTGTCATTTGTTGTTAAATTTTTATCAGTACTTGCCTTCTTATAGTTAATAGAAACAAGTAACCAAGTTAGATCTGATGAATTAATATTTTTTTTGAATTGCCATACATCTTCAACTTTGTTAATAGTAGACATGCTACCTGATGTGATGTTTCCTTCGTTATTCTTAACGAAGTTAATTTGCTCTGAAAGGAAATATACTGCAATAAATATTACGTTTTTTACTAACTTTATTTCTAAGATCTTTTGTGAAACGATAGAAACAATTATGGACTCATGTGTCTCTTTACGATGTTTAATCTTATCCACAAAACTGTTATATAAGTCTTTGTCCAGAAGGGATTTTAATTGAGGTAAATTTCCTTGGTTAAAATATTTTATTATTAATTCAAAAGCTATGCTTGAACCTTCTATAAAATTGGAAATAGAAAACTCTTTGTTTTTTTGTAATATTTGTTCATAAGTAGTTTCTATTGAACTTTTGTCGTTGCTATAAATATAATCTTCGATATTTTCTACCACATCTTCTTTACTTTGACTTACATCCAATACACCTGTTAGCTTTTTTAGGTTGAGACTGGCTGATCTTCCTAAAGAATTATATAAGCGTGAAAAAATAAACGCCGCTAGTAAAGCATATATTACAAGCTCTATCATGGTAACTTAACTCCTTGATATATAAAGTATCTAAATATTATTAATTATTGATAAAAATATGTTTTTCATATTAACCTATAGTTAGGTTTACTATTCATTTGTAAATGAATATATTATATAAGAAAGTATTAAACATCTCAACTTAATTAAAGGAGACGTAAGAAATGTCACAACACAAAATGAAAATTCATGGTCAGTATGTCAAAGATTTTTCGTTTGAGAATCCAAATTCGCCATTCCTTCCTTCTAGTAAAGCTCCTGATATTAATGTAATGGTTAATATTAATTCAGCAAAATTAGAAGGAACAGAAAATAAAAAAGGAATAAGTGAAGAAAAGCCTTTTCATGAAATTACTTTGCATATAGAAGCCAAAGCAACGGTAAAAGATGAAGATGTAAAAGATGATATAGCTTTCATTTGCGAGGTAAAGTATTGCGGTATTTTTTCAATAGAAAATTTTACAGAGCTAAGTGAGGAAGAGGTGAGACAAGCTTTATTTATTGGTGGACCTACTTTTCTTTTCCCTTTTGCAAGAGAAATAATTGCAAGAACTACAAGTAGTGGTGGGTTTCCTCCACTTATGCTAGATCCTATAGATTTTGAAACTATGTATCAGCAGCAAAGTCAACAACAAAAAAGTAGCGCTAGTAATTCCAATTTTAACTAATACAGGATGAACAATTCTTTAAATGCAAAGACGACTTTAAATATTGATGGAAGGTTATATAACTACTTTAACCTAAGTAACGCTGGTAAATTTTTAGGAGTAAATTTAACAAAATTGCCTTGTTCACTCAAGGTATTGCTTGAAAATTTATTGCGCAACGAAGATGGAGTAAGCGTTAAATTAGATGACATAAAGATATTAGCAAATTGCGTCAAGAAACACATTAATCACGAAATTAGCTACAAGCCAGCAAGGGTTTTGATGCAGGATTTCACAGGAGTTCCTGCTGTCGTTGACTTAGCTTCAATGCGTAATTATGTGAAGAAAAACGGAGGTAACCCCAGCAAAATAAATCCATCTGTACCTGTTGATCTTGTGATCGATCACTCTGTTCAAGTAGATAGTTACGGAAGCACTTCTGCATTTGGTAAAAACGTTGCACTGGAAGTAAAAAGAAATTTGGAGAGGTATCAATTCTTAAAATGGGGAGAGTCATCCTTCACAAATTTTAGAGTAGTGCCACCAGGTACTGGAATTTGCCACCAAGTGAATCTTGAATATTTAGCGCAAGTTGTATGTAACGATAGCGGAGTTCTATATCCAGATACCTTAGTCGGTACAGATAGTCACACTACTATGGTAAATGGTTTATCGGTTCTTGGTTGGGGTGTTGGTGGAATAGAAGCTGAGTCTGTGATGCTTGGTCAACCAATTAGTATGGTAATTCCAGAAGTAGTAGGATTTAAATTAATAGGAAGACTTTCAGAGGGAGTAACAGCAACTGATCTAGTGCTAACGATTACTAATATCCTGAGAACAAAAGGCGTTGTTGGCAGATTTGTGGAATTTTATGGTGATGGCTTAGATTGTTTATCTTTGGCAGATAGAGCAACCATAGCTAATATGGCTCCAGAGTATGGTGCAACTTGTGGATTCTTTCCAATTGATCAGAAGACACTAGATTATTTAAACTTAACCGGAAGGCCAAAAGAGTTGGTTAAATTAGCTGAAGTCTATGCAAAAGAACAAGGGCTGTGGCGTAGTAATGAAGAATTGGCGTTCTTTGACACACTGAAGCTTGATTTATCAAGCGTAAAGCCAGTGATGGCTGGTCCTAAAAGACCACAGGATAAGATTTTCCTTTCAGAAGTAGCGGAATCTTTTTCTACATCTTTTCCTATTAATGAGACAAACAGACCTCCGTTGGAACCTATCTATGGCGATCAGCTCCAGAGTGGCAGCGTAGTGATTGCAGCAATAACAAGCTGCACTAACACCTCAAATCCAAGTGTGATGATTGCTGCAGGTCTTGTAGCTCGTAATGCAATTAAACTTGGATTAAAATCAAAGCCTTGGGTTAAAACTTCTCTTGCTCCAGGGTCACAAGTTGTGACAGAATATTTAGAAAAGTCTGGATTGCAGGTAGATCTAAATGCTTTGGGTTTTAATCTAGTTGGATATGGCTGCACAACTTGCATTGGAAATTCTGGTCCACTTAATAAGGATATAGAGGATGATATAAAAAACAAAAACTTAACTGTTGCTGCAGTTTTGTCTGGCAATCGTAACTTTGAAGGAAGAATTCATCCGTTAGTCAAAGCTAATTACTTGGCATCTCCGCCACTTATTGTTGCATATGCACTTGCAGGCACTGTGCAAATTGATTTGACAAAAGATTCAATATGCAAAGATAAGAATGGAAATGATGTCTATCTCAAAGATATATGGCCAACAAATAATGAAGTTGAGAGCTGTGTTAAAAGTGTTGTGACGCGTGAAATGTTCATACAAAAGTATAAGGATGTTTTTTCTGGTGATGAGCATTGGCAAAAGATAAAGTGTGAGAAAGGTGAAATCTATGATTGGGACGCGAAAAGCACTTATATACAAAACCCTCCCTATTTTGATAATTTATCGACTAAGAACAATAAAAGCAACATAGTTGATATAAAGAATGCGCAAATACTAGCGATGTTTGGCGATAGCGTCACTACCGACCACATTTCCCCTGCTGGAAATATTGCCTCAAATAGTCCTGCAGGCATATATTTAAAAGGTCTTGGAGTTGAACCGCAAGATTTCAATTCATATGGATCTCGCCGCGGTAACCACAACGTAATGATGCGTGGAACCTTTGCTAATATCAGAATAAGAAATAAAATGGTGAGCGCTGAGGGTGGCTATACAAAACATATTCCTTCTCAAGAAACTATGTCAATTTTTGATGCAGCAATGCAATATAAAAGAGAAGCTGTTCCATTAGTTGTCATTGCAGGAAAAGAATATGGTACGGGTTCAAGTAGGGATTGGGCAGCAAAGGGTACTGCATTGCTGGGAATTAAAGCTGTGATTGCAGAAAGTTTTGAACGCATACATAGGTCCAATTTGGTCGGTATGGGTGTTCTTCCACTTGCATTTCAGGATGGAGTAACGAGAAAGATATTTGATGGTAGTGAGATAGTGAGCATAAAAGGTGAAGTAGTACCAAATGGAAATCTAGAATGTATCATTAAAAGAAAGGATGATTCAGAGCAATCCATTCAACTCAAGTGCTGTGTACAAACTGCAACTGAGGTTAAGTACTTGATTAGTGGTGGAGTGTTGAGCTATATACTTGCGCAGTCCTTTTGAGCTATCACAGTCATCAACTAGGTTTTTTGAATCGATTCTGGCTCTTTATTTAAATAGTAATTTATTCGATGTAAAGTTATGATATAATCTTATCTTATATATGGTAAAGGGTGTTTTGTAGATAATTATGATCAGTTCTATACAAGAACCTAACGCATTACGAAAACGATTGCAGGCATTTTATCGTGCTGATGAAAAAAGTCACATACGCTATCTTGTAGAAAAATCAGAACTTTCGGCTGATTCAAAAAACATAATTTACAATATTGCAAAACAAATTGTCGAAAAGATTAGAGGTAGTAAATTAGGCATTATAGATTCTTTTATACAACAGTACTCACTTTCTAACGAAGAAGGAGTAGCGCTAATGTGTCTTGCTGAATCATTACTTAGAATACCAGACGATTACACAATAGATGAATTGATCAAAGATAAAATTGCCAACCAAGAATGGAATAAACACCTGGGGCGTTCCTCTTCATTGTTTGTTAATGCTTCTACATGGAGTTTAATTATAGGAAGCAGTATATTGAGAAACAATGAAGAGGATTCAAAATTCTATCACATAATTTCCAGGTTATTGAAAAATTTAGGAGAGCCAATAATCCGCAAAGCGGTGAAACAAGCAATATCCATTCTTGGCAAGCATTTTATTGTTGGAGAAACTATAGAAAAAGCATTGGAAAGTGTGAAATCAGATGACTACAGTAAGTATTTATGCTCTTTTGATATGCTTGGTGAATCTGCTTGCACAGTTGAGGATGCGGAAGAGTATTTTAATTTATACATGCATGCAATAAAAGCCATAGGTGAATCTGCTGACATAAATGATTGCTTTAAATCTCAAGGGGTTTCAATCAAATTGTCTTCACTGCACTCACGTTATGAATTTAGCCAATTTGGTAATATAGCTGAAGAGCTGAGAGCTAAGTTGCTGGAACTGTGTCATGAAGCGAAGAAATATAACATTTCACTTTGTATAGATGCAGAAGAATCAGAAAGGCTTGAGATGTCGCTCGTGTTATTTGAACAGTTGCGTCTTGATGAGTCACTTTCTGAGTGGGAAGGGCTTGGTCTAGCTGTGCAAGCGTATCAAAAACGTGCTTTGTCTGTTCTTGATTTTGTTGAAGATGTTGCCATTCGATCAAAGCATAAGGTTATGGTGAGACTTGTGAAAGGAGCATATTGGGACTCGGAAATCAAGCGCACACAAGAATTAGGGTTAATTGGTTATCCGGTGTTTACTAGAAAAAGCCACACAGATGTATGCTACCTTGCCTGTGCGCAGAAACTTTTAAGCAAAGAGAATCACTTTTATCCATGTTTTGGAACTCATAATGCTTATACTTTTGCTACTATAATAGAGCTTGCCGATAAAAATCATCCTGGGTTTGAGTTTCAGCGCTTACATGGAATGGGTAAAAGTTTGTATGATTATGCAATTTCAGAACTTGCAACAAGCATCAATTGTCGTATATATGCACCAGTTGGTAAACATAGTGATTTATTGCCATACCTTATTAGGCGTCTTCTTGAAAATGGAGCTAATAGCTCGTTTGTCAATCAAGTAAATGATTCTGACGTTAAAATTGAAGAATTAGTCTCAGATCCATTAGAAAAAGTAAAAAGCTTAGAATATGAGCCTCATCCAAGCATTCCGTTGCCACGAGATATTTTTGGAGAGGAAAGAAAAAACTCCTTGGGAATGGATATTAGCGATTCAATTGCAGTTTCACAATTTGCAAATGATATAAGGGAATTTAGTGAAAAGAAATGGCAAGTTGGCCCAATAATTGATGGAGAGTCGTTTCTTGACAGTGCGGAATTTACCGAAGTAGTGAATCCTGCACATTTGGAAAATGTAATTGGAGAAGTGTCAAGTGCAACAAGTGCTCATGCTTTAAATGCTCTTGAAATAGCACATAGTGCTTTTACTAAGTGGCAGAATGTTTCAGCAGAAGAGCGCGCTAAATGCCTTGAAAAAGCTGCAGATTTGCTTGAGGAAAGGATGAAAGAGTTAATTTATATTCTGATTGTAGAAGCAGGAAAAATTTTATCCGATGCAATAGCAGAAGTAAGAGAGGCAATCGACTTTTTGCGCTATTATGCAATGATAGCAAAAAATGAACTGAATGACTGGAAAAAATTGCCAGGTCCAACAGGTGAAGATAACTTCATCTTTTTTGAAGGCAGAGGAGTTTTCTTATGCATATCACCGTGGAATTTTCCACTCGCTATCTTCATTGGACAGGTTTCAGCTGCACTTGCAGCAGGTAATGCAGTGCTGGCAAAACCGGCAGAGCAAACGCCGATTATTGCCTATGAAGCCGTTAAGATACTACACGAAGCTGGAATACCAAAAAATGTGCTACACCTTATTCCAGGGGATGGTTGGTATTTAGGTAAAACATTAGTACCAGATAATAGAATTTCCGGTGTAGCTTTTACTGGTTCAACACAAACTGCTCAAATAATTAATCGAATGCTTGCTAGTAGAGATGGTCCTATTGTGCCACTTATCGCTGAGACTGGTGGATTAAATGCTATGATTGTTGATAGTTCTGCTCTTTTAGAGCAGGTAACTAAGGATGTTTTAATTTCTGCATTTCGCAGTGGCGGTCAACGTTGTTCTGCTCTCAGAGTGCTATTTATTCAAGAAGATATAGCAGAAAAACAGGTAAAAATGATATGCAATGCAGCTCAAGAACTAAAGATAGGTGACCCAATACAACTGAGCACAGATATTGGTCCAATAATTGACAAAGCATCTATTGATATGCTCACTAAACATACGGAAAAAATATCAAGGGATGAAGATTCAAACCTTTTGTTCAAGGTACCAATGGATACAAATTCTTATAATGGTTATTTCTTTCCTCCGTACATTTATGAGATACAAAAAATTTCGCAATTAAAGCAAGAAGTGTTTGGGCCTATTTTACATATCATACGTTTTAATAAGTCGCAGTTAAATGAAGTTATAAGTGATATAAACAATACAGGATATGGACTTACGTTTTCTTTGCAAAGCCGTGTACAAAGTCAGATCGCTTTAATAAGCAAGAAAATATCAGTTGGAAATGTATACATCAATCGCAATCAAATAGGTGCAGCAGTTGGAACACAACCATTTGGCGGTAGAGGACTGTCAGGTACCGGACCAAAAGCTGGTGGTCCTAATTATCTGCAACGTTTTTCTATAGAAAAGGTTGTAAGTGTCAACACTACAGCATGTGGCGGTAACATTAAACTTGCGTGTTTGGATTGATTTGCAATTTCTAAATTGGAAGTCCGTGCAGTTGTGTATGCAGTACTAAAACCTAAAACTCATACATTGAAAGGATAGTTGTGATTCTAAGGAGGCTTCAAAGAAAGTCTTGTCTTTAATAAAAGAAAAAGGTTGCTATAATTCTGATAAAAGCACTATAAACAAAATGAATGTAAAAAATATCTTATTAGCGTTTTTAGTACAATTTATATTCGATTTGTCATTATTTGCAGCTGATCCTATTTTGCTTAATTGTATTGAAACTCCAGGGATTTATGATCTTGAAACAAGGCCAAAAAGCTTTAACTCTTCAAATAATTTAAGAAGAAAACCTGGCTCTCCAAATAATGCATCAGGAGAATTAATAAATGTAGTGGGTAGAGTTACTGATGTAAATTGCTTACCGATACAAAATGCTGTGGTTTCTATATGGCACGCAGACTCACTTGGCATGAGCTATTATGATGAAAATGTGGAGCTTGATCCAAATTTTGCTGGATCAGGAAGATTTGTAGTAAATAACCTTGGCTATTATAATTTTATTACAATAGTACCAGGTAAAATTGGTGATAGGGCTCCACACATCAACTTTTTGGTCCAACATCCAGATTTTCCAGAATTCACAACACAAATGTTTTTTGCTGATCATAATTGCGATAACTGTGATGATCTTCTTCTTGGTAATCTTATTGAGAGTGGACTTGCAAGCCTTCTGATAGCACCATTTACTTATAACAATCAGGCTATGAAGACCTACACATTTAATATAACCCTAGGTGGGCATAACAAATTTTCTGATAAAAGATAAAGCCCTTGCATATCAGCGGAGTTCATAGTAGTCTTAAGCGCTATTGTACTTAAAATGTATATGAAAAATATCTTACTAATGTTTTTACTATGCTTTATGTGCAGCTTGCAATTATTTGCAACGGAGATGTCAACGATGAAGATAACAATTTCTAAAGCTTTACCCGATTTTGAGACGCTAGTGGTAGGTTTTTTTGAGGGTGATAAGCTCATAACTAATGTTCTACAAGATAAGCAAGCTATAGATAACATCAAGAAATTTAGTGATTTTAATGGAGGTTTTGGTGAATTTTTCTCCGTTACTTCATCAGAGGGAAAAAATATTATAGTTGCTGGTCTTGGAATGAGAGATGAATGGGATGAAAGCAAAGGATTAAATATTGGTGGTAAAATATATTGTGAGCTAAGCAGATTAAGAATCAAGCGAGCGGCAATCTCAATCGAAGGCAATGCAGCAAATGTTGCATACGGTGCATTTTTGCGCAGTTTTAAATTTGATAAGTATAAAACCAAAAAGGATGAAAAAGTTACAGAAGTAGAGGAGATCACAGTGCTAACGAAAGATGAGCAATTCAGTAGTGCTGAAAAATCATTTGAGCGTTTAAGACAAGAAGGTGAAGGCATATTTCTTGCACGTACTCTTACCATTGAACCACCTAATGTTTTATATCCAGAATCCTATGCTGATTATATAAAAACCGAGCTTACTAAGCTTGGCCTTGAAATCGAAGTGCTTGGTAAGAAGCAGATGGAAGAGAAAAAAATGGGAGCATTGCTTGGGGTAGCACAGGGAAGTAGTAAAGAGCCAAAATTAGTAGTGATCAAATGGAATGGAGCTTTCAAGGAACAAAAGCCTGTAGCTTTTGTGGGTAAAGGCATAACGTTTGATACTGGTGGAGTGTCACTCAAGCCTTCGCGTGGCATGGAGTCAATGAAATATGACATGGCGGGTTCTGCTACTGTGGTTGGGGTGATGCGTACTCTAGCTGGACGAAAAGCAAAGGTAAATGCAGTTGGTGTAGTTGCACTTGCAGAAAATGCAGTGGACGGTAATGCTCAAAGACCAAGTGATGTAGTAACTTCGATGTCTGGACAGACGATAGAAGTGTTGAACACTGATGCAGAAGGAAGGCTCATACTTGCAGATGCTTTATGGTATACACAAGATAGATTTGCACCGAAATTTATGATCGACCTTGCAACTTTAACTGGTGCTATAGTGGTTGCACTGGGAAATAATGAATATGCTGGTCTTTTTTCAAATAACGATGAATTAGCGAATCATCTGATTGATGTAGGAAATGAAGTAAATGAGAAATTATGGCGTTTTCCTATGAATGAAACTTATAACAAAATTATTGATTCGCCGATTGCTGATGTGCAAAATATAGCTCCTGCAGGTTCTGGTGGAGATAGTATAATGGCTGCACAGTTTCTACAGCGTTTTGTAAACGACACTTGTTGGGCACATTTAGACATTGCAGGCACTGCTTGGCACGAAAAAGGCACTGATATTTCTCCAAGAGGGGCAGTAGGTTTCGGTGTAAGGTTGCTAAATAAGTTGGTTGAGAAGTACTATGAGATTAATAATTAAGGATCTTTGTATTGAGTTTATAGCTTAATTTACGGCTACATGAATGTCTATTTATAAGACGTAGAAAATGATATCATCAAAGTAACTTACATTTTCTTTTTTGGGGATTCTAAAGTTACACACTTGAGCAGCATCAAGAGAAAGTATTTTGTTCAAATGATGATTGTAATGATGGACTATTAAAACTTTAAAGCTATTGGGTATTGACGGTATATACTTAAGTGTTAGAATAAAATAGGAAGTTTTTAGGAGTTTATATGGCAGCAGGCGGAAAAGCGAAAACAGCTAGTAAAAATAACCCTACTCAGCGTAAGAAAGCAGAACAAAAAATGTATAAGGATAAACCGGTAAAGCCGGTTAGATATATAGACCGTGATTCACGTATGAACTATATGTCTGCTCAATACGATAACGGCAATCTAGTTGAAGATGAGGTAAGCGGCAATCCTATAAAGTGGGAAGCTGTATAGTAGTTGTGGTTAAAGTTACTATTAATTCTAAGGAATGTGAAGTAGAGCATGGGCTCACTATAATTCAAGCTTGTGAAGTTGTGGGCGTTGAAGTTCCGCGGTTTTGTTATCATGAGCGTTTAGCAATTGCTGGTAACTGCAGAATGTGTTTGGTTGAAGTTGAGGGTGGCCCTCCAAAACCAGTAGCTTCTTGTGCAATGCCAGTTGCAGAGGGTATGGTTATTCACACGGATACTCCCAAGGTAAAAAAGGCGCGTGAAGGAGTGCTCGAATTTTTACTAATTAATCATCCACTTGATTGTCCAATTTGTGATCAAGGTGGTGAGTGCGATTTGCAAGATATAACAATGGCTTATGGGAAAGGAATAAGCAGACTTGATGAGCATAAAAGAGCTGTGCCAAAAAAACATTTTGGTCCACTGATTGGAACTGCAATGAATAGATGCATTCATTGTACTCGATGTGTTAGATTTTTGTCCGATGTTGCAGGTACAAATGAACTTGGAGGAATTGGCAGGGGAGAAAATATAGAGATTAGTACTTACATAAAAAGGCATATTAGCTCTGAATTATCTGGGAATATTATAGATCTCTGCCCGGTAGGGGCTTTAACTTCAAAGCCTTACTCCTTTACAGCGCGTCCATGGGAGCTATCACATTGTGAGACTATAGATGTGCTAGATGCTGTGGGAAGTAGCATTAGAGTTGATTATCGTGGCCTGGAAGTTATGCGAATATTACCAAGGCTGAGCGAAGAGGTAAATGAAGAATGGATATCAGATAAAACCCGTTTTGCCTATGATGGACTAAAAGTTCAGCGTCTTGATCAACCTTATGTAAAAAAAGATGGTAAATTAGCCCCAGTTGATTGGAATGAAGCACTAACTGTTGCTGCAAAGAAATTAAAGAATACAAAATCAAATAAAATAGCTGCAATTGCAGGTGATTTAGCAGATTGTGAGTCTATGCTTCTACTCAAAGAAGTGATGCAGAAGCTCGGCTCGGGGAATATAGACTGTAGGCAAGATGGAGCAAAGCTTATACCAAATAATCGTGGGTCATATGTATTCAACACCACTATTGAGGGTATAGAAAATGCAGATTTATGTCTGCTTATAAATACAAATCCAAGAATAGAAGCACCAATAATTAACGCAAGATTGAGAAAGAGATATTTACAAGGTAATTTCACTATTGCAAATATTGGTCCTAATCTTGAATATCTATATAATGTTGAAAGATTAGGTGATGGTCCAAACGTTCTAAAAGAAATAGAAGAGGGAAATCACAAATTCTGCGAGTTACTGAGTGCGGCTCAGAACCCTATGCTAATTATCGGTCAAGATGCATTAATAAGAGATGATTCTGAATCAGTTTTAGCTCTAGCTGGCAAAATTGCAGAAAAATTTAACATGATCAGAGATGACTGGAATGGCTTTAACGTACTGCATAAGGCTGCAGCAAGGGTTGGTGGACTCGATATTGGATTCGTTCCTAGCAAAGGTGGAAAAGACATTAATCAGATGCTAAAACAGGCAGAAAGTGGTGAGATAGAAGTAGTTTATCTTCTTGGCGCAGATGAAATTGATATATCAAAGTTAGAAAGTACATTTGTAATTTATCAAGGCCACCATGGTGATAGGGGAGCGCATATAGCAGATGTCATTCTACCTGGAGCTGCATACACAGAAAAATATGCAACTTATGTAAATACTGAAGGGCGAGTACAGAGAACAAATTTAGCTGTTTTTCCTCCTGGTGAAGCAAAGGAAGATTGGTTGATTATAAAAAATTTATCCCAATATTTGGGCCTTTCCTTACTATACGATAATTTATTTGATGTGAGGAAGAAATTATACACTATTGGTCCACAGTTTAGAGATGCTGACCAAGTGGTGAAAAACAAATGGGTACCAATTACCTGTGATGAAATAAAATTAAGTAATATCTCTTTCACTCTAAAAAAGTGTAATTTTTATATGACAGACTCAATAAGTCGCGCTTCAAAAATAATGGCAGATTGTACTAAGGATTTTTATGAACACTCTACTTAATATTTTATTTATTCTAACACCATTATTACTAATAACTCTGGTATATTTTCAACGAAAATTAAACTCTATATTTTTGTGTAAAGAACAAAATACATTAGAAAAACAGTTCGTTTATAAGCTAGTTGATTTTATCAATGATATTATTGCACTATTTACGGAAGGATATGTATGGATGGCAATAACATTTATTATAGTTACCGAGGGAAGAGGGAATTATTTGCCTCTCACAATGATCTTAATTATGATGTCACTAGTGTCATTCATATGCATATCATTTTACTATTCTATTAAGCTAAATGCTGTACAGAAAAGTGTTGTCCTATTGATTTCAATAGGGACATTGTCTTGTGTGTCTAGAGCATTTGCTGTATTTTTTATTGCCACAATTATGAACTATTTTTTTGATTTAGGGTTGCATGTACTTGATATTTGATATTCTTTTTCTTCTTATTCCACTTTTGCTTTCAGTAGCATATTTAGTGTACTTTGAGCGTAAAGTTATTGGTGCAATTCAACTAAGGCATGGTCCAAGTGTAGTAGGGCCATTTGGGCTACTACAGACATTTGCAGATGCTATCAAATTGATAATTAAAGAGCCGATAATACCATTTAGAGCAAACACCATACTGTTTATTATGGCTCCAATGCTCACCTTTATTTTAGCATTAATTTCCTGGGCAGTTATACCATTTGGAGCTGAAATAATTACAGAAAATGGACAGCAGGTAATAATCCCTAAGGTAATAGCAAATATTAATGTTGGAGTGCTTTATGTGCTAGCTATATCCTCTTTGGGAATATATGGCATTATTATTGCAGGCTGGTCTAGTAATTCTAATTATGCATTTCTTGGCGCTATAAGGTCAGCTGCTCAAATGATTTCATATGAAGTTTCAATAGGTCTAATAGTTGCTACAGTTGTTATTACAACTGGTACGTTGAATCTTGCAGAGATGGTGGTAGCGAAACATAATATGCCATTTTGGATTGATTTGCTGATGATGCCTATAGGAATAATATTTTTTATTTCTTTGCTTGCAGAAACTAACCGTCACCCATTTGACTTACCAGAAGCTGAAGCAGAGCTTGTCTCTGGGTATAACGTCGAATATTCATCAATGCCTTTTGCTCTCTTTTTTCTAGGAGAGTATGCAAATATGATTTTAGCAAGCGCTGTGATGACAATATTCTTTCTAGGAGGGTGGTATCCTCCACTAGAGCTTAGTTTACTATATAAAATTCCAGGTTTGATTTGGTTCGTTTTGAAGATAGTTTTATTATTGTTCATATTTATTTGGATCAGGGCAACAATACCCCGTTACAGATATGACCAACTAATGCGTCTTGGTTGGAAAGTGTTTCTACCGATATCAGTGCTTTGGGTAATACTCATTTCAGGAGTGTTGCTTTTTACTGGGAACTTGCCTGGGTCCAATGTTTAACTTTCCAAACATAAGATTAAGACGCAGGCGCTCAGGCAAGTGGATTCGCAATTTAACAAGTGAAATCACTTTATCAGTAAATGATTTGATTTTTCCCTTATTTGTTCATGACGGAGAAGAAACAATTGAGCCAATTTCTGGCTTACCTGATATCAAATGTTATTCAATAGATGGATTAATTTCTATAGTTCAGAAAGCTAAGGACTCGGGGATTAATGCTGTTGCAATTTTTCCTGTAGTTGATAGTAAACTAAAATCTGAAAAAGCTGAGGAAGCATATAATCCTGATAATTTAATCTGCAAAGCAATTCATGCTGTAAAATCGAAGGTACTTGATATTGGCATTATTGCAGACATTGCACTAGATCCATACACTACTCACGGTCATGATGGCATTTTAAAAGACGGCAAGATGGATGTGGAAAATGATGAAACTGTGTCAATATTGTGTAAGCAAGCGCTTGTTTTAGCAAAAGCAGGATGCGATATAGTTGCTCCTTCTGATATGATGGATGGCAGGATAGAAAAAATAAGAAAAACATTGGATGATAATAACTTTCAGAATGTGTCAATATTGTCCTATGCAGTAAAGTACTGTTCTAGCTTCTATGCGCCATTCAGGCAAGTTGTCGGTTCGTGCGCATCATCAAATTTCATCGACAAAAGTGGTTATCAAATGGATTATCGAAATGCACGCGAAGCAATCTGCGAAATTGAAATGGATATAAATGAAGGTGCAGATTTTATTATGATAAAGCCGGGTATGCCATACTTAGATATAATAAAAACAGCAAGTGACAAGTTCAATTTTCCGATTTTTGCTTACCAAGTAAGCGGTGAATACGCAATGATAAAAGCTGCAGCAAATAATGGCTGGTTGGATTATAACAGAGTGATTTATGAGTCCTTAATTGGTTTTAAACGTGCAGGTGCAAGTGCAATATTTACCTATGCTGCACTTGATGTTGCAAAAAATTTGGTATCTACTTAGCAGTGTGGAACATCTAAGTAGGTAGCTGGCCGAAGTGACTTGACAAACCTTCCCACTTTCCTTACCATATCAATAAGAGTATTTATCCTTGTTTTTAATCTCTGCAGATTTAACAACAAAAATTCAGTAAAAAACTCAGGTATATATTGGCAGATTACATAAAATTATAGCGGCTGCATGTCTTTTTTATTTTTTCTACATTCAGCCAAAACACGCTTATTTTAAGCGTTAGCACATTATTATAATGCCAATTTACATTATAAAACTCACTACTAACCCCAACTATGGATTAAATAAAGAGATAAAAGTGCAGCTAAGAAGAGGAAAACAGGGTAAGCTCAAGTATTTTATCAATAATTAAGAGGTTACCCATGAAGAAAGATATTACAGAACTTTACTGTTGCGTCGAGGATTTTTGTCGCACAGTCGATGATAGTTTTGCTAATATGCTCCTATCAAAAGGAAGAAAACCAACTAGAATACCGGACTTCGGAAATTCTCACCATAATTCTATTATATCATCAATCCCCTTGCAAAAGTTTCAAAGCTTTTTACCTACTTTATCTGCCACTTTATAAATCTGAGTTTTCTAAATTGCCAACATATGACCGATTTATCGCTCTTAAATCACGGGTTTTATGGATTACTTTTGCAATGGTTCTGCAAACAAGCAAAAATGACAGGTATTGCCTACATAGACACTTCTACAATCGCTGTTTGCCACAAAAAAAGAATCTCCAAGAACAAAGTTTTTGATGGTTTGGCAGAAATTAGTAAGAGCACATATGGTTGGTTTTTTGGCTTTAAATTGCACTTGGTAATTAATGAAATTGGAATCACTTACTCTAACCAAAGGTAACGTTGATGACAGAAAACCTGTGCCAACTCTCACTAAAAGACTGACCGGACTTTTGTTTGGAGATAAGGGCTATATAAAGAAAGAGCTCTTTGAGAAACTCTTTGATAGAGGCCTAAAACTCGTCACTAAAGTAAAAAAAGGTATGAAAAACGTACTCATTTCACTTAAAGAGAAGATTTTACTAAGGAAAAGATCGATTGTTGAGACTGTTTTCGACTCCTTGAAAAACAAATTTGAGATTGAGCACACAAGACACAGATCGCCAACAAATTTCCTAATTCATGTTTTTTCTGTTCTGATTTCCTATTCCATGCAGTCGAAAAAGCCCTCTATTTCTATGCCTTTCTTTGCTGGCTAATCCATAGTGGCTTTGTTGCATAGCACTGATAGGCATGTAAATCACAGTGAATTTACGCAGCTAATTTAAATTCAGCCATACCTATATCAGTAAATTTGTTCAATAAGTAGCACTTAATTAACAGCTCTTTTTCACGATTTACCTCTGATTTATTTTTCAAGCCAAACCCAAATATTTGCTTCAACCTATAGAAAAAGACTTCAATATAAGACCGTGCTCCATACTTAACTTTTTTCTTCCATTCATTAATACCATCTTCATAATTCTCATATGACCTAATTCTACTAATATACTTGTTTCTTTCTGATAAGTAGTCAGCTAAACAAATTTTAGTATCCTTCCTAGGGCGAATAATAGGCACAATATTGTATTTTCTGCATTCTTTATACACACTTTTTATATCATAAGCCGCATCTGCTCGAATAGAACAAATGTTATATTTATCACTGACTTCTTCTAACATATCGCAGACCGGCAAATAGTCTACAGCAACACCACTAGTGTAGTTCATGCTTATTGCTTTCTTATCATTTATGTTTAAAACAACATGTAATTTTCTTACTTGACCATAACCACTGTATTTTCTTTTTCGAATATTAAGCTTACTATGCCCACCGTTATTATTGTAGATACTAACTCTAGTGCTATCTACGGCAATTTCAACATTTTCCAGATCATCTTTATTGCTTCTATGGTCATCAATCTTCAAATTAAGCTTTTTAAATCTTCTGGAAGCTTGTGTATAGCTGATAATCTTAAGTTTTTTGCCTATTTGTACCATATAACCTTTTACAAAACCTACAGCTTGTCTCAAGCCAATTCTAAAAAGATGAACTATTATGTGTATTAAAATTACAACTTTATCACTATAAGTGTTATTGCCACCTGCAACTTTTGGACTATTTTCATACCAATTTTCTATGGCTTGATTAACAAAATGAAAAACATTTCCTCTTTTTTTGAGAAACTCGTTATATTCTCTTTGGTTACTTACTCTCATTTTTTGTGGCATAAGTTGTACTTGTTTGAAAAATGCCTATTTTACAACAAAATTCGTTAGTAGCCATATATTAAAAAGCTTTTCTTCTTACAATAACCTCAACCAACACTAGCTATGCAACAAAGCCATCCATAGTTGGGGTTACTAGGGGATTCTTTTGCCTTTTTCTAGCTTGGTAAATTTTTTAATATTTATAGTTAAAGCTTCAGGCCAGCGCGTGACGCATAGCTATGCGGAGATTAAAGATGTCATCCAAGTAGCTGACACTGGGATGGCTTTGTTGCACCACTCAAGGAAAGAACAGGCAGTTACTGATGGAATTTGTTATAAAATAGATATTTAGCCGACAAAGGAAAAATATGCCAATAAGAATGAAAGTCAGTAACTGCAATGAATATAACAAATTTCTTCAAGAAAGGGGAAATGTTTTTCATTATATCAACGATGCCATTGAAAATTGGTACGAAAATAGTCCAAAAGTAGCAGGTGGCAACAATGTCTACAGCGACAAAGTAGTGATTCTAATTCACATAATAACCTATCTATTCAGGATTGGTCTTAGGCAAACAGTGGGATTTATAGAGAAATATCTTGAGCAAATAGGGAAAATTTTGCAAATTATCAGCTATTCGCAGGCTTCAAGAAGGTTTAAAAAGCTTAATATCAAAATCAACGACTGCAGAGTTGATAAGAACGATATGGAAGATATTGAAATTGCTATAGATAGTACAGGTATCAGCATCTACAATAATATTCCAGGCCATAGTAAGGCAAATGGTACAGATAGAAAGTATCGCCGCTATGAGCAAACAAGAAAGCTACATGTAATGCTAGAGATAGGTAGTAAAAAAGTTATAGCTGCAAAATACAGTAGTGGAGTTTATTCCGACCACTATGGAGCCTGTGATCTTATTGAAAGAGTGGATACCAAGTATAACATAAGCACGATATATGCAGATAGGGCATATAATCGAAAGAAGTTATACAAACTGTGCGATGAGCTTGAAATAAAGACAAGGATTCCTCCGCAAAATAATGCAGTAGAGCATCCAAAGTTGGATTATATGAATGAGAGAAATTCTACAATCAAGCTCATAAAGTCATATGATGAAGATGGTATGAAGAGGTGGAAAAAAGAGATAAATTATTGGAAGAGATCTTATATAGAAAGTTTTTTCTCGCGACTGAAGCAAATATTTGGATTTAGTTTTAGGAATAAATCTGAGATTAATCGTGAGAAGGAACTGCTACTCAAGTGTTATTTGCTTAACAAATTTACTGAAATAGGCATGGCTAAGTTTGATATAGCTTCATGAATTTATTATACATTACCCACTATCCGAAGAGCTGTGCAACAAAGCCCACTGGAATCCAGGAATTTTTTGAGCACAAAGGAGATCTTATTCTAAGTTTTTATTGGTAAGAAAGGCTGGATCCCAGTGTCGGAGCACTGGGATGACAAAAAAGGAGGCTACTAGTATAAAGGGGCAACGGTTTAGATCGTTTTTAACTATTTGCCTTTTTTCTATGCAAGAAGTGTATTGATAAGTCCATTACAATTCAGTATTATGAAAAATATAAGTCAAGTGTTAGTTAGGACATGGGGATTTTTTTTCAATTTTTGGGTAAGATGCTAGGCAAGGTTTTTCCTGCCAAAATAGTAAGCTCTTTTTTAGGAGTAGGATATTTACCGGGTTGGCAGCATTATTGGTCTTCTTTTCTAATATTATTTATTACCGACATTATATTAATGCTTACATACGGAGGTGATTTTATACTATATAAAATGCCGAATTCAGGCATAGTTGTAGCTGCTATTTTTACCAAGCTAGCAATAGTTATGTTAGTGCTGCAATTAGTTGGCATATCTATTTTTCATACTCAAGATCCTTCAGCCAGCAGTGATGAGAATATAGTAATACAAATAGCATCAGGACAGGTGATGACTGTTGCGTTTTCGATGCCGGCAATAATGTCAATTTATTATATTGTAAGTAAATTCTATTTAAGTATATGCAAGGCAATACTTCAATGTCCATTTTGGTTTAATGATCTTATGCATTTGTTCTTTTTCTTTATAATACCTTATTTATTTTTTAATATTGTAGAAGTAATAAAACCATGGCCGATAAGTACGATACAGCTTAGTTATAACAATGCAATATCAATCACATTTGAAGGGATTTTTCATGTGTTTTATGCAGTGATTTTATTGTACTTGACTGCATTTATATTCTGCGATCTGACTATGCATGATGCGATTGTTTTAAACAAAAGCATATTTGAGTATGTAAAAGAAAGTTCAATAGCCTTGAGTGACTATTTTCATGGCACTATTAAAAAAATAAGTATAGAATAGTACTTATTTGCTTATGTATTCAGTTTAAAAGATATACAGTTTGCGTGAATCTACAGGATATAATAAAGGGATTACAAGATTTTTGGGCAGATGAAGGGTGTACTATACTTCATCCATATACGTCTGAAGTTGGAGCTGGAACACTACATCCCGCAACAATCATGTCAGCGATTGACGAAAAATCAACAAAAATTGCGTATCTACAACCAGTAATCAGACCTGCAGACGGACGCTATGGCGACAACCCTAATCGTTTATATCAGCATCATCAATACCAAGTTATAATAAAACCATCTGGCAGCAATTTGCAAGATATTTACTTAAATAGCTTAAAAGCTCTTGGTGTATCGACAAAAGAATATGATATTAAGTTTATTGAAGATGATTGGGAAAACCCAAGTGTTGGCGCATCCGGTCTTGGTTGGGAGGTTACATGCAACGGAATGGAAGTAACACAACTTACTTATATACAGCAAGTGGGAGGTATTGACTGCAGAATAATTCCTGGTGAAGTAGCATATGGGTTAGAGCGTTTAGCAATGTGCATACAGGGTGTAGATAATGTTTACGACATAATGTGGAACGATAATGGTGTAACTTATGGAGATATTTTTAAACAAAGAGAGCGAGAGTTTTCTTACCTGGCACTTGATTATTATGATACTAAAGTAGTACAACAGCAGTTTGAGGATACAGAAAAACTGTGTAAATTCCTTGTTGAAAAAGAATTGCCGATAGCAGCTTATGACCAATGTATTAAAACGAGCCATCTACTTAATCTACTTGATGCAAGAGGTGTGCTTGGTGTGAATGAACGTACAGCCTATATTGGTAGAGTGAGAGAGTTAACAAAAAAATGCTGTGAATTATATAGAGCAAAGTAGAATATGTTGTCACAATTATTGTTTGAATGTCTTTCAGAAGAAATTCCATCAAGAATGCAGAATTCATCTGCAGCTCAGGTTAAGAGCTATATCACTAATGCTTTTAGTAAAAATAATGTGAAATTTGCATCTATAGAAGTTTATGTGACTGCACGTCGCATTGCTCTTTTTATTGATAGCATAAGTGCTTTAGAGCTAAAAGATTCTAACAATGAAATTAAAGGACCAAGAGTTAATGCACCGAAAAGTGCTATCGAAGGTTTTTTGAGAAAAAATCGGAAAGGTGAAGAAGATTTACTCATTCGCAAAGTAAATGATGAAGATTTTTACTTCATTAAGAGAGAAAGCTGCTTATTTAACATCAACGGGTTTCTCAAAAATCAACTGGAGGAAATGCTAAAAAACTTTTCTTGGCCAAAGAGTATGAGATGGAGTGAAAGAAAAGAGAGATGGGTTAGGCCAATTAAAAATATTCTATGTATTTTAAATGACGAAATAATACCTATATCTTTTGCAGGGGTTACAGCATGCAACGTGACGTATGGTCATAGGTTTCTTTCAGGTGATGCAGTACTTACTGTTAAAACACCCAAAGACTATTTTGAATTGTTAGAAAAAAATAATGTCATTCTCCAGTTGGACAAAAGAAAGCAATTTATACTAGATCAGATTAATAAGTTTACAAAAGAGGAGAACTTACAACTTGAAAAAAATGATTATTTACTTAATGAATTGGCAGGGCTTATAGAGTGGCCAATAGTATTATTTGGTAAAGTAAAATCATCAGAATTACCGAAGAAAGTAATACTTAGTATAATTAATACGCAGCAAAAGTATCTTGCTTTAAGTGATGGACAGAAAATATCACATTTTGTTACTGTTGTAAATGTTAACAACAATGAAGTTGTCAAAGGCCATGAAAGAATATTAGAAGCACGTCTTGCTGATGCCCAGTTTTTGATATCTCAAGACAAGAAGGAAAACCTAGATTACTATGTCAAAAAATTGAGCTCTATTTCATTTCATGCTTCGCTCGGTAGCGTAGAAGAAAAAGTGAAGCGTATTATCGCTCTTTCAAAGTATATAGCGATATTTATTCCACATGCTTCATTAATTAAAGTTGAACGTGCTGCATATTTAGCAAAGGCAGATCTTGCAACGTTGATAGTGAAAGAATTTCCGGGATTGCAAGGAGTAATGAGTGGATACTACGCTTCTTATTTTCAAGAGGATAAAGAAGTAGTGGAAGCTATAACTGAGCACTATAAGCCAATTGGATCGGACCAAGAATGCCCTAGATCTCCTACTGCGATTGCTGTAGCTATTGCAGACAAAATGGATAGTTTGGTTGGCTTAATTGCAGCAGGTGAGAAAATCTCTGGTTCGTATGATCAGTTTGGTTTGCGTAGAATGACAATTGGTATAATTAGAACAATACTTGAAAATAATTTGCATATTCCAATTAGATTGCTGATAGATAAGTCAGTATCTTTATGTTCAAGGCTTCTATTGAATAAAAATATAACTCCAGTTGATAAGCCAAGTGAAAAACAAATTTTAGAACTAGTATTTAAATTCTGCTTAGAAAGGTTCAAGATTATTTTAAAAAATAGAAATATAAGGCAAGATGTTGTAGATTCAATACTATATAAAGTCGATATTAATGATCTGCTGAAAGCGGAAAAGCAAACTGTGATATTGGATCGTTATCTTAGTACAAAAGAAGGTGAACAGGTTCTAAGCACTTATAAAAGAGCCAGTAACATGATGAGCAAAGTGAGAAAAAGTGATGGCACTACTTATAATGCATCTTACAGTAAGAAGTTTTTGATTGAAGATGAGGAGATTGCGCTATCAAATTGTGCTATAGCTGCTTGTAAAAACATCAAACAAGCGATAGAAAATAACGACTTTAATACAGCGCTTGATGAACTTGCTCGTTTTGCTCCATTTATCAATCAATTTATGGACAGTGTAAAGATTAACTGTGATTCTAATGAGCTTAGAATAAACAGGTTATCTTTGCTTGCAAATGTTGTTTCTACCTTTCATTTAGTAGCAGAGTTTAACCTTATACAGGTTAAACAATTGATAAATGCTCAGGCAATATAAGGAACAAATCAAATCATCTCCACAATCCTGTGGCGTTTATAAGATGATTGGAGATAAGAGTAAGGTTTTATACATTGGTAAAGCAAAAAACTTGAAGTCGAGATTATCTGACTACCTTCAATTCGAAAACCTTTCTGAACGAATCAGAGTAATGATCTCACAGGTTATTAAGGTTGAAATATTCATCACTGAGAATGAAATCGAAGCATTGCTTCTTGAAGCACAGTTAATAAAATCGTTAAAACCATCTTATAATATTTTGCTTAGGGATGGAAAATCTTATCCTTATATAACAATTTCTAAGCATGATTATCCAAGAATAGCGAAATATAGAGGTAAGTTTAAGAAGAATGAGTTTCATTACTACGGCCCTTTTCCATCTGCTGCTGCTGTTAAGAACACTATATTATCATTGCAAAAAGCTTTTCTCTTAAGAGTATGTTCAGATCAATATTTCTCTTCAACAAAAAGACCATGTCTTGAGTATCAAGTTAAGCGCTGTTCAGCACCATGCGTAGATAAAATTACAAAAGATGATTACTGCAAATCAGTAAAACAAGCACAAGATACTCTGCTAGGAAGGAATAAAGAAGTGCAAAGACAGCTATTTTCTACAATGGAAAAGTGCAGTAGGGAAATGAACTACGAGCTTGCTGCTGTCTATAGAGATCGATTGAAATTTCTTCAGCAAATTCAAATGCAGCCAATGGATTTTTCTTTTGAAGAAGATGCAGATTTCTTTAGCGTTGTACGTGAGGCAGACTTAGCATGCATTGGTGTACTATCTTTCAGAGATAAAGGTAACTATGGAAGCATTCCTTACTTCATTGAGAATTGTAGTGATCATTCAAATGATGAAATTTTATCCACCTTTTTGGTCAATTTGTATAATCCAGTTAACACACCACCAGCGCAAATTTACGTTCCCGATTTTATTAAGGATAAGGAAATTATAGAACAAGCACTTTATGCTCTTACTCAAAAATCAATAAAAGTTTTGCATGCGAAAAATAGTAAAGAACGTGATTTGTTGAATTTTATTTACAATAATTCTCAGCATAGTCTAGAACAGAAGCTTACTGATTATAGAAATAACCTAGAAAAGCTCGAAGAGCTTAGGAAGATTTTCTCGTTACCAAATATTCCAAAGCGTATCGAGGTTTATGATAATAGCCATATATCTGGAAATCAACAAGTTGGTGTGATGATTGTTGCAGGGCAGGAAGGTTTTTTAAAAAGTGAATACAAAAAATTTACTATAAAAGAAGAAATTTCAGGTGATGACTATAAAATGATGAGAGAAGTGCTGACTAGACGTTTCTCTGGCAATATAAAAGATATAATCCCTGATTTTTTACTGATTGATGGCGGTCCAGGACATGTTTCCATAGTGCAGAATGTGTTGGAAATATTGAATATAAAAGTTCCTTTTGCTTGTATGGCAAAGGGTCATGATCGTAATGCAGGAAATGAAAGATTTTATGTGCCGGACAGAGAAGAATTTACTCTAGCAAGTGACAGTAAGGTCATGCTTTATTTACAATTGCTGCGTAATGAAGCTCACCGTTTTGCGATAACTTCGCATAGAAAAAAACGCGATAAACAGTTTTTTGCTTCACAATTAAGTGAAATATCCGGTGTTGGCAGTAAAAGAAAGAAGGCACTCATGTCTCATTTTGGTTCTGTAGAAAATATAAGCAAAGCTTCTCTAGCTGAAATTCAAAACGTACCTGGAATTAGTAAAGGTTTAGCAGAAATCATTCTTCAACACGTGAATTCTAAGAAAGGTACTCCTAAATAGGTACTCTAAAATTAACCTTTATTTCTTCTTAATAAGACATAAAAAGCTCCTTTGCCACCATGTTTTTTTATGGCTTGCTGATAGTATAAGATCATATTTCGAACTTTTGTGTCATTCAACCACTTATTTAAGCTATTCTTTATAGTGTCTATTTTATCTGTACTATTACCATGCCCCGTAATTACCAATAAGCACCTATTCCTTGCTTGATAATTTTTGATAATAAAATCTATCAATTTACAATAAGCATTATCTATACTATAGCCATGCAAATCGAGTTTATCGCTTATAAAATATTTGCCCCTATCGATCTTTAATTTTGTATTGTAGTCAAGACAAAATGATGAATCACCATTATCAGTATTAAGAAAATTTTCTTGTAAACTAGAGGCACCTTTATCAATCATAGATTTTATATTTACTTTGTGATCAACTTTCAAAGTAACTTTTCCACATTCTATTGGCTTAACATTTTTTTGCCAATCTAACTCATCATCTGACATAAATTCATTAATTGAACTGCATAATTTTACAACAATATATAAACACAGTAAAATATTGCTTATTCTATAAAAAACTGATTTTCAATAATGAGATGAAATCATCAAAAGCTAATGAAAACTGTTGGATATATGGAAAGCACACTTGTATTTCAGCATTAAGAAACAAAAATAGGCGGTGTATAGAACTGTTAGTAACAGAAAATTTCTACAGAGAATTTGAGAAAGAAATTAAACAATGTGCAGATAGTAAGGGCATTAAACCTCGACTGGTAGAGAACAAAATGTTCAATGATGTTTTACCCAAAGGTGTCAATCATCAAGGAATTGCTTTAAAAGTTGCTCCTATTTTTCACAGCTTAAATATCGAAGAAATAGCTGAAGGTTCAGGTGACAGCTCTACTATAGTCATTTTAGATCAAATTACTGATACACACAATATAGGGTCGATTTTAAGAACCTCAGCTTGTTTCAACATTGATGCACTGGTTTTACCACATCACCATTCACCGAGCGAAAATGCATCTATCGCAAAAGCAGCAAGTGGAGCACTGGATATTGTTCCTCTAATATACGTTACAAACATAGTAAAAACGATGGAGTCTTTAAAAAAGATAGGCTACTGGTGTTATGGGTTTGATTGCAATGCAAAGGAAAATATAGATGAAATAAAGAATTTTGGGCAAAAAAGAGTAATTATTTTTGGTTCTGAAGAGAAAGGAATGCGGAGATTAGTGAAAGAAAGTTGTGATTATCTTTTAAAAATTCCAATGTCAAACGTAATTGATAGTCTAAATGTTTCAAACGCAGCAGCAATAGGACTATATTCCATTTACATTAAAACAAAAATCACTGCAAATTAGTTGCAATAAAACAAGGATGTCATTCCAGCATGTGATACTGGAATGACAACAGTGAATGACATCTTGCGATGTCATTCACTAGCACTTACATTACCAATCCCAAGAAAGAGGTGAACTTGAATCTGTTGGAATCTCGAAGGATGGCTGTGACACTATCTCTTTTATCTCATTTTTAAGCCATTCGCTACCATCTTCTCCAGCTTCTTTAATAGCTTTCTTGAAACTGCTCTCTAGTACAGCTTTAGCAGCTTCAGTGACGTTACCATTACCATTTATAGCATTTCCTATTGTAGTTAACTTAATTAACTCAGCGTTTAAGTCAGCAGGCATCTTATCAGTCTTAGCCTTTATAGCAGTGACATCAGCTCCTAAGGTATCTGTAATCTTATCAGTCTTAGTTTGTATTGCAGTAACCTTATCTCCTAAATTAGCAGAATTTGTAGCAGTTTCTATAGCAGTTACTTTAGCTGTTAAGTCAGCTGGAATAGTATCAGTTTTAGCCTTTATAGCAGTAACATCGGCAGATTTAGCTAAAGGAGCTAGTTCAGCAGATTTAGCTAAATTACCTAACTCAGTTCCTAAATCAGCAGGCATCTTATCAGTCTTAGCCTTTATAGCAGTGACATCAGCTCCTAAGGTATCTGTAATCTTATCAGTCTTAGTTTGTATTGCAGTAACCTTCTTTCCTAAATTAGCAGCACTTGTAGCATCTTTTATAGCAGCAACATCAGCAGTAAAGGTATCTGGAATAAATACAGTCTTAGCCTTTATATCAGTGACATCAGCTCCTAAGGTATCTGTAATCTTATCAGTTTTAGTTTGTATTGCAGTAACCTTGTCTCCTAAATTAGCAGCATTTGTAGCAGTTTCTATAGCAGTTACTTTAGCTGTTAAGTCATCTGGAATAGTATCAGTTTTAGCCTTTATAGCAGTGACATCAGCTCCTAAGGTATCTGTAATCTTATCAGTCTTAGCCTTTATTCCTGATATCAGATCTGTTCCGACTTGAGTTTTTATGGTAACTAAGTCAGCGCTTAAGTCAGCTGGAATAGAATCAGTCTTAGTTTTTATTGCATCTACATTAGTTCCAATACCTAATAATGTAGCAATTGCACCTCCAGTCATGAACTTTGTTGCTGTAGCACTGTAATCTATTTCAGCAGCACCATTAGGTTCATACTTAAAAGTGTTGAAAACATTAGTAGCATTGTCTACACCAAAGGTATACTTATTCTGTGCAGCATCTTCATAAATTATGCTTTTAATGTTAGGGGATGGTACATTTGCTCCAGAGTTGTCTTTAAAAGTTAAACTAGCCATATCACTTTCCGTTAATTATAAAAACCATAATGTGCATGAAAATAATATAAATTCCGTAAATACTAGATTTTGCATAAGATTTCCTTGAAGCTTTTCGCTTCAGAATTCTTCTCTTGTGATCTAAGTATGTAGCAGACGATGTCATCCTAGTAGCCCCTTTGGTGTTATTCCAGTGCTTGACACTGGAATCCATTTTTCCATCATAAGAAACGTTGATTACTTTTATACTAGCAAATTTAACTGGATGCCAGTGTCTGGGCATTGGAATAACAAAAAGAGGGCAGGGCCCTCCTTATATATTAGATATAGGCTGAGTTATGATCGTGATAAACGTGATCGCTTGCGCAGTCGAACATTTTCACAAAACCATTCTCTAGATAGAGATTATATTCATGATGTTGATCTAATAACTCAAAGTTATCTTGTGTTTCTAAGCTGAAGTGACTTGAATCTGATAGCAATTCGTAATTTGGATTATCTATTTTACTAATGCTGCTTATTACTTTGCCATTACCATTTGATATAGCCAAACTATAACTATCACCATCCTTCATTATTTTGATGGATACCTTATCTTCAGGTAACACTATAAGCTTTTTCGTGTCACTATCGTGAATTAGAAATTTGCCATCTTTAAAGTAATACTTGTCTTCCGGCAAAGCACCAATCTTATAATCCGATGTATGCAGTTTGTTCCAAAAATCTAACACAGATTGCTTATCTGCTCCTTCTGCTCTATTATACAAGGCTTTCACATCATTATAATCTATGATTACATTTGCCTTATGCTTTCCTTCTACATCTCTATCATAGCTCTTTTCTATTTTCAAGATTGTGTCTTTCAACACTACCTGCTCTTTCTCCTCCACTGAAGCTGACCTTTTTGCCCTTGTTGGAATTTGTGGTTGATCAGACTGTATTTCACTGTTGTCGTTTCTCTCTTCAGCAACAACATTAGTAGTACTATGAACTTCTGTCTTAGTTTCACTTACTTGCCCTTTTGGACTTTCGGTTTGTTTCTCTTTTGTGAATATTCTCTGATAGTCCGTGTAGCCTCTGTTAGTATCGCCGATATCGCCACTGCCTTGATCGAAAGTTATTTTTTGCTTCCATTTCCCATATTCTCAATTTCAACTTGAGGAGAAACAGATGCGAGGAAATCATTATAGCTGTAGTTATAATCAGCAGAAAAGAATATTTTTCCTTTGAAGTTATGGAAATTATTAGATAACATTCCTATTTCTTCATCAGTATCACCATCAAATAGTTTTACTTTAGTGAAATATCTTTGATTGTTGATTCTCACTATTTCACCACTCGAGTTTCTTTGTATCTGATAATCATTTGGATCATGTTTAATGGTAAAAAGTTTACCAGGGGCATATTTTTCTAAGTTTATAAGGCCCACATTTATATGTTTATGAGAATAATCTCTCTTTTCATATTCATGTGCAAATACTGGGTTGATATATTTGTATTCTTCTGGTATAGTATTACCTTGAGCATCATACCTATATTCATTACCACGTTCATCAGCTGGCACTAATTTGTATCCTTCATCCTTTTGCACTAACTTTAGATGAGTAACTTCTTCAGGTAACTGATAGCGTACATTTTTTCCATGATCATGAATGAACAAGTTACTTTCATTTATAACTTCACCTCTTTCATTTTTCATCTCTTCAGTGATATAGAAGCCCATATTTTTGAATGCATGTAGATTTTCGCCTCCTTGCTTTACAACCGCTTCGTATACATCGTCGTCTGTTCTATCAGTCCCTTTATCATCCAATAATGTTCCTTTTTCTACGATTACGCCGCTTTCTCTTTGCTCATCAGAATATTGAGCATGCTTTGAATCCTGATGATTTAGAATTTTGGTCCCTCTAAGAAGCAGAGAATCTAAATCTTTTTGAATGTGTCCAGTGCTAGGATGCAACAATTCATTTTCATGTAAATGTGCTTCATCAAAGTATTCATCACGTTCAACTGTTCTGCCATCTATTAGAGAAGCTTTATAATGACCATTTTCTTTTGTAATAGCCATATAAGCACCACCGTCATATTGAGTATTCAAGTTGTGCAATATGTCCTCAAAAACAAAAGTTTCTTTAGTTTGACCTTCAACTTGCTTAAAAAAGCCCGATTCGCTCGACAACTCTCCAAGCTTTGTATTCCCATCATATATAGATAGTGCACCCATATCTCCGTGACCAAGAGCTTTGATAGAGAAAACTTTACCTTCTTGTAGATTAATATGAGCACCTCTGATTAGGTTTGGATCGATATTAACCATCTCTTCTAACATCTTTTCTACGTCAATGTTCTGAGTTTCTTTTACTTGTTTCAAGCCAGCGTTTATGGTTTTATCAAGCAAATCATCTTTCAGTTGTGTATATTTGTCCTGTGTAGCATTATATAATCTCTTACCTTCATTATGATAATTAGTGCTGGCTGAATTGCATTTTTCTACAAATTTCTCATAAGAGATCTCTCCTCTTTTGTATTGCTCGTATGCATCATGACGCTGTGTTTCTTCCTGTTCACGCAGGCTTTTCAACACATCATTATATTTTATATCCTTCTGCTTATCTAAGTCTTCTTTCCCATCATAGTAAGATTTTCTAAGATCTTTACCATGTTTTGATAATATCCTCAAAGCTTGCATTTTATACTCTTGACTGTTTTGATATTCATTACCTTGTTGGTCAGAGTAAGTTAGTTTATCCTGTCCATCAGGAGTTTTTACTACCTTTAAAAAATGATATTCCTTTGATATATCGAGGTTATCATTTGTTGCCCTATTAATAGCGGCTTTGTTGCATAGCTAGTGTTGGTTGAGGTTATTGTAAGAAGAAAAGCTTTTTAATATATGGCTACTAACGAATTTTGTTGTAAAATAGGCATTTTTCAAACAAGTACAACTTATGCCACAAAAAATGAGAGTAAGTAACCAAAGAGAATATAACGAGTTTCTCAAAAAAAGAGGAAATGTTTTTCATTTTGTTAATCAAGCCATAGAAAATTGGTATGAAAATAGTCCAAAAGTTGCAGGTGGCAATAACACTTATAGTGATAAAGTTGTAATTTTAATACACATAATAGTTCATCTTTTTAGAATTGGCTTGAGACAAGCTGTAGGTTTTGTAAAAGGTTATATGGTACAAATAGGCAAAAAACTTAAGATTATCAGCTATACACAAGCTTCCAGAAGATTTAAAAAGCTTAATTTGAAGATTGATGACCATAGAAGCAATAAAGATGATCTGGAAAATGTTGAAATTGCCGTAGATAGCACTAGAGTTAGTATCTACAATAATAACGGTGGGCATAGTAAGCTTAATATTCGAAAAAGAAAATACAGTGGTTATGGTCAAGTAAGAAAATTACATGTTGTTTTAAACATAAATGATAAGAAAGCAATAAGCATGAACTACACTAGTGGTGTTGCTGTAGACTATTTGCCGGTCTGCGATATGTTAGAAGAAGTCAGTGATAAATATAACATTTGTTCTATTCGAGCAGATGCGGCTTATGATATAAAAAGTGTGTATAAAGAATGCAGAAAATACAATATTGTGCCTATTATTCGCCCTAGGAAGGATACTAAAATTTGTTTAGCTGACTACTTATCAGAAAGAAACAAGTATATTAGTAGAATTAGGTCATATGAGAATTATGAAGATGGTATTAATGAATGGAAGAAAAAAGTTAAGTATGGAGCACGGTCTTATATTGAAGTCTTTTTCTATAGGTTGAAGCAAATATTTGGGTTTGGCTTGAAAAATAAATCAGAGGTAAATCGTGAAAAAGAGCTGTTAATTAAGTGCTACTTATTGAACAAATTTACTGATATAGGTATGGCTGAATTTAAATTAGCTGCGTAAATTCACTGTGATTTACATGCCTATCAGTGCTATGCAACAAAGCCATTAATAGCACGAGCAACATCATAAAATGCAACATGTTCTACAGGAGAAAAACTTCCAACGTTTTCTCCATCTATCTTTTCTATATTTGCTTTATAGTAGGATATGTTTTTAATTTCTCCACCCACTATTTCTTGACCAGTTGCTATAAAATCTCCTTTTGTAACTTGCAAAGCGTTGAGATGTTCCATTGCAGTTTCTGTATCATTCTCAGCAAGCCAACTTTTGAAGTCAGCATCATGTCCTTTTATGTCTTTCAAGAAACTTTTTGATTCATCTGAGTTACCTTGACGTAAAGCATCTAGGTAGTCTCTTAATAAACTAGGATCTTTTTCCTGTAAGTACATTATCAACGCATGACCAGTTTTATACACTAAACTGTTTTCTTCACCATTGGCTGAGTATTGTAAATTTAAAATTCCACCTAGATCCAAATTTGTGGCTTCAGTTTTATCAATGCTTGACCCTTGAGCATTGAACTTGTGATCTGAATGATGTTCAAAGTAATCTGCAATTCCCTCCATTAATACTGTAGGTAGAGATTTTCCTCCTGTAGCCAAGTAAGTTAAACCATGTGCAAATTCATGCTGAAGGTTATGAACGCCACCTTGCTGATAGACATACATCTCAGCAAAAATATCAGCTTCTCCTTTGTAGTAACATTTACCACCTTCATCTCCAAGGTAAGAACCAAAACGTTCGCTTCCACCAAGGTGAGTGTAATCAGCCTTATCATCAAACACATAAATTTTGAATGTTTGTTCTGAGCTACCAGGCTCCAGCTTAAATGCATCTTTAAAATTAGTAGCTGTTTCTCTTATCTCACTTTCAATGTGAGCAACTTTACTTGTTCTTAAATCATGAGAATGAACCTCTACTTTGATATTTAAATCTTTAACTTCTATGATATGCTTGTTGTTAAAATATTCATCTTTAGATATATTTTTATTTACTTGTCGATTGATTGTCATTACTTTAACCCCTAATTTATTAGTCTTTACAATATCAAGCATAAAGCTACTTCCGCTAAGAAAGTGTAAATTCTCATATTGATATAATTTATATCTTAATAAAAAAGTATAGATAGTTAACTCAATATGAAAAATCGAGAATATAGCTAAAATTCCATGGCTGTTAATAAGTAGCGGAATTATAATTAAGAAATTTACTGAGTAGAAAAAAAGGTAAAAAAATCCTTTAGTAGCGAGTTTTATAATGTAAATTGGCGTTGTAATAATGTCCTAACAAGCGCGATTTGGCTGAATGTAGAAAAAATAAAAAAGACATGCAGCCGCTATAATTTTTATGTAATTTGCCAATAAATATCTGAGTTTTTTACTGAATTTTTGTTGTTGAACCCGCGAGGATCAAAAACAAGGATAAGTACTCTTATTGGTATGATAAGGAAAGTGGGAAGGTTTGTCAAGGAGTTTCATTCAGCAAGAAGTCTAAAAGCAAATTGACTTTCATTTCACTGAAGCACTATACTAAAGCTACGATGGGTAATTAGCTCAGTTGGTAGAGCACTTGCTTGACGTGCAAGGGGTCGCTGGTTCGAGCCCAGTGTTACCCACGATTTTTGCTCATAAAAAGATTTTATATGACAGCAGTGCACAATGGCAAACACTCAATAGCAGAGTCCAAGCGCTTAATTTATTCCATAATAATAGTCGCAATAACAATGCTTATGGAGATAGCAGGTGGAGTAATTTCACATTCGCTTGCTCTACTATCAGATGCAGGACATATGCTCACTGATCTTTTTGCCTTGGTTTTAAGCTGGATAGCACACAAATTTTCAGCTAAGAAATCTGATTTACAGAGGTCATATGGGTATCACAGATTGCAGATAATAGCAGCATTTGTTAATGGTTTAACTCTATTTTTCATTGCAGCGGTCATTATAATTGAATCAATAAAGAGATTCATTTGTCCGGTCAATGTTGAATGGAAAGTAATGCTAATAATTGCCACACTTGGCCTGATCTCTAACATTATAGTCTTTTTTATATTACATAGTAAATGCGAAAGTAATATAAACATAAAAAGTGCTGTATTGCATGTTATCGGAGATATTTTAGGTTCTGTAGCTGCTATACTTGCATCCATAATTATCATGTTTACCGGATGGCAAATAGTGGACCCTATTTTGTCAGTATTTGTCAGTGTAATAATCTTAAACAGTGGATATAAAATTCTCAAGAATTCTTGCCATATACTCCTTGAAGGTACACCTGAGAGTGTATCTGCTGAGGAGATAAAAAGTGAGATTGTATCTAAGTTACCTGAAGTGATAGATGTGCATCATATACATGCATGGTCACTATCTGATAATTATTTTATACTTACTATGCATGCCAAGATAAAGCAAAATGGACAACACACTAATATTTTGTATGAGATAAAAAAAATACTATTAAATAGGTTCGAAATTGCGCACTCTACAGTTGAAATTGAATACGATGAGTGCGTAGACAGTAAAATACTTAAGCATTGACATCTATAGGCTATTTGTTATTACTACAATATCATAATATTATAGAGAGTAGGCTATGATAGGTGTTTCCCAAATACAATTTCCTGGAAAGGATTCTTACAGATTAAAGACAGCAAGTTACTTCGCAGCTTTTGTTTCTTTAAGCATTTTAGTTAATCCTGCCAATGTCTTTTTATCTTTTGCCACATTGTTTTTTAGATCTGAAATAAAAACTTTTTACGTTTATAAAGACATAAAAGCTGCAAAGCAGGAAAAAATAAGTAAAAAGGAATATTGGGAAATATTTTTTGAGAAAAATAAAATTAAGATAGCATCTTTCCTTTTATTTTTTGCCTCTATAACATATATAACTTTTACAACTACTTTCCTGCTTGTTTCGTTACTTGCAACAATACCACTTGCAATGATTTTAATTCTATTACAAAGTGAATTAAGGCCAAAGGATTTTAATCCATTTACGTTACTCAAAGCTGCTATTAGTTTCTTTTTAGAAGGCATAAAAGAAAACTCACGTGGGCTAGTCAATAGCTTTGATATTAAGCTTGAACATTTACTACCCCATCAATTAAATAATGATATCATTAAAAATATTGACAAATTAAAAGATAAATATACTGAACAAGTATCTGAAGACACTATTAATAATGAGGGATTTAAAGAATTTATTGAATATATAAATCACTTACATATGCTTGATGGCCAACCATTTAGTAATGAGAATAAGGGAAAATTAGTAATGTTTTTGCAAGATTTTTGCAAAGGTAATGAGAAACATAGCTCTGGCTTCACTGGTGGACAAATTCTTCTGTTAGTTCTTAGAGCCTGCAATGATGGAGATAGAGAAGCTGTAAAAAATAAAAAAGACGCGTTGATTGCAAATTTACTAGATAGCCAAACTTTCTCTAGAAAAGAACGAATTCCTAACACATGTTTTACTGGTGTTATCTACAGAATGTTAAGTACATTAGAGGGTATTCATTCCGATCCAGAGATTAAATTTACACCACCTAGACAAATGCTCCTTACAGAAGCAGAAAATGAAGCACGTAAGTTTATGTTAGACAGGCTAAAAAATAAGAAGAACAGTAAAGAAATTCTTAGGGCTTGGCATAACGCCCAAAATAATTATGAAGATGATAAAAGTCAAAAAATAGTTGATGATTTTATTGCAGAAGTAAGCATTCCTTTAATGAGAAGGTTGCTAAGTTTTACTTCTCAGTATAGTGAACAAATTGTGCTGACATTAATGAAAAATATCAGCTCTGTAAAGTTAAATAAATTAGAGCACTTTGTGTTGGGTCAGCACATGAGAGATAGACTGCAGGAGCATGCTTTAGATGACCAACTCGAAAATATCAAAGAAAAAGTCTTTTTGAAGCTTTTAAACCAAAATTTACTTAGGATAGATTTTTCTCTTAAGGATTCATTTTTGAATGAAGCTAAGGGAATAGCTGACGAAATAATAAAAGAAGAAGTAGAGAAATTTAGGTCAGAAACTGCTGAAAAGGCTAGGAAAGTTAACCCTATAGAAGCTCAAATAGATGCTACATTGCAAAATCTGTCAGCCTTGCCACGAGAAAGGAAGTGTTGCATTGCATATAACAGACTAAATGGACAATATAAAGGTGATAAAAGAGAAATAATGGAGAACATCTTACTAAAAAAATTAGAGATAACGAAAGAAGAAATGAATAAGATGCTAGAAGAGTATGATATACGTAAGCTAAAATTAGCACTTGATGATGCATGTAAAAAAAGTGGAAAAAACATGGAAGAAATAATAAAAGAAGTAGAAGAAGTAGTCTCAAGTCGTCTCTCACATGGAGTATCCGCTAGTAATGTAGTAGAAGGAATGAGACATAGCTCATAAAAACTTACGTTCTCTGCCTTGCAGAAGATTTGCAATATTTTTGTAATGCTTCAAGAAAATTAATATCGCTACAGTGAGTAGTATAAGGAATAACTCCTTTTGAAAAAAGAAAGATGCTATAACAGCTGCTGCAGTAGCAGCCAAGGAAGCAAGAGAGGAGTACCGAAAGATAAAAAATACTATTAGCCAGACAAATACAAATGCTAATGCTATAGAAATGTTAAGTGCTATCAAAACTCCCAAAGTTGTTGCAACTCCCTTTCCTCCATTGAACCTTAGCCAAATAGGAAACATATGCCCTAGAACTGCTAAAATTGCAGATACATATATATAAAAATCGTTATTATCACAAAATTGTTGTGCTGTATAAACCGCGACAAATCCTTTCAAAGAGTCTAAAAATAATGCGAGGACAGCAAGTCTCTTATTTCCTGTTCTTGCAACATTTGTAGCACCAATGTTTCCTGAACCTACTTCTCTTAAATTTATACCATTTATTTTTGCAATAATTAAGCTAAACGGTATTGAACCGATTACGTAAGATAATATAAGAATTATATATTTCTCCATTATACTAAAAATCTAGTTGATCTTGTTATTCCTCAGTCTTTTTAGATAGCATTGAACTTCATCATTAATCTGATTGCTAAACAGTATAAGTGCTGTCATATTGATGAGTGCTAAACAAGAGAATAAAGCCCCACCAATATTAGCAATAGCCATTATATCTTTAGACAAACCTGACAAAAATGCAACTACCACCACCGCTATACGATATATTACTACACTTTTTACACCAAACAAATACAGCCATCCCATTTCACAACAATATACAAATGAAATTACTGAGGAAAACGCAAACAAAGGCGCAGCGATGGTTAAAAGTATAGGAAACCAAGAAGAAACTGTTTCAAATGCTTTTTGGGTGATCAATATTCCCTCGCCAATGCCAGTCTGGTATGAGCCTGTTATTACTATTGTTATTCCTGTCAAACAACAAATTAACATTGTATCGAAGCATGGTTCTATCATAGCAACTAGACCAGTCCTAACCGGCTCCTCATCTTTAGCTACAGCGTGAGTAATTGCAGCAGAACCAACACCTGCTTCACTGGCAAAAATTGCCCTTTGAATCCCAGCGACAAATGCTCCTACTACTCCACCACCAACAGCATTGAAGTCTATCATACTGGAAAACAATATTTTTAATGTATTGCTAAAATTGTGAATATTGAATGCAATAATCGTGAAACAACTCAAAATATATATGAGTGACATAATAGGCACTAGTGCAGAAGATACTCTAGCTATTCTCCTGATTCCACCGATAATCACTAGAGCAAGTAATGTAGAAATTATGAAGGAAAGAACCCAAGGATGACTATCTATCCAGCTTGAATAGCCAGATAATATTGAAACCATTTGATTAGTCTGAAATGCTACACTTCCACCAAGACCTGACAATACAAAAAACACTGCATATATTGCAGCTATCACAATACCAAGCTTCTTAAATCCAAATTCCTCTAGTCCATTTCTTATATATTGAAAGGGACCACTGAATAACTGCTCTTGACCTTCTGTTCTGTGCCTGAATGCTAAAGTCACTTCAGCGAATTTTGCAGACATACCAAAAAAGCCTGTGATCATCATCCAAGGTACCGCTCCTGGCCCTCCCATTGAAATTGCAATTGCAACACCAGCAACAGTTCCAAGACCTACTGTGCTTGATAGCGCGGTTACAAATGCCTGAAAATGCGTAATGTGACCATCATGATGATCTGTGTCATATTTTCCACATAAAATAGCGAACGCATGCTTAAACATCCTTATGTTGAGAAATCTAAAACGTAGTGTTAGAAATATATAACCAAAGGCCAATAAAAGAATTATAAATGGTACGTGAAAGATCTTGAAAAACAACACTTCATTCATGAAGTTGCTTACTCCATTTAATGCAGTGTCATAACTTTTATGAAAAACTGAAGCAGCGTATACATCGTTAAACGATAGGCAAAATAACATCATGCAAAGCAATCTATAAATCATGTTTAATACCTTTTGTAATAAGAATCTATTGTATTTAAGACTTCCCTTCTCAGTAGATATATTGCAACAGCATTTGGAATCATAAGGCACATAAACAGGCTATCGCCTAAATAAGATATAAATTCTATATTTTTTGACATACAACTGATATACACTGAACCCACTATAAGAATTTGGAACAATATCAGTACTTTTTTGTTACCAAATAAGTACAACAGGGCAACTTCACAGTAGTAATAGTAAGCTATTATTGTGGAAAATGCAAAGGAAAACATTATCAGCGGAAGAGCTAGCTTGCTCAATAAAGGCAAGGCTGTTGAAAATGCTGAGCTAACTAACGTAATATCACCTACGGTATTAGTGCTATGCATATCGGTGATAATTATCACAATACCAGTCAAAAATGAGACTAATATTGTGTCTACAAATGGTGCAATCATTGCAACACTTCCAACTTTAACTGGGTCTTTCTCTTTTACAATCGAATGTGCTATAGCTGCTGTTCCAGTACCTGCTTCATTAGCAAACACTGACCTTCTTACCCCTGCTATTAATCCACTCAATACTCCACCTCCTATAGCTGATTTGTTAAAGATATCTTGAAATATTATAGATAGAGCATTCAGTAGATTATTTCCGTTTACACAGATTAAATATATACACATGCCTATATATAACATTATCATGATTACACCTACGACAATGTTGCAAATTTTTATTTTCCTTTCCATTATGTCCAGAAGAGTTCGGTAGCTCTTTTACGCGAAATACCACATTTACGTCCTCAAGGTTAATTTCAATTCTCTTGACCAATGTTCTGATAATATCACGTTTAGTTAACCAGTCTGCGTTATCAAGGTTTAACGTAATATTGGAAGAAAAGTCTTCTAAATTGGCCACAACCAGAGTTACCTCCTGTTCTAATTCCTTTTGATAAAATATCTTTTTCTTCTCTTCTTTAATTGTTTTTAAGCTTTGTTTCATTGCTTTAATTCGTGGTTCAAATTCCTCTTGATTGATATATTCTTGAGCATAACTATCGATAAGTCTAGCAATACCACGTTTTAATTTATTTTCTTGTTTCTCTAGCAGGTCACTTTTTTGATCCAATGATGATTTTTTTAGTTCTGAAAGCCTACGCTTGTATTCTTCTAAAATCCTGTTTGGATTTTTCAATAACTGCTTAACCTCTTCCCACACAGCTGTTTCTAATGCATCTGAGCGAATGGGTTTATTGTCACAAATCTTATTACCACCAAAACGGTAAGAATCTTTACCACTACAACGGTAATATGCATAATGACCACCTTCTTCTTCTCGTCTACTTCTCATGCAAGTTCCGTAACATCCGTAATTACAACGCTTACATATGACTAAACCTTGTAGTAAGTACTTTGCTCCTCTTTTTCTTGTCCTTGCTACTTTTCTATTTTCAGCTAATTGTTCTTGAACAATATCAAATATATCTTCATCTACTATATTTGGCACTTTAATATAAATCCAATTTGCTTTTTCAACAGGATAGACAGAGTGGTTACTTTTTGGCTGCTCACAAGAGCCTTTCTGTGGTCTTACTTGCTTTAATCTTACTCCTAACCTTCTTCTACCAAAAGCTGCTTGTCCTTTGTAAGCAGGGTTTTTCAACATACTCCAAATTGTACCTTTATTCCAGCGTTCTTTTCCTTTTTGTGTCTTAATGGACATAGTATTTAGCCGACGACATACTTCCCCAATACTTGTTCTTTCTCTGCCTATCCACAAAAATACTTTACGAACGACATCAGCTTCTTTTTCGTTAATCTCAAATAAAGCTTGTCCTCCTCCCATATGCTTATCTATATAACGATAACCATAAGGAGCTCCTCCCATTACATTTACATAGCCTTTGTTAGCTGCATAGATTTTACCACGACGACTTCGTTCCATAATTTTCGCACGTTCATATTCTGCTATCATACCTTGCATTTGTAACAGTAATTGAGATTCTGGGTGGCTTTGTTGCATAGCTAGTGTTGGTTGAGGTTATTGTAAGAAGAAAAGCTTTTTAATATATGGCTACTAACGAATTTTGTTGTAAAATAGGCATTTTTCAAACAAGTACAACTTATGCCACAAAAAATGAGAGTAAGTAACCAAAGAGAATATAACGAGTTTCTCAAAAAAAGAGGAAATGTTTTTCATTTTGTTAATCAAGCCATAGAAAATCGGTATGAAAATAGTCCAAAAGTTGCAGGTGGCAATAACACTTATAGTGATAAAGTTGTAATTTTAATACACATAATAGTTCATCTTTTTAGAATTGGCTTGAGACAAGCTGTAGGTTTTGTAAAAGGTTATATGGTACAAATAGGCAAAAAACTTAAGATTATCAGCTATACACAAGCTTCCAGAAGATTTAAAAAGCTTAATTTGAAGATTGATGACCATAGAAGCAATAAAGATGATCTGGAAAATGTTGAAATTGCCGTAGATAGCACTAGAGTTAGTATCTACAATAATAACGGTGGGCATAGTAAGCTTAATATTCGAAAAAGAAAATACAGTGGTTATGGTCAAGTAAGAAAATTACATGTTGTTTTAAACATAAATGATAAGAAAGCAATAAGCATGAACTACACTAGTGGTGTTGCTGTAGACTATTTGCCGGTCTGCGATATGTTAGAAGAAGTCAGTGATAAATATAACATTTGTTCTATTCGAGCAGATGCGGCTTATGATATAAAAAGTGTGTATAAAGAATGCAGAAAATACAATATTGTGCCTATTATTCGCCCTAGGAAGGATACTAAAATTTGTTTAGCTGACTACTTATCAGAAAGAAACAAGTATATTAGTAGAATTAGGTCATATGAGAATTATGAAGATGGTATTAATGAATGGAAGAAAAAAGTTAAGTATGGAGCACGGTCTTATATTGAAGTCTTTTTCTATAGGTTGAAGCAAATATTTGGGTTTGGCTTGAAAAATAAATCAGAGGTAAATCGTGAAAAAGAGCTGTTAATTAAGTGCTACTTATTGAACAAATTTACTGATATAGGTATGGCTGAATTTAAATTAGCTGCGTAAATTCACTGTGATTTACATGCCTATCAGTGCTATGCAACAAAGCCATTCTGGGTTACCGTTAATCTCATAATTTAAAAAAACCACTTTTGCTCCTGCTTTTTCAAATTCTTCAATCAGCACCATTTGATATGCATATTTTCTAGATAAACGATCAGGAGAATGAATGTAAATCTTATCAATTTTACCTTCTGTTACTTTATCACGTAATTTTTCTAAATCAGGGCGGACTAAATGAGATCCACTGTAGCCGTTATCAATAAATTTATACTCACTTAACAATCTGTATCCGTCCAGATTAATTTGCTTCTCTAAAGCTGCAATTTGACTTTCTATCGTATTTCCTTCTACTTGTTTCCCCGAAGAAACTCTCGCATATAAACATACTGTTACCATTTGACCCTCCTTGAATCCCATTTTTATGTTTTAAGTTTTTTTGACTTATTTCCTTTGACACTACCTTTTCATAAGCATCTGATAAGCATTGTTCTGCTAACCGATTAGGTTCATAGCTACAGCTAATTTGGATAGCTAATCTCTTGTTTCTCATGACTTTTCCTTGAAATAATATGTTCATATCATTCCTTAAAGCCGATGGTTAATTGATTATTAGCGCTATAAGTAAATCGGACTCTTGGTTCTGGACACAGAAGTTTTCGAGAAATGGTTTTCTCTAGTTTTATTTTTATGTTTTTTGCAACATTGTCGGTAGTGTAAACGGCCCTAAACCTGTTGCAACTAAAGCAATTCGCTTTATTCCTCCCAGTATTACAATTAATACAAATAGCGAGATAATAACAGATGTGTTGTATTCAAATAAGTTACTTGACAACGCTGCAATTTGATTTGCCTGAAATGGTATGCCGCCTAGAATCATTGCAACAAGCAGCATAACTGCGTAGATAAATGCAAGGAATTTGCCAGTCTTCATAAATCCAATCTTTGCAAGTCCATGTTCCATATAATAAAAAGCCCCACCAGTTGTGTTTTCAGAGCGATGAGTAAATGCAAGCACTACTTCAGCAAATTTTATTGACATGCCAAGTACTCCGGTAATTATCATCCAAAAAACTGCACTTGGCCCCCCTATTGTAATAGCTATTGCAACTCCTGATATTGTTCCAAGACCAACTGTTCCTGAAATTACCGTTGCAAATGCCTGAATGTGGGTGATTATGCCGTTATTATTATGGCTCTCTAGGTTGAATAGTGTTTGTATTCCATATTTGAACAACCTAAAGTTAATGAATTTGAATCGAATCGTACAAAAAACCCCAGTTGCAATTACCCAAATAATTATAAATGGTATGTTGAATATCTTTATATATAAAAAAGAGTTTAATAGATCAGTTACTTTTATAATCATGCTGCTCACTATTTTTTATGTAGCTGACTAGTTTTATATGCGTAATGTATATAAAGTCCGATACTTATTGGAATAGTCAAGATATAAACTACACCTAAAATTGGTAGTGTTATCCAGGGCTTGCTTATAAACAGTATGATCAATATTCCAAAAAATGACACAAATATATAGGATAAACTTTTAGGGACATAAATGTATTTTGCAGAGAAAGTTGGAATATGACTTATCGAAAAAAATGAGATGGTCAAAAAGTAACAAGCTGTATTCTTTACGTTAAAAAATTGCTCTATAAGAAGTAGATATTCACTTTCATGAGATTGAAAGGTAATAATTATTGGAAACAGAACAAGTAAAGCGCATACAGGGGCTGGAACACCAGAAAAGAAAAATTTTTTCCAGTATAATTGCTCTAAATGTAGCGAAACATTGAATCTTGCAAGTCTTATTGATATGCAGATTACATATATCATTACTAAAATCCATCCTACAACTTTAATTTCATTTAACTTCCAAAAATATAAAAGAAAAGCAGGTGCTGAACCAAAATTTAGAAAATCTGCAAAAGAATCGAGTTGTGCTCCAAAATCGCTGGTTGATTTTAAAATTCTGGCTATTCTGCCATCCATTCCATCTATTATTGCTGCAATGATAATAAAAATTGCTGAAAATTCCCATTGTTCATTAAATGTGAATTTAAGTGAAGTAAGGCCAGCACATAAACCTAATAAAGTTATAAAGTTTGGGAATAACTTGGTAATAGGTAAAAATTTACTGTTACTTTCATCGTTATTCATATAACATCAAAAGTAAGCTTTTCTTGTTTATTAAAATCTGCTATAATTGTTTCACCGCCAATAACAGTTTGCCCTTCTGAAACTCTTACTCCTATGCCAATGGGAATATAAATATTTACTCTGCTACCAAATCTTATAATTCCAAATCTTTCACCTGCTTTTACGCTCTGAGATGTCCTCAAATTACAAACAATGCGGCGTGCAATAAATCCAGCTATTTGTTCCACAATGATTTCTTTTCCCTTTTCATATTCAATCACAATAATCTGCTTTTCATTTTCATTACTGGACCTATTACTCATTGCAGAAACAAACTTGCCTTTCTTGTAGCTCATTTCCTTTATCGTACCAGATATTGGTATACGATTCACATGGACATTCAAAACGCTTAGAAATATGCTGACAAGTGTAAATTTCTTTTCTTCTTCATTCTCTTCTGATAAAGAGTAACTAACTTCTTCTATCTTTGAAATTACACCATCAGCAGGACTTAATATAAAGTCCTTATTGTTTGGTACAGCTCTTGCTGGATCACGAAAAAAATAGGCACATAATAACGTTGGAAATAAGCAAGTAATTCCAGCTCCCCAAGATATAGAGAATGCTATACATGTTACGATAAAGGAAACAACTATAAATAAATAACCTTCTCTGTTTATGTTAGGTAAACCAAAGCACATAATTTATTCTCGATAATTCATTATTAACAATTTATCATTTATAATTTCTCATGAAAAGCTTTTTTTCACTTCTTCACTTTTGGAATGGTTATATAAACATTTGCTTATATAACCATTGATAGAGATTAATTTTTAATGAAAATTTAATTTCTTAGCTATTGTTAATATTATTTTAATAAAAACTTAATAATAATTCTTAATAATATATGAATTGTTGTGTTCTTAATTTCGTATGACAGGGGAAATAGAAAAAGATGAATCTCCTTCCTTATACTCTGCAATTCGGATGGGTGATATTGAAGCTACAGAGCTGCTAATAAAGTTTGGTGCAAATGTCAATGATAATTATGAACGTAATCGTACACCACTACATATTGCTATCGGGTATAAGCAGTTTGAAATAGCGAAATTGCTGATAAATAACGGAGCAAACGTTAACGCAAAAACTGGAAATCATGGCAAAGATGACTTAACACCAATGCACCTTGCAATTTTTGCAAACACGCCAGAGTTTATAGAATTGCTAGCTAGCAATGGTGCGTCAATTGATGAAAGAGAAAGCACTGAAGGACATACACCTTTTCACCTTGCTACTTTATATGGAAATAAAAGTGTAATACAAGCCTTAGTTGACAAGGGACAGAATATTGAAGATATTGATAATAATGGGCGTACAGCTTTATTTTTAGCTATTAGGCAATGCACTGAAGCAAAGGATGATAGCAGAGTAGAAGTTATCGAGTATTTGATAAATAAACTCAAAGCAGACATAACGAAAAAAGATAATAATAACAACACAATACTTTTTCCTGCTGCTAATAATTGTCCTGGAAAAGTAGTGGAACTCATCATTAAACAATATATAGAAAGCTTTGGTAGAGATCGGTTGAAGAATTTTATCAATCACAAAAATAAAGCTGGAATGGATGCCTTGGATATTGCACTCAATAGTGGGAATGAAAAGGCCATTGAAGTACTTAGCTCATATGGAGCAGATATCGAGAATAAAGTAACTCCCAAGATTACTGTAGAAAAACCAAATAGTACCTTAGATGGAGCGGAAAGTATAGAAGTGGTATCCCCAATCAAACAAAAATAAAAGCAGCTCTAAATTCCTTGCTTTATTTACATTCTTTCTATAGTATGATATATTAATGTTAGAATAGGGTATGTTTGCAGGTCAAAATAATAATCAACAGCAAAATAGAAATAGAGCACAGGCTTTAATAGAAAGAGTGCAAAATGCTTACAACAACACTAATAAAATTAAAAGATTCATTAATATAGTTTTATTAGTAAGTATGATTCCTTCATTTTTTCTTCTTGTACAGCTCTCTTTGTATTTATCATTAGTAAATTATTTTTTCAAACCAAGGGAAAATGAAAAAAGATTATCAGCGTGGCCAAAAAATGTTATTAGAATAACATTAAGCATTTTTTTAATTATACACATTATTAATTCCTGTGTGCTTTTGGTACTGCCTATATTGTGCTTATGTTTGCTAAACAAATCACTCATTGAAGAAATACAGCAGTTTAACGATTTAATACAACAAATTCCAGAGGAAGAAAGGCCTATTTTCTTTCAAGATTTAGCAGCCATTCCTTTTATGGCACAAACTACTCATGACCCAAGTGCAGTTGCTAGTATAAACTTGAGTGTTGATAGACTCATAGAAAAGTATAAAGAGAATTTAAGCAAAGATGAATTCTATGTACAGCTAAATAGAGGCAACACAACCGACATTGAAGAGTACATCAAACAATCAAATGAATTTACAGAAGGCGATAAATCTCATGCACTTGAATGCTTAAGATTTATCAATAGAACAGGAGATAATTTTAAAGACAATCATAGTAAGTTAACATTAAAGCAAGCAGCTATTTTATGTTGGAAAGCCTGCAATGATAGAAATACAGGAACAGAGAATCAAAGAATTCCTTTGAGTGATGCAGGCATAAAAAATAGAAAGGATATGTTTGTAAAAGGTCTTGTAGACGCTGCAACAACTTATGGTAATCAAGGTCAAAGTTGTGCAGGTGGAACATACAATAAATTATTTGAGTCTTTATCTGGCTTACATCCATCAGTGGTTATTACACTCGATGGAGAAGAGGCTAGAGAAATGATAAAAGAAACGATCACACAAAAATTCCCTGAAATGGCCAGAGCCAATTTCACCAATTTCTCTGGAACAGAACAAGAAAGGATCCGTAGCGAGTTACCAGAGTTATCATCTGAAACAGTAAGGTATATTATGACTACGCATTCAGCTCTTGAGAGAAGGTGTCAAGAGTTCAGCAATAGATTAAACAATGATAAAAAGAATGAAATATTAGAAGAGTGTATGAGCAACTTATCCTGTGTTGAGCTAGAAAGTCCAATTGAAAGGAGAAGGTAAATTGTATTTGATTGTCGCCATTTATTTTAAAATATGAAGCAGAGTTTTGTATGATTATTTGAACTTAAGTTTATGTATTGAAATAACATGTAAAACCACTTCGTGTAGGTGATATGTTATGTTTTATCTACATGTCAAGGATCCTTCTCTCAACTTAAAGATGTTGCTAATCAGCACATACAAATGTAATATTAATTAATATTTATAAATAAAGCAATTCCATGGAAAGTAACTACAACGCCGACGCAATAAAAATCCTAAGAGGTCTTGATGCTGTAAGAAAGCGTCCAGGTATGTATATTGGTGACACTGATGATGGATCAGGCTTGCACCATATGGTGTATGAGGTTGTTGATAATGCGATAGATGAGTCTTTAGCTGGTTATTGTAGTAAGATTGAAGTTAGCATAAATGAAGATGGTTCAGTTTCTGTAACCGACAACGGTCGTGGCATTCCAACAGACATTCATCCAGAGGAAGGAATATCGGCAGCAGAAGTAATAATGACCCAATTGCATGCAGGAGGTAAATTTGACAGCAATACCTATAAGGTTTCCGGAGGATTACATGGTGTTGGAATTTCAGTTGTGAATGCATTATCAAGTTGGCTGGAATTAACCATCTGGCGCAATAAAAAAGAACATTTTATGCGCTTTGAAGATGGTGAGTCTATTGAATCTTTAAAGATAATTAATGAAAACACAAATAAAAGAGGAACTAGAGTAACGTTTATGCCATCAACGGGGACTTTTAGTAGTATTGATTTTAGTTACTCCACTCTTGAGAGTCGCATCAGAGAATTGGCATTTTTAAACTCAAATATTGAGATCATTTTGCGTGATCTCCGTAATAAACCACATGTAGAGTCTCATTTTAACGATAGTAAAGAGTCTGAAGATAATTTTGGTACAGCTAATTTTGTACGGTACTTAGACAAGAATAAGACACATGTTACTAAAATTGCCAGCATTAGAGATAATGTAAAAGATCTAGGTACCAGTGTAGAAATATCAATGGAGTGGAATGATTCCTACTATGAGAATATGCTATGCTTCACAAATAATATAAGACAACGGGATGGTGGTACGCATTTGGCAGGGTTTAGATCTGCACTAACCAGATGTATCAATAACTATGCAAACAATGAAGGTTTTTTGAAGAAGGCAAAAGTGAATTTGACTGGAGAAGATGTTAGAGAAGGCTTAACTTGTGTTTTATCTCTCAAGATGCCTGATCCTAAATTTTCTTCACAGACAAAAGATAAATTGGTCAGTTCTGAAGCGCGGGCAGTTGTAGAGAGCATAGTTTTTGACAAGTTGAGTACAATACTTGAAACTGACCCCAAGTTAGCAGCAAGTATAGTAGAAAGAGCGATTAGGTCAGCAAAAGGAAGAGAAGCCGCAAGAAAAGCACGAGAGTTAGTTAAAAATAAAAACAATATTAATATTGCAACTCTACCGGGAAAGCTTGCCGATTGTCAGGAAAAAGTTCCTGAGTTATCGGAATTGTTTATAGTAGAGGGTAATTCCGCAGGTGGTACTGCAAAGCAGGGACGTAATCGTAAAACACAGGCGGTACTTGCTTTAAGAGGGAAAATTCTAAACGTAGAACGTGCAGGGCTGGATCGTATTTTTTCATCTGCAGAAATTGGCTCTCTGATCACGGCAATTGGGGCTGGAATAGGGAGTGAGCACTTCGATATTGAAAAAACTAGGTATCATAAAATTATCATTATGACAGACGCAGACGTTGATGGCTCGCATATAAGAACTTTGATTCTAACTTTCTTTTTTAGACATATGCGTGAAGTAATTGAGAAAGGATATTTATACATAGCGCAGCCACCGCTCTATAAAGTTACAAAAAATGCTAAAGATACTTATATCAAAGATGATGAAACTTTTGAAGAGTATATAGTAAATTCAGCGATTAAAAGATTAACATTAAATGGTGTAGGCAAAGATTTGCGTTTCGTTTTGAATAAGTGCCTCAGTATTTCAAACATTAGCAAAAATTATGATAGGGAAATACCAAAAGATCTCTTAGAATCATTGCTAATTTTAAGCAAAAAGAATGCTCTATTGTCTGCTGATGAGATATTAAAATATTTAAAATTGATGTATAGTGAATATAATTGGGAAGTAGAAGTAAAAGATGAGGAAATTCACATTGCTAAATTGTTTCAAGGGTTAGCAGACAAATATGTATTCTCGCTTAGTATGCTTGAAAGCAAAGAAATACGGAATATATTGAGTTCTCTTGATAACATAATTGACTTATTTAATGGTGATTCATTTTTACAGTCGCAAGAAACTGAAATAAAAATAAAGTCTCCAAGTACACTCGCAAAAATAGTGATGGATTATGGTAAAAAAGGTTTAACTCTGCAGAGATTTAAAGGCCTTGGTGAAATGAATGCTGATCAGCTTTGGGAAACTACACTCAATCCAGAAACTAGAACTCTGCTAAAAGTTGAAATAAAAGATTGTGAAGAAGCAGATAGCATATTCTCGGTGCTAATGGGTGATATAGTTGAACCACGTCGTGACTTTATAAATAACAATGCACTTAACGTGCATGATGTTGATATTTGATTTTAGAAACGCTAAACCCTTATGGCTTAGCATTGTGTGCCAAACCGGCTATTTAAAACGTACTACTAACCAATCCATTTCAGAAATCTGAATTGATCTTGATTGTATTCCCGTTTTCGATCATAAATATATAGATTTTCTGTCCTATTGTTGTTATAATTAATGCCTCGCTAAAATTGAATATTAATGAATGAATTGAGAAGGCTCACTATTACAGAGATGCATGATGGACTTAGGCGGAGAGATTTTTCTGCTGTTGAGCTTGTAGAGACGCATGTTAATGCAGTTGAAAATGAGCAACTGAATGCATTTGTAACAAAAACCCCAGAAATCGCGATAAAAGCTGCTAAAATAGCAGATGAATACTTCTTGAAACAAAAAGATAATATTTCACCACTTATGGGCATACCAGTTGGTGTTAAAGATTTATTCTGTACAAAAGGAATAAAAACAACAGCATGCTCAAAAATGCTGGAAAATTTTGTCCCGACTTATGAATCTACGGTATCTAATGTGCTTTTAAAAAGTGGAGCAGCCATGCTTGGTAAACTTAATATGGATGAGTTTGCTATGGGTTCTGCGAACACAAATAGCTATTTTGGTCCTGTTAAAAATGTATGGATTAGAAAAAGTGACGGAGAAAAAGTTGTTCCTGGTGGATCATCTGGTGGATCTGCAGCATCAGTTGCTGGGTTTTTATGCGCTGGAGCATTAGGAAGCGATACTGGTGGGTCTGTACGTCAACCAGCAGCTTATTGCGGAGTAGTGGGAATAAAGCCAACTTATGGAAGGTGTTCGCGTTTTGGTATGATTGCGTTTGCAAGTTCTCTCGATCAAGCAGGAGTAATTACTCGTTCCGTTTCTGATTCAGCATTAATGCTTGAAATAATTTGTGGCTATGATGAAAAAGATTCAACATCGAGCAAAAGGACAGTGCCTAAATTTTCCAGTTTTATAAATGGTGATATTAAGGGTAAGCGCATTGGTATACCAAAAGAGTATAAGATGGATGGAATTTCAGATGAAATAGTTCATAATTGGGAAAAAGTTTCTTCCAATTTAAAAGAAAATGGTGCTGAAGTTGTTGACATTACTCTGCCTCATACTAAATATGCGATACCGGTTTACTATCTAATTTGTTCTGCTGAAACTTCATCTAATCTTGCTCGCTATGATGGTGTACGTTATGGATTCAGGGTTGATGCTGATACCCTTGAAGAAATGTATTCGCTAACAAGAGCAGAAGGTTTTGGTAAAGAAGTGAAAAGGAGAATTTTAATTGGTTCTTATGCTCTTTCTTCAGGTCATTACAATGAGTATTATGAAAAAGCACAGTGCATTAGGGCATTAATCAGAAATGATTTTATAAAAGCGTTTGAAAAAATAGATTACATACTTGTGCCATCTGCTCCAACAGAGGCTTTTGGCTTAAATGAAAAGCCAGACCCGCTAATTATGTGCATCAATGATGTGTTTACCGTGCCGGCAAGCTTAGCAGGGTTACCTGCTATTTCTGTTCCTGTTGGACTTTCCAATGAAGGCTTACCACTTGCTTTACAAGTAATTGGAAATTATTACGATGAAGCTGGAATATTAAATATGGCAAGTGTGATAGAGCAAAATTGTGGCAGAATAGTTAATTCCCTTACGTAATATGTTTTCTTATAGTAACTATAGCATTATGATTATTTTGGCTATAGGAAACAAGAGCTTGATTTTTACAGCTAAATAACAGACCATCAAAGGCACACATAAATATCTACAATGAAAGAAAAAACTTTCACAATCATTGATGGTTATGGTTTTCTTTTCAGAGCTTATTACGTTTTGCATCATTTGACTACCACAGCTGGTATTCCAGTAGGTGCTGTGTACGGTTTTCTTAATATGGTTCTGAAGTATATTTCCCATTCGGACTACTTAACTATAGCACTTGATTCTGGCAAAAAAAATTTCAGGCACAGTTTATATTCTGAGTATAAAGCAAACAGAGTAACACCTCCTGAGGATCTAATTCCACAATTTACAATACTGAGAGAAGCGGTAGAAGCTTTTAACTTCAGCTATGAAGAGATTGAAGGCTATGAAGCAGATGACATAATTGCAACACTAGCTGCAAAATATGCCAACCACGAAGACTTTAAAGTAGTAGTAGTCTCATCAGATAAAGACTTATTTCAACTTTTGAATTACAACATTCTAATATTTGATCCTATCAAAAATATATACGTAGATGAAAAACAAGTGATAGAAAAATTTGGTGTAAATTCAAATAAGCTTCTTGATTTATTTTCTCTAACTGGAGATGCATCTGATAACATTCCAGGTGTTCCAGGAATAGGCCCAAAAACTGCAGCTAAATTGCTGGATAAATTTGATTCGTTGGATAACATTATAGAAAACATCAATAACATTGAGCAAACAAGAGTTCGTAATATTCTTACTGAGCATAAGGAAAAAGCACTAATTTCAAGAGAACTTTTGTCACTATGCAAAAAAGTAGATCTTCAACATGATATTGTAAAATATGAAGTTCATCCTCCAAATATGGAAAAATTGTTATCCTTTTTGAAGAAATATGAATTTAATTCATTGATAGGAAAAGTAGAAAAGCTCTTTTCTTATAGTGGATCTAGCACAAAAGAGAAAACAGAATATAGTAGTGAAGAATTAGAAAAATTTTTGGAGCATTGCAGATATGAAGGTAAAATTGCAATTCATTGCCACTTTGAAAACAATAGATTGAACAAAATCTCCTTATCTTGTAGTGAGGATAATATTTTCTACATAGATCAAAGCTGCCTACAAGATGCACTTACTATAATAAATTCAACTTTATTTTCAAATGGGGTGCTTAAAATAGTACATGATATTAGAAAGATCAGAGAAATATTTCCTACAATAGAGAGAGTGCTAGACTCAATTGATGACCTGATGATCATGTCATACAGCCTTGACACAGGTAAGCATGATCACAGCATTCCAAACATAATTGCACACAATTTAAGTAAAAATGTAGAAACTTTCTCGGCAAAAATTTTAATAGCGATCCATGAGAAACTGACACAAAGATTATTTCAGGAAAAACTTTTTACGATTTACGAGCGCTTTGATAGACCTCTCATGAAAGTAATATTTGATATGGAGCAAAATGGAATACTGCTCAATATTCAAAAACTACAGGAATTGTCTGATAAGTTTGAGCAGCTAATTGCTGTACTTGAAAACGATATACATAATTTAGCAGGAGAAAAATTCAACATTGCATCGCCAAAACAATTAAGTGATGTTTTGTTTAATAAAATGGAGCTAAGTAAAAAGAAAAAGTCAAAATCTGGGTCGTATAGCACCAATTATGAAGTTCTAGAGGCTCTTGAAGAAGAAGGGGTAGAAATTGCAAGTAAAATTTTAAATTGGCGACATTTAAGTAAATTAAAGGGTACCTACACTGATGCGCTAATAAAGCAAGTTGATCCTATTGATGGTAGAATACACACAAGTTTCTCAACAACTGTGACTGCAACTGGAAGGCTGAGCTCGAGCAACCCTAACTTGCAGAATATTCCTATCAGGAGCGAAGAAGGAAATTTCATCAGACAAGCATTTATTGCACCAAAAGGTTGCAAGATAATTTCTGCCGACTATTCACAAATAGAATTAAAACTCCTGGCACACGTTGCAAATGTTACCGCATTTAAAGAAGCTTTTGCAAACAGGCAAGATATTCATGATATCACTGCAAGACAAGTTTTTGGAGTGCAAGAAATAGATGAGCAATTAAGACGCAAAGCAAAAACCATTAATTTTGGCATTATATATGGCATTAGTCCATTTGGCCTTGCAAAGCGACTTGGCATTACCTTTCAAGAGGCTGCTGAATACATTAATTACTATTTTTCTTGTTACCCAGAAATAAAGGTCTATATGGAAAAAGCAGTATCTATCGCGAGAAATCATGGTTATGTAGAGACTTTGTTTGGTAGAAGATGTTTTGTAAGAGACATCAACAATAAAATTCCTTATCTAAGACAATTTGCAGAAAGGGCAGCAATAAATGCACCACTGCAGGGAACTGCCGCTGATATAATAAAACGCGCGATGATTCGGCTTTTTGATCAGTTAAAGTCAGGTAAAATAATCCTCCAGGTTCATGATGAATTACTTGTAGAAGTGGAAGAGAGCAGAGTGCAAGAAACAGCAAAACTTATGAAAGATATAATGGAAAATGCAGTAGAAATTTCTATACCACTTGAAGTAGAAATAAAAATTAGCGACAACTGGGGCTTTTCTTAATTATACCCTAAGAACCTGTCTTGAAAGGACTTAAGTAGTATCTGTTCAGATGCATGGCTAATGTGTAAATATTGAAGCAAAAGTAATGTCATCCCAGTGCTTGACACTGGTGCTCACAAGCAACCTAATCATAGATATTAAAAGCAACGCTTTCAATGAGACTACAAAAGGCTGGATTCCAGTGTCTGGGCACTGCCTTATTGTTGTAAATTCACTTTTACCTTATTTTGCCACACCCCTGAACGGATGCCTTGAGTGGTTAATTTCGCAAGTATAATAGTAGTCATATTAAAGAGTTCTTGAAGTAAGGAGAGCACGTTAAGCAAACAACGTTTACCTAAAATTCTGTGACATTAGCAGCTTTCTTGCCCCGTTTTCAGTAAACAGTGATTTTTCTATATATTAGAAAAATTTTTATTTTAATTAGCGTTAAACAATAGGCGCCTATTGGTTTTTAGCTAAAGTAAAGGTCAAATATCTGGAATTCTGGACATAAAATCCCCCTGTGTAAAAAAAAGATTAGAAAAAAGTGCAGCGCACATACAACAGAGATTAAGCATATTTACATGCACTAAAGAAGATACGCTACGCTTTTTGATTAAAAATTTGACTGAAAAGTCTGCAGACAAAGATAGATTTTGAGCTCTTAAAATATCTCTAACTGTAATTATAATCAGATTTAAAATATATGGAAGCAATTTTTTACATTCCCTTATCATTTGTTACTTTTCTATTTCTTGCTTTATTCTTTTCTTTTTTCCCTTTCAAGACAGGTTCTAAGAAATTTGAATTAATGCGAAAAATATGCTATAATTATAGCATAGGTTAGTACAAATAGATCGTTATGACAGTTCCAAAAGCAAAAAATAAGCCTTTAGAGTCATCTACTCAGGTGACCGGGCAAAATGAGATGCTCTTCAAGAAGGAACATAAGGAAATTTACGATTACTTTGTAAAAGTATTAGAAGTTAAAGCCAAATTAAAGGAGAGCAAAGGAATAACTGATTATTTTATATTAGCTTATAAGAAGATACTACTAACTAATGTCAATCCGGAAAAAATAAGACCACTCAGTGAAGAGAATTTTTGTCAGTTTTTACTTTCTATATTTAAAGAAGTTAGAGAGAAAAAATTGGCTGGAGAGGAAGATAGTAAAGTAAAGCAAGTAGTAGAGGAATGCTTAGATGATGTACGTGGTACAGAAGCTAAAGATTTACTAATAAAACTTGTTGGGTTCCCATTGGGAATAAAAATAGACCCGAAAAATATTTCTGGCTCCTTTATGGATGGAGTGAAAGAAAAAATACCATTTTTAGGTGGAGATAAAAAAGAAGAGGATGAACCACTACTTAGTGATCAAGAGATGGTAACAAAGTGCTTACGTAAGGTTTTTCTTCCTATTCTTTTTTCCATTGCTTCAATATTAATTTTTGGTCCTACTACACTTGCGATAGTTGCTGCTGTTATTGGTACAATATTTGCTGTAAAGGGAGGAATTGAAGTTCTTTTTTCAAATAATAGGCCAGGTACTTTATATGACCCTAGCTCACCAGATAAAGATGATACAGAAAAGAGAGCAAAATTGAATGAAAAAATTCGCAAGGGTATTGATGATATTTTAAAAACCCCAATTGAAAGCTCTCTTGAAACAATTGCTGACGGGAGTAAAAAACAACCTACTCCGGAACAAGCTCCTCAGGTGGGAAATAAAGGGGGTGAGCAGCTTACTATGCTTGATGGAAAAATTACTATAGATCAGCCAGCCAAAAGCACAGAAAAGACAGCAGTCAAGTAAGACCTATTTGCCAAAGGTGAATTGTGTAATAGGTCTTTTATTGTTTTATAACACATACAACAGGAGTATGATCAGATGGGTTTTCTAGTTTACGCAACCTATCATCTATGTAACATGTTTCCAATTTATCTGCAGCTTGTGGCGATAGCAGCATATGATCTATTCGCATTCCTTGATTGTTTCTGAGTGAATTACCTTGATAATGCCACCAAGTGAATTGTTGTAAGTTGAGGTGAGATATTCTAAATGCATCTTTAAAACCAAGATTCAAGATCGCTCTTAATTTCTCACGCTCTTTTATATGAAAGCACACTTGGCCATTTAATAAATTTGAATCAAAAACATCAATTTCATCCAGTGCAACATTATAATCGCCAGCTATAATAGTTAACTCTTCATTTTTCAACAAAGTGCCCATCCTTTTATATAGGTTATCAAAAAACTTGAGTTTATACTCAAAAGTATGAGAGTCTGGGCTTTGACCGTTTGGAACGTATACACTTCCTACCCTTACCTTATTATTGGTGTGTTTTATCACACACTCTATATAACGTGCTTCTTGATGACTCTCTACAATATCAATTTTTAATTTTTCCAGTATTAGATATTTAGATAAAACACAAACACCATTTCTTGCAACCTGTCCATAGACAGCATATTCATATCCTAACTTTTCTATCTCTGCATAAGGAAATTGCTCTTCTGTACATTTTATCTCTTGCAGCAAAACTATATCTATCTGACTATCAACTATAAAACTACAAAGTTGGTTAATTCTTTTACGTATGGAGTTTACATTCCAAGTTGCAATCTTTAGCATCAACAATCCTTATTAATTATATCAATTAAACTCTCCCCTGTGGGCAACCTCGATGTTATAATTTTTTTCCACTTGATTAACTTTAAACTATCAGCAATGTTTTTACTCATGGTATATGCAACTGTATTATTCATCACAGGAGATAGCCCACTTTTTAGAACTAATGAACAAAATACCCTTGCAGTTTGTGAGGAAAAAAAAGCAACGCTATCAATTTTACCGTCCAATAGTAAATTTTTACACCTATTAGTTAGACTCCTTTTAGTAATTGTTTTATAGAGTACAACTTCTCTTACGTTAAAACCTTCTTCAGATAATCTTTTTTTTAGGTCACATGATACTTCTTGTCCCCTTATATATAAGAACTTTATTGTATTTGAATAATGAGATTTTATGCATGATATCAGACCATCAACGTTGCTGTCTGCTGAGATTATATCGGAAAATCCCAAATTTTTTGCAGCCTGCATGGTTGAATTACCAACCGTAATAATTGGAAAGCCATACTCTTTACATATTTGACTGAAAGCCTTTACACTGTTTTTACTTGTAGATATCACAACATCAAATTCGTGCGCGGATATATCAGGATTTAAGTACTTTATTGTGAATACTGGCTCTATAAAAACTTTGTATCCATATTTTTTTAGCGTGCTTCTTGTGCTCAACGAATCTAATAAAGGCCTTGTCAATAAAATAGACTTCATTCTGGTTTATTTCACTAGCAGTAAAATAATATCCCTTATACACAAATTATTGAATAAAAACTTTTATTTTTTAAGTTTCTTACGTAACCTATGAAAAAGGCAAGAGAAACTCCATAAATTGGCCCAGTGCTAGAAAACTGATCTTAAATAAGCGAATGTTTTTGATAAAATGAAAAAAAGATGTTACTCACTGAGTAACATCTTTTTTAAGAAGATAGATAGTTTTGTTTACTCTCTATATCTTCATTTTTGGAGCTTGATGCTCTACATCGACTTCAGCAGTTACTGTTGAAGAAGGTCCCACCAATTTGTCCAAAGAACCTGTCTTTCTTAAGTCAGCTTGGGTTTTTAACTTGCCATTTTTCTCAGTGAACATACCATGTTGCGGAGAAGAACTTGGTGAATTGAACCCACTATCAGAATTACGACGGTAACTGGCAAAGCTAGAAGTTGTAGCAGTACTGTCAGTGCTTAAAGAACCCGTTGAATTGCTTCTTGGCGGTTTCTCCGGAGCAACATAAAAACGGCTATTTCCTATCTCCGCAGATTGTATCTGATCCAACTCAGAATCTTGATATCTTATATAAGTAGCTTCCTCTGGCTTTTTGCCACCTTTTAGTGATGGTAACAACTTGCTCCAAAATGAAGTAGGTTCTTTTACTTCCTTATGCTCATTAGGATTTAATAATTCTGCTTTGCTGCTAACAGTACTTATAGAACTCGTTGAACTACTACCTGATAAGCTATTTTCCAGTGAATTCATAGAACTTGCTTTATGCCTTTTTGCTGACTTATTAAGCCTTTCTAAAGTATTAAAACGAGTATGCTCTTCCTTGCATTCTTGAATAACTTCCTTAATCTCATCATGATGTTCAGAAAAAATTTCATATAGGCTGCTATTATCTTTAGCTAACAAATGTTGCAACTTCTTAGCATCTAATTTATTGATAAAATCTATTTGCTGCTTCAATCGGTTGATCAACTGGTCCTTTTTGGCACTGTGTTGACCATCAACAGAATAAGCTTTCTCTAATATTTTTTCCCCCAGCTTAGAAAATATTTTCCTAGTTAAAGCAGAGCTATTCACACCTTTGTCTTCAAAAACTTCCTTGACAAACATTTCCTTTACACTATTAAAACTTCTCGTTTTTTCTTTTGTTTTCAAAATAACAGTTTGATCTTCATTACCTATTGAATATGCGATGCCATCTAAACTAGACACGCTTGCACCACTATCACTCATCTTCCTTCCAAGGTTTTGAATGTTATCCCCCATTTTTCTTAATGTAGAGCTAGCTCTCTCTTGTGTTGCCTGTTTTACAGAACTTGCAGTTTCTTTTACCGAATTCTTGGCATATACAGCACCATCTTTGATTTTTCCGCCAATATGCTTCGCCCCTTCAACTGTTTTTTCTGCTGACCATTTGAGTCCTTTATATCCAGATTGAACTGCTTTTACAGCAACTTTCGCAGCGAAAAATAGAGTAAGACCAACTATAGCACTTGGTATAGCAAGTGTTGCACCAACTGCCAAAAATGGTAACACTGCTGCAAATAATCCACTTGCTGTACCTACTACAAGAGCCTGATCTCCTTTCTTCATTTTGGAGAATTCTGTATCTCCTTTTAACAGATCCATAATTCTGTCTTTTAGCTTCTTGGGATCGTGAATGATATCTGAATTTAATGAAGAATCTTGAATCATTTTAAGATCATCTTGCTTAGTTTCAACAAAATTTGAAGAGTTTTTTTCACTAGGTGACATTTTTAACCTCACTATTAATTAAACATACTAATATTGTATATATCTGATTCTTAAGTTAGGGTTAATTCATCTAACAATGTCCACTTACTCTCAAATGATTTTGCTTGATGTGTTTTTTTGAAAGCACAGAAAATTAGTGATTGTTGCGGTATGATGTTTCGTTTGGATTAGCTATAGTTGAAGTAAAAACTCATCCTTTTGAAGGAGTAGATTTTTCCGTAGTCTTAGCAGGAACTGTGTTTGGATCTGATAGTTCTGTTCTGACATATTTGCCTTCTTTATCATATAAATCGCGAAAATCATTCATTTGCACATCAGTTTGAACTTCCACTGTATTAGTCTTTTTTTGATCTGTTGAAGATGATGCATTAACTTCTTTATCTTTAGTAGCTTTTTGTCTTAGTTGTGTATTTTCTTCTTGTAATTGCTTTGAATTTTTCTTTAACTCATCAATCTCTTTTGTTTTTTGTTTTAATTGTTCAGATATCATTAGTTTGTCCCTAGCCAAACTTTTATTTTCCTTTCCTAATTTACTAATTCTTTTGCTTGAAGATTTATCCGCAGCTTGTGTACCTTGGTCTTGTGTTTTAGGAACTGTAGTTTCGTGATTACTTGCCTGGATTCCTCTACTTTCATATTTAGCTTCAGTTTGAGTTGAAGTAGCTACTTTCGCATTTACTTCACTGAACTCATCCGCAAGTGATCTTCCGGGTTCAAGTTGCCAAATTTCCCTTTCTAAATTCCCCTTTTCTTTTTGCAGTTGATTTAATTCTCTAGCTAATTGATTTGCTGTATCAGTCAATTTTTCGTTTTCATTTTTTGCTTCCATCAACTGTTCTGCCAACTGCTTTTCATGATTATCTTGTGAACCTTCTACCAATATTTTCTTTAGATTATTTTCCAAATTTGCATTCTTTTTTTCTAGTGCACTTAACTTAGCTTCACTTTGCTTAAATTTTTCCTGTAGTTCCTCATTTATTCTATTTGTTGACTGAATCTCGCTTTCTTTATCTTTCAATTGATTAATTAAATCTGTTATTCTAGCATTTTTATCTTTTTGACTTTGTTCTAGTGTGCTTACCTTTCGTTCTAATTGCTTAATGTCTTGATCTTTTTTAGCTAACTCTTTTTCCTTTCTTTTCAATTCATCTTTAAGTCTTGTGACTTCTTTTCCCAAATCTTGCTTTTCTTCACTTAGTGTTCTTATTTCTGTATTACCTTCCTTTTGTATCTTTTGATTAAGTTCTTCTGATTTTTTGAGTTTCTCTGTAAGTGACTTAATATAAGCATCTTGTTCCTTGATTTTTTGATCTCTTTCAAATATTGCTTGCTGTTGTTCGTTAATTGCATTTCTCAGGTAATCACGTTCCGAGATTAGATCATAATTCTGCTTTACAAGTTTGTTAATTTCATTTATAGTCTCATCTACACCTTTTAATCCCTCTGGCTCATACTTTCTGTAATAATCTTTGTACATTTTTTGTTGATCGTAACCGTCGTCAATGTATTCATCAGTGATTTCAGACTCTTCATCACCAAATTCCCTCTCAGCGGAAAAAGAACTTCTACGCGAATCAGGAGAGGAATATCCACTGCTACTTGGTATAGGTGACTGTGGTGAATTTTTTGTAAATGTTTCCTCTGCTGGTGTTTGCTGATTGTTCACACTTTTGACCATGTCAGTGAAAGTTTGATATAGAGTTTTGCCATTGATAAAAACTTCTTTATTCTGCTCAACTAATTTTAATACCTCTTCTGGGTCGGTTATTTCTCCAAATTTTGATTTATCAATCACTCTTTTTATGCCCTTAGAATTTACTTCTACAGTCATGCTACAATCTACGCTATTGCCTTTAGAATCCTTAGCTTGCCAGTTAATGGTCATCTCACATGAGCTTGAACCAGTAAAATCATAGTGCCTTTCGCTGCCTTTTTTGGTTGCAGTTATTTGACTATCTTTCCCTAAAGATAGGTTATAAACCTTGCCTTCGTCACTGGCTCTTAAAAGGGTGCTAATCTCTATTGGTTTTTCTTTATTTTCAAATCTAATTTTAAATTCATTATCTTGTGTTGTATATACTAAGAAATTTTCACTTGGTAGAGATTCTGCGAATTTTTTATGTGTTGCATTTATTGATTGCTCAAACTTTTGAAACTCATTTTCCCACTTTAAATTTATCTGTTCTTTAATGTCCTTATCTTTGCGTAAAGGGCCAATAAAATACCAAATTAAGTTTTCTTCCTCTAATTTTTTTATAAAATCCTGAAAATTGTTGCAAAGTTCAATGAAACTTAAAATATCATTTTTCTTTTGCTCATCTACATCTAAACCTTGATTTTCAGTTACAAGTAAATTTTCTTTTGGCATAATTTTTATTTTTAGAGAGCTATGTTATAATATTAACATATTTTTTTAAAAAATCAACTAATTTTATAGTTAAATAAACTTGAGTATTTGACGGGAATGTTATATATTAACCACTCCAAGAAGTGCAGTATGGACAATAATATTATAAGAAAATACGATATTAGAGGTGTGGTAGGCAGAGACCTGCAAATCAGTGATGGGTATGAAATAGGTAGAAAATTCGGTCAAACTGCAGCTAACGTTTGTGTAGGCTATGACAGCAGGATAGATTCACCAAGTATAGAAAAAGAATTAATCAGAGGCTTGATTTTATCCGGTGCGAATGTTATACGCGTTGGGCTCTGTTCTTCACCTATGCTCTACGCTGCAACAATGCAGGCAGATCTTGGGATTATGATCACTGCTTCTCATAACCCCAGAGAATATAACGGCTTTAAATTTTTCAGTAGTAAAAAAGTTTACTCAGATCAAGAAATGAAGGAAATTATAGGCAATACAATTAAAAACAGCACGAAAATTGGAAGCTTAATTAACACGAATATATATAGTGAGTACGTTAACATATTAAAAAATGCGCTCAAGAATAACGCTACACAAAAACTAAAAATAGCTTGGGATTTTGGCAATAGTCCAACAATTGTAAGGTATATTGAAAAAGTTTTACCAAGTCATATACACATCATAACCAATAACTCTATAGATGGGACGTTTCCACTGCATGACCCAGATCCCATAGAAGAAAAAAATCTTGCTCAGTTAATCAGTATTGTCAAGAAAGATAAATGTGATCTTGGTATTGCACTTGATGGTGATGGTGATAGGGTACGCTTGATTGATAATAAAGGTAATGTTGTTTCCAATGATCACTTGTTTATGATTTTTTCACGTGAAGTATTGGCGGAATACCCAAAAAGCAAAGTTATTGCCAACGTAAAAATGAGTATGAAAGTGCATGATTTCGTTAGCAAATTAGGAGGACAAATAATTACCTGTGCCACTGGACACTCACTAGTTAAGAAAAAGATGGTAGAAGAAGGGGCCAAGTTTGCCGGTGAACTGAGTGGGCATTTTTTCTTTTCTGAGCTGGGTTTTGATGATGGACTATATTCTGCTATTAAAGCCATTGACATTTTACTTAAGAAAAACCAAAGCCTATCTGAGGCGATTGAAGATTTACCAAAGTTATATATCACTCATGAAGTGAAAATTGTGGTGAAGGATGAGAAAAAATTTCAAATAATTGAATCAATCAAGGAGACACTAAAGCAGCAAAACATTGTATTTTCAGAGCTTGATGGAATTAAGGTAACTGATGATAAAGGTTGGTGGCTTCTTAGAGTATCAAATACGCAAAACTGCATAACAGCAAGATGTGAAGGAAATACCTTAGAAGATTTTGAACTCACTAAAAAAGTTTTGTTTTATTACATTGATGAACTAAAATTATACATTTAAATTTTTTTGATGATTTACTTCTTCGTCAATGTTTGCAGTTTTGTTTGATTAGTAATAGGAATTGGTAACCTATGGCGCACTGCTGTGGATAATAGCTGTCTAGGCTAGTTTAGCTATAGAAAATCAACACTCACTTTTCTTTATTGTTTTGAGGTTTTTCTTGATCAACCATTTCCTCACCAATCTCTTTTATTTTTAGTATCAATGACTCTGGTACATACATGTTAATTACTTCTTCTGTTGTCACAAATAAAGCCTGATAAGAGTGTGAATTTATTATCCAATTGGGCAATATGTCTTCTGCGTCTATTTTAGACTCTCCCTCTTTTTTATCATATACTGTGTGGCAATATAAGTGCACAGCAAAAAATAGTACATAAGAAAGCAATATTCCTCTGAGTGCTCCGACAAAGATTCCAGTAACTCTATCCATTAATCCCAACCTTATAGGTGATAATATGTACATTAGCCAGTTATTCATTGTCATGAATGTAAGATTAAGTATAATAAATACAGAGATTGTAGAAAGTATGTTTTGTGTAACTTTAGAGTTAAAATACTTACTATAATTTATAATAAAAAAATCATAGTAACTAGCTGTCAAAAAGACTGATAAGAGCAAGAACATTAATGCACATAGCTCTTTTATAAAACCTCTAGTTATCGATATTATTACACACAAGACAATAATAAAGATAATTAGGCTATCGAAAAACATATTTTGTATCTATATGATTTTCAAGATATAATAGTTGTAAATAACAAAGTTGTAAAATTAATTGTATTGATATTTTATCAGCTGGTCTAAGTACCGGGCAATCATATCAACTTCTAAATTTAGGTAATTACCTGTTTTATTATGCTGAAAAGTTGTGTTTTTCCATGTATAGGGAATTATATTCACAGTGAATTCTTGATCGACAACTGAATTTACTGTAAGGGAAACTCCATCTAGCGTTACAGAGCCTTTTTTTGTAATAAATTTAATTAATTCTTGTGGGCATGATAGTCTGATTTCATGAGATTCTAAATTTTGATTGATTGTTAAAATTTCTGTTGTGTCATCCACATGACCCTGAACCAAGTGGCCGTCAATTCTGTCACTCAGTTTCATTGCTTGTTCTAGGTTTATTTTTTTTCCTATTTTCCACATATTTAAGTTAGAAACCTTCATAGTTTCTTGAGATACTTGAACTGTGAATACATTGCTCATTATGTCGACAACAGTTAAACACACTCCGGAGCAGGATATTGAATCTCCTTTGTTTATAGAGGATAAATTTTGTGTCTCAATATGGAAGATTTGATCAGAGTTAGGGTGGATAGTGATATTAGTTATAGTGCCAATATCTTGGATAATTCCTTTAAACATGCAATAAAATAAATAATTATATCACAAAAGATCTTATTTGTTAGATGTGCAAAGGAAGATCTTTTTCACTTATCTGCTCAATAGATTCTACAGAATATTCAGAATATAGAAAGTAAGCCAGGTTCAAAACGCACAGTGTAATTAATATCGGTAACCCTATGTTTAATGTTAGACCGATACTTTTCCTTTTTTCTGTTGGCACCAATTCCTTTAAAATTGACACTTTTCCCAGCGGCAAGTGCCATAGCCAGAGTGCTGATATAGAAGCTGCTACTAAAAATAGACAAAGATAAGTCTCTTTCGAGGAAAATACAGTTTTTAATGGTGATTTGAGCCCAATATTAGTAGGCAATCGAGTTTTAGCTTCATTTGTTTTTGGTAAATGTTCTACAGCTTTGCTTGGCAAAATTTCATGAGAAATATTTCGAGGCTGTGGAGAAGATTGTATAGGAATGCCCGAAACTAATTTGAGCAATTGCACTGTTTTTCTATATACTTGCTTTTGTAAGTATTCTTTACCTAGAAGTGAGTTATTAGGAGGTTGTGGCCTTTTGAGTACCTCTAGCACTTCTGATATCTCATCTGATTCTAATACTTCATGTAATTGTTTATCTTGAAAGTAAACAATATTAAATATTAAGTTGAAAATATTGTGAAATGTCTCTGGGTCTTGATTTTTATATCCATTCATCACTTCAATAAATATTTCATCGAGTTTTTTTTCTCTACGCTCAATCTGGTTATCTATCATAGCTACTCTAGCATCATTTTGAGCTTGTTTTACGATAGATTGTTTTTCTTCTTCTGATAGTTCTTGAGCTTGCTTTTTTGACTTCTTTTTTCTGTTAGTTTTAAAATAATCTGTGTGCGACCTGGTTTGACCTATATCCCGCTCTGTTTCTTGAGGGACTAAATTTCCTATACTACCCTCTGTTATCCGAGTGGCTGACACTGGTTCTTTCTCTTCTTGGTCAAGTGCTGGAATAACACCAGGTGGCATATTGTTACTCTGTATAGAAAATTTGGGCAGTTGTGGGAAAAAGAATTGTGCCGTATTAAAAAAATTGAATGGCTGAAAAAGAGACCTAAACCAGGAAATATTTTCATGCATTGTAGCAACAATTACTGGTGCACGTGTAATTTGCTTTCTGTTACTTGCTATATTGTAGCCAAACGAACCTTGCACAATTTGTTTATCTTGCGTGTTTCTTTTTTCAATCACATTTTCGTTTTTATTTTCAGTTTCTTCTATTTGTAATGTATCTTGACTTTGCTCCTCACTTTTGGCTTTTTCTACATGTTTTAGCTGCTTATTCAAGAATATCTCGATTTGTTGCAAGCTATTGAGGTTGATGTTTTTAACGTTTGTTTGTAGCGTTATCGTTATGCCCTGCATGAGGATTTGAATTGGAGCATTATTTATGAATTCTTCTACAGTTTTATTAGCTTTATGGTAGTTATTATATAATTCTTCACTTTCTTTTGCTACTTTTATATTGGCTGTGAAGTTTTTCTCCTGAGAAAGGCTGGTTTCAAAAAAGTCAATCAAATGTTTTATTTGAGGTAATATTGTATTAGGGTTTACCTCTGTCAGTAGCTTGAGCTTAAATGAAAACTCTTGCGTATCACTTGTAATATTTTTTGAGCGAATGGTGCTAATCTCCAGCACTTCATTAGAAAATGCTTTACTTATTTCTTTAGATCTATCCTTAAAAAACTTAGGTAAACCCTCAATTTCGTATTTTTTCTTAGTTTCTATGTTACTACTATGCATGAGTAAATTTTTTAATGTAGAGTGAAATAAAAAACATAATTAGTCAATAAATTAATAATTATAGCACTCTTACATAATAGTAGCGTGTTGGATTCAATAAGAGCAGAAAAAGTTACTTTACAAATCTCATCAATCTTCTTATCATAACAATAAGAGTGTTTATCCTTGTTTTTAATCTCTGCAGATTTAACAACAAAATTCAGTAAAAAACTCAGGTATATATTGGCAGATTACATAAAATTATAGCGGCTGCATGTCTTTTTTATTTTTTCTACATTCAGCCAAAACGCGCTTTAAATAAGCGTTAGCACATTATTACAATGCCGATTTACATTATTATAGGGTCAAAACTCACTACTGGGGGATTCTTTTGCCTTTTTTTCGCTTGGTGAATTTTTTAATATTCTGGATTAGTTAGTAGTCCTATAGAGATAGCACTTGATGCTGGAATTCAGGAATTTTTTGAGCACGAAAGTTATGCTAAGTTTTTATTGTTAAGTAAAGGCTGGATTCCAGTGTCGGAGCACTGGAATGACAGAAGAAGGAAACACTCGGATAGGGGCAATTTTAATGATACCAATCATAGAGATCAGCTACTCTGATGACAACTTTTTATCCAAATAGTTTTATTGATGATATTAAAGATTGCACTATAATGAAAGTTTAAGCTAGCGTTTTTAAGGTGAATAAAGAGCTAATAAGTGAAATACCTTTACTTGAAGATAAGGCAGTTTCTGAGATTGAAAATGCTGCTTCTTTGAAGGATTTAGAAAAAGTTAGGTTGTCATACTTGGGGAGAAAGGGTGTAGTAAAAGCTTATTTCGATGACTTAAAGAATATAGATGATGCAGGAGAGAAACGCGACCTAGGTGCAGTGATTAATGTTTTACGCAATAAGATAGACCAGCTTATAACAAGCAAAGAAAATGAACTGAAAGATAAAGAAGTTAAGTTAAAACTGCAAAATGAAGCAGTTGATATCACACTGCCTGTCAGACCAGAAAGAATTGGCAAGATTCATCCACTCAGTAAAGTTATAAGTGAAGTGAAGCTCATTTTTGCGCATATGGGCTTTAAAGCAGTTGATGGTCCTGATATTGAAGATGAATTTCACGTATTTGATGCATTAAATACTCCAAGTCACCACCCTGCACGAGAGGAGCAAGATACCTTCTATTTAAGGAATAAAATAAATGATAAAAGAATGGTGCTGCGCACTCATACCTCATCTGTGCAGATTAGAACCATGGAAAAGACAAAAACTTTTCCAATTAAAATAGTGGCTGCAGGCAGGGTATACAGAAATGACTTTGATGCAACTCACACTCCTATGTTTCATCAGATAGAAGGACTTTATGTTAATGAAAATGTCAATATGGGCCAATTAAAATTTACTATTCATTGCTTCCTTAGTAAATTTTTCGGAGATAAGGGTCTAAGAATACGCTTTCGTAATAGTTTTTTCCCTTTTACTGAACCTTCTGCGGAAGTGGACATAAGCTATAAAGATAGTAAATGGATTGAAGTACTTGGATGTGGTATGGTGCATCCAAATGTCTTTAAAAATGTTGGAATAGACGATACTAAATACAGTGGCTTTGCATTTGGGATTGGTATAGAAAGGCTAGCAATGCTGAAATATCAAATTAGTGATCTAAGGAGCTTTTACGACAATAGAGTTAGTTGGCTCAACCATTATGGTTTTCATTTTTCGTCTTTAAGATAAGTGACAAATAAATCTTATACATTTGTTGTACTTGCTGCTGGGCATAGTGAACGAATGAATTCAAGCTTGCCTAAGGTTCTGCACAAAATAGGTAATTTCTCCATGCTTGAGCATGTCATTTACAATGCAAAGCAGCTGAATCCTGAAAAAATAGTTATTGTAGTCGATTTGCCTTTAACTCAAAGGCTGAAATGCTTTGAGGGTATAAAACTAATTACACAAGAGTCAACGCTCGGCACGGGAGATGCAGTCAAAATTGCAATGAGGAACCTGAAAGAATTGTCAGATATAGTTGTTGTGCAGTATGGGGATACTCCACTAATAAAAAGCAGCACAATAACTAAAATGATAAGCTGCTTAGGAGAGAGCAATGCTTTAGTTTGTCTTGGGTTTAAAACTAATAATAAAGGATACGGTAGACTAATTATTGAGAACGGTTCCCTAAGAGAAATCGTAGAAGCACAAAATGGTAGAAATAATGATGAGGAATTTCTTGCTAATGCCGGAATAATGGTTGCACGTGAAAAGAATCTACGTGAATTGGTGGAGAAAATAGAGTGTAATAACCAAGCTCATGAATATTACTTGACCGATATCGTTGCCATTGCAGTAAAGAGTAATTTAAATGTCGGCTATGTTATTGCTGATGAGGAGGAGGCAACTGGCATAAATAATAGGAATGACCTTGCAACGGCCGAGTTTTACTTTCAAGAAGAAAAAAGAAAGTTTTTCACTAACTCTGGAGTAACGCTTGTTGCTCCAGAAACTGTTTTCTTCTCTCTTGATACGCAAATTGGTATGGATTCGATTGTTTACCCATACGTTTTTTTTGGTCCTGGAGTAAAAATAGGATCTGGTGTTAGGGTTGGTCCATTTGCCAAATGTGAAAATACAACAATAGGTGATGGTGCAATCATAGGTAATTTTGTTGAAACAAAAGCAAGTGATATAGGTATAAATACTAAGATAAAGCATTTAAGTTATATAGGAAATACTCAGGTAGGGCAGGGGAGTAACATAGGTGCAGGTACCGTTATTTGTAATTATGATGGGAAAAAGAAACATAGAACAAATATTGGAAGCAATTGTTTTATTGGTGCCAATAGTTCATTAATTGCACCGCTTAATGTTCATGATGACTCTCTAGTTGCAGCAGGTAGCGTTGTAGTCAAAGATGTGCCAAAGGGAAGTCTGGCAATTGCAAGAGAAAGACAAATAACAAAAAAAATAAAATAATTCCAATTTTTTACTTGCAATTTATACTATTTTTAATATTTATATGCTTGTATATGCATATATTAATCTTTGGAGGATAAAAATGAAAAAGTTACTTACTTTGTTGGCTTGCTGTTCTTTGTCAGCACCGTCTTTTGGAGTTGATTGGGTTAAAGATAGAACCTACACCTCTTCGTCATATGGCATGCTTGGTGTTAATTATGATCTTGGCTATCATTGTACAGATAGCATTAAAATTTCATTTGGTCCTGCAGTTAAACTTGTTATGAGTGAAGGGATTTTAGACGCGGGACTTATGACAAAGCTTCATTATCATTATAAATTTGAAAATACAGATATTACTCCTTATGTTACTTTTGGTATAGGAGGAGTTGCTAAAATTCCTCTTTCAGAAAATCAAGGGCCAGACGTAGAAGAATTTTTTTCTTATCAAATAGGTTCTGGTATTAATCTTCCACTTTCTGAGAGAACAAGTGTTTTTGCTGGCTACAAGCTGCAGAAGTTTCATGAACTTTCGCATGGGGTTGAATTTGGAATGAGTTTTAATTTGTAAGCTCCGATTGAATGTTTTTAGTGAAGTCTGGTTTGAATTTTTGTTGAAAAAAAGCAAGTGATATAGGCTAAAATGATGATTGCAGTAGGTAACAAAATGTGACAAAGAGAAGTTTGGCAATTGCAAGAGAAAGGCAAGTAGCTAAGAAAGTGATTCCGATTTTATTATGTAAGTTATGTAATTTTTAACTTTTCTGTGAGTATATATGCGTATATTCATGGTTAGAGGGTAAAAATGAAAAAATTACTTACTTTAGTAGTCTGCTGTTTTCTGTCAGCACCGTCTTTTGGAGTTGATTGGATTAGAGATAGAATCTATACTTCGTCGTCATATGGCAATCTTGGTGTTAATTATGATCTTGGCTATCATTATACAGATAGTGTTAAAATTTCGGTTGGTTCTGTAGTTAAACCTACTCTCAATAGTCAGTATAACCTTACTGGACTAGAGGTGGGACTTATGGCAAAGCTTCATTATCATCATCAATTTGAAAGTACGGATATTACTCCTTATATTACTTTTGGCACAGGAGGCATTATTGCAATGTCTCAAAAACAAGAAGGATTTTTTTCCTACCAGATAGGTGCTGGTATTAATCTTCCACTTTCTGAGAGAACGAATGTTTTCGCTGGCTATAAACTTCACAAGTTCAGTAATTTTTCTCATGGGTTTGAACTTGGAATGAGTTTTAATTTATAAGCTCCGATTGAATGTTTTTAGTGAAAGCTTGAGTTTTTATTAACATCATAAAGTTTTCATGAGAAGAAGGGAATTTAAGGTGAATGTTAAGAATAGTCAGGTTTTAAAACTTGACTACTCTCCAAGGAAAAGCAGATAAAGATAGAAGTATTTCATGTTTTTATTTATATTGACAGTATGTGTAACATCATTTACGATTAATGTTAATAACAATAATTGATATTTGTCATGTTTGCAGTAATCGAAACTGGTGGAAAGCAGTATTTAGTAAAAAAAGGCAGCATAATTAAAGTAGAAAGATTACAAGCTGAAGAAAAAGAGGAAGTGGAAATCAATAAAGTGATTTGTGTTTCAAACAATGGCTTATCTTGTTCATCTAATGCTGTTGTTAAAGCTGAAGTACTGGAGCAGTGTAGAGATAAAAAAATTATAATCTTTAAGAAAAAGAGAAGAAAAAATTACCGTAGGAAAAATGGTCATAGGCAGTATATTACTGTTCTTCGTATCAATGAAATTAGTCTTCAAAAGTAAGAGGTAAGATATGGCAACTAAAAAATCAGGTGGTAGTTCCTGTAATGGTAGAGATTCGGCAGGGCGTCGACTCGGGATAAAGAAGAATGGTGAGGTTATTCCAGGTAACATAATTGTACGTCAAAGAGGTACAAAATTTCATCCTGGAAAGAATGTTGGTATGGGTAAAGATCATACGATTTTTGCTAAAACGAAAGGCTGGGTGAGTTTTAGAAAATCAGCAAATAAAAAGACGTTTATTGATGTTGTGCCTACAGATGATATGCAAGCCTTGGCTTGAATAGATACGGGTCTGTAGCTCAGGTGGTTAGAGCGCACGCCTGATAAGCGTGAGGTCGGAGGTTCAACTCTTCCCAGACCCACCATTTAAATTTGCAATAGTTTTGATATCGTGTAACTAAGCGATGGTTTTACATAAGAATTCAGTAACCAGTGAATCAGTAGCAGCCGGTCATCCAGACAAAGTAGCAGACCAGATTTCAGATGCAATACTTGACGAATACCTTTTTAATGACTCTTCCTCTCGTACTGCAATAGAGACTTTAGTTACTAAAGATAATGTTATTATAGCTGGGGAAGTATTTGGGCCGAACATTGAAAATAGCAAGATTGAAAGTATTGTACGGAATACAATAAAAGATATTGGTTATGAGCATGATGGTTTCCACTGGGAAACAGTGAAAGTAAATATATTACTACATGAACAATCAAATGACATTGCAATAGGTGTGGATCAAGGTGCTGGGGATCAGGGCATAATGTATGGCTATGCAACAATAGAGACAGAAAGCCTCATGCCAGCACCCATTTTTTATGCACACTCGATTCTGAGAAATATCATGAGTATGGTCAAAGGGGTAAAGCTTGGTCCGGATGCAAAATCGCAAATCACTTTGGCGTATGAGAATAACCTTCCAGTGCGTGCTGAAAGTATTGTTGTTTCAATACAGCATCTTGAGGATCTGAGTCAATCGAAAGTGAAGGAAATAATTTATCCTTACATAGCTTCATCTTTACCTGAAGGGTGGATGTGCCCTAAAGAAAATCTCTTAGTCAATCCAACAGGTAGATTTGTTATTGGTGGACCAGTTGGTGATTGTGGATTAACCGGACGAAAAATTATGGTTGATACTTATGGAGGCTATATTCCACACGGTGGAGGAGCGTTTTCTGGAAAAGATGCAACAAAAGTTGATAGATCCGCAGCTTATATGGCGAGATACCTTGCTAAAAATATTGTCTTTGCAGGTTTAGCTGAACGTTGTCTTGTGCAGCTTTCTTATGCAATTGGTGTCTCAAAACCTACTTCATTTTACATTGATACATTTGGCACGAATACAATAGATGAAGAGAGGATTAAAGGGTTTATTGAAGGTAACATAGATTTATCAACTAAAGGCATAATAAGACATTTATCACTTAATCGTCCTATATATAAACGTACAGCCTGCTATGGGCATTTTGGTAAAAAGTTAGAAAGTGATGGTGGATTTTCTTGGGAAGGTGTGGACTTATCTACTGATTTTTGTAAAGAATTTAATATAGAAGAAGAAAAGAGAGAATTTCTTTAAACTATTAAACTCTTTTATTTCTAGCTTGATACTGATATAATAACTTATTATAAATTGTAAGTAACTTTTTAGTAACTATACTAGTTTTAATATTTATGAGGCTTACAAGATGTCCAACAAACCAAAAGAAGAATTTTATGATATTGCTATAAAAGAATCATCTGATCTTATTGAAGAAATAAAAGAACATCCTTTCAATGTTGAATTGATAAACAATACGCTAGATTATGAAAAGTTCAAAATTTATCTTCAGCAGGATTTTTTATATTTAGTGGACTGTACTCGTGCTTTATTGATTATTGCAGCTAAAGTTGATGACATTGAAATAATGGGCAGTTTGGTTAATGTAGCAAGGGGAACATTTGCGGTTCGAAAGCAGTATACTGAATATTTTGAGACTTGTGATTTATCCGATAATCATAAAAAATCAAAATCTTGTTCTGCTTTTACTGATTTTTTTATGCGTGCTGCATATCATAATTCTGTTGCTGAAGCTTTAGCAGCGTCTTATCCTTGTTTTAATATATACCAAATTATTATAAATCATATGGTAGGAGAGGTTATGCCTAAAAAAGTTGAAGATCACAGATATCAAGGGTGGATTGATATCTATAATAACACAGTAATGAATGCTACGATTAATCAAGTTACTGACGTTGCAAATAATCTATATGCAAAGGCTGGTGATTGTGAGAGGAAAAAGATGCGTGAGTTTTTTAAGAGAGGTCTAGAGCTAGAAATAATGTTTTGGGATGAGATGTATTCTCTAGCATAATCTGTAGTATTAACACTAAATTATATTCTAGTTTATGTGATGTTTAGTGGTATAATTAAGAGTTATTATGGGTCAAATCTTTTAAAGGATATTATTGAGCATCCTTTCAATGTTGAATTAGCAAATAATACTTTAAACATAGAAAACTTCAAATTTTATATACAACAAGATGCATTCTTTTTAGCTGATTATGTTCGTACTGTTTTAATGACTGCATCAAAAATGGAGAGTTGTAATAACATTGTTCCATTGATTGGGGTGGCTAAAGGAGGAATAGAGATTATGAGAGTGTTATACGACCACTACTTTACTGTATACTCCATAAATCGTGGAGAAAAGTCGCTTGAATGTTTCAATTTTACTAACTTTCTTTTGTCTACTTCGTATAGCGACATTTATGAAGCTGTAACAGTTCTTTACTCTTGCCATTTTATATATAAAATTATTGTTGATAATATGAGAAATAAAATTAAAAAAAATAATAGATATAAGGATTGGTTTGATTTTTTTGGCGGTAGTTTGATGGAATCTGGATGTGTTGCTTTGGAAGATATTGTTGACGAGTATTGTAACAAAGCAAGGGAAAGTGAAAGAACCAGAATGCTTGAATTATTTAAAATAACTGCACAATTTGAGTTAGACTTTTGGAATAGCGCATATAATTTTTCAAAATTTGATCAAGATTTTAAGAAATATTGACAATTTTAAGCTAATTTGTATGCTTGATATGTATTTTTGAAGGTGATATGAAAAGTAAAGAACATGATTTTCATTTAGTGGACCCAAGTCCCTGGCCAATTGCTATATCAGCAGCAATTCTTGTTCTTGCACTTGGATTAGTTGGTACACTCCATAAACAAATTTCTGGAATATTTGGTTTAGTTTTGGGAATCTCTGCGGTATCAGGAGTGCTGTTTTATTGGTGGAGAGATGTAATAAGAGAAGCAATTTATGATAAATGCCATACTGCCATTGTAAAACATGGACTCAAGCTTGCAATGTACTTATTTATCCTCTCGGAAGTTGTGTTTTTTATAGCGTTCTTTTGTTCATTCTTTAAAGCCTGGCTTGATCCGGTTTTTTTATTTGAAGCGTTTTCTCCTACAAAAAAAGTTGAATGGCCCCCTGAAGGGATTTTACCACCGGATCCGTGGTCGTTACCATTTATGAATACACTAATATTATTACTTTCTGGTACAACGATTACTTCAGCACATCATTTTTTACTTGAAAATGATCAAAAGAGCATGATTAAAATGCTGTCTATAACTATATTGCTTGGGATGTTCTTTATAATAGTGCAAGCAATTGAGTATTATGAAGCAAGTTTTTCTCTACAAGAAGCGGGAGAGAAACTTATCTATACATCCAACTTTTACATGATTACTGGTTTTCATTGTGTACATGTTATAATAGGGATAATATTCTTGTCAGTATGTTTATTTAGAGCTCGAAAAAATCAGATTACACCTCAAGATCATTTATGTTTTGAGTTTGCTTCTTGGTATTGGCACTTCGTTGATGTAGTTTGGATATTTTTATTTTTGTTTGTTTATTGGCTCAGCATTTATTAAGTGATTAAGATAATAGGTCTAGATCCAGGAATAAGCAAAACTGGTTGGGCAATTATCAATCTGGAAGAAAAAAATAGTATTGAATTTTTGGGTGGTGGTGCCATATCAACTGATAGTAAGTTGGGTACAGGTGAGCGTTTACATATAATTTTTGAAGAATTAAAGAAAGTAATTTCTCTATACTCTCCAAATGAAGCTGCAGTAGAGAAAATTTTTGTTAATAAGAACCCAAAATCTTCGCTAACTTTAGGATATGCAAGAGCGATTGCAATTTTAATATTACGAATGACGGATTTACCCATGAATGAATATGATGCAAACTATATAAAAAAGAGCATTACTGGAAATGGTCATGCTGATAAGGATCAGATTATATTTATGGTGAAGCAAATAGTTAAAAACTTAAATATAAAATGTCATCATACTGCTGATGCTCTTGCTACAGCAATTTGTCATGCTTATACGAGAAGTTTTTGTTTTATTGAATAGTTTTACATGAATTCAGTTGAAAAAACTATTTGATGGTATTTATCGTATCTAACGTTCGTTGCAGAATAATACATGCAGCAATTTTATCATCTATTTTTTTTGATTTTGTGATTGATATTCCAGTAATTTTTAGTGCGTGAGTTGCAAGAGATGTTGATAGACTTTCGTCTTGTAGGTATATGTGTACTTTACATTTTTTTATTATTTTATTTGCAAACTGGATTATTGCTTTACACCATTCAGTCTCTTGGTCATCTATTTTGAATGGTAGTCCTATTACCATTGATCCAGCTTCATTTTCTTTAAGCACTCTATTTAGATAACCTAAATCTTTGCTCATATTTCTTCTATAATATATACTATGAGCTGTAGCTATAAGCTGTGTTTTATCACTAAATGCTATGCCTATTTGTTTTTCTCCCATATCAAGGCACATTATACGTTTATCTCTTGGAATAGACTTTAGAAATTCATCTGGATTTCTATGTAGCATCTATGAAAACATAACTTTTGTACAATTGTATTTTTGTGACAGTAAGTTATGTACAGTCTACTGGCATGATAGACATTCATCATAATTAATATCTGTTTTTTGTTGCAATATTTCACTTTTTTTGAATATGTCATGTGAGACCTTGTCAGCTCTCTGCATTGATTGTGATCTGCAGTAATACAAGCTTTTTAATCCTTTTTTCCAAGCAAGCATATGTATTTTGTGTAAGTAACGTTTATGCACATTGGCAGGTAAGAACAGATTTACTGATTGAGATTGACAAATATAAGGAGTTCTATCACTTGCATGTTCTATGATCCATTGTTGATCAAGTTCGTATGCTGTTTTAAATGTCAGTTTTTCATGCTTGCTAAGAAAATCTAAATGCTGAACAGAACCCTCATTTGTTGAAATTGAGGACCATATTTCATCATTGTCTTGATTTTTTTCTGCTAGTAGTTTTTGCAAGAATTTATTTCGTACTACAAATGAACCTGTAAGTGTCTTCTGTATAAATACGTTTGCTGCATATGGCTCTATTCCAGGGGAAGTGTTGCCTGCGATAATCGAAATTGAGGCAGTTGGAGCAATAGCGAGCTTATGTGTAAACCTTTCCATTAGATCGATTTCTTTAGCATCAAGACATGGCCCTTTTTCTTCTGCTAATTTTTTAGAAACTACATCTGCTTGCTCGCGCAAATGCTTAAATACTTTTTTATTCCATTGTTGGGCTGTTACTGATTCAAAAGGAACCATTTTACTTTGTAAAAATGAATGAAAACCCATCACGCCAAGACCGATACTACGCTCTCTTATTGCGGAATATTTTGCTCGCTGTATTTCATTTGGTGCTTGGTTTATGAAATCCTCTAATACATTATCAAGAAAACGCATTATATCTTCTATGAAAAGCTCATTATCTTTCCATTCTTCGTAGTATTCAAGATTTACGGATGATAAACAACATACAGCAGTGCGTGACTTTTTCAGGTGATCGTAACCTGTAGTTAAAGTTATTTCACTGCATAGGTTTGACATTTTGATGTCTAAGTTGAGTTTTTTGTAAGATTCTGGCTTATTGTTATTTGTTGCATCAAGGAAAATAATGTAAGGTTCTCCAGTTTCAACTCTTGCTGTTAATATTTTAATCCATATATCCCGTGCTTTTACTGTTGAAATAACTTTATTGTTATGAGGGCTTATTAAATCCCATTCTTGATCATCTTCAACAGCTTGCATAAACTTATCTGTTACTATTACAGCATGATGTATATTTAATGCTTTGCGATTTGGGTCACCACCAGTTGGCTTACGTAAATCTAGAAACTCTTCTATTTCTGGATGCCATACAGGAAGATAAACTGCTGAGCTTCCTCTTCTTAAGGATCCTTGGCTGATTGCAAGCGTCAGAGCATTTTGTACTACGATAAATGGCACAATTCCTGATGTTTTACCGCTACCTTTGACACTTTCACCAATTGAACGTAAATTTCCCCAATAACTACCTATTCCACCACCACGTGCAGCGAGCCAAACATTTTCATTCCATAAATCAACTATTCCCTGCAAGCTATCTTCAGTTTCGTTAAGAAAGCAGGAAATAGGCAATCCTCTCTTGGTACCACCATTACTAAGTATTGGAGTTGAAGGCATGAACCATAAATTGCTCATGTAATCATAAAGACGCTGTGCATGCTCTTTATTATCAGAGTAGTAATTGGCAATACGTATAAAGAGATCTTGATAACTTTCATTTTCTATTAAATACCTGTCCAATAGAACTGCTTTTCCAAAAGCAGTTAATTTACTATCCTTTGCGTAGTTAATAGCAATGTAATTCATAAGACTCCCTTTATGATAATATAGACATTTATTTGAGCGATTTCTCGATTAAGTTGTTAAATTTTTTTGTGGATACTGTAATGCAAACAAGATACCATCAACTTGGCTGCCATATATTTTACAGTAACTCATTTGACTTATTTGCATATTTGTTTCTTTTGCAACATGCTGAATATAATCTTCTGAGTGACGAAAATAATCTCCTTTGTTTACAAAGTCAATACCTTTACCTTCCTTTCTTCTTACTAAACATACAATAACCCCTTTTTTGTTTGTCAATCCTTTTGCTAGTTCCAATTCTGCTAGAAAATCATGTAGATAGTGTAGCACTTCAGCAAAGATAATTACATCATACTGCTGGTTCTTCTCTTGTTTAAGAAACTCTTTCATTTCTGTATGTATTAACTCATCGTAAACAGGTTTACCTTTTATAAGGCATCCTCTTGCAATATTGAGCATTCTATTTGAGATGTCAACTCCTGTTATGCGACTTCTAATATTACTTATTTTTAGGAAGTGACCACATATTCCAGTACCGCAACCAAGGTCGAGTATATTCAGTTTAGAAGTGGAGTTGTTAAAGACTTTTGTAATTATCATGTGTACGAGTTCATGCCCTCTGTATTGTTTGGCAATTAGCCAATGCTCAACAAAATATTCACCTGTGTAATCAAAATATTGTTTTATGAGATTTTCAGGCAATTCCACAATATCTGATGTGTTTGTTATTTTCTTTATATAGTAAGAAGCTTCTTTATGACTACTATCTAATTTTAGGGTTTTTGTTAAATAATTATAAGCTTTGTTAGTATTGCCTACTGCAAAATGACATCTTCCGATATTATACCAGACTAGAGGTAAATTAGGGTAGAATATGCTAATTAACCAAAATCTTAACTTTGCATCTGATATATTACCTTTATAGAAGTGATATAACCCGATTTCAGTGTTGGTATTTAACAGGTTTTTAGATTTTTCAAGAAACACTACAATTTCTTTATGGAGAGTACTGTATTTATCCATAATGAAATTTTTTACTTTTTTACTATTTAATAAGCCAGTGAGCTTGGATATACAATTTAAAGCAAAGTTTTTTATAAAAGATAGATTACTTTTCATACATTAGAAATACTCCAAATGTTCATTTTCATTTTTAGGTAACTAATTTTAACACATTTTATCTTACAAAATATCTTTTTCATTAATTTTTCTGTACATATCAATTTGTCAAATATTTCTTAGATTATAATGTTTAAGATTGCTGGTATATTGTTGTTGATAATAATAGGTAAATGTTTTGTGTAAAAAGGCGTTGACATATGATTTATCAGATTGTAACATATAAAAGATTAGTTTTTAGATGTTTGAAAAGTTTTATGGTAGAGATTATTTAATCTCAATTCAATTGTAAGTTAATATTTAACTCTGCATATTCTACATATAGTCAGATAAATAAATTATTAAGAGCACTTGATGGATGCCTTGGCGTTAAGAGGCGATGAAGGACGTGGCAGGCTGCGATAAGCTGTGGGAAATTGTCAACAAATTTTGATCCGCAGATTTCCGAATGGGGAAACCCAACTAGCTTAGCTAGTTATTATATACTAAGTATATAAAGCAAACTTGGTGAACTGAAATATCTAAGTAGCCAAAGGAAAAGAAATCAACCGAGATTCTGTTAGTAGTGACGAGCGAAAGCGGAAAAGGCTAGTGATTTAAAAATAAGAATTAGAATACTCTGGAAATGGTAACCATAGAAGGTGATAGTCCTGTATAAATAGAAAGTTTTTAAATCCTTGAGTAGAGCGGGGCACGTGAAATCCTGTTTGAATATGGGGGGACCATCCTCCAAGCCTAAATACTCCTTAACGACCGATAGTGAACAAGTACCGTGAGGGAAAGGTGAAAAGAACCCCGGGAGGGGAGTGAAATAGAATCTGAAATCAAGTGCTTACAAACAGTTGGAGCTCTATATCAATTTATTGATATTTAGAGTGACAGCGTACCTTTTGCATAATGGGTCAGCGAGTTAATCTATGAAGCAAGCTTAAGCCGGTAGGTGTAGGCGTAGCGAAAGCAAGTCTGAATAGGGCGTTTAGTTTTATGGATTAGACCCGAAACCAAGTGATCTAGTCATGACCAGATTGAAGGTATGGTAAAACATACTGAAGGATCGAACCAGTTAATGTTGCAACATTATTGGATGAGTTGTGATTAGGGGTGAAAGGCCAATCAAACTTGGAAATAGCTGGTTCTCCGCGAAATCTATTTAGGTAGAGCGTTGTATTTATGTTGTTGGGGGTAGAGCACTGGATAGACTAGGGGGATTCATCATCTTACCAAATCTAACCAAACTCCGAATACCAATAATTAAGTATACAGCAGACACACTATGGGTGCTAAGTCCGTGGTGGAAAGGGAAACAGCCCAGATCACTATCTAAGGTCCCAAAATTACAGCTAAGTGGGAAAGGAAGTAGAAAAACCATTACAGCTAGGAGGTTGGCTTGGAAGCAGCCATCCTTTAAAGAAAGCGTAACAGCTCACTTGTCTAAATAAGTTTTTCTGCGCCGAAAATGTACCGGGGCTAAAGCTGTATACCGAAGATGTGGGTGCTTATTAATTTCGATTAATAGGCGCGGTAGCGGAGCGTTCCGTAAGTCTGTGAAGGTGGTTTGTAAAAACTGCTGGAGATATCGGAAGTGAGAATGCTGACATAAGTAGCGTAAAAGAGTGTGAAAAACACTCTCACCAAAAATCTAAGGGTTCCTACGTTAAGTTAATCTGCGTAGGGTTAGTCGGTTCCTAAGGCGAGTCCGTAAAGGAGTAGTCGATGGCAATTAGGTTAATATTCCTAAACCTCTTAAGTGTGACGGGTTTTGTATTTGTATAGGTCTTATTGGATTGATCTATGCTTAAAAGAAGCTCCAGGAAATAGCACTTATATTTATGAGGCCGTACCGTAAACCGACACTGGTGGATGAGTAGAGTATACTAAGGTGTTGAAAGAATGATGTTGAAGGAACTCGGCAAATTATACCTGTAACTTCGGAAGAAGGGTAACCTGCTTTTAGGCAACTATAAGTAGGTGGCACAAAATAGGGAGTAGCGACTGTTTACTAAAAACACAGGACTCTGCAAACACGTAAGTGGAAGTATAGGGTCTGACGCCTGCCCGGTGCTGGAAGGTTAATAGGAGGGGTGCAAGCTCTGAATTGAAGCCCCAGTAAACGGCGGCCGTAACACTGACGGTCCTAAGGTAGCGAAATTCCTTGTCGGGTAAGTTCCGACCCGCACGAATGGCGTAACGATTTCTCCACTGTCTCCAACATCACTTCAGCGAAATTGAATTCCCCGTGCAGATGCGGGGTACCCGCGGTTAGACGAAGAGACCCCGTGCACCTTTACTATAGCTTTACATTGCTATTAAAAGTGTGATGTGCAGGATAGGTGGGAGACTTTGAAGTTATGGCGCTAGCTATAATGGAGTTAACCTTGAGATACCACCCTTTACACTTTTGATATCTAACTATGTTTCATTATCTGGAACTAGGACATTGTATGGTGGGTAGTTTGACTGGGGCGGTCGCCTCCTAAAAAGTAACGGAGGCGTGCGAAGGTAAGCTAGAGCTGGTCGGAAATCAGCTTGATAGTACAATGGCATAAGCTTGCCTGACTGCGAGGCTGACAAGCCAAGCAGAGACGAAAGTCGGTCATAGTGATCCGGTAATTCTGTATGGAAGGGTTATCGCTCAACGGATAAAAGGTACGCCGGGGATAACAGGCTGATGGTGTTCGAGAGTTCATATCGACGACACCGTTTGGCACCTCGATGTCGACTCATCACATCCTGGGGCTGGAGAAGGTCCCAAGGGTTCGGCTGTTCGCCGATTAAAGTGTTACGTGAGTTGGGTTTAGAACGTCGTGAGACAGTTCGGTTTCTATCTGCCGTGGGTGAAGGAAATTTGAGAAGATCTGACTCTAGTACGAGAGGACCGAGATGTATATACCTCTGGTGTACCAGCTGTTATGCCAATAGCATCGCTGGGTAGCTATGTATAGATGGGATAATTGCTGAAAGCATATAAGCAAGAAACCCTCTTCAAAAAAATTTCCCAATTAAGGCCGTGGGAGACTACCACGTTGATAGGCTAGGTGTAGAAGCATGGTAACATGTGAAGCTAACTGGTACTAATAGCCTGATTGATTTATTTGCTTTCTATATGTGCATATGCAGTGTTAAATATTAAATTAAAATTTATTAAGTCAGAAATTTTTGTTGACTTGGTGGCTATAGCAAAAATGAACCACCCGATCTCATTTCGAACTCGGAAGTGAAACTTTTTAGCGCCGATGATACTTAAAAAGGGAAAGTAGGTCGTTGCCAAGTTTATAAAAATTTCTTCTTATTTATATCTTTTCAGTAGAGCGATGAAACAAGGTAAACATAGAGTAGCTGTGAGGTAATATAACTGATCTTTTAGAACTCTGCGAAAACTTTAAGATAAAAGTAGAAAATTTAAAAGTAGAATTTGTCACTTATTTCCAAATTAGGAGGAGAGATAGCAACATTTAACAAATCATCAAACAATTGATCTTCCGAAAATCAAACTTTATATAATTGAATATTAATTAAGTTGTTGGAGATGAGGAGAAAGAAGAAGTAGCAAACTACCAAAAAGCAGATACATTTGGTCCAATAGTTAGGTGATAATTGTAGCACTCAGTGGATCTTATAAAAATTCAAAACGTGAAAATTATAAGTGATGTTTTTAATGTGAATTGAAAGCGTATCAAATAGTGAATATAGAATTCCCTCAAATACAAAAAGGTGTATGAGCAAATCGAATAAGAAAAGTGAGGTTTTGCGCATCAACGTGTTATAATAAAGGTAAACTTGGTTAGTGCTGAAGCAATACTGCAAGTTTTAAAGGGAAAGAAGATTTAAAAGACAGTGTATGTTGCAATCGTAATAGTCGCTGAAAGGTACTTTGAAACATAGCTGGACTATTGAAGTTAAAATTCTGGGCTGTTACTTAAAAAACGCATCCACTGAATTATTTATGCTAAAAAAAGCTTTATTAAAAAATGAAACAGAAGTGTAAGAAAGTTGCAAAACGTATAAGGTATTACTTGAAGCTACCTATCTGAAGCAACTGGAGCTTCTCAAGTTGCGAAAAATATTTTAAAATCTGAAAGAATGATGTGAAATTTTTTAAGTAAACCAGAAAGTATTCCACTATCACGCTGAACAGCAAATTAGGCATTATATCGTTTACTGTAAAAGCTCATATTTTACGTAATCAGAGCTAGGAACTTGAAAGGATAATTTCATTATACTTAACATGGAAACAAAGAGAACTATACAATCTCCTACCTATCGTTTCTTCAACCACTTCCCTGAACGGGTACTTTTATCAAACTATTCTCTTATTGTAATGAGTTGCTTCTATATTAAAATTTAGCAATTTCCCTCTAGGATTATCTTTATTTTGTTCTAAATATTGGCTTTGTTCAAATGCCATTCCCCATTGTGTACGATAGCTAGACTTTTTATATTCATAAAAACTCTCTTCAGCATTATTTGTATCGAGCTTTTTATCTTGTTTTTTTATACTTTCTACCTCAAGCACCCACATCTATTAATTTATTTTAAAAACCTCACTTATCTTATCATAAAAAATATAGCTGTAAATACTTTAGTGAAAATTCCTTCTTATTTTATCTTTCTTTAAGCAAATATTGAGGTCTTTTTGTAAATTTTTATAGCCTGCTTGCATAATGTTTTGATGGGTTAGTATTATGTAATAGTATCCTACATTACTTATATTAGAAATGCTAACTTTAGCTAGCATTCGTAATTGCCTTTTTATTTTATTTCTTTTTGCTGCTTTTCCGACTTTTTTACTGATAGCCAGACCTACTCTAATAACATGAATATACTTTTCAGGTTCTCTTTCTTTTATAGCATATAGTGATATATATACCCCTCGATAAAAAAGACTGTAAGATGCTAATCTGTTTTTAAAAGCAAAGGAAAACTCTTTTTTTTTATGCTTACTATGCGCATAATTTATTACACCCTAATGAGCGACGCTTATTAAGAATTTTTCTTCCAGCTTTTGTTGACATACGTGAACGAAATCCATGTTTGTGCTTTTTTTTAAAATTTTTTGGTTGAAATGTTCTTTTCATTGTTTTTATATTAATATGACTATTTATTTTAAACTATTTTGCTCTATTGTCAAATAATGGTCAACTTCTGTGGCATTCTTGTTGAATAAAATTTGATATATGGAAAAATGAATTTAATTATAGGCGTACTTGTTTTACTAGTCCTTTTATTTTGTTTGAGTAAGTTTCAAGCAGTAAGTAAAGTTAAGTCTTATATATATTTGAGTTGTATGTGGATGCTACCTTGTTTGTTAGCATTCTATGATGGTTATTTTATAACTTCTATTTCTATAGCGTTACTTTTTTTTATGCTGATTTTTATCCTTAAAGGTAAAAGAAATAAGATGGTAAAATTTTTGTTATTTATGGCTTTAGCAATATCACTTTTTATCACTTTATTTATAATGCTATCTATTTTTGTTCAGTCCATTTCTTTTTTTAATAAAGTAGCTATTTCAGAATTCTTATTTTGCTTAAAATGGAAGCATAATGTAGCTATTATTGGTGAAGGAGAGGTGGGGTGTTTTGGTATAGCGCCACTTTTAGTGGGGACATTACTTATAACTATTGTAGCAATGTTAGTTGCGGTGCCGCTTGGTTTATTTTCTGCAATATATATTAGTGAGTATGCGAGTGAAAAAGTGCGTTATGTTATTAATACAGCCTTACAGGTTTTGTCTGCTATTCCTACTGTTGTATATGGATACTTCTCAGTTATATTTTTGTCTTTTTTTATAAAGCAGGTAGCAAATTTTTTTAATTTAAGTATACACTCAGAAAGTGCTTTGATTGCTGGTTTATCGATCGGGGTAATGATTCTTCCTTTTATTATTTCTTTGCTTGAAGATGCTATAAGATCTGTTCCAAAAAGTTTACGTTATGGTTTTATGGCGCTTGGCGCAACACCAGCGGAAACTATATGGCATATAACAATACCTTATGCAATGCCTACAATTTTAAGTGCAATTTTATTATCAATTTCAAGAGTAATAGGTGAAACAATGATTGTACTAATGGCTGTGGGAATCAATGCAAATTTGACCTTTAATCCTCTCAATTCAGTTACTACTATCACTGTACAAATTGCTACATTACTTACCGGAGATCAGGATTTCAATAGTGTGCAAACTCTTGCTGCTTATGCGCTTAGTTTGGTGCTGTTTGTTATTACTTGGCTATTGAATGCATTTGCATTGTTTATAATGAAACGTAACTAGTAAGTGTTTTAATATTGCAAAATTTCTGTTAATAATATAAGATTTATTTTCTTTAGAAGTTCTTTTATAGAATTGTAGTGTTAGGTGATGAAAGAGATGAGTACAGGTAAAGTAGTTAAAATAACTCAAGCAGTTGTTGATTTAAAATTTGAAGACGGGTTGCCTAAGATATTTAATGCTTTAAAAAGCAAACTAAAATATAAGGGCAAGGAGCTAGTTTTAGAGGTTTCACAGCATATAGGTGACAATATAGTTCGTTGCATTGCTATGGATAGCACAGATGGTATGTCAAGAGGTGATGAGTTTGTTGATACAGGTGCACCAATATCAGTTCCGGTTGGACGCTCAACTTTAGGAAGGATTTTTAATGTTGTAGGGGAGCTTATAGATGAGTGTGGTCCGCTAAAAGGAAAGTATGATTTAGAACCTATACATAGATCACCTCCAAGCTTTACTGAGCAGAAGATACAGGAAGAAGTTTTAGTTACAGGAATAAAGGTTATAGATCTTCTTGCTCCTTATCTTAAAGGAGGAAAAATTGGCTTATTTGGTGGAGCTGGTGTTGGTAAAACAGTTCTGATAATGGAGCTGATTAACAACATAGCAAAAGCTCATAAAGGATTTTCTGTGTTTGCTGGAGTAGGAGAGAGAACGCGTGAAGGTAATGATCTTTATAACGAGATGATTACTTCGAATGTAATAGATATAAATGAGCACGAAAAATCTCAAGCCGTTTTGGTTTATGGTCAAATGAATGAACCTCCTGGAGCAAGGGCTAGGGTTGCTTTAACAGCACTAACTATGGCGGAGTATTTTCGTGATCATGAAAATCAAGATGTTCTATTTTTTGTAGATAATATCTTCCGTTTTACTCAAGCTGGCTCTGAAATTTCTGCTTTGCTTGGAAGAATACCGTCGGCTGTTGGTTATCAGCCAACTCTTGCGACTGATATGGGCGCTATGCAAGAGAGAATAGCCTCAACTACTGCTGGTTCTATTACTTCTGTACAGGCTATATATGTTCCTGCAGACGATTTGACCGATCCAGCTCCAGCAACGACATTCTCTCATCTTGATGCCACTACAGTATTGTCAAGGCAGATAGCTGAAATGGGTATATATCCTGCTGTTGATCCACTTGAATCAACTTCTCAGTCTTTATCTGCTGAAATCATTGGTGAAGAGCATTATAATGTGGCTTCTGAAGTGAAACGTATATTGCAAACTTATAAGTCGCTGCAAGATATTATCGCAATACTTGGTATGGATGAACTATCTGATGAAGATAAAATTATTGTTGATAGAGCTCGTAAAATTCAGAAGTTTCTTTCTCAACCTTTTCATGTTGCGGAGGTATTTACTGGCATGTCTGGCAAATTTGTTTCACTTTCTGATACTATTTCTAGTTTTAAAGGAATTATTGAAGGTAAATATGATCACCTGCCAGAAGCTGCTTTTTATATGGTGGGAAGTATAAGTGAAGCAATAGAAAAGGCTGAATCAATAAAAGCTGAAGTTGGAGCCGGACATTAAAGATTATGAACACTTTTAAGGTGCAATTTTTTTCTCCTGATAATCGAATTTCATTCGATGAAGTGGTTTCGCTTTCAGTGAATGGGCTTGAAGGAGAGCTAGTGATTTTAGCTTACCATTCTCTTTACTTAATTTATTTATTGCCTGGTATAATTACTGCTCAAATGAGTAACCAGACAAAGGAAAAAGTTGTAATTGATAATGGTATATTAGAGGTTGCAAATAATAATTGTAGCATTATAACGAATCAAATTCAGGTTTTTGATCATTTGACTCATGATGAGGAATCATTAAAAGATAAGAGAGTTGGTATATATTTAAGTTATCTTGATGTCAAATCTCTTTAGGGCTCTTTTTTGTTAAAGAAATAAGTCTACTCTTGTCATCTCAATGTTTGTCGTTCAAGTAGCTGACACACAACTCGGATGACAAGAGGGGCTACTTGAATAAAGAAGCCGCTGGTCTCATGTGCATCTTTAAACATTTTCACGCTGACTTTGGCTACACACCTTTGAGGGACTGCTGATGAAGTCTAGAAGTGAATTACAACAATCATCATCACTATAAAATGCACTATCAGAGCTTGAAGATCTAGATTTTCTTTCTGCATTATCAACTTCCCCTACAAGCTGATCAGATATTTTTGCACGATTGTTCAAAGGTTCCTGTTGAGAAATCTCTGTACTTAACATTTCTACTTGGTTATTTAGATGTTGCTCTTTACCGTTTAGCTCTTCTCTTTCTCCCGTTATTCTTTCAATTTCCATATCTTTAATCTTTTCTTTCAATATTTCAATCTCATTCTCATACTCTTCAAACTTTGGTTCTATAAATGAACGGTATTGATCCATTATTTCTTCTTCCATCTCCTGCCGTAACTGTTCTCTTTGCCTCTCAATTTGCTCATCTTTAGTCTCTAGCTCTCCCTCTGACGATTTAAAATCCCACTTTTCATCCCACTCTAGCTCACTTACCTCTTGTTCATCAGATTCTAAATGTGCGTTATGCTCACTTTGCAAATTTTGCATTTGAGGTTTTAAATTCGTTAAACGTTCATCCTGCCGTAACTGTTCTTCTTGACTCTTAATCTGCTTATTTTTAAGCTCTACCTCGTTCTTTAACTCTTCATATTTCCACTTTAGCTGATCTACCTCTTGTTTATAAGATTCCAGATTTGTGTTGTACTTATAATCTAAGCATTGAATTGTAGATTTTAAATTCTGTATATCTTTCCAATTTTCATCTAATATATCTCCTGCTTCCTCTTCCGCTTTTTTAAACTGTTTCAATTTATCTTCCAGTTTTTCATTTTTTGCATTAGCAATTGTTAACTTTTTCTCTAGATCTTTCTTTCCTTCATTTGCACTTTCAAGTTCTTGTATTTTCTCTTGCAGCTCTGTTGATATATTTTCTAGCTTCTCATCTTTTTGTGTTAGTCCAATTTGCAATTTTACGTTTTTTTGCTTTTCTTCTTCAAGTTTATTCTGTAAATCACTATTGGTCAGGTAAGGAAGCAGTATTACTACTACTCCCTCCCTTAGAAACGCAGCATGCAGGTTTCCCCACACTACGCTTGAGCCCCTTATCTAAGTTCTTCTTTTGTCGAACCGGCTTGTCTTTCATAAATCCTCAGAATACATCAACTTTAGTGGTGACACTAACAGTAGAGAACCTTCTCTTGAAAAGGAGCTTGCCAACATTCTTGTTCGTTTTACTCTCTCATCAAAATACTTTTTCCATTTTAAGTCAAGGGGATTTGCATCCGCTCTGATTTTAACATGTCGTCTGATAGGTATATCAATCAGCTTAAGCAGTCTTAAATACCGTATCTCTTTTGGTTTGTTCTTGCATGTGGGTGCAGCAAAGACCCATTGTCGTTGACCCATTACTTTGAAGTAACGATTCTTTATCCAACGTAATCCTTTACGAGGATGTCTTTTCTTTGCCCATTTCCATAAACTATGCCAAATTTCATTGTCGATCTTTCTAAACGCTTTTTTAGCACACACATGGTGATAGTAATTTCCCCATCCTCTCAGTAGAGAGTTGAGTGACTTAATTACTATAGCCTGAGTGTTCGCTATATTTGCTTTTATCAATGTACGTGCTTTATTCAGAAGTCTTTTAATACTTTCTTTCGAAGGTTGAATAATTAACTTCTTATTATATCTACGTACATTACAACCAAGAAAGTCAAACCCTGTTGTGATAGATGTAATCTTTGTCTTCTCTTCTGACAGAATTAAACCTCGCTCATGAAGAAAAGATGACACTAAAGGCTTAACTTCATTTTCCAGTACTTCATGTGTGAAACCTGAAATAATAAAGTCGTCTGCGTACCTGATTACATTCACTCCACTTCTGATTTTTTCTCTTCTTTTGCTACCTAATTTACCAAAGCGACTTTCTAATAACTGTTCAAGACCATCTAAGGTAAAGTTAGCTAGTATTGGAGAAATTATACTTCCTTGCGGAGTGCCAGCAGTTGTGGGATACAGAGTTTTCGATTCTAGGAAACCAGCTTTTAACCATCTATGAAGAATTTTCTTCTCCATAGGAATATGCTTCATGAGCCATTCATGGTTAATGTTATCAAAACAACCTTTGATATCACCTTCGAGTATCCATTGTAGTTGATTACGACTTGCCAGTAATAAGTGGCAAGCCACAGTAGCGTCTGCGCAGGATCTTTTAGGTCTAAAGCCATAGGAGTGACGGTCGCTGATTGTTTCAGATACTGGCTCCAGGGCAAACAGATATAATGCTTGCATCGCTCTATCTTTTATCGTGGGTATACCAAGAGGCCTTCTTTTGCCATTAGATTTACTGATATAAATTCGTTTGAGCGGAGAAGGTTTATATCCTCTTTGTTTTAACAGCTTTATTCCTTGAAATTTAGCATTGCAAGTTGACCATAGTTGACGATCTACACCTGATGTGGTTTTTCCTTGGTTTTCAGTTACTCTCTTAACAGCCAAAGCTTTTCCGCTAAAAGAGCGTGTGAGAAGATGTTGTAAAGCTTTTACCTTACCCCATCTTCCTTCTTGGACAGCCTTAACAATACGTCTTTGTAGCCTCACAATAACTTTCTGGCATTTCTTCCATGGCAATTGCTTCCATGCTTCAAAGCTTTCGGTAGATGCACTTACAGGTTTACTTGTAATCATCTGCTTTCCTACCTTAAGTGGTTAACAAAGTTTCTTGTCACGAGGGACCAAATGGAAGTCTGCTCGTTTTCACGCGAATTAATGTTACAAATTCTATCCATTTCGTTACAAAATGGCATTCGCTTTCTCCATTCTCCTTTACCTGCACTTCCATCAGCATTCCTTGCGTTTTGCTTGCCATGTAGGCGAAAATACAGGCTTACCCTGTTTCTCCAGTCATACAACAGTGGGTTAGGTGGCTTCTCTATACCGGTGGAGTTATTATTTGCGTACATCTAGAAATGAAAAATGTAACTTATCCACATTACCTTTTGGTCAGAGCTTATCAGCATCTTTAGCTCCTTAATCATTACGATACTTATGAAGCTTCACTTACGTTCACCATACCACTAAGCCTAGCCCTCCAACCACATGATGCTTGCAGTTTATGCCCCTCTCACGATTGAGCATCTTCTTTTTCAAGAGGAGGTTCATTGTCCGCATCGCTTGGCACCAACCGGTTGCCCGATTCGCACTGATGCGTAGACTCAGATGGCAAAACATCTGGTTTAATAAGTTTTAGAATCCTTTCAGTTTCTTTCTGGAGGAATTCCTCTCCTTTTAAACAATATGACCGAAGACTTTCAGGTCGCACCACTTCTCTAATTCTTCAATTTCTTGCTTAGCCTCCATGAGTTCCTGTTCTGATTTTTTTTGCTTTATTATGCAATTACTTAACAGCTGGTCTAATTCCTCTTGCAATTTTCTTACCTCACTTGTCAACTCTTCTTTTTCTGCATTAGCAACTTCCAGCCTCTTCTTTAGATCTTCTTTTTCTTCTTCATACACACTCTCAAGTTTTTGCGCTCTTTCTTCCAGCTCTGTTGACATATTTGCTAGCTTTTCATTTTTTTGTGTCAGTTCAGCTTGCAATTTTGCATTTTTTTGCTTTTCCTCTCCAAGTTCATTCTGTAAATCACTATTATGCTTTTCAAATTCTTGCTCAGCCTTGTCGAGCCTATATTTTAAATTCGTTAAGCGCTCATTCTCTTCGATCATTATACGTTCTGCTTGCTCGCTCTCTATCTGCAATGTATCTTCCAGTTTCTTATTTTTTACATTGGCAACTTCCAGCTTTTTCTTCAGGTCTTTCTTTTCTTCATATGCACCTTCAAGTTCTTGCGCTCTTTCTTGCAGCTCTGTTGACATATTTGCTAGTTTTTCATCTTTTTGTGTCAGTTCAGTTTGTAATTTTGCATTTTTTTGCTTTTCTTCTCCAAGTTTATTCTGTAAATCACTATTATGCTTTTTTAACTCTTCAAATTTTTGCTCAGCATCTTCGAGTCTACATTGTAAGTTGTTTCTCTGCTGATTTAACTCTCTAATTTCTTGCTTTTCTTCTCCAAGTTCATTCTGTAAGTCACTATTGTGCTTTTCTAACTCTTCAAGTTCTTGTTCAGCCTTGTCGAACCTATATCGTAATTCGTTCCTCTGCTCATTTAATTCTCTAATTTCTTGTTCAGCTTTTGTAAGCTTTTGATCTAGTTGTTGTGAGTTAACTTCTGTTTGCGCTGCAGCTTCTTGCAAATTAACTTCTGTCTGAGTTTCAGTTTCTTGAGAGCCAATTCCTGTTTGAGTCTTAACGTGTTGCACAGAGACCTCTGTTTGAGTTTCAGTGTGCTGTGAATTAACTTCTGTTTGAGTTGCAATTGCCTGAGTTGCAATCTGCTGTGGATTAACCTCTGATACATTGTTGCTAGTGAAAGAAAGAATAGGATTGCTTTTAGCATCATTTTCAAGATCTTTCATCTTTTCGTCTTGATTGATTACGATATGTTCGTTATTTTGCAGATTACTAACAGCCGGTGCAATGTTAGCATTTTTGTTCTTTTTCAATAATGCTTTTACAGCATCATGTAGAGAGAGGTCTTGAATATATAATTCCTCATTTTGTCTTATTAATTCCCAAAACTCCTCAGGTGGCGATTCAAAATCTTTACCATTAAACTGTAGTACTTTAGTTATACCAGAATTACTTACATTCATAACCATAGTACAGGTAAAAGTTTTCCCATCCTTGTCCTGCACAGGCCAAGTGCTTGTCATTTCATAATATGCACCCTCTTTAAATTCATAATGTCTTTCCTTACCTTTTCGGTAAGCGTATATGTCATGCTTTTTATTGCAATAAATATTCAATGTGCTAATATCCCTTTCTTGCTGTAAGATATCACTAATTCTTATTGGCTCACTTCTATTGTAATTAATAAGATTAATGTTTAACACTTTATCAGAATTGTTAGTTTCTACATAAAAAGCTCGAAGGTCTATGTCTTTGTCTCTAAAATACTTACTTACAGCTTTTTTTGCCTGATTTGCTAATTCTATAAAGTTTTTTTTAAAGCTCTTGTTGAAAGATAGATCTATATATGCTTGCTTAAAATTTTCATCATTTGTCAAATCCATGAGCAAGTCATAAATCTCCCATTTGTCCTGATAGTATTCTTCTAAAACAGTAATGCTATTTTTTCTTTTCAGTTCTGCTAATATGTTTTTCAATGTCAGGAAATTTGTTGACATAGTATACCCCCTATTACTATTGTTTTGATAATATATTTACTTTGGGAGTGATTAACTCCTTTTGTATTAACCTTTTTAGTTGAATTTAATTGCGAGCGTTAAACTAGATCTTAGTCATTTTGTTTATTGTTCCCCACTATCTATTTGTGTTACTATACTAATAGTAGCACTAAGTTTTAGGCTATGCAAGAATTTCTATTGAACGTAAAGCTAGTAAACTTCAGAAATTGGTTATGCTAATTTTGTTAATAAAATGCAACCAATTAAGGAAAGCGCTATACTGTGTCTCAGTGCAATATTTTCTTTCCTAACGGACTGAAAATTGAGTTGAGTTAAAAATCCGATTTTATTTAATACTTTTCAAAGATGACAATATTTTGTAAAAATAGGTTTTTAATAGGACAATAATATGGAAATTTTTCTTGATAGTGTTGATTTGAATGAAATTAAGGAGCTAAAAGAGTTCATTGATGGTATAACAACTAATCCTTCTTTAATAGCAAAATCTGGACATAAAGATAAGTACGAAGATTTAGTAAGCGAAATATGTTCTATTATAAAAGGACCTGTTAGTGTTGAAGTTGTTGCAGATAGCCATGAAGATATGGTTAAGGAAGGCCTTAAGTTAGCGAAAATCGCTAGTAATATCGTAGTAAAGTTACCCCTTACACATGAAGGATTAATTTCTTGTAAAAAGTTGTGGACAGAACATAAAATACCTGCTAATATCACATTATGTTTTTCTCCTGGACAAGCACTGTTTGCCGCTAAGGCCGGTGCTTGTTTTATTTCTCCCTTTGTTGGTCGCCTTGATGATATAAGCTATGATGGCTTATCGCTAATAGAAGATATATGCACTATATATTCTAATTATAATTTTAAGACAAAAGTTCTTGTTGCATCAGTAAGAAGTCCAGCACATGTAATAGAAGCTGCACGGCTTGGTGCTCATTCAATTACTGTGCCAGCAAAAATACTTAGACAGTTAATTAATCATCCACTTACTGATCAAGGGCTCGCAATATTTGAAAAAGACTGGGGCGTAAAACAATAAATGACATTGCTAAAAAAGACATAAAAACACAATAATTTATATAAAAAGGACATAGGTACCATCTGTCCTTTAAAGACATGTAGGTCAATGATATGCGTAATTCAGTGTTTTAAACATGATAGTCCTCCACTAATAAAAAAGATTGAGAAAAATGTATACAGCTACGACCGAAGTATAGCAAAAATATATTTTAACTGAAGATTATAGATTAATTGAATTGAAAAGTCTGCAGACGAAGATAGATTCCGAGCTCTAGAACACCTTAACTGTGCATGGTAACAAAACTATTAGAGTTTGTCAAGTAATTTTTTATCGTAATTTTACGAACGTGCCATGCCAGTAATTATATCTAGTTAAATTTGTAAAGTAATACAGTGTTTTCGATAGTTATAAAAAAGCTGGATTTCAGTACTGGAGTAACATTTTGGAAATTGGGATGAAAAGAGGGAAAGTACTGGTTTGAAATTAAGTTTTCTGGATTCCAGTGCTGGAATGACAAGAGAGGAGCTCCAGGTACAGCTGTTACCTATAGAATGGCAGTACTAGAATGATAACAAACTGAATGACATATTTAATCTCTATACAGATGTACATCACGCACCGATTTCCATTCAAGGTAATGTCATTCCAGCACTGGAATCCAGTTAGATTTGCGAGTATAAAAGTAATACAACATTTTTGATGATGGAAGCCATTACTAGGATAACAAGAAAGGAAGTGCTGATTTCAGTGTTTATACGTTAGCCATGCATCTAAAAATTTATAAACAAAAGATTACACTTCACAACTTTGTGATGGAATAAGTTTTTCAATGCTGTTGACGCAAAACTCAGTTGTATTATTAGCTATTTCATCGAATTTATCATTTATATCCTTACCTATTTTTTCATCTTTAATATATTCATACAGAGCTAAAATAGCTATAGTTGAACATATTGCGATGAAACCAACTTTTGCTGTAATAAGTAATGATATCCCACCTGCAAGTATGGACACTGCTCCAATAGCTAGGTTTATAATTTTATTTTGTGTTGATTGATTCTCTTTATCCTCTAAAACGTTTGATATTGCTTTTGAGGCAATTTTTATTGCTATTGCTGTAGTTGAGATTATAACAAACATCATAGCTATTTTTGCTAAGAGAAAAATTGATGGTAGCATTATTACAAGAAACAGTGAAGCACCTCCTATAAATAACCATTTCTCATTTATTTTTTTAGACTGATCTGTATTATTAGGCATTGCAACCCTCCACTTTCATTAACAGTTTATTCATATAATATGAAACATGCGATAGTCAAGATGTTTTTGTGTGGAGAAGCTTGCGATTGAGTTTTGAAGAGCTTTAGCTTTACAAGATGGTAGATTTGGTGATTATCGTAAGATTCTTGCAGTCATTTTAGTGGGAAGAATTTGTAAAATATGAAAAAATAACCGCCAGAAAATTGGAAACGCTATAACTTTCTTTCCTTTAAATATACTTTTTAAAATATATGCTGCAGCTTTTTCTGGCTCCCATATGAAGGGAAGTGGTTTATTAGACTTAAACATATCTGTTTTTACTGGCCCTGGCATTATGGTGATAAACTTTGTGCTACTGTTAGAATATTGGATTTTTAGTGATTGAAAACAACTTTTTAGTGCTGCTTTGCTGGCACAGTATGCAGAAGCATGTGGTGTTGCATGCATAGCAACAAGAGAAGATATAACCGCAAAAGTTGCCAAGGAATTATGATGAATCCATTCTTCAATCCAGTTGATAACTCCAAAATAATTGGTTTCAAATGTTTTTCTATGAATGTTGGTATGAAACTTATCTTCTATTTCGCCACATCCTGCATTAAGAAAAAAGAGATTTGGTATAATATTTTGCTTTTTTAAAAAATCAGACGAGTTTTTAATATTTTCACTTTTGCTTACATCACATGTTATAGGTAAAAAATTACTACCTAATTCTTCTTTTAATTTTTCCAGTTTTTCAGTGCGCCTTGCAATGCCAACCACAAACCATCGATCTTTAATGAGCAACCGTGCTAGACTTTCTCCAATGCCAGATGATGCTCCTGTAATGAGACAAGTTTTTCTATCCATGTGAATTTATATAACATGAAGTATGAATGTAATGACTATTGCCTATTCACACAAGTTAAGTTTGCTATAATTTTCCTAAATAATAAAAAAAGAAAGCTACTTATAATTTTGAATTTTATATAAACTTAAAGGGAAATTTAGTATTTGCTTACTTGTAATTTAAAATTCTTATATAATATTTTAAATGAGTTGAGAGAATTAAATGCAGGATGCAGCTTTAGTTTTACAAGATGGCAAGTACTTTTTGGGAAAATCGGTAGGTAAAAGAGGCAAATGTATAGGTGAAGTTTGTTTTACCACTGGTATGACAGGTTATCAGCATACTATAACAGATCCTTCTTTTGCTGATCAAATAATAGCGTTCACTTTTCCTCATATTGGTAATGTTGGAATAAATCACAAAGATAATGAAGGAGAAAAAGTTTTTGCAAGTGGTGTGGTTATGCGTGAACTTTCTCCTATGTCTCACTCTTCTTCATATATTAGTTTAAATGATTGGTTGGAGAAAAATAATGTAGTTGGGATATCGGGAATTGATACTAGAGCTTTGACGAGATATTTGAGAAAACATGGATCTCAAAATGGAATGATATGTCCGTCAAGTGAGGTACATATATTAGATGAATTGAAGAAATACAAATCTGTAAATGGAATAGAAATAACTAAGAAAGTCAGTTTAAGTAATAACTTTCAAAGCGTTCTTAATGCAAAATATAGGGTTGTAATTGTTGATTTCGGTGTAAAAAATAGTATAATCTCACGCTTAGTAGAACTTGATTGTACGGTTGAATTAGTCAAACCAGATACAGGTTTTGCTCACAAAATATTAAGCATGAATCCAGATGGTATAGTGCTTTCAAATGGCCCTGGTGATCCACAAGAGATAGGAGAGAGTGTAACTTCAGAAATAGAAATTATTGTGAAATCTAAAATACCAGTTTTTGGCATATGCCTGGGCCATCAATTACTTGCAGTTACTTTGGGAGCAAAGACTGTCAAGATGGATATTGGTCATCGAGGGAGTAATCATCCAGTTTATGATCTGGAGAGTAAAAAAGTTGAGATAACTAGCCAAAATCATGGTTTTGTTGTTGATTCAGCTTCTCTTCCAAGTAACGTTGAAGTTACTCATATTTCTCTATTTGATAATAGTGTAGAGGGGATAATGATGAAGGATTACCCAGTCTTTTCTACTCAATACCATCCAGAAGAAGCGCCAGGTACACATGATTCACATTACTTATTTGGGCGTTTTATTGACAATATTTTGTTATATAAAAGTAAAATCTAACTGAAATCAGTTAGATTAGCTTTTATTACTTGATCTTTTGGATTTGGATGTTTAATATTAGGAATAATAAAACTTAAGTTAAGGTAGTGTTCTCTTAACAGATTTTTGTGGAGGAGTGACCGAGTGGTTAAAGGTAACAGACTGTAAATCTGTCCGCATTGCGTACGTAGGTTCGAATCCTACCTCCTCCATTGTGCGGGTATAGCTCAATGGTAGAGCTCTAGCCTTCCAAGCTAGTGACGTGGGTTCGATTCCCACTATCCGCTCTTTTTTTTGTTGTATTTATATAAAATCAACATATTATTTGTTGATGTATTTGTATTTTAGGTAGAAGAGTTAAAATTATGACAGCGATAGTAGAAGCATTTGGAAAGCCGCATGTAAACGTGGGAACGATAGGACATGTGGATCATGGGAAGACAACGTTAACAGCGGCGATAACAAAGCATTATGGTAATTTTGTAGCATATGATCAAATAGATAAAGCGCCAGAAGAAAGAAAGAGAGGTATAACAATAGCAACAGCGCATGTTGAATATCAAACAGAAAAGAGACACTATGCACACGTTGATTGCCCTGGACATGCTGATTATGTAAAGAATATGATAGTAGGTGCAGCACAGATGGATGCAGCGATATTGGTAGTGTCAGGGGTTGATGGGCCGATGCCACAAACGAGAGAGCATATATTGCTGGCAAAACAGGTGGGTGTTGGATATATCGTGGTATATATAAATAAAGCTGATGTTGCTGATGCTGATATGATAGATTTGGTAGAGATGGAAGTGAGAGAGTTGCTGAGTAAGTATGGATTTCCAGGTGATGAAGTGCCTATGATAGTTGGGTCTGCGTTAAAAGCATTAGAGGATGATAGTAGTGAGTATGGAAAGAAATCAATAGATAAATTGATGGAGAAGTTAGATGAGTATGTGGCAGTACCTCCAAGGCCTATAGATTTGCCGTTTTTGTTGCCAATAGAAGATGTATTTTCAATATCGGGCCGAGGTACGGTAGTAACAGGAAGAATAGAGAAGGGGGAGATAAAGACAGGGGATGAGATAGAGATAATAGGTCTGAAAGCGACGCAAAAGACGATATGTACTGGTGTTGAGATGTTTAAGAAGTTGCTAGATAAGGGAAGTGCAGGACTCAATGTAGGAATACTACTAAGAGGAACAAAGAGAGAAGAAGTGGAGAGAGGGCAAGTATTGGCAAAACCAGGGACAATAACCCCGCATAAGAAATTTAATGCGGAGGTGTATATATTGAAGAAAGAAGAAGGAGGAAGGCATACACCATTTTTTGGAAATTATCAGCCACAGTTTTATTTAAGGACAACGGATGTAACTGGGAGCATAAAATTGCTAGATGGAAAGGAGATGGTAATGCCAGGGGACAATGTAAGTATAGAAGTGGAGTTGCAAGTACCAATAGCAATGGATAAAGGATTACGTTTTGCGATAAGAGAAGGTGGTAGAACTGTTGGTTCTGGCGTTGTTTCGGAAATTTTAGAATGAGTATAATAACTAAGATGAAGCAAGATATATATATTAGAATCAAAGCTTTCGATTGTTCTTTGTTGGAAAAGTGTATTCGCGAGTTTATTGATCAATTAAAGCAGTTTAATGCAGATTTATCTGGTCCGATTGCGTTGCCAAGAAAAGATTCTAAATTTACTGTTAATAGGTCTCCTCATGTTGATAAAAAATCTCGTGAGCAATTTGAAATGAGAATTTCTAAGCGGTTAATTATTGTACATAATCCTACTTCTACTATGATGAAGATGCTTGCAGATTTATCTTTTTCTGCTGGTGTAGAAGTGGATTTAAAGGTTAAGGAAGTCAATATTTAGGAAAAGGAAATGAAGAGAATAAATTCGCTTAGGAGAATTGGTTTGTTAATGACCAATGTTGGCCATACTGCTATGTATTTTGATAATAGTCGCATGGCTGTAACCTTATTGCATCTCAGCGAAACTTATATTATCGATATAAAAGGACAAGATAAATGTGGCTACAATTCAGTCATTTTAGGCACAGGGGATTTAAAAAAAATAGCAAAACCTCAGTTGGAATATTTAAAGAAAAAGGGTATAAATAGTAAATGTAAATTATACGAAAGTAGATTAACTGATCTATTCGGAATAGAATGTGGTAAAAAGGTGGGGGTTAATCATTTTGTAGTTGGTCAATATCTTGACATTACGGGTTATTCTTTAGGCAAAGGGTTTGCTGGTGTGATGAAGCGGCATAACTTCAGTGGGCTTAGGGCATCTCATGGCGTTTCTATTGCTCATAGATCACAAGGTTCTACTGGTCAATGTCAAGATCCTGGTAGAGTATTCAAGGGGAAGAAAATGGCTGGTCATTTAGGTAATAGCAGAGTGACTGTACAGAATATGAAAATATTATCCATTGATTATGAAAATAGCATAATTGCTGTGAAGGGTAATAATGTTCCTGGGTTTAAAAACTCTTATGTTTTTGTGAGAGATGCAGTTAAAAAGCCTTTACATAAAGATGTTCCTTTTCCAGCAGGTCTGCTGTTGAATATGAGTGATGATGCTAATAATTTGGTGAGTTAGTTATGGAATGTGAATTAGTTGATCTATCTAATAATAATGTAGGTAGTGTTGAGCTTAATCCCTTGATATTTTCTGCCAAGCAAAAATTGAGTATTTTGCATGATATAGTGAGATGGCAATTAGCAAAGAGAAGAGTTGGTGCTCATAAAACAAAGGGTATCAGTGATGTTTCTGGTACAACAGCTAAGCCGTATGGTCAAAAACGTACCGGTAGGGCGAGACAGGGGAGCTTGCGATCTCCTCAGTTTAGAGGTGGTGGAATTATTTTTGGTCCTGTTGTGAGGAGTCATGCTTATTCTCTTAATAAAAAAGTACGTAAATTTGGTTTGAAAATTGCTTTATCTCTAAAATATTTAAATAATCAAGTTGTTGTTCTTGATAGTTTAAATGTTGATGTGAAGAAAACATCTAAAATGTGTGAATATATTAAAAATTTTAAATTTTCTTCTTTTTTAATAGTTGGTGATTATGGAGATGATTTGTTACGTGCTGCTAAAAATTTGCATTATGTAGATTTAATCAAACCTATTGGGTTAAATGTTTTTGATATATTGAATCATGAATGCGTGATGTTAACAAAAGACACTTTAAAGCATCTTGAAGGTAGATTGTTATGATTAAATATAATAATATAATAAAATCTCCTGTAATCACAGAAAAGGCTTCTCTTTTAAGAGAGAAGTTTAATAAATACTCTTTGTATGTTTTTGTAAATGTAAATAAGCGTCAAATAAAATCGGCAATAGAGTCTTTATTTAATGTCAGAATTTCTTCTATAAATGTTATTAGAGTTAAACCTAAATATAGACGTTTCAGGGGTGTGGTTGGTTGTAAAAAACAGAGAAAAAAGGTTTATTTTTCTTTGATGGATGGTCAAAAATTAGATATAATGAGCGTTTAATATGGGTATGAAATTTTTTAATCCTGTTACTCCGTCTTCTCGTGGGACTATATTAATAAGTAAAATTGGTTTATCAAAAGATAAGCCGGAGAAGTCTCTTGTATTTGGCAAGAAATCCAGTGGTGGAAGAAATAATCATGGTAGAATTACAACTCGTCACAGGGGTGGTGGTCACAAGAAGAAGTATAGAGTTATAGATTTTAAACGTAATAGAAGTGATCAGGGTATAGTTGAGAAAATAGAGTATGATCCAAATAGAAGTGGGTTTTTAGCATTAATATCATATAAGGAAGATGATACTAAATCTTATATATTAGCTCCTCAAGGTATGAAGCCTGGTGATGTTGTGACAGCTGGAGATGATGCTGATATTTTGCCAGGGAATTGTTTACTACTCAAGCATATACCTGTTGGTTCTTTCGTTCATAATGTTGAGCTGAAGCCAGGTAATGGTGCTGCGATTGCTAGAGCTGCTGGTTGTTATGCACAAATCGTTGGTCGTGATGGCCAATATGTTTTATTACGACTCAGGTCTGGTCAAATTAGGTTGATTTTATCTTCTTGCAAGGCTACTATTGGTGTAGTATCTAACCCTGACCATAAGAATAGAAAGTTGGGTAAAGCTGGGAGAAGTAGGTGGCTTGGGATTAGACCTGCTGTACGTGGAGTTGCAATGAATCCGGTTGACCATCCTCATGGAGGTGGAGAGGGAAAAACTTCTGGCGGTCGTCATCCTGTTACTCCTTGGGGTGTTGCAACAAAAGGAAAAAAAACTAGGAAAAAAAATAAATCTAGTGATAAGTATATAAAAAAATTGAAAGGTTAATTTATGAGTAGATCTGTATGGAAACCACCTTTTTTACACCCATCTGTACTAAGATTAGTTCAGAGAGCTTTAAAAGAGGGTTCTATTAATAAGGTGATAAAAATTCATTCCAGGGCTTCTGTAATTCTTCCTAATTGTTTGGGTTTAAAATTTGCTGTTTATAATGGTAAAGATTACATTCCTGTTAGTGTTGATAATCAGAATATGATAGGTCATAAATTCGGTGAATTTTCACCTACTCGTAAATTTACTGGGCATGGTGGTGATAAAAAGGCAACAAGAAGGTAGGCAATTGATATGAAAAATAGGGATATAATAGTTGAGGCTGGTTCTAAGGTTTTAAGATCAACTCCTCGCAAATTAAATTTGGTTGCTGATTTAGTGCGTAATAAAAAAGTTTCTTTTGCTAATGTACAATTAAGATTTTGTGAAAAAAAGGCTGCCGGTTTTATAATGAAGGTGTTGAATTCTGCAATTGCTAATGCTCAAAATAATTATGGATTGAACGTTGATAATTTATATATAAAGGAAATTTTAATAGGTAAGTCACTTACTTTGCGTAGAGTATATCCAAAAGCTATGGGTAGGGCTAATAGAATGAGCAAATTTTATAGTAATATAACTATAAAATTGAAAGAAATTGTATGATTTATAGAAATGGAAAATTAATAAGGAAAGTGTAAAAATATGGGACAGAAGGTTAATCCTAAAGTATTTAGATTGCAAATAAATAGTAATACCTGGGATTCTGTTTGGTGTGCTACGGACGATTATAAACAGAAATTGCATCAAGATCTATTTATTCGCAGTTATATAAATGAATCCTTTAAGCATGCTGGTATTTCTAAAGTAACTGTAGAGCGTACAGTTACTTTAGTGTCTGTAATAATACATTCTTCTAAGCCTGGAGTTATAATAGGTAAGAAAGGTTTGGATGTTGAGAAGATAAAGCAAAAAATAGCTAAAAAAGTAGAAAGTAGTGTCGAAGTGAATGTAGTAGGAGTTAAAAAGTCTGAAATAGATGCAGTTTTAATATCAAGGAATATTACACATCAGCTAGAAAAAAGGATTTCATGTAGAAGAGCGATGAAAAAAGCTATTCAAAATTGTTTGAAGATGGGTGCTGAGGGTATTAAAGTAAGTTGCTCTGGGCGTCTTGGCGGAGCTGAAATAGCTCGTACTGAATGGTACAAAGAAGGTCGTTTGCCTTTACACACTTTGCGTGCTAATATAGATTATGCTTTTTGTGAAGCGAAGACTATATGTGGTATTATAGGAGTTAAAGTTTGGGTTTATGTTGGTAGTTAAGGTATATTGAGATGTTTGTTCCCAAAAAGAGTAAATATAAAAAGGTATTTAAGGGGAGAATAAAGGGTAATGCTAAGGGTGGTAGCACGCTGTCTTTTGGAGATTATGGATTAAAAGCTATGGAAGTAGGTAAGGTTCAGTCCAAGCATATTGAAACTGCAAGGCGCGTAATATCTAGAACGTTAAAACGCTCTGGTAAAGTATGGATAAGAATTTTTCCTGATACTCCGGTTAGTAAAAAGCCAGCAGATGTACGTATGGGTAAAGGGAAAGGTAGTGTTGAATTTTGGGTATTTAAAGCTAAGCCCGGTAGGATTTTGTTTGAAATTAGTAGTGATGTTCCCATGCATTTAGCAAGATTGGCGCTTGAAAAAGCGACTGCTAAGCTTCCTATGAAGTGTAAATTTATATCTAATCATAATTGAATGGAGTTGCAATGGATATAGTTAAATTTGAATCAGAATCTTCACAAGGATTACATGAACTTCTTGTGAGTTTGAGGAAAGAATTTGTTAATTTGGCTTTTCAAAAAAAGCTGGGCCAGTGCAACAATTTTTCGCGTTTTAGCTTAATAAGAAAGAGCATAGCTCGTAGTCTAACTGTATTAAATAGAAGAAAGAGAGAGGGAAAAAATGCCTAAGAAGGTTTTTTGTGGTGTCGTAACTAATGCTGAGTCTGATAAGACTGTAAAGGTTTCGGTGTTACAAGTGTATAAGGATAGGCTGTATAAAAAAGTTATTAAAAAATACAAGAAGTATACAGCACATGATGAGAATAATAGTTGCAAAAAGGGAGATAGGGTTTTAATACAGGAACATAAGCCTATTTCTGTTACTAAAAAATGGGTTGTTATCAATAGCTAAAAAGGAATAGGTATTTATATGATTCAAAAAAATACATTGTTAGAAGTAGCTGATAATTCTGGTGCGCGTGCAGTGCTTTGTATTGGCTTGTTAGGTGGTAGGAAATCTGCATCTGTAGGTGATACGATTATTATATCTACTAAGTCTATTAATCCAAAAGGTAAAGTTGAAAAAGGAAAAGTATATAAAGCAGTTGTTGTTAGAGTAAAAAATAGTGTTAAGAAATCTGATGGTTCTGTAATTCGTTTTTCTAGCAATGCTGTGGTTTTAATTAATGATCAAGGTGAACCACTTGGCACTCGGGTGTTTGGTCCAGTAAAAAAGTTGTTATCTGGTTCTTTTATGAAAATAATGTCATTAGCTGATGAGGTTTTATAATGAGTGCTAAAATAAAAAGTGGTGATGATATTATAGTTTTAACTGGTAAAGATAAGAAAAAAATTGGTAAGGTAATCAAAGTTATAATACGTAATGCTAAAAAGAAAGTAGTTGTTTCTGGCGTAAATGTGTGTAAGAGACATACTAAACCAAGAGCTGGTAGTGGTGGTGGTATATTCAATAAAGAGTTAGCTATTGATGTATCCAATGTTGCAATATTGGATCCTAAGTATAAAACTCCAACTAAAGTAGGATTTAAGATTATAGATGGTAGAAAAGTGCGTTTTGCAAAAGTTTCTGGAGAAGTGATAGATTAGGTTGATATGTTTAAACAATTGTATAAAGATAATATAGTAAAATCCTTAAAGGATAAGTTTAATTACAGCAATGTAATGCAAGTGCCTAAACTTGTCAAGGTGTGTATCAATATGGGCGTTGGAGATGCTGCTACGGACAATAAAGCGATAAATGAGCCATTTGATAATCTACATTCGATTGCTGGGCAAAAGCCTGTGTTAACCTTTGCAAAAAAATCTATTTCTGGTTTCAAAATTAGAAAAGGTGCAACTGTAGGTTGTAAAGTGACTTTGCGTAGAAACAAAATGTATGAATTCTTAGAAAGATTAATATATATTGCTTTGCCAAGGGAAAAAGATTTTAGAGGGTTTAGTGTGAAGCAATTTGATGGTCATGGTAATTTTTCCTTTGGTATCAAGGAGCATATATCATTTTTAGAAATAGACTATGATAAAATAAGTAAAATTAGAGGTATGGATATTAATATTATAACAAGTGCAGTTAGTGATAAGGAAGCAAAGGAATTATTACTGGCTCTTAAATTCCCTTTTTTTGATAATTGAGAGAAAATATATATGGCAAAAAAATCCATGATACAGAAGAATCTTCGTAGAATAAAGTTATGCGATCAATATAGGGAGAGAAGGGAAGAATTAAAATCTATAATGAATAATAAGGATTTATCTATTGCAAAAAGGTTTGCAGCTCAAAGTAAGCTGATTAAAAAATTGCCTAGAGATTCTTCTAAAATCAGAATTAGGAATAGATGCGCTTTAACTGGTAGGCCGAGAGGAGTATATAGAAAATTTGGTTTATGTAGGATTGTTTTACGTGATTTGTGTTCTTTTGGACAAGTTCCAGGGGTTACAAAATCTAGTTGGTAAATGTGATATAAGGAGTGTAATAGTGTCGTTATCTGATGGTATTGGTGATTTTTTAACAAGAATACGTAATGCTCAATTGGCAATGCATAGGGAAACAAGAGTCCTATTCTCTAAAGTGAATTCTTCTATATTGAAGATCTTAAAAGAGGAAGGGTATATTCTTAATTATGAAAAGCAAGAGAGTGATAGTATCCCTTCCCTTGTTGTGCAGTTGAAGTATTATGATAAATCACCTGTGATTAATGATATAGCTAGGGTATCAAAGCCCGGTTGTCGTTATTATTCTAAGTGTAAGGACATTTCTAAAGCGTATAATGGTCTTGGAATTTTTATTATATCTACACCGAAAGGAGTGATGACCGATTATAATGCACGTAGATTAAAAGTTGGTGGAGAAGTTTTGTGTCGTGTATTTTAAATGATAGGAGAAATGTATGTCTCGTATAGGTGCCGCACCTATCAATATTCCTGCTGATCTTTCAGTTGAATATAATAATGGTAGGGTATTAATAAGAAGTGTTAGGGCAGAAAAAGAGCTGAACTTGTGTAGTGGCATTCTGTGTCAGATAGTTGATAACCAATTGTTACTTTCTGTTGATCAAGGCAGGGATGATTATGATAAAATAAAATCTATATGGGGCACTTATAGAAGTAATATTAATAACATGATTAACGGTATGGTTAATGATTTTTCTGTTGATCTTGAGATCAATGGTGTGGGGTATAAAGCAGAATGTGATGATAAGTATTTGACTTTATATCTTGGTTATAGTCATAATATTAAGTATAAAGTGCCTAAAGACGTTGAGATTAAGTGTATAAAGCCAACTCATTTAGTGATTCGCGGTATGGATAAGCAAAAAGTCTATATGGTGGCTTCTGATATATGCAAAATTAGAAAATATGATCCTTATAAAGGTAAGGGTATTGTAATAAAAGGCAAATTTATGCTGCGTAAGGTTGTAAATAAAAAGAAGTAATTAAAATGAAAAGATTGTATAATTTTTTAAGTAGCTATGAAAAAAGGAAACTTCGTAATAGAGCGAAGCTCGATAAGAGCGCTGGGCGTTTACGTATATCCATATTTAAGTCTAATAAACATTTCTATGTTCAGTTGATTAACGATGCAAAAGGAACAACCCTAGCTTCTGCTTCTACTTTGGATGATAAAATTAGGAATGTATGTAAAGGTAGGGTTAATGCTGAAACTATAAAACAGGTTTCTTCTTTATTGATTGAGCGTCTCCCTAGTACAAAATTGCAGCAGCGGTTCGTCTTTGATCGGGGGGCATATAAGTATACAGGATTGATTTCTCAATTTGCTGAAGCTTTAAGAAGCTCTGGATTTGAATTTTAGAAGGTTTGAAGTATGGCTGTAAAGAATTTACAAAATAATAATGATTTATCAGAACTTTTGGTTTCAGTCCGAAGGGTAACAACGGTTACTAAAGGTGGTAGAAGATTTTCATTTTCAACTTTGGTTGTTGTTGGTGATGGTAAGGGTAGGGTAGGATGTGGAATAGGTAAACACGCAGAGGTTGCTGAAGCAAGAGTGAAAGCTTTAAATGCTGCAAAGAAGTCGATGATTAGGGTGTACTTACGTGAAGGTAGAACTTTACATCATGATATTAAAGCTAAATTCTGTTCTGGTGAGATAGTTTTAAGAGCTGCAAGAGCTGGAACAGGTATTATTGCTGGTGGAGCAATGAGGTCGGTTTTTGAGGTATTAGGTATAAAGGATGTGGTAGCTAAGTCTACTAGATCAAATGATCCTCATAATATTATATGTGCAGTATTTAAGGCTTTTGATGTTATGTTATCTCCTCGCCAAGTGGCAGGTAAGAGGGGTAAAAAGATTAGTGAGATAGTTGGAAATAGGTAAACTATGAATGATGCTGTAAAATTAAATTCTATATTTACCAAATTATCTAAGAAAAAGAAGCCTAAATTATTAGGTAGAGGTATTGGTTGTGGTAAAGGTAAAACATCCGGTAGGGGGCATAAAGGGCAGAAAGCGAGAAGTGGCGTTTCTATAAATGGTTTTGAAGGTGGACAGCAGTCTATATATACTCGTTTACCTAAAAGAGGTTTTAAGCCTATACGCAAAAACTTATACTCTATATTTAATGTTGGGGATGTACAGTGCTTAATGGAAGCTAAAAAAATAGTCAAGGATTCTATCATAGATAAGGAGCTACTGCATAAGTTAGGTTTTATCAGATCTGTTAAAAGTAAAATCAAACTTCTTAATAAGGGTAAATTAAGCGAAAAATTTGTGTTTCATGTTGATTTTGCATCAGAAGCTGCAAAAAGATCTGTAGCTTCAGTTGGTGGTAGTGTAGAAATACTATCGTAAATCATGAACAGTAAATTTGCATTTAATAGTTTGGATTCTACGCTGTTATATAAAAGTGATTTACTAAAGCGTATATTTTTTACTCTAATGGCTTTAGTTTGTTATCGTTTAGGCACTTATGTTCCTATTCCTGGAATTAATCTTGATATAATCAATGATATATTTCCAAAAGAGAGTTCTGGTGTTTTTGGAGTATTTAATTTATTTTCTGGTGGCGCTTTAGCTAGAATGACGATCTTGGCGTTAAACGTTATGCCATACATAGTTGCATCCATAGTTATGCAATTATTATCTTCTGCCGTTAAAGGAATCAATGAAATTAAAAATGACGGAGAGTTGGGACGTCGAAAGATGAACTCTTATATACGCTATATGACTATAGTGTTTTGTATCTTTCAATCAATTACGATCTTAATAGGGTTAGAAAGAATGAATATAGAAGGGGTATTAGTTGTAGTTGAACCTGGTATTATGTTTCGTACTATAGGTGTCTTTAGCCTTTTAGGTGGAACTATATTTTTAATATGGCTTGGTGAGCGGATCAGTGTGAGCGGTATAGGCAATGGTATCTCATTAATCATTTTTACTGGCATAACATCTGAATTACATAATGCTTTATCATCTCTGCTAACATTAAATAAAAATGGTAGTATGTCGTTTTTCATTACCCTTTTTGTTATAGCATTGTTTTTTTTACTGCTCCTTTTAGTCATTTTTACAGAATCTTCTTATAGAAAGGTAATTGTTCAATATCCCAAAAAACAGTTTAAAAAATTACATAATGATGATTTTACTTACATTCCATTGAAGATCAATTTATCTGGTGTAATACCAACTATTTTTGCTAACGCAATTTTATTAACGCCTATTTCAATTGCAAATTTCTATAAGGGTCATGCCATTGCTGATTTTATTTTAAACTACTTTATGGAAAATAAAGTGATGTACATTATAACTTACTTAATACTCATAGTACTTTTTAATTTTTTCTATACCAATTTTATATTTAATCCAGAGGAAAATGCTGATTTTCTTAGGAAAAATGGTGGTTTTATTCCTGGTAGAGGGCCTGGAAAACATACTTCTGATTATCTTCAAGATATAGTTTTTAAATTAACATTTATTGGGTCTGCGTATTTGGTGGTAATATGTACTATACCTGAAATTATGAGGTATCATTATGATATACCATTTATTTTTGGTGGGACGAGCTTGCTGATTATAGTTAACGTTATTACTGATACTATTATGCAAGTACAATCTTATGTTTTTTCAAATAGGTACGATAGTTGGATAAAGAAATATGAGTCTAAAACAAGGAAGCTAAAGTGATTATTACAATTTTTGGTCCTCCTGGCTCTGGTAAGGGTACTCAGTCCAGTTTGTTAATAGCAAAGTATAATTTTAAATTAGTTTCAGTAGGAGATTTATTAAGGAATATTATATCTAGTGGGAGTAAATTAGGTAAAGGAATAAAGGATACTGTTGAATCTGGTAATTTAATTCAAGATGAAGTTATATGTAAATTATTGTGTGACCAGCTTGCATTAATAGATGGTGATTTTTTGTTAGATGGTTTTCCAAGAAATTTAAATCAAGCTCATTTTTTAACTCAAGTTTTGCAAAAAAGATGCAATAGGGATGTTGATCTTGTAATTGAGTTGCAGCTTGACGATAATATTGCAATTGATAGATTAAAAGATCGTCTTACTTGTTTGGATTGTAAAAGTATATATAGTATATCTTCTTTTAAGAATACTACTTGTGCTAAATGTAAAAGTACGAGATTGGAGAAGAGAATTGATGATGCTAATATGCTTGCAATTAATAAGAGGATAAGAGAATATCATTCTCAGATAGAGGGTTTGCGCGAGTATTATAAGGACAAGTTGTTAACAATTAACGCTAATTTGAGTGTTGATAGAGTAATGCAAGAGATTGAAAGTAAAATTTCTTGTAATTTGATTTGACTATAAGTTGTTTTATGGTATAAATTAAGAGTTATTTTTAATAAAGTATCGAGGTATCAGTGGCACGTATTGCAGGCATAAATATTCCAGTGAAGAAGTGTGTTCCTTTTGCATTAACTTATATACATGGTATAGGTATTACTACTGCGAATATAATTTGTCGTAGCTGTAAAATTGATGAGCGTAAGCGTGTTTTAGAATTACAAGATGAAGATATAGAGAAAATTAGTAGTTTTATTAGGCAAAAATATGTCATAGAGGGTGAGCTCAGAAAAAAAGTAGCTATGGATATAAAATCTTTAATGGAAATCGGTTGCTATAGAGGATTAAGGCATAGAAAAGGTTTGCCTGTGAGGGGACAAAGAACCCATACTAATGCTAAAACTCGTAAAGGCAGATCTAAATTGCCTATTGCTGGAAAAAAATAAAATTTGTTATTATCGTGAGTTTTTATGAAAAAAGTTAAAACGGTTGGTAAGAATACAAAAAGGTTTATTACTGGTATTGTCCATATTCGTGCAACTTTTAATAATACTTTTGTAAATGTGACTGATGTTTGTGGTAATACGCTTTACCAGACTTCTGTTGGTGCATGTGGTTTTTCTGGTTCGAGAAAATCCACACCTTATGCTGCAGGTAAGGTTGCCGATTCTGCTGCGAAGAAAGTAATAGAGAGATTTGGTATGAAGGTTGTTTCTGTAATAATTCGTGGTCCTGGTTTTGGTGCAGAAGCTGCAGTTAAAGCACTTCGGAATTGTGGATTGACTGTCACTTCAATTGCAGATAAAACGGCGATACCTCATAATGGGTGTAGACTAAGGAAAAAAAGAAGAGTATAGGATATTTGGAAGGTTTTTGTATGTATTATAGTGATAATGTCTCTTTCTGTGGAAATTTAGATAGATTAACTAAGCCTAATGCGATTAAGGTAATATCAGGTGATTCAAGTAAAAAAAGTGATATAGTTCTAGAACCTTTGGAAAGTGGTTTTGCTTTAACGTTGGGTCATGCATTAAGGCGTGTAATGTTGTCTTCTCTTCGCGGTAGTGCTGTTTATGGAATAAAAATTGAAGGCGTGAATCATGAATTTACTTCGATCCAAGGAGTTAGGGAAGACATAACTGATATAGCATTAAATATGGGCATGTTGAGATGTAAGTTAAATAACACGTCTAATAAGTGCTTAAATTTGAGCGCTAAAGGGCCTTGTCAAGTATTAGCTGGAATGATAGAAACTGATGACCAATGCTCTATTGTTAATAAAGATTTGGTGATATGTACACTAGGTCAAGATGTGGAGCTTAACATTACTATATATATTGCTAGTGGAAAAGGTTATCTTTCTGTAAATAAATATAAAGAAAATGAATTTTTAAAGTCTATGAATGAACAAGATTTAATTGGTTTTATTCCAGTTAATGCTTTATATAGTCCTGTTGAGAGGGTTTCGTATAGAGTAGAGAATAGTCGTGTTGGTCAAGTTACTGATAAAGATAAGCTGATATTGTCAATTGAAACTGATGGTACAATCTCTCCAAGTCAAGCTGTTGACTATGCTGCAAGAATATTACAGGAGCAATTTCAGCCTTTTATTAGTTCTGATATGAGTTATAAAAAATCGCAAGTTTCTTTGTCTAGTGGTGCTAAAGATTTGGGCTATGATCCTGTTCTATTGCGTAAAGTAGATGAAATGGAATTATCTGTTAGATCTCATAACTGTCTGAAAAATGAAAATATCACTTATATAGGTGATCTTGTGCAAAAGACGGAAGTTGAAATGTTAAGAACTGCTAATTTTGGCCGAAAGTCTTTGAATGAAATCAAGGCAATTTTAAATAATTCAGGTTTGTCTTTGGGTATGAATATACCAAATTGGCCGCCTAAGGATATAGATGAACTGGCTAAACAACATACTGATGAGGATTAGGTAGTATATGAAACATGGAATAAAGAAAAATAAACTGTCTCGTTGTACCGAGCATAGGTTATCAATGTTAAAGAATCTATCTATCTCGTTAATTAATCATGAGCAGATTGTAACTACTTTACCAAAGGCTAAAGCACTTCGTCCATATGTGGAAAAGTTTATTACAATTGCTAAGAATAACGATTCTTTACATGGTAGAAGGCTTTTGCTTTCACGTCTTCATAATAGTAAGTTAGTAGTTGATAAATTATTAAGCGTTCTAGCTAATCGTTATCAAGACCGTAAAGGTGGATATTCTAGAATAATAAAATTTGGTACTCGAAAGGGTGATTGCGCTCCAATGGCAGTGATAGAGCTAGTTGATAGAGATATTTCAGCAAAAGGTGAGATTTATAGTAAAAATAAAAAAGGAAGCAAAGTAGTTACACAAAGCTAATTATTCTTTTTATGGTAAGTAGGTTACGCTATTTTGTAGGTTACTTTGGAGAATTGTTAGTTTCGATATATTTAAAGCTGAAATTCTATAATGTTATAAAACGTCGCTTCCGTTGTAAGTTGGGTGAAATTGACTTAATTGTATCTAAAAAAAGGGAGCTGATTTTTATAGAAGTTAAAACAAGTTTATTTGGAAAAGAAGTACCGATATCTCATTTTCAGTGTCAGTCTATTATAAATTCTTCTAAATATTTCTTAAGTAAAAATCTTGATTTTTTAGATTATTCAGTCAGATATGATTTATGTTTTCTTTCCTTAAGGAGAAGACCTATTTATATAAAAAATGCTTGGATTGAACAATGGTAGCTAAAATAATTTAGATTTACTAGAACAGGTAATTGAATATGAAAAACAATAATTTAGTTTCATCTTATGCTAGAGCACTGTTTCCTGTCTCAGGAAGCAGATTAGGTATTATAAGAAAAGAAGTAGAATTTTTGTTAGCTTTTTTTAAAGATCAAGATGTTTTTGTGTATCTATCTCATCCTATGGTTTCTCTTTTGCACAAAAAAGAAGCGATACTTTCTATAAAGGAGAACTTGAGTGAAAACTTAGTCAAATTTATTATGGTTACACTTGCAAACAAGCGCTCCCGTTTATTAATCCTTATATTAGAAAAATTCTTAAATCTTGTAAGGGAAAGTGAAAATGAATTGGAAATTACTATAAAATCAGCAGAGATTTTAAAGAAACCTGATATAAAAATAATTACTGAATCTTTGAACTTTCTTGGTAAAATAATAAAAGTCAGTCATGTGGTTGATCCTTCTATACTAGGTGGCTTTGTAGTTAGGTATGGTTTTAACGTGATTGATGCTTCGCTTAAGAGTTATTTGGATAGATTGGTTGATTTGAGTAAAATGGAAATGTTGAAAATAAGGAATTGTATATGAAGAATAGCATAAATGCCTCTGAAGTAGTAAACATAATAAAAGAGAAGGTTGAGACATTTGATAATCCTATAAAACGAGAAAATATAGGTGAAGTAATTTCAGTAACGGATGGTATCACATTGGTCTATGGGCTGGAAAAAGCAAAGTTTGGTGAAAAGGTATCTTTTGCAAGCGGTGTAGAAGGAATAGTTCTTGATTTAGATCATGATACAGCTGGAATAGTTGTGCTTGGCAATGACCGTGATGTAAAAGAAGGGGACGTTGTAAAATGTAGTGGTGATGTTGTACAGGTGCCTGTAGGTCATGAATTATTAGGGAGAGTTGTAAATGCATTAGGCGATCCTATAGACGATGGCGGAGAAATTAGAGCCAAGAACAAAATGTATATAGAATCTAAAGCGCCAGGTATTATTGACCGTAAATCTGTGCATGAACCTCTGCAGACAGGAATTAAAATTATAGATTTGTTGATTCCTATAGGTAGAGGGCAACGTGAATTAATTATTGGCGATAGACAAATTGGTAAAACCACTATTGCGATTGATACTATTATCAATCAGAAGAAGATTAATGATGAGGTAAACGAAAATCAAAAAATTTACTGTGTTTATGTTGCTATTGGACAAAAAATTTCGACAGTAGCAAAAGTGGTGAATAAGCTAAAAGAAAGTGGAGCATTAGAGTATACAACCGTAGTTGTGGCTAGCGCATCTGACTGCGCGCCTATGCAATTTTTAGCACCTTATACCGGTTGCACTATTGGAGAATTTTTCCGTGATAATGGAATGCATTGCTTGGTGGTATATGATGATTTATCTAAGCATGCTGTGGCATATAGGCAGATGTCCTTATTGCTCAGACGTCCTCCTGGTCGTGAAGCTTATCCTGGAGATATATTCTATGTACACTCTCGCTTGCTTGAAAGAGCTGCCAAAATGTCTGATGAAAAAGGACAGGGATCTTTGACTGCTTTGCCGATTATTGAGACTCAGGCTGGTGATGTATCTGCATATGTTCCAACTAATGTGATTTCAATTACCGATGGACAAATTTTTCTTGAGTCTGAATTGTTTCACAAAGGATTTCGCCCTGCAGTGAATATAGGTTTATCGGTTTCTCGGGTTGGCTCTGCTGCACAATTGAAATCTGTGAAAAAAGTTGCTGGTTCTATAAAGCTGAGTTTGGCCCAATATAGAGAAATGGAAGACTTTGCTAAATTTGGTTCTGATCTTGATGCTACTGTTCAATTGTCCTTAAACAAAGGTAAATACCTTATTGAATTATTAAAGCAAAAACAGTATTCACCTATGCAAATAGAAGAGCAAGTATTGCTTATGTATATCTTTTCTAATCTGTATGGTCAATTAAATAAGGTACAGGTGAGCAACATCAATAGGTTCGAGTGTGATCTTATCAATTATTTTCAAACTGTTCACCCTGGAGTTTTAAAAAAGTTGTCGGGTGACATGAATGATGATATAAAAGATGATATTCTTGGTATTGTGAGTGATTTTGTCACTCAATTTAATTGCGTTTAGGCGGTGATTATGACTTCATCCATTGTTAACAAGTTTCCTATTACAAGGGAAGGTTTTGAGAGTATGCAAGTCGAACTTGAGAAATTAAAGGAAGAAAAACCTTCTATCATACAGGCTATTTCTGATGCTCGTGATCAAGGCGATTTATCAGAAAATGCAGAATATCATGCAGCACGGGAGAGATTAAGTTTTATTGAAGGCCGTATAATTGAGGTAGAAAGTAAACTTTCACATGCAGAAGTGATAGAAGTAAAAAATTTGTCTGGTGATACAGTAATGTTTGGTGCAACTGTTACGGTAAGCATGCTCGGTGATGATAACAGTGAAATTGAATATGTTTATAAGATTGTAGGTGGATATGAAGCTGATGCTTCAAAGCAGTTGATCTCTACGGATTCACCACTCGGTAGTGCTTTAATTGGCAAAAAAGTTGGTGAGTATGTGGAAGTGATAGTGCCAAATGGAGAGAAATTGTATAAAATAGTTAAGATTGAGTTTAAGTAAATCATGGTACAAGTAACTTATCCTTCAATTAGTCTACCCGGTATTTCTTCTGTGGAAGATGTATTGAGGGATGCTAGTTCTGGTAAATTATTCATTTTAGTTGACGATGAAAACAGAGAAAATGAAGGTGATCTGATTGTATTAGCTGAGAAATTAGAGCCAGAACATGTGGCTTTTATGGTTAGATACGGTACAGGGATTGTTTGTTTAGCAATGACTAAAGTTCACATGAAAAGGTTAGGCCTTAGTTTCATGGAAAAAAAAAATGTTGGTGAAAATCATACTGCTTTTACTACATCAATTGATGCACGTTATGGTATTACTACGGGTGTTTCAGCTGAGGATAGAACAAAAACTATACATGTTGCTATTGATAAAAATAGAACTCAGGATGACATTATAACTCCCGGTCATATTTTTCCTGTGATTGCACATGAGGGTGGAGTAGAGCAACGTGCTGGTCATACTGAAGCAAGTGTTGAGATAGCTAAGTTAGTGGGATGTAATCATTCTGCAGTTATTTGTGAATTAGTGAATGATGATGGCTCTATGATGCGCTTACCCCAGTTGCTTGAATTTGCTGAACAACATAATATTAAGTTAACTACCATTGATAAACTTATCAGTTACGTTCAAAATTTAAACTAGCGTTTATAGATTCGTATAGTTTAAGTGTTAAAATACAAAATTCCTCAAAGTTATACAAACAAGGAATTTCCATGTCTAAGCTTTTTGTTTTACTATTTTTTTTCGTATACTGTAATAGCGCTTACTCTGTTAGTATTATTAGAGATAGTGAAGTGGAAGCGGTAGTTAAGGATCTAGCGCAACCTTTATTTTCTGCTGCGGATATTGATAATGATAAAATAAAAGTTTTTATAGTTGATGATAGATCGATTAATGCTTTTGTAATTAACAATAATAGCATTTTCATTCATTTAGGGCTTTTACAATATTCGACTGAACCTTATGTCTTACTTGGTATATTAGCACATGAAATTGCTCATATATCTGCTGGTCATGTATTACAAATGAGTAGTGCTGTAGGTTATTTTCAATCAATAGCAATGATTAGTTATATGGTAGGACTAGTTTCTAGTATTGTCATTAACCCTCAGGTTGCGAGTGCAATCTTGCTTAGTGGTGTAACGCTTAGTTCAAGGTTGTTTTTTAACTATTCTCAAGAGCAAGAGAGTGTAGCAGATAGCTATGCTTTAAGATACCTAGATGAATCTGGCTATGATAATTTGGGTATGAAAGAGATTTTTGACTATTTTAAGAGTATTGAGCATGAAAACACTGAAGAGTATTTCCGCACTCACCCACTTAGTGATAAGCGTATATTTGCTGTACAGAATTATAAGGTTAAAAACAATATAAAACCAATCCTTGCAGATAAATTGCTGAAGTTTGAGCGTATGGTTGCAAAGCTAGACTCTTTTTTTGCTCCTATTCATGTGTTATCTAATAAATATGAAGGTAGTTCTAAGTATGTAAATGCTGTAATTCACTATAGGCAAGGAAAGATAGAAGAGGCTATTACTAAAGTTAATTCATTGATTCAAGAGTCACGCAATGATCCTTATTTATATGAATTAAAAGCGGAGATGTTATACAAAGCTGGAAATTTAAGTGAAGCAATAAAAATGTATGAAGAATCACTTAGATATTTATCTGAGAAGAATAACTATTTAGTGAAACTTGCGTTATCTCATACTTTATTATTACACGGTGAAATAGAGAAGGCAATTTTTTACCTAGAGCAGGTTGCAAACGTAGAAACAAATAACGCCTTTGTCTGGAAGTATTTAAGTATTGCATATAAACGTAGCGCTGATATGGCAATGTATTATTTTGCTTTGACGGAAAAGGCTTGTATTGAAGGTAATTTAGAGAAATTTATGAAGTACGCTGAGTTAGCTATTAAAACTTTACCGAAAGACAGTCATTATTTGTTACAGATTGAAGACATGAAGGAACAATACACACAAAAACATCCTGATTTTTAAGTTATTTTTCCCCACACTTGCTCAACATACTATCTTGTTTAATGCTATCGGGTATAATTTTCATTATAATCGCTTTGGCACCAAAAAATACACCACAAAACATACCTAGGGCAAAGAGAGCTGGCCATGGCATTCTACCAAATATTGCAAGCAAAGCTGCACCTATTATGACTACAGTCATAAGTGGCCCACCTATTCCCCAAATATAACCAATAATATTGCATATTACTTGGGCAGTTGTATCATCTATATCAGTAGCAGCATTTGCGTAATCTGAAAAAGAGAGAAACAGCACTATACACAAAGCATTAAAAAATTTTTTTATTATATAGCTCATTCTTTTGCCTCCAAGTAATAAACTAACGCGAAAATAAATTTATATATATACTTATTGTAAAGTAAAACTTATAATTTGTCCATAAATAAGTGTTGCTACATAAATAGCCCACCATTGATGTTAAGCACATGTCCCGTTATATATTTTGCCTCATCGCTTGCTAAAAACAATACTCCTGCTGCTATTTCTTTTCCTGTTCCCACTCTTTTCATTGGGATGTTATCTAATATTTTTTCCTTTTGTCCTTCATTTAAAACTTCAGTCATTTTAGTATCTATAAATCCAGGAGCAATGCAATTTACTGTTACACCGCGACTTGCAACTTCTTTTGCTATAGATTTGCTCATAGCTATTATTCCAGCTTTTGATGCTGCATAATTTACTTGCCCGGCATTTCCTGTCAATCCTACTATTGAAGAAATATTTATGATTCTTCCCCAATTATTTTTAATTAATTTCTTGCATGCTTCTCTATTTAGCTTAAATGTGGAGGTCAAATTAATATCAATCACCTTTTGCCATGCTTCATCTGTCATTCTCAACAATAAGCTGTCTTGTGTAATTCCTGCATTGCATATGAGTCCATCAAAGCCTTTCATCAACTCACTTGCTTTATTTATTAGTTGATTTACCTCTTCAGGATTTGATAAGTTGCAAGGAAGTACGTGAATGTTTTTTTCATATTTTTTAGCAACTTCTTCGAGTATTTCTTTTTTTGTACTAGAAATACATAAAGTTGCTCTGGCCTTATGCATAATTTCTACAATTGCCTGGCCTATTCCGCCTGATGCACCAGTAATCAGAAATTTCTTATTCTCTAATCCAAACATAATAATTTTTATTTGTTCCAGCTCTTAACAGAATATTAAAAGACTTGCAATAGATTTTTTGCATAACTTTCATTTAATAGAAGCTTCTTGATAAATCTTGTGTTTATTGGCGAAATTATGGCGGCTGCATGCCTTTTTTTATTTTTTTCTATTCAGCCTAAACACGCTTCGTTTAAGCGTTAGCACATTATCAATTACAGTAATAAAATCAGCACCATGTGGATTCTTTTGCCTTTTTTTGATTGGTAAATTTCTTAACACTTATAGCTAAAGTAATTTAAGAGAGCCAGCGCGTGACTAGTTCTTATTACTTGATCAGTCTTCTGGATCCCAGTGTCTGGGCACTGGGATGACAGGAGTGTGAGATAAGGCTACATTCATACTCTAACAGGTATGACGGTGTCATTCCAGCACTTGACGCTGGGATGGCTTTGTTGCACAGCTCTTCGGATCAACTATGTTTTTTAAAATTTTTTGAATTTAGTTTCATTACAACTTTTGTTTGTAATTTTGTTTTTTATTCGAGTAAAAAGTGCATTTTTGACAATAAAAACCCTAACTTAATCATAGAAAAATTTTGTATCAAACAACAGTTACTGCTTAGATCTTATGGTTAACGAATATGTGTATAAATACTTTAAATGTGTGTAGACGTATTTATCCACATATTCGTTAACCTATTTTCTATGCAGATTTTTTTAATTCACATTGACTGCTTCTTTAAGCCTCGCATTGGAAATTACTATGATTTTACGCATTAGAGCTGTCATAGCCACCATCTTCTTTTTACCTTTACCAACAAGCCTTGAATAGAAGGCACCAAGCGCAGACTTAGACCTTGAAGCAGACATCGCAGCTGTAAAAAGCTTTTCACGAACGTTGCTTCTGCCACCACTTATTCTGCGATAACCAATAGTTTTACCACTTTCTTTCGGATGAGGTGCAACTCCAGCAAGACTTGCAATTTCTCCCCTACTTACATAACCAAGTTCTGGCATTAGACACAGAAAATCTTGAGATAATTTTGCACCTATTCCTGGAACTGTTTTAAGGATTTTTTGGCGCTTTTGTAACTCTGGATGGCTTTGTTGCATAGCTAGTGTTGGTTGAGGTTATTGTAAGAAGAAAAGCTTTTTAATATATGGCTACTAACGAATTTTGTTGTAAAATAGGCATTTTTCAAACAAGTACAACTTATGCCACAAAAAATGAGAGTAAGTAACCAAAGAGAATATAACGAGTTTCTCAAAAAAAGAGGAAATGTTTTTCATTTTGTTAATCAAGCCATAGAAAATTGGTATGAAAATAGTCCAAAAGTTGCAGGTGGCAATAACACTTATAGTGATAAAGTTGTAATTTTAATACACATAATAGTTCATCTTTTTAGAATTGGCTTGAGACAAGCTGTAGGTTTTGTAAAAGGTTATATGGTACAAATAGGCAAAAAACTTAAGATTATCAGCTATACACAAGCTTCCAGAAGATTTAAAAAGCTTAATTTGAAGATTGATGACCATAGAAGCAATAAAGATGATCTGGAAAATGTTGAAATTGCCGTAGATAGCACTAGAGTTAGTATCTACAATAATAACGGTGGGCATAGTAAGCTTAATATTCGAAAAAGAAAATACAGTGGTTATGGTCAAGTAAGAAAATTACATGTTGTTTTAAACATAAATGATAAGAAAGCAATAAGCATGAACTACACTAGTGGTGTTGCTGTAGACTATTTGCCGGTCTGCGATATGTTAGAAGAAGTCAGTGATAAATATAACATTTGTTCTATTCGAGCAGATGCGGCTTATGATATAAAAAGTGTGTATAAAGAATGCAGAAAATACAATATTGTGCCTATTATTCGCCCTAGGAAGGATACTAAAATTTGTTTAGCTGACTACTTATCAGAAAGAAACAAGTATATTAGTAGAATTAGGTCATATGAGAATTATGAAGATGGTATTAATGAATGGAAGAAAAAAGTTAAGTATGGAGCACGGTCTTATATTGAAGTCTTTTTCTATAGGTTGAAGCAAATATTTGGGTTTGGCTTGAAAAATAAATCAGAGGTAAATCGTGAAAAAGAGCTGTTAATTAAGTGCTACTTATTGAACAAATTTACTGATATAGGTATGGCTGAATTTAAATTAGCTGCGTAAATTCACTGTGATTTACATGCCTATCAGTGCTATGCAACAAAGCCACTCTGGATTCTCATCAATAATTTTTTGTATGGTATTGTTGAGCTCATCTATCTGGCTATTAAAGAATTCAATAGTTTTCTGACAGCTTTCTTTTATATGGTCGTTTTCAGGTGCTGCAAGCCTAGATTTCTCTTGAGCTCTCATTTTTGTAATGTCATCACGACGTTGACAAAGTGCAACTAAGGTTGTTTGTTCTTTTGACATAGGTGCAAATAGAGATAGAGTACTATAGCGTTCAAACCCTTACTGAGCAAGGGCTCTTGCATCTGATTGATCAGACTTTGCTAAAGTTCCATGAGATAGAACAAAGCTTTTTACTTTGCGAGTATTAGCTCGATGTACAGCAATATCTTTATCAACAAGAAAATGTGCTAAGCCAAGCTCATATTTTCCAGTGTTTTCCAGAGTTACTAAAGAATTAGGTAAGATATTTGAAAAATCTTGAAACAATTGTTGCCAGCCAGCAGTATCATTGTCGAATTCGACAGCGTTCTTCTGTTTGTGAACTGCAACAACATTTTTAAATTTTCCAATATCAATGCCAATAAAATTTTGATAAGATGTAATCATAATAACCTCGATTAGTTTTAATTAATTTAAGATTGTAAACGGGTGCATACATATGTCCCATGCAACTATTCAAACGTATCGAGAGATGGGCTAGTGTACCTTGATCCGAACGGTTATAATACCAACAGTTGGTCGGTCGCACACGCCCGTGATAACTCTATTCCTATAGTGAGTAGGGTTATCTCCCTCTTATCTCCTTTATATCATATTTTTAACTTACAATAGTGGGTAATGTATAATAAATTCATGAAGCTATATCAAACTTAGCCATGCCTATTTCAGTAAATTTGTTAAGCAAATAACACTTGAGTAGCAGTTCCTTCTCACGATTAATCTCAGATTTATTCCTAAAACTAAATCCAAATATTTGCTTCAGTCGCGAGAAAAAACTTTCTATATAAGATCTCTTCCAATAATTTATCTCTTTTTTCCACCTCTTCATACCATCTTCATCATATGACTTTATGAGCTTGATTGTAGAATTTCTCTCATTCATATAATCCAACTTTGGATGCTCTACTGCATTATTTTGCGGAGGAATCCTTGTCTTTATTTCAAGCTCATCGCACAGTTTGTATAACTTCTTTCGATTATATGCCCTATCTGCATATATCGTGCTTATGTTATACTTGGTATCCACTCTTTCAATAAGATCACAGGCTCCATAGTGGTCGGAATAAACTCCACTACTGTATTTTGCAGCTATAACTTTTTTACTACCTATCTCTAGCATTACATGTAGCTTTCTTGTTTGCTCATAGCGGCGATACTTTCTATCTGTACCATTTGCCTTACTATGGCCTGGAATATTATTGTAGATGCTGATACCTGTACTATCTATAGCAATTTCAATATCTTCCATATCGTTCTTATCAACTCTGCAGTCGTTGATTTTGATATTAAGCTTTTTAAACCTTCTTGAAGCCTGCGAATAGCTGATAATTTGCAAAATTTTCCCTATTTGCTCAAGATATTTCTCTATAAATCCCACTGTTTGCCTAAGACCAATCCTGAATAGATAGGTTATTATGTGAATTAGAATCACTACTTTGTCGCTGTAGACATTGTTGCCACCTGCTACTTTTGGACTATTTTCGTACCAATTTTCAATGGCATCGTTGATATAATGAAAAACATTTCCCCTTTCTTGAAGAAATTTGTTATATTCATTGCAGTTACTGACTTTCATTCTTATTGGCATATTTTTCCTTTGTCGGCTAAATATCTATTTTATAACAAATTCCATCAGTAACTGCCTGTTCTTTCCTTGAGTGGTGCAACAAAGCCCACTGGGATCCAGAAAAATTTACTATAAATAAGCATATTGAGCACAAAATTATGCTAAAACACAACGTTTTTGTTGAGATTATGGACGAACTGGATTCCAGCGTCATGCGCTGGAATGACATCATAGAGGTCATTGAGATGACAGAAAAGAGTACTGGAATGAAAGGAAAAGAGGCTATTTAATTGTGCTGAATTTTACAAAATTTATTACTCCTGCCTGACAAATTTATTAGAATAGTATGTATAGTATGTTTATTAGTGAAAATCCGAAAAAAATGCAAGAAAAGTTAATATATTACTTTAGCCAAAGCAACTGTGAAGGTAATGCAGCAATGAGAAATCTACTAGGAGGGAAGGGAGCAAATCTGGCAGAGATGTGTAACATTGGCATTCCTGTTCCACCTGGTTTTACAATTTCCACTGCTGTTTGTCAGGCCTATTGTCAAGATAATGAATTGTCTTGTGATCTACGTAACGAGATAAAAAACTACATGGCGATGCTCGAAAGTGACATCGGTTGTAAATTCGGGGATTCAAATAATCCTTTATTAGTTTCCATACGCTCTGGTAGTGTGAATTCAATGCCGGGCATGCTCGATACAGTCCTAAATGTTGGCCTAAATGATGCAACCGTTGTTGGGCTTGCAAAAAAAAGTGGCGAACGTTTTGCCTATGATAGCTACTGTCGTTTCATCATGATGTACTCGAGTGTTGTACTACAGCTTGACCATCACTTATTTCAAGACATTGTTGATAGTGAACAGCAAAAAAGTGGAGCAAAAAGCTTAGCTGATCTTAATGTTGATGTTTTAAAGAAAATTGTTAATGATTTTAAAGAGATAGTATGTGAAAAAACTGGAAAGCATTTCCCGCAGAACGTTGAAGAGCAATTGTTAAACTCGGTTAATGCAGTATTTGCCTCTTGGAAAAACGATAGGGCTGTTTCCTATAGAAGAATACATAATATTCCTGAAAACCTTGGAACAGCGGTCAACGTGCAAGCAATGGTTTTTGGTAATTTAAATGATAATTCTGCAACCGGCGTGATATTTACACGTAATCCTTCAACTGGAGAAAAAAAGCTTTTTGGTGAGTTTTTAGTTAATGCTCAGGGTGAGGATGTGGTTTCTGGTGTTTATACTCCTATGCCAATTGACGGGGAGCAAGAAAGTACCATGGAGAAGTTGCTACCAAGTGTCTACCGAGAATTATGCGCGGTATGTGAAAAACTTGAAAGTCATAATAAGGACATGCAGGATATCGAATTTACTGTACAGGACGGTAAGTTATGGATTTTGCAGACTAGGTCTGGCAAGCGCACAGCCGAAGCTGCTATTCGCATAATAGTTGATATGGTAAACGAAGGAGTGATTACAAAAGAGGAAGGAATATTGAGAATTGATCCAAAAACTTTTGACAATTTATTGCATCCAGTTCTTGATGTTAAAATCGATCAAGAAGTAATAGGCAAAGGACTGCCAGCTTCTCCAGGTGTTGCTTCTGGATATGTAGTATTCAGTGCAAGTGATGCTGAAAAAGCTGCAGAGCAGGGTAAAAAAGTAATTTTGGTAAGATCAGAAACGAGCCCTGAAGATATTAATGGAATGAATGCTGCAAGTGGAATAGTAACAGCGCGAGGAGGTATGACCTCGCATGCCGCTGTTGTAACTCGTGGAATGGGTAAACCATGCATTTGTAGTCTAAATGGACTTTATATTGATAAAGATGAAAAATTTCTTTCTATGGGGGATATAAAAGTAAATAAAGGTGAATCAATCACCATCAATGGAGGAACAGGAGAGGTTATGCTTGGTATTCTTCCTACAATTTTGCCTGAATTATCTCAAGAATTCAAAACGATAATTAACTGGGTAGATGAAATCAAAACAGTGAAGGTGAGAGCGAATGCTGATACTCCAAAAGATGCAAAAATTGCAAAAGAATTCGGTTCAGAAGGTATAGGATTATGTCGCACAGAACATATGTTTTTTGCTAGTGATAGAATCGAATTCATTCAAAAGTTGATAATAGCTGATGATGAAAATGAAAGGACAAATGCATTAAATAAACTCGAAGAAATGCAAAAGTCTGATTTCAAAGAAATATTTTCTATTATGGAGGGCAGGGAGGTTACTATACGTTTACTTGATCCACCTCTACATGAGTTTTTGCCCCACAATCAATCTATTATAGAGAAAATTGCCAAATCACTGAATAAGTCAGTTGAATCAGTAAAAAATAAAATAGCACAGTTATCAGAAAAAAATCCAATGCTTGGCCATCGAGGTTGTAGACTTGCTATTTCTCATCCTGAAATATATGGCATGCAAATTAGGGCAATACTCAGTGCTGCAAGTGAATTAAGGAAAGAAAAGAAGATAGAAGTGAAACCTGAAATCATGATTCCTTTTATCATGAGTGAGAAAGAGTTTATTCTGATATGCGAGTTAATAAAGAAAGAAGCCGAAAATTTCGATGTGAACTATTCAATTGGAACGATGATAGAACTGCCAAGAGCAGCACTTATTGCTGACAAACTCGCAAAACACGCAGAATTTTTTAGTTTTGGCACTAATGATTTAACACAAACAACTATGGGACTTTCACGAGATGATTCAGTTAATTTCCTCGATTCTTATAAGGAAAGCAACATATTCAAAAACGATCCCTTTGAGGTGCTAGATGTCGAAGGGGTAGGGGAATTAATCAGAATAGCTATCGAAAGGGGCAAAAAAACCAGAAAAGAAATTAAACTTGGTATATGTGGAGAGCATGGAGCGAATCCACAGTCCATAGAGTTTTTCATCAAATCAGGGGTTGATTATGTGTCATGCTCGCCTTATAGAGTACTGGTTGCAAAATTAGTGGCAGCACAGCTTAGCATAAGTTTGTTGGGTAAATAGCGATAACTAACTGTGCGAACATAGATTCGGCTAACAAGTAGCGGAATGATGATTTTTCAAATTGTCGATAAATCTAAGTCAGTTTAGCTATTTTGCTGCTGCTTTTTCTTTTCTTAATATCTTAAGAAAGATTGACTTTTTGTCTAAAATAATAAATATAGGATAAAATAATAGTGAGTGAGGTAAAAATGTCAATATCAAAAGAACGTAAGGAATATTTACTAGAAAAGTTTAAATATGCTGCCAAAGAATTTGGCAAGTCTGGTACAAAGTCCAATCATCTAGCAGTACCAAAGGAACAGCAACTCTCTATTGATTTAGGTAATAGAAAAGTTTTTGGTATCATAAATAAGATTCTGTATTGGATAGAGAATAATTTTACTTATTTTTTTCCACGATATAATTTGTTTCCAGAAGTTGGAGTTGAAGGAAGAAAAATTCCTGGAACTAATACAAGGGTTAAGTATTTTAACTCTGATGAACAATTTGATCAAAGAAAATTTATTGGCGAGCAAGATGGGGAACTTAAGTTATACAACTTAGAGGGCAAATTATATGATACAACTGATAAAATTAGTAAGGGTAAAAAAGGTTGTGTAGCTTATGTTATCACGCTTGATGGAAAATTAGTAACTCATGAACATATTAATGTTAACAAAAGCGAATGGGCTTATCGTCATTCAACTCTTGCAGGCGGTAAGCCGATTTTATGTTCTGGTTTAATGAAAGTGGTAAATGGTAAAATAACTTATATAGACAATAATAGCGGGCATTATAAACCAGAATGGCTTTGTTGCATAGCACTGATAGGCATGTAAATCACAGTGAATTTACGCAGCTAATTTAAATTCAGCCATACCTATATCAGTAAATTTGTTCAATAAGTAGCACTTAATTAACAGCTCTTTTTCACGATTTACCTCTGATTTATTTTTCAAGCCAAACCCAAATATTTGCTTCAACCTATAGAAAAAGACTTCAATATAAGACCGTGCTCCATACTTAACTTTTTTCTTCCATTCATTAATACCATCTTCATAATTCTCATATGACCTAATTCTACTAATATACTTGTTTCTTTCTGATAAGTAGTCAGCTAAACAAATTTTAGTATCCTTCCTAGGGCGAATAATAGGCACAATATTGTATTTTCTGCATTCTTTATACACACTTTTTATATCATAAGCCGCATCTGCTCGAATAGAACAAATGTTATATTTATCACTGACTTCTTCTAACATATCGCAGACCGGCAAATAGTCTACAGCAACACCACTAGTGTAGTTCATGCTTATTGCTTTCTTATCATTTATGTTTAAAACAACATGTAATTTTCTTACTTGACCATAACCACTGTATTTTCTTTTTCGAATATTAAGCTTACTATGCCCACCGTTATTATTGTAGATACTAACTCTAGTGCTATCTACGGCAATTTCAACATTTTCCAGATCATCTTTATTGCTTCTATGGTCATCAATCTTCAAATTAAGCTTTTTAAATCTTCTGGAAGCTTGTGTATAGCTGATAATCTTAAGTTTTTTGCCTATTTGTACCATATAACCTTTTACAAAACCTACAGCTTGTCTCAAGCCAATTCTAAAAAGATGAACTATTATGTGTATTAAAATTACAACTTTATCACTATAAGTGTTATTGCCACCTGCAACTTTTGGACTATTTTCATACCAATTTTCTATGGCTTGATTAACAAAATGAAAAACATTTCCTCTTTTTTTGAGAAACTCGTTATATTCTCTTTGGTTACTTACTCTCATTTTTTGTGGCATAAGTTGTACTTGTTTGAAAAATGCCTATTTTACAACAAAATTCGTTAGTAGCCATATATTAAAAAGCTTTTCTTCTTACAATAACCTCAACCAACACTAGCTATGCAACAAAGCCAACCAGAATCAGCAAACTTATACAATGCAGTGAAAAAGTTAGAAGGTCTATTTTCGAAAGATGCGAAAGTTGTTTGCTTACCATATTGGATTAGCTTGAAAAAACAAATTCCGCTTATACGCAAAATTAATCTAGCCAAACGAGAGCCAGTAGAGGAATTCTTGAAAAGGATGGAGAAAAAAGGGAAAGATGGATTGACTCAATATAAAAGACATTTTGAAAAGATAAAGAAATTTAATGAGCAATATGAACAAAAATTCCTTCTTGCAAACTATAAGTCACCTACAAATGAACTGTCCTACAAACCAACTATACATAAAAAACACAGATTGAAATACTCTGAATATATTAACTTACACCTTAATTTTTTGAAAGAGTTTGATGAAAGTCCTGAAGTGCAAAAAATAGCAATAGAACATTCAATAAGAAGGGTTATTGGAGCAAATTATGGCCATAAGCCTACAGTTGCGCTTGCTAAGGCACAGGTAATAGATAAAGATGGAAAGCTGCAAGAAACGGACGAAATAGTAGGTATAAATGTTGCTTTTCACCATGAGAATGATCGTGATGGCTTTGCTAAACTTCTAGATTTTAAAAAGTATAGCTATATTTGCGAACCTCATTTGCAAGATAAAAAAAATAGAGCAGATATGGAAAAATTAATGCCCAATAAACATGCAGTTTTTATGAGTACAGACCAGGCTAATAAATTTATAAAGGGCACTTTACAAATTAAAATTGATAGTGTTGAGCAATTGGGTGTTGGTTTAGTGATGGGCTAAAGCTCTGTTTAAATATATATTTAGTTTTGTTACAATATTCTTATTTTCATCATATAATATGATGGAAATTTTATGCACAACTTTTTTATTTGATTAAAAATTGCATTTTTGCAATAAAAACTTATTTATTGTAAGAAAACTTGCTCATATAAAACTATTTATAGAGTGACAATAGCTGTGTTATACTTACACTTCTGATTCGAAAATTTATGCAGTTATTTCTAACAAGATTGGTCAATAAATTTTACTGTTTAAGGATGAGAAACAAAGTAATCATCGTTTCCGGTATTGCTCTTATTCTACTGTTTTTTATCAACAGTACATTTTTAAAAAAAGATCAGGCGGTTCATAGTGATAATCCAATTAGTAGTTTTTCATTAAAAACTCAGGATTATACTCCACAAAATCGCACTGTATATTTAAATTTTTCTGGTACGGTAAATCCCTTGCATAGGGTCAGCCTTGTCTCAAGAACAAGTGGTCAAGTTATTGCTATTTATTTGTCTGATGGTGAAAAAGTAAAAAGAGGCGATGTAATTTTAAAGATAGAAGATTATGACAGAGTTGAGCAAGTTGAAAAAGCCAAAGCTTTATTAAATCAGCGTGAAATTGAGTATGATTCCTCTCGAAAATTGAATACAAAAGGGTATGGAGCACAGATAAGAGTGGAATCAGCTTTTACTGCATTGCAGAGTGCAAAAGCTGACCTAAAAAGGCTAGAGTTGGATTTAGAAAATACTGCGATTAAATCCCCTATTGATGGTTATGTAGATAAGATCAACGTAAATGAAGGGGATTTTGTTAATCTTGGACATAAGATAACTGACATAGTTAATTTTGATCAGGTTCTTGTGGTGTTATATGTTTCAGAAAATGAAGTAAATAAAATAAAGCTAGGTAGCACAGCGCAAATTAATTTGCTAGACGGAAGGGAATTAGTAGGTGAAGTGAGTTTTATTAGTAAAATTGCTGAGCCTAAAACTGGATCTTATAGAGTGGAGGTAAAGGTAACTGATAATGAGATTATATCTTTGCAAGGACTGACTGCTAGTGTAAGCCTCCCTTCAGGTGAAAGATTTGCATATAAAATTCCTTCTTCGGCCTTAAGCTTAAATGACGATGGTATTCTTGGAATAAAGATTGTTGATGATAATAATTATGTAGTATTTACAGCAATAGAAATTGTTGATTATGAAGACGATGGAGTTTGGGTAGTCGCAAATAATGAAAGTAAGCCTATAAAGTTAATAACATTGGGTCATCTATTTGTTAAGCCTGGTGATAAGGTTTAGCTTGTATATACACTTTTAGTAAAAATCAGATAAAATTCCGTGTTAGCAATAATTATAAAAATACTTACTAATATACTTATCTAAGTATTGACAATTATTAACAAGAAAGCTAGTTGTATAAATGTTTTATAAAAAAAGAGTGTATTATATGCCACGTATTAGTGAAGAAAAGTATAAGCGTTATCGTGAGTTGAATAACCTTGACTTAAATAAAAAGTTAAAAGAAGCTATAAATGAGCTAGATTATAATAAGATAAGGAGTATTATTTTTGACAATGAATTGGAGTCAATTGACGATGAAATATATGGTGCATTATTTTTGAATAAATATCCTAGCTTTCCCAAATTTTTACTTATGCTAGGAGACAGTAGTTCAAGTGATGTAGTTAACTTTTTTATACAACATGTTCCAAGTAAATTTTTGTGTGGAGAAGGCCCTAGAAATAGTTTGGGTAATATTCCATACATAGAATTTATCTTTAGTTACAGACAAGACGCAATACCTACTCTATTAGAGGCTGTTTCAAAATCAGACAGAGACGATACTATCGTATCTGGAAAAGGTTTAGTTTCTAGTGTAAAGAAGAGAATAGAAAACATTGAGAGTAATGGGAGCCCTTATTATAGAAATGAATCTTGTGCAGCATATTCTTGTTCTGATAATCCACAAGATTACTACGATGCAAAAGAGGCTATTGAAGAATATTGCACAAAAAATGATAATGGTGATTACGAAATCGTTCCAGACTATCTTTTTACTATAAAAGATCAACCTCGAGAGCTAAAGCGATTGTTTATAGATATTGCTGCTGCCATAAGAAGTGATAGTCTTGATAAAGTGCAAAGTGGTCTGAAAGCAATTGAAGCAAGTGTTCCTAAAGCTGATCTGCGCATTATTGATAAAATCAGTACGTCATTAAGTTCTCTAATAAAAAAGGCTAAACAAAATGTAAATATGGCACGCGCTATTAGTGATGTACAGGCAAATATTACTTGGCCTGGTACATTTCTTAAAGAGAATGTCTTATGTACAAATAGTGTACAAAAGTCAAAAAACTAAAGTTTTTAATCAGGCTAGGTGTGAGGCACGCCTATTTTTTTCTTGCTTATTTCCTTACTAAACAATCTGTTTTTCTTTCAATAAACTCTGTAATTCACCTTTTTCATACATCTCGCGGATTATGTCACAGCCACCAATAAACTCTCCCTTTATATATATTTGTGGAATTGTTGGCCAATCAGAAAAACTTTTTATGGACTGACGTATTTCATCATTCTCAAGTACGTTGATGCATTTAAACTTTACATTCAAATTTTTGAGAATTGATACGACGAGCCCAGAGAATCCGCATTGAGGAAAGTCAGAGGTGCCTTTCATATACAGCACTACATCGTTTTCTGCTATGTCTTTTTTTATTTGTTCAAAGTTGTTCATAAATATCACCTTAATTTTAAGCTCCAGTTTCTAGTTGCAATGCATGTATAGATTGACCTTCAAGAGCCTTATATACCATTCTATGTTGTTCTATTTTTGTCCTTCCAGAAAAACACTGGGAAGTTATTTTTAAATGGTAGTGATCATCATCTCCAGCAAGATCCTTAATCTTTATATCGGCACCAGGGAATGACTGTTTGATAATTTTCTCTAATTCATGAACTGCAACAACCATTGATTCACTTTAAATTACAATACTCTTATTCTAAATCTAAAACAACTGAGCGCAATAAAAAATTGCTACATAAAAAATAGAAGTATGTTAGCATAAAAGTGAAATTATGTGAGGTTTATATGGCGAATAAAAGATTTAAATTTACATACCTACTAACTTTGCTCACTTTTTCATTTAGGTGCTTATCTTATGATAGTGAAATAAATAATTTAAAGAATTTTTATATTCAAGCTAACTATTTTGGAGCATTTTTCAATGCAATAGGTTCTCTAAAAGGAAAAGAAGATGCAGGTGAAAATGTAACGGAAGGTGTTTTTAGCTTTAATGAGGAGGAGAGGATTGAGGCTGGATATAGTCCTAAATACGTTCCAGGACTTGCAGGTGGTGCTTCAATAGGATATGTATTCAAAAATATGAGAGTTGATCTTGAAGTTCTATATTCTCAGACTAACTTAGATGATGAAGATTACTCAGATAAAGGAAAAGCAAGATATATTGAACTTCGTCGTAATGATGATGTTTCTGTTGGAACAGAACGTAAATCACCTTGGAGAAGTGGAAAAGTTGATATTGAAATTCAAGAAAAGCCGCCTAATGTTCAAGTAAAGTTCAAAGCTGCATTTAAGATGAAAAATGAAGGTTTTAATAATTTGGCTGGAATGATCAATGTGTATAATGATTTTAACGTCGGAGAAATGCTCTGCATTCCATATTTTGGAGTTGGTGCAGGTGTAACTAAGGTTAAATTTTTAGGAAAAACCAGATATGCTTTGGCTTACCAAGCAAAGCTTGGTGTTAATTATCCACTTACAACAAACACTCAAGCGTTTGCTGGTTTACGCTATTTTGGTATTCTTGGTAACGAATTTAAAGGTATTCTGCCAGTAGCAAAGATACTAGCTGGCGAAAAATATATTCCTGCTGGTAAAAGCAATGAAGTTGATGAAACTGCACGTATGCAATCAACAACTACAACAATTACCAATAGGTTTGGCATATATGGCTTAGAGTTTGGATTGGTTTATCGCTTTTAAATTTATCCAATTACGTATGTGAAGACAATAAATTGAGCGTGCTGAGAGCCTTAGCGAGGCGAGATTTTAATTGACTTGCATACTCATTCCAGTCCTCTATTTCCTTTCTTGCCACACCTGAGGTAACGGCAGCTTTTGCAACAGCAGGAGATACCATAGAAATTAATCTTGGATCAAATGGAGTAGGTATTATATATTCACGTCCATAGCTCATTTTACGACCGCCATAGGCTGCAGATATCTCATTTGGCACTGGCTCACGGACAAGCTTCGCTATTGCATCTGCAGCTGCAATTTTCATTTCTTCATTTATTGTCGTTGCATGTACATCAAGTGCTCCTCTGAATATATAAGGAAACCCCATTACGTTATTGACTTGGTTGTTATAGTCTGACCTACCAGTTGCAATTATTGCATCTGGCCTTACAGACTTTGCAAACTCAGGCCTTATTTCTGGATCAGGATTAGCAAGAGCAAAAATGATCGGGTCTTTACCCATGCTTTTTAACATCTCTTCGCTGAGCACATCCTTTGCAGAGAGTCCGATGAATACATCAGCGCCTTTTATGGCATCAAGTAGAGAACGTTCTTTAGTGTCAATTGCATATTTTTCCTTCCACTTATTCATGTCCTCTTTTCTGTCTTTGTGTATTACTCCTTGTTTGTCACATAGCACTATGTTCTTAGCGCCCATGGACTTTAGTATTTCCAAACACGCAATACCAGCTGCTCCAGCACCATTCATGATGATCTTGACATTCTCTAATTTCTTTTCAGCAATATCGAGGGCATTTTCTATACCAGCTGCAACAACTGCTGCAGTGCCATGTTGATCATCGTGGAACACCGGAATATCCATCAACTCATTTAGACGTTTCTCTATTATAAAACAATCAGGAGATCTTATATCTTCTAGATTTATTCCCCCCCAACTTGGACCAAGATACCTTACTGCATTGATGAAATCTTCTATGTTTTCTGTGTCAACTTCTATATCAATTGCATCAATGTCAGCAAAACGCTTAAATAAAACAGCTTTGCCTTCCATGACGGGTTTTGAAGCAAGAGGACCGATATTGCCAAGTCCCAGCACTGCGGTGCCATTTGAAATGACAGCCACATAATTGCTTTTTGCCGTGTAATCATAAACAGCTTTAGGATTTTTAGCTATTGCAAGGCATGGGGCTGCAACACCAGGGGAATAAGCAAGTGATAGGTCATGCTGTGTGGATAAGGGTTTTGTTGGTATAACTGATACCTTACCAGGTTTACCACTTTTATTATGGTACTTAAGTGCTTCTTGTTTTGTGGTGTTATCTAAATCATTATTCATGCTTTGAGCTTATTGTTAGTAATTTCCTAAGTATATGGGGTTTTTATGAATGTTCAACTATTAGCTTGTGAACTCTATTGTACTTCTGTATAAATTTATCTACTACGTAGGGTGATGTGACATGCTTAAGAAAAACGTGCCTAATTTGCTAACAATTTCTCGTGCGCTCGCAATACCGGCAATAATATCAAGCTTTTATATAGAGAGTAAGTATGCAAGTCTAATAACAATATTGATCTTTATGTTTGCGTGCATTACAGATTTTTTTGATGGTTATTTAGCGCGTGCATGGAAAGTCCAATCGAATTTTGGCAAATTATTTGATCCAATTGCCGACAAGTTAGTAGTAGCTTCAACAATAATCATGCTAGTTTATAAGCATAAGATAGATGATATTACAATTATACCGTCAGTTATAATTGTTTGTAGGGAGATATTAGTTTCAGGCTTGCGGGAGTTCTTGATAGCTACAAACGTTAGTTTACCTGTGAGTAAGGCTGGGAAAATTAAAACATTTTTGCAGATGGTTGCTATAGTAGCGTTAATAATGAGTGATTATGAAGCAACTAAATATATAGGTGTGGTTTGCTTATGGGCTGCGGCTGTTATGACTATGTGGTCAGGCTATAATTACGTTCTAGCTGGCATCAAACAGATTGACTAAATTGCTTAAGAGTATACAAAGAAAGTTAATAATTTCATAACATTGACTTAGTAATTAAAATCCTATATAATGTATTAGTTCATAAGTTGGTCTGTTCATATGACTAGTATTACAGGCACTAAGTTTTTTTTAAAAAGATCCAAAGGTAAAAAAGGTGCTAAAATGGAAGATTTTTTCTGGGATTTTTGGCCAACAGTTGATGAAGAAGTCAGAAAAGAAAGAGAGGAAGAAAAAAGCAAAAAGCTCGAACAAGAACTATTAACACTAAAAAAAAGAGAGCTACATAGGAAATGTGTATCATTGGTAACAATGGTTCCATTTGCATTATTGATGGCAATTGAGCTCGAAAAAACATGTAGCGATCAGGTATTACTTGGCCTTATAAGCAGCTCATTAGGCCATACTATATTACCTTTCACAGTCTTATCCCTTATTTGCACGCTATATTTAATTTATAATAATAGAAAAATAGCACAAAAAGAACGAGAATTGGAGAATATTGAAAGTGGGAAAACAGTAGAAAAAGAAAAGAGAGACCTTCCTTGTACCGTTGATGATTACTTTAACTATGCTGATGCTGCTTTAGTTACATTAGTTATTGTGGCTAGCATAGTAGGTGAAGCATTGGAGCAAGGAATAATAGGAGACGTAGCTTTTTCAATTTCTAGTCTATTTTACTTTGTAGCGAGTGCTACTTTCTGCTATCGCGAGTACAAGAAAAGTAAAAAATATGAAGTAGAAAAAGAGCAAGACTTTGATGAGAAGTTTGAAAAAAAGACAAGCAATATGTCTTCAGCTAAGTTAATGCTCGCTGGTTCTTCTTTATTACTAATCAGGAAAATAATATTGATTTCTGGAGTAGCATTAGCATCATCTGCTGTTGGGCCTGCTTTAGGTCTGGTAGGTATTGCTCTTTTGATGGTAGGAAGTGGATTGATCACACATTCTTATAGTAGAAAGCTAGAGAACGTAGAAGTGAGTGGAAAGGGTGTTGCAATAGGTGGTGGTGCGAGCAATATAGGTAATGGTGGCCAAGAGACGCTTTTCGTTCGATGATAATGCCAAAAATTTGTTTATTTAGGTAATATTTAGTCTATACTTTATTTTGATCAAAAAAAATCTTATGTATAAGACTTTAATCATATGCTTTTTTCTTCTGACTTGCCCCTTCACGCAGTTATATGCGAATGATCTTGAACACACTGAAACTGAACTATATGAGGAGGCAGTTAAGCTTTATGATCAGAAAAAATATAAGCAAGCTATTAGAGCATTTCAAAAGATAGAGGATTTGTATCCTTTATCTTATTGGGCAATGAAAGCAAAATTATTATCTGGAGTTTCTTACTATAATATGGGTAACTACAGCAGTGCTGCAAGTGATATGGATGATTATATATACGTTTATCCAAATGGTGAAGATTTGCCATATGTATATTACTTAAGAGTATTATCTTATTACATGCAAATTAATAAAGTGCAGCTTGGGCAACAAATTGCATATAAAACTTTAGAGCTAGCTACTGAATATATTAATCTTTTTCCGAATAGCGAATATATAGAAGAGATCAAAGAAAAAGAAAAATTAATCACAGAACATATATCAAAAAAAGAGTATTCTATTGGTGAATTTTACCTAAAGCGTGGTGAATATTTAGCAGCAATTAAGCGTTTTCAAGATATGATAAGCAATAAAGATTCTAAATATTCTTCTAGAGTTATTAGTTATTTAATAACAGCTCACTTAGCTCTTGGCCTTGACTTAGAAGCTGAGCAGTATGAAAATATGTTAGTAGAAGGGGTGAATTAGTTTTCTTATGGCTGGTCATTCACAGTTTTCAAATATAAAACATCGAAAAGGTGCTCAGGATGCAAAGCGCTCGCAAAAATTTACGAAGCTCATTAGGGAAATAACAGTTGCTGCAAAACAAGGGCTAACTGATCCCGAGCTTAATCCACGTCTTCGCTCTGCTATCTTTTCTGCGCGAAAGGAAAATCTACCAAAAGATAAAATAGAAACAGCAATAAAAAATGCAGCTGGTAACGTTGCTGGAGAAAGTTATGAAGAAATACAATATGAAGGCTGCGGACCTTCTGGTGCTGCACTTATTGTCCATGCTCTGACAAATAATCGCAACCGAACTGCTTCTGAGATACGTTATATCTTTTCTCGCAAAGGCGGTAATTTGGGAGAAACAGGATGTGTGAGTTACCTTTTCGATCATGTAGGCTTAATTGTCTATAAAGCAGAGGGTATAAATTTTGAAGATTTATTTAACTATGGAATTGAATTAGAAGTATTGAATGTTGAGGAAAATAACAAGGAAGAATTATATGTTATAACTTGTGAAGTGAAAGATTTTGGTAGAGTGCGTGATGCTTTCTATACAAAATTTGGAGAACCAGAACTTGCTCGTCTTTCATGGCAACCAAAGGACCTGATTGAAGTTAGCGACAAAGAATTAATTGATAAATTATCTATATTAGTTGAAGAGCTAGAAGATAATGATGATGTGCAGTATGTTGAAGGTAATTTTATTTTTGCTGATAAACTATGAGGCTGGTAATACTTCCACTGCTTTGTATTTTACCAGCATATGCAACTGAAACATTTGCGCAGAAATACTATTGTCATTCCAGTGCCCAGACACTGGAAATTGATTGTAAACAGCACGCTATACAACATTTTCGATTAAAAAACTGTTCAAGCACTGGAATAACAGAAAGCAACCTAAACCACTTTCCAGCGTTACTTCAGCACGGGATCAGAAAAAAAAAAGCTGCTTTGGTGACAGAAAGTGATAGAAAGTTGTTATTCATATCCAGTGACATAAAATCCTCTTTTTTTGACGCAGAAGGTTTGGCGCCAAATACAGTAATGAGATTAATCGACATATATAAAGGTTATGGTGTAGATTTTAAAAAAGACATTGTGCCCAAAAGCAAGTTGGAAGTTCTGTGTGAGAGTGATCAGAAGGCTGAAGAAAAAATTTTATATACTTCACTAACAACAAGCAATAAAGCTATAAGTTTATATTATTATGAGTCACAAAACGGCAAAGAAGAGTATTTTAATAAAGAGGGGATAAGCTTAAAGAGTTTCGTAAGTCCTTTAAACGGAGATTTTCGTATATCCTCGAATTTTGGTAATAGAAAGCATCCCATTCATGGTAAAATTGCTTTTCATAAAGGAGTAGATTATGCAGCTAAACTTGGCACTCCTATACACGCCACTGCAGAAGGTGTAATAGAATATATAGGAAAGAATGGTGGCTATGGGAATTACATCAAAATAAAGCACAACAATAAATATTCAACTTGTTACGCACATATAAGCAAATTTAGTAGCGATGTAAAGTTAGGCTCTAAAGTAAAGCAGGGACAAATCATTGCTTATGTTGGCAGCACTGGTGTTGCAACAGGACCTCATTTACATTATGAAGTTATATATAATGGTAAACATATTGATCCGCTTACGATAGCTCATGGCAATGAGATAAAGTTGCCTGATTGTGAATTAAGAGAGTTTAAATTATTTGTAAGTAAGGTAGATGAAATAATCAGCAGAGAGGGTGCAAGTGAAAAAGCAATCTGATGAAGACAGTACAGATAAAAATACAATAAATGATAGAAATCTAAGTAAAATTCGGGCTTTTCCTGTACTAATAGCGCTAGGGTTAATTTTATTGGTACTTTTTGTGTATGACAGCACAATTGCACTTGGAGTTGCTGCTGTTTCAATATTGACTTTTTCTCAAGGATTTTTCGTTAATGATCCTAATGAAGCAAGAGTGATAGAGTTTTTTGGTCATTATATTGGAACTTATTTTAAGTCTGGAATATGCGTAACGCTTCCGTTTTCGAGTAAATATAGAGTTTCTTTGAAATTTCAGAATATCAATACAGAAAAAATTAAAGTTAATGATGCTAATGGAAGTCCGATAGAGATTTCAGTAGTAATTGTTTGGAGAGTGAGCAGTCCTGCGAAGGCATATTATAATGTTAATAATTATCATGATTTTGTTTTTGTGCAAAGTGACTCGGTAATTAGAGAACTGGCAAGTAATTATCCGTATGATAGCGAAAACGATGAAGAATCTTTGCGTAAAAACTCTGACAAAATTTCAAATGAATTGCGGTCAATGCTACAACAAAGATTGAATATTGCTGGAATTGAAATTGCAGAAGCAAGAATATCGCATTTGGCCTATTCATCTGAGATTGCACAAGCAATGCTGAGGCGTCAACAAGCACATGCCATCACCTCTGCAAGAAAGCATATAGTGCAAAATGCAATAGGAATTATCGAAGAAGTAATAGCCCATTTTGAAAAAAATAAAAGCTTACAATTGGATGGAAAACAAAAGGTTCAATTGATAAACAATTTGCTAGTTGCTCTGATCTCTGAGCAGGATGCACAGCCGACTATTAGTTTGGATAATAATTAGCATAGAAGCCGATTGGGTTTCATGAATGCAAGTCACTGTTAATTTCTTGATTAATAGACTAAATGATGTTATAAATTACACGCATTAGGGGTGCTCTAAAAAAGCTGAGAGTACATAAAGTACAACCCTTTGAACCTGATCTTGTTAAAACAAACGTAGGAAAATGTATGTATATAAATATTGAAGAATGCTTTGGCTTCATCGCGTTCATTACATCTCTCATTGGGTTATTGCCTCAAGTATATAGAGCATATATCACAAAACTTACTCGTGACGTATCGATGCTAATGTTGGTGAATTATCTTATTTTTTCATCATCTTGGCTTATTTACGGTATTTGTCAGGGTTTAACTTTTATGATACTCAGTAATATTGCTGGATTAGTGATCAGTATAATATCAATTGTTCAAAAATGTTACTACGATGCAAAAACTGCACGAAGCGTTTTATAACCATATGCTACATTGTAGCGTGGAGCAAGAATATCGTTCTATTGTAGTACTAAATGGAGAAATACCTGATTCATCGTTTTTTAAACAAGATATACCTGTTATTGCTGTAGATGGAGGAGCAAATAAGCTTCTATCAATTGGCGTAAAACCTGATCTTGTAATAGGAGATTTGGATAGTATAAATCCGAATTTACGTGCTAACTTAAATACAGTATATCTACCTGATCAAGATTATTGCGACTTTTCTAAAGCAATGGCTCACTTAAAAACAGTAAAGTTATTGCCATCAATAGTAACGGGTATTACTGGAGGAGCAATTGATCATATACTACAAAATATCAACATTTTTTCAAGTACAGATAGTATCTTTTATATGCCTTCGCCTTCCATGGTGGGGTACGCCTTACAAAAAGGTATTAGCTATTTTTCCTCTTTGCTAAAAAATACTAAAATATCCTTACTTGGTATACCGAAAGCTCAAATATCAACTAAAGGATTACAATGGGAACTATGCCATAGTAACCTTGCTTTTCCAGGAAAGAATTCTTGCTTTAATCGAAGTCTAGGCAATGAGTTATCTATAGAAATACACAGCGGCGTGTGTTTAGCAATGATATATTTAGAAGCAGTAAATGATGATGGTGTGTATTGAGTTAAAACATTAAGAAAAAAAAAGTAGAAAAACCGTGTTAACACTAATTCTAAAAACTACAGGCGCCTGTTGTTAGCTAAAGTAAAGGTCAAATATCTGGAATTCTGGACATAAAATCCTCCTGTATAAAAAAGATTCAGAATGTACACACAACAGATGTAGCTGAATTTTTATTGAAAAATTGGTTAAAAGGTCTGCAGACCAAGATAAATTTTGAGCTCTCTAAATATCTCTACCATCATTATAATGGCATCTTGAGTATGCGGAAGCAATTTTTTCATTAAAATAAAAAATTTTATTCTACAGCTTAAAAAGGAGTTTGCTAATTTTCACACTGAATCGGATTTCACTACTCAAACCTAGAAACTTTAATGTATCAAGGTATCTGTTCAGGGGAATGTTCAAGTCAGTGCTCCCTTTCTTGTCATTCCAGTGCTTGACACTGGAATCCATTATACTCCGTAAATTTAACTGGGTGCCAGTGTCAGCTACTTTCATGACATCAACTGATTTTCCTTTGAATGCCAGTTATGCAAGAAATCTATTATATAATATTATTGTCACCCTCTTGATAGTTTGTTAGCTCCTCTCCTCCTGAGTTACTTGGTGCAATTATTTGATCATATTCAGTTGATGGTTCATCAGATCCAAACAACCATGAAAAAAAGCCACCAAAAAATGATGCAATTAAAGAAAAGGGCTTCATAATTATATTAAGCAAATTATCGAAAAAAGAGCTCGGTTGCTCTTCATTTGTCGATACTCTATTTTGTGTAGGTTCTGCATAAGGAAGATGTCCATTATCAGCAGCTTCAATTTTTACATCACTTTCTTCTTCTGCACTGATCTCCTGTGATTCTTCCTCTTGTTCTTGTAAACTTAGTTGGGCATTACCTTCTTGCTCAGCATCTTCCTCTTGACCTACTTCATTATCTTTTGATGCTATACTGTCATCAATTTTTTTGGGGGGTTTTAGTAATAGAGTTTTTATTTCTTCTGTGCTAGCTAAATCTAAAGGAGTCTTTCCATATTTATCTTGTGCATTAACATTTGCTTCTGCGTTTATTAGAGCTTCTACTATCTCTTTTCTATCATAGTTTGCAGCCCAATGTAAAGGAGTCCTCTCATCCTTATCTACTGCGTTAACATTTACTTCTGCGTTTATTAGAGCTTTTACTATCTCTTTTCTACCATATCCTGCAGCCCAATGTAAAGGAGTCCTCTCATCCTTATCTACTGCATTAACATTTGCCTTCATTCCTATTAGAATATCGACCATCTTTTCACGGCTCCACGATACATTAGGCAATGTATTCCAGTTGTTTTTTTCAATTACCAGGTGTAAAGGAGTCTTTCCATCTATATTTTGTAAATTAACATTGATACTTTCTACTTTCAGTAGATCGTCCAATTCAGGTATCTCCATCGCTTTCTTTTTTAAAAAAAAATGCAAAGGAGTCTCTTTATTTTTATCTGTTAGATTAACATTGATGCCTTTTTTGTTCAGTAGAGTATAGAATTTATCTGTATCTATATCTAGGTCTATTTTTTGAAGAATTAAATGTAAAGGGGTTTCTCCTGCATTATTTTGTGCATTAACGTCTGCTCCTTTATCAAGTAGAAATTTTACTATCTTTTCTGTATCTTTATATCTGCTTTTAGCAGCAAAATGTAAAGGGGTACTTAGATCATCACTTTGTGCATCAACCTTTGCTCCTTTGCTGAGTAGAAATTCTACTACGTCTTTATGTCCATATTTAGCAGCAAAATGTAAAGGGGTGCTTAGATCATCACTTTGTGCATCAACCTTTGCTCCTTTACTGAATAGAAATTCTACTACACCTTTATGTCCATTTTGAGCAGCCAAATGTAGAGGAGTCTCTTCAAATTCATTTTTTGCATCAATTTTTGCTCCTTTGCTGAGTAGAAATTCCACTACGTCTTTATGTCCATTTTGAGCAGATAAGTGTAGAGGGGTCTCTTCAAATTCATTTTCTGCGTTAACCTGTACTTTTTCTTCTCTATTTAACAGATTTTCTACATCATCAATATTACCGCTTTTAGCAGCTTCAAGCAATTTGTCATTGGCATCTTTTATGCTTTGTAATAGATTTTTTATTTCTTCTGTCTTAGCTAAATCTAAAGGAGTCTGTCCTTTATCATTTTTTGTATTAACATTTGCTTCTTTCTTTAATAGGTCTTCTACTGCTTTCAAGTCGCCAAGTCTGGCAGCCAGATGTAGAGAAACCTTACAATGCTCAGCTTTTACTTCTTCGTATTTATTTAACACGTGGCGTTCTCGAGAAGAGTCATAAGCAATAAAATCTGCTCCATTATCTAATAGAACTTTTGCTATATAAGAATGATTATTTTTAACAGCCCAATATAGAGAATTACCTTGAGATCCATCATATGCATTAACATCAGCTTCTTCAATTATTAGGCGCTTTGCTTCATTAAGATCACCTCTTTTAGCAGCATCAAGTAAAGCAGCATCTATATTTCTGATTGAATAATTCATTTAACACTTCTCTATAAAATTGCATTACTATAGTAAGGTAATTAATAATTCATGAAATCTGGGTTGTAGAAATAATGATTATCCTTCGTGTTTTTCAGTATATTTAAGTAAACTATATATAAGAATTGCAATTATAGAACATACAACTGTTAATAGTAAATTTGGTAAAATGCCATAAGAAAAGAATTTTCCTACTATGTATATTCCAACAGCCCCAAACATCATATTGCAAAATGAGAGAACTGCACTACCAAGCCCTATACTTTTGACCGTTTCTAAAGCAGAAGTTACGTTATTGCTGATTACGAGTGCAAGCCCGATATTGCTCGGAATCCAAGTAACTTGAAGAATAAGTACACTTAACTTGTTTGTGAGATAAAAATATACCAATAAACCATCCGATATCATCGGTAATACCAAACCTATTATTAACATCTTGCTCACTCCTATTTTTGGTACGTACCTTCTATTAATTAAAGTTCCAATTATGTAAAATATAACTATGATTGATATGAGATAGCCAAAATATTGTACTTCAACGCCCATTGATTCAAATATGAACGGGTAGTTAGCAATGTATGCCCAAAGCCACATGAAAGTTAATCCATGAATGGCTGAAAACCCAAGGAAACGATAATTCTTAAATATTAATATATACTGCTTGAAGATATTAATACTGGCTTTACTTTTATTTACGGTCAGCGTTTCTTGTAGCTTCAAGTAAATAAAAATGAGCATAATAATTGCGGCAAGTGATATGATAAAAAACAAAAACTTCCAACTATAACCATGTGAAATTATATAACTGCCTACCACTGGAGCTATTCCAGGTGAAAGTGCTACTACCATATTTAACTTTGAGATTACTCTTGAGTATTCACTACCTGAGTACATATCCCTGATTGCTGCATATCCGACAACGCCTGCAACACCAGCTCCTGCTCCTTGTATAAAACGGATTAATATTAAAAGTATAATATTATCAGCTATGCAACATACAATACTTGCCAAAGTAAAAATTGCCATGCCAATCAGCATTATTAGGCGCCTACCATAATAGTCTGACAGTGGCCCATAAATTAATCCAGATATTGCAACTCCTACTAAATTTAAACTGATCGTAAGCTGCGCTATATTACCTTTCACCTTAAAATAGTTGGCAATACTTGGCAATGCAACTGAGTATAAGTCTGTTGCCATATCAACAACTGCTACAGATAATATCATAATAAGAGAGATGATATTTTGTGAAAAAGCTGTCGACACTAATGATTTACTGGATTAAATATGTTTAATTGTAGTATATTTTTCTCATTAGTATATTAATTTAACTGCTAAAGTTTAAAATAATTATGTAAGCAATCTCTATATAAAATATGGATAAATCACAACTAGTTAAAGAGGTTTTCGATTCTGTAGCAAATTGCTACGACATCATGAATGATATAATGAGTTTTGGAATGCACAGGCTATGGAAGGATAAGATGGTAAATAGTGTGCATTTTAAAAAGCACTCCAAGGTTTTGGATATTGCTGGAGGAACCGGAGATATAGCTATAAGAATAGCAAGAGGGGAGCCAAGTGCTCAAGTTACAGTATGTGATATAAATCAAAACATGCTGGACAAAGGGTGTGATAAAGCTATAAATTCAAATCAGCTAAATTTCAGTTGGGTATGTGCAAATGCAGAGAGTTTACCATTTGAAGATTCCGAATTTGATTATTATACAGTAGCTTTTGGTATTCGAAACTTTTCCGACCGTAAGAGGGCTTTAAGTGAAGCATATAGGGTATTGAAGCAAAATGGACAATTTGTCTGCTTGGAATTTGCCCCTATGCATTATCAAAATGAGATATTCACCAAATTTTATGACTTATACTCATTTAAAGTAATTCCTAAAATTGGCAGCATAGTTGCTAAAGATAAGGGTTCTTATGAATATCTAGTAAAAAGCATAAGAGAATTTCCAACTCAGACTAACTTTAAAATGGAAATTGAAGAGGTAGGCTTTAAGAATGTTGAGTTCCACAATATGAGTTATGGAATAGTAGCATTACATATTGGAACAAAATAAACTCTGGTCTATTCAGTAGTTTTTTTGCTAACTTTCTGTAATTTCGCAGCGTTTTTCCTTCAGAAGCTAAAGTTTCTTGAACGTATTGTTCTAAGGAAGTACACTGTAGACTAATGCTGTAACTTTTTCCTGAAGCTAAATACTTAACTTTAAAATAAAATGCAATCTAACATTAAGCAGTTATTTTACTATATAAAACCTAGTTTACATTATTTTACCGTAGCGTTTATTGCAGTTCTATTTTCAGCTTTAACGATTCTTCTTTTTGGTAGGGGCTTAAGCAACATAATTGATTCTGGCGCAGAGCATAATTTTACTACTAATCTATTAGTTGCAATACTGATAGTTTTAGGCATCTCTCTCACTGCATTTATTCGGTTATATTTCATTGGCATTGGAAGCGAAAAAGTTATCGCAAGAATCAGATATGACTTATATAGCAGTATTACTGATTTACAACCAAGTTTCTTTGAGAATACAGGTGTGCAAGATGTTATCTCAGCACTCATTACTGATACCTCTGCATTGCAATCGATAATAAACAGCAGCTTATTGACAATATTGAGGAATGCAGTGGTACTAACTGGTAGTGTTGCAATGCTGTTATACACAAATCTACATTTAACCGCATATGCAGCTGCAATAATACCTATACTGCTCATTGTCATGACTTCACTTGGGAAAAAAGTACGCAATTATGCACGCTTTGCTCAGGATAAATTAAGTGAGCTTGCATCATTTAGTGAGGAAAATTTTAGATCTATAGTAACTATCAAATCGTTTGTACTCGAAGAAAATGAAAAAATCCATTTTCAGAAACATCTAAACTCAGTATCAAAATCATACGTAAAATTAGTACTCTTGCGTGCTATTTTAGTAACTCTAGTTATCACGTGTGTGATAGGTTCGCTAGTTGTTTTGCTTTTTTTGGGAATAAAAGAAGTCTTAAGTAATAATATGACCATTGGAGAACTCTCCTCATTTGTGTTTTATTCAGCACTTGCTGCAGGGGCTGTAAACAATCTAAGCGATAACATCAGTGATTTGCAACGAGGTCTTGGAATTGTAGAGCGTTTATTTGAATTTATGAACATGAAAAGCTCTATATTAGATAATGATAATCCTATAAGGATCAATAGTGTTCAAAAAGGAATTTCGTTTAACGATGTAACATTTTTTTATGCTGATAAGCCAGCATTAAATAACGTATCATTTTCTATAGAGGCAGGCCAATCAGTATCAATTGTTGGACCATCTGGCAGTGGCAAGAGCACCATTTTAAAGCTTTTGCTCCGTTTTCACGATCCAAGTGAAGGCAGTATTACTATCGATGGACAGAATATTAAGACAATTGCGCTAAATGATCTAAGATCGCTGTTTGGCTTAGTACCACAAGATCACATGATATTTTCTTGCTCAATAATGGAAAATATACTATATGGTAAACCAGATGCTGAATATGAAGAGGTGAAGCAAGCAGCTATCAGTGCGTATGCAATGGAATTTATTGATAAGCTGCCGGATAAATTTGATACATTTGTAGGAAAAAGAGGACTAAAGCTTTCCGAAGGACAAAAGCAACGTATTATAATAGCAAGAGCAATACTGAAAAATCCTCAGGTTTTAATACTGGATGAAGCAACCTCTGCCCTTGATTATAAAAGTGAGAACCTCGTGCAAAAAGCACTGAGCAAATTAATGCAAAACAGAACAACAATTATAATCACACACAGACTATCAACCGCACTCAAAACTGACAAGATTATAGTGATCAATCATGGAAGAGTAGAGGAAGTAGGAACTCATGACTCTCTAATGAGTAAAGATGGGCTGTATGCAAAATTGGTGAAGATATAGTAAAAACTGAAGGAAAATTTGAGTCATACTTGTTGGTTGTTATGCTAAATTTGGCAATCTGGTTATTAAATCTTTAATTATTTTGACCTATAATAGTTCTATAATATTTTTAGAGGATTATTATGATTCATATTCGTAACGCTTTGCCAAAACAGCATATGACTTCTTATGCGTTAAAAGTACCAGCATTCTCGCATATGCAGTCTCATATGCTTGCACATGCACCTAATTTACACCATGGCCAATTTGATTTATATCATAATCATTTTGGTTTGCATAATAATTATTATGATACATTCCACAATTATCATGATGGATTTGGTTTTCTCTATTAGAGAATTATTGACTCATGTTCCAATAAGCTTACTTAAAGATATGGCAGACTGTCCAGTTTATAATAAGTTTTTTTATTTGATTTTATTTAATTTTAACATAACCATTTCAGGAGGTTTATATGTCTCATAACTCACATATCAACATATTATCTAATAACGATATTAAAAGTGGCAACAATACTGATAAAAAGAAATTTACATTACATGTAGATCAGTCCGTCTTAGATAAGACCACCAATATAATCAACGAAGAAGAACTTATAGTTGAAGAAAAAAAAACTACAGGTGGTGAAGAGGAACCTACAGGTGGTGAAGAGGAACCTACAGGTGGTGAAGAGGAACCTACAGGTGATGGAAAAAAAACTAAAGGTGATGAGGTTAAGTCTATAGTGGATGAGGTTAAAAAACTGATAGAGGAAATAAGAGTTGTAGTGGACGAAGTTAAACCTAAGGTTGATGAAGAGAAACCTACAGGTGATGGAGAAAAAACTAAAGGTGATGAGGTTAAGTCTATAGTGGATGAGGTTAAAAAACTGATAGAGGAAATAAGAGTTGTAGTGGACGAAGTTAAACCTAAGGTTGATGAAGAGAAACCTACAGGTGATGGAGAAAAAACTAAAGGTGATGAGGTTAAGTCTATAGTGGATGAGGTTAAAAAACTGATAGAGGAAATAAGAGTTGTAGTGGACGAAGTTAAACCTAAGGTTGATGAAGAGAAACCTACAGGTGATGAGGATAAGTCTATAATGGATGAGATTAAGGAGCTTATAGTAGATGGGATAAAACTCATAATGGATGAAGTTAAACCTAAGGTTGATGACACGATAGATAAGGAAAAGCTTACGGTGGATAAGGTTAGGGAACTTATCGAAGATAGGATTAAATCTGTAATAGATGAGAAAAAACCTACTGTAGATGAAGAAAAGTCTATCATGAATGAGATCAAAGAACTTATAGTAGATGGAATAAAGCTTATAATGGATGAAGTTAAACCTAAGGTTGATGACAAAGTAGGTAAAGACAAATCTATAGAAAGTGAGTGGAAACCTATAATGGATGAAATTAAACTCATAATAGATAAGGTTATACCTACGTTAGATGAGAAAAAACCTACGGTGGAAGAAGAAAAGCTTACGGTGGATAAGGTTATGAAACTCATCAAAGATGAGGTTACTACTATAAATGAGAAAAAACACACAGAAAATGAGGTTAAATCTGCAATAGACGGAATGAAACAATCTATAATAGATGGAATTAAATCTGTAATAGATGAGAAAAAACCTACGGTGCAAGAAGAAAAGCTTACGATGGATAAGGTTATGAAACTTATCAAAGATGAGGTTACTACTATAAATGAGAAAAAACACACAGAAAATGAGGTTAAATCTGCAATAGATGGAATGAAACAATCTATAATAGATGGAATTAAATCTGTAATAGATGAGAAAAAACCTACAGTAAATGAGGTTAAACCTGTAATATGTGAGTTTAAGCCTATAATTGATAATTACCCGCATTACAAACATCATCATGATCAGTATTTCAATAGTTATCATGGCAGTCCTTGTCATAGTGGTTACGATGCAGGATGGAATCACTGTGGTTCTGGCCACAAGGTAATGTTCAATGCATTACCTGATACAGGATATTTAGGATATTCTGACTATTTGTACTAATTAGCTTCCCTAGTCGTACAGCCGTACTATCAGCAAGTAGTGTAAATTATTTACCATGGATAGAGATGCATAACATGCATCTCTATCCACTGATTGCTTCTTAATAATTCTTTGAACGTTCCCTTTGAATGCACACTTCAAGTAAGTATAAACAGCCGATGTAAGATAACCCTTCAACTTCCCCCACTTATTCGCTATACTGCTACAGGTTTTGTAGCTTTTTAGTTAATGAACATTTTTAAGCGTATTTTCTCTCTGATTTTCAGTAAATTAAATGAATTGAAACGAAGAGGTATCATAAATATAAGTGCAGAAAATTTTATTGTGGAACCTCCAAGCAATAGAGCACATGGTGATATTTACACAAATGTTGCTATGGTGCTTGCAAAGCATGAAAAAAAGAATCCAATTGAGATTGCAGGGATCTTAGCAAGAGAATTTAAACCTTTTGATGAAGTTGCAGAAGTGGAAATAGCAAGCCCCGGTTTTATCAATATGCACTTAAAAATGGAAGTATGGCATGGGATTTTAAAACAAATAAATGAGCTAAAAACAGAGTTTGGCACTCTAAATATTGGAAATAATCAAGCTGTCAATGTTGAATTTGTATCGGCAAATCCAACAGGTCCTCTGCATATTGGTCATGCAAGAGGGGCAGTGTTTGGTGATGTTCTGGCAAATTTACTAAAGAAAGTTGGCTATAATGTTACTAAGGAGTACTATATCAATGACGCTGGAGCGCAGATAGATACGCTAATTCGGTCAGTATATTTGCGGTATAAGGAAGCTCTGGGAGAAAAAATTAGCATTGAAAAGGGTTTATACCCAGGTGAATATTTAAAGCCAATAGGAGAGGGATTAGCTAAAAAATATGGCAAGGAGCTTAGAGCAGAGGAAGATAACCAGATAATTAGAGAATATACTTTAAGTTCTATTTTAGAACTCATAAAGGAGGACATGAGCTTGCTTGGAGTAAATCATGATGTCTTTACTTCAGAGTATGAGCTACGTGGCAAAATCGAAGAGAGTATAAAGATATTATCTGACAAGGGTCTAGTGTATGAAGGGTACCTGGAGAAACCAAAAGGCAAAGAAAGTGAAAATTGGACTTCCAGAAAAGAAATGTTATTTCGCTCTACAAAATTTGGCGATGATGTTGACCGCGCATTGAAGAAAGAGGACGGCAGTTGGACTTATTTTGCCTCAGATATCGCTTACCATTTTGATAAGATATCGCGTGGTTTTAACAATATGATCGTAGAGCTTGGTAGTGACCACGGTGGTTATGTCAAAAGGCTAAAAGCAGTCGTCTCTGCGCTCAGTGATGATCAAGCAAAAATAGAGGTAAAACTGCATAATATTGTGAATTTTTTCGAGAATGAAAAACCTGTTAAGATGTCCAAAAGATCAGGAAACTTCCTAACAGCAAGAGATGTAGTGGAGGAAGTTGGCAGGGATATCACTCGTTTTATAATGCTGACACGCAAGAATGATATGGTCTTGGACTTTGATTTTGCTAAAGTTAAAGAACAATCAAAAGACAACCCTATTTTTTATGTGCAATATGCGCACGCCCGTGCTCATTCGTTAATGCGTAATGCTCCAAAAGAGCTCCCAACAGCAGATCCTTCACTTTTAAAGACCGATGGGGAGCTCTTCCTCATAAAAATCTTAGCAAAGTGGCCAGATGTGGTAGAAATAGCGGCAAGGCTCTATGAGCCACACAGAATCACTTTCTACTTACTTGAAGTTGCAGAAGCGTTTCACGTTTTATGGGGGTATGGCAAAAGTGATTTAAACATGCGGTTCATACTAGAAGATAACTTGAACCTCACCGCTGCAAGAATGTTTCTCGTACAAGCCTTAGCGCACGTAATCGCTTCTGGGCTTTCTATTTTTAATATAGAGCCTTTGAAAGAGATGTGTTAATTTTAAGGCCAAAAATTATACAAGAGGTCTGTTAAAATCACGTATATCGATTGTCTTGAAGTCACACAGTTGTTCTGTAGAGCTATGTCCTGTAATAATTACTATACCGTTTTGCTCAGAGCGTATTGAGATTAGATTTAATATTAATTCACACGTTGCACTGTCGAGATTACAAAATGGTTCGTCTATCAGCCAAACGTTTGCATTAGAAATTAAGAGGCGAGCAAGCGCAACTCTTCTTTTCCAACCTGCAGAAAGTTCACTATATTTGATATTAAGTACAGGTTGCAACTGTAAGCAACAAACGGCTGCCATAATTAATTCTCTAGTATTCCGTATTCTTGCCCAGAATTGTATGTTTTCACCAACTGTTGAGCTATCTTTACAGGCATTTTTATGGCCTATATAGACCATGGAAGGTATATAGGATTTTAGGTCATCATATATATCTTTTCCACAGTACATTATATTACCTGACACTGGCGGCAAAAGTCCAGATAAACTTCTGATTAAGCTGGTTTTGCCGCTACCATTTGGACCAGTGATTAAGATTTTTGATTTTGGTTCAGCTTTAAAATTGAGGTTTTTAAATAATACTTTGTTATTACGAGCACAGAATAGATTTTTACATTCAAGCATCTATTGGACCTTTAAAGAGAACTTGGAGCCTAAACACTTCAGTGTATGAACATTCGATAGCTTGCATAACAAACAGTCAGTGTTTGACATACAACTGTACGAACATTGGGTTTGTAGGTAGCAGATGGTGTCATCCCAGTGCTTGACACTGGGATCCAGGAATTTTAAGTAAGCACGCTGAGCTGGTTGGCATAAAAGTAGTTGCTTTATGTTAAAATTAATATTTTTAACTAGATTACATGAAGAGCTGGATCCCAGTGTCGAGCACTGGGATGACACCCTTATACTTGACTGACTATAACACTTAAGAAGTTTAATGCCAGAAAGCAGGTTATACAACGGATACGTCATCTGCCTTTTCCTCTATATTTACCCTTAGTTGAAGACTGAGCTTTTATAAATAGCTCCCAAAATCCTTTCTTATCACCTTCTCTGTGTATCAATTGTGCAAAATGTTTCATTAAACTATTACCCATCATAACCATCTTTGTCCATTTGCCTAACGGTTTTGCTATATCAACTATTTCTAGATCTTCTTTGTAAACTTGCATATTCTTTTGTTTCTCCTTTAGCATTTCCTGTTGTTTCATCAACTCTTTTTGCTTATTTTTTTGATACAATTCATTAAATCTTCTATTTTCTTCCCACTCTTCTTTGAGAACTTTTAGAGGAAATATAATTTTCCTAATATGATTTTTGTATATTTTTCTCAAAAAGAGAGATACTGCAATTATAGCAAGTAATATCGTGCTATATGTAATGATTTGTCCGAACGGCATTTTTATACTCAGCTTATTGGCAAGCGGTACTTACAATTATACCATAACTATAGAAATTTTACAATTTTTTTCTGGATAAAGATAGTAGACTAAAAATTTCTAAAGGACAAAAGCAACGTATTTACGTACAGGCTATCAACTACTACACTCAAAACTGACAAGTGATTAATCATTGGAGAGTAGAGGAATCACGGCTCTCTAATGAATAAAGATGGACTGTGTCAAGCTGGTGAGTAAGGTGGAAATTGAATAATTGTTGGTTATCATGCTAGATCTAAAATATAAGTTATAAAATTTTTAATCATTTTGGCTTATAATAATTTCTGAGTTAACCTGAGATTTCCTGAACTGTGGTTTCTTTTACCCATGTTGAATTCTCAGCTTTTATACTCTAATTTAATTCCAGTTTTGACTGTATAGGAGGTCACAATGTCAAACAATATCTATAGCGATCAAGTTAATAATAGTAATTTATATGCCAACAAACTTTTTTATGGTGAAGAGGGTGAGCAAGTCGAAAATCTAGGAGATCAGTTTGCGGGAGAAGAGGATGCTGTGGAATCACAAAAAGAAATTACAAAATTAGAAGAAGAAGTTGATAAGTTAAAAAAACAAGTTCAAGAAGAAAGAAGGTAGAGGCAGAATTTAAAGATAAGTTAAAAGAAGCTGAGAGTGAAGCTAATAAGGTAAAAGAAGAAAATGATAAGTTAAAAAAACAAGTTCAAGAAGAAAGAGAGAATGTAGAGGCAGAATTTAAAGGTAAGTTAAAAGAAGCTGAGAATGAAGCAAAAGCAGAAGTTGATAAATTAAAAAAACAAGTTCAAGAAGAAAGAGAGAAGGTAGAACAAACTAAGAATGAAGCTGAGGCAACAAAAAATGAGTTAATACAGTGTAAAAAAAATGCTGAGAAGATGAAAGAAAACGGTGGACAGGCAATTAATCAGGAAAAATGTGATGATATTAAAGCAGAAGCTGAACAAGCAAAATTAGAAGCTAAACTAGCAAAAGAGGAAATTTTGAGGTACAAAATTGAACAGGAGAAAGAAGAAGTGATGCAGAGTAAGATTGAAGAAGTAAAAGAAGAACTTTTAAAGTGTAAAATTAACATGGCAAAAGCAGAGACTGAGTGGTATAAAAAAGCAGCTGAAGAATGTAAAAATGAGAAAAGAATCGGTAAAGATAAACCTAGTATTAGGGGAGAGGATGAAAATGATAGAGGCAAACATGTTACCAATGAGGACGATCGCACTGATAAAGATAAACCTAGTATTAGGGGAGAGGATGAAAATGATAGAGGCAAACATGTTACCAATGAAGGAGGGAATGAAAGTGGAGAAATTACATCTCGAGAAATAACACCAGATCTTAGCCTACCAGGAATTTGTGGGCCTAAGGCTACTTTGTATAAATCGAATAATAAGATAGGTTGTCAAGGTTTTAATACATCTGATTTATTAAAAGAACTCTATCCTGAGATGTATAGTAATTCTAAAATTGTGCCATATATAGAAAAGGGATCAGAGGGTGTTTATAGTGCAGTAAATTTTAAATTTGCCTTTACTGATACTATTAGTTCAGCAGCCAACTTTGGTAATACGAAATGTCTTAAATGTATTGATAGTCCACAAGAGTTAGCTTGTCAGGACGAGAAGGTTAAGAGTTTCTGCCAATCTGGCAATGATTATACTAATAAAGAATTAAACAAGAATTTTTTTTCTAGAGAATCATGTCCTGATCTCATCAAAGACCCCAGTGGAGCAAGTATTGTGAAAGCAAAACAAGTTGCACCATTGATACTTGTTAATACCTCAGGACAAATGATAGATAAAGAGGGCAATAATACTCAAGTACAATATAATTCATTAAAGCCTTATCTAAAGCTTAATGGTAAAATCAGGGACTGTGGAAATGATCAAAAGTGTAAAGATTATAATGCAATTATGGAGAAAGTTGCATGGGATAGTGATAAGGAAGTACTATTAAAAGCTGTCTTTGATAATGTGCAAAGAACAACTCCTTACTCTTATGATAATGAGGTTGGTTCTTTTCCCATTGATAATGAGTTGATATAAGAGAGAATGTTCTCTGGATTTTTTAGTTCAGAGAACACTTTTGTAGAAAAATAGAGTTGGTGACCTTACTCAAAAAAAAGTAGAGAAGAAGTTTTTGTTGTGAGAATAAATTTAGCAGAGTTTATAATATAATATTTAAGTTATTTATGATAAAAAATAGATTTTTTGCATAACCAGCCAGTCTGGGATTTAGCAAGAAAATCTAGATTCCAGCGTTACGCGCTGAAACTCTTTAAATTCCAGTAGTGCAAGAAATCTAATTTCTACGTATTCAAATATGGAAGTTCTAGTTTGCTGAACAGAACGTTGAGAAGTATCAATAAGAAGCTCCCTTTTGAGTAAACTTTTCTGCAACGGAGTTATCGTAATAACATCCCTTATGTACGTTGCATGAGCAGATTGGTCAAATATACGAAAGAGTTATAATACAGATTTTACTCAAAAAATATTGAAACAATCTCACACATCTTAAACTAAGTTCTCAATTTCTCAAAGAAATCTTTTAATAAAAGAGAACATTTTGTTTCTAATATTCCACCATAAACTTCAGGTATGTGGTTACAGAATTGAAATATTCTAGTGCCGTTTTCAACTCCTCCACCTTTGGGATTGTAAGCCCCGAAGTACAGACGTTTAATTTTTGCAAAAGAGATAGCTTGAGCGCACATCGGGCACGGCTCTAACGTTACGTACATTTCAGCTTCATAAAGCGTGGAAGTTGAAAATGCTTGTCTAATTGTTAACATTTCTGCATGTGCAGTTGGATCATTAGATATATTGTGTGCAGAGGAGATGATATTGTTTCCATTAACTATTACAGCGCCTATTGGCACTTCGCCATCTTTCTGAGCAAGTTTTGCTTGCTCTATGGCAAGTTCCATGTATTGGTACTTAAACATTAGGTGCTTGGGTAAATATAATTTTCTTTTCTTGGCTTTTCTATTTTTTCTAGGTTATAGAATTCACTAAGGACTATTGTCCTTTTTACAAGGCTATCTATTTCTCGCTTTAAATATTTTTTTATTTCTTCTACCGATTTTAGTTCGTTTATAGCTACAACTACTTCTTCCATTATATCCTCTATAATTTGATCCTCCTCTAATTTATATATTATTTGTTCTACATGCCTATTCAATTCCTCGAAGGTCGCAGATCCATATGTAATGCTATCTTTACTATTTCTTAGTAACATTTTTACCTCTCTATTAGAATAGAGTTTATTAAGTTCTATTAAACTCTATTGTCAATAGTTGCCTTAATAAATGATGTAAAGAGAGGATGAGGAGAAAATGGTCTTGATTGAAATTCTGGATGAAATTGCACACCAATAAACCATGAGTGATTTTTTAGCTCCACTGCCTCTATGCATGTTTTATCTTCTGATATACCACTGCATATCATTCCATTCTCTTCTAAGTTATTTTTATAATCTAAATTAACTATATATCTGTGTCTGTGTCTTTCTGAAATAGTGACACTACTATACACATTTGCCATTTTTGAATTTGGATTTACATTACACTTGTATGTTCCAAGTCTCATGGTTCCACCAAGATCAACGTTCTTACCATCAGCGAGCTTGATGATTGGGTGTTTGCAAGTATAAAATTCTTCAGAGTGTACATCTTCAAGCTTAATAACGTTACGAGCAAATTCAATCACTGCAAGCTGCATACCAAGACATATTCCTAAAAAAGGAATGTTATTTACACGGGCATAGTTTATTGCTAATATTTTACCTTCTATTCCATTATCACCAAATCCTCCTGGAACAAGGACTGAATTAGAGCTTTGTAATTTTTCTCTGATAAACTTTGCATCTATAGATTTTCCATTCTCTTCTCTTGAGTTGACCCAATTTATCTTCACTCTAGCTTTATTACTAATTGCACCATGGTTTAATGCTTCAATCAGTGATTTATATGCGTCAGGAAATTCAGTATATTTTCCTACTATGGAAACGATAACTTCTTGTGTTGGATGTTTCATAGAGTGTACTATTTGGTCCCATTCAGGTAAGCTTGGTTTTGGCTTACTTAAGTGAAAGTGATCCAAAATTTGTGCCCCGAGCCCACATTGATTATACAAGGACGGTAACTCGTATATATGGTTTACATCAGGAGCAGGTATTACGTTAGATAAAGAAACATTGCAAAGATTGGCTATCTTTTCTTTTTGATTATCGGAAATTTCTTTTTCACTGCGACATAATATAATATCTGGTTGTAACCCCGCAGAGTTTAACTCTCGAACTGAATGCTGTGTCGGTTTTGTCTTTAATTCTTGTGCTGCAGTGAGATATGGTATTAAAGTTAAGTGAATAAGGATAACTTTTTGCTTTCCTAGTTTATAATTAACTTGGCGTATAGCTTCCAAAAACGGTTGGCTTTCAATATCACCTACGGTTCCGCCTATTTCGCATATTACAAAATCTAAATCTTCTGTACCATTAAAAATGAAAGATTTGATTAAATCTGTCACATGAGGAATGATTTGCACAGTTTTGCCTAGATAATCACCACACCTTTCCTTCTTTAATAATTTATTATATACTTTACCAGTTGTTATATTGTCGTCCTTGGTTGCTTTAATTTTAGTAAAACGCTCGTAATGTCCAAGGTCTAAATCAGTTTCAGCACCATCCTCAGTAACAAATACTTCCCCGTGCTGAGCTGGGCTCATTGTTCCAGGATCAATGTTGAGATATGGGTCAAGCTTTCTGATGCGAACATTGAATCCATGAGCTTGAAGAAGTGCTCCCACACTTGAAGCAACTAAACCCTTACCAAGTGATGAAACAACTCCACCTGTAACAAAGATAAACTTGGTTTCTTTCATTAATTTTCAAATGGAACAGAAGTTGATTGGCCTTCTTGCTTCTTTTCTGATATAATCTTCTCTGCAATTGATTTTTTATGTACATCTTTTGAACATAATCCTGATAGTAACAGTGTATTTATAATGAACAATCCAGCAACTATAGAAGTTATTCTACTGAGTGGATTTTCAGAAGACTTTACCGGAATTATTGAATTCATTTGCTGTTGTGAATTACTAAAGCCACTTAATGAACTACTTCCAGGTGGCTGCAGGAGTACTAAAATTACCAATACAACAACTAATATTATTTGAAGTACACTAAGTACTGTTACTGACATTATGAATAGAGCTAAAAATAAAGATTTTAGGAGCATAAGGATCATAAGTCAAGAATATCTTTACCCGAGTAACTTGACTACTGGAACCCAAGTATGTATTAAACCTTATTTAAATTATGAGCTATCAAATTTTAAAATACAAAGATTATGAACCAAAAATGGATGAAAGTTCTTTTATCGCAGATGGTGTGCGTATCATAGGTAACGTTGAAATAGGAAGGAATGCGAGTATCTGGTTTAATTGTGTGATCAGAGGAGATGTTGGATCAATCAAAATAGGTGATGAAACGAATATTCAAGATGGCACCGTAATTCATGTAGATAGAAATCCAGGCGGTGACACGATTATTGGTAGTATAGTGACGGTTGGACATTTTTGTGTGTTACATGCATGCACGATACATGATAAAGCATTTATTGGTATGGGCTCTGTTATAATGGATCATGCGATTGTCGAGTCTGGAGCTATGGTAGCTGCTGGCTCACTGGTGACACATGGAAAAGTGATAAAAAGTGGTGAAGTATGGGCTGGCAGGCCAGCACAATTCTTCAAAAAAATGTCAGATGAGGAAATAAAACATATTACACAATCTGCACAAAATTATATCATGCTGATGAAAGAATATAAGGCTATATGCTAGGTTGAGAAATCTTCAGCTCTGATGCACATTCTACGTTAACTACTTCAAAAGTTTCTTCAACTATATAATGCTTATCAATATAAGCTTCTTCAACTCTAGGAATATGCTGATTAATAAAACTACCTCTGACTAGAATATCCTTTACTGGCCAGTTTGTTTCTATCTGAGTACCTGATGATTTAGCTGCACATTTTGTCCATGCTGACGTTAGAAAAAGAGATATAGTATTGTTTGAGTTAAGAAAGAAATTTACACGACTCCTGCAGTATTCAAGCGATTTGCCCACTGGATAATCTGGTATTTCACCTACAACCTTTCTTATTAACCAATTGCACTCTTTGGTAAATATGCTTGCTTCTTTTGGAACTTGTAGCGGTATTATAATATCATTGCTAATTCTATTTTCTTCTTGAGAAAAAAGTTCGGTGTAAGCTCCTTTTTTACTGTGTTTCTCAAAATACTTAGGAAAATAAATATTGAGATATTCAGAGTGTAATTCTATTCGACTTTTCTGATCATTTTCTAAGATAAACGTATATTTATCACCATTTTGCTTAAGTTCGCATAACTTAAATTTACTAAGGTCAGAGTCTGGAAATGGCTTTTCAATTTCAAAAGCAAGTGTAAGAGTGTGCGTTGTGTGATCAAATTCATTTTTTTCTTGTAGACCATCTTGCAGACTATAGTACTTATTTTTTTCATACTCTTTTCCTTCTATGTTAGCACTCACTTCCTCTTCATCCAAATTTTCAATAGCATCAAAAAATTCTTCTTCATCCAGATCTCTTTCTTTTTCACCTGGCTCTTGTTCTTTCAGAGAATCATACCATACATCCTCTTCATTAACTTTCTCCTCTATTGTATTTTCTACACTTATTTTTCTTGTATGATCATTTCCATTGCTAGCAGTTGTTTGATGATGTGTATCGTTAGTTTGAAAAAAGCTCTTTACTTTTGATATTAAGCTAATCCATGAAAGTCTTACTTGATTAAGTAGCCATTTAAAACTCTTCATTGTTTTACCCCAACCTAATTACTAAAAATTGTAACAGAATAAATTAAATATGTCAATAAGATACACAAATTGTACTAACTGGGAATTAGTGGCAGCACTTAACATCTGTGTAAATTTTGACATAGGCGTTTTCTGCATTTTAACCAAATCAGTAAGGAGAACACCATTGATATTCTCCTTTTAGAAGCAACTTGAATAAAACTGATAAAGTTTGAATTAAAGTGTGATTAGGAAAGTGAGTGATGAGAACTCTTTATTGTCCCAAATTTGGGAGAAAAACCCTGGACTTGAAGTCCATCCTTTTAAGAATATAATTTTAAGGTGAAAAATCTGAAAGAATGTGGAATATTATAGAAAAAGCAGTCACTCTGTATATATATCACATAGTGTGGATAACAAAATATCGATATCCAGTACTAGTTGGAGATATTGGACAGAAAGCTAAAGAAGTTGTACAAGAAGTATGTACAAATAATCAAGTAGAAATTATCAGAGGTAGAGTTGCGTCAAGTCATGTACACGTATACGTTTCTGTACCCCCATACTTAAGTATTAGTAAGTTAGTGCAGTTAATAAAAGGAAAAAGTTCCAGAAAAATCCAGCAAAACTTTCCAGAGCTAAAAAAGAGATATTGGGTTGTGGGCAGTAGGCTAGTTTGTCAGGACTAGCGGAAATGTAACTGACGAAATGATAAAAAATTATATTGAAAATCACTCTAAAAAAGAAGATAAATTTGGTGACTTTCAAGTCGAAAGTTAGCATTCTATGCTCTCTCTCAATCTTTGGATTTTAATCCATAGTGGTTGAATTGGACTTCTTTTGATTCATCTATTTTAGTATTAGGTCTTAGTGCTTCATATGTAGCACCACCAGCTACGAGTGCAGATGCTGTAGCTATGCCAATTATTGCTAATATACTTAGTCTAGTTGTATGTTCAAGTATAGTACTTGCTACCAGCCCAACAGCAAGACCAATAACAGCAGTGTACAACATTCTAGGATTATTTGAATTAGGCATATAGCTCACTAACTCTCTGCAACACTTTTCTGATTCTTTCTTTATGTCCTCGAGCTTATTTAGATCTTCTTTTTCTATTTTAGCATTTAATTCTAGTTTCTTACATAATTCTTGCATTTCTTTTACTTGTTTTTCTAATTTTTTTAAAAAATTTATTATTTTTGTTCCTTGTAATTTTATTATTGTTTCCTTAAGTAGTAACGTTGATATTGGCATTGCTATTTCTTCTATCTCTTTTTCTATTTTCCTTTCCAATTCCACTACTTTTTCTATTCCTTCTTCTGATATTTTAGTGTCTTTTTTTAGTTCTATTTCAAACTTTCTTTTTTTCAACTCTGATTTTGCTTCTTCTAATGATTCTAATACATTCCATAGCTTTTCACCAGAATTCTGACTCCGTTTTGGTGACATAGACTGACTGCCTTTGAACTTTTTTGGTGATATGGGCTGATTTTTACCATCTTTAAGCTTTTTTGAGTTTTCACCAGCACTTACTTTAGCCATAATAAACCTCACATATTAAATAATGCTATTACATAATATCTTTAAAGCTCAATGTCAAATAGTATCTTTACATAATATAACTCATAAACAGAAAATTTTAGTGTAAATTGCCATATTTACTTTGTGCTACGGTTTGAGATAGAATAACAACTTGCTTCAAATATGGAAAGGCAGTACAACTCTATAATCAAGTTACTGAACTCTCATTTACTCCTCTTTTTTTGTAAAACAATCTACAATTCATTAGAAGATCTTCAGATAGACGTTGATCATTGGTTGTGTTTTTACAATGAGACAAGACCTCATTCTAGTAAATATTGTTATGGCGATGTAGACTTTCCTGAATAGAAAACATATTAGAAAAATATTAGTAACATTACATAAGAGACTGATATTAGTTTTCAATTTTTCTGTTAGTTAATTCTTGCTTGCTAGGTTAAGTTGTGTCTGGTAACCATAATGGCAAATCTTGTTAATTTGAGGCGTGGATTTTAGCCTCTCTCATCCTTACATTAGTTACATATTCTTTCGCAGAGGGCTAATGATAGCAATGAATTTATTAGTAAAATTCAGTAATTTATAACTGACAATTAGAGCTGTTAATTAGCAACTCACTTTAAATAAGTTACTCAACTGTGACAGATTTAGCTAAATTTCTCGGACAATCTACATCTAACCCTTTTTTTTCTGCAATAGAATAAGCAAGAAATTGCATAGCAACACTGTAGATAATTGGAGAAACAAAATTGTCAACTTCTGGAAGTTGCACCACATCTATGCAAATTCCCTTTAAGAGCGGTGCTCCTTGCTTATCACTAAAGGCAATTACTTTACCTTTTCTTGCAATAATCTCTTGTATATTGGATAGCGTTTTAAAGAATAAATTATCGTAAGGAATAATTGCGATAACAAGTACAGTAGAGTCTATCAAGGCGATAGAACCGTGCTTCATTTCTCCCGCTGCAATACCAATTGTGTTGATATATGAAAGCTCTTTTATCTTCAATGCACCTTCCATTGCAACTCCATATGAGCTTCCTCTCCCAATTATAATTATATTATTGTGCTCTAATATACTGCCTGATATATGTTGTATTTCCATCACATTCAAAACATGCTCTACATGTTCGGGAATGGAATTAATAGCACCGCTTAGTTCCTTTATCCTCTCTCTACCCAGTATACCTTTTATTTTTCCAAGCTCTACAGCAAAGCATGCTAAAATTGCAAGCTGCGTAGAAAAGGTTTTTGTCGAAGCAACACCAATCTCAGGTCCAGCAAGAGTATGCAATACAATATCTGAGGCTTTTTCTATGCTGCTATTAAATGTATTAATTATGCTAATGATCATTTGTTTCTGCAATCTCGCATAACGTAGTGCTTCCATAGTATCTGCAGTTTCACCAGATTGAGAAATGAATAAGCCAATACTACCTTCTTCGAGCTTGACGCTGCTATACCTAAATTCTGACGAGATTTCTAGATATACCCGAATTTGAGCAATACTTTCCAGCCAACACTTTGCTATTAGTCCAGCAAAATAGGATGAACCGCATCCAACTATAGTAATGTAACCTAGTTCAGAAAATAATTCTTTGTTGATTTCTTTATATTGTTTATAAAATTGATTTATTGTTTTGTTTAATGCATACGGTTGCTCAAAAATTTCTTTTAGCATAAAGCTAGGGTAACCATTTTTACTAATTAGAAAATTTCTTGGACTGCTATTTTCTGTTCTGCGTTTAACTTGTATACCATTATTATATATACTGAATTCGTTAGATTTTATTACTGCAATATCATTATCTTCTAAATGCAATATTTTTTCTACAAATGAATTCAAAGTATTAGTATCAGAAGCAGCAAACACTTTATTACAGTTATATCCTATTGCTAAAGGCAAATTTCTTTTTGCAACAAATAAAGTATCTGGATATTCTGCAAATAATAAAGCCAAAGCAAGTGAACCTTGTAAATTGTTTAGACACTGTAATATAGAATCAATTGGTGATAACCCTTCATCAAGATATGAAGTTAATATGTTTGGTATCACTTCTGTATCAGTATCGGTGTGGAAAGATACTCCCTTTTCCTCCAGATCCTTTTTTAATATATTGTAATTTTCAATTATGCCATTATGAGCAACAACAACATTATTTATATAAATGGGATGAGCATTTTTAAGATTTGGAGCTCCATGTGTAGCCCAACGAGTATGTGCTATACCAACTTTGCTACTAGATATCTTGCTCTCATGAACAACTTCACACAATCTTTCAACTTTACCTTCTGATTTTTTTACTTCTATCTTACCTCTATTATTTATAATTGCTATACCTGAAGAGTCATAACCTCTGTATTCCAATTTTTGCAACGCGGTTAGTAAAGTTGGTATTACTGAATCACCGCTACTTACTATACCTAATATTCCACACACTTCTTAAATTATGAAGCATTTTTGTCTTTTTTACTTTCCTCTAGTTTATTTTTCTTGCCATTCTTTTCAACTTTGCTTTTTTCAATAGATTTAGCTACTGGCTTTTGAATTTCTTTATTTAAGATTTCAGATATAGCAGACTTTAGGATTTTTATTTCAATTTTTGGTGCTATTTCTAGTATTAGTTGTGCATTTACTTCGTCAACTTTGTTTACTTCACCTATTATTCCACTAGAAGTAATAACCGTATCACCACGTTTTATTTGATCTATCATCCTTCTATGTTCTTTTAGTTTTTTGTGATTGGGACGAATAATGAGAAAATAAAATACTACAAATATTAAAATGAGTGGAATAAAGCTAGCAACAGATGCTGATACATTGTTAGTCGCATCTGCCGCAAAAACCTCAGAAATGAACATATTTAATCCCAATTATTAACGATAAAGTTAAATAGATTAAGCAGCAATTACAATATCATGTCAAGTCTCTGAAAGAAATTAATTCAAATTAATAAGAAAGTTAAGGAATTTTAAGGTGTTTCTGCTGTAATGGCGGGAGTGATGAGACTTGAACTCACGACCTCATGCGTGACAGGCATGCGCTCTAACCAACTGAGCTACACCCCCCATTGCTTTTTAACGTTTGCAATCTTAAAGCTAATCAACGTGTTGCTACTTGTCAATATTTTTTGTTTGCGCTTTTTTGTCTTTTTTATTACTATGTAAATAACTTAATTTCACACATGGCTTATGCAAGTAGTCCCGTTAGGGTTATGCCATGGAGGATAAACTATTTGGAGGAGTAAATATGACAAATTTGCCTAAAGTCACTATACGTGATTTAGCTGAATCTGGTGTGCATTTTGGCCATAAAGTTAGTCGCTGGAATGCGAAAATGGCCCCATATATATATGGTGTACATCAACAGAATCGTATACACATAATAGACTTACGAAAAACATTACCATTGTTAGAGGCGGCAATGAAAGCTTTATACGATGTTGCATCTCAAGATGGTCGCATTTTATTTGTTGGTACGAAATTTCAAGCTTTAGATATTGTTGCAAGTGAAGCGGTTCGTTGTGGTCAATATTATGTAAATGATCGATGGCTTGGTGGTATGCTTACTAATTGGAACACTGTTTCTTCTTCGATAAAAACTTTGATACAATATGAGAAAATATTAAATGATGAAGATAGTATCTTAACAAAAAAAGAATTAGGAAATATTGAAAAGAAAAGAAAAAAGCTTGATAAAGAATTGGGTGGCATTAGAGAAATGGGAGCAGTTCCTGATATTTTATTCATTATTGATACTAACAAAGAGCATATAGCGGTTAAAGAGGCTAAAAAACTGGGTATTCCTGTAGTTGGAGTACTTGATACCAATTCTGACCCAGATGATATTGCCTATCCTATATCAGGAAATGATGATTCAAGAAAATCAATAGAGCTCTACTGTAAATTAGCTGCTGATTCTATATTAGCTGGAATAGAGTCTAGTTTGACAAGGTCTAGAGTTAAGGATGATGAGCTTATTCAAGAAAAAGAAGGGGGTATTGTGCAAACTAAAAAGAAGCGTATGAAGGATGAAACAGAAAGGGAGGTAATAGTAAGTAAATGAAGATGGATTCAAGTAGTATAAGGGAATTACGCGATAGAACAGGGCTTGGCTTAAGCGATTGTAAGAAAGCGTTAGAAGAGTGTGATGGTGATATTAAGAAAGCCGTTGATAGGTTACGTACAATAGGATTTGCTAAAGCTGACAAAAAGTCTGATAGAGTAGCTTCAGATGGGCTTATTGCTATGTGCTTGGCTAAAAATTATGGTGTATTGGTTAAAGTCAATTGTGAAACTGATTTTGTTGCTAGAAATGAGAAGTTCATAGCATTAGTTTCAAATTTAGCATCAATTGCTTGTCAAGAACGTTGTACTAGTCTTGATGAGTTAAAAAATGCCAAATATGAAGATGTTGGTACAGTACAGGAAGCTATTATGAGTGGTACATCGGTTCTTGGTGAGAAGTTAGAGTTAAGCAATCTTTGCTACCTAGAGACTAAGGATGGGATTATTGCTGGCTATGTACATGGTGATATGCATGGCTTAGGTAAGATTGGTGCTTTAGTAGCATTGCAATCATCTGGTGATAAACAAGAGATTGGAAAGCAAATAGCTATGCATGTAGTTGCTATGAAACCTGAAGCTTTATCTATAGATGATTTAGATCAAGAAAAATTAAACAATGAGCGTTCTATAATTGAGGAGCAAGTAAAGAGCTTAAATAAACCTGAAGAGGTAGCGAAAAAAATAGTAGATGGACGAATGGCTAAATACTATGAAGAAGTTGTTCTACTAGAGCAGAAGTTTATAAAAGATGATAAAATGAAGATTGCTGATTTTATAGAATCAAGTGCTGTTAAATTAGCTAATTATAAGTTACTTACTTTGGATGGTGCAAATAAGTAACAAAACTTCAGAAGTAAAGTACCCCAGAGTGTTATTCAAAATCTCTGGGGAGGCTTTGATGGGATCAAAGCTATTTGGCCATGATATGGAAGTTATAGATAAACTATCCAAAGACATAGTTGAAGTTTGTAATCTTGGAGTTCAAGTTTGTATTGTTGTTGGTGGTGGGAATATTTTTCGTGGTGCATCAGCATCTTTAAGTGGCTGTGAAAGAGCAAGCAGTGATTATATTGGAATGCTTGGTACTGTCATTAATGCTTTAATTTTGCAAAATTTTTTAGAAAAAAGCTCTATAGTCTCTAGGGTGTTGTCTGCTATACCCATGACTACTATATGTGAACCTTATATAAGAAGGAAGGCTATTCATCATTTAGAGAAAGGTAGAGTAGTCATTTTTGCAGCAGGCACAGGTAACCCATTTTTTACTACAGATACAGCTGCAGCTTTACGTGCTGTTGAAATGAATTGTGATGTTATTTTAAAAGGTACTCAAGTAAGTGGTGTATATTCTGCCGATCCAAAAAAAAATGAGAATGCTGTGATGTATGATAGGCTTTCTTATACAGATCTGCTAACTCGTGATTTAAAAGTTATGGATGCATCAGCAATTTCACTTGCTCGTGAGAATTCTATCCCAATTGTAGTTTTTTCTTTAAAAAGAGAAAAAATGGTTGATATTATTAAGGGTCAAGGCACTTATACTATAGTTTCAGATTGTAAACATTAGGTAATTTATGTTAAACGAAATAAAAGCTAAAACAAAAGAAAGAATGCTAAAAACTATTCAGTCTTTTCACGATGATATGAAAGGTGTACGTACTGGTAGAGCTAACGCATCATTACTTGATGGTATAGTTGTAAATATCTATGGTGGACATCAAAAACTGAACCAAGTTGCAGGAGTTTCAGCTATAGATAACAAAACTCTATCAGTTAAAGTTTGGGATGCTACTGCTATCGGTGAAGTAAAAAATGCGATAATCAATGCTAACCTGAATTTAAATCCTGTTGTTGAAGGAAATACTATACGTATAGTTCTTCCAGACTTAACACAAGAAACTCGTGAAAAATTAGTGAAATTATTGCATCAATTTTCTGAAAATGCACGAGTTGCAATTAGAAATATACGCAGAGATGTTATGGAAGAAATAGAGGAAATGAAGAAAAATAAGGAAATCTCAGAAGATGATTTTCATGTTGCCAAAAAGGAAATACAAAACATTACTGATGATAATGTAAAAAAAGTCGATGATGACTTATCTATTAAAGAAAAGGATATATTGCATCATTAAGTTAATATGAAAGAATTTTTCAGTATTGAAAAACATAAGAGGATTCGATATAGATACAGTTGTATGAATGCTGTGATTCAGATCTCATCATTACGCACACATTTGATCGTTATACCTTTTGAAATCTAGAAAAAAAGCTTTTCAGTTTGATTTTTTATTACGATAATTAAGTTTACACTCTTGAGCGAAAACGATGCTGAAACGCCTTTTCCTTATTTTTGCATTTGTATTACTCATCCCACTGTCAAATGTTGATGCCAGAAGATATATCAGAATTGTTGGATCTTCAACTGTTTTTCCTTTTATCTCATTTATATCTGAAGAATTCAGCCGTATATTTTCCTTTAAAACTCCAGTTGTAGAATCGATAGGAAGTGGATCAGGGTTCAAAATGTTTTGTTCAGGAATAGGGGAAGGCACACCAGATATCACTACTTCATCTCGCCCTATGAAGGAAGTAGAGAGAGAATTATGTAAAAGAAATAAAGTGAATGAAGTAATAGAGATAATAATTGGCTATGATGGAATTGTTATTGCAAATTCAAATCAAAGCCATAGATTTGATTTTACAAAAAATGACCTGTTTGAAACTTTATCTTCATATTCTGAAGACAATGATAGATTAGTAAAGAATAACAAGAAATTTTGGTCTGATGTAAATCAAGCTCTACCAAAAACAGAAATTAAAATCTATGGCCCACATCAAAATACAGGTACACATGAAACTTTGATTAATTTTATTATGCTTGATCAATATTCATGTATGAACTCAAGGATTTTCAAAGAGAATTATCAAGACCAAGAAAAAAGAAAGAAAGCATGTAGTAATATCAGAGATGATGGAAGATATATAGAAGTTGGAATTAATGAAAACATAATAATACAAAAATTGAAGAGCAATAAAAATGCTTTAGGAATATTTAGCTTCAGCTTTTTAGCGAAAAACCAAGATGAGATTCAAGGAAGCACAATCGCAGGAATTGAGCCAACTTATAAAAATATATCATCGGGGGAGTATATGTTAGCAAGGCCTTTATATCTTTATATAAAGAAAGAACACTTAGATACTGTTGATGGATTAAGGGAATTCATTAGAGAAGTTGTAGACTCTATTAGTACTGAAGGTAGATATTTATCTAGGCTTGGCTTAATTCCACTTTCAAGCGAAAATATAAAAAAAGTCTTGGAAAAGGTTCGTGATATAATATGATGACTTTGATATTTTTTTATTCTGGATACTAGGTTAAAAATAGAACGTTTAAATTTCTTGTTTTTATTGTTATCATACTTAGATTTCCTAAGAACTTATTTACTACAAAATACAACAAGTTCTATTTATTTGAGAAAGTTGTGCGTCTTGTAGAACAGATTTTGTTGTAGGTTTCTCTGTAGCTATTTCAAGGTTTTCTTCTATGGTTTTTTGTTCTCTGTAATCTTTAACTTCTTGAATGAAATCTTCAAGCCACTTCTCACTACCTATCTTGGCATGTCGTTGTTGCTCACCTTTAAGAAGTTTTATTACAGCTGCATCTTGATTTTCAGGCACTCTTTGATATTTAAGCCACAAGTCACGAATATCAGGAGGAGCTTTTTTCAAATGAGCTTCAAAGGTTGCTTTTGTGTCTTTTGTACTTTCTTCTTGTTGATCTTGATGGAATTTAAACCAGAAATTGCGAATATCAGGAGAAGCTTTATCCCAAAGAAGTTTAGTAATTTCTTTTATATTTCTCAGATCTTCTTGTTTCAATCTTTTACCATCACCTATATATCGTTTATTAAGACCAACTTGCAGAGGATAAAGTAAAAGGGTAGTTTTGCTCTGTGAATGTATAGGTCTATTTAAAATCATTGCTAGATTTGTATCACAATCTTCTAATACTGCTTTAACTTTTTTAACATCTAAATAATCTATTGCTTGACGTAATTTGTGGTGAAGATCACTTGTTCTCTTTAAGTTTTTCACTTTTTGCATATGCGAATCATCATTTCCTTTCGCTTCTTGCATAGCTATATCACACGAAATACTCTCAATTTTTTGCTCCATTTTCTGTATACATTGATTAATTTCCTTTTGATTTTTTTTGAATATAATCAACTGTGAAGTGGTACAAGGGTTAGGTAGATCGTCTTTAAACTCTTTTTGTATATTACTAGGTAATTCGCTTTTCAAAACTTCTTGTATATCGCTATCGTAATTATTTTTTATATTCTCAAAGTTGCCTTGTATAGCTTCACTAATTAATGAATCTCGAATGTTTTTTTGTCTGTCAGTTAATAACATACCTTACCTCTATCTCTTATGGCAAATTTAGCGCTATAATTATACGTATTTATAATCAAGTCAAGAGAAAAAATTAGCAAAGCGGTTGAAGTTTTAATAACATATAGCTTTCACAGTACTGTCTATGGAAAGTCTGCAAGTTTTACGTTCAATTGCGTTTATTGTGGGAATTTTTCTATTGTTGTTTGGCGTAGCAATGCTTATTCCTGCTATTACTAATAATTATCTAGGTTACGAATGGAAAAATTTTCTGGTTGGATTTATAGTTACCTGCACATTTAGTGCGACTTTTATTCTACTGGGTAAACTAAATAGGGTACATGGAATGCCGGCAATTTTTGCGATTACCAGTTGTACCTGGATTGCATTATCTCTGTTTGCAGCTATTCCATTTTATCTTGATAGTTTAAGCTACATTGATGCACTGTTTGAAGCAGTATCTGGGATTACAACCACAGGAGCAACTGTTCTAAGTTACATCGAGCAACAATCTCCGGGGATACTACTGTGGAGAGCAATGCTACACGGTATAGGTGGTTTTGGAGTAATTACAGTAGGAATTGCAATTTTTCCCATATTTAAGGTTTTGAGCTTAAATAATTTACTCTATTCTGAGTACTCAGATGCTCTTAAAAGAAAGTTACCACATACGCGAAGCGTAGTAATACATATTGCAGAAATATATTACTGCCTAATTTTATTGTGCATATTTTCCTATTATCTAGCTGGCATGCCATTATTTGACGCAGTATGTCACGGAATGTCCGCTGTATCAACTGGTGGATTTGCTAACTATAACGATTCTATAGGCTACTACAATAACCCTATATTGGAGGTAATAACAATTATCTTTATGATTTTAGGCTCTTTACCTTTTCTGAGCTATTTAAAAATTGTAAGACGATTAGACGTTTGTTATGATGAACAGGTCTCTTACTTTATTAAGATAGTTGTTATTTCATCTTTGCTTGCTTGTTTTTGGTTATATAAAAATTTTGACTTAGGAGTATTTTTATTATTTAGGTACAGCACATTCACCATTACCTCCTTTATCACATCAACTGGCTATATAATGTGCAACTACTTGAATTGGAGCTTTATTTCAGTCTTAGCTTTCTTTTTAGCCTTTATTGGTGGATGTGGTGGTTCTGCTAGTGGTGGAATCAAAATCTTCCGTTTAGTCATTTTTCTAAAATCTATAAGGAATTACTTTAGCTCTTTATTAAATCCAAGTGAAAGCGATAGAGTAAAACTCAATGGTAAAATACTGGAAAATGATGAAGTTCAATCCGTCTTTACGTTTTTTGCGATTTACATGTTAACGTTCACTATATCATCAATAGTGATGTCTTACTTGAGCAATGCGGACTTTATAACTAGCATCAGCTCTGTTTCTGCAATGCTTACAAATTCTGGCCCAGGATTTAGTAACCTAATAGGTCCTTCAGGTAATTATTCCTCCTTTAGTGGTGGAGTAAAGCTATTTCTATCGTTTTTGATGCTGCTTGGCAGGCTTGAAATATTGCCAATTTATTTTTGTATAGGTAGTTTATACTGGAAACTTTGCCATTCCAGAGTGTAACGCTAATTCAGGTTGGCTTTGTTGCATAGCTAGTGTTGGTTGAGGTTATTGTAAGAAGAAAAGCTTTTTAATATATGGCTACTAACGAATTTTGTTGTAAAATAGGCATTTTTCAAACAAGTACAACTTATGCCACAAAAAATGAGAGTAAGTAACCAAAGAGAATATAACGAGTTTCTCAAAAAAAGAGGAAATGTTTTTCATTTTGTTAATCAAGCCATAGAAAATTGGTATGAAAATAGTCCAAAAGTTGCAGGTGGCAATAACACTTATAGTGATAAAGTTGTAATTTTAATACACATAATAGTTCATCTTTTTAGAATTGGCTTGAGACAAGCTGTAGGTTTTGTAAAAGGTTATATGGTACAAATAGGCAAAAAACTTAAGATTATCAGCTATACACAAGCTTCCAGAAGATTTAAAAAGCTTAATTTGAAGATTGATGACCATAGAAGCAATAAAGATGATCTGGAAAATGTTGAAATTGCCGTAGATAGCACTAGAGTTAGTATCTACAATAATAACGGTGGGCATAGTAAGCTTAATATTCGAAAAAGAAAATACAGTGGTTATGGTCAAGTAAGAAAATTACATGTTGTTTTAAACATAAATGATAAGAAAGCAATAAGCATGAACTACACTAGTGGTGTTGCTGTAGACTATTTGCCGGTCTGCGATATGTTAGAAGAAGTCAGTGATAAATATAACATTTGTTCTATTCGAGCAGATGCGGCTTATGATATAAAAAGTGTGTATAAAGAATGCAGAAAATACAATATTGTGCCTATTATTCGCCCTAGGAAGGATACTAAAATTTGTTTAGCTGACTACTTATCAGAAAGAAACAAGTATATTAGTAGAATTAGGTCATATGAGAATTATGAAGATGGTATTAATGAATGGAAGAAAAAAGTTAAGTATGGAGCACGGTCTTATATTGAAGTCTTTTTCTATAGGTTGAAGCAAATATTTGGGTTTGGCTTGAAAAATAAATCAGAGGTAAATCGTGAAAAAGAGCTGTTAATTAAGTGCTACTTATTGAACAAATTTACTGATATAGGTATGGCTGAATTTAAATTAGCTGCGTAAATTCACTGTGATTTACATGCCTATCAGTGCTATGCAACAAAGCCATTCAGGTTTACATTTAAATTCTATTACATATTATTATAAGTATTACAAAACTTTAAAGGACAATTATGGCAGTTATGCCAGATAAATGGATAAGGGAAAAGGCTGAAAACTCTAGAATGATAGAGCCTTTTGTGAATCATAAAAGCAGTAAGGGTGTTGTATCTTTCGGATTATCATCTTATGGCTATGATGCAAGAGTTAGTAATAAGTTTAAGATTTTTACTAATGTTAATTCAGCTATTGTAGACCCAAAGAATTTTTCTGAGAATAGTTTCATAGATAAGGAAACAGATGTATGTATAATTCCACCAAATAGTTTTGTGCTTGCCAGCACAGTGGAGTATTTTCGTATACCAAGGAATGTACTAGTAATTTGTGTTGGCAAATCAACTTATGCAAGATGTGGTATCATAGTGAACGTCACACCTTTAGAACCTGGATGGGAAGGTCACGTCACACTTGAATTCTCTAACACTACTCCACTTCCTGCAAAAATTTACGCTAATGAAGGAGCATGCCAATTTGTGTTTTTAAGCGGCGAAAGTGAGTGTGAGAAGTCATATGATGATATGAAAGGAAAATATATGAATCAACATGGTATCACTTTGCCGTTAGTTAAGTGATTACTTTATAAAGCAAGATATTGTTGGTTTATATTGAAGATTACCAAAATGCTCTTTTATTAGTTCATCACATCTTTTATCGCCTAAAACTGCACGTGCAGAGTGATTTTTAAATGATTCTATAAAGCTAATAAAGAAATTTGTAGAAGGATTACTTAAAGCTTCTGCAACTTCTTTTTTTTCTTTATCATTGGAAAGCCGATTAAATAATTCTTCACCTTTTTTTTGTAGATCATTTTCAAACTCTTGTTTTACAGTAGCCTTATCCGCTCTTTGCAAGAAGAAAAATTCTTCAAAAGTGTACAAGGAAGAGACAATACTGTTAAAGGTACCAGTAAAACATGCACTGCCAACAAGTACTCCATATTCTGTTTGCGATTCTACTAAATGTTTAACCAGTTGATATTTTCTCTGTGATATGCGGGTATTAATATCTATATTATCATCAGCACTTTTTTTATTTTCATCTTTACAAGCTTTCCAAACCAAATTTAAAACTTGCTTCAATGTTAATCCGCTTCCACTATGTGTATCAGGGTTGTTTTTTATACGCTCCAAGCACTTAAGTGCATGTTTTTTCTCATCTTCTGTGAGTTGATCTTTATCCACAGCTTTTTGTGTACCATTTGCTATACACTCTAACTGATCAATAAATCCTTCTATTTCCTCTATAAACTTATCATCAACATCAGGCTCGCCATAGTTTTCTTTTAGCTTTTGAACGTTAATATTAATTGCATCATTTACATTAGTATCATGCGTTGTTTGTGGGACACGCACTGCCTCCATAAATGCTTCAGTTCTTTGCTCTAACCATTCTGGTAATTTGCCTCCTGCAAGAAGATATAGCTTACCCAATGCTTGAGCAACTAGAATTAACGCTATGACAAAAACAATAAATGCTATGAGTAATACTACAGCTAAACCAATGACTAGCCATCTCACAGGGGCTAGTAAAATATCTCTTGCCTTTTTAAATTTCGACATTCTTTGTATGTTATCTGGTGTATTTACTGCTACTGGCATAATTAATTTTAAATACTCTTACTACCATTAATATACTATATTTCTCTTATTTTGTCAACTCACATTTCTACTTCTCTACTTTTTCTCGGTAAGGTCAGTAATCGATAACAACAAATAGTCCTAATTTTAATTTGTTTTAAGTTTAAAGTCTTTCGTTAGGTTTGCAGAATACATTTCCTTATTATCTTGGTTATAGAAAGTAAATTTGTGATCGTCTAAACCTAATATTGCAAAGCCAAAGCCGAAAAAGTTTCTAACTTCGTGTGCTAAGTAATTTCTACTATTTGGATAGTTAAATTCTACGTTTTGATAAACAGGTTCTTGATCTTGAGCGTGTAATAATGCACCGCCGTTTCCAACTATAATCTGATCTGGAACATTATCCATTAATAAAATCTGGGCTATATGAATGTGGCCAGAAACTATGGTAGTAACATTGCTTGGAAATTTATCTCCAAAAGCTTCAATTTGTGTAAGATTGCCATGGCTTTTTAATGTCAAAAATTCTTTTTTTGGAGATCTCCAAAGTGGTTTATGAGTCAAAAACCACGTGGGCTTATCTTGTATCAATTTATCAAACTGCCTCTCAAAAGCATCAACTGTGCTTTGGGTTGTAAAAATTTCCTCACCGGATGAAGAGTCGAAGATAAAAAACTTCATCGGCCCAGCATCTAAGAACCAACTGGAAATAAGATCTTCACATTTTTGAGGGGAAAAGGGGTATGAATCTAAATATCTGAACCATCCTTCATAAGCTCTATTACAACTCTCATGATTTCCACGAACAAAAAGAAAAGGAGATTGTGTTAAAATATCTTTTGCAGGCTCAAACCAATCAGCGTACCAAGCTTCTTTGCTATATCCATAAATATCGCCGCACTTTTTTGTGTTTCTACATTTTGTTTGTCTATAATGATAATCACCAACATGGATAATTAAATCTGGTTTATGAAAAGCGATTGAATCTAAATTTTTTTTCAAAGGCCAGTTATCTACAGAATTACATTCTTGCTGAAATAACATATTTATTCTACATCCTGTATCGCCAATGAAGGCAATTTTGCTGATCTTTTCCGCTAATACGGGAACTTTTATATTGTCAATACTAATGTTTTGAGCATTTGTTTCTACTATCAGTTCACAAACTGTTTCGGTATTGTTAATTGAGCTGCGACTTAGCATTTCTACTGCCTTATTATCGACGTAAGCAATGGGACACATGTTATTGTCTATAATCGCACGTATGCTTAATTTATTTTCTGGAATGATTTGAGACCATGTGTACAATATTTGTGCATGATTAGAGTGAAAGCTAATTGTAAGAGATAGAATTAAAAAAATGAAGATATTAGCTACTTTCATTTGTATAAAAACCTAAATTAAGAATTAGTATTAAGATTATCTTAAATGATTAAAGTTTGTAACCATAAAATTCATAGTTAAATTATACAGGCATTTCCTAAATTATCCTAGTATCAGATTGACACTTTAGATGAAAAATCTTAAAATGATTAAGTAATTTAAAGTAATTATATAGAAACTAGAATAAAGTGCGGTCGTGGTGGAATTGGTAGACACGCAGCGTTGAGGTCGCTGTGGCTCACAAAGCCTTGGAAGTTCAAGTCTTCTCGACCGCACCAAGTTGTTTGGTGTAGGTGAAATGTTTATAGGAAATCAAAGTAGAAATAAAGTAGAAAGGGCCATCAGTGAAGTCAGGCGTGGTCTTCCAATTTTAATATATGATGATGAAAATAACTATCTATTGCTTGCTGCTGCTGAAACTTTAGAAAAAAATTTATTTAGTCAATATAAGCTTATATCAGGTAATGTGTATGTTACTTTGACTGCAAGTAAGGTAAAATACATATGTCAGAGTAAAGAACATAGTAGCAAACGTCTGTTGATAAGCAATTTTGATGAACTGCTCCATTTAATAAACTGTTCAAAGGAAGATTGGATAAAAGAGTTGCAATGCTCAAAGACAATAGATGCGTATGCTGTTGCCTTGCTTAAGTTCTCAGAATTATTGCCATACGCGTTAGTGGCTGATATGACTTTTGAGAATAAACATGAAATGCGAAATTGGTGTGAAGAAAATGACATTATTGCACTAAATACGTTACTTGTGAATGATTTTCAACAAAATCATAGTGTGTATGAAGTGTGCAAAACATCATTATTTTTAAAGCAGACTCAAGAAGTAGATATCATATCTTATAGAACCAAAAGTGGCGGAAGAGAACATTATGCAATTATCATTGGCAATCCAGATAAAGATAATGAGCCATTAGTGAGAATTCATTCTGCATGCTATACAGGAGACTTATTAGACAGCTTATCATGTGATTGCAGAAGCCAGTTACATCAAGCGATTCAAATAATGACCGACTTTGGGAATGGCATTATATTATACTTGATGCAAGATGGGAGAGGCATTGGTTTAACTAATAAGTTAAGAGCATACAGTATGCAAAGAAAATATAATCTTGATACTGTTGATGCAAATAGAGTATTGGGTTTTGAAGATGATGAAAGGAGCTTTGCTGTTGCAGCTAAAATACTTAAGAAATTGAACATTAATAAAATACAATTACTTACAAACAATGGTAGAAAGTTATCAGAGTTGAAAAATAACGGTATAGAAGTTACAAAGTGTGTACCACTTATTATGGAACGCAATGAATATAATCATTCATATATGGAAACAAAATTTGGCAAGTTAGGCCATGGATTAAGGGTTTATTAGCTTTTTTGTTATAACTACTTTGTTAGCTTGCTATGTTAATTAATATAAGTTAAGATTTTTAAGAATATTGAGATGCTGAAATTTTTAAAACAAGAAAAAAGTAATGAGTCATTGGATAAGGATATAAATTGGAATTCAAGTCGCTATAGCACAGTTGTTGCTCAGAGAAATACTTTACTTTTATTTACATTAATATTACTAGTTGCAATTTCTATAAGCATATTAGCTATATTTAAAATTAGCACAAGTAGCACTATTGAGCCATTCGTTATAGAAATTGATAAAAAGTCAGGAATAGTGCAATTGGTTGATCCTGTTACAGTAAAACAATATTCTGCAAATGAAACGCTGAACGATTATTTTATTTCAGAGTATATAAAAGCAAGGGAGGTTTTTGACCCATATAATTATAATTATAATTATTATACAAAAGTAAGGTTGTTTTCTTCGCCTAGTGTATATAGTGAATTTAGCAATTATATAAAATCGCAGAATATGAATGACCTTTTTAATTTATATTCAGATGCTAAAGGTGAGTTGAAAATTCGTTCAATTCAAAAATTAGGTAATGATGCTCTTCAAGTGAGATTTTCTATAGAATTTACACGAAAAGATGGAAATTCCTCAAGGAAAAATAAGATAGTTGTGATGTCGTATAAATATGCATCGCTTGAAATGAATGATCAGCAAAGATATATTAACCCGTTAGGGTTTCAAGTTATTTCATATAGAGTAGATGATGAATATGTGTAGGATATTGTTAGTTTTAGCTTTACTAATAAGTGGCAACTTAAATGCATCTATTAATAATAAACCTATTTCTGTAGATAGTAGAATAAAGACTTTTGTATATAGCCCTAATGAGGTGTTTACAGTAATTTTTAGTCAAGGTTACTATTCTTATATTGAGTTTGCAGAAGGGGAAAAAGTCAAAAATATTGCTGTTGGTGATGCATCAAGTTGGAAAATTAATCCTTATGATAATAAACTGCTTGTCATGCCATTTGAAGTCAGTAGTCGCACTAACATGATTATTACGACAACTAAAAAGAGAAATTACATTTTTGATCTAATTTCAAGACCAAATTACGATAAATACCCAGATACTGATGCTAAAAAAGTGGATCATGATTATTCCGTTGAAAAGGATATATCTTACGTAATACGTTTTTATTATCCTCAAGAAGAAGATGAATTTGATGTTGATTTAGATGAGGTTTCTTTACCTACTCAAATGCAATACATTACAGAAAAGCCAGAAAAAATAATACAAGAAAATAATACGAGGTACAACTATACATATATTGATGAAGGTGGTAACATAGATATAGTTCCAATTGAGTTATTCGATGATGGTTATTTAACCTATTTAAAGTTTAGAAATAGTAATAAAATTCCTCAGATTTTTATAGAAGGCGAATCCTGTAAAAGGCTGTTATTTGATGATTATGTTGTAATAAAAGGAGTACATAAAAAGCTATTAATGCGTTATGAAGGTAGTGAAGTTGAAGTTATAAATAGGTCACTTTAGTTCTGGTACATATAATATGAGTAAAGAAAGGCATAATAGTGTAGAAGATGAATCAGAGATAGAAAGCAAGGTAGTAACAGTTGGCTCTAATCAAGGTTATAAGGCATTGATGATAGTTATGGTAGCGCTCTTAGTTGGTGGAGTGTACTATCTTTATTTTAGTCCTTCTAATAAAGAGGGTCCAGAGATTGTTAAAAAAGAGGAAACAAAGCAAAACATTCAAGAATTGAAAGGAAAGTTAGAACAAGTTCCAGATAATGTAGTAGTTTCCGAGAGGATAGCAACTGATCTCTTGCCACCCTTACCTCCTCTTCCTATCCCACAAGTCATACCAGAAGTAAAACAAATCAAAAAAGAGGAAGTGACAAAAAAAGAAGAGCAACTAAAAGAAATTCCCTTGTCAAATATACCTGTTTTACCAAAGCAAAATTTTCCTTCTGGTAATGTTATTAGCAATTTGCCTACTTCATTTCCTACAATAGGGGGTGGCGGTTATCCTAGAGACAGACGTAGTGCACAAATGTTAGCAATTTCAGGTAGTAGTGGGGAAGGTAAAGCTACAGATGCTGTTTTATCCAATACCTCAGCACAGTCGAGCAAAGCTACCAAAGCTGGAAAGCTTGGTTTAATGATTATTCAAGGTAAAGTTATTGACGCTATTCTTGAAACTGCAATAAGTTCTGACTTAAAAGGAATGCTCCGTGCTGTTGTTAGTAGAGACGTTTATGCAGAAACTGGTGATACAATTTTAATACCAAAAGGTTCAAGGTTAATAGGTGGTTATTCATTCGACTCAAATGTTGCAAAAGCCCGCGTGAACATAAATTGGAATAGGATCATTCTTCCTCATGGTATAGATGTTGCTATTGCATCATCTGGTACCGATGAGCTTGGAAGGGCAGGGATAGCTGGAATAGTTGATAATAAAATAGTAAGTGCATTATTCTCTTCAGTGGCACTTGCTGGTGTTTCGATTGGTTCAGCTGTTGTAGGACAAAAAGCCTCTAATCTTATCGATGCGCTAACTGCCATGTATGCAGAGAAGTCTATTACTGCAACTGAAATAGATATTTCTTCTCTCAAAGGGGCTATTGTTGAGAGATTGGAGAATTCTATAAAAACTGAAGTTGGGAAGGTAGGAGACGAAAAATGGAAATTGGGTATTAGGGCTATTGAAAAAATTCGAAATGCTAAAAGTGATCAGGATTTGCTGAGAATAATAAAGGAAGAAATAGTAAGTGTGATAAAAAGTTCTGGAGCTAGTGGAGTTGATACAATTACTAGTGACAATATCGGTATAACTTTAGACGATGTACGTCAACTGTTGAGGCAAACTCAGAAAAGAAGCAAATCTGTTTATGATGAAGAAATTGGGAAGTCAATCAATGATTTTTCCAAAGACATGCGAGATATAGTTGATAGGAGTGTAGATAAAAAACCAACTATTTATGTTAATCAAGGAACTGCATTGAAAGTATTTGTTAACCAAGATATAGTATTTCCTCCACAGTCAATATTAAATAACTGAAATGAACTATGCTGCACTTGATACATACTTGGAGCCATTACAAGGGATATTTCAAGAGGAAGGTGTAAATGAAATATCAATAAATAAACCGAAGGAAGTATGGATTGAAAATCGCGGTGAAATAAGATGCGAAAAGTTAGAAATATTTGATCTTAATCATTTAAAATCTCTTAGCAGGTTGATTGCTCAAGCTACAGAACAAAAACTGAGCGAAGAGACACCGCTGCTTTCAGCTACATTACCAAATGGTTATCGTATACAGATAGTGTTTCCTCCAGCATGTGAGCCTGATAAAGTAGTCATTTCAATTCGTAAACCTTCTTCTATGCAATTGGCATTGGATGATTATGAAAAAATGGGGGCTTTTTCTGAAACTGTTATAGGAGTGACCGATAATCCAGTAGATCGTCACCTAGATTTGCTACTGAAACAAAAAAAAATAAAAGAGTTTTTAGAATATGCTGTAATAAGTAAGAAAAATATCATAATTAGTGGTGGAACTTCCACTGGTAAAACCACTTTTACTAATGCTACTTTGCGTGCTATTCCATCTGAAGAAAGAATTATTACTGTTGAAGATGCGAGGGAGATAGTTTTGAATGATCATCCGAATAGAGTACATCTTATTGCTTCTAAAGGAGGGCAAGGCAGGGCAAAAGTGACCACTCAAGATTTGATAGAGGCATGTTTACGTTTAAGACCAGATAGGATAATAGTTGGTGAATTACGTGGAGCAGAAGCTTTTAGTTTTCTTAGAGCAATAAACACTGGCCACCCAGGGTCAATATCAACTCTTCATGCGGATAGTCCGGCAATGGCTCTTGAGCAAATAAAACTTATGGTTATGCAAGCAAATCTTGGCATTCCCCCAGATCAGATCATACCATACATTAGAAATGTAATTGATATTGTTATTCAGCTAAAAAGAACCAGTGGAGGCAAAAGAAGCATTTCTGAGATATTATTTACTAGATCTTCAAATGAAAATACTTAAATTTATACGTAAGTTAAGAAAAAGTAGTTTATGAGTAATGGAAATCACCTACGCAATATTCTCATAGGAGGTGTAGTATCTTTTAGCATACTTGAATTTTGCTTCTATTTGTCTGGTATATTATTCTACCTGTTTGTTGACGGTCCAGATGGTGTAGATTTTAGAGCAATTAATCCTAGCTTGACACCTTTTCCTCAAGCTCTCTGGCCGACAATTTTTGATCATATACAATATTGTTGGCATCATCCAGAGCTATATAGCTTTGAGCTCAAAATTAAATTAGTTGTATCTTCTATACTGCCTCAAATTGTTTTGATGATTATTTTGTGGAATGTGAGAGAAAGACTAATTGAGTGGCGGCCATTTAAAAAGAAAGAATCACTTCATGGAGATTCACAGTGGGCATCAGAGAAAGACATACGAAAAGCGGGATTAAGAAGCAAAAAAGGTCTATTGCTTGGTAAAGATAAGAGAGGATATTTTATTGCTGATGAGTTTCAGCATGCATTGCTCTTTGCACCTACAGGCTCTGGTAAAGGTGTTGGTTTTGTAATTCCTAATTTGTTATTTTGGAATGATTCGGTAATTGTGCATGATATAAAATTAGAAAACTATGAAATAACAAGTGGTTGGCGAGAGCGACAAGGACAAAAAGTATATGTATGGAACCCAGCGCAGCCAGATGGGGTAAGCCATTGTTATAATCCACTGGAATGGATTAGTGAAAAACCTGGACAGATGGTTGACGATGTGCAAAAAATAGCTAACCTAATCATGCCTGAACAAGATTTTTGGCAAAACGAAGCAAGAAGCTTATTTGTTGGGGTGGTACTATATTTACTTGCTGCACCAGAGAAAGTTAAATCTTTTGGTGAGGTTGTGCGTACGATGCGTAGCGATGACGTAGTTTACAATCTTGCTGTAGTTTTGGACACAATGGGTAAAATAATACATCCGGTAGCGTATATGAACATTGCAGCTTTTTTGCAAAAGGCTGACAAAGAAAGGTCAGGTGTTGTGTCAACTATGAACTCGTCGCTTGAATTGTGGGCAAACCCATTGATCGATACTGCAACTGCATCAAGTGATTTTAATATTTTGGATTTTAAAAAGAAGAAAACTACAGTTTATGTTGGTTTAACTCCTGATAACTTAACTAGGCTCAGGCCTTTAATGCAGGTTTTTTACCAACAGGCAACTGAGTTTTTATGTAGAAAATTGCCATCGGATGACGAGCCTTACGGCGTATTATTTTTAATGGATGAGTTTCCAACACTTGGAAAAATGGAGCAATTTCAAACGGGCATCGCATACTTTCGTGGCTATCGAGTAAGGTTATTTTTAATTGTTCAAGATACTGAACAGCTTAAAGGAATATATGAAGAAGCAGGAATGAACTCCTTTTTATCAAACTCAACCTATAGAATAACTTTTGCAGCCAATAATATTGAAACGGCTAATTTGATATCTCAGCTTATAGGAAACAAAACTGTACAACAAGAATCATTAAACAAACCTAAATTTTTAGACTTGAATCCTGCATCAAGATCATTGCATATCTCTGAAACACAGAGAGCATTGCTCTTACCTCAAGAAATTATTATGCTGCCACGTGATGATCAGATAATTTTGATAGAATCGACTTATCCAATTAAGTCAAAGAAAATTTTGTACTATAGTGATAGCACATTCACAAGAAGGCTGATTAAACCAACACGTGTGCCTACACAAGAGCCATATGATCCAAACAAGGTCTTTTCTGCTGCTAACAAAGATAAGATTAGTAATGAAGAAGAGAGTAATGCTATTGAAGCTGCTGATTATCCTGTTGAAGCTAAAACTGAAGATGCAATATACGATGAGCCAGGGATTGAAGATGGATTTGAAGACGAGGATATTGATGATAAGTTTGAAGGTGGTGATGGGTTTGATGATGAGGAAGACGATGATGGGTTTGATGATGAAGACAGTAAGGATGAATTTGACGATGATGATGAATTTGAAGATGAGGACAAACTAGACGGCAATAAAATCGAGGATAGAGGTTAATTTTACCTATTTTTTAGCTTAGAAAATAATTAGTTTTTTCATATTAAATCATTTTTAATTAATTAGTACTAGATTAGCTATTTTAACTAGAGGAATAGTCATGATGAGTAAAAAAACATTAGCAGTTACAGCACTTGCTTTATTGTTGTCACAACAATCTTTTGCAAGTGAAACAGAAGGATTTTACTTTGGTGGTGGATATTACGGTCAATATTTGAACTTGGGTAAGTTGAAAGCAAAAATTGGAGGCAAAGATGTAAAGATGATAACCGTGTATCTATAAATGACATAGACGCTCAGAGAACAGAAGGTCAGTTAATAAGTAAGTATAAAGGAGATTATAACCCACCTTTTGCTGCAAATGTAACGTTTGGTTACACAGGAGAACTAGGCAATAATAGCTATAGAGCTGAATTGGAAGGGATGTACTCTTCTGTAAAAGTAGATAATATTGGTTTATCAAGTAATCAAGTAACTGTTTCGTATCTAAAAGACGTTAGTGAGAGTGCTAATAAAAAAACTTATATGTATAAAACTGTAATTAATCATGACCAAGTAGAAAACGCATCTGTAATGGCAAATGTTTATCATTATTGGAAAAGTGATAGTTTATCTTTTTCTCCTTATGTTGGGGTTGGAGTCGGTGCAACAAGAATGACAATGTTTGAAAAATCGTCAATAAGACCTGCAGGTCAATTGAAAGCTGGCTTTGATTATCGTATAAACGAAGATGTAAATATGCACATCGGATATAGAGGTTTTGGTGTTCTTGGTAGTAATGTTGATTTTGAAGCAGAGGTGTTAGGAGAAATGAAAGCAAAGCAACCGGTAAACCCAGATGGAAAAAAGATATTAGAATTGAATAAAAGTCAAAAACCATCGGACCAGAAGTTACACAAAGAAAGTATCAGTATAGGCAATCAAGTGTTTCACACACACGGTATAGAAGCTGGTCTTACTTTTCATTTTGCAAGCAAAGCTTAACTCTGATAGAGACTATTTTCCTGGTAGCACGTCTGCGTCACACGACTGTAGCTGCTAACCAGGTGACAACTTTCTCGTTATCTGAATATTTTCTTTCTTGTAATTCAGGCTCTTTTTTTCTCAGTTCCAGCGTGTAGCGCTGGAACAACAATAAAAAGCATATGGTTATGCAAGAAGTCTACTTTTTATTCTTAATTAACTCTAAAGCCTTCTTCAGATCTATACTTTCAATATCTGCATTCTTGCCCAACGCAACGTTTGTTTTACCGCATTTTATATAGAATCCGTACCTACCGTTGCAGATAAAAACTTCTTTTCCCTTTTCATTAAAACCAAGAGATTTTAGCTCTTTGCGTGGGCTGCTCTCAATAATTTGTATAGCTTCGTTTAATTGTGTGTCTAATACCTCCTTAGAGCTTTTTTTAAGAGAAAAGTATCGACCATCATAGAGAATATAGTACCCAAATCGTCCAAGACCTATTTTTACTTCTTTTCCAGTTTCAGGGTGCTCTCCGATTATTTTCGGCAGGGAAAGTAATCGAGTGGCGGTATTTAGATCAATATCATTAACATTTATATCTTTTGGTACAGAAATCTTTTTTTTCTTTTCTGACTCACTATTAAACTCCAGATAAAGTCCAAAAGGACCTTTTTTGATCATTACCTCTTGGCCTGTCATATCATCTATACCCAAACTTTTTGGATATTCTGAATTGTCATTACTGCCCGTAATTTCTTTTGTATGATTGCATGCAGGATAGTTAGAACATCCAAGAAACACACCGGCTTTTCCAAAATTTAATTTCAATATACCACCAGAGCAATTAGGACATTTTTTACCTATTTCTTCCTTTCCTTCCTCTGAGCAAAACCAATTGACTACCAAATCATGAATACCACTAAAAATCTCATCATGTGTCATTTGCTTAACAGAATTTACATGATTAAAAAATGGCACCCAAAAATAGCCTAGTTCTTTTTTCCAATCTGCATGTCCATTTGAGATTGAATCAAGCCTTTCTTCCATTTGTGCTGTAAAGTCATACTCTACACAACGCTGAAAAAAAGTTTCCAAAAATATAGTCACGATCTTACCGCGGCTGCTTGGAATAAATCTTTTGTTATCCAATGAAACATATTCACGATCTTGTAATACCGAAATAATTGTTGCATAAGTTGATGGGCGACCTATACCGACTTCTTCCATTTTTTTTACTATACTCGCTTCACTATAACGAGGTGGCGGTTGAGTAAAATGCTGTTTCGGATCAACAGAAATCAACTTGCACGCTTCCTCTTCCTTCATGGCAGGTAGCAGACCTTCATTTTCGGCTTCTATGTTATCTTGATAGACTTTATAAAAACCATCAAAGAATATACTTGATCCACTTGCTCGCAGAATCACTTTCTGGTCAATAGAACTAATTTCAACTACCACTTGATCAAGAATCGCCGATTCCATTTGACTTGCAATGGTTCTTTTCCAGATTAAATCGTACAATTTAAATTGCTCTGGCGTTAAGTAATCCTTAATACTACCCGGTGTTCTATTAATATCAGTTGGCCGGATTGCTTCATGTGCTTCTTGAGCATTTTTGACCTTTTTTACATATTTACGAGGAGAATGCGGTAAATATTTATCACCATATAATGACTTAATTGATCCCCTGATTGAGTTTATAGCCTCATCTGCAATATGAAACCCATCTGTACGCATGTAAGTTATCAACCCTACGGTTTCACCACCAATATTGATACCTTCATATAAATTTTGCGCTACTCGCATAACATTTTTCACATTAAAATACAGTTTATTCACTGCATCTTGCTGAAGACTTGAGGTGATAAATGGAGGAAGCGGGTTTCTCTTAACTTGCTTGCGTTCTACTGTGCTTACAGCATACTGCCTTGACTCGATCTCCCTGACTAAGTTCTTTGCCTCTTCTTCATTCTTAATATCAAATTTTTCTAGCTTTTTATTGTCATAGTGGCTTAGCATAGCAAAAAAAGCCTCATCTTTGCTATTTTGCATTTCTGCCTTTATGCTCCAATACTCCTGTGTTATAAATTTACTAATTTCATCTTCTCGTTCGCATATAAGCTTTAATGCAACAGACTGCACTCGCCCTGCAGATTTGCTTCCCGACAATTTTGTCCACAGCAGCGGTGACAAGCTAAATCCAACTAGATAATCCAAAGCTCTGCGTGCTTGCTGTGCACGCACTAAGTCCATATTAATTTCACGTGGATTTTTTATAGCTTCTTGCACTGCTCTTTTTGTTATTTCGTTAAAGACTACTCTATGAATGTTACTTTCATCATTGATTGCTTTTCTTTCCTTTAGTGCCTCTATCACATTCCAAGCTATTGCTTCCCCTTCTCTGTCTGGATCTGTTGCAAGGTATATATCTGATGTTTTACTAGCTTCCTTGACTAACTCTTTTACATACTTTTCTGCTTTTTCAATAATCTCATACTTCATGGCAAAGTCATTATCAGGATCAACAGAACCATTCTTCGCTGGCAGATCTCTGACGTGGCCAAAAGATGCAGCCACTTTGAATTCTTTACTCAAATATTTACCTATCGTCTTTGCCTTTGCTGGCGACTCAACTATTAATAATGCCATAATTATTAGTACTTAAAGGTAATATGTTGAAATATATAGAATAAAAAGTAAAAAAATATTTTAATGGTCTTTCCAATTTTTCTAAGTAATTGTTTGATGTTCGCAAAAAAACTAATGAAAGAACCTGCTTTATAAATTTTTTCAACTCCCTTACCATAAGGATAACGCTATACTATTTATCTTCGTCTGTGCAGATTAAACGACAAAAGCATAACGCAGTTGTCGTCTTATTTTTAATTTTTTGCACTATGTGCATCTTATTTCTTTACAAAACTTCCAGTTTTTTAACCATATAAGCTGAAACGGGCTGTTTAAGACAGGCCAATTTTCAGGATTAGAGCTAGCTAATAGGGGGTTTCTTTTGTCTTTTTTCTACTTGGTAAATTTCTTGATATTTGTAGCTAAAGTAATTTAAGAGAGGTGTCATCCCAGTGTCGGAGCACTGGGATGACAAGAAAAGGAGTACTGGAATGACACATTCCACCATGTCATTCCAGCGGATGACCAGATTTTTTTATTTGATCCCAGACTGGCTGGTTATGCAAGTTCCAATTTTAATAATATTTACATATAAGCCATACGCTTGAGTTGCAAAGTTCTAAAAAGCAGCCAAAATAAAAATAAGTAGACATTTACAAATTAAACTAAGTGTACAATCAACAAACAAGAGTATTGATTGCAACAATACTCTGTAGAATCGCAATATGGTATGACCATATGCTCTTTATTGATCTGGTTAATATAATTAGTAGAGAATTTTGTTATGCAAAAGATATCTACTACAGCATATTGCAATTGTTTGGAATTGCAGGACTGGGTGCAATGGTAAGACCACTTGGTGCATCTGTATTTGGTCACATTGGTGATAGGTATGGAAGGAGAATGGCGTTAACGATTGCTATCTTGCTAATATCGATTCCTTCTAGTCTCGTTGCGTTTATTCCAAGTTATAGTAAAATAGGAATAACCTCTACTATGTTGCTTCTTACAATCCATCTGATACAAGGGGTTGCACTTGGCGCTGAGCAAGGAGGTAGCTCTGTTTATCTCATAGAGCATTTACCTAATAAGAAAAAACTAGGAATGTTTTTTGGAATAATAAGTTTTGGTCGCTCTATTGGCATATTGCTCTCTGTGGTTGCAGTGATCATCTGTAAAAAAACCACTGATTTTAACGCTTGGGGTTGGAGGCTGCCGTTTATTTTTTCAGCCATTTTAGGATTAATAAGCGCATATAGTATATATACACTAGGAGAAACTCCAGTGTATGAAAAAAATCGAGAACAAAGAAATTTACCTAATTTACCAATAATAGAGCTTACAAAACGCTATAAAAGAGCCCTGATACTTGCCATTTTAATATCTGTACCTGTTAATGTTGCTGTTGGATTTACCATATTTCTTAGAACAATTGCAAAAGAAATAGTGTCTGTTGAAACTTATGTAACAACGTATGTCAACGAAGTTGTACTCATTATAACCAGTATATTAATGCCGATATCTTCAATAATGCTTGGAATTTTAGCTGATAAAACAGGAAGAGAACGCACTGCAATCTTATTTATAGTGATAACAATGGTATTATGTTGTCCTATGTTATCTATTGCATATTACTATAAAAGCTATCTTATAATCATGTTGAGTGTTATGGCTCTTTCTATAATCGAGAGGGGTATTAATCCTATAGGGATAGTTACTGCTGAGCTTTTTCCTACTAATGTTAGATTTAGTGGTGTGAGTTTATCACGTAACATTTCTTATGCCCTGCATGGTGGATTTACTCCTATGATATGCACTGGGTTTACTATAATGTTTCCTAAAATAGACTTTGCTGCTGGGCTTTATGTAATTTTTTGCTTATTAGTCAGCTTAGTAGCAATATTGCAAATAAAACCACAAGATAAAAAGTGTGATTGGTAATTTTCTCTATTTAAATTTATTTCACTTATTTAGCTAATTTTTATTAGAATTATAATTTTGGCTTTTATGAAAACTGCATACGTATGTCAATTCTGCGGTCATAGCACTGGAAGGTGGGTAGGAAGGTGTATTGCATGTGACAGTTGGGATACGGTTGTCGAAGAAATAGTACTAAAAACAGAAACGAGAAGTACATCTGCACCAATTTCAATAAAAGCGTTATCAGATAGTGAAATTATTACCCCCGATCGTTTTTTAACAGGAATAGAAGAGTTAGATAGAGTTTTTGGTGGAGGTATCGTTCAAGGTGCTAGCATTTTAATTGGTGGTGAACCTGGAATTGGCAAATCTACTCTTTTGCTTAGGATTGCAGCTAATGTTGTACAACTTTCCTCTTTTGAATGTCTTTATGTATCTGGCGAGGAATCTTTAGAGCAAGTGAGCCTCAGAGCAAAGCGTCTTAAGATAAATGAACCTAAAATTAAGCTTTTATCTACAGTATCTTTAACTGATGTAGTAGCAACAATAAGGAAAAATAAAAGTATTAAGTTCTTGATAATTGATTCTATACAAACTATGTATGATAGCAAAGTCACATCAGCACCAGGAACTGTAACTCAAGTCCGTACCTGCGCTCATGAATTGACTGTTCTTGCAAAGCAATATAGTGTTTCTCTCTTAATAGTTGGCCATATAACGAAAGATGGACAAATAGCAGGACCTAAAACCCTGGAGCATATGGTAGATACAGTACTATATTTTGAGGGTGAAAATAGTAATCAATATCGCATTTTACGCACTATTAAAAATAGATTTGGCCCTGCAAATGAAATTGGTGTTTTTGAGATGTCTGAAGCAGGACTCATGCCTGTTGATAATCCATCATCATTATTCTTGACCGTACATGATAGAGAAGTAGTTGGCAGCGCCGTATTTGCAGGAGTTGAAGGCTCAAGACCAATCTTAATGGAAGTGCAAGCATTAATAGCAAGGACTAATATGGCAACTCCAAGAAGAGCAGTAGTTGGTTGGGATATTAATAGATTAGCTATGATAATCGCGGTTCTAAGTGCTCGTTGTAAAATGTTTTTGCATGATAAAGAAGTATACCTAAACATTGCGGGAGGACTCAAAATACAGGAACCATCAGCTGATCTTGCTGTTGCTGCTTCCCTTATTTCAAGTTTAGTAAATTTACCGCTACTAACTTCTTCAATAATCTGCGGTGAAGTTGCACTTTCAGGAGAAATTAGAAATGTTTCGCATGCTGATCTCAGACTAAGGGAAGCACAAAAGTTAGGATTTAAAAAAGCGATTATGCCTAAAAATGGCAATTATTCTTCTCATGATATTGAGATAATTAAGCTTGGTCATATAAAAGAGTTAAAAGAGGTCTTCAATCACAATTAAATATTATCTGCATGAACATTTTGCTTGTGGGAAGGGTGTCATCCCAGCTTCCATAATGTCATCTGAGTAGGTGACACTGGCTTCTTTTTTTACTGTTTTTACTGTAATTAAAAATTCATTGGATCTTGATTATATATTTCCTCTGCTATAAGCAATAATTTTTCGCTCTCATCAAAGAGACTTTTTGCGCTAGCTGCTAATTTCTCACTAATTTGTGGTAGACATTGTCATAATATACTCCTTAAATTTTTAAAATATATTTATGTTGGTATACAAGTATCAATATTACATTAATATAATTGCTTTTTAGGCATGAGTGACAAGCTGAAGTGGTTTTTAATTACTCAAAAAACAGAAACGTTTCTATTTCCTACACTTTCTAAAACCATAGGCGCCCATTATTAGCTAAAGTAAAGGTCAAGTATCTGGAATTCTGGACGGCTTTGTTGCATAGCACTGATAGGCATGTAAATCACAGTGAATTTACGCAGCTAATTTAAATTCAGCCATACCTATATCAGTAAATTTGTTCAATAAGTAGCACTTAATTAACAGCTCTTTTTCACGATTTACCTCTGATTTATTTTTCAAGCCAAACCCAAATATTTGCTTCAACCTATAGAAAAAGACTTCAATATAAGACCGTGCTCCATACTTAACTTTTTTCTTCCATTCATTAATACCATCTTCATAATTCTCATATGACCTAATTCTACTAATATACTTGTTTCTTTCTGATAAGTAGTCAGCTAAACAAATTTTAGTATCCTTCCTAGGGCGAATAATAGGCACAATATTGTATTTTCTGCATTCTTTATACACACTTTTTATATCATAAGCCGCATCTGCTCGAATAGAACAAATGTTATATTTATCACTGACTTCTTCTAACATATCGCAGACCGGCAAATAGTCTACAGCAACACCACTAGTGTAGTTCATGCTTATTGCTTTCTTATCATTTATGTTTAAAACAACATGTAATTTTCTTACTTGACCATAACCACTGTATTTTCTTTTTCGAATATTAAGCTTACTATGCCCACCGTTATTATTGTAGATACTAACTCTAGTGCTATCTACGGCAATTTCAACATTTTCCAGATCATCTTTATTGCTTCTATGGTCATCAATCTTCAAATTAAGCTTTTTAAATCTTCTGGAAGCTTGTGTATAGCTGATAATCTTAAGTTTTTTGCCTATTTGTACCATATAACCTTTTACAAAACCTACAGCTTGTCTCAAGCCAATTCTAAAAAGATGAACTATTATGTGTATTAAAATTACAACTTTATCACTATAAGTGTTATTGCCACCTGCAACTTTTGGACTATTTTCATACCAATTTTCTATGGCTTGATTAACAAAATGAAAAACATTTCCTCTTTTTTTGAGAAACTCGTTATATTCTCTTTGGTTACTTACTCTCATTTTTTGTGGCATAAGTTGTACTTGTTTGAAAAATGCCTATTTTACAACAAAATTCGTTAGTAGCCATATATTAAAAAGCTTTTCTTCTTACAATAACCTCAACCAACACTAGCTATGCAACAAAGCCATTCTGGACATAAAATCCTCCTGTGTAAAAAAGAGTTAGAAAAAAAATGCAGTGCACATACGACAGATATACACTGAAGAATACATTTTTTAATAAGTTTGATTAAAAAGTCTGCAGACTAAAGATAGATTTTGAGCTCTTAAAATATCTCTATTTGTAATTATAATGAGATTGAAAATATGCGGAAGTAATTTTTATACGTTAACGGCTCACCCAACCCAATAATCACTTGCAACCAGCGTCACATGCTGGAATGAGACCATCTAAAAACGGCTTCTCATGATAATTAAGCTTGGTCATATGAGAAAATTAAAGAGATCTTCAATCACATTTAAACAGCGCTTCAGCAAACTCTTTGCCAGTAAATTCCCTCAGGTCTTCTATACTTTCACCAATTCCTATAGCGTGTAATTTCACCTTATAAGCTTCTGCAAGCCCAATCACTACTCCACCTTTGGCAGTACCATCTAGCTTTGTTACAATTAACCCGGTAACACCAACCATTTTACTAAAGGCCTCTAATTGGCTATAAGCATTTTGGCCAGTAGTTGCATCAAGAACCAAAATAACATCATGAGGAGCAGTATCATCCAATTTCTTTATCGTTCTATGTATTTTTGACAGCTCTTGCATGAGATTTACATTGTTTTGTAGCCTTCCTGCTGTATCAATTAAAACAACATCAACGCTATCTTTTATCGCTTGATTTACAGCTCTATATGCCACACTTGCAGAATCGCTACCGTGTTCTCCAGTAACAATAGAGCAATCAGAACGTTCTGCCCAAATATTTAATTGCTCACTCGCAGCAGCTCTGAATGTGTCGCACGCAACAAGCATAACGGATTTTCCTTTTTCCTTATATTTATAGGCAAGTTTACCTATAGTTGTAGTTTTTCCATTACCATTCACTCCGCACACCATTATTATGTGTGGTTTTTTATTCAAAATGAGCGGCTGCACAACAGGGTTTAATATTGTTTCTATTTCGCTCATTAACTGCTGTGTGATAATGTTATGTTCAACTTCTGATTCAAATTTGATACTTGCGAGCTTATCAATAAGCAATCTAGAAGTTTTATGACCTATATCCATGCTAATCAGCAGCTCTTCCAGATCATCTAAAAGCGACTGATCTAATTTTTTTTTGCCAGAAAAAATATTTTTTACTCCATCACTAAAACGGGAGGAGGTTTTTAATAGTCCTTGATAAAGATTACTGAATAAACTCAAGAAATACTCCTTTCAAAATTACCATATAAAGAATGACATGCACTATATGTATTTGTAAAGTAAATACACTCGTAACCTATATATTTTGTGAGTAAAATGTACTGCTTGCTAGTGTATTTTACTTTAGTTTTTAACCTAAATATGTTATAATGTAAGTAATGGTTTACGGGTAATCTATGAGTTATAATGAGAAAATTTTAGATCATTACGAAAATCCAAGGAATGTTGGTTCTCTGGATAAAAATGATCCAAATGTTGGTACTGGTTTAGTTGGTGCACCATCATGCGGAGATGTAATGAAACTGCAAATAAAGGTCAACGATAAAGGTGTTATTGAAGACGCAAAATTTAAAACTTTTGGTTGTGGTTCTGCTATAGCTTCAAGTTCTTTGCTTACAGAAATGATCAAAGGAAAAACTATTGAGAATGTAACAAAGATAAAGAATACTCAAATAGTGGAAGAATTGTCTTTGCCGCCAGTAAAGATACACTGTTCAGTACTTGCTGAGGATGCTATAAAAGCTGCTATTCATGATTATCAAAATAAACAAAAACATTGAGGAATATGAGTGAATTTCAAGGAGTAAATTCTGTTAAAAAACCTATCACTCTAACTGCAAATGCAGTAGAGAGGGTAAGGTTTTTATTGGACAAAAAGAAGCATGCTAACCTTGAAGAAGCAATAGGAATAAGAGTTCTAATTAAGCAAAAAGGATGCTCTGGTTTAAAATATGATATTGAGTATGCATATGATGTTCGTCCTTTGGAGTCGGTAATTGAAGAAAGCTGCAGTGATGATCAAAAAGTCAAGGTGCTGATCGATCCAAAATCTATCATGTTTATCCTTGGCTCTGAAATGGATTATGTAGAGGAAAAATTCTCATCAGGTTTTATTTTCAAAAATCCTAATGAGAAAGGAAAATGTGGTTGTGGAGAGAGTTTTCATGTCTAGCAACCATTTCACATTATTTGGAATTGAACCGGCTTTTAACATCAGCTTTGATGAGCTGGAGAAAAAATATATTGAGCTAAGCAAAACTGATATAAATGAAAGAGAGTCCAAAAGTATGGAAAATATCAACAAAGCTTATCAGGTACTGAAGTCACCGCTAAAGCGTGCCGAACATTTGTTGGATCTTTTTGACGTAAAAAGCAAAAAAGAGCATCTTGATCCTGAAATATTAAATGAATCAATGGAAATAAGAGAATACTTTCTAGACTGCGATGATTTACAATTTGCAAGTAGGATGATTGATGAAAAGGTAAAAGATTGTACTAAAAACCTAATTAATGCTTTTGCTACAAAAAATTTTGATGAAGCTGCTACGCAAGTTTTTAGATTGAGATATTTATATAAGTCATTTGAGGAGATAAAGGAAAATGCGGCCAGTTCAAATTTCTGAACCAAGTTTAAATGAGGTAGTTTTTGGTATAGATCTTGGAACTACTAACTCTTTAATTGCCATGGTAAATAAAGCTGGCAATGTAGAAATATTTAAAGATGAGCAAGGTCGTGAACTATTACCTTCTGTCATTTCATATGAAAAGGATGTACTAAAAGTAGGCTACGATGTTGGCGAAAACGCTATCTGCTCTATAAAACGCTTAATGGGTAAAAGTGTTAAAGACTTGCATAAAGAAGGTATCAATTGTGAAATAGATAACGAAAGTGAAAAAGTTATTAGGGTAAAATGCTCAGAAGAAAAGTATCTCACTCCTATTGAGATCTCTGCTGAGATACTAAAAACTCTATGCAAGAGGGTAAAAAAATTCACAGGGATGAAAGTTAACAAAGCAGTGATTACTGTACCAGCTTATTTTGATGATTCAGCACGTAACGCAACCAAATATGCAGCAAAATTAGCTGGCATAGATGTTCTTCGCCTCATTAATGAACCAACCGCTGCAGCACTTTCTTACTCCATTGAAAAGAACAATAACAGTGGCATATATGCAGTTTATGACCTCGGTGGTGGAACATTTGACATTTCAATATTAAAATTACATCAAGGAGTGTTTCAAGTTCTTGCAGTTGGTGGTGATACTAAACTTGGTGGTGATGATTTTGATCATCTACTTAGTTTAATCGTGCTTGAAAAGTATAGAGAACAGGTAGGTTTAAATAAAAAATGCTCTAGTGTCATCCCAGTGCTCCGACACTGGGATCCAGAAAGTTTGATTGCAAGTGAACACACCAGAAAGTTATATAATAAGAACTGGATTCCAGTGTCAAGCACTGCACCATCTGATACAACTACCTACAAATTACAACATTCATACACTAAAACTGGTATCTGCAATATACGTGCTATAAAAGAGTACCTAAGTGAAGATACCTCTGGCACTTTTGAATTCAGCATCAATGGTGAATTATTTAAGTGCAAAATTACCAAAGAAGAATTCGAGCAAGCAATCAGTCCTTTGGTTAATAAGACTATGAATATAGTTACTCGTACTATAAGCAACATAGATCTTAAAATCGATGATATAAAAGGGGTAATTTTAGTTGGTGGCGCAACTAGAGTGCCATTAGTGCAAAATTCACTAATCAAACTCTTTGGCAATAAAGTGCTGAATGATGTGGATCCGGACAAAGCAGTTGCCAATGGGGCAGCTTTGCAGGCTCATTATTTAACTTCAAACTCAAAAGATAGGAATATTCTCCTTGATGTGCTGCCTTTATCACTTGGCATAGAAACTATGGGGGGAATAGTTGAAAAAATTATACCAAGAAATACACCACTACCAGTTTCAGAAATAAAAGAGTTTACAACTTACGCTAACGGGCAAACAGCAATGAAAATTCACGTTTGTCAAGGAGAACGTGAAATGATAAAAGATAATAAATCTCTAGCACTATTTGAACTCAAAGGTATACCACAATTGCCTGCAGGTTCTGCAAAAGTTGAAATAGGATTTACAGTTAGCATTGATGGAATATTGACTGTCACTGCAAGAGAAAAAACTACTGGAGTCGAACAGACAGTTAAAATAAATTCAAGCTCTGGCTTAAATGAAGAAGATATTCAAGATATGGTCAATCAGTCAGTAAGTAACTTTGATGAAGACATGAAGGCTCGTTCCCTTGCAGAGGCTAAAATTAACGGTAACAAGCTCATACATCTAGTTGAAAATGTTTCCACTGAGCAAAAGTTAAAAATTTTACTACAGAACGCAAAAGACGCTTTACAGGAAAATGACTTAGACAACATTAATAATGCTATCTCTGAGTTAGAAAACTCTGCTTTAGAATTATGCGAATCAGCAGACAGATAGAGTTCATACAACTTTGTGAAGTACCCTGTCAAATCTCAGAGCAATAGGTAACCTAAAATCAAACGGCAACCAATCAACTTTGCCTAATTTAAACGATAAACCAACCATGCTTACGCGTCCAACTATATTTTCAGTTGGTATTAACCCAATTTCAGAAAACCTGCTATCAAAAGAATTATTTCTATTGTCTCCCATAACAAAAAATTGATCATCAGGCACATAATAAACTGGAGTATTGTATGATAACTTATTAGAAAGATTATCTATTAGAATTTCATGCTCCTTGCCGCTCGGGAGTGTTTCGATGTATCTTGCTATATTACGCTTTGACTCATAATCAAAAAAATTTTCAATTTGTCTTCGCTTTACTTTCTGATCATTTAAATATAATTTCCCCTCTATCATTTGCACTTTATCGCCCGGTATTCCTATTACCCGCTTAACAAATCTAATGCTGTCATTTCTTGTAGGCTTGAAAACTATTATATCACCACGCTCCGGAGGGGTATAAAAGATTCTACCGCTAAAGATGTTTGGAGAAAATGGAAAAGAGTGTTTACTATAACCATATGAATATTTACTAGTAAAAATATAATCTCCCTCAAGTAGAGTGCTTTTCATTGAACCAGAAGGAATATGAAATGGCTCAAATAAAAAACTACGTATTGATAGCGCAATTAGTAGCAAAAAAAACAGTGAAGATAAAAACTTTCTCGTTCTTGCTATCCGGTTCTCTCTCAATTCTTTCAATTTTATTTTCTTTATAAATTTAAGCTTATCATAACACATAAAAGTGGTAATGTGAAATTTTACTCATGGGTGTTATTGCTCTTTTTCGAAAGTCGAAATAAGCTCTCAAGTAATTGACAGTGATTGATAACCAATAGACATCATTTGCTATGCAATATTGTATAAATCACAATGCTAGTTTTACTAAAAATTATACTATTTTAGATATAATTATAGTATTTAAACTTAAGGTATAGGGATGAACCCTACAATTAGAAAGGTTTTTTGTATTCTACTTATAGTATTATTTATTTCTTTTTCTCATGTTGGAAGTGCTGCTAACTCTAATGACGATACAACTGCTCAAGTAATATGTAATATTATTGGCTACGTTTGGGGAATAGGTGGACCGCTTATGACCGTAGTGATAATAGGAGCAGCTTTACTTGCAATATTTGGTAGAATGCCGTGGCCTGCTCTTTTCGCCCTCGGTGTATTTTGCGCTGTGTTTTTTGGCGCTAAAACTATTGTCATAAAAGTAATGGGTGGTATAAACTCTACAAATGCCTCTTTTATGGAAGAATGTGGAACGGGAGATAAAAAAAAGAGTCAATAGGACTATTTCTTTCTAAAGCAGACTTGGTGCACAGCTTCAACTATATCTTCCACTTGTGGTAATGCTTTCTTTTCTAGGTTTGCAGCATAAGGTAAGGGGACATCCTTGCCGGTTACCCGTACAACCGGAGCGTCAAGGTAGTCAAATCCTTGTTCCATAACCATGGCTGAGAGTTCTGCTCCTATTCCTGCAAATGGCCAACCCTCTTCTATGCTTACTAATCTATTGGTCTTCTTAATAGAGTTAATAACTGTTTCAGTGTCAAGTGGTCTTAAGGTTCTGAGGTCGATAACTTCAGCTTCTATTCCTTCACTAGAGAGTAAATCTGCTGCATTTAACGCATCCATTAGTTTCAATGAAAAAGCAGTGATAGTTACATCCTTTCCTTCCCGTATAACAGCAGCTTTGCCTATCTCAAGTAGATAATCTTTATTTGATAGCTCAGAGTCAGGAACTTCATGCTCATGTCCATAAGCGATCTCGTTTTCTAGAAATATTACCGGATTAGGGTCACGAATTGCAGCTTTAAGCAGACCTCTGCAATCGGAGGCAAAGTAAGGTGCTATTACTTTCAACCCTGGAACATGCGAATACCAAGATGCAAAGCACTGAGAATGTTGTGCAGCAACTCTTGCTGCAGCTCCATTTGGTCCACGAAATACTATAGGGCATCCAAGTTGTCCACCCGACATATAATTTGTTTTTGTTGCGGAATTCACAATTTGGTCGATAGCCTGCATAGAAAAATTAAAAGTCATAAACTCGACTATTGGCCTCAGTCCAGCAAATGCTGCTCCAACAGCAAGACCAGCAAATCCATGTTCAGTAATGGGTGTATCAACTACCCTATTTTCTCCAAACTCTTTCAGTAATCCTTTCGTTACTTTATAAGCACCATCATACTCTGCAACTTCTTCACCCATGATAAATATATCAGGGTCATTTTGCATTTCTTCTCTGATCGCTGTGCATAAAGCTTCTCTTACACTTAAGATTGCCATTTGTAAACCTGTAGATTTCAACTGAAATAACTATATCAAAATTACCAGGAAGCGCACAAGTTAAGTTTTACAAGCATCATGTTGCACTGAGCATTGAATACTTACTTCTTTTAATTCAGTAGGTTGCGGTGATAGTGCGTATGTAACTCCACCGACTATCAATGAAGACATCACAGAAGTTGCAATCATCAATAGAATTGGTAATTGGAAGGCTATACTAAAGGCAACACCTACTGTCAACATGATTGTAAAGTTTACAGAAGCAATTTTTAAGAAAGACAGTTGTCTTTTTTCTGTTTTTTCTAGTAATACTTTATTTGCTTTGGTTTTGCTTAATTCACTATTAAGTGTTGTATTTTTACTTTTTAGATCTTGTATTTGTTGTTTTAGTGATTGATTCTCTTCACTGAGTTTATCAAGTACTTCTAACCTATTCTCATGTCCACCCATGCAATTCTTTACCCGTTTTAATTCCTCATCTGCCTCTTGTAATTTCTGGATTTGGCTATCTCGCAACTGAATTTGAGATGGCAAACTTTCTAAAGTTTGATTATCAACTGCCTCGTCGTGATTTATTTCGGAGCAGGAAGAGGTATTAAATGTAGTTTCAAGTTCTAGACCGCTGTCATCACTACTAACACTTTCGTCAATAGGAGTCTGTTTACCACTACATGTAGCACTTTTTCTTTGCGGTGACTCAAATTTTTCTACCATATTCTTAACACTAACACGTAAGTCTTGCTCACTTACTAAACTGTCACTACTTTCGCACGTAACAGGAGCCTGTGCACCACTACGTATGGTATCATATTGTTTCACAGAATTTATAACATCTGCTGGTGCAGCAGTTTTTTTCTCATGCTTTGTACAAAAATTTTGTTCTGCTTCCTTTAACATTTTTACTATAGCTTCTTTATTTTCTATATTACCAACCACCTCCCTTGGAGTCTTATTTTTGCTTTTTAATGAAGGATTAACTCGATCATCACTTAGTAGTTGTTTTACCATGCTTTCATGTCCACAAGAAGCAGCAATATGCAAAGCAGTTAGCCCATCATTTTTAGAACCATCTTTTACTCGAGCGCTAACACTTGCTTTCTTTTTCATTAGAAATTCCGCTATCAAAAGATTGTTGCATGCTGCAGCAAGATGTAACAACGTCCAATCTTCTGCAGCTTCTTCTGAAAATTTTATACTAAATTGATGTTCTTTACTAAAATTTTTACTAAACTTGTTGTACTCTCCTGCATCTTTTCCTTTTAACTCATTCTTTATTCTTTCAAGTAAATTATCTTCATCCAAATCGCTACTTTCACTTACCTCATTTATTATTTCAAAAAACTTCTCCTTCTCTATTGCCACAACCTTTCCCTCTCAATTTATTTTTATCACTGCATAATCTCACAAAAAAGTTAAATTTATCAAAATTCTATATTTTATATAAAATAAAATTTCCTGTTTCCAAAAATTGGTAAGCATGTTTTTGATGAGATTGTAGAAAACATACTTTTATGACACCATTTGTTGTACGAACTCACTTGGCGAAAACAGATGTTTATATAGTTGTATGGCAAAATGTTTTGCACTAGTTGTGCTACTTCGTTTTCCGTAATAGTTGAAAAAATTAGTAGAAAGTTGTTGTAAGTTTATGTATTTTGAGGCTGTAATGGTCAAAGGTACATGAAGTATGATCAGAGTTAAAGGTGCAAGAGAGCATAATTTGCAGGGTATTGATGTCAATATACCAAAAAATAAGTTAGTTGTTATAACTGGACTAAGTGGTTCTGGTAAGTCTAGCCTCGCATTCGATACGATTTATGCAGAAGGCCAACGCCGATACGTCGAAAGTCTATCGGCTTATGCACGTCAATTTCTTAATATTCAAGATAAACCTGACGTTGAATCGATCACAGGCCTCTCTCCTGCAATATCAATTAACCAAAAATCGATCTCAAAAAATCCAAGATCAACTGTTGGAACCGTTACTGAAATTTATGACTATCTACGCTTAATATATGCGCGAATAGGCATTCCTTACTCACCCGCAACTGGATTGCCAATAACGAAACAGACTGTATCTCAAATTGTAGATACTATTACAGCATTACCTTTAGAAACTAAAGTATATATAATTGCTCCTATTGTACGTGGTAGAAAGGGAGAGCATCTAAAAGAGATACTGGAAATTAAAAAGCAGGGTTACGTAAGACTAAAAATAAACGGTGAAATATGTGATATAGATGACTTGCCTAAGCTCGATAAAAACAAGAAACATGATATTTTTGTGATTGCAGATAGAGTGTCCATATCAGATGATATAGGAAATCGACTACCAAGCAGTATAGAATCAGCATTGAGACTTGCCCATGGCTTAATGTATGCAGAAATAGTTAACTTACCTGATAACCACAATTCCGAGTATAAAAATGGTCAAACTTTAACTTTCTCAGAGAATTTTGCATGTCCTGAGTCTGGCTTTACTCTTGAAGAAATAGAGCCAAGATTGTTTTCTTTTAACAGCCCCTACGGTGCATGCAGTTCATGCAATGGGCTCGGTAAAAAGCTAAGTGTTGATGCAAAGCTAATAGTGCCAGATGAAACGCTCTCGATATCTGAAGGTGCTTTAAAGCCAATTGGATCAATATTCCGTCAAGTGCATACAAACTATGGATTGCTAAAAAATGCAATTCTGTCACTGGCTGAAAATTGCAAATTTAGTCTTGATGTTCCGTGGAAGAATATAGACCAAAAAGTGAAGGATTTAATACTTTTTGGCTCTAGAGAAATGAAATTTCAAGGTTTGGTCAGTATCCTAGAACGCCAGATGGATTACGATGCATCACTTATTGATAGGTATTGTTCTGTTACTGACTGCAAAGAATGTGCTGGCTATAGATTGAGAAAAGAAGCACTTACAGTGAAAATTGATGAAAAACACATAGGTGAAATATCAGGGCTCAGCGTCGATGAATCCCTTGATTGGTTTGAAAATTTGCCAGACAAGCTCACAGAACAACATAAGCAAATTTCAAATAAAATATTAAACGAAATAATCAAAAGGCTGACATTTTTAAAGAATGTAGGGCTAAATTACCTTACACTTGACCGTGAATCTAGCACTCTCTCTGGTGGTGAAAGCCAGAGGATCAGGCTTGCTTCGCAAATTGGCTCTGGTTTAACAGGAGTGCTATACGTGCTTGACGAACCCTCAATTGGCCTTCATCAATGTGATAATGATCGATTAATTGCCACACTTAAAAATCTGAGAGACATGGGTAATACTGTGATTGTTGTTGAACATGATGAAGACACAATAATGGCTGCTGATTATGTGATTGATATTGGTCCTGGAGCTGGTGTAAACGGAGGAAAAGTTGTTGCAGAAGGAACACCAGATCAGTTACAAAAAAATTCAGAGAGCATAACAGGACAGTATTTAAGTGGAAAGAAGGAAATTTCAATTTCAAAAAGAAGAAAGCAAACGACTCAGTTCATAAAGGTAGTTAATGCTTGTGAGAACAACTTAAAAAATATAAATGTTGAATTTCCTATAGGGAATTTTATTTGTGTTACTGGAATATCAGGAGGAGGGAAATCAAGTTTAGTGATAGAAACATTATATAAATACTCAGCACACAAGATAAATCATTCATCTGCAAGGCATGGTCAATGCGACAAAATAGAAGGCCTTGAGTATATAGATAAAATTATAGAAGTTGATCAATCGCCAATTGGTAGGACCCCAGCATCAAATCCAGCAACATATGTTGGTATGTTTACTCACATCAGAAATTGGTTTGCAGGTCTCCCAGAGTCGAAGGCACGAGGTTACAATATAGGCCGATTTTCATTTAATACCAGGGGAGGAAGATGTGAAGCTTGTAAAGGTGATGGGCATTTAAAGATCGAGATGCATTTCCTACCGGATGTTTATGTGAAATGTGAGCAATGTAGAGGACAGAGGTATAACCGAGAAACATTGGAAGTTACTTACAACGGAAAATCAATTTCTGATGTGCTTGATATGACAATAGATCAAGCATGTGACTTTTTTGAAAATCTTCCAATGATAAAGGAAAAGTTGATTTCTTTACAGGAAGTAGGGCTTGGCTATATAACGCTTGGACAGTCGTCAACAACGTTGTCCGGGGGTGAAGCACAACGAATAAAGCTGTCTAAGGAACTATCAAAGCGATTTACCGGGAAAACATTGTATATTCTCGATGAGCCAACAACTGGGTTACATTTTGAAGATGTAAATAATTTACTGAAAATACTCCATAGGCTAGTTGATTTAGGAAATACTGTTATAGTTATTGAGCACAATTTACATGTTATAAAAACTGCTGATTACATAATAGATATTGGTCCAGAGGGTGGAGTAAAAGGTGGCGAAGTGGTTGCTGTAGGAACTCCAGAAAAAGTTGCACAGACTCCAAAAAGCGTTACAGGCAAGTATCTTAAAACATATTTATTGGATCAAGTATCGACTATTTCTTAATAATTAGGTTATGAGGAGCATTTTAAAAGGTATACCTAACATATTTAATTCATGAATCTTCTCTTATTAAAAAAAGCTACAGATCTCATATTTCCAAACGTATGCGTAAGTTGTGAACGTATAATTGATAAAAGTTATGATTTATGTAGTGAATGCAATAAAAAAATCAATTTTTTAACTAAGCATTACTGTAATGTTTGTGGTGTAGTAATTCCAGATAACATTGATACATGTGGTAAATGCATCAGTAACCCTTCACCATTTAAAGTATTAAGATCAGTTTTTGCTTATGATGAACATAGCAAAAATATGATTATAAATTTTAAATTTTTTGATAATTTAAATTATGTGAAAGTCTATGCAAAGTGGATGTACAAAGCTAACAAAGACATGTTTCAAAATGCAGAGGTCATAGTTCCCATACCGCTACATAAAATACGCTTATTTAAACGTAAATATAATCAAGCAGCATTGCTCGCGAAGGAATTAAGTAAGTTATCTAATTTATCTTATACACCATTTGCAATAAAACGTATTCGTCACACCAAACCTCAAGCTGGTCTTTCACTTAAACAGCGTGAAAAAAATTTGAAAAATACTTTTAAAGTAAGTAACAGCGAAATTATCAAAAACAAAATCGTGATATTGGTTGATGATGTAGTAACAACTGGCGCAACCGCAAGGTCTTGCTCTCAGGAAATTTTAAACTCTGGTGCCAGAGAAGTGAGAGTGCTATCGCTTGCAAGAACTGTATGAAAATCAGCTTTAAGGTATAATTTTCATTTTTGAAAACTGTTTAGTGTCTTAGTACTAACTTGTGTATCATTCCTCTTAAAAAAAAGTCTAGTTATAGTGTATACGGAGTCTATAATTATAGCTCTTTTTCTAATAGTTCGAATAGCTGAATATTCTTTCTGGCTAAATTTTTTATAACAAACCAATGGTTTGATTAAAATCAGGAGAATATGGAGGCAGATATATAACTTCAGCACCGACACTTTTAACAAAGTCACTTATTTTCTATGAAAAGTTGCATTATCCAAAATCACCCAGCAAAAAGCTTGAACTAGCTATTAAAAACGTCTGTATCGCAATAGCCTTCAAAAATCATAGGCGCCATAATTTTTCCCTTATTCAAAGCTGCAATCATATTTTTGAATACTCACTGCATTCAGAAAAAAATAGGTACATGCTAGTGTAATAGCACTGGATGTAATAATTGGAACAAGTAAAAAAGCCTCTATTAGTTTTCTTATAGAGCTGGCTGGTTTAATGCTGTTATTATTCAATGATGCAAAATAATTTTCACTAAGGTTGGCCATCCATTTTGCGCCAGATAAGACCCTCTCACTATTTTTTTAGATAAGTTGACTTGTATTTGCTTTCCCATGTTTATAATTATGCTAATAATAAATATGATAAGATCAGTATAAATTTTTTACTTCCGTGTTTTTTCTATTGTTGTTTATAATGACTATAGTTACATCACATATTTCTTTCAATTAAATGGATCAGTTATTTATTGCAAATCACTGACTTTTTTAATGGATTCTTTTTCTAAATAATTTACAAAAATGTGTTTACTTTTGTTTGTAATTGTGTAGTAACTGCAACGTAAAGTTATAGGAGGTAAAGATGAATTTTGAAAATCTGAAAAAGATATTAAGTGCAATTGATAAAGATGCAAGTGTAAATAAAGATAACGTAATTAATAAAATAAAAGAGGTATTGCGAAGGGAAGATACAATAGCGTATCAAGAGTGGGAAAATAAAAATTTTAGTATAAATCATACATTCATCCAAAGTGATCCTGATGCCGAATTTACATTATTAATTGCAGCTGCAGCATCTAGCTGTAAGGATTTAGTGAATGTTTTATTAGATAGGCATGCGGATGTTCATGTAGAAGATGAAAATAGAGAGACTGCTTTGCATCATGCCGTTTATAGTAGATGTGTAGGTGTAGTAAATGCTCTACTAAAAAAAGGTGCTGATGTTAATGTAAAAGACAGAAGTGGTAGTACTCCTTTGCATTATGCTACTATATATAAATTCATAGATGTAGTAAATGTTCTACTAAAAACAGGTGCAGATATTAATGTAAAAGATGAAAATGGTAGTGCTCCTTTGCATTATGCTACTTTAAGTAACCATGTAGAGGTAGTAGATGCTCTGTTAGCTGAAGGCGCAAGTGTTCATGTAAAAGATAGAAATGGTAGTACTCCTTTGCATTATGCTGCTAAAAATGGCTATTTAGAGATAGTAGATGCTCTACTAGACAGAGGTGCAGATGTTTATAAAAAAGATAGTTTGCAGAAAACTCCTTTGTATTATGCCATTATAAATCACCAAGAAGATACGGTAGAGAGTATAAAAGGGTTTTTAAAAAATAAAGTAGTTCAAGGTAGTGTAGTTGTTGGTGGCTTAGTTGCCATGTTAGGGAATTTTGTAACATCGACGCTTTTTATAACCGAGACAATGGAAATTACATTAACATCTGTTACGGCAGCAATAGCTGTATCTGCATCAACAGCATTAACATCTGGTTATGTTAAATATCTAATGTCAAAATTCGATAACGAAATAAAAGAAATAAAAGAGCGACAAAACGTAATGGAAGGGAGGCAAAGCTTAACAGAAGGGTGGCAAAGTGTAGATCTACAAAGCATACGTATACATAATGCTCTTTCGTAAATTTTTACTTCCGCACTTCTTTAGTGTTGCTTATGATAACTATAGATTCATATTTTAATTAGAGGCTTTAATTACCTACTTTAAGTTATTGAATTTCTTATCATAGCATCTGTCATTCCAGTACCCTGGAATGACAGAAAAAGAACACTGAATTAAAAATACAACATACCATCTTATATCTTAATACTGCATAATACCTCGATCATAGATTGATTAAGGACACCTTGAGTTATCTCTTTAATTAGTCTTGATTTACTATGAAAAGCTTGTACTCTTTAAATGTATTATTTATAAATTAACTGTTTATAAGCTAAAATATGTCTAGTAGAGCTAATATACCTTTTTTTATAGCTGGTGCTATTGCTTCTCTTACATTAATTACATCTGGAGTTTTTGCTGTAGCTCCTTACGTTGCATTTTTATCTTCAGTTGCAGCTTTAAATATAGCTCCCCCTGTTATTTTTATTTTATTTGCGCTTTCTGCAGTAGTAATTGTGTTTTCATATAAAATGATTAAACAAAATAAAAAATCTCAAGAAAACTCGAAAGCTGAAGTCGAAGAGCCGAATAAAGGGTTAAGGAAAGAAGAAAATAAGCTAACTCCAATTAAAGAAGAATTAGAAGATGGAAAGGATAAAGAAAATAAATACGGGTTTAGTGGTCTAGAAGAAAAAGTTCATAGAATTTTAGAGAATTTTGTAACGAAAGATGAAGTGAATGGGTTAAAAAAAGAGGTTAGTGACCTTTCTGCACAGTTAATTAATAGTACTGCAATAGATGAAGTAGAAGCAAAGCTGAATATGGAATTTTACGCAAAAGGTGAAGAAAGAGGGTGGAATACAACATTTAGTGATATTATATTACCAAATGACATAAAAGAAAAATTGAAAGGGATTTGTGAGTTACAAGGCAGAGGATATCTCTTGTACGGTCCACCAGGAACTGGTAAAACTAGTATTAGTAAGGCAATTGCAAATCAAACTAAATCTCTATCTGCGTTTATATCTATTTCTGCATCTTGTTTGTCTAATAAATCGAATATAGATCAAATTTTTGAGAAAGCAGAGACAAACAGTCCGTGTATAATTTTTATAGATGAGATTGACGGCATTGGCAAAAAGCGCACTTCCAGTGAAAATGCAGGACCTTTAACTCATTTACTCACTAAATTGGATCGAGAGTTTTTATCCTCAAAAAATATAACGGTAGTTGCTGCAACTAATCATAAGAATCATTTAGATCCTGCGCTTATTAGGGGTGGTCGTTTGGAGTGTATTGAGGTTCCTGGGCTGGATAAAGACGATACACGTCAAAAAATATTACAAGAACGGCTCATCAAAAAGTTAAAAGATAGCGATATGAAAATTCTTGTACAGGCTAGTAAGGGATTCTCAATGGCAAATCTGATTTGCTTAATCGATAAAATAAGCGAAACTACAGAAAAGGAAGGCGAAATAAAATATCTTCGCACTTTCTGTAAAAATTTCAAGAAGGAGCATAACATAAAAGATGAGCCAGATAAGAAATATAGTAACGGGAAAACTAAAAACAAGGATATAAGGCTATCATCTGGAAGCTTATCTAGAAGTTCATCAGTAAGCTCTTCATTGAGTGATGTATCTTCTCGAGGAAGTAAGTGGCAAATCGAGGAATAAAGAGAATTACTACACAGTCTGGTCATGCAAGTCGAATCATGTCATTCCAGTGCTTGACAATAGTTTTTATCCAGAAGGAACTTCTAAAAGGGTGTCATTCCAGTACTGGAATCTAGGAATTTTTTGAGCACGCAAGTTGTGCCAAGTTTTTTGTTGGTAAGAAAGGCTGGATCCCAGTACTGGGATGACAGGAAGAGGGCTACTCGGGTGACATCGAAGGGGCTACTTGCATGACAACAAAGGGGCTACTTGCATAACTCAAATTCAAAGAAAAATCATTTAATGTCATTCCAGCGTGTGACGCTGGAATCCAGAAATAAAGAACAATGGATCCCAGTACTGGGATGACAGGAAAAGGGCTACTCGGATGACATCCTTTTTTTCCTGGATACCAGTCGCATGACACTACTATATAGTAGGTCCCAATTTTATCCCAGTCTGGGATCTTCTTTCAAAAATTCAAAACAATCTATTAAAAAGGAGAATATTATGTCTACAATAATTTTATCATCAATTTTAAGTAAAGCGGGCAGTATTTTTGGGCCAATTGGCCAGATTGTTGGCTCAGAACTCGGTGCTCTGCTTGGTGCACAGCTTGATAATGCAATATTTGGTCTTGATGCCGAGCAAAAGATAACGCATGGGGCGAGGCTGAAAAATCTGCAAGTTCAAACCTCAACTTATGGCAAAGCAATTCCAATTATCTATGGCACTGCTCGCATTGCTGGAAACATTATTTGGTCACAGCCAATAAAAGAGGAGGCGATAACCACTCAAAATAAAACAGGAAGAGGTATAAATATTACATATAACTACTATGCAACACTCGCAATTGCAATTTGCAAGGGGAAAGTAGAAAAATTAAATAGAATCTGGGCGGATATAAAATCGCTTAGTTTTGATGAAATAGATTATACTTTTTACCACGGCAGAGAAGACCAAAACCCTGATCCGTTTATGTTATCAATCGAAGGTGAGAAGAATGTACCAGCTTATAGAGGAATATCTTACATAGTCATCAAAAATTTCCCTTTGGCAGACTATAGTAATCGTGTTCCGGTGTTTACATTTGAAGTGCAAACTGCACTGAAGCTCAATGGATTCTCAGTAGCAGAAAACATTAAAAATATCAATATCATACCAGGTTCAGGGGAGTTTGTGTATGATACGAAAATACAGAAGAAAATTGCACGAGAAAAAATAAGCAGTAGTCAATATATTCCCTATGGACCGGTACAAAGAGTAAATCACAATAATCACACAAAAAAGAGCGATGCTATGCTTTCTTTGGACCAATTGAAGGAAAGTTTACCAAATGTTGAATGGGCATCGGTAGTGGTTAATTGGTTTGCAAGCAGTTTGAATATCAAAGATTGTAAAATATATCCTGCAGTTGAATTTCAAGACGATTCTGCTATAGTGCCTGATGATTGGCAAGTGGGAAATATAACCAGGGATAATGCCCAGCTCATTTCAAAAGATAATCATGGCAATCCAAGATATGGTGGTACAGTTAGCGATGCAGCACTAATAAGATATATAGAAGAGCTGCATAGCAGAGGTTATAAGGTGATGCTCTATCCAATGCTCTTGCTTGACACAAAAAACAAAGAGTGGCGAGGAAAATTGAGCGGTACTCCTCAGGATATAAGTGATTTTTTTGAGAATCAGTATAGCAAATTCATAGAGCATTACACAAGCATTGCCAAACAAACTAAAGTGGAAGGGTTTATTATTGGTTCTGAGTTTGCTCAGCTTACCAGAGTAAAAGATGCGAAAGGCAATTATCCTGCAGTAGCAGAGCTAGTTAAAGTTGCAAAGCAAGTAAAATTTCAGCTTGGAAAAGAAGTAAACGTAACTTACGCTGCCGATTGGAGTGAGTATCATTCATATGATGGTTGGTATAATATGGATGAACTATGGTCTTCAGAGTTTATCGATGTTGTTGGCATAGATGCTTACTTTCCACTCACCGATGGCCCAGAACCTCCTTTTGGCTATTCCGCGAAAGATGTAACGGGTGGTTGGAGCAGTGGGGTAGGGTATGATTATTTTTACGATTACTCAAAAAGTGATCCTGAGAAAATAAAGTATAATGACAGCGAATATGCGTGGAAAAATATCGAGAAATGGTGGAGTGAAGTTCATGGAAATCCAGGTGGTAGTAAAACAAAATGGCAACCAAAAATGAAGAAAATATGGTTTACCGAATATGGATTTCCCAGTATGAACGGCTGCACTAATGAGCCCAATGTGTTTGTTGATAAAGTTAGTATAGAGAGTAAATATCCACGATACTCAAACGGATAGGTGAGCTTTCTTTCGCAGAAAACTGCAATCGAAGGAACATTAAAAAAGTGGCAAAGCTCAGAAATGGTGGAGAAAATGTTCCTCTGGGCGTGGGATGCAAGGCCATTTCCTTATTTCCCCAATTTATGTGACATGTGGGCTGACTGCCATAACTGGCAGACCGGGCACTGGATTCAGGGAAAAATTTCACAACTTAATGTTTCCGATGTTTTGTCTGATCTGTTGCAAAAGGTAGGTCTCAAAGGCGATCAGTTTGATACAAGTGATGTTAAAGGATTACTATCTGGGTATGTAATAAATGATCAGCAACCCGTACGCTCAATTATTAAAATGCTGCGAAGGTGCTATTTTTTTGATGTGGTTGAACAGAACTCAAAACTGAAATTTATTCAAAAGGGCAGGGGAGTGACAACTGGTATACCAGTTGACGAAACTGTTTTCAATCACAATCCCAAGCTGATACAGCTTAGTCAATTAGATTTAAACAATAGGATTAACATCGTTTATTTTAACCGCAATTTTGGCTATCCAATTGATGTGAAATATGCTGAACTGCCAAAGCAGGGCAATGCTGCAACAGTTGAAATACCTCTCATTATGGAGGAAGGGGAGGCGCAAAATATAGCTGAAGTTTTACTTTATTCTTCGTGGCAAGAGAGAAATGTATACAACTTTAAGCTCCCGATAAAATATGCATGGCTTTTACCAAGTGATGTCATAGCAATTTCAGATGGCGAGAAAAGACATACGATGAGAATTATAAAAACAAAGTTTGAAAGCATGTCCATTCAAGTAATGGGAGTTGGTTATGATCCCTCTATATACAAGCTCTCCTTTCCTTCAACAAGATCACTTATGCTTAAAGAATACCCTCCTTCTCACATCAGTAAATCTATCGTAGAAATGATAGATTTACCGCATATTAAAGGTAATATCGCAAGTTTTACTTTAATTAGTGAAGAGGAAGGTTGGAAAGGAGCAACACTTTTTATTTCGTATGATGATAAAAATTATAAGCCCATCGCGAGCGCAAATATACAATCTACTTACGGATATGTAATCGAATCTACCGATGAGGGAATTACAGTAGTGCTACGTTTTGGTAAGCTAGACGTCATGAATCCAACTGTGTTAGCGCTGGTTGGAAAAGAGGTAATAAAATTCCAAGATGCCAAGCTTATAGATAAAAATAAATATAAGCTTAGCAACCTAATTAGAGGTCAAGAAGGGACTAAGAAATATGAACACACTGCAGGTGAAAAATTTATTCTACTTGATGATTCAATAATTTCTTTTGAAGTGCAAAAAGGGAGAAAGTTTTATCTTAAGGCAGTCACTTACGGTGATTCATTAGATAATACGGAAACAAAAATTGTAAACTGAGAGAGCGTAAGTGAAATCTTAATGTCTACTTGCATTTTATTAAAAAATCCACTATATTATAAATATAGCAATATAGTAAGGTAAAATAATGATCGGTAATGTAAAAAAATTATCAAATGAAGCGCCAATAATACTAACATGGGTGCCAAGAGTACATGGTGCATCTTTACCTGATGGTAAAAACAGTGACCTTAATTACTTAGATATAATAAAAAATCATAAATTAATAAATAAAGAAGAGAGGGATATATATTTGATTATCAACGGTCCTGGATTCAAAGAAAATCAAATAGATGATTTAAAATGTGAACTGAAAGGAATTGAAGGAGTACATGTTATAGACTTGCATCAGTATGACTGGAGCGAAATAGATCAAGGATGGAAGATAGATGGTAAAGATACTAGTATCAAAGATTTCTTTAGAGATATGTATAATATGTCAGAGGAGCAAAGGATGTATTTTGCTATTGAAATAGATACTTTTAGATTAATTGCTCTTGCTCTTTCAGAAGAAATTACAGGAGAGAAAGGTGCAATATATATAGACTTTGATTCTTTAAAAGCCATTGACTCTCATATAGGGAAGGATATAACAATTCCTGAAAAAATATTGTTAGGGTTTGTACTTGTAATGTGTGACTCAAATAGTGGAAGAATTATTCAAACAGGCTTAAATAATGATCTAATTGCAATAAATGATTCAAGCGTAGCAGCTGATATTTTATCTGAGTATAAGGATAAAATATTAAGCCAAAAAGAAATGTGCAGTGATATAAAACAACGTTTACCATTGTTAATGGATGAACTATTGGATAAAGAGTTTGCGAAGCTGAGAGAAAAGAAAGAAATTGCAGAGGAACAAATAGAAATAATTGAGGGAGAGACAAAAAAAACAACCAAAGAAGGGGTAAACAGATACGTAAATGATCTTGAAAATAGAGGAATAGTAGCGTTGTATGATATGCAACCACAAAATTTTCAATATCTTAATTCATCATATCTTGGTTGTTCTTCAACAGGTTTTAACTTAGGTCACGTACACATTCAAAAGGTAGTTAACAAAGGACTGATTGGTGAAGAAGTTAGCAGATGGAAGTCATTTGCTTTTGGAGAGAACAATGGTAATTATGTTTCCGTACCAGGAAGTGATTTATCCTGGATGAAAGGAAAAGATCTATACCATGAACGAGTAGATAATAAGCTGGAAGGAGCAGAAGTAGACAGGGTAGCAATGGGAGAGCTATCACTTATATAGCATTGATTAAAGAACTTTCTAGTATCGTCGATTCGGTGCTAGAAAATTCAGTAAAGTAGTTAAAATATTAGCTGAAAAATAATTTTCTTCGAAACAGTCACCTACATATAGAAACGAGAATGTTTAAGCCCCTAGGAGATTTTATTTGTACGCCGCTAAAATTTCATTATAATATGAGTATGTTAATGTGTTGAGGTAAAATAATGATCGGTAATGTAAAAAAATTATCAAATGAAGCGCCAATAATACTAACATGGGTACCAAGAGTATATGGTGCATCTTTACCTGATGGTAAAAACAGTGACTTTAATTACTTAGATATAATAAAAAATCATAAATTAATAAATAAAGAAGAGAGGGACATATATCTGGTTATAAATGGTCCTGGATTTGAAGAAAATCAAATAGATGATTTAAAGCGTGAACTGAAAGGAATGGAAGGAGTGCATGTTGTAGATTTACACCAATACGACTGGAGCGAAATAGATACAGGATGGAAGGTAGATGGTGAAGACATTAGCATAAAGGATTTCTTTAAGAATATGTATAATATGTCAGAGGAGCAAAGGATGTATTTTGCTGTTGAAATAGATACCTTTAGATTGATTGCTCTTGCTCTTTCAGAAAAAATGACAGGAGAGAAAGGTGCAATATATATAGACTTTGATTCTTTAAAAGCCATTGACACTCATATAGGAAAAGACATAACGATTTCTAAGGGAATTTTGTTAGGGCAAGTTACTGTACATGTTAATCAAGAGAGCGGCAAAATTATTAAAACGGATTTAAATAATGACTTGATTGCAGTAAGTTGTCCAAGTATAGCGATTAATATTTTAGCTCAATATAAAAGAGAAATACTGAGTCAAGAAAAAATGTGCTATGAGTTGGCAGAACGTTTATCTCGGTTTATGCAAAGAGAAGAATCACAATTTTTTACCGCATGTAAAAGATTGGAAGAAGAACAGCTGTGGGATTATGAGACGAAGAGATTAGTGAGAGTTATTAAATACGGATTAAAGAAGATAGAGTGTACAATAGGTGATCTCAAAAATGGTGAGATAAGAAAATTATATGAGCCACGGGTGTTAAGGTATATGCAACATCCTGAAGTAAGTATGAATTTGGGTCAATTTTATACTGTAGAAGTAATTCGTAGTGAATTAATTGGTCAAGACGAAAGTAAACTGAAGCTGTTTTGCTTCGAAGAGGACAATGGCAATTACGTTTGTACAATAAATGGTGACCTATCTTGGGCTAGAGGAGCAAACTTATACCATAAACAGGTAAAAAGTGAGTTAGAAAAAGTACAAGTAGATCAGATGGAATTGGAAAATCTATCGTTAGAGTAATCAAGTGTAAACCGGAAAGTAACTCAGGTTACAGTTGATAGTCTATATTATTAAAAGGTTAATAGTTATATATATATTATAGTATAAGAGCTATTAATAGTATATATGTCAAAAAAAATGATTAATGAGTTGAAAGATAAGGCGAGGGAGAGGAGATATGCTGATTTGAAGTCTACAGAAAGTTCTGATTATAGAACATATAAGGATTTGGATATGGACTTCAATAGTGAATATGAATTTGTTTGTGACCTTGTTATTAATGGGAAGGCAATAACTAATGATTTCATTAAAAATTTATATTTAAAACATGAAAATCTCATTACAGAAGATAAGGACAAAAAAGGGAGTTATCGTCTGTTTCTTAAGCAAATCTTCACGGAAGTATTTGTACACGCCGGTGCAGCAGTTCCAAATGACTCTATTATGGAAGAATTGATAACTTATTATAACAGGTCTGGGTACAAGCAATTCTTTTCTTCTCAAAGTCAAGCACTTCGTTCTTTTGGATTGTGCATGTATTCATTCCACTATTTAATTCCTTCTTACAGAGAAAGGACCTGTATAAGTTGTGAAGATCCAAATTATCTGAAGTTCAGTTTTAGCGTAAATGATGGTATATATAACGGTAATAAAATTTTAGTATGTGATTTACAAAACTCAGTGGAGTTTAAACTAAAATGTGAAGGTGAAAATGTGATATATGAAGAAGGTAAGGTTTCTCTCACTATTCCTAAGGAGCTGAAAAATTACAAAGCAAATGATAAGAATTTGTTTGACGTTATTATTGAGTATTTTCAGAAATTTTGCGAAAAATTTGGATTTCACTTTTTTGAGGAAAATTTTGAGTATAATCTGGATAAGCCACTTGGAGTATTAAGTGATATAAATACAACCAAAGACAAGAATCTAAACTTGAAGAATTTAAAATAAGATATTGAAATCTCCGCTTTTTTTAATAAGGTGAGTATAATAAAAAGTAAATCAAGTTTTACAGAAAACCTTTACTTATGATGAAAAGTACGTAATACGTATATAATATAAGATTGTGATATGTCAAAAAAAATAGTTAACGCATTGAAATCTGAAGTAAAAAAGCTCAAGTATTCTGATTTAAAATCTATACCAATGAAATCAGGTGGTTGGAGTAGCATAAACTCTGGTTACAACACATATATTGACCTTGATAGATCACACAACCTTACTATCAACAAACAAAAAATAACCAATGAGCTTATCGAGGAGCTATATTCAAAACATAAAGATCTCATTTTAGGGAATGAAAAAGGGAAAAGAAACTATTGTTTGTTTCTTAAAGTAGTCTTTATGGAAATGTTTATACGTGTTGGTGCAACAGTTCCAAATGACTCTATTATAGAAGAATTGATAACTAGTTATCATCAAGAAGGATATAATCATTTTTTGTTTCTGCATTTATTAAAGGCTCTTTTTCCACTTGGCTTGCTTGTGTTAGATTCTGATATAATAATAACTTATAGTATGGATTGCCATAGTTCCAATTGTCTAAAACTCAGTTTTAGCATGGAATGTATAAGGGTACTTAGCAGTGATCTTGCTAGTGATATCAAAACACCAGGTTTTTACAGTTCAGTAGAATTTAAACTGAACTGTAAGGGTAGAAATGTAACATATGAAGATGGTAAAGTGTCTCTTATTATTCCGAAAGAGCTGAAAAATTATAAAACAAGTGGTAGAAGTTTGTGTGACATTACTATTGAGTATTTTCAAGAATTTTTTGGAAATTTGGGATTTAAATTTGAGACAAAAGTGGAACATAGTCTAGGGGAGCCACTGAAGGTGTTAAATGATGTAAGTGTGCTTTGCTCTCAGTTAGAATGTATCCGTTCAGCAGAGTGGTAAAATAAATTAGACGAAACTAATAAGTGGGTATCATGAAAATCCAGTCTTTTCATGCAAAAAAAAATGATGTCATTCCAGCGCGTGACCAGTTCTGATTGACTAATCAGTCTTCTGGATCCCAGTATCAAGTACTGGGATGACAAGAGTAAAGAGGAAACTGGGATGACATTATGAAGGCCTAGCAATTTATGACGGTGTCATTCCAGCGCGTGACCAGTTCTGATTGCCTGGTCAGTCCTCTTGGTTTCAGTGTTAGGCTACTCGAATAACAGGTGTTACTGAAATAACACCGATGGGCTACTGGAAGGATAAGAGGCTACTCGAATGAAAAGAAAGGGAGTGCACATTTCTTTGAACAGATAGGTTAAATTAGGTTGAAGTTTTAGCAGCAGCAAGTCTGTTAAAATCTTCTTCAGCGTGGTACGATGACCGCGTTAATGGGCTTGATGCAACTACCAAGAAGCCTTTAGAATAAGCAATATATTTATAATGCTCAAACTCTTCTGGAGTAACATATCTATCAATTTTTGCATGCTTTGGAGTTGGTTGCAGATATTGACCAATTGTAATGAAATCAACTTCGGCGCTACGTAAATCATCCATAACCTGAAAGATTTCTTCTTTTGTTTCTCCAAGACCAACCATAAGCCCTGACTTCGTGAAAAGTTTAGGATTAATCTGTTTCACCATCTTTAGCAAATATAGTGAATGAAAATAACGAGCTCTTGGTCTTATTTTTGCATACAGCCTTGGTACTGTTTCGATGTTGTGGTTATAAACATCAGGTGATGCAATAGCTATTGCTTCAAATGCTCCTTTCTTATTTAAAAAATCAGGAGTGAGAATCTCTATTGTTGTTTCCGAAGTTATCTTTCTAATTTCTTCTATACACCTTATAAACTGATTTGCACCACCATCTGATAAATCGTCACGGTCAACAGAGGTAATGACAACGTGCTTTAAATTTAACTTTTTTATTGCTTTTGCTAAATTTTCTGGTTCATGAGGATCGAGCTTATCAGGAATGCCAGTTGCAACGTTGCAAAACGCACAAGCACGAGTACAAACAGAACCGAGAATCATCACAGTAGCATGACGTTTATTCCAACATTCACCAATATTTGGACACGCAGCTTCTTCGCATACTGTATGTAAGTTATGTAGCTTAACAGTGTTTAAGGTTTCATTGAATACTTTACCAGCTGGAGCTTTTGCTCTGAGCCATGTAGGCTTACTATGCATCTGAAACAGCTAGCTCTACCTCTTGTTTTGCTAAAACTTTCTTTAATCTTCTTTTTATCTTTTGCGCTTCTTTACTTAGTTTAATTGTTTTTGTGTTGAGCAAGAAAGCATCAAGATCACCTTTGTAATCTATAGTTCTTAAAGTTCTTGTCGCTATACGAAAGCTAAACTTTTTTTCTAATATATTACTCGTTAATGTAACTTTATGTAAATTTAAGAGAAAGGTACGCTTTGTTTTACGATTTGAGTGCGATACCTTATTACCAAAAGACTTTTTTCTATTTGTTAATTCACAAATTCTACTCACTTCAATATACCAATTTATCCTATGTAACTAGGTTAACCTTATATAGTTAAATAGTCAACTCCCTTGCTTGATTTTTATACCGTATACTGCTTTATAGCCAAAAAACACTGTAATTTTTTCTATTACAAGAGAAACCATATGCTGCATTTCTAATGCTTTACTGCCATTTGTTACTAACAGATGCAGAACACCAGAATTTACGTTTTGTGCGTATGAGATCTTTTGTGGTTTTGTACATTCTGCTAATTCCTCTCCAACTATACTTTTCCAGTTTAAAATAAGACGTATTTCATTTTTGCTGATCTTATTTTTCATGCATTTTAATGCATAGTTTTCTATTATAGATTTTAATTTCTTTGGCCCGCTATATTTAAGCATAGTTTTCTATTAATCAGATTTTGTCATATTTACACTACCGACAATGTTGCAAAAAACATAAAAATAAAACTAGAGAAAACCATTTCTCGAAAACTTCTGTGTCCAGAACCAAGAGTCCGATTTACTTATAGCGCTAATAATCAATTAACCATCGGCTTTAAGGAATGATATGAACATATTATTTCAAGGAAAAGTCATGAGAAACAAGAGATTAGCTATCCAAATTAGCTGTAGCTATGAACCTAATCGGTTAGCAGAACAATGCTTATCAGATGCTTATGAAAAGGTAGTGTCAAAGGAAATAAGTCAAAAAAACTTAAAACATAAAAATGGGATTCAAGGAGGGTCAAATGGTAACAGTATGTTTATATGCGAGAGTTTCTTCGGGGAAACAAGTAGAAGGAAATACGATAGAAAGTCAAATTGCAGCTTTAGAGAAGCAAATTAATCTGGACGGATACAGATTGTTAAGTGAGTATAAATTTATTGATAACGGCTACAGTGGATCTCATTTAGTCCGCCCTGATTTAGAAAAATTACGTGATAAAGTAACAGAAGGTAAAATTGATAAGATTTACATTCATTCTCCTGATCGTTTATCTAGAAAATATGCATATCAAATGGTGCTGATTGAAGAATTTGAAAAAGCAGGAGCAAAAGTGGTTTTTTTAAATTATGAGATTAACGGTAACCCAGAATGGCTTTGTTGCATAGCACTGATAGGCATGTAAATCACAGTGAATTTACGCAGCTAATTTAAATTCAGCCATACCTATATCAGTAAATTTGTTCAATAAGTAGCACTTAATTAACAGCTCTTTTTCACGATTTACCTCTGATTTATTTTTCAAGCCAAACCCAAATATTTGCTTCAACCTATAGAAAAAGACTTCAATATAAGACCGTGCTCCATACTTAACTTTTTTCTTCCATTCATTAATACCATCTTCATAATTCTCATATGACCTAATTCTACTAATATACTTGTTTCTTTCTGATAAGTAGTCAGCTAAACAAATTTTAGTATCCTTCCTAGGGCGAATAATAGGCACAATATTGTATTTTCTGCATTCTTTATACACACTTTTTATATCATAAGCCGCATCTGCTCGAATAGAACAAATGTTATATTTATCACTGACTTCTTCTAACATATCGCAGACCGGCAAATAGTCTACAGCAACACCACTAGTGTAGTTCATGCTTATTGCTTTCTTATCATTTATGTTTAAAACAACATGTAATTTTCTTACTTGACCATAACCACTGTATTTTCTTTTTCGAATATTAAGCTTACTATGCCCACCGTTATTATTGTAGATACTAACTCTAGTGCTATCTACGGCAATTTCAACATTTTCCAGATCATCTTTATTGCTTCTATGGTCATCAATCTTCAAATTAAGCTTTTTAAATCTTCTGGAAGCTTGTGTATAGCTGATAATCTTAAGTTTTTTGCCTATTTGTACCATATAACCTTTTACAAAACCTACAGCTTGTCTCAAGCCAATTCTAAAAAGATGAACTATTATGTGTATTAAAATTACAACTTTATCACTATAAGTGTTATTGCCACCTGCAACTTTTGGACTATTTTCATACCAATTTTCTATGGCTTGATTAACAAAATGAAAAACATTTCCTCTTTTTTTGAGAAACTCGTTATATTCTCTTTGGTTACTTACTCTCATTTTTTGTGGCATAAGTTGTACTTGTTTGAAAAATGCCTATTTTACAACAAAATTCGTTAGTAGCCATATATTAAAAAGCTTTTCTTCTTACAATAACCTCAACCAACACTAGCTATGCAACAAAGCCTTCCAGGGTTAGATGTGAGAGAATGATTCGTTCCAGATGGGTCACGTATGACACATTTGACTTTTTCTACTAAGTTATCGTTATCATCTACTACTTTCATTTTAATCTCTTGTGTAGAACCCGAAAGAATTGTTGCAAAACAACCGGTTAATAACACAATTGTAGACAACATTAAACAAATGTTTAGTAACCTAGAAGATATACAATATTGGTATATTTTAAACATAACAACCTCACAAATCAAATTTTATTATCCGGTAGGCTTAACATAACACATAAAAAGCAGTATTTGTATATTTTTGCCTAACTTGTAATCATTTTTAATTGTAATTTATTAAATTATTATGAAGCTAATTAAAATTCGAGTAAAGTATAGTATTTCCAAGAAGATTATCTTTTTACTGTATGCAGTAATTTTCTTATAGCTATCTGTTTTTTAAGATCTTTCTGCAATCCAAGCTGCTTGAATGGCCTCTAATATTTTTTCATTACAATACTTTTCATCATCATCAAACTCCTTCAAACCCAAGATCTTTTTCTTAAGTTCAGTGAATCTAATACTAATTATATCCTTATTGGGAAACTTCTCTTCTAGAGCTTCTGCAATATCTTCTATATCAAGCCATTTCATACTTTTTTGATAAATTAAACTGGTGCCCATGGGGAGACTTGAACTCCCAAGGTCGCAAAACCCACGGATTTTAAGTCCGCTGCGTCTACCGATTCCGCCACACGGGCCTTATGTTGTTTATCTAGAGTAAAATTCTACTACTAAATTGACTTCCATGTCTGCTGAATAGGGGACTTCGGAATATTGAGGCGCTCTCAAATACTTCACTGAAAGTGCTTTGCTATCTGCCTCTAAATAATCTGGAGCCTTACGTTCTTGTTTTTGTTCAGCCTCTATTAATATAGGAATTTTTGCTGCTCTTTCCCTTATTTTTACTATATCACCAGGCTTCACTCTATAACTTGATATGTTAACCACCTTATCATTAACTGTAACATGTTTATGAGATATAAGCTGTTTTGCCGAGTAAATTGTTGGCACAAAACCAGAGTGATATAAAACAGAGCTTAACCTTGATTCTAAGGCACCAATAAAATTATCAGCCGTATAACCCTTTCTTTTGTAGGCATCTAAAAATGTACGTCTAAGCTGCTTACTTGAAATTGCATAGTAGAACTTAAATTTTTTATGTGCAGCAAACTGCTTACCAAAATCAGATAACTTCTTAAATCCAAGAATACCATGCTGACCTGGAGGGTATTTTCTTTTATTGACCGAATCTTTTGCTCTACCCCATAAGTTTACACCAAGCCTGCGACTGATTCTATACTTTCTATTGATAACAGTTGTCATACAAAAATTCTCACAATCTAACTATAAATTATTAATGATTTTAACATTAAGTGTCAACTTGTTTTTGCCACTATGATATAGTATACTTCACTTTTAAGTTTTCCTATTAATACATGAATCATCTACTACTAAAATCCATGGCAAATGCTGTCCGCTTTTTATCAATTGATGCAGTACAAAAAGCAAATTCTGGACATCCAGGTATGCCACTTGGCATGGCAGATGTTGCCACTGTATTATTTGCTAAATACCTAAATCATAACCCTGATGATTCTCAATGGATCAGTAGAGATCGTTTCGTCTTATCAAATGGTCACGGTTCAATGTTGCAATACTCTATATTATATCTGACAGGCTACATTAGTATAGATGAACTAAAAAACTTCAGGCAACTTACATCAAAAACTCCAGGTCACCCAGAATTTGGCTTAACTTCTGGTATAGAAGCAACAACAGGCCCGCTTGGTCAAGGATTTGCCACTGCTGTTGGCATGGCACTTGCTGAATCGATTCTTGAAAAGCAGTTTGAAATCAGTCACTACACTTATGTAATGCTAGGAGATGGCTGTCTTATGGAAGGTATAAGCCATGAAGCAGCGTCCCTTGCTGGGCATCTTAAATTAAATAAGCTGATAGCACTTTTTGACGACAATGACATCTCTATAGACGGCTCTACTAGCCTCTCTTGTTCTGATGATGTAGAAAAGCGTTTTTCAGCGTATGGATGGAATGTTGACAAAATCGATGGGCATGACTTTGATGCTATATCCCTTGCAATAGAGCAGGCACAAAAGTCTGATAAACCTACACTAATCTGTTGCAAAACTATTATCGGAAAATTTTCGAGCCGTGCTGGCACATCTTCTGCTCATAGTGGTGCCTTTACAGAGGAAGATGTAAAACAGATGAGAGAAAAATTGAATTGGAACTATGAACCATTTTATGTACCAGAAGATGTGAAAAACGCTTGGATGGAAACAGTTAAGAGGGCAAAACAAAACTATACATCCTTGATCAATGAAGAACTACAAAGAAGACTTGAGAAACGTTTGCCGAATAACATCGAGAGTGATTTGGCTAACCTGAAGAAACAAATATGTGAGCTCATGCCAAACGAAGCTACTCGATCTTCTTTCGGCAAAGTAATGGAAATATTGACTAAGTCTATGCCAGAACTAATTGGTGGCTCTGCTGATCTTACCGGTTCAAATTGTACTAAATATAAGCACATGCAGGCAATAGATAGTAATGATTATGGTGGCTCTTATGTCCACTATGGAGTGAGAGAGCACGCTATGGCAGCTTGTATGAATGGTATGGCTCTTCATGGTGGAATTATTCCTTATGGTGGAACTTTTTTAGTATTTTCCGATTACTGCCGCCCTGCTATACGTCTTGCAGCTTTGATGAAACAGCAGGTTATATATGTAATGACTCATGACTCAATTGGAGTAGGGGAGGATGGTCCAACTCACCAGCCAATAGAGCATTTAGCTTCTCTGAGAGCTATACCAAATCTGTATGTTTTTAGGCCAGCAGATGCAATTGAAACTTTGGAGTGCATTAGCATTGCATTGGAAAAAAAAGAATCTCCATCGTTATTTGCACTTTCAAGGCAAAATATTAATTACATGCACTCTTATACTGACCAATTGGCCAACCTATCAAAATTTGGTGCATATATACTATGCGAATATTCAGGAAAGCTAGAAGTGACGATATTTGCTACCGGATCTGAAGTTGAAATTGCAGTTGAGGCAAGAGAAAAATTACAGGAAAAAGGTGTAGGTACAAGGGTCATTTCTATGCCGTGTTGGAGGCTTTTTGACGAGCAAAGTGATGAATATAAAGGGGTAGTATTAAATAATGACAGCATCAAAGTTGCAATTGAAGCTGGAAGTGAAGTGGGTTGGCATAAATATATAGGTTCAAACGGTATATTTATTGGCATGAAAAATTTTGGAGAATCAGCACCTTATGAAGCTCTTTATAAGCATTTTAATATTAGCGCTGATTATGTAGTAAAATGTGTTTGTGAATAACACTTTTTGTCATTACGCTGCGCATAAAATTACTTAATGAACTCAGCCAATACCGTTATTATGATAAGAAAGCTGGTGAAATGTTTCGAGTAACTTTTTCGTTTCTATGATCCACTTGGCGGCAAGAATAAAGTTTTAATCGTTCCATGGTTTCTGTATAATTTTCAAAACTTAATTGGTATATATGAAGGTAATAATAGGTAGCGCTAGTAAACGATTAGGAGATTCAATAGCAAGTGGGCTAAATGCTCAGCTATTCCCCAATCAGGTGTCAAGATTTGCCGATGGTGAGGTAAATGTAGAAGTAGCAAATGATCTACGTAATCAAGAAGTATATATAGTACAATCTCTTTCTTCCCCTGTAAATGATAACCTTATAGAGCTTCTGCTTACAATTGATGCAGCAAAGAGATCTGGAGCCAAGAGAATAACAGCTATTATTCCTTATTACGGATACAGTAGGCAGGATAGGGTTATTAAAAACAATAATATGCAATCTGCTTTAAGTGCTAAATTAACTGCAAATCTTATTCAAATAGCTGGTGCAAACAGTGTTGCTGCTATTGATTTGCATTCAAGTCAAATTGAAGGTTTTTTTGATATACCAGTTACTAATCTAAGCTGTTTTGAAGTATTTGTTAACTCTATATACAAGGAAAACTTGGCAATAGTTGCGCCTGATGTTGGAGCAATTGGCAGAGCTCGTGCTTTTGCAAAGATTTTAGAGGAAAAACACAAGTTGGATAATGATATTGTTGTAGTAGATAAATATAGAGAAAAAGCAGGTACATCTGAGGTAATGAATGTAATCGGAGAAGTTGCAAACAAAAATTGCGTCATTGTTGATGATATAGTTGACTCTGGCGGAACATTATGTAATGCAGCTCTTGCTTTAAAAAATCGAGGAGCAAAGTCTGTAGTTTCGTGCATTACACATGGAATACTTTCAGGAAATGCAGTTGAGAAAATCTCTTCCTCTTCTCTGGATAAATTAGTAATTACGGACACCGTATTTCACAAATTTGAAAAAAATGATAAGATAGAGGTTGTTTCAATTGCAAATATTTTAATTTGCTTTATGCAAGGAGGTAAAAGTGCCAGCTAGATCAACAGAAGATGTTATCACTTCGTTAATAGAATTTGCAAATAAGAGAAAAATAACAATTACTAAGGAAGAAATGCTTAAAACTGCACAGCTTGTGAGGATTAAGTTATCCGATGATGAGATTCAATACTACTCAAAAGAACTGACAATGCTGGATTGGATACATGATACTTTGTTGAAAGTTAATACTGAAGGTGTTTCTCCTATGCGTTATGGAACTATAGATAAGGATATTCATGTACGCGATGATATTATAAATTCTCAAAACATTAAAGAAGAAATATTATCCAATACAAAATCAGAGCATGGGTATTTCGTAGTACCGAAGGTTATAAACGATTAAGATAAAGCAAGATTTATACCGATTTTATAGATCTACTTTCAAAAATAAGACCAATCTGGTAAAGAAGCATTCGTTGGAGTAAAAACCATTTTTTGATTTTTCTTTACTAAATCTACTAAATATAATTTAGAGTTGCTTGGTGATTCTGCGTTAGTAAAGATAATTTCTCTGCCATTTGGTAGCCATGCCGGAGATTCAATTTTATGTCCCTCTGAAAGCAAGCGCTCTTCTTTGCCATCTGGCTTCATAACTCCTATGTAAAATTTTCCTGACTGAATTTTTGTAAAAGCTATCAGATCGCCTTTTGGCGACCAAACAGGTGTAGCATATCTTCCATTTCCAAAACTAATTCTCTTGGGTTTTTTGCTTTTTTTAGTGAAATCTATGATATATAGTTGCTGACTTCCACTTATATCAGAACTAAAAACCATGTACTTTTGATCTGGAGACAAAGAGGGAGAAGTACTTATAGCTGAACCTTTAGTAATTTTTTTTGTTCGTTTACTGCTTAAGTCTAGAGATAATATATTTGTTTCACCACTCAATGAGTGGGAAATAAAAAGAGATTTACCATCAGGAGAAAATCTTGGTGCAGAAATAACTCCTTCAAATGCGCTGATTATTGATTCAGTGTTATCTTTTAAATTTTTTAATATTATATAACTTTTACCATTTGTGTATGATATATAAACAATACCCTTTCCATTTGGTGAAAATCTTGGTGTTGACACAAATTTCTCACCATTTGTTAAGTACTTTATATTACTTCCATCTTGATTCATCACAGCAATTTTACGGACGGATTTGTAATTGCTATCTTTTTCTTCAGCGATATATGTAATTTTTGTATTGAAATGCCCTTTCTCACCAATCAATCTATCATGTATCAGATCTGAAACAAGATGACTAATTTTCCTCCAGTCTTTTGCTAGAAAAACAACCGACTGAGTAAGCAATTCTCTGTTTGTAAAGCTGTCAGATAAACGAAAAGATAGCTCTAAATTTCTGTTTGATACTTCACTTAAACTTATTGTGACTACAGTATCGCTTTTCCAAGACTCAACTTTCGCGTCACGTTTCACATTAAATAAGCCACAATTAGATAGATTTGTTTCAATTACTTTTGTGATGCTTTCACTTAGCTCATTTTCCACTTCTGTCTTGCATGCACATTTAGATACAACAAGATCAATATTACCAATATTGCTTTTTTTTATATCAACATATAAAACAGCTTTTGTGGAATAAGGAATAAATAACGAAATAAATAACACCAGTTGAACGAATAGCTTCATTAGATTTCTTGCATTACCTCCTTTCATCTCAGCAAATAGCTTACTTTTGAAGTTAAACTGCATGACAGTAGAGTAAATCAATTTCTGCAGTACTTGACACTGGAATCCAGAAATTTGACTGCAAGTAAGTGCACTGAGGTGGCAAGCATAAAAGTAGCTGTTTTATTCTAAAATAAACGTCTTTGACAAGGTTGCATGAAAAACTGGATTCCAGTGTCAGAGCACTGGGATGACACTCTACTGGTGGAGATTGCTCTAAAACTACAATGTTTGCCTGGGCGTTGAGATGGCACCCTTCTGGTAGATTCAAATCACAATGTTTGTATAGTTGTGTGATCTGACACTGATTTTTTTTTACGGATTCCAGTATTGCATGCTGAAATAACATCAAAGAATACATTGTTAACTTCTTACTCAAATAATGGTTAATAAAAAGAGGTATATTTCTATACCTGTTCTATTTGGACTTCAATTATAGGTCTTTTTAGTAAATATTCCTTTAAGATACTAAATATTGAACTTTCAATCTTATTTCTTATTTTTTTTATCGGCTGTGAGTCAAATGCTGACTCAACCTTCTTTATGATCTTTTGCATAATGGCTGCATCTTTTTGCGCTTCGAAAACACCAGGTGCAAATACTTTTGGCTTAGCAAGCAGTTTATTTTTCTTGTTTACAACTGCTGTCACTACGATAGCTCCGGCATCTCTCATTCTCTCACGCATTTTTATAACGCTGCATTCTGGATGACGGAGTAACATACCATCAATACCAAAGTAGTCGACATCAATGGAGCTAACTTTTTCCCCATTTTCCAAATTAACAATATCACCTGGTGCAATCATTATTGCTTTTTTCACACCGCACTCTTTAGCAAACTTTACATGTGCATCCGTATGAATATACTCACCATGAACCGGAATAGACATCTTAGGTTTTATCAAAGAATACATTTCCCTTAGCTCTGCTTTTACTGGATGCCCGGAAGCATGAACATTCTCTGTTTTTTCAGTAATAACTTCCACTCCCATCTCAATAAAGGCATTGAGCGTGTTATGTGCACGAGTTTCATTGCCAGGAATGATTTTTGATGAAAAGATCATGGTATCACCTTGCTGCATTTTAAATGCTTGATGACTCTTAGAGGCAAGTCTTGCGGTAGCTGCCAGTGGCTCACCTTGACAACCTGTGCAAAGTAGCACCAGCTTTTCCCTTGGAAAATTTACTGCCTCCTTTGCTTCTAGAAACTCAGGAGAATCAGTTAAATAACCACTATCCTGAGCAACTTTCACTATTCTCCATAAAGATCTGCCAAGTAAAACCACTTTTCTATTTAGTGCTTTTGCAGCTTGGCTTATTGTTTCAATTCGCGCCACATTCGAGGCAAATAGCGAGACAGCAACCAATTTTTTAGACCGCTTTATTATATTGTAAATATTATCATAAATTTCACTTTCTGATTCAGGGTCGTGTTTGCTCAGTATGTTTGTTGAATCACAAATTGCTGCAAGTAGATCACCTTTATCGCCAATTTCTTTTAAACGCTCTATATTAGAAATTAATCCAACAACAGGTTTTGGATCAAATTTCCAGTCCCCAGTATGAAGTGCACTACCTGCTTCAGTGCTAATTAATATTGAATTTGCCTCAGGAATTGAGTGAGTTACATTTATAAACTCAACGGTAAAAGGACCCAAATTTATGCTGCCATTTATGTCTACCTCTTTCACAGGTACCACACCTTCCAATCGAAACTCCTTTAGTTTCTCCTTGAGAAAATTAACTGTAAACTTTGTTGTATATATGGGACATTGCAAATCTTCCCACAGATGAGGCACTGCACCACAGTGATCTTCATGTGCATGTGTAATTATTATTCCAAGCAAATCTTTTTTTCTTTGAGCAATAAAATCTACATCAGCAATGAGTAGCTCAACACCTGGCATAGTTTCATCTGCAAAACCGATACCAAGGTCGATCATAATCCACTTGCCTTGATAATGATATAGGCTAACGTTCATCCCAATTCTTCCTACTCCTCCAAGAGGAAGAAATAAAAACTCATTTTTGTTTATGTTCATTAATTTTAAATTATTAAAATGCGAGGATAGCAAAACTTCGACCTTAAATAAAGGAATTTATCACTTTTGCATAACTTAAAAAAATCTTTTCACTAAAAGAGAAGGCTTTCAAATTGGTAAAAAGAATTAAGTGTAGACAGCTACCTCTTTATATCATTTAGCAAATTTCTCATTTTTTTTTTACTTTTCCAAAGAATCCTTCAGATTTCTGCTCTACACTTTCATGTTCCTCTTCCTCAAGCGCTTTTAATAGCTCAATCTGCTTTTGGGTTAAATTCTTTGGATTTAAAGTCTCAACTATTACCTGTACGTATAAATCACCACGAGCATGTGAGTTCATATATGGCATACCCTTTTCCCTACAACGTAGTTTGGTACCAGTTTGAGTGCCTTCAGGGACCTTTACTTTTATTTTAGCTCCATCAATTGATTGAATATCGATTTCACCACCAAGTACTGCTAGTGTCATTCTTATAGGCACTTTACAGTGTAAATCTGCTCTATTGCGAGTGAAGATCTGATGAGTAGCTATTTTCACACATACGTATAAATCTCCGCTTTTTCCACCTCTTGCTCCAGCTTCTCCTTTACCACTGACCCTTACCTTAGCTCCTTCTTCTATGCCTTTTGGAATTGAAACGGAGATATTTACTTCATCTCTTTTACGCCCACTTCCACCGCATTTCTTACATTTATTTTGTATTATTTCTCCTTCCCCATAGCATGTAGTACACGTTCTTTCAATGGTAAAAAAGCCCTGTTGAGTTCTAATTCTACCGCTTCCCTGGCATGTGTTGCACTGAACTGGTTTGATTGCTCCTTCGCTACCTGTGCCTTGGCATGTATTACATTTTATATTTGTCACATAATGTATAGGTGCTTGTATTCCTTTAAATGCATCTTCCAAGGTAATTTTAAGGTCGTAGCGCAGATCTGCTCCAGATACTCCTGTTGTACTTCTTTTTGTTCTTGACCTACTTGTACTGCCGCCGAATCCTCCACCAAAAAAATCGTTAAATATATCACTAAAATCCCCTCCAGCTTGGCTGAAATCAAATCCACCGGAAGCACCATCGTGACCATAACGATCATAACCTGCTCTTTTTTCAGAGTCAGATAGAACTTCATATGCAGCTGTTACTTCTTTAAATTTTTCCTCTGCTTCCTTATTACCAGGATTTCTGTCAGGATGATATTTTAATGCTAGTTTTTTATATGCTTTTTTTATCTCGTCAGTACTAGCATTTCTGCTCACTTCTAGCAGGTCATAGTAGTCTTTTTTGTTCATATATAATAGCTCAGTATTTTACCTTTAAAGATAGGTATTACATATATGAATTTCAAGTATGACCTCTATTTCCTATAAAATATGGTGCACCCTGAGCGACTTGAACGCCCGACCTTTTGATCCGTAGTCAAATGCTCTAATCCAACTGAGCTAAGGGTGCTTGCACAAAGCTGACTTTAACAGATTTTATAGCTTATTTCAATTGGTTTAGCTAAAAATAAAACTCTTATCATGTATGAAACCTGTAAGAAATTGTACTAGCTCTCTTAAAGGATAACTTAAGTTAACAGTTTCCAATTACTTTGATTTTAGAACCGCTATCCGAATAAGAGCTTTTCACATTATACTGCCAAGCTGCTAACAAATAGCGGAATGACGGTTATAGTTAAATCTAAACTATTTTGGCTATATCAGAAGACGGGTTATGCAGAAACCTTAAAATACTTCTTGCTTGCCAAGGAGAATAAATACATTCCTACAAACAAGCAGATACTCAATATCGATGCATAGGAAAACTTGAAAATTAAATCTTTAATATATATTGATAAGCATTTACCTGCAGAAATTTTGTATAGTAGTCCAACACAAATAATCGTACTATCAATGACCGATGCTATAATTAAAGTGATGAAATTTGCCATATGAAAATTCAATTTCGACTTTAATTCTTCAAAAACAACTATGCTTGAGAGAAGAGAGATTAAAATTGGAGTATATAGAACCAGTATCATAAAACTAAAATTTTGCAATTTAAAAAGACAGCATATCACTGTACACACTATTAAGCTGTAAGTAGCTTTGCTTCTACCATAAAACTCAACCATTGAGTTTACAACTAAAGTAGCTCCCACAAATAAGGCAGCACATATCATTAATTTATTTGAAGTGTTAAGTAAAGAAAGACTGATAAGCAAGAGTATTGATAAAATGGACATAATCACCTACCCAAATTTAATAATATGCATTTATTTTAATCAGACATTACACATAATGAAAAATTTGTCTAGCGTAATCAAAAGTTATTTAAACTAGTACCTAAGTCTTTCAAATCTATTCTTATAATATCCTTTATATTGAGAGCTTTCTCCTCTGTCACTTTTCCAATACATGAAAAAACTATACCTTTAAACAATTCTTCAAACTTCCGCTGATTTTGCGGGGCAATGGTTACTAATATTCTACTTTGCGATTCAGAAAACATTATTATCTTGTTTATTATGTCTGTATTTTGTGTTTTTCCTATTGGTACTAGTGAAAGATCAATTTCAGCACCAAGGTCTCCTGCAATTAGCGATTTTGCCAAAGCAATAATTAAGCCGCCTAAGTTTGGTGCAATTGCAGAGACAATTATGCCATCTTTTATTGCCTGGTTGTAACGTTCATACAACTTCCTAGCGCTCTTTGCATTAACTTTTGGCACGTTGTTATTATCTATTCCACTATATAACTGATATTCAGATCTACCAAGCTCATCGTAGGTTGTACCAAGCACATATATCAAGTCCCCTGGCATTTTCACATCAAGCGATACCGCATTTTCAATATTGTCTATAATTCCAATTGCTGAAATGAGTAGTGAAGGTGGTGCAGATATCATCACTTTCTCGCCATTTTCATCATATCCCTTGAAGTCATTGAACATACTGTCTTTTCCGGATATGAATGGTGTTTTAAATGCAGTTGCAAAGTCGTAACAAGCCTCTGCAGCTCTCTTTAGTTGCCACAATCTTTCTGGATTATAAGCATCACACCAGCAAAAATTATCGAGCAACGCTAGATGATTTATATTTCCTCCTGCAGCTACGTAGTTGCGTATGGCAGTGTCAATCGCACATGCTGCCATGTGATAAGTGTCAATTTCTCCATAACTTGAGCCAAATCCCTGCGATTTTACAACACCTTTGTTTGAAGAAAGGACTGGCCTCGAGACAACAGCTTCGCTGCACACTCTTCCCTTGCCTTGCAGTGGTTTCAGTATTGACGATCCTTGAACCTCATGGTCATATTGCACCACTATAAACTCTTTGCTGCGTATGTTTGGTCTGCTTAGCATTTCTTTTAGTTCAAAGGTGTCATGCAAGTAGCTGAGACTGGAATCCATTTCACGCTCAGCTCTACCATCGTATGGGTTTTGGCGTAAAATGTTTGCAGGCTTTACCTGCTGGATCCCAGTGTCAAGCACTGGGATGACAGGAAAGGATACAGCAGACTCCTTAGACCACGGTTTCGTCTGTAAATGCACTTTGGGATTACCGTCATGCAGAAATTCAGTTTCGATGTCCATTATTACTTCTCCTGGGGGACATTTAACAACGGCTTTGCCACTTTTGTTGAATTCTCCAATTACACAGACCTCCACATCATGTGTTTTCATGATTTGCTTAAACGCAGGAAGATTTTCTTCTGGCACTGCTAAGGTCATTCTCTCTTGTGATTCTGATATCCATATTTCCCACGGAGCCATACCATCGTTTTTAAGGAGAACCTTGCTCAAATCAACTTCAAATCCGTCTTTTCCCATTTCACCAATGGACGATGATAGACCGCCTGCTCCATTATCCGTTATTGCATTATAAAGACCAAGATCTCTTGCTTTTACGACGGCGTTGGATAATTTTTTTTGTGTTATAGGATCACCAATTTGCACAATTGTTGAAGGGCTGTTTCCCGACAATGCCTCTGAAGAAAAAGTTGCACCGTGAATTCCGTCCCTTCCAACTCTTCCACCAATAATTACGATTTTATCACCGTTTTTGGGTTCTTTTATGTGTGAAGGTGCATTATTTATATTCCGTGGAATAATTCCGATGCTTCCAACAAAAACTAATGGCTTTCCACAGAATCTATCGTCAAAGTATACCGATCCAAGTTGCGTTGGAATACCGGAGCAATTACCAGCAACATTAACACCGTGAATCACTTCTTTCATTATATATTTTGGTGGTAAGATTTTATCAGTACGCTCTTTATCTCTATAAAGTTTGCCTTTTGATTCTTTGGCAAAGCAAAAGTAATAAGTATTCATGATAGGTTCTGCACCTTTGCCAAAACCGACTATATCTCGATTAACTCCAAGCACTCCAGTCATTGCTCCACCGAACGGATCGAGAGCTGAAGGACTATTGTGAGTTTCAACTTTATCTACAATCAAGTAATCGTCATCAAAAATTATTCCTCCTGCGTTGTCGGAGAAAACTGACACGCATATGTTAGAATTTATCTCACGCGTTGCACGCTTAATATAATGAGCATATAGACCATCTTTTATTTCATCAATAGGGGAGCAAAAAATATTGTGTTTACAATGTTCAGACCAAGTCTGTGCCAGAGACTCAAGTTCAATATCATATGGATTTCTACCGAGTTTTTTAAAGTAATCCTTTATAGCTTTCATTGCTGCCAGCGAGAGCCCTAAAGTGCCATTACCATCGATTCCATCTCTGCTGATTTTTTCAAGCTCTTGGTCACTTACATTGAGTTTGACAGATTTTGCTCCATTATTACCTGGTGTCATCCCAGTGCTTGACACTGGAATCCATTCTTTTTTTTCCTGGTCACGCGCTGTAATGACACCAACTGGGGTATTTTGTTTACTGTAATACTTCCAATGGCAATTGCCGTTTTCTTTATGGAAAAGTGTGCAATATTCAGTAATAGGATTGAATTCCTGTTTTATGTCATCTTCGGTTGGAAAACCTCCTTGACTTAGAATCAATTTTGAACTTCTTGCCTTGATAGAAACACTTTCATCAATGTGGCGTTTGCTCATTAGATATTCTCTAACAATTTGTTTTGCCGTGTTTCCTACGTTATCGGTCATGCCAGGTAAAAAGCTTATCTCCAAGCCCCACTTTGCTTGTGATTCTATGAAGTTATATTGAACTTCTTCAAGGTTTTCATTGTAGGAATAATAACGGCAGTCTTGTATGGCTTTATTATAAAATAGCCCACAAATTTCTTCATGTAATTTTGATGGTAATTCTTTGCTTATGTAAATCAAGTAAACATTAACTACCCTTCTGCGGCTAACTTGTTCACATTTATTAAAAACTTCTATTCTGATGTTTGCCATGTAATATTGTGAAAGACTTTAATATATCATAGCATAAGAAACTGCGAGCACATTTATATTTTAAATAATTTCTATACAATAAAAGTGTTGTATTAATTGTTACTGTTAGTGGGAAGAGTTTTTACTGTTAATGTGAATGAGTCCCTTTTTGATGTGCTGGTTCAGCACATATTTTCTGAATATGAAAGAGAAAAAATTCCCGAGATAAAGATCATACTTCCCTGCAAGAGGGATGTTATAGCATTGCTGAGTGCATTCAAGAATTACAGAACTATAATTTTGCCAGAGATAGTTTCACTAGAAAACATTGATGAAGAAGATTTAATATTAAATCTTGATAGAGTTAAAGTTATCAACCCAACAAAAAGAACACTGCTACTCATTCAATTTATATTGGAGTGGAATAAAAAAAACAATGATAATTTTCCAATCGATCTGGTTTACAGTTTGCCGTCATTGCTTCAATATACCCAAATAGAGGGTGATTATCAACTTGATGAGCACTCAAAAAAAGTAGGGAATTTCATAAATTTACTTATCAAAACTTGGAGTAAAACTTTAAAAGGTTTGGGAGTAATAGATATACTAAAGCATAAGAATGACTACATAAACAATATGATAAACTTCCTGCAGAAAGATCAGCATATGATCTTTATTGGAATTGGAAAGGGTGAAATCTACAAGTTATTGATTAAGGCTATATATGACCTGCCATTTGGAAAGATAATTCTACCTAACCTGAATTTGAAAATGAACGAAAAAGATTGGAAATCACTTGATAAAAAACACTATCAACATTGCCTGAAAGATTTACTCGATTATTTAAAAGTGGATAGAAGGGATGTTAGTTTTCTGTCAGAAGCGTGTTCTGGTGTCATCCCAGTGTCAAGCACTGGGATGACAGAAGAAAGGGCTGGGATAACAGGAAGTCCTGAGGAATATCTTGATTATATCTTCGATACAACTGCTGATCTAAGTGAAGTTGGTGGCGGATCAATTGAAAATATTGAAGTCATCACTTGTGATTCAAGGGAGGAAGAAGCACAAGTGACGTCACTAATTATAAAGAATGAAGGTTATGAAAACGCTTCTTTGTTTGTCTTTGATAAATTACTTGCAGATCGTATGGCGTGTACCATATCGGAAAACTATTCTTATGTGACGCTTCTGCTTTATAGTATTGAGATTTTGAACTCAAAATGGAACGGTGTGGCATTGCTTTCTCTTCTTAAACATAGGCTAGTGACTTTTGGTTACGCTCAAGAAGAGTACACTCGTATTTTATCTGAGTTTGAGATAGAAGTATTGCGTAGCTTTAATACAAATGGTCTTAAGGATATTATTAACGCTATTAATACTTGTAAAAAGCTAAGACATAAAGAAGATATATTAATTATTATCAGTAAGTTAAAGATTATATTTAATCCTTTACTGTATCTTGTAAATTATCCCATTTTTGATGTGGCATCAGCTCATTTGCAGTGTGTTAATGTCCTTTCTAATATCAATTTTTTAGAGCTAAATGGTGAAATAGGTAATTTTACTCGTGATTTCTTAAATGCATGTGAAGATGTAGCAATAAAATGCTCCTTAGAGTTATATAGCCAAATCCTGATATTATTTTTAAAAAGGAAGTTTTTTTCTCCAGAAAATAACTTAGATAAATTCAGCTTATATCACAATAAGGTTGTAGTACTTGCTGGATTTAATGATATACCAAATTTTCAGAATCCGTTTTTGAGTGCACTGAATAGAGAAAAATTTAACCTTCCTTCTGTGCAAGAAGAGCAAGGGTACTTTTTGTATACTTTGCGCAATTTATTTGGTGCCGGCAAGGTTTATATTACGAGGCTAGTGAGTGATAGAAAATCAATTCTATTGCGCCGTTTGGAAGTTCTGTTACAAGAACCAAAATATCCTTATCGCAATTGGCTAAGAATATTAAATACACCTGAGTGCATTGTTCCATGTACTCAGCCTATGCCAAAACCTAAAACTGAAGTGAGGCAAGCAAAAATGCAAGTGATGTCTTGCAGTGCGGTAGAAAAACTGATTCGTAACCCTTATTCATTTTATGTTGAATACATACTGAACCTTAGACAGTTGAAAGACTTAAATTTTAAGCCATCGATATTGGAGTTTGGCACTATGGTACACAATATTCTTGCAAGATATTTACGCAACGAAAAGTCGCTGATGAATATTGCACGAGAAATATTCTCGTCTAATCGATTCCACTTTTCAAATATGTGGTGGGTAAGGTTGCAGAGGATAATTCAATCTTTTGTTGAGCTTGATAGGACTGGAAACAATCAAGTTGAGTTGGAGAAGAGCTTTTCCTATCCGATATTTCATATTCCAGCGCGTGACACACAACTGCGCGGATGCTGTACAACTTCCACTAAGAATAAGGGTGTCATCCCAGTGCTTGACTACTTGGATCCAAAAAATTTGATTGCAAATGAACACACCAGACAATTGTGTAATAAGAGCTGGTCAGATACTCGAATGACAGAAGAAATTTTATTGACAGCAAGATGTGATAGAGTTGAGTATCTACCAGGTGGGCAAGTAGCAATTATAGACTATAAACTTGGTTCACCACCTTCCAATGAGGAAGTTATGTCAGGATTTTTCCCGCAATTAATTTTACAAGCTTTAGCAGTGGAATACACAACAAAAAAAGAAGTCTCGGAGCTTGCTTATTGGAAACTTGATTATGATAAAATAAAGGTTATTGCTTTGAAAGATTATAGACAAAAAATGCATGAATTTCAGAATATTCTACCAGATTTCTTATCTAATTATTTAAGAGATACTACTCCCTTCATTGCCTCTCCTTATTTTGATAAATTCCTGAGATTTAACATCTACAAACAACTAGAAAGGATAGGGGAGTGGTTATAAATTATATCTCCTCTCATCCAGATCAAAATAGCTGGTTGTACAGCTGGTTTACTAAGTGCAGTAGGAGAATTACTAGATTGTGATATAGACTCATCTTTGCTAGACTCAAACAACCATAAAAAAACACTAAAAAGTGATTCAATCAATTTTAGCCATTAAAACTTGAATAGTGGCTAAAATAGCTTTAAATTGTATATTTATTTTAGAGGGGTATATGCCATCACAAAAACAGCTAAATGCGCAGCTAATTGATGCTGCTAAAAAAGGACAGCTAGATTTTGTTCAGCAAGCTATACAGGGTGGAGCAATTATTAATACAATAGATGATGATTATGGGAGAACTGCTTTAATATGGGCTGCTGACAATGGTCAACTAGAGATATTACAATACTTGATAGAAGAGGGAGCAAATGTTAATGCAGAATCTCCGGGAAACATAACTGCTCTAATTCATGCTGCTGCCCATGGTCATCTTGAGGTAGTACAACTTCTAATAGCAAATGGAGCTGATTTAAATGTGAAACGTAAAGGTCAATTCTCTGCCCTAACATATGCTATTGTAAATGGCCATACGGAGATAGCAAAGCTTCTAACTAGATATCATTTAATAGCTAATCTTGATATGTCAATACCTCGCTTGCCTCTTCCTACTTGTATACCAGAGTTATCATCTTATTGGTATGACTGTAAGGATGAGCTCAATAAAATGAAGGAAGAAGATAGTGAATTATATAATTTTCTTGTAAGTAAGAGAATTAATGAACAGGTAAGAATTTGGACAGAGAGTGAGACAATACGAAATATTGCACAAGATAGATTAAATATAGAATACTCAATCTATGCTAAAGATTTAACAGGTAAAATAGAATTAGTGATATTTGTTCTTAACAACAGGGAAATAATCAATTCTTTATCGTGGTATTATAAGGTAAGAATTCAAACAATTGATCAGGTAAAAAGGCTACTTGATCGTTTCACAAGAGAACATGTAGAGCTTGAAGTAGAAATTGTTCCAGCACAATTAAACTTTAATACTCAAGAGTTACAACCCCCTAAACTAAAAACATTATCATTTGCACAAATGATTAACAATCATGCAGGATTATTTTCAGCTGCCAAAAATGGTCAATTAGAAACAGTAAGATACCTGATAGAAAAACAGAAAGAAGATATTAATTCAACAGATCACTATGGAAGAACTGCTCTAATGTGGGCTGCTGGAAGTGGCTATTTAGAGGTAGTAAAGTACCTGATAGAAACAGCAAAAGCAAATGTTAATGTGAAAGATGGCTATGAAAACACTGCTCTGAATTATGCTACTAGAAACGGGCATTTAGATGTAAAAGAATATCTGAAAAGTCATATACAAAAAGAGCTACGGAAGAAATACGTCTGCATTGGTGTTAGTGGTATAGTAGGTTATGTTGCAGGTATGACAATATCATGTTCTGCGGGAGCAGTGATTACAGTTTGTGCAGCATCAGCGACCGTTAGTCTAGCGTTAGGTGCAATGTTGGGTTATATGATTGTAGAAGTAAAAAAAGAGAAAGCAAACAAAGGTATAGCTTCTGCGCTTAAAGATGTTTTCACTATTCAAGCTCTAAGTAGAATAGCCTTATAGAGAGTGAAAGTAGGTTTATTGCTTAAGGTTGCATGATTGCCTTAATAACAATAAAAAAATAATAGAAGCAAAAGATATGGCTTGAAAATTTTCTAAGGTCTTCACTAAAAATGTCTCAACTTGACACTGAAATACAATTTGATTTAATTAATTCATATATGTAGGTAACGTCAAGCACTAGAAGGAGGAAATATGGATAAAAAAATTAGGATAGAATCAGATAGCTTAGGAGAAGTAAAAGTACCAAGTGAACGTTACTGGGGAGCTCAGACTCAGCGTTCTTTGGAAAATTTCAAAATTGGTACAGAGAAAATGCCAGAGCCCCTGATTAAAGCGCTAGCAATAGTAAAACTTGCAGCAGCACGTGTTAACATGAAACAGGGTAGCATAGATAATAGAGTAGGGGATGCAATCTGCACAGCGGCACAGGAGGTAATAGACGGTAAATTTAATAATCAATTTCCGCTTGTTGTTTGGCAAACCGGTTCTGGAACGCAGACCAATATGAATGTGAATGAAGTGATCAGCAATCGTGCAATAGAAATTTTGGGCGGTGATTTAGGTAGTAAGTCTCCAGTGCATCCAAATGATCATGTAAACTGTGGTCAGTCATCAAATGACACTTTTCCAACAGCAATGCATATAGCAGTAGCAGAGCAAATAAACCGCTTGCTTATTCCCAATCTTGAAGAATTATATAAAGCGCTAAATAATAAGGTTCATGAATTTAAAGATATAATAAAAGTAGGGCGTACTCATCTGCAAGATGCAACTCCTCTAACACTTGGGCAGGAATTTTCTGGCTATGCAGTTCAGATTAAAAAGGGAATAGAGAGAGTAAAGTCAACTCTAAGCAATGTATATGAACTTGCACAAGGTGGTACCGCGGTTGGCACGGGAATCAATACTAAAAAGGGTTTTGCTGAGGATTTTGCTAAAGAAGTGGCAAAAATCACTAATTTTCCATTTATTTCAGCAAAAAATAAGTTTGAAGCACTAGCAGCAAATGATGCTTTAGTTGAGCTCAGTGGAGCACTCAATACAGTAGCAGTAAGCTTGATGAAAATTGCAAATGATATAAGGCTACTTGGTTCTGGTCCAAGATGCGGGATTGGAGAAATAATGTTACCAGAAAATGAGCCTGGCTCTTCAATCATGCCGGGTAAGGTGAATCCAACTCAATGCGAAGCAGTGACTATGGTATGTGCTCAAGTTATGGGAAATCATGTTGCAGTGACAATTGGTGGCTCAAATGGTCACTTTGAATTGAACGTGTTTAAGCCGGTGATAATTTACAATGTTTTGCAGTCTATAAGACTTTTAGCTGATGCAAGTTTAAATTTTGCAGAGAAATGCGTAGTTGATATTAAAGCAAACGAAGAAAGAATAAAGGATTTACTAAATCAGTCGTTAATGCTAGTTACTATATTAAATACGCATATAGGATATGACAATGCAGCAAAAATAGCGAAGCTTGCTTATAAAGAAAATATCACTCTAAAAGAAGCAGCAGCAAAACTTCAACTGCTCACTGAGGAGGAGTTTGAAAGGATAGTGAAACCAGAGGAGATGGTAGGTTAATCTACCACCTTTTTTTGTCCCTAGTTAATTGTGGTAATATGTATGGAACTTTGCTGGTTGCTCTACATATACCTCTTCTAAATCACTTAGAGCGTGGTCATTGTGATTAAAGCCATATCTCTTAACCATCTCATCTAGCGTAACAGAGCTTAGAGAGAAACTGAACTCTGGCAATGGATTCACATTTGAGGATTGCAGACTAGTGAATGGCTCTCCGCCATTTATTTGAGAGTCTAGGAAAGTTAGCTCACCTTCCAGGCTAGTATGTTCTTCTGGCACTGCACTATCATTAACTATTGAATCTTCTGGTACTATATTGCAGAATTGATTATGGAATTCAGCAAAACCCTCAAATGGAGGTACTGATATGCACTGGCGCTTTGCTGGTGGCTCCACTGTGCATATTTCTTCTAATTCACATTCTGTAAGACTATTATACGCTGTAAAATATAAGTCTTGTGATCGCTGTTTTCCAGTTATTGAACGAATTATTTGGCTATATAATTGATTCTCTTCAGCTCTTTTTCTTTTGTTTACTAACGGTTCATTTTCATAAGAAAAGTCTGGTCTACTATCAAATGTATGTTCAACAATTGTTTCCTCGAATGCAGGAGTTATAGGAGATAAATTTAACTCTGGCAAATCATCCACAATTGAGGATTGCAGACTAGTTACTCCATTTATCAAATAGTTATAATACTCTGGGGATAATTGCTCACCTTCTAGGCTATCTGATATATGCTCATTCGACGTTAAACTACTACTAACTGTTGAATTTTCTGTTACAGTATGGCTTTGTTGCATAGCACTGATAGGCATGTAAATCACAGTGAATTTACGCAGCTAATTTAAATTCAGCCATACCTATATCAGTAAATTTGTTCAATAAGTAGCACTTAATTAACAGCTCTTTTTCACGATTTACCTCTGATTTATTTTTCAAGCCAAACCCAAATATTTGCTTCAACCTATAGAAAAAGACTTCAATATAAGACCGTGCTCCATACTTAACTTTTTTCTTCCATTCATTAATACCATCTTCATAATTCTCATATGACCTAATTCTACTAATATACTTGTTTCTTTCTGATAAGTAGTCAGCTAAACAAATTTTAGTATCCTTCCTAGGGCGAATAATAGGCACAATATTGTATTTTCTGCATTCTTTATACACACTTTTTATATCATAAGCCGCATCTGCTCGAATAGAACAAATGTTATATTTATCACTGACTTCTTCTAACATATCGCAGACCGGCAAATAGTCTACAGCAACACCACTAGTGTAGTTCATGCTTATTGCTTTCTTATCATTTATGTTTAAAACAACATGTAATTTTCTTACTTGACCATAACCACTGTATTTTCTTTTTCGAATATTAAGCTTACTATGCCCACCGTTATTATTGTAGATACTAACTCTAGTGCTATCTACGGCAATTTCAACATTTTCCAGATCATCTTTATTGCTTCTATGGTCATCAATCTTCAAATTAAGCTTTTTAAATCTTCTGGAAGCTTGTGTATAGCTGATAATCTTAAGTTTTTTGCCTATTTGTACCATATAACCTTTTACAAAACCTACAGCTTGTCTCAAGCCAATTCTAAAAAGATGAACTATTATGTGTATTAAAATTACAACTTTATCACTATAAGTGTTATTGCCACCTGCAACTTTTGGACTATTTTCATACCAATTTTCTATGGCTTGATTAACAAAATGAAAAACATTTCCTCTTTTTTTGAGAAACTCGTTATATTCTCTTTGGTTACTTACTCTCATTTTTTGTGGCATAAGTTGTACTTGTTTGAAAAATGCCTATTTTACAACAAAATTCGTTAGTAGCCATATATTAAAAAGCTTTTCTTCTTACAATAACCTCAACCAACACTAGCTATGCAACAAAGCCTTACAGTATTGCAGAATTGATTATCGAATTCAGCAAAACCCAGAAATGGAATTACTGTTTGGCTACATGATTGATTCTCTTTGTCAGAAGAAAGTTCTAGTCTAGTATCAAATGTATGTTCAACAACTGTTTCCTCGAACGCAGGAGATATAAGAGAGAAATGTGCTGCTGGCAAATCATCTCTGTTTTGTATTAACGGTTCATTGGAGTTTTCAGTACTTAAGTTGCTTGAACTCTCTTTATTGCTTAAGTAAACATTCTTTAGGACAAGCTTAGCTTTGACAGTTGATTTTGTCTCTAAATTTACTTTATAGTCTTCTTTTTGCTGGGGATTCAGTTGATTAAATAGGGTTTTAAATAAAGTAGATTGGGGAGAAATACAATCGAGTGTATTGAAAGAAAATTTTTTATTGTCCCAAATTTGGGAGAAAAACCCTGGACTTGAAGTCCATCCTTTTAAGAATATAATTTTAAGGTGAAAAATCTGAAAGAATGTGGAATATTATAGAAAAAGCAGTCACTCTGTATATATATCACATAGTGTGGATAACAAAATATCGATATCCAGTACTAGTTGGAGATATTGGACAGAAAGCTAAAGAAGTTGTACAAGAAGTATGTGCAAATAATCAAGTAGAAATTATCAGAGGTAGAGTTGCGTCAAGTCATGTACACGTATACGTTTCTGTACCCCCATACTTAAGTATTAGTAAGTTAGTGCAGTTAATAAAAGGAAAAAGTTCCAGAAAAATCCAGCAAAACTTTCCAGAGCTAAAAAAGAGATATTGGGTTGTGGGCAGTAGGCTAGTTTGTCAGGACTAGCGGAAATGTAACTGACGAAATGATAAAAAATTATATTGAAAATCACTCTAAAAAAGAAGATAAATTTGGTGACTTTCAAGTCGAAAGTTAGCATTCTATGCTCTCTCTCAATCTTTGGATTTTAATCCATAGTGGTTGAATTTGATCAGAAATTTTGCCTTCTAATGTAGTTTGAGATTTTTTATTACTTTCAAACTCTGCAACTTTTTTACTTGTAAAAACGTCTTTTCCTTCGAATTTTTGTTTAAATCCAGCAATCTTTTTAAAATCTTCAGCTATTTTTTTTTGCTGCACGATCCATTCGACCTTCAAGATTATGAATCAATTTTTTAATAATCTTCACTTCATCTTTACGCCCTTTTTGAGCTTTAAGCTCTCGGTGCAATTTAACAATAATTTTTACTTTATCTTCCAATGAAGAATTTTCTGGAAAAACATCTTTAAGTTCCCGATTCAACTCGACGATCTTTTCAAAATCTTTAGCTACTTTTTTAGCTGCACGGTTCATTCGATCTCTAAGACTACGATTTAATTTTGCACTGGCCTTCACTTTATCTTCCAATGCAGAAATATCTTCAAACTTTTTCTCGAGACTTTGTCTAGTTACTTGCCTTTTGTAAGCTTTAAGATCTAGACGCAACTCATTGATAATCTTCACTTTATCTTTCAGCGACGTGCTTTCTGGAAAAGCGCCTGCAAAAGCATCTTGAAATTTCTTCTCAATATTTGATATATCTTGAAGCTGTATCATACCTACTATATAAAAGCTTATGCTAAAATAAGTATACTAGGTAATTATGTAAAAATGATTAACATAGAAGCTTTATCATCAAAATATTATTTACTTATTAGCTTAAAATACGTAACAATATAAAAATGAAAAATAGCCGATTAGCGGTAGTATTCGATTGGGATAATACCTTAGTTGATACTCAAGATAATATTTCTAATGCCATTAAGCATACTTTAGATTTGATGGGATCTGGCAGTAAGGTTGTTGATAGAAATTCTCATGAATCAAGAAAGAGCTACATGGTCAATTTGTTTGGTGATCAGTGGAAAAAAGCGAATCAGATATATCAAAAATACCTAGATAATGCATTGTTACAAAATATTACTCTGAATGAAGGAGTAGAGAAAATGCTGCAGACACTGAAAAGCCACAATATTTACCTAGCGATAGTTAGCAATAAGAAAAATACTAATTTACGTCAAGAAGTTGCCTACTTTAAACTAGATTCTTACTTTGAAAGAATAGTTGGATCATGTGATACTGCAGAAGATAAACCATCTGCAACTCCACTGCTATTTGCACTAGAGGAGAGTACGCTACCTGTAAATAGAGAAAATGTGTTTTTTGTTGGTGACAGCATCACAGATATTCTATGTGCACAAAATGCAAATTGCTTACCTATTGTATACGGACAATCAATAAGAGGTTATGAAGATTTGTTATATTTTCAACATTTTAATAAACTTACAGAATTCATAGTAAAGTATTTGAAAGATAGGTGGTAATGACAGAGATCGCTAGTGTACACAGGCGCTTTTGCGCATATTTAATAGATGTAGCAATTTTATTAATTCCAACCTTACTAATTGTGTTGTCATTAGGGGATTTTCCATTAATTTTACACCTGTCATACATGTGTATAAATTGTGGATACTTTACATATTTTATATCTTCAACAGCTCAAGCAACTCCTGGTCAACAGTTAATGAATATATATACTATCACTTTAGATAGTTCTAAAATAGGTTTGAGCTTAGCATTTGATCGCACTATCTCTCAGTTTTTCCTTCCTATGCTAAATAATTCAATTATCACCTTTATCAAACTTTTTCAAACATCAGTAAATGCTTTAAGTATACTAGAAGTGATTATAGTGATGCTTACCTTCAGTTGGTATTTAGTTGCTTGCTTCTCTCAGAGGAAACAGGCATTTCATGATGTGCTATTTGATACGATTGTTGTGAGAAAAATGAATTGATGTTGCCTTGATTGTTATGTAGATTACATTGGTATATTAGCTAAAGAAAGGTTATGAATAAAGAAATAGTAGAACATTTAAATAAATTACTTACAAATGAGCTGACTTCTGTACGCCAGTATCTTTTGCATTCTGCGATTCTTAAAAATAGCGGAATTAATAAACTTGCAGAAAAGATGAAAAACGAGCTTAATGAAGAACTTGAGCATGCAAATAGGTTGGCAGAAAGAATTTTACTGCTTAAGGGCATGCCAAATTTTCAAGATACAAATAAAATCTCAAAGTATGAAGGAAAGTTCACAAAAGATACAATGCAGAAAATCTTAGAAGATAATTCTAACTTAGAAGAAGAAGGTATCAAGGGCATCAAAGAGGCAATTTCCGTTGCTGAAAAAGAAAAGGATTTCGTGAGTGTAATGTTATTAGAAGGACTACTGAAAAATGAGGAAGAGCACTTACATTGGATCAAAGAACAGATTGACCTTATTGAGCTTATGGGTATTGAAAATTACTTGAGAACACAAATATAGAGTGTTAAGAAAAACAGTATTTATTTTCATTATACCTTTTTTACTTCTTTTTTCACTCGGGTTATGGCAGTTATTTAGATTGAGCTGGAAGAATAATATTATCAAAAATATGGATCTTCCAGTTATTCATCTACTGCCTAGTGATAATCTTTCAAAGTTTAACTACAGAAACGTTAAAATCGACGGAATTTTAAGTGATATAGAACTATATGTTTTCGCAGGTCAACGTGGCTATCATGTGCTGTCTCCTATGTTGCTTATCAATGGACATTACATGTTAATAAATAAAGGAATAGTCAGAGAAAAAAAAGAAGAAAAAGCAAAAATTGAAAAAGTAGCTGCTGATGGCGTTTTGTATTGTGATGGTAGCAAAAATTGGTTTATCAAAAATGATATTGCTTCAAATACATGGTTTACCTTAAGTACAGAAGAAATCTCCAATGATCTAGGTATTAAGCTAGAGAAATGTATATTGTGGCAAGACAATTTTGGTGGCAAATTGACTATACAGCCAATAAAGCATCTTGAATACGCAATTACTTGGTTTGCACTTTCCTTGATTTGGCTCATTATGTGCGTATTTTACTATAGGCAAAATATATATAAGTCGTAGAGATACAGTGTGGAAAAAGAAAAGCTACAAATAGAAAAAATGCAACAAAGTGGAAGAAAATACTTATTACAAGGGTTAGTGATATGTCAGTGTTGCAAATCCGTTTATTATGGAATGAGTAATGCTAAGGGAGGAAGAAGTTACTATCGTTGTCCTGGAAAACGTTTTGGTGAATGTAACAGCAAATCAATACGCGCAGATATACTAGAAGGGGTAGTATGGGAAGAAGTGAAGATGTTAAGAGGGCATATAACGAAGGAAAAGTGTGATTTATCAGAGGTAGATTGGGAGACTAAATTTAATATAATTAGAAAGTTAGTTCAGCGTATTGAAATTGATGATGATAATGTACATATGGTGTTTCGATTAAAAGAACTCGCTCTCGAAAGACAAAAAGAAGATATTCAACCTTGTACCAGAATTATAAAGAATGTAGTGCTATCAAATGCAATAGGAATGCATAAAGTTAGCAATGCCCTGGCTGCAATATCAGTTGCAGTGAAACTTGGAATTAGTGATGAAGAGATTAAAAAAGGTCTTTTGGAATTTAAAGGAGTAGCAAGGAGATTTTCTTTAATTGCCGATATTAAAGGTGTTAAGTTAATTGAGGACTATGCTCATCATCCAAATGAAATACAGGCAACCCTGTCAGCAGCACGTTTGACCACTAAAGGAAAGGTAACAGGAATTATCGAGCCGCTTCGTTTTGCTCGTATTCGTAATTTTTTTGATGAGTTCGTACGAATTTTCATGATGTTTGATTATGTAATTCTCACTCCTGTCCATCCTCCAGAAGATAAGCCTATTCCTGGCTGTGGAATTGATGATATACAAAAAACCTTGATCAGTAATGGGTTTAATGATGTGAAGATTATGAATGATGCTTTACTCATTTCACATTTTATTAGTAATTCGACAAGTTCAGGAGATGTAGTATTATTTATTGGTGCTGGTAGTAATATAGCTAAACTAGCGAAAGAAACTGCAAAGCTGCTGCTAGTAAAATAAACTTAAGCATTGGTGATTTATATGATAAAATTGTGTAGTAAAACTGGATCCCAGTGTCTAGGCAAACAACTGTACAGACATTGCGATATGGGGATAGCTTCCATTAAGAATGGTGTCATCCCAGTGCCCAGACACTGGGATCCAGAAGACTTAACTTTAAATAAGTGGCTGTATAATAAAAACTGGATTCCAGTGTCAAGCACTGACCATCCGCTACTCAAATTACCTGTATATTGCAATGTTCGTACACTGAAATGTTACAGCGCTGGGGTGACATTTCCCGAACGTGAACACAATTGTGAATCTAGTGGAGGTTTAGCATGATGAAAAAGACGATCAGCAGTGTATTTGCAAGAGAAATTTTAGATAGCAGGGGTTACCCAACAATTGAGGTAGAAATAGAACTATGTGATGGAGCAACAGGTAGAGCCGCTGTCCCTTCTGGGGCTTCGACCGGTAAACTAGAAGCATTGGAGCTGAGAGATCAAGATGAAAAAAGGTATTGTGGTAAAGGAGTGCTGAAAGCTGTTCAATCTGTGAGTGGAGTGATAGCAAATAAAATCATTGGCATGGATGCAGCAAACCAGAGTGCAATTGATAAAGTTTTAATTGAACTAGATGGAACAAAAAATAAATCTAAACTTGGAGCAAATGCAACTTTGGGTGTGTCTCTTGCTGTTGCAAAAGCAGCAGCAAACAGCTTTAAAATGCCGTTATATAAGTATTTGGGAGTAGGGGAAGAGCAGATGCCAGTTCCGCTAATTAACGTCATTAATGGTGGAGTACATGCAGATAATAAACTAGATTTTCAAGAATTTATGATTCTTCCGGTTGGTGCTGAAACTTTCAGTGAAGCAATCAGAATATCTGCAGAGGTATTTCATAACTTGCGCAGCATTCTTAAGAAAAAAGGTTATAGCACAAACGTAGGAGATGAAGGTGGTTTTGCACCAAACATTGGAAGCACTGAAGAAGCTCTTAATCTGATAATTCAGGCTGTAGAATCTGCTGGTTATTCGATGAAAAATCACTTTGCACTGGGTCTTGATGTTGCTGCATCTACTTTTTATGAAGATGGAGTTTATAAATTTGAAAACAGAGAACTCACTTCAGAGGAATTGGTTCAGTATTATTTTGACCTTGTAGGCAAATATCCAATAATTTCTATAGAAGATGCAATGAATGAAGACGACTATGAAGGTTGGAAATTACTTACTGTAAAACTTGGGAATAAAGTTCAATTGGTTGGAGATGATTTATTTGTTACAAATTGTGAACTAATAAGTAAAGGAATAGAGGAAAAAATGGCAAATTCTGTACTAATTAAACCAAATCAAATAGGAACGCTTACGGAAACTTTTGCTGCTATTGAAATGGCAAAATCAAATGGCTATAGGGCTATTATTTCGCATCGCTCAGGTGAAACAGAAGATACAACGATATCCCACATAGCGGTTGCATCGAATTGTGGACAAATCAAGACTGGCTCGCTGTCGCGTTCTGATAGGCTTGCAAAGTATAATGAATTAATGAGAATAGAAAGTTCATTAGGAGAAAATGCTAAATATTATTGTGGGTTAGCATGGACTTCATAGACGAAGTTAAATTATATTTAAAAGCAGGTGATGGTGGCGATGGCTGCGCAAGTTTTCGTCGAGAAAAATTCGTTGAATTTGGTGGCCCAAACGGTGGTAATGGGGGCAAGGGAGGAGACATAATTTTCATCAGTGATGCAAATCTCAACACTTTGCTTAATTTTCGTTGTCGAAGACATATTAAAGCAAGTAGTGGAAAAAGTGGTACGAGTAGAGATAGATCTGGCACGGCAGGAAAAGATATTATACTTAAAGTTCCAGTTGGTACACAAATAATCGATGAAGAAAGTGAGGAAGTGATAGTAGATCTTGATAAACCCGACATGGAATTTCAAGTAGTACAAGGTGGAAAAGGTGGACTTGGAAATACTAACTTTAAATCTTCCACCAATAGGGCACCAAGGCATTTTACTCATGGTCAGCCTGGTGAGGAAAGAAACATAGTATTGAAGCTAAAAGTTTTATCTGATGTTGGCATTATTGGTATGCCAAATGTAGGTAAATCTAAATTTTTAACCCGCTGCTCGAATTCTGATACGAAAGTAGGCGATTATGAATTTACTACTATAAGACCACATTTAGGTGTAGCAAAAGTGGATTATAGCGAAATTGTAATAGCAGATATTCCTGGAATAATCGCTGATGCTCATCTTGGAGTTGGGCTCGGACACAAATTTTTAAAGCACATAGAAAGGTGCAAAATTTTACTGCATTTAATTGATGTAACTCACGATGAAATTATTTCAGCTTATAATTGTACGCATAATGAACTGAAGCTTTACAATAGCGATCTTGTTGAAAAAGAGGAAATTGTAGTGTTAAATAAATGTGACTTATTGGAAGAAACAGAAATTCTTGAGAAGAAGAATCATTTAGCCAATTATCTTGATAGAGAAGTACTGTGCTTATCAATCGACGATGATTTACAGCCCATCTTAAGATTATTAAATGAAAAAGTGAAAATTAAGGAAATTAATGTATATGATCCTTTTAAGACATAGATTCAGTATACAGATGGCTAATCTAATAATTGCAGTTTTAAATTATATTAATACCTATAGCATAGTAGTCATTACATAGAATGTTTTCGTCCTCATATCTTGCTTTAATGCTATAATTAGTATTTATTCTTAAAAATCGGAGAACATTATGAGTAACACGTCGATATTACAAAAAATACTATATAGGATTGATAATGATGACAAAATAAGTGCATCTAACATAATTGAAAAATTAAAAAGTGAGCTGCAGCAGCATGTTAATATGTACAATGCATGGGAAGAAAGTGGATTTGACATAAATGCTAATTCATTTGATGGAAGTAACTTACTATGTTTAGCATCTGGAAGTGGCTGTGTAAAAGTAGTAGAGTTTCTTATAGAGAAGGATGCAAATGTTAATATACAAGATAATGAAGGAAAGACTCCTTTGGATTATGCTATTTCTAGTGGAAGGGAAGAAGTAATAGAAATTCTTACAGGAAAAATTCTTTTATCTGATGAAGGACTGACATCACAGATGTCATCAGAACAAGAAGTAGAGATTGATTCACAAGATCAATACGAAACTCTTCCTTCATATCCGTTTTTTTCTAACAGGTAGAAAGTTAGAAAGTACACTGAATTGATTTAATTCTTGAGGAGAAAAACTAATTTATAGTCTAGTTACACAGGCAATTTTCCACATTTGTCTGCATTTTTTGTTCCACAACTTATCTTTTTTTCGGCTTGTGCCATTTCTCACACTGTCTCTTGCTTTCTTGAACTCAGAAATTCAATAGCTACAAAAGCATTTGAGTAGTTTTTTGTTAAGAATTAGGCATAGAATCCCCCATATTTATTAATAAAGAACAGAAAAAATGTAACGCACATGCGACAGAGATTAAGCATATGTGTGCACCCATTTGCGCTGAAGAAGATACGCTACATTCTTTACTTAGTTTGATTATTTGATAGAAAAGTCTGCAGACGAAGATAGATTTTGAGCTCTAAAAATACCTCTACTTTGATTATACTAAGATTAGATAAATAGGCGAAGTAATTTTTATATTAGTTTTTTAGTTGCCAATCAATTTGGAGTTCAATAACTTGACATTTATTCAATACTACTGTATAATAAACATGTGTATTTTTTATACACTATGGCAATAAAATTACCTTGTAATAGGTGTATTGGACCCGAGGGCAGTACTCGGCGCCTCCACCATATTTTTGATACGGGGGCGAATAAGGATCGACATGCATAGTAAAGATGGTACCTTTGCTCGGTTAGATACCACCGCTAAGAGTTCATAATTTAGATGCAAACGATAACTTTGCTGCCGAAGACAATGTTGCATTAGCTGCTTAATTTAGGCACTATAACTTCATTGCTATAAGCACGGTTTAGGGAACGCCGGGTAACAGAAGTTCCCCCAAACATGTAAGGGTTATATGGATAAAACAGATTATCAGAAGTCGCTTAGTTATGCTAAATTTCAAGTTATCAAAAAGGCTTTGAATACTATATTAGATAATGTTTTTACTCCTCACTTAGAAATAGTATTTTTTACGCGCTTTAATGGTGTTGTCATACCAGACTACTTGAAAGAATCATACCCTACTCAAATGCTTATTATATTACAGCATCAATTTTTTGGTCTAAAAGTTCTTGAAGATAAGTTTAGCGTCAGTTTGAGCTTTCGTGGAAAACAAGAACAAGTCACTGTACCGTTTTTTGCTATTAGTGAGTTTCATGATAAAATTTCAGGAGATATTTTAGTATTTAGCGTTGATTCTGATAAAGAATACGAAAGTGAAAAATGTGCTGAAAAATCATCAAATGGTAGTATTATATCTATAGATCAACTTTACGATAAGTAGTTGCTTAATTTTATAAATAAAAAATATTGTATCTGTTCAGGATATCGACAAGACCATAGAGTAAAAGTGAGTTTATAACAAATGGTATCATTTGAGTAGCTGACATTAGCTTTCACATAAAAAACGTTATAAAGCGCTTTCATGTTTACCAACTTAGTGCCAATCTGGATCCCAGTGTCTGGGCACTGGGATGACAACAAAGGGGCTACTTGAACAGAGGCTATTTAGGTAACAAGAGGTGACAAGAAAAGAAGCGCTGGTTTCATACGTACCTGAACACTTATCCTGCATGTAATAAACATGATCAAAAAGCTATTCATACAGTACACATCTCTCCGTTAATTTATCAATAAGTTTTTTATCCACGTGGAATTAAAGGGTATAATATCTTATAGCTTATTGTTTACACCTATTTCAGCATAAAAATTATTGTGGGGCTTGATTTTATACATATCACTACACATAATAGGTTTTAGTGTAAATTAGTAATATGCATCCAATCATATACTTACTTAACCTGTTACTTGATCTTTACAGCTTCGTTCTAATATGCTCAATTGCTCTCGATTTGTTGATTAAATTGAATGTAGTTAACATGTATAATGAGATTGTAAGCAGCATAATGCAAACTTTAAACAGACTCACTTATCCTCCACTAAAGGTTATCAGAAGGTATATACAACCATTCAATGGATTAGATTTATCCGTGATGATATTGATAATAGCAATTCACTTTGTAAAATATACAATTACTTATTACTTTAAGTAGATGTTAAAAAAACAGCTAAAATCAGCGATATACTTGTCACTATTAATGTATATATATATATCGGTTTTTAGCTATAATTATAAAGATCCATCCTTAAATACAGCTACAAATCAGGAAGTAACAAATTTGGGCGGAGTAGTAGGTTCATATTTAGCTGATATATTGGTTCAATTTCTTGGACTCGCTAGTATTACAATAGCTACAACCATAGTTTACTTTTTAATTTTCAGAGCATCATTGCTGAAAATTATCTACCTAACGTTAATCAATGTAGCAATATATGCTATATTGTCGCAACTTTCGCTTGGCATTACTGCTAGATACATGCACGGTGGAATAGTCGGTAATGCTCTAATTGACCACTGCCCGTTTTACATATTCACAGTAGTAGCATCAATAGGTATTGTAGGATTGATTGGTTGGAAGAGAACGGTTTATTCTTTGCTTTTCCTATGTAAAAAAATATTTTCCCTTTTTACAAAGGTTCTGTTTTTCAGGTTACGTAAAACTACTGATTATTCAATAGCACCATTAGTAGTAGAGGAAAAATATATAACCACTAAACAACAACCGAAAGAAAGAAAGAAAAAAGCTGCCGAAGAAATTGTTAAACCACCTTCTAGCGAGTTTGAGTTTCCAAGCATTCACTTACTTTCCAAAGCAGAAGAATCTTTGCAGAGAAAACAGTTGAATGCATTAGAGAGCAATAAGAATTTATCTCTGCTCGAACAGGTTCTGAGTGATTTTGGCGTGCAAGGAAAAATTATAAGTGTATGTTATGGACCGGTTGTGACTTTATACAAACTTGAACCACAAGCAGGTACAAAATCTGCAAGAGTGATTGGTCTTGCAGATGATATTGCACGTTCAATGAGTGCACTTTCTGCACGTATTTCAATAATTCGTGGACAAAATGCCATGGGAATAGAATTGCCAAACAAGGAGCGAGAGATTGTAATGCTGCGTGATTTACTTGAATCGCCAGAATACCAAAATGCAAACTTAAATCTTCCAATTGCGCTTGGCAAGGAAATAAGCGGAAAACCAGTTATTGCAGATCTGACTAAAATGCCCCACTTGCTTGTTGCCGGAACTACAGGGTCAGGTAAGTCGGTTGCAATTAACACGATGATTCTGTCGCTTGTTTATCGACTAAGTCCTGATGAATGCAAGATGATAATGATCGACCCCAAAATGCTCGAGCTTTCAATATATGATGCAATACCGCATCTAATAACGCCAGTGGTAACAGAGCCAAAAAAAGCTGTTATTGCTCTTAAGTGGATAGTGAAAGAGATGGAAAATCGCTATCGCATGATGTCATATTTAAATGTGCGCAATGTAATAAACTATAATCAAAAAATTACAGAAGCGATGAATAGCGGAATAGAGTTGGAGCGCGTTGTACAGATTGGCTTTAACTCAACAACGGGTAAACCTTTATTTGAAAAAATACCACTTAAAATGGAGACATTTCCGTATATTGTGGTGATCGTAGATGAAATGGCAGATTTAATGCTTGTTGCTGGCAAAGATATAGAATGCTCTATTCAACGTTTAGCTCAGATGGCTCGTGCTGCAGGAATACACATCATAATGGCAACACAACGCCCATCTGTAGATGTGATAACAGGTGTGATAAAAGCAAACTTTCCAACGAGAATTAGTTTTGCTGTTACTTCTAAGATAGATAGCCGTACAATACTTGGTGAACAAGGGGCCGAACAGTTACTCGGTATGGGTGATATGCTTTATATGGCCTCTGGTGGTAAGATTATTCGAGTGCACGGTCCATTTGTAAGTGATGATGAGGTGCAAAATATAGTTGATCATCTGAAAACGCAAGGTGAGCCAAACTACATGGAGGAAATCACTCAAGAAGATGAAAATTCTTTCGCGGAATCAGAAGGTGAAACAGAAGATGAAGAGAACGATCTATACAAGCAAGCAGTGGCCATCATTCAGAGAGATCAAAAGGTTTCAACTAGTTACATTCAAAGGCAACTTAGAATAGGCTATAACAGAGCTGCAAATATTGTTGAAAGAATGGAGAAAGAAGGTATTGTCAGTGCTCCGAGTTACTCAGGAAAGAGAGAGATATTGGTAGAATAACCCTTAACTTAAACCAAAGAAAGTTATTTTAAGATCAATAGATCTCTTGCATAACTGGAATTCAAAAGTTCCAGCGCATGACCAGATATTTCTTATTGGATCCCAGTTGTATAGTGTTTAATACTAAATTAACTACTAAAAACGTACAATAGTAATATATTAATTAGCTAGGGGGTTAAAAATGGGTATAACCAAATTTGTATTCGGTTTTGATAAATCGGATGTAACAGCATTGCAGGAAAGTCAAAATATTGATGCTAAAAAGTTTCAAGAAGTATTTAGCGCATTAAAAGAATGGCAAGAAGCTCAAAAGATAGATGCTAAACAGTTTGAAGAGGTATTTAGTGCATTAAAAGAGTGGCAAGAAGCTCAAAAGATAGATGTTGAGCAGTTTGAAAAAGTTTTTGGTGCATTAGAAGACAAGATTGGTACTGAGCAGTTTCAAGCTATGCAAGAGCACTTAAGCGGCTTGCAAGAAAAATTTACAGGCTTAGAAGAAAAAGTAGAAACATTTGCAGACATGGTAGGGGGACAAGAACAAGCAATACTAACTTGTGCCATAGTCAGTGCTGTTGCTGCAATAGCTGTAACTAGTTTTGTTGCATTCTGTATCTATCAGGGAGTTAAGCTTGATAAAGAGAAGAAAAACGACTTGTCTCAAGATATGCCAAGCGGAAAGTTTAATAATGTGAATGATACCGAAAAACTGAAGAATAACTTACAGCAAGGAAGAGTGTAATGCTCTTCTTGAAAGGGTGTTACGTAAAATTTGTAACACCTTAAATTTCCTTTAGATTATGTAGGTTTTGGTAGTAAATTTTTTAGAAAGATGTTTGTATTATAAAGTTGGTAGAGATTCTGATTTACTTGAAGTTTGTTAATTGGTATCTTTTAAAGCACAATATTCACTATAGTATGCTTAAGATCTTTTCTAAAGTTTTATTTATATTAATACTTTTGGTTTCTAGTTTCTTTACTGTACATAATGTTGAAGCGAAGTCTAAGGTAAAGTTCAGTAAGAGGTACATACCTCCTGGTAACCCTGGTGGTGCAAACTTTCATGCAGACGAGGATTTTGCTGAGTCATATAAACTGTATGAGAAGCGTAGGGAGCTCCTCAAGAAAAAAAAGTTACAAGATCTAGCTATGAATAAAGAAGATCTAATCAAAAAATTAAAAGAAAAAAAAATTGCTAGCCTTGATAACGAGCCAAACAACGTGGGAGCTTGCATAGTTGAAGATGGGGAGGATGCTATGATCAATCAGCATGGTATTAATCTTGCACGTTTAAAGGGTGCTGTATTTATAGATCAAGAGCCAGTTTCTCAGTATGAAAGTAAGCAGCATAAAAAAAGTGAACAACAAAAAGGGAAAAAAGTTACTTCAACACGAGAAAAAAAAGTTTCCCCTATAAATGTTACTATAAAAGAAACTCCATCAAGAAGAACGTGCTCTCATGATTCTATTACTGATCTAAATAGAACACCACAGCATAGTTTAAATGGTTCAAGTTCATTTGGCAGTGTAGTTGACACAGTAAAATACTGTCACGATTAATAATATGCTAGATAGAGACCTGACATTGAGTGATGATGCATATGAGTCATCGCCGGTTTCCAGGCATAAAACTCATACTGTAAAAGTTGGACAAGTGAAGATAGGTGGAAATAATCCTATAGTTGTTCAATCCATGGCACTTGGTGCACATATAGATTCTGACAACATAAAAAGTAGTGCTCAGAAATATGCAAAAGAAGTAATAGAACTAGCGCATGCAGGTTCAGAATTGGTGCGAATTGCTTTGAACTCAGAGGAAGTAGCAAAAGCAATACCTTATATAGTAGAGGAAATAAATAAAGAAGGCTTTGATGGTAAGATATTAGTAGGCTGTGGACAATATGAGCTCTACAGGCTGATTCAGGATTATCCAGACAACATTAAAATTCTGGGTAAAATTAGGATAAATCCAGGTAATATAGGCTTTGGTGATAAACGTGATGAAAAATTCGAAAAAATTATAGAGTATGCAATAACGCATGATCTTCCTGTCAGAATTGGAGTAAATTGGGGTAGTCTTGATAAGTACCTTTCACAAAAATTAATGGATGAAAACTCCTTATCTAGTAATCCAAAAACTTCTGATGTTATATTACGTAAGACGCTTGTAATGTCTGCTCTTGGTAGTGCAAAAAAAGCTGAAAAGATTGGCCTTAATGCAGAGAAAATAATCATTTCATGTAAAGTCAGTAGAGTGCAGGATTTAATTTTAGTTTATACGGCACTTGCAAAATCTTCCAATTATGCGCTGCATTTGGGTTTAACCGAAGCTGGTATGGGTAACAAAGGCGTAGTAAATACCACAGCAGGGCTTACTTATTTATTGCAAAATGGTATTGGAGACACTATCCGGGCTTCTTTAACTCAGCGCCCTGGTGAATCACGCACTAATGAGGTGGTAGTATGTCAGGAAATACTGCAGTCTATAGGTTTGTGCTACTTTAACCCTCAGGTGAGTTCATGTCCTGGTTGTGGACGCACAAGTAGCGATCGTTTTCGTATATTAACCGAGGAAGTAAATGGCTACATAAAAACTCATATGCCGGTATGGAAGAAAAAGAATCCTGGTGTAGAGTATATGAAAGTTGCTGTTATGGGATGCATAGTAAATGGTCCTGGAGAGAGCAAACATGCAAATCTGGGGATCAGCCTGCCTGGGTATGGAGAAAAACCTGTTTCAGCAGTCTACAAAGACGGCAAATATTTCAAAACTTTACAAGGTGATAATATTTTTGAAGAATTTAAGGAAATTATTAGTGATTATGTGGAGAAGCATTACACATAAGCCTTTCACAAGTTTGTACTTAGACTACATTCTGTTTAGTGAACGTCAAATGAGACAATAAAGAACGTAAATTTAAAAAATAGATAATAGGGTTTCTTCTGCCTTTTTTTTATATGGTAAATTTCTTAATATTTAGATTGGCCCGGAGTAGTATAGAGATGTTATTCCAGTATCAAGGACTGAAGTTTCCTGATCTACAATATTTGTACAGTTATGAAATAGATGCAATTTGACATAAAAGCTTTACTTTTTGAAATTTTGGGTTACGTTTAATTTAACATATTTCAGTGGGGAATTTATTGTAAGTAGAAAGGAAGCTTTAAAAATATTAGGTTTTGAATCAAGCGATGTGCCCAGTGAACAAGAAATTAAATCAGCGTATAGAAAATTAGCCTTGAAATATCATCCTGATAAACATTCAGAAGCTGTAAAGAAACAAAATGAGGAGAAATTTAAAAAGCTAGGTTCTGCATATGAATTTCTTACTAAGGAAAGCATAGAAGAGGTTACAAATCTAACTGACGAAAATTTAAATGAAATTAATTCGCCTGGAGATTTGAGGTTTTACTTAAGTAGGGCTCTATATAATCAGGATATAAAGTTTCTTGAAAAGCTTTTTTCCAAATTCAAAAGCAGTAAAGATGGAAGATTTGGTGATTACATCAATGAAAAACTTATTTATATTTACTTTCCATTATCTATTGCTTTAATGCAAGCTAAAGATTCAAGAAATTATAGTATTTTGAAACTTCTTTTAGAAAATGGTGCTGATCCTAATATAAAGCTATTACATAATGAAGCTTCGTTATACTATTATATGGTTCTCGACGACAGCATAATTGTAGAGTTATTGTTACAATGTGGTGCTAATCCTAATATGTTAGATAAAAATGGTCGAGTTCCATTATATCAAGCAATCAATTGTGACAACGATAAACGCGAAAAATATGTAGAGTTGCTTCTAAAGTATGGTGCAGATCCTAATCAGAAGGTTAATGGCTCCAGAGTTATAGAGTGTGCTCCATATTTCACTAATAATTGTGTAATGAATTTGATTAAAACGCTTACTCTGCCATACGGCAGCAATAACAAAGTTAGAAAATTAATGGCCGAGTATGGTGGTGTTGATAGACAGTATATTATGCTTCAAGCAATATTTACTTGTTGTTGCTTAACAGTAGCTTCTGCTACTTTTTTTAGTATAGCTTCTCCTTGGTGTTATATACCAACAGCAATATTTGCACTTGCCGCGTGTTTTTTCATTAAAAATGCTGTACATGCTGCATTTTTTGCAAAAGAACCTTCTACTGAGTTTACCGAAGCTAGAGCTTGTCCAGAGATTAGTAAAAGGCTATAATATCTAAAGTTTTAGTGCTGGGTAAAGATGAGAAAAAAGCATCCAGCAGACCTAAGTCAAAGGGAATGGACAAGAATAGAAAGCTATTCCAGAGTATCATACAGGAAAGTAAGAAAAAAATATACTATAGTTAAAAAAATGTGATGGGATACCAAGGAGAAAATTTAAAAATCATATAAAGGAAGAATATGGTATGGATATTGAGATTGTCAAAAGGCCTTCATGTAGGTTCTAAGTCAACAAAGACACACCGCCTTAGCTACTACCAATGAGGGGTTTAAAGTACAGCCAAGAAGGTGGGTTGTAGAAAGGACTTTTGCTTTAGGAATAGAAGACTATCGAAAGAATAAGATTTACTCACTGAAAATTTCATATATCTGGCTATGAGTAGAGTTATGTTAAGGAGAGAAATATGCTTGAATTCGCGAACAAGTTCTAATCATTAATGTTATACACGTTCTTTTCTTTTTCTATTCTCTCTTGTTCTTCAATACAATACATAGCAAGCGGATTAGCTTTAAGTCTTTCGACTCCTATTTCTTCTCCCGTTCCATCGCAGTAACCATAAATGCCTAATTTTATTTTTTCCAACGCCTCCTTAATTTTTTCTTTTCTATCTTTTCGGCGCTTAATTAATTCTCCATTTTCACTATCAGAATAAATACTACTATCTTCTAGATCTTGTTTCTCCAGTTCAGAGAGTATTGATTGTAACTTTAAGCTAAAGTATTCCAGTTGTTTTACGTTCATATATTCTTCATTTTCTGAAGGAACGTAATCTTCCGGTAACTTTATTTTTATTAATTTTTCCATAGCATTATCAATAAAATATATTAAAACTTATATAACTTGTAAACACAAAAAATTATACTACCCTCAAAGTAAACACTATAATTTATAATAAACATTTAAAATCCTGGTATGATTAGTTTGGTAAAAAAATTAGTAATAAATGATAATAATCTTACTTATATAGTATGTATTTTTATTATAATGTTAAGTTTATCTTCATATACACTTGAAAACAACAGTAAACAAGAAGTCATATTAACATTAACATGGATATGTGCTGCATTTGTTTTGCAGATCTCTACAAATAATTTATTTACATCTGATTATCATGATGGAATATTAGAGCAAATCTTTTTACAGCCACTCTCTTCTAGGCTGATAGTTGCTTATAAAATCTTCGCTCACTGGTTGTTATTTGGGTTACCGATTTCAGTGATTTCTTTCATGTTCAGCTTTGCAATTCTAGGCAATAATATTGAACATTCAATAGCAGTTGGAGTGTCTTTATTATTTAATACGCTGATAATCATTAATATTTCAGCTACTGGAAATGCATTGATGATTGGTCGAAATAACTTAGCATCAGGAGTGTCGCAAATTCTTGTTTTGCCAATGATAATGCCAACTTTTGTATATTTCAAATTGCTAACTCAATTTGAAAATTTATCCTTGAATATTTATACACTACTAATCACCATCTTAGTTTTTGTCATTTTAATTGTTAACAGCACTATAACTACTCACATAGCATTAAAATTTGCTGTGGAGCAGGATTGAAAAAACTTACTAGTTATAGCCCTTCTCATAATAGTCCAAAAAGAGTAAGATATGGATTGATAGTAGTGGAAGGTAAGGATGCCAGTAGCAAATAGTTATGACTTAAGAAAAAAGGTAATGGAAGCATTGGATGAAGGAGAGAGTGGAGAAACTGTTGCCAAGAGATTTAAGATCGGAAAAACAACTTTATATGAGTGGAAGAAAAGACGTGAGAAAACGGGAGATTTTCAATCAAAAAAGCTTGGAAGCGTGGCATAAAATTACCGACTGGAATGCATTTGCCGAATTTGCAAATGAGCAAGGTGGCAAAACTCAGTCAGAGATGCTGGGGCAATATTAGTAGACAAACAATTCATCGAGCACTTAAAAATATAGGATTCACAAGAAAAAAAAGACCTACGGATATAAAGAAAGAAATGAAGAAAAGCGAGCTCAATTTTCAAAGGTTATAGCAACAAAAGAACCTAAAGAATTAGTGTATATAGATGAGTCTGGCATTGATAACACTGAACCTATGGGTATTGCCAGAAAGGACAGCGGTTTTATGCCCTAAAATCTGGAAAGAAAACTCAACGAATTAGCATGGTTGCAGCCTTAAGTGGAAGAAAAATAATTGCTCCGTTAACCTTTAAAGGCCACTGCAATATGGATATCTTTAATAAATGGTTTGAGCAGTTTCTGACACCGATTTTGGAACCTGGACAAACTGTTATCCTTGATAATGCTACTTTTCATAAGTCTAATAAGATTTGCTAAAGGAGTTGGTGCAGAAATTTTATATCTTCCTCCATATTCTCCAGATTTCAACAAAATTGAGCATTATTGGTTTGCTATAAAAAACAGAACCAGAAAAAACATTCCTTTATTCAAATCTTTTCGTCATGCTGTCGATTCTTCTTTCTTATGACCTTTTTGGACTATTATGGGAAGGGCTATATTTACTTGTATCTGCTTAGTTAAGGGTGTTAACTTAAGTAGAGATGGAGACATTAGACTTCTTGCATGAATTACAGCGTGTGAAACCATTATTGGATTTCAGACTGGCTGGTTATGCAAGAAATCTAATATCTATCGAAGAGTCAGAAACTTTTATAACTTACCTTTAATCAACCTAACCCATGCGTGCCAATCTCTCTCACCAAGATTGCTTTCGAAAGACAGAAGATCCTTTACGGCTTTTGAGCAAATTTCTTCACTTGGAATTGACAACTCCCTATTCATTGCTAGCATCAGGCATTGAGTTTTACAAGCTTGTTCTAAGTGATACGTATAAAACATTGCTTCTTGTATAGTCTGACCACATGTTATAGATCCATGATTGCGCATTAACATCACAAAATTTTCTTTCAAATCAGCTATTAATCTTTTTCCTTCTGTATCATCAAGTGCCAGGGAATTATAATCATGGTAAGATACCTTATTATAAAAGTGCAGCGCCCACTGACTTATTGGGAGTAATCCATCCTTGAGAGAAGAAACTGCTACAATAGAAGGTGTATGTAGATGAAAAATTGCTTGAATATCTTTCCTTGCTTGATAAATGAAGCCATGGATTACATAGCCAGTTTTATTATATTGATATTCTTTGCCTTCAATTATATTCCCATCAAACGATACTTTCATCAATGAACTTTCATCTACTTCATAAAAACGTATACCAAACGGATAAACATAAAATGACTTTTTATCTTCAGAACGTACAGAGAGATGAGTATACGTATGATCATCTAATTTAAGATAAGATAAAATTTGATAGGCGTTAACTAGGTCTCTTTTCAACTCACTATTTGTTAATAACATAGCTCTTGACTAAAATTTTCTAAAGATTTATACGTAAAAAAAAGTTTATTACAAACTAAAAGGTGAACCTACGTTAAAATACTAAGCACTTTTACTTGCCTTAGGTGATTAGAGTTTACATTTCTAGATTACATAGTATTTTAACTATAAAAGCGACTTTTTATGTAATGTTTCATATGTTTTAAAGCCTTGTTTTTATGTTATTATAATTGTAGGTTTTAATATTAAAAATAATATGATAAACGTTGAGATAAAAAAACAGCTAACAAAATTTTTCATATATATCACTGGTCTTCCAGGAAGTGGTAAACTTTCTACAGCAATAGTATTATCTAGTATGATAAATGCAGTAATTGTAAGTGGACTTGAATATAATCAAACTTCCAAAGAAGCTCGAGATAGAATATATAACACTACACATGTTATGTTTCAGGCAATAGAAGCCTATCCTATTGACTCAAAAAATTATATATTTGTTGATGAATTAATTAAAAATAATGATTACAACATAAGAATATATAACTCAGTAGTAGAACTTAGTAAAAAAATGAGCACAAAAATCCTCCCTATAGTACTTAGGTGCAATCCATTGATATTACAAGAGCGTACTATATCAAAAAAGCAAAGAAAAAATAGGAAGGTTACTAATATAAATAGTATTAAATTTAGGGAGGAAGATTTATTTGTACCACAAAATGCTATAGAGGTAGAAAATTCAAATATGAGTATAAAAGAAGTAGCAGAAGAAATAGTAAGTCAGATGTACAAACTTGGCCAAATTAATAGTGTTTACGCAATAGGCAACGATTTCATATACTGAGGCTCATTTAAATATAGAGCCTCAACTCCATTTAATTTTTGTTTATTTTTTAGTCTATAACGGACTAATAGCCCTGCATGGCTAGCATCCAACTTTGGTAAACTGCAATCCATATATGTAATGCAGTGCGTTTCAGGCTGGAGTTCACTTACTACAGCAGGATTTGATAGCGGTAACAAATTGAAATCAAATAACTGCGTATAAAACTTTTGATCATCTTCGATTATAGCTTTAATATTTTTTTTGCTATTTGTACAAAGTAGCGATATTGCATATGCTTGAGCTTCCAGGGCACTAACCCCATATAACGGCTTATTTGTAGCAAGATTTATACCTTGTGCAGTTGATATACCAACTCTGATTCCAGTAAAACTTCCTGGTCCAACTATCACTGCTAAATGGTCTATTTTATCGTAGCTGTAATTATGCTTATCAAACAAAGTATTCAGTATTTGAAAAAATGATTCTGCATGACTATTGTTTGCAGAATTGCGTTCTACAAAACAATTACCATCGTAATCAATTACTGCTATTGAACTACCAGCACCTACAGTATTAATTGCTAGAATGGACATCACTTAAGCTTATCATAGAGCTTTGTAAACATCATAGTGAACGCACCGTTACCCATAACATTTGCTGAAGTTATTATTGGGTCAAACACTATATACAATGCTGTAATTAATGAAAGCATCTCTGGGGAGAATTTAAGATACTTCTCAAGAACGGGCAACATTACCATAATCCCTCCCGCTGGAACTGCAACAATAGCAAATTTAAATAACAGAAAGTAGAGAAGGAAAGTCACATAGTCTGTTGCAGACAATGCACCACCAAAAGTCATTATCATTGATAGTATTATAATAAAAAAGCAATCACCTACTAAATGAAAGCTAGCGGTTATTGGCACAACAGACGATGCTATATCATGCTGCTTTACATTTTTTTTGCTTCCTTCAAGAGTAAGCGGCATAGCTGCATTACTAGACATTGTGCTCATTGCAGTAATAAATGCTGGTATCATATTACCTATACTAGCTATCCAGCTTGTGATCTTGAACGAATTTGCTGCTCCATATAAGAGAAAAACATAAAGGTAGGTTGCAGATGATATAATAATAAAAATTATTGAGTAATCCTTAAATATTATGGGTAAAACCTGATCATGTTCCATTTTTAAAGCAAGACCAAGTACAAACATTGGAATAATTGGCGTCAAAAATGTCTTCAAAATAAAGAGAGTTAAATCTAACATTTTGTTCGAGAGCTCTTTGCTTTTTTTTGGTAATATTGTGGACACTAATATGCTTAACACAAATCCACAAGCAAGGGCATAAAAATTAGAAAGCAATGCAGGTATCCTAAATGACCATAAAGGAACAATTGTTTCTTCATATGTTATATCTTGTATTGAATAAGTGTTTTGTGTGATGAAATGCCCAACAGAATAAGCTATTAAACTTGAAGCTAGATTCGACAAGAAAATCGTTATAATAAGTAACAATATAAACTTTATAGCCGACTGCTTAAGATTGTTAACACTACTAAAGATTAATGCAAAAACAATAAAAGGCATTATAAATAGTAAGATCTCTTTTATACTAAGGCTTATTGAATACAAGAAGGTTTTCACTTCCATTGGAACTAGATGACCAAAGAATACAACCGAAGTGATAACAGCAAGTAAGGTTAGTAATTGTAACATATTCTAATATAGCGATACCCTATGGAAATACATATGATAAATTAGCTGCTAAGTAAAGTAAAACTGCCTAGAATATTTGCATTACCTTCTAGTACTTGAATGAGATTTCAAATTACAACGTTTCCACAAAGTATATAATTAACATCCACACCTTTGGTCAAGTTCCATTCACGCTTTATTACATTATATTCCATACCAGTCATATCTTGTAGTGTTACATTGTTCTCTCTTAGATGATTTGCAATTTCTGATGGCTTGAGAAATTTATTCCAATTATGTGTGCCTTTTGGCAGCCAGTTTAATATGTACTCTGCGCCGACTATTGCAAGACAGAAGGATTTAATAGTTCTATTTATCGTCGATATAAAAATTAGCCCTTCTGGCTTCAACAGCTCTATTGCTTTTTTCATGAAAAACTCTAAATTATCGACATGTTCAACCACTTCCATCAACAAAACCACGTCATACTTCTTGTCATTGCTTAGCTCTTCAATGCTAGTGTGTGTGTATTCTATATTTAACCCTACTTTCTTCGCATGCAACTGTGCCACTTTTATGTTTTCCTCACATACATCTATTCCTGCAACGCTAATACCAATACGCGCCATTGACTCTGACAAAATGCCACCACCACAACCAACATCGAGCAATGATAGTTCTTTTAAATCGCATTTTTTTAATTCTTTTATTTTCTCAACGATGTATGATACTCTCACAGGATTCATCATGTGCAATGGCTTGAATTTGCCATTCTCATTCCACCATTCACCTGCTATTTTAGCGAATTTTGATATTTCATCTTCGTTATAAGTTTTTGTGGTTTTTTTCTTGCTAATATTGCTAAGTTTATCAAGGCGTTCTTTATGTCTACTTTCTTTTGAAAATTCTGTTTCGAGGAATTGTTTGACTATGTCTTTTGCTAATCCACTCGCAGTAAACCCTGCACCAAGACAAAGTATATTCGCGTTGCCATGCTCGCGAGCTAATTTTGCGATCTCAACACTATTACATAAAGCAGCGTAGATTCCTTCAAAACGATTTGCCACAGTACTCATGCCCAAACCTGTACCGCAAATTAATATTCCATAATTTGCTTTTTTGTTTGTTATATCTTCTACAACTTCAGCAGCATAGTCAGGGTAGTCTACACTCTTTTGTTCAGCAGTGCAGCCACGGTCTATCACTGTATAATCTAAAGTTTCCAAGTAAGCCTTTATTTCTGATTTTAGTTCATAACCTGCGTGGTCTGAAGCAACTGATATCACATCTGACATATAAGAAATTGCAACTTAAGGGTATTTATATGGGTAATTTATTTTGAGCTTTTTGTCAAGCTCTCCTGATCTTTCTGAATAAATTTCGAGTCAGATATGCATAAATTCTATATAATTTTTATCCTACCACTACTCATTCGGTAAAATGGATCATATAGATATTATAAAGTCAAAATTATTGTTGTCCGACATAGTAGGAAAAAAAGTTAGGTTAATAAAAAGAGGAGATAGTTTTGTTGGACTCTGCCCATTTCATAACGAAAAAACTCCATCTTTTTCGGTCAGCAATGTTAAGGGCTTATATTACTGTTTCGGTTGCTCAGCTCATGGTGATGCGTTTGAATTTATTTCACAAACTGAGGGCTTAAGTTTTAAGGAAGCGTTGGAAAATTTGGCATCTGTTGCAGGTGTTGAGTTACCCAAAAACCTCAGCTTTGCTAAAGAAAATGACAAACTGTTTTCAGCACTGAATTTAGCTGCAAGTTGGTTCGCGCAGAAAAATCGAGGTGTTATGGCTTATTTAAGGCAGCGCAAGATCTCACTCAAAATCATAGATAAATTTAGAATAGGTTATGCACCAAGTTCTGGCTTGAAGGAATATTTGAACTCCTCTGGTATTAAAGACGAGATTTTGATCGATGTTGGGTTAATAAATAAGAATTCTCGTGATTATTTCTATGATCGGCTGATATTTCCTATACACAACATCACGGGCAAAGTTATTGGTTTTGGCGGACGTGCGCTGAACTCTGAGCAACAGCCGAAGTATCTAAACAGCCCAGAGAGTCAGCTCTTTAAGAAAAGAGAAAATTTATATGGATTAAACTTTGCTTTGAGTGAAATACGCAAAAAACAGCATCTATTTGTTGTTGAAGGATATATGGATGTAATAGCACTACATCAAGCGGGAATTAGCAATACAGTTGCTCCGCTTGGTACCGCAATTTCTGCAGAGCAGATAAAAAATCTATGGAAATTTGCTAAAGAAATTTCCATCTGTATGGATGGCGATAGTGCCGGACGTCATGCTGCTATTCGAATTGCAGAACTTGTTCTACCGATACTGGAGCCTGGATACACATTGAAGTTCGTAACTTTGCCAAACAATAAGGACCCATACGATATATGCAATGAGCTAGAATATAAGACAGAAGACGTACTCTCTGCTTTTAACCACTCAACAGAACTGCACTCTGAATATTTATGGCATCACATAATTGGTAGCAATTTGCAAAATTATGAAAAATTTGCTCCGGAAAAATATTCAATTCTTGAGCACAAGTTCATGAAATATGTCAATGCTATCGGTAACAGCAGTATTAGAAGGTATTATAGAGATTATTTTTACAATAAGGTCAGTGAATTAAGAAGAAACTTTAAAAAGCTGATTTTTAATAGCAAAGCAACAAAAGGTGAGTATCTTTACAATAAATCTCCAGAGCTAATTGAAGCAGAGCAAAATCAGGCCATAATTTTGCGTATAGCCGTAGAATTTCCTGAAATCTTGAACCGTCCTATATTTTTTGAGCAATTTTCTCATTTCGAATTTACTAATGAGATGAAAAAATTACAACAGTGCGTAATTAATATGGTAACTAATGAGAGCAACTTTAATAAAGAAATTCTGCTACAGGAGTCTAGTGTTATAAAGTTTATATTTGAAAAAACTAGCGTATTAAATAGTCAATTAAGTGAGAAGAGATCGGCAGAAACTGTCTGGAATAACATAGTATTACGGAAAGAATTAAATGTATTACAAGAAGAAAAAATTAAAGCAAGGCTGGGCGGTAATTTTGACTTAGAGGAAAGGCTAATAGAACAAATAAAGCAAATAGAGGATAGTATACAAGAAATGCAAATGGAATTTATTCAAAAGTAGATGGCTTAAGATGTTCAAAATTATTAGAAAAACACTGTATTAGTATTTGCTTAAAATAGCTTATTCTAGTATATTTCTGGTTTGTTCAACTACGATAAGTGTTTTCATTTCTTCCTCTTATTATCTTTCTAGCCTTATACCTTGGAAGTGGTATTTATTTTTCTTTTATCGGACTTGGTAATCCTCTTCATCAAATTTCACCGTTAGTTTGCTTATTACCAGCATTATTTTTTGCTGTTCTATTCAATAAAAACAAAATTCAACATAGTATTGATACTCTTATAAAAGGTATGGGTAATAAAACTACTCTTACCGTATGTTTGATTTTTCTATTTGCTGGAGCATTTTCTACTGTTACTGAATCGCTTGGTAGTATAAATGTTATTACTAACTTAACTATTCGATTTCTTCCAGCAAGATTATTACTTCCTGGAATGTTTTTACTTTCTACTTTTATTTCAAGTGCAATCGGCACATCAATCGGAGTTATTGCACTTATAACACCAATAGCTGTTAATTTAGCACAAAATGGAGCTTTTGATTGTGCAGTGGGTGTTGGAGCTGTGATAGGTGGGTCTATGTTTGGCAGCAACCTTTCAATGATATCTGACACTACTATTGCTGCTACTTCTTCACAAGGAGCTTCAGTAAAGGATAAAATAAAACTCACTTTCAAGACAGGATCTGTTACAGGTCTTATAATACTTATTTATCTAGTAATAATTTCAAATAGTACAGAAGTTGTTTCTATCTCAAGTCTGAATTATTTATCCATAGTCAAAATTATCCCTTATATATCTTTAATAATTATGGGTTTATTTGAAATAAACACTCTAGTAACATTAGCTATTAATATGGTTATTGCTGGGATATTAGGAATAGCTTTTTTTGATTATTCTCTTATTGAATATTCTCGTGACATATATAGGGGTTTTTATAAGATGAATGAAGTAATGATATTTATTCTCTTCAGTAGTGGATTAAGCCACTTAATGTACGAATACAGTCAGAAAAAGATAGATATATTCACCGATAAGGTGAATATGACAAAAACTCAAGCTGAATTTATGATTGCGGGAATATCATCTCTGTTTACTATTTTAGTTTCCAGCAATGTTGTTGCTATTTTATTAACTAGTAATATTGCGAAAAGACTTGCACAAAGATATAACATTGCACCACACCGTAGTGCGTATTTATTAGAAATATTTACTTCTATCACAAAAAGTATCTTACCTTATGGTTCTCACGTATTACTAGCAAGCAGCATTGCCTCTCTGTCACCTATCATCGTACTAACAAAAGTATATTATTGTTTTGTTTTTGCAGCAGTTGCAATAAGTGAAATAGTGATTAATGGCAGACGTCATGCGGTTGTAGCTCCTCAATTACCATAAACAACTCTTTAAATTTTCACTCAATTTGTTGATAAATTAACAAATATTATAATCTTTGCTAAAATACTTATATAGTACCAATTCTTTTAAAGACATAGTATTACTAATGTTATAAAAAATGTATCAAAATAGTGGAGAAAAAAATGCCTGATTATTATGAAATATTAGGAGTAAAAAGAGATGCTACTCATGGTGAGATAAAAAAAGCATATCGCAAATTAGCATTGAAGCTTCATCCAGATAAATTGCTTGAGGAAGTGAAAGAGCTAGATAGGCTAGAAGGAAAGAAGAAGGACGGAAGGCTACTATCACAGTCGGAAGAAGATCAACGGGCTCAACTTGAAGAGAAATTGACAAAGTTCAAGGAAATATCAGTAGCACGCAAAGTGTTATCTGACCCAACAAAAAAAAGCCAGTACGATAGAGGAAAGTATGAGTATGGGGATTGTAGTGATGAACTGGAGTTGTTGCGGGAAGAGATGAGTAAACTTAAACAAGAAGAGAAAAGAGAAAAATTTTTTAATGAAATATATATTATGTATTGTTCGAAAAGTCAAAAATTAATCGAAGAGAAAATAGAAAGGCTAAAGAAGAGTTTAAAAGAAATAGGCAAGATGGGCAAAGCTAAAGAGACTGAAGAACCAACTGAATCCGAATATGTAAGAACTATTCTGGGATTGTTGTTACATATCCAGTCAAATAAGTATGAAGAGTGTGATGATATAATAAAGAAAGTTACAATTGATGCTGGTGACATTACATTTCTAGTGCAAATTGCTATTATGTACGATCGTGTGGCATTTTTCAAGCTCTTTGAAGGAAGGATAGAAATATCACGAAATGAAATCTTAAGCTATGCTTATGAATACCAATCTGAAGAGTTTTTGGATTATTTTTTTAATAAGTACTTAGATAAATTAGATATCAACTATAAAGATAAAGAAGGAAATACAGCTTTACATCATACATTAAAATGGTTGGATTTGGGTAAATCGAAATACCAAGGTTTTGTCAAGTCACTTCTTAGTAAAGGTGCAAGGCTTGATGTTAAAAATAGCAAAGATGAAACTCCATTTGATCTCTTGGTCAATTATGCTACATACTTCTCTCGTAAGGAAAAAGTAGTAGAAAAATTAAATAATCTTTCGGTGGTGCTTAGTGGTTGTAAAACCGATGAGCTAAAGAAGCTAGAAGGTACTTCTGCGTTGAATGAACTAGTAGATACTATTGTTAGATATAAGCATAAAAAAGCTCTAGATCTTCTAGTTGAAAATAACATAAAGATTTCAAGTACTATTTTAGAAGGTATTGTTAAACACAATTGGAAAAAAGAGATTTTTGATTGCTTTTTACATAGAAAGAAATATAATTTTCAGGATGAAAATGGGAATACACCTCTACATCATGCTTTAAGAAACTTACAGCCCTATACGTCAATGCTTCGCAAAGTTGAATCACTTGTGAGTGCAGGTGCGAGATTTGATGTTAACAATGACCAAGGTGAAACTCCGTTTGATCTCTTGGTTGAATATGTTGAGAAGGGGTTTTATGGTCAAGCGTCAAGGTTAAGTTATGCTTGGAAGTTGTTTAACAAATGTGAAAATAAAGATGTACTAAGAGAGCTAAAATATAAAGATGGTACTACTGCATTAGATAAACTAAATGAGCTTCGTATTAAGTGTCGTAATACTTCTATCATAGTTGCTTCTACGTTAGCAGTAGTAGGAGTTGCTTTAGAAGTAGCTATTGCAGTTTACTCAGGAATGTTAGCGTTAGGGATAGGAATTGGAGTTTGTTGTCTTGTTGTTGCTGCAATCATATACCATTGTAATAGTCCTGCAAATTTATTGAAAGATAGCAATGCTGAAGTTGCAATTAATCAAATGGCATTAGTAAAATTATAACTTAAGATCAGAAGAAATGGCAGATCAAGTTTAATAATGTTAATTCAGTAATATATTTAGTAAAATCTAAAACTAAGAAAATTCTATACTTGCAACTCTGTGAGATGCTGGTGGTATCTATCTTACTTTCTTGATAGGAATATAGATGACAAGAGATAGGCAATGGAATTACAAAGAGTTTGCAAATATTAGTTATTATTTGTAGAATATAGAGAAATTAGTAGAGATTTTAATAGTATGCCATCCGTTACTTTTATTTTACCTGATGGAAGTAAGAAAAGTTATGAAGCTGCAGAGGGAGAAACTCTTCTTAATTTAGCCCATAGAAGTGATCCAGATCTGCTTGAAGGTGCATGTGAAGGTTCTCTTGCTTGCTCTACATGCCATGTGATTGTTGATCCAAAATTTTATGATGTTGTAGAAACACATAATCCTATATCTGATGAGGAAAATGACATGCTGGATCTAGCTTTCGGTTTAACAGAGACATCGAGGCTTGGATGCCAAATAAAAATCACAAAAGATATTGACGGTTTGTGCGTAACCGTGCCCAGAGGTACAAGAAATATATCATTAGATAAATAAGAGGATAATGCGTAAAATTTTTATCTATATTCTCATCTCCTTACCTTTGTTTATTCCTCTAGCGTATAGTGGTTTTTGGTATTTTTCTGCATTTAAGGTAAAAAGTCTTTTAACTGATTACATTAATGACGAAAAAGTTGATATTTCACATGATTTTAAGGGATTTCCTTTTAACCTAGTTTTTCGTGTAACGAATCCAAAATTTTCTAATGAGCAATTAACTGTTTCATCTGAAGCTTTAGTGATAAAAAACAGATTATTTGATAAGTCAGTATATATCTATATACCAAGCAATAAAGTAAACATTGCTGTCCGTAGTGATGAGAAAAAGAATATAAAGTGTCACACACACGTGAGTAGCCACTTTGTTGTTAAACTAAATGATTTACTATCTTCATTAAAATTCAACAGAAATAGCACTGTAATAGACTATATAGATATATTTCGTTACGAAGATTATGGATTAAAATGTGATGTTTTAGAAAATCAGCAAAGTGTTATAACTGAAGTGAATGATAAAAGTAATTACATTCAATTTCACTTTGATAAAGAACTGAATGAAAATACTAAACTAGAATTTGATTTTTATACTTACCGTTATAAACATACTGCAAGTCCTGAAAATTACCTTAGTGTCGACGCTAAATTAGATTATGAATTTGTAAACCATATTTCAGCTTCTAAGATTAATTTCAACATAGAAAAATTTTTGATTGAGAGTAATAACTTTTCTATTGCTGCGAATGGTGGAGTAAGTAATTACAATTTAGTTACATCTTCATTTGAAGATAAAATCAATGTAGCCATATCAAATTATAAAGAATTAATTTCGTTTGTGACTAATGATTCAAAGACTGCAGATAAATTGGAAAAATCAATATCTTCCTTATCAGAAAAAATCACTAATAACGACATTCAATTTTCAATAAAGTACGACAATAATGTAGGTTCAGGCTTTATTGGAAAATTATCCACTACTGATTTTATCACTCAATTCACCAAGAATGAGAATAGTAATTAGCTTACTTTTTACATTGATATTCCATTTAAGCATAAATGCTTTTACTTTGGATGATAAACTAAGAGACGAAAGCATGGAAGAGCGAGCAAGTAGCTTATTTGCAGTAATAAAGTGTCCAGTATGCTCTGGTGAATTATTATCCGAATCTGAGTCTCAAGTTGCATATGGTATGCGTAAGACAATTCGCAAGAAGATCAGTGATGGATATACTAACGAGCAAATAGTTTCAGAGTTAAAAAATTCTTATGGAGATTCAATTATCATTGTACCACCTGTAAAATCTAGTACCTACATTTTATGGTTTACTCCTTTTATAATTCTTCTTATTGGATGTTTTCTAGTACGAAAATCAGTTCAGAAAATAGATAAAGTAGTAAAAAGATAACTATAGAGTAAAAGTGAGTTTACAACAAATGCAAGTAGCTACTATACGAACATTTGAGTTTAGATCAAAGATTGTAAGGTTAAATCTTCCATCCAAATAACCACGCACTCTACCTGCTTATCTGGGTAGACTTCTTGCACTAAGGTTTTATAGATCAACATTTGCTTTTTTATTTCATTTGATGAGGAAATAGAAACGTTATGGTGTGATTTATAGTCAATTATGATTGCTTTGTCTTCTGTTATGCACAGTCTGTCTAGCCGCACTAATACTGGTTTTCCGTCAATTGTTCCACTAAGTGGAATTTCTGATTTGCCCTCCAAGTCGAACAGGTAATCATATTTTTCATTAAAGGTTAATATTTTGCTGTAAATTTCATCCTTATCTTCACTAGTGTTTATGCTATCAAGATATTTCCTAACCCAATTTTTTCTCCTGTCTTTCTCTATCTTGGGCATATATTGCAATATACTGTGAATTATTAAGCCTCTTGCATAGCTGTCTGTCGTCCCAATGCTCCTTTTTGTCATTCCAGCATTCTCATCTGTCATCCCAGTGCTTGACACTGGCTTTTTTTCTCCAGGTTCCAGCGTTACGTGCTGCAATGACATTGATAGGTTTGATGGAGGTGAAATCACTGGAACATCAAAATAATCACGTTTTTTATAAATAGAAGGGTAGTTTGCATTCATGCATAGCACTTCAACTTTTTCTTTAAATATCGGCTGTAAGTATAGTTTTTTCCTCTCATATAATGCTCCATATTGAATAACTAGATCATACCAAGAGCCCTTTTGCACTGGCTCTTTGCCTAAAATGTATAACTCATCTTCAGCACGCGTAAGTGCCACGTACAGCAAACGCAAATATTCGTTATAATCCTCTAGTTTTTTCTCTCTTTTTACTTGATTACAATAAGCATTACTATTTTTGCCACACCAAAATGGTGCTTCCGTTGCATCAAACAAAATATTTTCGCTGTTTCTTGGTACCGTATTTGTGTCAACTAAAAACACTATTGGAGCTTGTAGACCTTTTGATTTATGAATTGTCATTATTCGTACAGCATTGAGTTTTGATTGCATATCGTTTTTAATCTCAGGATTATTTTCTTTGATCCACTGAACAAATGCTTGAAGAGATGGGTGCTCAAATTGCAATACGAGGTTCATAAATTCGTCTAGAATCTCGAAGCACTCAAGACCTAGCCTTGCAGCAAATTTCTTCCTGCCTGTGCGCAATATATGAGTGAATAGTGTAAGGGGGGATTTTGTCTGAGATAAATTAATTAGATAGTTTAATTCATTAGAGATAATCTCCTGATAATCTTGAAGTTTTTCCCACAACGACTGTTCTTTACGATCGTATGCAATATTGAATAAATCATCCTCAGTGAAGTTAAATAGCGGTGATTTTAAAACATTTGCAAGAGCAAGATCATTTGCCTGGAGGAGCAAAAATTCAGCTAAAGCTATTAAGTCCTGCACAGCTATGTAATCCATAATTCTAAAATAATCTCGGCCTATAACTGGTACATTTACTTTTTTTAGTTCACTTATTATGTAATCAACTAACACATTTCGCTGCCGTACCAAAATCATAATATCCCTTGGTTCTATATGACGATCTTTGGCGACTAAAATCCGCCCTTCGTTTAACCAATTGTGAATTCTTTGGGCTATTGCCTGAGCAAGTAATCGATCCTTTACTACATAATCTTTCCTCTGTGTTAAATGAATTTGTAAGGCTTGCTGCTCTTCCTCTTCATATCCTGGCAGTAACGGCCAAATTTCAATGTATCCTTGATCGTTTTCTCTATATGGAATATGTTTTATCTTGTTATCATTGAAAGATATTTCTTCACGAAAATTGTTAAATATTCTGTCTACAAGCATCAAAACTTCTGGAGTTGAGCGAAATGACTTTTCAAGTTGACATGATACCCAATCTCTGCCACCGGTTTTCGTGTGAAAATATTGCTGCATGTAATTAAATAGATGGGGATTTGCTCCTTGAAATCTGTAAATGGATTGTTTTACATCCCCAACAACGAATAAAGTTCTCTTTTCGTCACCACCGGTAAAAAATTCATTGCAGAGATTTGTTATAATTTTCCATTGACTGATACTATTGTCTTGCGCCTCATCAACAAGAATGTGGTCTATTTTTTGATCTAGATTAAACAATATCCAATCTTTATAGCCTGGATTGCTAAGGAGATTTGTTGCTAAATTGATGATATCATCATAATCAAGCAGTGCATTCTTTGATTTTTCACTATTATATAGATCAACATATACTTTAAATATACTAAGTAAACTACTGGTTCTTCCGAATATTTGATAAGAATTTATGTCCTTTACATGGGTAAACAATGCATTTTGAATGCTTTCTATCATTTGCTCTACGTCTTCAAATTTTTCCAAAGCACCCTTTGTTATAATGGATGATATGCTCTTTTTTTCGTACGATTCTGATTTGAGAAATACTTTAGCTAAGTTCTCTATCTTGTTGTCATCCAAGTAGCTGACACTGGGATCCATATTTCTTTTTTTCTGGATCCCAGTGTCAGCTACTTGGATGACAACATTTGGTACGGACGATTTTCTGCTATTACACCAATCATAAAGTATCGCACTGTAACTCTGATCTCTTTTGCTGCCCTCACTTAATATTTTAGCTAATCTTTTTATCTGCTCAATCGTTTCACTCTGTAAATCGTGAATCTTATCTGGGGCACTTAGTTTATCTTTGATATACCCTAAATTATTTTCTAGAGCTGATCTCTTTATACATAAGGTATAGAGCAAATCACTCAGCTTGTTTTCATCAAATTCAGCTGCAATGATATTTATATCGTCCTGCACAGTTTCATTATGAAGCGTTTTTTCAAATATGATGGAATGCAATTCTTTACATTCGCTCAACGTACAATTTGGAGCGATACCAGCTTCTGTAGGAAAGCTGGAGATTAATTTGTAACAAAAGGCGTGTATAGTTTGAATATTAAGACCAAGATTTTCCAGTTCAGAAAAAAGCCTTCTTGCTCTTGTTAAATAATCTTTATTTTCTCTGGTTACACACTGGGCTAATTGTTCTAAATCTGCGACCAATATACCCTCTGGATATATTGCCCACTTACTAAGTGTACTGTAAATGCGATCCTCCATTTCATTTGCTGCAGCATTGGTGAATGTTAAGCAGAGAATATTTCTCTTATTCTCTAATAGAAGTCTTAATACTCTGTCTATTAAGATCTTTGTTTTACCTGTACCAGCTGATGCACTTACCCATACAGAGAAGTTAGGATTTATGGCATTTGATCTCATTAGGAGTGTATAAAGTTTGACTGAAGTGGCATTTCAAGTATAGTAAATAAGATAGTGTTAGTGAAGATATACAGATGGAAAGTTTTTGTGTAAAGGCTCCTGCAAAGATCAATCTTTTTTTACATATTATAAATAGAGAAGAAAGAGGGTATCATTTAATTGAAAGTTTGGTTGTCTTTGCTAAACTTTCTAATTTTTTAGAGATAAAAGTAGGAGAAAAAAACTTTAGATATGATAACTCTACAGTTGAATTTGTAAATTCTGAGTTTAGAATAAATTATCGATATAATACTATAACGAGAGCAGTGAGTCTACTGCTTAGGCATGCTCCTGTACGCACTAAAGTCACTGTGAAGGTTGTAAAAAATGTACCAATTGCTGCGGGATTTGGTAGTGGTTCCTCAGATGCTGGAGCTGTGATACGCATGCTGGGAGAGCTTTGGAACATTGATAGGCAATTTTTAAATGATATAGCTTTAAGCGTTGGTGCTGATGTACCTGCAAGTATAGATAGTAAGCCAGTTTTTGTCAGAGGTGTTGGTGAGGAATTATGCCCCATTAAACAATGCTCTTTACCCACAAGTCTGGTACTTGTGAAACCGAAAAAAAAGTTTTTGAATACATCAGAAGTATTTTCCAAGTATAAAGAGGATTTCTCTCAGCCAATTAAGTGGAGTGATAACACTGAGGAGAATTTGTTAGAGCTTCTTAAAGAGACAAAAAATGACCTGCAAGAAGCAGCAATAAGTCTTGTACCTGAAATTCAGAATGTAATATCAACACTAGAGTCACAAGAAGGCTCTATACTTTCTCGTATGTCAGGTAGTGGTGTAGGGTGTTTTGGAATGTTTGATAGTGAAGAAAGTGCAAAAGCTGCAGCGGCAAATATCAAAAAGGAATATCCAGAATGGTGGGTGTGCGACACGGAATTAATGGTTTGATTTATGCCCTTAATTTCCAAGAAGAAAAATCTTATAGATGGTTACAGGGAAGAAAGATTTTGGGTAAATAATCAAGAATATCATGGCTCAATTATAATTTTTCCTGAAAAGGTGATTGAATTGAAAGAAAGTGATATAAATAACAAGGAGTATTTTAAATCTTTTTTAACAGAGGAAATAGAGATTTTGATAATAGGTACTGGTAAGATACGCGATTGTTCAATGAAGTCTTATCTTATGGAGCAAAAGAATTTAAATTTTGAATTTATGACGACGGGTTCTGCATGCAGAACCCATAACGTTTTAATATCTGAAGATAGATTTGTTGTCAGTTATCTGATAGCATGTTAGAGATATTTACACAGAGTTTTTTTATAAACAGTCTAATTGCGGTAATTATGATTAGCCTAGTCACAGGAGCTCTAGGGTCATTTATGATATGGCAAAGGTTATCGTATTTGGGTGATAGTTTGTCCCATTCTTCATTGCTTGGTATTGCACTTGCTTTGATCTTTAATATCAGCCCATCGGTAAGTATAATGCTCATTGCAATTATGTTTGCTATACTACTTTCTCTTAATTTTAATAAATTATACTCTGCTGATACGATATTGAACATAGTTACCAATGTAGTTTTATCATCGAGTTTAATACTTATGTCTTTTCTTCCATCAGGTAATAATAGTATTATTAGCTCACTTTTTGGTGACATATTAATGATTGACCAAAGTAATATAATATCAATTTTTCTAACCTCCGTAATAGTTACTTTGATATTAATATTTAGATGGCGCTATTGGCTGATGATTTCGATTAATCAAGATTTGGCAACAGTTGAGAAAGTAAATGTTAATTTTGTTAGGCTAGAATTTTTGATTATACTCGCTATCTTTATTGCAATTTCTGCTCAATTAATAGGAATATTACTCATTGCTGCATTTTTGTTAATACCTGCTGCATCAGCAAGACTCATTTCAAAAACTCCAATGCAAATGATTATTGTTGCAACAGTTTTTTCTGTGATTTCTGGAGTATCAGGTTTGATATTATCTGCAAGTTTTGACTTATTAACTGGACCTGCAATTATACTTATCGCAGCTGTGTATTTAATCATTGCTTATTTTATAAGATTGGTGTTAAGTAGATCGACTTAATTTTGGTCTCGGAAGTTCATAATTCATTAACAAATGAGTGTAACTATCTGAGCGTAAAGTAGTTTTTGCTACGTTGTTTTTATGTGCTAATTGTTAATTTGTGGAGTGAAAGATATGGCCGAAGGATTTTTTTCTAGATATATAGGACAGCCTATAAAAAATTTTTATAATTATGTTACGGGAAAGAAAGAAGTGTCTGATGATATGCAGAATACAGCAAATCAAGAAAGCTCAGAATTGTTGGAAACTGATGTGCAATCAAATGATGTACCACCAAATAGTGATAATATAATATAGATGGCATGAGAATCACGCCATCTAAAGTTAAAAAATTCCTTGAGAAACCCGATACTTTAAGTGGTGTATTAATTCATGGGAGTGACAATAGTAAGGTCGATATTTTTGTACAGGAAATAATTGCCAACTTGAATGAGTATTCAGTTCAGGTGATGGATTTTGCAGTAGTGAATAAGTCGCCTGGCTTGTTATTTTCCGAGTTGGCAAACATTTCGATGTTTACTAAAAAAAGGTTAGTTAAGCTGATAAATGTCAGTGGAAGTATATCTAAAGAGTTAAGAAACATATTGGATCATAATATAGGCGATCATTATATAGTAATGATAGCAAATGATCTTCCATATAGTTCTACAACTAAAAGTTATATGGAAAGCTCAAAAATTTTCGGTGTCATTACCTGCTATAAGGACAGCGGTAGTAATCTTTGTGATATTATATCAAGTTACTTGAAACAAAATGATATAGAGTGCACAAGTGAGATAATCTACCACTTGCAGTCTTATTTTAATCATAGCAAACTGCCTATATATTCAGAGCTTGAAAAATTAGTTTTATATCTAGGAAAAAGAAAAGATCTTAAACTTGCTGATATAGATCTATGCTTTTCAACCTCCGGCAATGATTATGTTACACTTGATAATCTGTGCTCTGCAATAGTGAGTAAAGACATGGGACAATTCATCAAAATTTCCGATGTATTGATATTACAAGAGAATTTTTCACCGATAGCATTAATCCGTATTATATCAAATTATTTTCTACGGCTAGAAAGCGTTTTGCTGTTAATACAAAATGGAATGAATGAACAAGCTGCAATTGACCAGCTGAGTCCTCCATTGTTCTTCAAACAATTGCAGAGTTTTAAATCTCATTTGAAAAGTTTGCAACTTTCAGAACTTAAGAAGATCTTAGAAAATTTGATGAGCTTGGAAGTGACTTGTAAAAGAACTGACTTGGACCATAAAATGATCTTTCAGCATGAGATTAACTATTGGTGTTATTCGTTCAGCAGAGTAGTAAAATAAGGTAGACGAGAAAAAACAACTAAATGTTGTCATGAAAGTAGCTGACACTGGGATGGCTTTGTTGCATCACTCAAGTAAAAAGAGCTAGCAGTTACTGACAAAATTCACTATAAGACAAGCATTTAACCTACGAAAGAAAAATATGTCACAAAAAATGAGAGTCAGTAACTGCCATGAATATAACAAATTTCTCCAAGAGAGGGGAAATATTTTTCATTTTATTAATGAAGCAATTGAGAATTGGTACGGAAAAGGTCCAAAAATGGCTGGTGGCAACTATATTTATAGCGATAAAGTTGTGATTTTAGTGCATATAGTCGCTAATCTCTTTAGAATTGGCTTAAGACAAACGGTAGGGTTTATAGAAGGGTATTTGCAGCAAATAGGAAAAAATTTGCAGATTATCAGCTATTCACAAGCTTCAAGGAGGTTTAGAAAACTCAATATTAAGATCAGTGACTGTAGAGTTAACAAAAATGATACGGAAGGTATTGAAATTGCCATAGATAGTACAAGTATCAGATAATACCCCTGGTCACAGTAAGGAAAATAGCGAAGTATCGCAGTTATAAACAGGTAAGAAAGCTGCATGTAATGCTGGAGATAGGTAGCAAAAAAGTCATAGCTGCAAAATATAGTAGAGGAGTTTATTCTGATCATTACGGAACCTGTGATCTTATTGAAAGAGTTGAAGCTCAATATAAGCACACTGTATGGAGATAGGGCATATAACCGAAAGAAATTATATAAATTGTGCAATGAACTTGGGATAAAGACAAAAATTCCTCTGCAAAATAATGCAGTAGAGCATCCAAAGTTAGACTATATGGCAGAGAGAAATGCTGCAATTAGACTAATAAAGTCATATGATAAAGATAATATAAAGATGTGGAAAAGGCAAATAAACTACGGAAAAAGATCTTATATAGAAAGTTTTTTCTCGCGACTGAAACAAATATTCGGATTTAATTTTCGTAACAAATCTGAGGTTAATCGTGAAAAGGAACTGCTACTCAAGTGTTATTTGCTTAACAAATTTACTGATTTTGGTATGGCTAAATTTGAAATAGTTACATGAATTTGTCGTAAATCACCACTACATGAAGTGTTATGCAACAAAGCCCACTGGGATCCAGAAATATGGGATATGTATAGAAGTTATTTTAAAATACAACGTTTTGGCGAGATTATGGATTCCAGTGTTAGCTACTTGAATGACAGGAGCAGAAACTGGAATGACAAGAAATCTAATATTTTCACATTTCCTGAACAATGCTTATTGGTGTCATTCAAAATACATTCGGTGCATTTAAACCTTTTGTATAATTCTTTGGCTTTCTTCTAACCTTGCAATAATGCTCTCTCTACCGATAAAAATTAATAATTTAGCGAGTTCTGGACCTGTTTCTGTTCCTGTTAAAGCGAGGCGCAACTGCATAAATAGATCTTTTGCCTTTATATCAATTGTCTGTCGAATATTTTTAACCCACTCTGATAATGTGTTTTCATTACAATCACCTTGAGGTAATGTGCTTAGCGCTATTTTTATAAACTCTTTATTAAGAACCACAGGTTCTATACCAAATTTGCATATTTTCCACCATTTGGCCACTTCAGAAAACTTTTCTATATTACTCCTTATAAAATACCAAAACTCTGAGCCAATTTGACTTAAACGATCTTGCACCATTTCAAATGGCATTTGTTGTAGCACTTTGCTATTTAGCTTATACATTTCACTCAAGCTGAATTGTAAAGATGCTGAACTAAATTTTTTGATATCAAATGAGTCAATTAAAGACTGCATATCAATATAAGCTTCTATCGGATCAGATGTTCCAAGCTTTGCTAAATAGCTAGTTAGCGCCATTGATTCAATCTCATCTTCTCTTATGGACTTAATATCCAGCCCGCCTTTCCGTTTCGATATTTTGCTATCATCAAAGTGTAGTAAGGGAAGGTGGGCAAAGATAGGAATTTTCGCTTTTAATGCTTGAATCATTTGAATCTGAACTGCGGTATTAGTTACATGATCTTCCCCACGTACAACATGGGTTACATTAAAGTCAATGTCATCAATAACAGAAGGTAGCATGTACGTATAAATTCCATCTTCTCTTTTTACTACAGGATCGCTGATATGAATTGTTGCAATATTTATTTCGCCTTTAACTTCATCATTCCATTTTACAGTTTTATTTCTATCCAATTTAAATCTGAAATGTGGTTTTCGTCCTTCTTGCTCATAACGAATTTTCTCTTGCTCAGTTAAAAGCAACGCACCTTTATCGTAAACAGGGGGAAGACCTTGTTTTAATTGCAATTTTCGTTTAGTGTCTAATTCTTCTCTTGTTTCATAACATGCATAAATATGACCTTCTTTCATTAACTGTAAGAACACCTCGTTATAGCGCTCAAAACGCTCTGATTGCTTAAAACTTGAATTCCAATTTATGCCAATCCATTTTAGGTCTTCTATGATATTATCTACATATTTGATATCTGAACGCTCAAGATCAGTATCATCAAAACGTAGTAAAAATTTTCCATTTTGATTACGTGTGTACATCCAACAAATGAGTGCAGTGCGTATGTTTCCTACATGTAGGTAGCCAGTTGGGCTTGGAGCGAATCTTGTTAGCATTTAAATGATTACTTTAGTTTATTTTAATTTTATATAAATGTACTGCTAAAGCAAGATTCTTCTTTGTCTTGGTGTTAGTTGCTACAAAGTACAGCGAACATGAAACCTTTTTGTTAGAGTTCCATGATCTGCCTAAAATACTCTGAAAGCACGGCTTTAGTTATTTACTCTAAATATATTATACGTATACTTGTTATTAAATTAAATTTGAAATGATAAGAAATGAGTGAATTTAAATCAATCCGCAATATTGCAATAATTGCACACGTTGACCACGGAAAAACTACTTTACTTGATAACATGTTAAAACAAAGTGGCACGTTTCGTGAGAATCAAGAAGTTCAAGAACGAGTGATGGATAGTGGTGATCAAGAACGTGAACGTGGGATTACAATACTTGCAAAATGTACGTCAATAATGTGGGGTGATGAGAAAATCAATATCATTGATACACCAGGACATGCGGATTTTGGTGGAGAAGTGGAAAGGGTGCTCTGCATGGCAGATGGTGTATTACTACTGGTTGATGCTGCAGAAGGTCCAATGCCACAGACTAAGTTTGTGTTGTCAAAAGCACTAAAGGCAAATTTAAAACCGATTGTGATAATCAATAAGGTTGATCGACCAGACAGCAGAATTGATGAAGTACTAAATGAAATATATGAGTTATTTTTTAACCTTGATGCAACCAACGAGCAACTAGATTTTCCAGTACTCTATGCTTCAGGTAGAAATGGTTGGTGTGCTAAGGAGCTATCTGATGAGAGAAAAGATTTAAGCCCATTATTTTCAACGGTGATAGATTACATAAAACCTTCCGTTTATGATCAAAATGCACCTTTTGCTATGCTAGTTACTTTACTTGAATCTGATAAATTTCTTGGCAGAATATTGACAGGAAAGATTTACCAAGGAATCGCGCAAGTTAACTCAGATCTTAAGGTAATTGATCTTGATGGTCAAGTGGTTGAGCGAGGGAGATTAACTAAGTTACTCTCATTTTCTGGCTTAAAACGCGTTCCAGTAGAGCAAGCTGTAGCTGGTGATATCATTGCCATTGCAGGACTTGAGAAAGCTTCAGTTTCAGACACTATAGCAGCACCAGAAGTTACAACTGCGATCAGCTCAACTCCAGTTGACCCGCCAACAATGGCGATTACTATAAGCGTGAATGACTCACCTTTTGCTGGGCAAGAGGGAACAAAACTTACCTCAACTGTTATAAAAGATCGTTTATATGCAGAAGCAGAAACAAACGTTGCAATTACTGTAACTTTGGCTCCAAGTGGTGAAGCATTTGAAGTAGGTGGACGTGGTGAGTTGCAGCTTGGGGTACTGATTGAAAATATGAGAAGGGAAGGTTTTGAACTTTCAGTTTCACGGCCTCGAGTGCTGTTTAAAGAAGAAGATGGCAAAAAACTTGAACCTATAGAGGAAGTAGTAATTGATGTAGATGATGAGTATAGTGGAATCATCATGGAAAAACTTAGCTTTCGAAAAGGTGAAGTAACTGACATGAGACCTTCTGGTAGTGGCAGAACTAGGTTGACATTTTTAGTGCCATCAAGGGGATTAATTGGCTATCAAGGAGAATTTTTAACTGATTCTCGCGGCACTGGTATAATCAACCGTTTATTTCACAGTTATGCTCCACATAAAGGTTCAATTTCCGGAAGGCGTAATGGGGTTTTAATTTCAACAGACAAAGGCGAAGCAGTAGCGTATGCAATTTTCAATCTGCAAGATAGGGGAATTATGTTTGTTAAGCCACAAGATAAGGTATATTGTGGTATGATTGTCGGTCAGCATAGTCGTGACAATGATTTAGAAATAAATGTACTTAAAGGTAAGCAATTAACAAACGTAAGAGCTTCAGGTAGCGATGAAGCTATAAAGCTTACTCCACCAAAAATAATGACACTGGAGGATATGATAGCATATATAGACGATGATGAATTGGTAGAAGTAACTCCAAAATCTATACGTTTGCGTAAGAAGTTCCTCGATCCAAATGAACGTAAACGTGCAGGAAGGGCGAAGAATAAAGAGTAATCAACGTTCCTGATAAAAATCTGGATGAGCTACTCGGATAACACCATCATAAAGGGAACCAGTGTCAGTTACTTGAGCAGGTATTGGGATGACAAGAGAAGGCTACAAAGGTGTCATGCAAGTGGCTCATCCAGCTTTTTTATAATCATCGAAAACATTGTATTTTAACATTACTTTTATACTTATAAGTTTCTAGGCACTGGATTTGTTGTAGACTTACTCTATCACTTTACCCTCTTATTTTACCACTCTCCTGCCTATATATTTTTATATGAGGATTTTTGCAAAAGTTTCGCATTTTTTGTAACATGATTTTCAGTATGTGTAACCTAAATGCAAATTGATCACGAAACTAGTGTAATTATTGAGGCCATAGAGAAATTTGGTGGTGAGGCAAGGCTTGTTGGTGGATGTGTTAGAGATTCAATTTTACAGCGTGACATTCACGACATCGATCTTGCTACTAATCTGCTGCCTAATCAAGCAGTTAAAGCGTTAAAACTCCGTAATATAAAAACTATTCCAACTGGCTTAAAACATGGAACTATTACTGCGATTTTAAATAAAAGATCCTTTGAGATTACAACGCTAAGGCATGATGTAAAGTGTGACGGTAGACATGCGAAGGTAGAATTTACTAATGATTGGCAAGCTGATGCTTCAAGGCGCGACTTTACGTTTAATGCTCTTTATGCAGACAAATATGGCCATATATACGACTACTTTGGTGGCATTCAGGACTTAAAAGCACGAAAGTTAAACTTTATAGGTAACGCTGAAGATAGAATTAAGGAAGACTATCTACGTATTTTAAGAGCGTTTCGTTTTCACGCTAAAATATGCATAGGAGATTTAAGTGATGAAATATTGGATGTGTGCAAAAAGCATTCACACATGATTCAAAACCTCTCTGGAGAGAGAATAAGAGAAGAAATATTTAAGTTGTTGGAATGCAATGATCCTGCTCCAACACTTAAGAGCATGCAAAAATCTGATGTTTTACAAAAAATCATTCCAAAAGAAGTAAAATGTGAAATTTTATCTTCACCACTTCTTATCAACACTAAACCTCTTACAAAACCCTCAGCGTATGTCCATACGCCTTTCCTAGATCCCACAATCGATGCACTAACAAAATTAGCTTTGCTTCTTAGGACTGCCGAAGATAGAGTTAGTCTTGGAGAAGAAGTGAGCAAGTTTTTACGTCTTTCAAATAAGCAAAAGAAAAAGCTATTATTTTTATTATCAAACAATATTAAAACAGAGCTTTCAGAAAAAGAGCAAAAGAAATACATATCTTTATTTGGTAAGGAATTATATTGTGACTTAATGAAGATTTGTGGTATTGAGTCTGGAATAAATGTTGATGAGTATATTTCATTTGCTAAGATGTTTAACATTCCAAAATTTCCTTTATCTGGTGATGATTTAATAACTATAGGTCATCAACCAGGGAAAAGTTTAGGTAGAAACTTGGAATTGCTACGACAACATTGGGAAGACAGCTCCTACACTTTAACAAAGGAGGAGCTGATACTTTATGCTAAAAGTTTTATCTAGACTTTGCTTCTTGCTTCACACTTACCGGAGTGCTATTAGTGTGACTCATGGAAGGATTAGGTGTTAATTTGTATTTTTCTTTAGCTTTTTTTGTTAATTGGCATTCATTGTTTTCTTCTGAAGTTTGAACGCACATTTTCTGATCTGGAGATAAAAATTTATCTCGTATGCTTGATGCTAGTTGTAATCCTTGAATCTTATCTGAAAAACATTTCATTTCAGCTTCCGTTAACTTCTGCACAACAAATTTTTTGACTGAGTCATTATTGCTATCATTTCTGTTAGCCAAAAAATCTGTGAAAGAATTTAGTATTGATTTACTATCTTCTTCATTTAAATACAACTTTTCTGCACACCTCTCAACAAAAATTACCTGTTTGAGATCATTTTTTTTAACAAAATCTTTAGCAAGTTCTTCAACAACTTTGTTAACCTTAGTTTCTATGATCGCTTTTCCAGATTTAACCAAATTCTCTTTCAACAGTGCAAGTAACTTATCACTTTTAAATTTATAACCATTTTGATATACTAGAGATTGTATAGTTTCCTTAAGCACGTTATGGCAAAAGTGTTTTTCTTTAAATTCAGGAAAACTTTTTTTCAACTCCTCATTTTTCTTAGATAAAAAGTTCTTGAGATCCTCATTCCCGCGAAGCTTAGATAAACTCTTTGGAATTATAGAATAAGCAGTTGATTTTGCAATAGATACTGTACTAACTTTATCTACCTCTTTAGTTTTTGCTTGTGCTTTAGTTTTTTCATCAATCCCTTCTAATTTTGTATCAACATTATTTGACTTTTCTTTTAACTCTTGTGGTCCATCTTCAGCTATTGAACTTTCAATCTGTTGATTTTTTAATGTTTCACTAAGTGTTTCTACATTATTTTCAACAGAAGATATTGCGATACTTGTTGCTTTTTCTCGTTCTTGACTCAGATGTTCAACTTGTTTTTGTAACTTTTTATTCTCTCTTTGTGAAGACTCTAATTTTTTCTCTAAATCGGTCTTTTGTTTTTCTATTTCAGCACTATTTTTTTCTAATATCTGTAATTTTTCTTTCAATTCTTTAACTCCACCTTCTAATTCTTTTTTCTCTTTTTCAATGGTATTTAGATTAGTCTTTTCTTTCTCTAATTGTTGTTTAAGACTCTGTAATTCAGCACCTTTTTCCTTAGCTTGTTCTTGTAACTTAGTAACTTCACTTTCTAAGTCTTTTTTCTTTATTTCAGCAGCACTTAGTTTATTACTTGAATCACTTTTGTTTTGCTCTAATTGTTGTTTAAGATCCTCTAATTCAGTATTTTTTTTCTTAGCTTGTTCTAATTCTGCTTGTTTCTCCTCAAGTTGATTTTTTAATTCCTTTATTTTAGTATCAGACTCGTTGTTTAACTTACTAAATTTACTCTTAAGTTCTGTGTTTTGCGCTCGTAGGCTTTTATTCTCTTTCTTCACAGTTTGATTTATATCTTTATTTTCACGAAATGAATTTATCAAATCGTCTTGCTCTTTTATTTTTTGGTCTTTTGTAAATATAGTTTGCTGTTGTGCATTATTTTTATTCTCCATTTCCTTTTTCTCTTGTTCTAATCTTTCATTTAATTGCGTTAAACTACCTATTTTCCCATCTTTTTCTTCTACCCTTACTGAGAGCATTTCTATTTTATTTGCAAATTCTTTGCTGCACTCAATTAATTCTTTCTGCAAATGTAATATCTCCTCAGACTTTTCCTTGAACTGTGCTAAAAATTCTTCTCCTCTTTTTTGTGCAATTTTTACCAATTCACTATAGTTCTTTTTAAGTCCTGCAAGTTTAGACTTTAACTCTTCATTTTCTAATTCTAAGTCTTCAATCTGCTGTGCTTGTGCTGCAAAAAATTTAGCAAATATTTCTTTTTCCTCTCCTAATGATTTTACTTGTTCTTTAAGTTTAGTAATTTCTTTCTCTTTTTTAGTTAATTCCTGATTTAAATTTGACTGATTTTCCTCCTTCTTACTACCTTCTTTCAACTTTTCTTTTAATCTCTCATTTTCATCCTTCAATTCCTTTTCTCTGTTAGAATTTAAAAGATCATCAGTCTGAACCACATTATCTGCAATATTGTAATGTAGGATACTCTTTGCCCATTGATTCCACTTTTCTGGCAACATTCGTCCAATTGTTTTTAGATATAGCCAAGCAAGCACAGTGGATAAGCTATATTTTTTTTCCTTTTGTTTAGGTTCGTAATTAACCTTATTGTTAGCATTTAGCATAAAATTACCTAATTTTTAAAGTATTGAAGTTATATATATTAATATAATTATTAAATAAATAATAATATAAATGTTAAATTGTGTGAAAATTTTTATAGATTTTAAGTAGAAATACACATGTTCGTAAGCACAGAATTTGCTTTTTCTATTGCTCTTGCTAACATTTCTTGTTCATTGTGCTGATTTTTCACGTTGATTACCTGAGCTGCCAAATTTGCAGGGAAAGTGACCAAACTAACTTCCCATAGCTCCACTTGTTTTAACACTCGAGCTCCGCTTTCATGATCAACATCATACTCTATTGGTATATAGCCAATCGAAAGCCCGTTAATAGTTCCAGTTTTGAGCATTAAATATGCTTCCTCTGCTTTTTGAATACCAAAAAGCAAATGTGCAGTTATATATAGGCCAATATCATTTTCGCAAATATCCGTAATATTACCTATAGGCTCGCTCGGATTGTGCTGCCAAAGAAGTTTTATCTGACTTTTATTTAAGTTATTCTTAAATGCTCCTGGTAATATCAGATCATTTTGCTTATCAACTATATTAAAAACGCTCGCATAGCCAGAAAATACTCCGTTTTCTTCTATGCTTTTTATTGATAATGGTGAATAGAGAAATTTCTTATTCATAAGTCCTCCTTGTAAATTATGGTATTGGGTTTGCCAGCGCTCTGAGCCAGCTTAAAATGTTGTATAGATTGTTTTCCTATATCTCAGGATGAGTATAAGGCACTACAATATAATTCTATTGTATGCAGTGCTTTGAAAATGTGGAAGTACTTTTTTAGTTATAAAATTTGTCATTTTATATACATAAGGGTAGGGTTTGTTGCACATTGGGTTGTTCAACAGCAGCGTTTTCCAGATTTGTAGAAACAGCTTCGTTTGTAGCTTTTCCTAGAAGGAAGCCAAATCCCAATGAAACAGCGGCTATAAAACCATTCATTAATGACTCTGTCCATGTTTCTCCCTCGTATTCTTGATAGATTTTAGAATATATCATTATTGGCTTCATTCGGGTTTAAATTTCTTCCCAACTCTTCTGATGTTTTCTCCCCAGCATCTTGGGATTTTGTTGATGAACTTTTCTGTAAGTTTTCTAATTCTTGTGCGTCCATCAACACCTCACTATTAAAGCTTAAGTACAAATTATACAGCACTATAATTGTTTAGTCAAGGTAAATACTAGTATATTAAGTAAATATTTACTATATTAATATGATTGCTTAAATTCACAACTAATTGTTTGGGGGAATAAAAAGATTGTGTTTTGTAGGTGATTTTCGTAGCGGAAGGTATTACCCCAGTTTTACAACACCCGGGGTAACGATAAAGAAGGAAGTAGGGAAAGTTATTTATAATAGTTTGAAGCTATTACAAGTTTATATGCTCTGTCCTTGAATATTTGTTTGTTCAATAGTAGTACTTTCCAAATTTGTGGAGATAGTAGCAAACATCCTTCTCGCTAAAGCCGTTGACAATGCAGCACCAATTCCAGCTCCAGTTGCAGCTATAAAACCAGGGCCTAATAATTCCATATTTGTTTCAGTGCTGCTGCTAGTTATATTGTTAATTAACATCATCGCGCCTGCTCCTAAAGCTGCTACTAACCCAATCCTTGACGGTTTACTTGTTGCATCAAGAGAATATTGTACTACTTCTCTAAGCTCTGAATTACTGTTTTTTAACGCTACTGCTATTGATGCTGGTAACATGACCATTATTGGCATGGATAATAGTCCTCCAAGTGTTGCACCAATAATTTCACTCACTTTTGATTTTCCAAGATTAACTCCTAGATTAACTCCTAAGGCTGTTATACCTAATACTCCAATTGAGGTGATAATCCTTACATTTCTCTCTTCCATTTCTCTCACATGCGCCTCATATTGTATTGTAGCTTCTGCTACCGCTAACCCAATACTATTTGGTTGCTGTGGAATCTGATTTACTCGCCCTAACTCTTGTGAAGTTTTCCCTCCAATACTTTTGACGGCATCTTCTAAGTCTAATAACGATCTGTTATTTAACCTTACGTTATCTTGACTATCACAAAAGACAATGTAGTCTAAAATTGTCATTCTCAGATTATTCATTTCTATATCATCATTAATATGATCTTTTAATATACTTATAATCTCTAATGCTCGCTCCTTCATATCTCTTTCTTCTTCTGCACTAGCTGGTGCAAGTATGAGAAAAATTATTCTAAGCAACTCTAGTTGTAAGTTTTTTAAATCCATAATAATTATCATTAATATTGAGTTAAATAATATAGTACTATAATTACTTAATTAAGATTTATATTAATATATTAAGAAATAAGCACTAAAAAATGATATCCTTAGTCGTAAAATACAAAAAGAGCGGAGCACCCAGTGCCACAACACTGGATGGCTTTGTTGCATAGCTAGTGTTGGTTGAGGTTATTGTAAGAAGAAAAGCTTTTTAATATATGGCTACTAACGAATTTTGTTGTAAAATAGGCATTTTTCAAACAAGTACAACTTATGCCACAAAAAATGAGAGTAAGTAACCAAAGAGAATATAACGAGTTTCTCAAAAAAAGAGGAAATGTTTTTCATTTTGTTAATCAAGCCATAGAAAATTGGTATGAAAATAGTCCAAAAGTTGCAGGTGGCAATAACACTTATAGTGATAAAGTTGTAATTTTAATACACATAATAGTTCATCTTTTTAGAATTGGCTTGAGACAAGCTGTAGGTTTTGTAAAAGGTTATATGGTACAAATAGGCAAAAAACTTAAGATTATCAGCTATACACAAGCTTCCAGAAGATTTAAAAAGCTTAATTTGAAGATTGATGACCATAGAAGCAATAAAGATGATCTGGAAAATGTTGAAATTGCCGTAGATAGCACTAGAGTTAGTATCTACAATAATAACGGTGGGCATAGTAAGCTTAATATTCGAAAAAGAAAATACAGTGGTTATGGTCAAGTAAGAAAATTACATGTTGTTTTAAACATAAATGATAAGAAAGCAATAAGCATGAACTACACTAGTGGTGTTGCTGTAGACTATTTGCCGGTCTGCGATATGTTAGAAGAAGTCAGTGATAAATATAACATTTGTTCTATTCGAGCAGATGCGGCTTATGATATAAAAAGTGTGTATAAAGAATGCAGAAAATACAATATTGTGCCTATTATTCGCCCTAGGAAGGATACTAAAATTTGTTTAGCTGACTACTTATCAGAAAGAAACAAGTATATTAGTAGAATTAGGTCATATGAGAATTATGAAGATGGTATTAATGAATGGAAGAAAAAAGTTAAGTATGGAGCACGGTCTTATATTGAAGTCTTTTTCTATAGGTTGAAGCAAATATTTGGGTTTGGCTTGAAAAATAAATCAGAGGTAAATCGTGAAAAAGAGCTGTTAATTAAGTGCTACTTATTGAACAAATTTACTGATATAGGTATGGCTGAATTTAAATTAGCTGCGTAAATTCACTGTGATTTACATGCCTATCAGTGCTATGCAACAAAGCCACACTGGATAACGATAAAGAAGGAAGTAGAGAAAGTTATATGTAATAGTTTAAAACTATTACAAGTTTATATGCTCTGTCCTTGAATATTTGTTTGTTCAATAGTAGTACTTTCCAAATTTTGTAAAGATTCAAATTCTTCTTGCATATCCAGTATGTCTTCTATTACTTGCTGATCTTCATCTCTTTCTTCTAATTGAAATGCTGCTGCTTCTTGAGGTGCTTCTAGCAGTTTTTTTAATATTTCTGTGCGCAGTTTCTCTGTTATTGATTTCCACTGTAGCATTACTAGCATTTCATTTTGCAGCACTGACATTTTCTGTAGTGTTTTCACTTTTTCTGACAGTCCTTTATTTTCTTTTTGCAATGCTTCTATTTTTCTTTGCTGATACTGATTATCTGAATTTGTCATTGGTAATCCATGCATAACCTACTCCAAGTTAAAATTTAGACATTATTAATTAAGTGATACAGTTTCTTTAGTCAATCAATATATTATAACATTAGGATTAACAACTAAAAGAATAGAATGAAATATCAGGCAATATTCCGTATAATTAAACTTTTAAGATGGAAAAATGACAATTCGTGTAGGAATTAATGGTCTTGGTAGAATAGGCAGAAGTGTATTGCGTGCTATTTTTGAAGTAGAAAACTATAGCGAGCAAATAGAAGTTGTGGCGGTAAATGGGTCGCTCAGTGCTGAGCAGCATGCACATTTGATTAAATATGACTCTGTTCATGGCAAATTTAACGGCGATATTGATTTTAACGAGTCTGAAAATTGGCTATCTATAAATGGCAGGAAATTTTCTTTATATAGAGAACGTAGCCCTGAAAATATTCCTTGGAATGTTGATGTAGTGCTTGAATGCACTGGTGCATTCAACAAGCGTGCGGAAGCAGCAAAGCATAATGCAGAGAGAGTAATTGTCTCTGCTCCAGTTTCAGATGCTGATGTAACTGTAGTTTACGGCGTAAATAACGATATGCTAAAAAAGGAGCATAAAGTGATCTCAGCAGGTTCTTGTACTACAAACTGTCTGGCTCCGATTGTACACGTTTTACACTCCAATTTAGGTATAAAAAGCGGTTTTATGACCACTATACATGCCTATACGAATGATCAAAATATTCTTGATGGCAACCATAGAGACTTACGTAGGGCAAGAGCTTGTGGCCTTTCTATGGTGCCAACTACAACTGGAGCAGCAAAAACAATTGGTTCTGTCATTCCTCAGTTAAAGGGTAAGCTAGATGGTACTGCTATTAGAGTTCCGGTTAGCAACGTTTCTATGGTTGATTTTAAATTTACGACTGATAAGAAGGTAACAGCTGGAGAAATAAATGAAATGTTTAAGAATTCAGCAAATCATGTGCTTTCCGTATGTAACGAGCCTTTAGTTTCAATAGACTTTGTCCATAACCCTTATAGTGCAATTGTGGATTTAGCTGGTACATATGTCACAGGTGATATCTGTAGAGTTGCAGCGTGGTACGATAATGAATGGGCTTTTTCACTGAGAATGTTAGATATAGCTTTATTGTAAAGTATGAACGAAAACTCACAAAAATATGCTTCATTTTATGAGCACTTTGCGGAACTTAGAAAAAGGGTTATTTTTTGCTTTCTATTTTTTTGTGTTACCTTCGGGTTTTGTTACTACTTTAAAGAAAATATATACCGCTTTTTACTTGCACCTTTAATAGAAGTTACAAAAGATAGCAATGATTTTTCTCTAATCTATACAGACTTAACAGAAGCGTTTTTTGTATATCTCAGGGTTGCAATAATGAGTGCACTGTTGTTTTCTTTTCCTGTGTTTGCATGGCAATTCTATATGTTTCTAGCACCTGGCTTATATAAAAGAGAAAGGGCGGTGTTATTGCCATACTTAATTGCAACACCGGTTTTGTTTGTAACGGGAGCCGCTGTAGTTTACTACTACATATTTCCCTTAGCCTGGAAATTTTTTATTGCTTTTGAACATAGCGGTAAATCTTTCGGTATACCAATAGAGTTTATGCCATCAGTTAGTGAATATTTAGACCTTGTTCTTCAATTCGCGTTCGCTTTTGGTACTGCATTTCAAATTCCAGTCATACTAACCTTAATGGTGAGAGTAGGGCTAATCACTGCACAAAGTTTGTCAAATAAACGGAGAATTGCGATAGTGGTAATTTTCATTATTGCTGCAATCTTAACTCCACCTGATGTACTAAGCCAAGTAGGGCTTGCAATTCCAATGTTGGTATTATATGAGCTGTCTATTCTGATATGTAGATATATTGAGAAGAAAGCAAAGGATTGAATCAAGAATATTATTTATAAACAAAGAATGAGCACCAGAGCACTTTTTCTTGAACATTGAAATGGGATTATGTAAACTGCCCTTATTGATTTTTTAGTAGACGCCAAGTGAATTAAAATATTACGAGGTGTGTTATGATAATAGTTGTTGGTGGTCAAAAAGGTGGTACTGGTAAAACGACCATAGCCACAAATATAGCGGTGATGCGTGCTAGGGAAGGTAGAAATGTCCTTCTCTATGATCTTGACCCATTAATGCTAGCTACCTTGTGGGCATCCCAGCGAGACAAGGACAAAAGTTTACCGAAAATTAACAGTATTCACAAGGTGTTAGGCCAAATTAACATTGGTGTAGTAATCAGAAATGAGCTACAAGCTTTACAGTCCAAATATCAAGATATTATTGTTGACGCAAGAAGAGTAGATGAAACTTTAAGGGCTGCCTTATCATTAGCTAATCTAGCTATATTTCCGATTCTTCCATCTGCAGCTGATATGTTGACGTTTAACACTCTGAGCAACTTAGTTAACGGTGCTCAAAGTTGTAACAAAAACTTTCAAGCAAGAATCCTACTTAATCAAATGAATACTAATCCAGTTGTAACCAAAAAAGGAATTGAGAAATGTGATGCTTTTTTAAGCTGTTTTGACAACTTAACAAGGTTCGATAGTTTTTTGAGTCAGCGAATTGCAATTGAAGATGCCTATGGCGAAGGTATGGCAATTGTTGAATCAGCAGACTTAAAAGCAATTAGGGAAATTGAATCTGTTTATGAGGAAGCCTTATCTACTGTTAGAAAATCAGAGCCAGCACAGTCAGTGTTAAGGTTGCCACCTAGTTTACATCAAAAATTGAGGGAAATAGCCTTTATAACAAAAGATACAGTTTCTAACATTGGATTCAGGGCTTTAACGGAATACATTAAAACTTTAGAGAAATAAGAAACCAATCAAAATGAAGAAGAGAGGTTTGTTTCCTTGATTGTCTTTCAACTATTTTTCTGAAGTTGGAGGTTCGATAGGTTGCTGTGTAAAAGATTAGGAAGTAGTTTTGTTAGTGTTGAAAATTATAGCTCTTTTCCTAATAGTCGGAACATGATGGAATAGGTAAAGTAGTGAGGAGATGTGAATGCCAGCAGCATATAGTTATGATTTAAGGAAAAAAGCATTGGATGTAGGGGAAAGTAGAGCATTTGTAGCCAAGAGGTTTAAAGTTAACATTCTATGAATGGCAAAAAGGTGCAAGAAAATAGGCGATTTTAAATCAAAATGTAGATCCAATAGAGCGTGATTGATATCTTGCTAGTAATAGTGTAACAGCTTTTATTAAGATATTTTTTGCCATATGGCAGCAATAACAAAGTTAGAAAATTGATGGCTGAATATGTTGGCATTGATAAACAGTATATTATGCTTCAAGCAATATTTACTTTAGTAGCTTCTACAACTTTTTTTAGTATATTGGTGCTATGTACCAACAGCAGTATTTGCACTTGCTACGTGTTTCTTTGTTAAAAATGATGTACATGCTGCATTTTCTGCAAAAGAACTTTCTCCTGAGTTTGCCGAAATTATTACTGAAAAAGTAGTAAATAATGTTGAGCTCAATGCAGAAGACAACTCTCAATCGAGAAGCTACTTGTATGAGACTGTGTTATATAGCGAAACTAGATTTCACTTTTACACACCTAGATAAGGGGTAAAAGCAGATACTAGAATGACGAAATCGTTATTCTGCTACGCATTATCGCCGTATAACTATAGCTATATATGAACTAAAAAAGTAATATTCACTAGATCTTAATATTTTAGATCTATATTTCAATAAAATATTACAATTAGTATGAATGATCCATTTAAAAGTGAGGATTATAAAAAAAATCTCGATTCTCTGATCAAAGCTATAAAGCTAGGGAATTCAGAGAAACAATATGGTAAAACAGTAACAGATTTATCTCATGCTTTAGAGGGTTTTACAGATAAGGCAGAAGATGTAGCTAAACTTGTTATACGTGATGACTTGAATAATTGTGTAAAGAAGGCAAATAAAAAGCCATTAATTCTTAGGATATTCAATAGAATATTAGGAAGAGATGTTTCGATTAGGAATATAAGTAATTTTATAAAAGATAAATTGCCTCCTTCAACTGCTAGAACAGCAATCGAATATACAGATGTTATTCAAAAAATTTCAGATTTAGAGCGAATAGAAAGAAGTCAAGATAAATATAGGTCATATGGAATAAATTTAGAAAATAGACAGCAAAAGAAAAATCTCTTATATGAGCGAGAAGATTCAGGTTATGGAGGTTCATTAAACGAAGATCCTGAGTGGCTTTGTTGCATAGCTAGTGTTGGTTGAGGTTATTGTAAGAAGAAAAGCTTTTTAATATATGGCTACTAACGAATTTTGTTGTAAAATAGGCATTTTTCAAACAAGTACAACTTATGCCACAAAAAATGAGAGTAAGTAACCAAAGAGAATATAACGAGTTTCTCAAAAAAAGAGGAAATGTTTTTCATTTTGTTAATCAAGCCATAGAAAATTGGTATGAAAATAGTCCAAAAGTTGCAGGTGGCAATAACACTTATAGTGATAAAGTTGTAATTTTAATACACATAATAGTTCATCTTTTTAGAATTGGCTTGAGACAAGCTGTAGGTTTTGTAAAAGGTTATATGGTACAAATAGGCAAAAAACTTAAGATTATCAGCTATACACAAGCTTCCAGAAGATTTAAAAAGCTTAATTTGAAGATTGATGACCATAGAAGCAATAAAGATGATCTGGAAAATGTTGAAATTGCCGTAGATAGCACTAGAGTTAGTATCTACAATAATAACGGTGGGCATAGTAAGCTTAATATTCGAAAAAGAAAATACAGTGGTTATGGTCAAGTAAGAAAATTACATGTTGTTTTAAACATAAATGATAAGAAAGCAATAAGCATGAACTACACTAGTGGTGTTGCTGTAGACTATTTGCCGGTCTGCGATATGTTAGAAGAAGTCAGTGATAAATATAACATTTGTTCTATTCGAGCAGATGCGGCTTATGATATAAAAAGTGTGTATAAAGAATGCAGAAAATACAATATTGTGCCTATTATTCGCCCTAGGAAGGATACTAAAATTTGTTTAGCTGACTACTTATCAGAAAGAAACAAGTATATTAGTAGAATTAGGTCATATGAGAATTATGAAGATGGTATTAATGAATGGAAGAAAAAAGTTAAGTATGGAGCACGGTCTTATATTGAAGTCTTTTTCTATAGGTTGAAGCAAATATTTGGGTTTGGCTTGAAAAATAAATCAGAGGTAAATCGTGAAAAAGAGCTGTTAATTAAGTGCTACTTATTGAACAAATTTACTGATATAGGTATGGCTGAATTTAAATTAGCTGCGTAAATTCACTGTGATTTACATGCCTATCAGTGCTATGCAACAAAGCCATCCTGAGTATGAAGAAATATCAAATTATCAAGAGGAAAAGAGCAAATCTTTAACAAAAGATTTGCGTAATCTACAATCAATTAAAGAGGAGCCGATTTATGCAACAATTCCTAAAGAACATATAGAAGCAAAAAGAGAAAATAGGAAGAAACAACAACTTCAATCTCTTGCACCACCAAAACCACCAAGAGTACCACCAGTACCAGAGAAAATGTTTACTATCAATCAAAAAATTAGACAAGAACCGAAAAAAGATAAACCTGCAGTACCACCAAAGCCTAAAGATTTAGGCGAAAAAGTAAGCACAGAGCAAAAAATAGTAGTGGAAAAATCAGCTGAGAGTAACCCTACACTACCACTAAAATCTGAAAATCAAGATGGTAAAGAATCAGCAAAAAAAGCTGATGGACCAAAAGTACTAGTAGTTGCTATGAAAAAAGAAGTGACTCGCGAGAGTAGTAAAGTAAAGGCATTAAAAGAAAGATTTGAGCGAAATCAAGTAAAGAACGTGTTGCCTGCTGAAAACAAAACTGCTTCAGTAACACAAACGGATATCAGTGTGAAGAGAAAACAATCTCGTTCATTTCCAGTAGGGAATAAAAAATCTTCGATCAACCATCTTGCCAGCAAAAATTTACCTTCCACGAATGTAAGTGTAAAAGAAATGGTTAAAAAATTTGAAGGGAGAAAAGGTGAAAGATAGTAATATTTGGGTATTTCCCTACTCATGAAAATTAGCTCTTATCATAACATTTTCACAGCCATAAGAGGAAGTTTTTATAAGATTGGGGCTAAAGAAAACTTGCATGTAAATGTATCAAGGTATAAAATTATAAATATTAAGAATGAATAGGTTAGTTATGAATCTTGTAACAAAATCCGCTATCGATTTTACTGCTTCGGCTGTTCTTGCTAGTGGAAAAATAGTTGATGATTTCTGTTTAAGTAAACATATAAAGGATAAGTATGCTGTCCTTTTTTTCTATCCACTTGATTTTACTTTTGTCTGTCCAACTGAGTTGATATCATTTAGCAACAAAATAGAAGATTTTTCAAAACGTGATGTTGAAGTGATAGGAATAAGTATAGATTCAAAATTTTCACACTATAAATGGCGAAACACTCCAGTTAATGATGGTGGTATTGGAGAGGTTAGCTACAATTTAGTGTCTGATATCAAAAAGTCTATATCAAGAGACTATGGGGTCTTATATGATGACTCAATTGCACTAAGAGCAACTTTTGTTATTGATGATAAATTTGTTGTACGTCATCAATCGATAAATGATTTTCCTTTAGGGCGTAATATCGATGAATTCATTAGAATCATTGATGCAATAAAACATAATGAAGAGCATGGTGAAGTATGTCCAGCAGGGTGGAAAAAAGGCAAGCCTGCGATGCAGGCAAGCGATGAAGGAGTGGCTGATTATCTAAACTCACACAGTGCAGAATTATAAATTGAGTACAAAAGTTCTTATTATTGGATCTGGAGCAGCGGGTTATGCTGCTGCTATATATGCAGCACGTGCAAATTTAGAGCCAATTGTAGTAACAGGAATGCAACCTGGTGGTCAGCTTACAATTACTACGGATGTTGAAAACTATCCAGGTTTTATTTCTATACAAGGTCCAGAACTCATGGAACAAAAGAGGTTGCATGCAGAGAAGGCGGGAGCAAGAATAATAGACGATGAGATAAAAAGTGTAGAACAACTTGAGGATTCTAATGAGTATAGATTTAGATCTTGTGGTAATGCTAGTGACTACTATTCGAATGCAATTATAATCGCAGCTGGTGCGCAAGCGAAGTGGCTTGGCCTGGAGAGTGAAAAGAAATTTCAAGGTTACGGAGTTTCGGCATGCGCAACTTGTGATGGTGCATTTTTTAGAAATAAAGTTGTAGCTGTGGTTGGTGGTGGAAATACTGCTGTTGAAGAAGCAATATTTTTAACTCGATTTGCTAAGGAAGTTATACTGATACACAGGCGTGATAACTTAAGAGCAGAGAAAGTAATGCAAGACAGGCTCTTTAAAAATGATAAGATAAAGGTAATATGGAATCATACCGTAGAACAGGTTCTTGGAGAAGAAAATCCAAAAAAAGTTACTGGCATTACAATTAAATCGACGAAAACCAATACAGTTCAGGAATTAAAAGTGGATGGAGTGTTCATTGCAATTGGGCATGCGCCAAATACAGGTATTTTTAAGGGCTTTGTTGAAATGGATCAGCAAGGTTATATAATTACGAAACCTGGAACAACTCTAACCAGTAGGGCAGGGGTGTTTGCCGCTGGCGATGTTCAAGATAAGGTATATCGCCAGGCAGTAGTTGCAGCAGGTACAGGGTGCATGGCTGCACTTGATGCAGAAAAATTTTTGGAATCATAATTAGTTCTAAAATTTTTAACTAAATTACTTGCAATTTTCTTTGTTTTTTTTATAATTATGTTAATAAATTATAGGTTGAGGAGAATTTAGTATGCTTTCGGGAAGTAATGTAGATTTTAGAAGAAGGGTTGTTAGTGATGTAGGATGGCTTTGTTGCATAGCACTGATAGGCATGTAAATCACAGTGAATTTACGCAGCTAATTTAAATTCAGCCATACCTATATCAGTAAATTTGTTCAATAAGTAGCACTTAATTAACAGCTCTTTTTCACGATTTACCTCTGATTTATTTTTCAAGCCAAACCCAAATATTTGCTTCAACCTATAGAAAAAGACTTCAATATAAGACCGTGCTCCATACTTAACTTTTTTCTTCCATTCATTAATACCATCTTCATAATTCTCATATGACCTAATTCTACTAATATACTTGTTTCTTTCTGATAAGTAGTCAGCTAAACAAATTTTAGTATCCTTCCTAGGGCGAATAATAGGCACAATATTGTATTTTCTGCATTCTTTATACACACTTTTTATATCATAAGCCGCATCTGCTCGAATAGAACAAATGTTATATTTATCACTGACTTCTTCTAACATATCGCAGACCGGCAAATAGTCTACAGCAACACCACTAGTGTAGTTCATGCTTATTGCTTTCTTATCATTTATGTTTAAAACAACATGTAATTTTCTTACTTGACCATAACCACTGTATTTTCTTTTTCGAATATTAAGCTTACTATGCCCACCGTTATTATTGTAGATACTAACTCTAGTGCTATCTACGGCAATTTCAACATTTTCCAGATCATCTTTATTGCTTCTATGGTCATCAATCTTCAAATTAAGCTTTTTAAATCTTCTGGAAGCTTGTGTATAGCTGATAATCTTAAGTTTTTTGCCTATTTGTACCATATAACCTTTTACAAAACCTACAGCTTGTCTCAAGCCAATTCTAAAAAGATGAACTATTATGTGTATTAAAATTACAACTTTATCACTATAAGTGTTATTGCCACCTGCAACTTTTGGACTATTTTCATACCAATTTTCTATGGCTTGATTAACAAAATGAAAAACATTTCCTCTTTTTTTGAGAAACTCGTTATATTCTCTTTGGTTACTTACTCTCATTTTTTGTGGCATAAGTTGTACTTGTTTGAAAAATGCCTATTTTACAACAAAATTCGTTAGTAGCCATATATTAAAAAGCTTTTCTTCTTACAATAACCTCAACCAACACTAGCTATGCAACAAAGCCATGTAGGATTACGAACTCAAAATCAAACAACTTCAGGACAATCAACAAAAAAATTATTTAAAGCTATTGATGATGAAAATCTAGGAGATTTTGAGCGAGCTCTAGCAGAAGGTGCGAATGTTAATGCGTTTGATAAGGGATATACACCATTAATGACTATTATCATGAATGGTGATGATAGTCCTACACACTTGAAAATGATGACGTTGCTTTTGCAACATCAAAGTTTAAAGATTAATGCTCAAGAAACTAAAGAAAACAATACAGCTCTACATCTAGCCTTGCGCATGGAAAATAGAAATTTTGTACAGATTTTACTTAGACATACTGGTTTGAATGTGAATATTAAAAATATTCATCGTATAGATTTTCAAGGTAATTTCTCTCATACTCCTGAAGAATATATTAGAAAAATTGGACAAGTACAGGATAAAAATTTTTCGCACCTTACGATAGAAATACAAAAAGCACAAACAGGAAAAGAATTATTAGATGTTCTTTCTAACAGAAATATTGACCGAGCAAAAAGACTATTAAATCAAGAACTCAACCCTAATTGTTGGAAAAGAAATTCAAATGAAGAAATAGAAACACCACTTAGCCTGATTATCAAATCATGTTTACAAGGAATAACAGAAGATAACGAGGAAGTATTGACTAAACTTTTAAAACATAAAGAGCTAGATTTTAGTCAAATAAAACCAATACCAGCTATAGAGCAAAATTCAAGATTGAAGCAAATCATTGAACAAGCTATGAAAGAGCGATTAACTGATGCTATTAATAGAAAAGATTTGGGTGATGTAAAAGAATTAGTAGAAGATCACTGCTTCATAAATCGTGCAATTGTCAACGCTGTGTTGGGGAATGTTAATAATCCAAGTGAATCTATTAAAAATTATCTCAATGAGAAATTTCCTGCAAGTGCAGAGCAACCTGTAGCAAATACACATAATGTTCAATCAGAAATAAACGATGAGTTTATTGCTCAAGAATTGCAGCGACTTGAAAACCTGGAAGGTGAACTTGAAAGAACAAAGGCTCAACTTGCAGAAAAAGAGCAAGAGTTGAATAGGACCGTAGATGAAAGAACAAGAGACACTGACAAAATTTCACAGTTAGAAAAGGAGTTGAGACAAGTAAGGCAGGGTAATCAGGAAAGAATTCACACTCTCACTGATCAAGTAGCTCGACTTACTAGAGAAAAAAGTCAACTTAAAAACCTTAGAGATGAGCTTGAAAGAACAAAAACTCAACTTAGAAAAAAAGAGCAAGAGTTGGATAGGGTTGTAAGTGAAAGAGACACTAACAAAATTTCACAGTTAAAAAGGGATTTTAGGCAAGAGAGATTAGAACTTCAAGCTCAAAATCAAGACTTAAAGAACAAAAACAGAAAACTTTCAGAAGCAAACATTTATAATAGAAGGCAAAGTAACTATGCCTCTGCCTCTTTTGTGTTATCTGGAGCGTTTGCTATTGGTGCATGTTTAACAATATCGAATTTAGAAATATGTATTTCACTTGCTGTAGCTGCATTTGTCTTCCTTACAATTGGATGCTACTGTTCATATAAAGCAAGTACAGTACTGAGTGATGTGATAAGCACTGAATTTGGTAATGTTATCAGTTTAAGATAGAGTTAAGGTTTTTACTTCTTGTCTAAACTCTTCTGAAAATTTTTGTACATCCTGAAAATACCTTGATAATTCGAGTGAATGTGAACCTGAGTGGTTTCAAGACTTAAATAGTTGATTGTAAACTTGCTTTTATTATCTTTTAGTTCAAGAAATTAAAAGTTTAACGATGAGAATTATAATTACAGACCAAAGTAAAAAGTAGGCTTTTCCATTTGATTTATTTTTTACCTGTAATTTTTTGTCAGCTATTAGGTTTAATTTTTCTATAAGGCTAAATATTCCCTGAATTGCTTTTATGGGATAAGAGCTTTTAATTTTTTCCCTATACCCTATTTTACTTTCATGTTGATTGTTTATCCATGTTTCAACTACTTTCCACATATTGATTTCTGGATAGACTTTCCTACATGTTCCTTCTAATAAAATCATAGTTTTCTGCAGCAATAACAATTGTGTTTGAACTTTCATATCAAAATCACCAGTTATTTTTAGTAGCTGAGTAAGTAATCGAGCAAATGAAATCTTCTGTATAGGCTGTCCAACAATGGGCTCACCTATTGCTCTGCAAGCTGTAACAAAATTTCTATGCTGTGATGGAACATAACCGGCTCTAAAGTGCATTTTTGCAACGTGATCATAATCCCTATTTAAAAAGCCTTTGAGTATCTCTATAACGTAATAGCATGTCTCACGATCTATTCTACCCATGATTCCACAATCCAGGGCAATAATATTGTTATTACTATCGATCATTAAATTTCCAGGATGCATATCAGCATGAAAAAAACAATCCCTATATACCTGATTACAAAAAGATTCTATAAGATTGATAGCTATTTGCTTTCGGTTATTCAGCTTTTCAACTTCGTATATTGGTATAGCTTCCATCCATTCTAATGTTAAAACCTTTTTTGAAGTTCTACTCCAATCTATTTCAGGTACGTAGAAACCTCTGTCATGTTTAGTATTTTCCTTCAGTTCCGAAGAGTGGGCAGCCTCAAAACGTAGATCTAACTCTAATCGGCAAATTTCAGCAAAAGTTTTGACTAATTCAATTGGCTTCAGCCTTTTTGATTGTTCACTAAATTTTTCTGCAATTTCTGCAAGCCAAGAAAGCATTTTTATATCCCTTGAGAATGTTTTCTCAATATTTGGCCTTAAAACCTTTACAGCAACTTCCTTACCCGCAGTTGTAACTGCTCTATGAACTTGAGAAATTGATGCTGCTGCAATTGGCTTTTCAGAAAAGCTTGAAAAAATATCGCTTAATTTACAATTAAACTCACTTTCTATAGTTTTAACTGCTATTTTATACGAAAATGATGGCAATCTATCACATATCAATAGCAAGTTATTTGTTATGTCCTCATTTAAAATATCAGTGCGTGATGAAATGGATTGACCAAATTTAATGAACACCGGACCTAATCTTTCAAGAGCACGCTTTAGTTTATGACCTTGTATTTTATTTATTGATTTTTTTGATGGTGGAAGTAAATAAGGTAACACATTGTAACGTGTTAGCACTGTAGTTATTTGCAGAAGACGTAGAATATTTTGAATCATTTCGCTGCGTAACTGCCAAATATTTCATTTATCTCCATAATTTCATCAGGTTTACCTTGATAATAGATAGTATTATTTATGCAAATTATGTAATCTGAGGATGGTAGAGCAGAGTTAAGGTCATGAGAAGTCATGAGAATCGACACTGATCGTTCTTTTGCGATTTTATTTATAATATCATAAAATTTAGATCGTGCGTTAATATCCATTGCACTGACTGGCTCATCTAAAATGATCAAATCAGATTCTGAAATTAAACAGCGTGCAAGCAGCAGTAATTGTGTTTGTCCTGCAGAGATTTCTAATACTTGATTTTTTAGGATGTTACCGATACCAACCAATTCTATTGCTTCTGTAACAATGGGTTGATTTTTCTTCAATTTCTTCGAGGAGCTATTGAAAAGGAAAGACTCAACTGTTATTGGCATCAAATTACCAATACTAAAATTTTGTGGCATATAGCTAATTTTTATATTGTCAGCGAATACAATACTGCCAATAAAACCTTTATTTATACCAGCAACTGCTTTCACTAAAGAGGTTTTACCTCCGCCATTTGGACCAAGTATTGTAACTATATCTCCTCTTTGTACTGATATGTTGATATTATCAAGAACTTTTTTATTATCGTATGAAAGAGTAAGGTTTTCTATTTTTAGAATGCAGTTATTGACACTACTTAATTTTTTGGCAAGAATTGACTTCTTCTCAACATTTATATGAGACATTTACTGTTTTTTTTTCTATTACTTTCATTTACATTATACTACAATAGTGCCTTTTCATCCAATTTAAAAATTGTAGCTACAATCAAACCTATACACTCACTTGTAGCTTCTGTTACAGATGGAATTTCAAAGCCAGAACTACTAATGTACGAAGTAGTGTCTGAACATAACTACATGCTCAGGCCTTCAGACGCAAGTAAATTAGAATCTAGCAATATTATATTTTATATCGATGATTCTTTGGAAACATTCATTAAAACTTTCGCTAAAGAAAATAAGAAGTTAATACCGCTATCAAGTGCAATCGATCTACTTCCTGCTCGAACACATTCATTTTCTAGTCACATTCAAGATGAAAAAGATTTGCATATTTGGCTGAGTCCTGAAAATGCAAAAAGTATGATACTTTCTATCAGTGCAACATTATCTAATATAGATAAAGAAAATGCCTATCGATACAATACTAACGCAGAGGAGGCTATAAGAAAGATAGACCAAGAAGTAGAAAAAATTACGAAAGAATTGGATGAGTTAAAAAATCAAAAATACATAGTTACTCACGATGCTTATCAATATTTCGAAAAATATTTTGATTTAAGTTACCCAAGCGCCATTCTTTCTATAGAAGAAGATTCTTACATAGGTATGAAGAGTTTAATGAAATTAAAAAAGGTAATGAAAGAGGAAAACGTTAAATGTATTGTTTCTCATTCACGAGAGGATAGCATAAAGCCTAATGTCTTTTCTAGTGACGTAAAAATGGTGATTCTTGATCCTATTGGATCAGATGTAGAGCCTGGAAAGGATGCATATCTAGATATAATCAGCAGCATTGCACAAAATTTCAAGTCTTGTTTCACTGAGTAATGAGTTCTTTTATCTATTCAGGTAGCATTGCAAACTTAGTGCTTTCTATTCCAATCACAACTATACCGACATTATCTACCAGAAGTATATCATCCCAGTATCAAGTACTGGGATGACACCTTCTACTACGCAAATTACCACAATGTCCGCACGGCTATACACGTGATGCTGGAATTCTTAGCACACCTTTTGATTTATGAAAAATCAGTGTCTGCATTTACTTCTATTTTTTTATCTATTTTATTTTGCCATTTTACTGCTTACTCTGTATTCAAATTACATGAACCTTTTTATATTAGGCAAGCTCAGGTTATTTTTACGTTTATATATTGATCCGATCTAGTCCAATAAACCCTCTAAGGAAAACCCTTAGATTTTTGACCTACTAACGTGTGACACTTTAGGTTTTAGAGCGTTTTCTGTGTTTTATACTTTATGTTTATTAATTGTGTAATGATCAACACTATGAGTTTCACCTTCCCTTCCATTATATCTCTGAGCTCTATTATTAGAGTATAACTTGATTATAAACTATATATAACAATAAACTTACTTTAATTTTTCTTCTTTAAATAATACGTGTCTTCTGACCACTGGGTCATACTTCCTAAACTCGAGCTTTTTGGGAAGGTTCTTAGGATTACGTTTTTTTACACAAAAATAGCCTGTTAGTTTCTCTTCTCCAGTTTTTGTTGTTTTAGTTGCAGTGCTAACTAGCTTGACAAGCAAAGAAGCATTTTTTTTCGCCATAATTGTTAGTGATATAATAAACTCTATGCAAGTTTAGAACGCAAAACACTGAAAGTCAACCCAATAATGCAGGTCGCAAAATTCTTGACAATCAATAATATATTAAGTAGTATAAGAACATTTCAGAATGGAAAGTAGACGGTAAATAAGTGGTGAGTGATGGCAAAAGGTTATTGTTGATAGAAAGTACTACCTGTTCTAACGAGGTAAGGGTTGCCCTACTAGTTAATGGTAGGGTTGTAGAGTTTGAACAAGAATTCAAGGAAAAAAAACAATTAAGAGGTAATATATACGTTGCTTATGTAAAGCGTATAGAGCCTGCTTTGCAGGCCGTGTTCATTGAGTATGGAAAAAATAAGCAAGGTTTTTTGTCTTTTTCTGAGATATCTCTAAATTACTTTAATATTCCAGAAAAAGAGAAGGAAATTTTCCCTGATGAAGACTATTCGAGCGGTGTGGACTGTTCAAATGATAATTGCACAGAAGAAGGCCTAGATTCTACAGCTAGTAATGAATCCAGCAGTGGTTTTGTGAGGGGGGTACCTTTACATAGAAAATATAAGTTACAAGATGTGATTTCAGTAAATCAAAAGTTATTAGTTCAATTAACTAAGGAAGAACGAGGAAATAAAGGAGCTTCATTTACAACATACGTAACTTTGGTCGGTAGATACTGTGTTTTCATGCCCAATTCCATAAGTAGGGGTGGAGTATCTCGCAGAATTGAAGATACCAACGTTAGAAAACAGTTAAAGGATATATTAAATTCAATAAATTTACCAAAAGGCTCAGGTTTAATAGTAAGAACTGTTGGTGCAGGAAAAAGTAAGAAAGAAATTGAGCAAGATTACAATAATTTGACCTTATTATGGCAAAATATTCAGCAAAACTTCTCTTCTTTAAATGTTCCATCATTAATTTACAACGAAGCAGATGTAGTTATGAGATCTGTACGTGACTTTTGTAGTAATGATACAGAAATTATAGTATCTGATAGAGAAGTTTGTGAAGCGGTAAGAAAATACACTAAAAATGTGTTACAAGGAAAATTGCGTCCTAGATTATATAGAGGTTCTGTTCCAATCTTTACTTACTATCGAGTCGAAGATCAAATTTCTGAATTATATAGCAATAGAGTAGAATTGCCATCTGGTGGGTCTTTGGTGATAACCTTAACTGAGGCATTTGTTTCAATAGACGTAAATTCAGGGAAAATGACAGGAGAAGATAACATAGAAGAAACAGCTTATAGAACTAATATGGAGGCATTATCTGAAATATCAAGGCAAGCGAATCTCAGGGGCTTATCAGGGTTAATAGTTGTTGATTTTATTGACATGTTGAAACTTGAGTATTGTAAAAATGTTGAATTTGCTATCAAGCAGGCGTTTAAAGATGATAAAGCTAAAGTTCAATTTAGCTTTATCAATGACTTTGGTTTAATGGTCTTTTCAAGACAAAGAATTAAACCAAATATACAGGAAATTAATACTACAGAGTGCTTACACTGTAAAGGTATTGGAAGAGTGAAATCAAACGAAGTGGTTGTTGCATCGATACTAAGGGATTTGCAACATATTGCTAATAAAAATCAAAATAAGTCCTTTGATTTAATAGCACGCAGTGCAGTTATAGCGCACATTTTTAATAATAAGCGTGATATGGTTTCTACAATCGAAAAAGAGTTCAATATTACATTAAATGTTAGTATTGATAATAGTTTAGATGCAGATACATTTATTTTAAAGCAAGGAGACCATATTAATTTTAATGATTATAAGCCATTGCAGAATTCTGGATGTCAAATTGTGAATAGCAGGGATAAAGAAGCTGGTAAACTACCGGGCAACTTTTGGTTAACTAAATGGCTTTCGCGCCTTTTGGGCTCTAACAACTAAACGGGACTTGTAATTAACGAGTTTTATACTTATATATTTTACATCAGATAATATTTAAAAGGGAGTATTCATTATGGGAAGAGCAATAGGTATAGATCTTGGAACAACAAATTCTTGTGTTGCAATAATGCAAGGCAAGGATGCAAAAGTAATCGAGAATAAAGAAGGAGCAAGAACTACTCCGTCTATAGTTGCATTTACTTCGTCTGGAGAAAGGTTGATTGGTGCTCCAGCAAAAAGGCAAGCAACTACCAATGCAAATAATACTTTTTTTGCAACTAAGAGATTGATAGGTCGCCAATATAGCGATCCTGAAATGAAGAATCTAGGTGTACCGTATAAGGTATTTGCAGCAAAAAATGGTGATGCATGGGTTAAAACAACTGATGGTAAAGAATACTCTCCTAGTCAAATTGGTGCATTTATACTACAAAACCTGAAAGAAGCAGCTGAGGCTTATCTTGGGGAAGAAGTAAAGGATGCTGTGATAACAGTGCCGGCGTACTTCAATGATTCTCAACGTCAAGCAACAAAAGATGCAGGAAAAATTGCTGGATTAAATGTCCTCAGAATAATTAACGAACCAACTGCTGCAGCACTTGCTTATGGTCTTGATAAAAAGCACGGACACACAATAGTAGTGTATGATCTTGGTGGTGGTACATTTGATGTTTCAGTTCTTGAAATAGGTGACGGAGTTTTTGAAGTAAAGGCTACAAATGGTGATACTCACCTTGGAGGGGAAGACTTCGATAATGCAGTAGTAAATTATTTACTGGGTGAATTCAAGAAAAGTAATGGCATTGATTTGAAAAACGATCCAATGGCTATGCAAAGAATCAAAGAAGCTGCAGAAAAAGCAAAGGTAGAATTGTCAAGTGCAATGGAAACAGAAGTAAATCTACCGTTTGTTACAGCTGATGCAAGTGGCCCAAAACACTTAAATATGAAGCTAACAAGAGCAAAGCTTGAAAGTTTAGTGAATGATTTAATTGAAAGGACTATAATTCCTTGCAAAAAAGCTCTTGAAGATGCTGGTTTGTCTGCTAGTCAAATTGGTGAAGTAGTTCTTGTTGGTGGCATGACTCGTATGCCAAAAGTCATAGAGAAAGTTAAAGAATTCTTTGGCAAAGATCCACACAGAGGGGTTAACCCTGATGAAGTTGTAGCAATTGGAGCTGCAATACAGGCGGGAATCATTCAAGGTGATGTAAGAGATGTATTACTACTTGACGTAACTCCACTTTCTCTTGGTATTGAAACTCTAGGGGGAGTGTTCACTCCACTTATTGAACGTAATACTACTATTCCCACAAAAAAATCTCAGGTGTTTTCAACTGCAGAAGATAACCAAACAGCCGTTACAATTAAGGTACATCAAGGTGAAAGAAAATTGGCGATTGATAATAAACTGCTTGGTCAGTTTAGTTTAGAAGGAATACCACCTGCTCCTCGCGGGGTTCCTCAAATTGAGGTGACATTTGATATAGATGCAAATGGAATAGCGCATGTTTCTGCAAAGGATAAAGCTACTGGAAAAGAGCAAAAAATACGTATTCAGTCTTCAGGTGGTTTATCGGAGGATGAAATAAATCGGATGGTGAGAGAAGCTGAGGAAAAAGCACAAGAAGATGAAAAGCGTAAGAAATTTATTGAAGTGAAGAATCAAGCGGATAGTTTAGTTCATTCTACAGAAAAATCTTTGACAGAATATGGTGATAAAATTTCTCCAGAAGATAAATCTGCTATTGAGAATGCAGTTAATGAATTAAAGGAAGTTAGTAAGTCTGATAATATTGATGATGCTGATTCAATACAACAGAAGGTTACTAATCTTTCTCAACTTTCTATGAAGCTTGGAGAAGCTATGTATAAGGAATCTCAACAACAACAAGGTGGAGAAAGCTCATCCACAACAAATAATGAGGAAGAAAAAGTAGTAGATTCTGATTATCAAGACATGGATAATAAAGAAGAGAATAAGTAATTCGATTGTCATCCCAGTGCCCAGATACTGTGGGATGACAAGAGGAGCGTATTGTTGCTTAAAGGAACTATTGTGGATATTATTAAGACAATAGAAGAAAAATTACGCGATTCAATAGGTGTAATTGATATTAATATTATCGATGAATCAGCAAAGCATGTAGATCATTATTTTGTTTCTTCTTCGACACTACCTTCACATATCAAATTAGTATTAATATCTAACGACTTTTCTGGAATGAGCTCTTTAAAGAGGCATAAATTGATCTATGAATTATTAAAGAGTGAAATAGAGCGATTACATGCGATTTCTCTTCACTTGTATACGCAAAGCGAATACAATCTAAAAAATAAATAGTAGAAACGTGAGAGAAGAGTCTTTATTAGTTAAAGCAGGAAGAAAATTTAATGATTATAAAGGGTCGATGAACCCACCAGTTTATCATTCTTCTACTATATTATTTCCTACTTACAAGGACTACTTAAATGCAGCAAATGGAGAAAGTATATACGATGTAATCAATGATGGTGTTGCAAGGGATTACAGTTACAGTAATGTTGGTACGCCTACTGTTCATTATTTTTCAAATGCACTGGCTGAAATTGAGGGTAGGGGACAAGCACTCATCTACCCTTCTGGATTATTTGCACTTACTTTTGCTATTTTGACTTTCACTAAAGCAGGTTCACATGTCCTGATACAAGATAATAGTTATTATAGGCTAAAGAGATTTGCCGAAAATGAGCTACCAAAAAGAGGAGTAGAAGTAACTTTTTATAATCCGACACAGGATATAACTGATTTAGTTCAGAGTAATACTTCACTCATCATGATTGAGACTCCTGGTTCTATAACGTTTGAGATTTCAAATATAGAGCATATAGTAAAAGTTGCTAAAGCACGTGGAATCGTAACCGTTTGTGACAATTCATGGGCCACTCCTTTGTTGTTTAAGCCGCTTGATTATGGAATTGATGTTGCACTATACGCGGTGACAAAGTATCTAGCCGGTCACTCAGATTTAGTGATGGGAGCTATGGTTGCTGAAGGTAAAATTTTTAAATTGCTTTATGAGAGCTATAAAAATTATGGAGTCACCATTCAATCGCATGACTGTTACCTTGCACACAGGGGACTTAGAACACTGCAAACACGCATGAGGAAGCATCAAAGTACAGCAATGCAAGTAGCAAAGTGGCTGGAAAAACATCCAAAAATCAAAAAAGTCTTATACCCCGCACTTTTTTCCTATTCTCAGCATGATTTATGGAAAAGTTATTTCAAAGGGGCAAGTAGCGTATTTAGTATAGTACTCGATAGAGAATATTCATGTGAGGAACTAAGCTGCATGGTTGATCACATGAAAATTTTTGGCATCGGTGCTTCTTGGGGAGGATGTGACAGTTTGATATTACCAATAGAACATAGATCTATGTCAAGATCTGTAATGAATTCAGATTATGGTGGAAGTTTTGTGCGAATATTTTGCGGACTAGAAGATCCTGAAGATTTGATTTTTGACTTGAATACTGCATTAATAAGACTGCCATGTTCAAGTGTTAAAGATGATTGTGAGACTGAAAGAGCTACTGCATAACATTGTAAATGCTGACTTTGATATTGAAATCAAAGGCGTCACATGTAATCCTAAGAGAGTTAAAGAAGGTTACCTTTTTGTTTGTGTGTCAGAAAGGAGTAAAGAACACGTAACATGTCTTCCTAATGGATGTGTACACAACTGTGTAGACGTTGTAATACAAGGGGCCAAGAAAGATGTCATCCCAGTGCTCAGACACTGGGATCCAGAAAATTTAATTGTAAACAAGCATACTAGACAATTGTATAATGAAAACTGGATTCCAGTGTCCGCTACTCGAATGACAAGTACTCCAAGTTTTGCAGTGCTTTACCACTCGGACCCTCAAGGAATATACAGTGAAATAGTCAGCAGGTTTTATCAATTCAAACAACCTAAATATGTTGCTGCTGTAACTGGTACGAATGGTAAAACTTCAGTGGTGGAATTTTGTCGCCAGATTTGGCAAGATAATGTAGCGTCTATAGGAACACTGGGAACATGTGTCAATAATAATAGAAAAGATAATAGCCTTACAACGCCAAGTGCAGATGATCTTTATTCCACATTGCGTGACATAAATAATAAGAACGTAGAACACTTAGCATTAGAAGCTTCAAGCCATGGAATCGATCAATACAGAATCCATGGACTCAGGCTCAATGCTGCAGCTTTTACTAATTTCTCTCAAGATCATTTGGACTATCACAAAAGTATCGATGAGTATTTTGAGGCCAAGAAAAGGTTGTTTGATGAGGTATTGCCAAAAGAAAAAACAGCGATTTTAAATGCAGATATAGGCGAATATGGAGAGTTGCTCAACATAGCTGAAAAGCGTGGCAACAAAGTTATAACCTATGGAAAAAAAAACTCTGACATTACTTTATTAAAGCAGATACCCACTGCCAATGGTCAATACCTGACAATTCAAATCGGTGATGAAATTTATAACGCATTTTTTCCGATTTTTGGGCAATTTCAAGCATATAATTTGTTGTGTGCAATCGGTATAGTTATTTCATCTGGTATGGACTATCAAAGAATGTGTATAGATAAACTCGCTTCTCCATCTGGAAGAATGGAAAAAGTGAACACTTTTGCATTTGTCGATTACGCTCATACTCCAAGTGCACTCAAACAAGCTCTGTTGTCTTTAAAATGGCACTTCAATAAAAAGATAGTTCTAGTGTTCGGTTGTGGCGGGAATCGTGATCAAACAAAACGTGCAGAGATGGGTAAAATAGCACAAATGCTTGCAGGTAAAGTTATAGTCACAGATGACAATCCGCGCGATGAAGATCCGGGGAAAATTCGTCACGATATTTTGTTACATTGCCCTGATGCACTGGAGATAGGAGATAGAAAAAAAGCTATAGAGAAAGGTATAAATATAGCACATGATGAAAATATGATTCTGCTAGTTGCAGGAAAAGGACATGAAAGATTCCAAATAATAGAAGGCCAATCCCTTGAATTTAGTGATGTTGAAGTTATTAGAGAGGGCCAAAAATTTGCTACTGCTGTTTTGCTCTCTCCTTCATCCAACGCCTGAATGGCTTTTTTCCTTAAGTCATAACTGTACGCTGCTGGCATTTTTACCTTCTTGTTACACTAAATCACTATCTTATCTTGTTCCTACTATTATGAGAAGAGCTATACAAGGATATGAAAGTGGAGATTGTGGTTACAAGATTAGTGAGAGAATATAGAAAAATTTAGGATGAAATATTGCGTGATATAGTTCATTTAGTGATAAAGGCTCTTACAGGTATAGTAGCGCTTCATAAGTAAGAATATTTTTACAAAGAATTTAATAATCACAATTTAGGCAATGATGAAAGTTCTTTAAGAAAAAAGTTTAATACTATCAAGAAAAGTTTGCATAGGCATAGCAATATAATACATAATAATCAAAATATTCCAAATTCTGTCAATTTATTTGCACAGTCAATCACTTGAGAATTCGGAAATTGATTTTTAAACCAAGTGTACTGGCGTTTTGCATAATGCCTTGTGTTTGTTTGAGCAATCTGTATTGCTTCGTCTAAAGTAATCTCCCCTTTTAAGTATCTTATAATTTCTGGTACTCCATGTGCTTTCATAGCTGGCAAATGTGGAGATGGGTTCATGCTAAGTAGGTTTTTTACTTCATCAATTGCTCCATTTTCAACCATTTCAATAAAACGAGAATTTATTTTTCGGTATATATCCTCACGTTTAGGTAGAATTGTATATACCTTAAAATTATTGAACAAAGGAGGCTGTCTATTTTCTTGCCATACAAAGATTGTCTTGCCAGTTTCAGTGATAACTTCAAGTGCTCTTGAGAGGCGATGTGAGTCATTAATAAATATTTTACCTTGAATCCTTGGATCTTTGCTTAGCACTAATTTGTAGAATTCCTCTTTACTTAAATTTTTTCTAAGTTCATTTACGTTTTCTCTCACTTCCTGGCTTATTTGTGGAATCGATGATAATCCCTTGATTAAGCTGCTAATGTAAAGCCCACTTCCTCCAGTGATGATCGGTATTCGTGAATTTTTCAGCGCGTTGTTAACTTCCCTATTTAAATCCTCTATCCATAAACCTACGGAATAATTTTCTCTTGCTGAAACATAACCGTATAGCCTATAAAATTCTTTCTGCTTTGGTGGTTGAGCAGTAATTACGGGAATCTCTTTGTATACCTGCTTTGAGTCACAGTTTATTATGCTAATGTTTTTATGCTTTTTTATCAAGTTATCGCATAATTCTGATTTACCTGAGGCTGTAATTCCTGTAATAATTACTATATTATCTTTCATTTATATTAATTTAACTAACCTATGATAGGGTGTAGTAAAAATTTGGATTCTACAATCTAAAATTTGGAGACTTTTATGGCAGAAAATGATAACGATAACTCGTTTACTAAGCGTTTTACAAATAGGACTTCTAATGAGACAAGAGGAGGTTTTTCCAGTAAGTATTCATCTCAAAATACCAAAGAACATGCACTAGGAGCAAAAGGAAAAATTTCTGAATTGGCAAACAAAAAAGCTGAAGCCAAGGAAGCTTTTTCTGAAAGTGGCGGCATAAAGAGTAAAAGCAGAACTATCAATGAAAGATCCTTTGCTGATGCAACAAGAAGAAGTAGATCAGATCTCATATATCTAGTTCGTGGTAAAGATCGAGGAAGATCAGCTTGGCACTATGTATTAGTTGATAAAGATAAAAGAGAAATGTTTCTGGCAAAAAGTAGAACTGGCTCTATAGATGTTGCAGATTATGGAGAGATTTTATATTCAGGATGGGGAGATGATCCACCACAGACGATAGTCGATAAAATCAATGAGGAGTTCGGATTGTAGTAAATCTGTTGTAAAAGCAACAAGGACAACATTGCAAATTTAGAGTTCAAAAGGGTTATTCCTCGAGAACTACTGCGTCAGAAAGCTGGCGTTGAATTTGTATATAATGTTGACCTTGGAGGTTTTTATGAATAATAGTGAGAGAAAAGAAAAATTGGAAACTCGTATTCTATCAAGCAGAGGCAGGTCTTTATTGGATCACGAGCTACTAGAACGTACTCTGTCTGGATATGCAGAAGGAAGAGAAGTGGCAAAAAGGCTAATTGAGCTCTTTAGTAGTTTAGGAAGGGTAATTAATGCTGATTTTCATGAGCTAAAAAACGTTACAGGAATGAATGATGGAGCAATAGCAAATATCTTTTGTCTGAAAGAGATTTTTGATAGGATACTGAAAGGTAAGTTAAAAAAATTGTCAATTCTTGATAATAGAGAAGAGCTACTAAAATACTTTAAAGCAGCAATAGGGCAGTCACGAAAGGAAAGCTTACGAGTGGTATACTTAGATCGAAGTGGTCATTTAATATATGAGTATATTCAAGACTGTGGAACTATAGACAGAGTACCTCTGTATGTGAGGGAAATAATAAAACAGGGATTACTGATTGATGCAGCATCTGTTGCAATTTCACATAATCATCCAAGTGGAGATATAGAACCATCAAAAGAGGATGAGGATAATACACCTACGACAATGTTGCAAATTTTTATTTTCCTTTCCATTATGTCCAGAAGAGTTCGGTAGCTCTTTTACGCGAAATACCACATTTACGTCCTCAAGGTTAATTTCAATTCTCTTGACCAATGTTCTGATAATATCACGTTTAGTTAACCAGTCTGCGTTATCAAGGTTTAACGTAATATTGGAAGAAAAGTCTTCTAAATTGGCCACAACCAGAGTTACCTCCTGTTCTAATTCCTTTTGATAAAATATCTTTTTCTTCTCTTCTTTAATTGTTTTTAAGCTTTGTTTCATTGCTTTAATTCGTGGTTCAAATTCCTCTTGATTGATATATTCTTGAGCATAACTATCGATAAGTCTAGCAATACCACGTTTTAATTTATTTTCTTGTTTCTCTAGCAGGTCACTTTTTTGATCCAATGATGATTTTTTTAGTTCTGAAAGCCTACGCTTGTATTCTTCTAAAATCCTGTTTGGATTTTTCAATAACTGCTTAACCTCTTCCCACACAGCTGTTTCTAATGCATCTGAGCGAATGGGTTTATTGTCACAAATCTTATTACCACCAAAACGGTAAGAATCTTTACCACTACAACGGTAATATGCATAATGACCACCTTCTTCTTCTCGTCTACTTCTCATGCAAGTTCCGTAACATCCGTAATTACAACGCTTACATATGACTAAACCTTGTAGTAAGTACTTTGCTCCTCTTTTTCTTGTCCTTGCTACTTTTCTATTTTCAGCTAATTGTTCTTGAACAATATCAAATATATCTTCATCTACTATATTTGGCACTTTAATATAAATCCAATTTGCTTTTTCAACAGGATAGACAGAGTGGTTACTTTTTGGCTGCTCACAAGAGCCTTTCTGTGGTCTTACTTGCTTTAATCTTACTCCTAACCTTCTTCTACCAAAAGCTGCTTGTCCTTTGTAAGCAGGGTTTTTCAACATACTCCAAATTGTACCTTTATTCCAGCGTTCTTTTCCTTTTTGTGTCTTAATGGACATAGTATTTAGCCGACGACATACTTCCCCAATACTTGTTCTTTCTCTGCCTATCCACAAAAATACTTTACGAACGACATCAGCTTCTTTTTCGTTAATCTCAAATAAAGCTTGTCCTCCTCCCATATGCTTATCTATATAACGATAACCATAAGGAGCTCCTCCCATTACATTTACATAGCCTTTGTTAGCTGCATAGATTTTACCACGACGACTTCGTTCCATAATTTTCGCACGTTCATATTCTGCTATCATACCTTGCATTTGTAACAGTAATTGAGATTCTGGGTGGCTTTGTTGCATAGCACTGATAGGCATGTAAATCACAGTGAATTTACGCAGCTAATTTAAATTCAGCCATACCTATATCAGTAAATTTGTTCAATAAGTAGCACTTAATTAACAGCTCTTTTTCACGATTTACCTCTGATTTATTTTTCAAGCCAAACCCAAATATTTGCTTCAACCTATAGAAAAAGACTTCAATATAAGACCGTGCTCCATACTTAACTTTTTTCTTCCATTCATTAATACCATCTTCATAATTCTCATATGACCTAATTCTACTAATATACTTGTTTCTTTCTGATAAGTAGTCAGCTAAACAAATTTTAGTATCCTTCCTAGGGCGAATAATAGGCACAATATTGTATTTTCTGCATTCTTTATACACACTTTTTATATCATAAGCCGCATCTGCTCGAATAGAACAAATGTTATATTTATCACTGACTTCTTCTAACATATCGCAGACCGGCAAATAGTCTACAGCAACACCACTAGTGTAGTTCATGCTTATTGCTTTCTTATCATTTATGTTTAAAACAACATGTAATTTTCTTACTTGACCATAACCACTGTATTTTCTTTTTCGAATATTAAGCTTACTATGCCCACCGTTATTATTGTAGATACTAACTCTAGTGCTATCTACGGCAATTTCAACATTTTCCAGATCATCTTTATTGCTTCTATGGTCATCAATCTTCAAATTAAGCTTTTTAAATCTTCTGGAAGCTTGTGTATAGCTGATAATCTTAAGTTTTTTGCCTATTTGTACCATATAACCTTTTACAAAACCTACAGCTTGTCTCAAGCCAATTCTAAAAAGATGAACTATTATGTGTATTAAAATTACAACTTTATCACTATAAGTGTTATTGCCACCTGCAACTTTTGGACTATTTTCATACCAATTTTCTATGGCTTGATTAACAAAATGAAAAACATTTCCTCTTTTTTTGAGAAACTCGTTATATTCTCTTTGGTTACTTACTCTCATTTTTTGTGGCATAAGTTGTACTTGTTTGAAAAATGCCTATTTTACAACAAAATTCGTTAGTAGCCATATATTAAAAAGCTTTTCTTCTTACAATAACCTCAACCAACACTAGCTATGCAACAAAGCCATTCTGGGTTACCGTTAATCTCATAATTTAAAAAAACCACTTTTGCTCCTGCTTTTTCAAATTCTTCAATCAGCACCATTTGATATGCATATTTTCTAGATAAACGATCAGGAGAATGAATGTAAATCTTATCAATTTTACCTTCTGTTACTTTATCACGTAATTTTTCTAAATCAGGGCGGACTAAATGAGATCCACTGTAGCCGTTATCAATAAATTTATACTCACTTAACAATCTGTATCCGTCCAGATTAATTTGCTTCTCTAAAGCTGCAATTTGACTTTCTATCGTATTTCCTTCTACTTGTTTCCCCGAAGAAACTCTCGCATATAAACATACTGTTACCATTTGACCCTCCTTGAATCCCATTTTTATGTTTTAAGTTTTTTTGACTTATTTCCTTTGACACTACCTTTTCATAAGCATCTGATAAGCATTGTTCTGCTAACCGATTAGGTTCATAGCTACAGCTAATTTGGATAGCTAATCTCTTGTTTCTCATGACTTTTCCTTGAAATAATATGTTCATATCATTCCTTAAAGCCGATGGTTAATTGATTATTAGCGCTATAAGTAAATCGGACTCTTGGTTCTGGACACAGAAGTTTTCGAGAAATGGTTTTCTCTAGTTTTATTTTTATGTTTTTTGCAACATTGTCGGTAGTGTAAAAGCACTATTATCAGACACATCAACGTAATTCCTTTCACCTTCTTTTCCAATTCTAACTTCAACCTTACTATTTCCTATTTCTATAACATCACCTCCTAATTTTACCTCTCCTGTGGTTAATCCTAAATTTTTTGTACCTTCCAATATTCTTGCAATATTTACCTTACTACTCTCAGAAAATTTCATAAAAAACGTCTGATTATCCATTTCCACGTCTTCTATGATTCCTTCATTTTCAATAGCACTTTCACCGATTTCTCTCAGTTCTTTAAGCCACTCATCTATCTGTGGACGAACCTCTTGATAGAGTTTGTTATGCATCTCACTTATTCCCTTATCCTGCAAGGCTTTGTTGCATAGCTAGTGTTGGTTGAGGTTATTGTAAGAAGAAAAGCTTTTTAATATATGGCTACTAACGAATTTTGTTGTAAAATAGGCATTTTTCAAACAAGTACAACTTATGCCACAAAAAATGAGAGTAAGTAACCAAAGAGAATATAACGAGTTTCTCAAAAAAAGAGGAAATGTTTTTCATTTTGTTAATCAAGCCATAGAAAATTGGTATGAAAATAGTCCAAAAGTTGCAGGTGGCAATAACACTTATAGTGATAAAGTTGTAATTTTAATACACATAATAGTTCATCTTTTTAGAATTGGCTTGAGACAAGCTGTAGGTTTTGTAAAAGGTTATATGGTACAAATAGGCAAAAAACTTAAGATTATCAGCTATACACAAGCTTCCAGAAGATTTAAAAAGCTTAATTTGAAGATTGATGACCATAGAAGCAATAAAGATGATCTGGAAAATGTTGAAATTGCCGTAGATAGCACTAGAGTTAGTATCTACAATAATAACGGTGGGCATAGTAAGCTTAATATTCGAAAAAGAAAATACAGTGGTTATGGTCAAGTAAGAAAATTACATGTTGTTTTAAACATAAATGATAAGAAAGCAATAAGCATGAACTACACTAGTGGTGTTGCTGTAGACTATTTGCCGGTCTGCGATATGTTAGAAGAAGTCAGTGATAAATATAACATTTGTTCTATTCGAGCAGATGCGGCTTATGATATAAAAAGTGTGTATAAAGAATGCAGAAAATACAATATTGTGCCTATTATTCGCCCTAGGAAGGATACTAAAATTTGTTTAGCTGACTACTTATCAGAAAGAAACAAGTATATTAGTAGAATTAGGTCATATGAGAATTATGAAGATGGTATTAATGAATGGAAGAAAAAAGTTAAGTATGGAGCACGGTCTTATATTGAAGTCTTTTTCTATAGGTTGAAGCAAATATTTGGGTTTGGCTTGAAAAATAAATCAGAGGTAAATCGTGAAAAAGAGCTGTTAATTAAGTGCTACTTATTGAACAAATTTACTGATATAGGTATGGCTGAATTTAAATTAGCTGCGTAAATTCACTGTGATTTACATGCCTATCAGTGCTATGCAACAAAGCCATCCTGCAATAGATCGTAACTGAATATTGCTCCATTTAGCATCAATTCACATATTATGTCTTCCTTCTCATTTTTTTTGCATTTGATCAAAGGCATTTTCGATATTACTGTATCAGCAAAACTCTTCTGCCCTTCGCTATACGCATTTATCCTGATTCCAGCACTTAGTGCTTGGTCTATAGTCTTGTTCAGTTCTTCTACGCTTTTTGCCTTTACTACTCTACTTTTAAACCATCTTAATTCTGCATTTTCACTTGCACTTGGCTCTATCTTGCTTAAGGCTGGAATAAACGGATTTTGACGATTTGAAGATTTTTTGTTATAAACCTCACGTCCTTCTCCAAGATTGATTGATTTTTCAGAAACATCGCTAGGGGAAGGCACACCTTCAGGCTTCTCAAACCTGCTTTTATCATCAAATATTTTCGGATCAGTCTCATCTACAAGTATAAGCTGCTGATTTTTTTTGCTAGTACGCCTAATAGCACTATATAGTCCTTTTGGTAATTTTTTAGAATCAATGATTAACTCATAAGTATTTCCATCCATATCATCAAATGATACTGTTTTTTTAGTAGTCATATACCCTCCTATATTAAGCATATTATTCAAGTCTATAGAGCAATTTATTGCTTTACGATTAACTTAATACGCAAATTATAAAAAGATCTTGTATATTCTGCAACTATTTATAATAAAAGAATAGCTTTTTCAGGACTTTTATTCTTTAACTACAACTTAATATACAAACTATACAAAGATCTTTTATATTTTGTAATTCTCCAATACAGATTCTTGACTAAGTCTTTTTGCTACTTGATTTTATATTTCATTGTGTAGCCAAACTTCTCAAGCAATTGAAATTTGGTTTATAACAGCTCTCTTTCCTTAAAACTGCAATATCCTTTGTCTGTCATAATAATGTGATCCTCTAGTTCAATTCCCACTCCTTGACATGCTGATACTAATTCTCTAGTCATTACTTTATCATCTTCTGATGGTTCTAAACTCCCTCCTGGATGGTTATGAGCTAATATTATTGACGCTGCTTCCATTGATAACGCCTTTTTTACCACTTTCCTTTCAGATAAGTGTACTTCATCTATTGTACCAAAATACACTTCATCTCTTATCAAACGGTTCTGCTTATCCAAATATATTATCAGGACAGCTTCTTTTGCTGAAAAGCCTATGTTTACCCTTACATACTCTATCAGCTTTTCTTGGCTATCCATTACAGGGCCTCTTTTTAACCCTTCTCTGAGTGCTCTTTTATAAGCTTCTTTAACACATTCAATTGCTGCAGCTGCATGTTCGGTCATTCCTTCTATCATTTTCAGATCATCGATTTCTCGTCCTAAAATTTCTCCTATTCCTGGGCAGTTATCCATTAGAGTTTTAGTAACATCTTGTGCTTGCTTTCTGTCGTGAACTGCTCCTAGAAGCACTGACACTATCTCACGATCAAATAGAGCACTTCCTCCTCCACTCTGTAATACTCTCTCTATTTCTTCTGTAAGTTTTTTACCATTATTCATAAAATATACTCCTCGTTAATAACAAATTGTTTTTAATTATTTACTGCTGTTTTTTATCAGCATTGGCATAAAGCCATAGCTTCCGAGTGAAGTCAAATCAATTTTTCAATCTTTTTTACTTATTTTTTTATGAATAGGTTAAAATCTTAATAGATATTTATTTTTATCTAATTGAAAATTAATTCTTCATGTAAAAAAAATTGTTATTAATCAATTATTTTAGAAATAGCATCAGTAGAAAAACCTAACTGAAGTAAATTATTTGCAACTTTCATTTCCTCTATTTTATTAATCTTCTCTTTGTAAATTTGCTTTCTTTGCAAGAAAAATTCTACCCATATATTTAGCTCATCTCGTGATTCTTGGTTGTCAATTTTTCTATATTCTCTTGCCAAACTTAATAATTCATTTTCTCCTTCACAATCACTTTCTTTGTATTCCTTTATTAGATCTTCAGCATCTACTGACAATTCTTTTGCTATTTCCCATAACCTTTCACTTAAAATGGTGACACTACCTTGTTCATAGTGATGTATCTGTGAGGGTCCTATATTAAGCTTTTTTGCCAATTCTTCTTGTGTATATCCTCTTCCATTTTTTTATCTCTTGTCCTCCGTTTTGGCTTGTACAGCCGATATTCTCTCTATCAGCATATTCTTCAATTGGTAAGCCTGTTGCTCGATAGATAATGTCATTATCAAACCCTGCTTTAACTAGATTCTTTGCAATTTTTATTCTTGCTGCTTTTATATTACTTTCTTCCTCAGCTCGGATAGATTTGGTTAATGCATAAATTGCTTTGTGTCCTCCTGTTTTTTCTATAAAATTAGACATTTCCTGGGTCTTAGCTTTGTCGAAACAACTACTTTCTTTTAGTACTTTTCGTCTAGGAAAGAGATTTCCAACAGGAATTGATAATGCCCCTGCTAATATTTTTAACTTTTCAATTGGAATGCCACATGTTCCTTGTTCATATCTTAGCAGTGTATGATAGTTTATGTTTGCTTTGCCTGCTAAGTTTTTCAGGGTATATTTTCTTTTTAACCTCCAGCTCCTTACTTTTTGCGCTATTTGGTACCTTATGGAAACAGTAGTATGCTTTGCCATACAGAAATAGATATTATACAGGTTAATACTACCAAATAAAGATATACAAAATGTTTGCATTTTAGTTGAATATTTCTTCACAACTGTGTATAATTATTAATGCTTTTTATCTTACTTTCTCATGGCTCTTTCGAAGTTTCTCGATCCCAAGAATGATATATCGTTCAAGCGCATCTTTGGTACTGAAAAAAATAAGGACATTCTTATTCACTTCCTTAATGATATCCTTGGCTTCACCGGCAAAAGTACAATAAGGGATATAGAGTTCTTAAGTACTATTCAAGACCCTGATATTGCTTCTAAAAAACAAAGCATTGTTGATGTTCTTTGTAGGGATGAAAATGGGCTGCAAGTCATAGTCGAAATGCAGGTCGCTAAAACTAAGGGCTTTGAAAAACGTGCTCAATACTATGCTGCTAAAGCCTATTCAAGACAGGCTGATAAAGGCGATCAATATCATGACCTTAAGGAAATTATCTTTATTGCTATAGCAGACTGTATTTTATTTCCTGATAAGTCTGAGTACAAATCAAAGCATACTATTCGCGATGAAGATACTAATGAGCATGATCTAAAAGATTTTTACTTTATATTTATTGAGTTACCTAAATTTCCAAAAACCAAAGAAGATCAGCTTTCAAGTATAGTTGAAAAATGGGTCTACTTCTTTAGATATGCAGATGAAACTAGTGAAGAAGAGCTAGAGAGAATAATAGGAAGTGATCTAATAATTGAAAGAGCATATGAAGAACTAAATAGGTTCAACTGGTCAGAAAAAGAATTTATAGCCTACGAACAAGAGATCAAACGTATTCGTGATGAACAGGCTGTCCTTGCTCAAAAGCTCGATGATGCTAAACATGAAGGCATCCAAATTGGAGAAGAGAAGGGCAAGAAAGAAGGCATCCAAATCGGCCATGAAAAAGGTAGAGCTGAAGGTAAGGAAGAGGGTATAGCAGAGGGTGAACAACAGACTAAAATAGCTGTGGCCAAAAACTCACTCAAGGCCGGTGTCTCTATAGATGTTATCGCTCAAATTACCGGTCTCTCTCATTCTGAAATTTTACAACTCAAGGAAAAAACATAATTATTCACTTCAACATTTATGAAAACCTTCTCTAAGTTCGACATATCACCTAATTAAGAATGGCTTTGTTGCATAGCTAGTGTTGGTTGAGGTTATTGTAAGAAGAAAAGCTTTTTAATATATGGCTACTAACGAATTTTGTTGTAAAATAGGCATTTTTCAAACAAGTACAACTTATGCCACAAAAAATGAGAGTAAGTAACCAAAGAGAATATAACGAGTTTCTCAAAAAAAGAGGAAATGTTTTTCATTTTGTTAATCAAGCCATAGAAAATTGGTATGAAAATAGTCCAAAAGTTGCAGGTGGCAATAACACTTATAGTGATAAAGTTGTAATTTTAATACACATAATAGTTCATCTTTTTAGAATTGGCTTGAGACAAGCTGTAGGTTTTGTAAAAGGTTATATGGTACAAATAGGCAAAAAACTTAAGATTATCAGCTATACACAAGCTTCCAGAAGATTTAAAAAGCTTAATTTGAAGATTGATGACCATAGAAGCAATAAAGATGATCTGGAAAATGTTGAAATTGCCGTAGATAGCACTAGAGTTAGTATCTACAATAATAACGGTGGGCATAGTAAGCTTAATATTCGAAAAAGAAAATACAGTGGTTATGGTCAAGTAAGAAAATTACATGTTGTTTTAAACATAAATGATAAGAAAGCAATAAGCATGAACTACACTAGTGGTGTTGCTGTAGACTATTTGCCGGTCTGCGATATGTTAGAAGAAGTCAGTGATAAATATAACATTTGTTCTATTCGAGCAGATGCGGCTTATGATATAAAAAGTGTGTATAAAGAATGCAGAAAATACAATATTGTGCCTATTATTCGCCCTAGGAAGGATACTAAAATTTGTTTAGCTGACTACTTATCAGAAAGAAACAAGTATATTAGTAGAATTAGGTCATATGAGAATTATGAAGATGGTATTAATGAATGGAAGAAAAAAGTTAAGTATGGAGCACGGTCTTATATTGAAGTCTTTTTCTATAGGTTGAAGCAAATATTTGGGTTTGGCTTGAAAAATAAATCAGAGGTAAATCGTGAAAAAGAGCTGTTAATTAAGTGCTACTTATTGAACAAATTTACTGATATAGGTATGGCTGAATTTAAATTAGCTGCGTAAATTCACTGTGATTTACATGCCTATCAGTGCTATGCAACAAAGCCATTAAGAATCTGGTGAACTATCTAAAACAGCTATGAAGATTGCACAAAGAATTATATAAATTACTATCATAACGTTACCCAAACTTCTATATCAAAACTACGTGCTGTAAGTTCAATATGGAAAATACATTAATCACTTAGCATTTAATGTCTACTTCATCCATTTTAGCATTAAGACTATCAAACTTGCTACTGGTTGTTTCCCTAATTATTTTGGCTACCTTCACTTTAAATTTCCCACTACTTGGCATATTAACTCTTATATTATAACCTACCTATTGAGATTACCTACAAGCTTGGTTACTCCTATCTCAGAAAGACAAGTTGATACTTTGTCCTTTGAATGGCCTTGAACGGAAGCATTACTTAAATAACTTTGAGGCTCTAAATTCATTTGCTTTGCACCATCAACTTCTAATCTACCATCTCTGTTGTGTAATATCCGTTGTATTGATCGATTTAGTACAACATTTAGCCTGCTATTAAACTCTACCATAAACTTGTCAAACTTCTTCGAACTTAACTTACCAGGACATCCTGCTTCTCTACTAGGACATGCTTTCTCTAAATACGAACTTAAAACTCCTGAGATCTCATCAAATTTACCACTCATGATTTTTCCTGTAACTTCTTTCTGTATTTCCACAAAATCAATATTTAATCGATGCATTGATACACCACTTTTTAATCCAGCTTGCTCTATTACTTTCTTAAATACCTCTGTAATATTGAGTGCATAGCCCTGTGCTTCTAGTTGAGATATAGACTGATCTGCTGTAGAAATATACTTTTGACCCGTGACGTTTCTAACCAGCACATCAAGTAACATTATTGCACCATTTACATCCATCTTTGCATCAATTTGTGAGATTGGACTTTTAGTACCTGATACTACTTCAGGCAACTCAGAAGCTAATAACCCACTCACAGAGCTTTTTACCCAACCAAATAAATCATTTATCCATGAAGATGGTCTTGTGCTACTACTTGCTGCTATTCCAGGTTGATTACTTGAATCTACAGAAAGGAATTTATGTGATGAGTGATTATGATTGCGATTGTGATCCCCGTGGTGATGACGGCGTCTGCGTTGCACAGGTTTTTCTCCTTTTTCATTGAGTTTTTTCTCTAAATATTCTGCAATACTACTATCTCTAGCAATATCTAGCGGTGCCTTGCCGTAATCACCTCTAGCATCAAGATTAGCATGAGCATCGACAAGAACTTTTACTATATCAAGACTGTTGGTATCAGCAGCATAATGTAAAGGTGTCCAATTGTCTTTGTCTTCAGCGTTAACGTTTGCACCACGATTAAGAAGCAATTTGACCACATTTAGTCTTTCATTTAACACAGCTCCATGCAAAGGAGTTGCTTGATATTCCCCATTTTTAGTTTCAATATTAGCACCATTATCAAGAAGGAATTTTATTCTATCTAAATCACCGATTTCAGCAGCTGAATACAGTAGTGTACTGCCATCTTTGTCTTTGGTATCAATATTAGCACCTTGAGCAATAAGACCTCTAACTTTATTAAAATCACTATTTCCTATTGCGCTTAATAACTGTTTATCTAGGATTAATTGTGTTTGTTGTAAGTACTGTACAAGATTATTATGTCCCTTATCTCTAGCAATATCTAGTGGTGTGTTGCCACTACTATCTTTAGTACTAATATTAGCTCCATTATTTATAAGATGCTGCAATGTATCTAAATGACCACCCCAAGAAGCCAAGTGTAGTGGCGTCTCACCATTTTTATCAGCCTCATTAATACTTGCTCCTCTCATGAGAAAAAGTTGTATAACCTCTTCATCACTGCTCTCAGCAGTAGTGTATGTAGAACCTCTACCATATACATCTTGAATATCCTTGTGATTATTCATAACAGCAAAGTGAATAGGAGTCCTGCCAAGTATATCCTTAGCATTCACATTAGCTTCCTTATCAACTAAAAACTTAGCAATATCTGAATGACCTTTCAATGCAGCCCAGTGTAGTAATGTGCAGCCATATTTATCAGTCGCATTAACACTCACATCTTTACTAACAAGAAACTCTACTGTACCTAAATTACCACTCCAAGTATAATAAAACCCACCATGCGTTCTGTCGTCAATATCTTTCGCAATAAGATCACTAATTGTCTTTAGATCTTTTTCATTTTTTACAGTAAGTAACAATTCTTTATCTAAGTGTGCTTGCATAAAAACTTGCCTCATTGTATCAGAATTAGTATAACGTTCCTCATCTTCAGGAGTTCTACCACTGTTATCTTTAACATCAATATCAGCACCTTTACTTATAAGATACTTCACCATACCTAAATGATGAACAGAACATGAAGCATAATGTAGAGGGGTTTTACCATCTTTATCTTTAGCATTAACGTTAGCACCTCGATTTACAAGGCCTTGAACTTCATTAAAATCACTATCTTTTACTGCAGCCAGTAATTGCTCATTTAATTGAGCTTGTTTTAAGTATTTTACGATGCTATCATGCTTTCGGTCGATGGCGATATCTAGCGGTGTCTTACCATCCTTATCTTTAGCTTTGATATCTGCTCCCTTACTTGCAAGATACCCCACTACATCCAGATGGCCGCCACCAGAAGCCATGTGCAATGCTGTCTGCCCATCACTATCTTTTAGATTAACATCAACTTCCCCTTCATCTACAAAATACTTTACCACATCTAGCTTACCATTGTAAGCAGCATAGTGCAGGGGAACTCTACCGCCATTATCTTTAATTTCTAAGCTATTTTTTGCATCTGCTACAAAATATTTTACTATATCCAGATTACCACCATAAGCAGCAGAATGCATAACAGTCATCCCATTACTATACTTAGCATTCAAGCTAGCCCCTTGACTTACAAGATCTCTAACTTCATCAAAATTACCATATTGTGCTGCAATAAGTAATTCTTGATTTAGCTGCACTTGTTTTAAATAGTCTACAACATCGCTGCGCTCTTGATGAGTAGCAATATCTAGTAATGTTTTACCACCTTTGTCTTGAGTATAAACGTCAGCTCCCTTTTCTACAAGGTACTTTACTACACCCAAGTGACCATTCCAAGAAGCACAGTATAGTGGTGTTCGACCATATCTATCAACATCATCGATGCTCATTCCCTTGCTGAGAAAAAATTCTATAATGTTTGTATTATTATTTTCAGCAGCAACATGTATAGGTTTCCTGCCAAAAATGTTCTCAACGTTAATATTAGCACCCTTTTCTATTAAAAAGTTAGCGACTTCTAAGTAGCCTCTCCATGCAGCAAAATGTAGCGGTGTCCAACCATTATTATCAGACTCATTAATATCAACGCCTTTCCCAATAAGGTACTTTAGTATATCCAAATTACCACTATAAGAAGCATCACATATAGAGGGGCGACAACGATGATCTTTACCCTCTAAACTAACGCCATTTTCAACAAGGTATTTAAATATACCAAAGTGACCTTTTAATACAGCATTGCGTGCAGGGGTATTACCATCTCTGTCTTCAGTATTAACATTAGCTCCTCGATTGACAGAATCTCTTACTTTGCTCATATCTCCAACTTTTACAGCATCTAGCAATTCTTGATCTAATTCTCCCTTAGCATTACTAACAATATCTCTAACTTTTCTTACATTAGACCCACAATCTTCTATCTTCCATACACCTTGCATAACCTTGCCCCCTGGAATCCAAGTAAATACTCTTCTCCTATCTTTGTCATATTTAGCATAATCAGCAGCATACAAATACTCATTATGCTTAACATTCCTTATATTACATTTATCACCGTTAGGCTCAATCTTCCACACACCTTGTGTAACCTGTTCACCTGGAATCCAAGTAAATGCCATTCGTCTATCATTATCATAATTAAAATAGTTACTAGCAGCATACAAAGTTTCATTAAATGCAACATTCACTATATAAAAGTTGTCACCATCAGGTTTAATATTCCACCTAAACTTATCATTTTTTTCATTCTTTGGAGTCCAAGTAAATGCCATTCGTCTGTCGGTATCATAATTGAAACATTTGTTAGCAGCATATAAATATTCACCTTGATAAATATTCTTAATACATACTTTCGATGAAAATACTGCATTCCTTACTGATTCTGGCAATCTGCTTTTTAGTTTCTCAAGGTTAGATCTTTCTTCTTGATGAACATCAGGATAGTTCTTCATCTCGATTGCTTCTTTAACATAGTAAGCTAACTTAAATACTGCACTATTATTTAAATCATTATTTCTTTGCATTGCGTTAAATACAGCCACATAACCCAATATACGCTGACTAACATCATTATGGCTTTCTACACAACTTAATATTTTTTTCGTATCTACTTTCCTATATACGTCATTTATAACTCCCTTAATTGTATTATTAAACAACCTTTGATCGAAATTATAAATGTCATTAGCAAGTGTATTAACCGAACCATAACGATCATGTAACATACCATCCTTTAGCTTCTCTTTTACTACATTTTTTATTGAATATTTTAACTTTTCTACAAAAAACTCTGCCCATCTTTTTACGTTAGGCACGGTTTCTGCTTGATTAATAATCTCCTTCTTTAAAACCTTAACCGTTTCCATCATCTTATATGGATCGTTGTTTCTATCCTCAATACTTGTTGCATCCTTACTAAGGAAGAATTTGACCACATCTAAATTACCATTGCAACCAGCTATACGAAGAGGTGTTCTACTATCTTTATCTTCAGCTTTATCTTTAATATCATAACCTTTATCGATAAGGAACTCAGCTATATTTAATTTACCCTCCTGAGCAGCTAAGTGCAGAGGAAGGGCGTCCTTATTTTCAACACTAAAATCCTTTCTATCAAAAAGAACTTTTACTACATCCAACCTACCTCCTTGAATAGCCATATTTAAAGGTGTTAATTCATGCTCATTTCCAATATCTATACTTTTAATCTTTTTTATCAAATCCTCAGCTTTACTATTATTTCTTTGCAATGTTGCATTAAATACCTGCTCTTTTAATAAATCTACTGTTTCCTTATAAAAATCCTCTATAATATCTTCTGAATTACAAGTAGAGACTATGCATTTCAAATTAGAAACCATCGTATCATTAAAAGCAAACATCATTTCCCTTGCTGGTTGATAGGTATTCCAATTTTCTACTTTTGCTAAGGTATTATTCTTATGTGATAACACTAAACTATCATCAGCAATCTCTGTATCAAAATCCAATATAGACTTATCTCTAAAGTCAACTAAACCAACATCATTCTTATTAGTAGGTTGATTATGATAAATTTGTAATCCTTGTTCCTCTGGTTGATAGTATCTGAAAGAGCTAGGATTGATCTCTAGATGCTCAAGCCTTAAGTTTGTACTATCAATTTTATAAAGCTCATTGTTTATTCGTAATACAATTTGTTGATTCTCTGGATTTTGAAAATAATCAACTAAACCAATGGATAAAGACCATTTAGTACCTACACTATCAAATATTGTAATATCTTGTATCTTTAAACTATCCTCTGTAAGGTCAGAGATTGATTTGCCATAACATTCATTTATATAATCCCTTTTACCTTCTTCTATGCTTATACCATCAACATCTGTTACACTTAACTCAGCAAAATCAATGATACTATAAGGTATGTTTTGATAAGACACCACTTTGTTTTTTATTTTTAAATTGAGCCTTATTGGCGACAATGAAGTTTTGCTATTTAATGTATCTGGTAGTTTGATAATATACTGGTGTTGCCCTTTCTCTCCTTCTATTGTAATGTCCTGATAGTAATTACACAGCATCAGATAGTCATCATAACCATAGTTCCGTCCACCATTAAGGTATTTCTGATAACTACTTGTAACGTCAGAGCTACTATAGCTAAAATCAACAATGACTTGACCTGAGTACATGCCAGCAATTATCACTTTTTCACTAGGTACTCCCATATGGTTTTTAATAACTTCTACTTGAGATACTGGTATGTCAAAATTATTGTTATTGACAATATCTTTTGCAATTTGGTAAGTATCAAGTAATTGTTGGTCTAGAATACTTGCTTGTATAAATGCTTTTAACTTTTTTGCACTATTTTGTATTACCTCTCTACTAATATCACTTCCTGAACTTTTCAGCTCTTGATATCTAATATCTTCTATTGTATCAGACAAAGACTTATCTTGTATTGCAACAGACTCTGTTATTCCATTGCTATTTACTTGAATTACTAGATTTTTAAAATCATTGATTTTAGTACTTGAAACAATACTTTGTGTATTATTAGCTAAAACATCTAAGCTATAGCCGACCTTTTCTATATCTTCACTTATTCCCCACTGTGTGATATTAGCAACTTGAACCTTTATTATGTCAATATTTCCTTTTATTTTTCCTGTACTGCCCAAATCACTTACTATCTTAGCATTATCACTATCTTCATTAACAACAAATATTGTTTGTTTTAATCCCCTGTTATGCACATTTTCTTTGTTAACTACTCTAACTTCATAATCTTTGTCTGTGCAGTTAAATGAATTCTGCCAGACTTCTGCATTTTTTACATTAATCAATCTTGTTTTACAGTGAGTAGTAATATTTTGCTTGCTGTCAGAATTAGACACATAGTTATATGTGTTAACCAATCTTATGTTATTACTATTACCATAACGTATAGTTCTACCATGCAAATTTGCAACGACATTATTAGCCTTAACATTCATTACTAGAGTATTTTCTTTTCCTGGTCCACCTTCAAGAGTACCAGACGTATAGTCATTAATAATAAAAATAGTTTCATTATTTTTTGAGCCAACATAACGTATATTACTACCCTCTGGAATATGCATTACTGCTGGATAATTTGCTGCTGCTGTTAATGTTTTAGGTCCTGAAATATATAATACTGATCCTCTAGGAAATGTTTGCTTTTTTGTATTACTATGCTCTTTTCTTGTTGGATTAGTAAAGATAAAAGGTCCGCCTGAGAGAGTAAAGCTCTCTTGACAATTTCTATAAATTTTGCCACTGTTACATGGAGCGAACGCATCGTCACCTGTGTGCTTTGTATTGATTGTTTTGCTGCATTGAGATTTTTGTATCGGATTTGTTAATGGTGCATCTACAATTCTTAAGCCAAGATTTTCATACTCGTATTTTGTTAGATGAGGGATATGTTTTGCATCCGTATTAACAACATAAACTTTCTTTTCTTCAATCTCTTGATAGCATTGAGGACTATTCTTTATACCACAGATAAACCTTTCCCAACCTTCACTCATAACCAAAGTATAAGGTGTCATAGTCAATATCTTAGAGATATCAATAGAAGACAAATCTCTTTTTACACTAGAGGCTATATTGATCTTGTCAAAAGAGATATCTTTATATTTTTTTTCTAAATCACATGTCCACTTCATCTGCGTCGCACACTCAGGACCATACGGTGATGGCATAATACATATAGCCTGTGCACCCATATTTTTAATCACCTCACTATATTTCTCTTCAATGGAGATTACGTATTGTACAACCGCATCTATGTCATAATTGTCATTTAACAGTTTAATAGCTGCTTCTTTTACGTAAGTTAAATAACCTTTTATTCTAATTGTGTCTTCATATTCTTTTTCTACATCTCTTCCTGTAAAAAACTTGATTACCCCTGCAAAAAATACTTCCGCTTGTTCACCACCAGGTAATAGAGGTACTTGTTCTGCTATTGCTTTTGTATACTCTATTCTCTCATGAACTTCTACACCAATTGTTATTAATACATCAGCAACCATAGTAACTACTGCTACCCTACCTAAAACTTTACCTGCAGCAGATAACCCTCTTAAAATCTTAGTAGTAGCACTTACACTTTTTACTGTAAAGCTAACACTTGCACTTATAGGCCTTATGCTCATACTTGCTAGTTTTACACCACTACTAGCTGTCCAATAATAATTTAATGGATGATGATTACCTTGAGCTATTTCATTTATACTATACCCAAATTGATAAGCAATAGTTGCAAATGTAATACTTTGAACTATGGGGTTACTGATAATCTTAACAAACGTTTGACGTACAGGTTGTGGTACTTTACTAATCAATTTTCCTACTTTACTATTAGAAGAAATACTTACACTCGTCCTAACATCATCCATAGCATCTAGTATACCATTGATACCAAATACTTGCTTTAAAGCATTATTATCATGTCGTCCAAGTGTTGCTGTATCACCTATACTATCAAGCAAGTCATATATAGCCATCATGGAAAAAAACTTTCCACCTTTTGCTCCTTTTATTTTCGCTGAATCAAATTTATCACGATCAAATGCAATTCCTTTTTCTTGAAGGCTGCTTTCTACATTACTAATATAATCTGCAAAAACTTTTTCACCAAGATCATCAAAATGATTTTTAAACGTATCAAAAGTATCTTCCCTAACACCTTTTGCTAGCAAGTTCTGTTTAATTTCCTCTACAATATTAGAGTAATCTTGATTAGTTTGAACATCACCTATATCTTCAATGTATTTTTTATTCTCTAACAACTGCTTATCATTTGATAGTTGATGTAATTTATTATGAATTTTCTCTCTTTCTGCATCTGTAGTAAAATTTTTAATTATATCATCGAATTTTACTTCATAGCCATCGATGCTTAAATAATACTCAATATTTTGTCCTTTTATTTTTTCTTTTATAACGCGATCCTTATCTCTGCCTACTTTTACTAAGATCTCAATACCATCACTATAATCATCTACAAAATATCTTTCTGCATTCTTCATTTCTATAATATCACCTATTATCAATTTTTTATCATTACCATTGTTATCTTTTACTTTTACATCAGTCCTATCAGCATTGCCTATCATATCAAACACTTGCTCACGACCTATATCTACAATTTCATTAGTTAAATCCTTAGCATTATCAATATCAAATAGCTCTTTAACACGTTGCTTTTTTTCTTCCTTTGTAATCTTTTCTTCATCAAACGAATCTATGCAGGCCATACTTACACTTCTTTCTCTTCTTGGCTTTTTACTTGGTGGATACTCCGGCGATGAAGATTTTCTTTTAGAACACTGCCCTACAGTAGGCAACATATGATGTGAACTATGAACTACTCCAACAGGAATAAATCCTTCCTTGGTTGTCCTACTTGTTAAAATAAGTTTATTCGGATTATTAGATCCTTTATCGAAAACAACACCGATAAATTTTACCTCATCACCATCTGTAAGTGTTTTATAGGTAACACCTTCTTTGTACTCTTCATTTATTTGATCATTTGCTTCCCTCAATAAAGCTTGAGCCCCTTTACCCTGCCTTGATGCCTTAAGTTCTAACCCTATTGGAGTGTACTCCTCAGCATTTCCACCTTGAGCCACAAACTTAATACCATGAACTAGCATGTCAATACGTTCCCCTCTACCAGTTTGAAACTCAGTTAAAACTAATGCTCTAGTTTCTGGTGATTCCTGTAATTTTAAGTCACTATAATAACTAAACACTCCATTCAATATTCCCTGGAAATGAGCTTCTTTATTAACGAGACTCTTAAAAGGAAAGATTCCTTCTCCAATTTTTTCTAATAATCTACTATATCCTCTTATTGATAAGGATTGGATATCTAGTGCTTTATCAAATGTTTCTTTTAACTCATTAGGATAAGTAACTTCTTTAAAAGTACCTTGAAATCTATTATCTCCGTTGTTGTACTCTTGTAAAGAATTGTATTTTTCAGTCCAAATAGTAAGATATCTTTTAAAATCTGACTTGTACCTAGTATCAAAATTAAGATTTAATTCGATTATTTCCCTATTCCCTATTTCTCTATTTAATCTATCAAGAGGGAGCACTTCATCCAGCCCGTTCAGAACATCCTTTCTGTTAGCTTCAACAATATTTATTACATAAACCAACTTCTCTGTATTTTCTGGAATGAGCACCATTGTCACAACTGCATGACTCGCATCAAGATTAGCTGACAATCTCTCCCTGGCTCTTTCAGCTGCTAAACGTCCAGACCCACGAAGATTAGGACGTACCTCGGTAGGTATATTGTCTCCATAGATAAAAATGTATTTTTTAAAACCAGTTTTTAAATCTTCAACTCTATTTAGCAATAGTGATTGCCCTAGTAAAAATCTACTAAAATAATGTTTATCTCCCTTCTCAGGTGTACCAGGAAACGTATGATAAATACGTTCTAGATTATCTTTCACCTGTCCCTTTAATTCTATTGTTCCAATCCTTTGCGTATCCCAGTCATCAGCAGATTTTAGCATATCTTGAAAAAGAGGAATTATTTCTTCCCCACGATTTGATACTTTAATATCAGAGATAGGAGATGGATTATCAAGATTGACACCAACACATAAAATGTCATCTGCAGTGGTTAGAACTCGCTGAATATTTGGTTGAAAGCCTTGTGCATACTTTTCTGCTTGCTGCAAAGCCTTATCTGGAGTAGCATTAGAACCTGCTCCCGCTTTTAATTCAATAATAATGGGAATAGAATCCAATGCACGATCAGGACCACGAGCCAGCAAGATAATATCTGCATAACCCCTTCCTGCAAATTGCTCTGGGTAGACTCTAAAATTATACCTGTAGTGGAAATTCATGAAAACGCCTACCGCAAACCCATGATGTGCTGCTTCACGTGCTCTGCTAGCATAGATTAGTGAGTCTGCATATTCGGAGTGAATTGTGTAAATCTTATCAAGAATTCTCCTTAAAGATGCTTTAACTGTTCGCTGATTGGAAATAGCTAGCTTCGCTATATCGACTTCGGGATCCCTCCATAACCCTTTTCTCACTTTTTTAAATTGAACTTCAGAATTATGTTCTATGTCTACTCCTTTATCTTTCACATCAACAACTATTTCTCCCTGATGACCGGCATCTTTAATGATTTTTATTGATTTAACTTTAATTTTATCTAGGTTATTTTCGATAAGAGAGTAAAGCTTGCCTAATACCTCCTTCAATTCACCTTGATCAAACTCTTGAGTGTAAGAATGAGAACCACTTTCTGATATAACAAATAATTTTACTTTATCGATCACATCTTTTTGACTCTTCATTTCACCATTTTTTATAATAGCTACCTTCAAAGTCTTTGCACCGTCAAAGCTAAAATAAATCTCCTTGATGTCTAGCTTTTTTGCCATCTCTGTATCCAACAAAGTAGAAAAACTACCTAGGAAGAAGTGTGTAAAAAACCCTGCTTTTTCTACAGAGTGTAAATAAGATGGAATCTGATCCACAAATGACTGAAATCTCGGTTCAAAAGATTTAAAATCCTCATCTTGCCGGCTTATACCAACTTCTTTATCTGCTTCCTCTATCAATAACTGTATTAACTCAAAGTCTTGTGGTCTTACTTTACCCATGACTCTTTTTAAGCCTTTTGCAAGCTCTTTATCATTATCAATAATATTCCTTTCAAGACCAAAATTATAATGGTTTCGTTTACCTGGTGCACCAACATGAAATAATTGTATTTGAATATCCCCATTACCATATTGAGTCTCAACTTCACCAGAAACACTAATCGTTGCGCTAAGCATTCCACTCATTGCTCTTATTTCAGGTTCACCTCCCCAAGTATCAGGGTTCCTCATGTTTTCCAAGTAACGCTCAAAATCACCTTCAACAAAATCTCTGAACTCATTTCTATAAGAACTTATGTGATCAACTACTCGATTACGAAATAAGTTTCTTACTAAATTTGCAAATGTATCATCATAATTCGCAGCACCTAAATTCCGAACCAAACCTCTAATATGATCTAAATTTTGGGTTACAGTTCCATCATTTCCAAATAGTACTTCATACCTTTGTCGAAATAAAGCATCGTCGTTTCTGACGGGTATTAAGTAAGCCATAGTAACAGACCAAAACAAGCAACTACCGTCTCCTGGAACATCGATTCTCTTAATCTGACTTCCACTTTCGGAATCAACATCAGATCTCCGATAACGCTTAAGTTGAGAAAATTCTCTAGCTTGCTCTATATATTGCACTTCATCCGATAATTCAGTAATCTTTGAATTAACATCTTCTTTTTTTAGATGATCTGTTGGATATTGTATCTTGAACACAAACCCCCTTCATTATATTATACTAAACCCACTATACCAAGCTTATTGTATAACCATCAGAGATATCAATAATAAAAGCTATTTTTGCCTACATGCTGACTTGTGTATATAACATTTGTATTACAATGCAACATCTTTTTGACAGAAGCTAAAGTAGTAACAAGAAACCACCACCTACTTTATAGAATTGCCTTATAATACCTTAATTGCCTAACCCTAATTGCTCACATGCTTTGCTTAATTCAACTTCAGTTAAGCTAGTGAACTCTTCATCTGTAGACTTTCTATATGCTAGAAACTTATTCAATGAATCAGCATCTCTTTTTTCCAATATAGATCGTATGTAGCCTGCCTGTTTAGAACACATAAACTCTTTAACCTGATCAGAATTAGCTTTATTTAATAACGCCCATACTGGTTCCATACAGCCCTTTTCTACTAAAGGTGTTAATAAAACTGTACAGAAAAGAGGTGATTTATCCTCTAGTTCCTCTCTTATCACTAAAGCACGATGGCTATCAAATCCTTCCTTCATCCACATATGCATAAAAAGCTTTACACTTTCACTTACATAAGGCTCTGAATGTTTTTTGATTTCCATGTCTAACCAGATATTATAATCATCTTCTGGAACATCATTTGGCTTTAAACAATCAAATAATTCCTGAAATTTATCAAAGCGAAGTGCACCCTGTAGTGTATTCAAACTACCATAATAACCATTTTCAGCTAAGTCTCTTTTTAGAAGTTCTGGATATTTATCAGGACTTATTTGACTAAAACAAAACTCGAATATTTCAGGATAACTATTACAACGGTTCCCTGCTACATATACTGCTGTCTTCATCAAGATTTCATCCTTTTTCTGTTCACTCATCTCACTTTCAGGTAATGATTTTATTTTATTCCAAAAGAATTCCACTGCCTGCTCCTGCTTAAGGCTCACAGCACACTTAAGTCCATATTCATATGGATGACAGCCATCTAAATTTAATTTAGAGATATAACCGCTAATAAAATGTGACCAAAACTGCGCTAAAAGACCCGACCCGCAACACCTAACTAAGTGCTCATACTCCAATAGACTACTCTTACCTTGAGCTGATAATTCCTCTTTTCTTTCCTCAAACAAAGCAATAATATCTTCTTCTAGACAGCAACTACAGGCAATGGCATACTTATCAAAGAGATTACCTGAATCTGGCGCAATTAACTTTTTGCCTACGACTTGCCTATCAAGCTTAACTCCATGTAAATTGTCTACTTTTTTCCAACAATCCTCACTAGACAATACCTGTGCAAGAAAATTACGTCCTTTTTTGCCACTTTTTTGGTGCAGACGCCAATTTGCATAGCACCAGCGTTCAATTTGAAAAAGCTTAGATGCTCTATGGGGATCATCCTCTTTAATAGACGAAAACAAAACTTTTGGAATATCTGAACGCAACATAGCCACTACCTTAATTAATTAGATTATCAATTACATTTTAAGTATAGTATTCTATCTTTAAAACTTGTCAATCATTATTGTAGAAAATTTTCTAACCCAAAGTAGTTTTAGGCAAAAGTCTCTTAAGAAGGTCGGTACGGGATTTTTCTTTACCTTCAAATTCTGTTTTCATTATGAGTTTGCCTTAAATTCCTCCTTAAGAAAATTAGTATTAATCTAACAACGTATTTTACTAATAGCTTAAATAATATAGCCATTTTCAGTGCTCAAAACCAGGGACGGTGAGAACAATTTTTCTTGGAATCAGTTGGACTACCAAACGATACATACGAACTTTTCTAGATAATAATTTCATTATACGCTGAAATCAGCTATATTGGCTCACTTTTACTAAACCTACGTACGAACTGTTTTGCCTAAGCTTATGAAAATAATTTAAACCTTCTATTTTTATAACCTTATTTCTATGCGGCTTGTTCTCGCAAATATACGACCTTTTTTGCAATTTTAGAAAGAGTCAATAATTCAAATTTTTGCAGCACTAAAATAGACGTTTCTTTAGTTACAACAAGGTCTATTTTTTCGTAAATAAAAATGTTTTATAATAATTAATTATTAGAATGAAAATATCATACTTGGCTCTCAAGAAATTTCCTGTTGTGCAGTGGTAAGGTTTGGAGAAAAAGATTGACTTGGCAACGATAATTTACTAGACTAAAGTTTATATTAAAATACAAAATGGGGTTGCGGGTATGGAATCTGGTTTGGATCACAATTACAATAAAATACTTGATATATTAAAAGGTGCTATTAAAGGCGACGATAATCAAGTTAAAGCAAGAAAACACCTTAGAGTAGAAAGATGGTTGAGGGCTTATATTCAATTAATTGAAGATTTTGATGAGGAAAAACTAATTTTTTTTTCTGATATATTCTCTGATAATTCTTGTTGGGATGGAATAAAATTAAAGAATAAAGCTGTTGGTGAAAGGCTAACTGAAGAAAAAAATAAAAATGGAAAAGAAAATCCGCTTGATCTTGCAGATAGATATTACTTGGCATGTAAATATTGTCTAGAAGATAAGATTCCTGGATTATTTGAACAAGTATTTATGAGATTTAAGAGAAGTGCCTTTGAAGAAGATGGATCTGATGATGATCTGAGAAGAGAATTATTGGAAAATATCGAAGAAACTAGCCCTATAGAAGCTTTCTGGTCTTTTCTTATTGATAAGCAGATTGGAAAACTAAACGAATATAAATCAGTTGAAGGTTTGCAAAAATCCATACAGATAAATTCTAATAAAAACTGGGAAGAAGGTATAGAGTTCTTCTATAATAAATTACACAATGATTCCAGTATTTCTAGTCAAGATAAAGATGATCTGTTAATTGAAGCAGCTTTATCTGCAGTAAAGGGTTACAAAGAAGTAGACACCATAGAGTTTTGCCTGTCTAAAATGGATGATGAGCAAAAGAAAAAATTACTAGATAGAGATTATAAGGAAAATACTTATTATGCAGTGTTGAATGTGCTAGTAGGTCAGTATTACTTTGATTCTTTTATGGAATTAATCCGATTGTGTAGTCAGATTGAATGTGAACGTTACACAACTTTTTTATCTTCATTATCAGATCAAGTACTGAAGAATCCAGATCTGTCTGAAGAAACAAAAAAATGTATGATGAATGTTTGGGAACGTATAATAAAATTAAAAACTCAAGACCGCGGGGAGCAATCTATTTCCTCTATTTTTGTAGACTATTCAGTTACATATACAATAGCAAATTTAATTGTGGATCCAAGTAGACAAGGGGTAAGTAAAGAAGAAATATTAGGGAAGATATTAAAGCACGTAAAAGAAATGAGTGGTGAAGAGATGATAAAGGTTAAAGATTCTGTATTAAGTAAAATTCAGTTATTTCATGGGGGTAAAAAATTGCAGTTAGGAGAACAAGTATTTTCTAAATTAGCTCAAGAAGCTTCTAAAGAATCAATTTTGCGTGAAGCTGGTGATACTTTGCCACAGTCAAGTCTCAGTACGACTGATACCCCATATAATATAAAATCTTTAAGCCATAGCAAATAGGAGTAATATGCCAAGTAATGTCAAGCCGCTTGAGTTGGTACAGCTTCTGTTAATGAGAAATAAATCAAAAGACGAGTTCCTAGATTTTCAAAAAAGGTTCCAATCGTTTATCAATCAATCTCCTTCTTTTTTGCATTCAGTTGGAAAGCCAGGCTTTTTCCCTAGTTTCTTTTTTGGTATGTTTGCTACTGTATTAGACACAGAACTTGCTACTAAAATTGGTATTAAAAAACTTCATTTTCGTTTTGATGATAATAGAACTTTAAAAATAGCTATATTAACTAATGAGGGACTTAAGTGTATAACGATGTCTGATCAAGTTGATGGTAACATGCATCTAAAGTTCTCTCAAGGAGAGTTAGAAAAAATAGCACAGAAATGGAAAATGGGAGCAGAGTTTGATAAACTAGAAAAAGAAGAGCATGAAATAACAATTACAGGAAAAGAAGTAAAGTACGGAAAGGTTGATCCAGCTTTTAGTAAAAAGACTGATTATTCACAAAAAGGTTTTACAGAAATAGAAAAAGATCGTGACCAACAAGACCTAGAGAGCTTAATTTCAAAATTGAGTAATCAAGATTTCGAAGAAGTAAAAAAGAACGCTAGAAGAATGTTTAATTATATTACAAATGTCTATAAGAAATATGAAAAAGAAACTCTATTTAGCGGTAAAGAATCAAGTCATCATGGGTTTTTAGCTGGGTTTTTGATAAATTTTAAGTATCGTTTTCACCTAAAACTTTATCTCGAATTATTTGCTGGAAAAGGTTACGCAGACATTATTTTACTTGTGCGCGGTTCTGATAAGTCGCTAAGCTCTATTCCTATTATTATTGAGCTTAAAGCAGGTACTGGTGAGATAAGTACAGTGATAAAAGCATTGAAGCAAGCACAAGATTATGTTAAGGGCTCTTTTTCTAACTCTATAAGAATGATTACTATAGCTAATGAAGCTATTTGTGTAGGATTAAATTTTGACATGGTTCATCACGAAAATGTTAAAATTGATGTAGAAAATTTTCTTAGTCGAGAAGGTAATTCTGTAATAGAAAAGTTACTTGGCACTGAAGCAGCGAATGCTGAGGTGATAAGAACACAGCTAGAGTATCTTTACTATGGAATTGTTTGGAGCAATGGTGGAAGTGATAATATTAATTATGTCAGCAGAATGATCTTAGGTCAGCTAGTACTTATTTCTAATATTATTAAGCGTGAAAAGTTAGGTAAACATATTTTTATTTATGATCAAAATGATAAAATGGTTACTGGATCACAGAAACGCCCAGAAGCAGCAAAAGAAAGTATTGAGGATTGTGTTACAACTATAGTGCTAACTTTAGGTAAGAAGGTGCTTATACTCAACATAAATGAAAAAAATGAATTTGCATTGAGAGTGCCAGATAATAAAGGAATTCCTATTGAAAATATTAGGAGAATTCAAAACGTCAATGACATAAAGATACAAGAAATAACCTGTAACTTATACAGTACGCCTAGTAATAAGAATCCATTTGATCAGTACTGTAATAAGAATAAGGGAATTACAGTAAATACGTATGACTCATTGGACAAATACAAAAGAGGTAAAGAAATTTTACAAGGTAATTTTACTCGAATTGTGGAAAATAAAAAATTTAAAGCAGCTTTGAGCAAAGCTATAGAATCTGGTAAATATGATGATTACAAAAAACTATTTGAAGAAATTTCTCATATACTACATCCTTTCAAATCATTAATAAGCAATGAGGCTACATTTCAAGCTGTATTGCATGGTTTATTTAGTAGCTACGGAGAAGATAATATAAAAGTTATTACTGAATTTCAAATAGGTGGTGGAGAGAAGTTGGATGTTATTTTGGTTATAAATGCTACTGATCAAAAAAAAGAATACCCCCCAGTTGGAATAGAGCTAAAATTTGCTAAGAAAGGAGAATTGGATAAAAAAGAAAAAGATGCTAAGGACCAGTTGAAAAGATATAAAGAAGGTGAAGCGTATAAGGTAATTACTGATGCTGGCAAAGTGAAACTGATATATGCTGTTTTTAATAAAGGTGCAACAGATGAAGGTTCCCTTATAAAAATTGGTAATGAGTTTGTAGAGGTAGATGTAAGACATAGCTCTGTGGTTGCTTTTGGTCAACAGCCAGGTAGTCTCCAACAACCTTATGTTAAACAAGCAGGTCTATCTCGAGCAGTTAATCAGTGATCTAGTCTTAAGAAATAGTCATCTTAAGTAGGTTATGCTGTCGGGAAGTTTTGTGACAAAGTTATAGAAGGAAAACAAAATGATCCTGATACGAGTACATGGAGTGCTGTTAAAAGTTCGTTTTCCGATACATTTATTACTAAGCATAATATGAATTACATTTATAGTAATCAATCTCCAGTGAATTCCTTAGATAGCTAAGAGCTAAAAGTATGTATTGTGTAAATAGTTACCAAGGCTGGAAGGTTTTGAACTTTTTTTCACAACACTGATGTTCTTGCTAAAATATTTTTGAAAAAGTTAGTTGACTTATAAATAATTCTCTACTAATACTGGCATGTGTTTGTTTATTCTGCTGAAGTGGCTCCGCAGGTTACTGTATAAGCTTCAGCAGTTTCCGTGCTCCTTTAAAGCATCATGCTCTTATAGTAGTGATATCAAGTATAGGTCTTAACCATGTTGATTTATAGTAAAATTAGCTCAAATTTGGAGTCATAAGCAACTTTTAACCTCTCTATATACTCCATTGTTACTCACCATAAAAACTTAACAAAAGCTTAACGACGTGAGCAGTAAAAAGATTATGGTTATTGACTTAATGTTACATATCGCATACAATATATCATATATCTTAGCTTAAGGGGTAAGTATGAGTGAGTCTACTGGGATGGTAAAATCTATCATCAATCTACTAAAGCCAAAATCCAAATCAGAACTATATGATTTCGAATATGAGTCCATTATAGAACATCTATCATCTAAAGAGCATTTATTAAATGAGCTGATGAATGATATGTGGTACTCAGGAGACTTACCATCAGTCAGAAACTATAATGAACCATTATCTTTGATAGATAGCAAACTTGGATTAAGTGAACAAATTTGTGTTTGGTTTGCTCTGGACCATGATCTTACGCCAAGTCAAAAAATTTTAAACAAAAAGTTACTTAGTGCTCTAAAATGTTTAGCTTCTAACTGTGGTTCATTTGATAATACTGAGCCCCTTGAAGAATTTTTACATGATAATAAAAACAATAAAGATTTAAAAGTGATTCTTAACCTAAGAAGAGGAGAATCTCAATCAACAGTATTGCATGCGATTGCAGGAGCAAATATTGGTGGATTTCGTCGCATAGGAAATCAGGCTATAGATTTACTCTTAGAAGCAGGCGCAGATCCTAACATACAAGATAATAAAGGAAAAACACCATTATGCCTTGCTGCTGCCAAAGGTCATTACGATAATACAAACTCTCTCCTCTCAAAAGGAGCTAACCCTAATATAACAAGTAGAAAGGGTAAAACTCCACAACAAATAGCAACTAATAAACTCTGCTATAATATAGCAGAATTATTTTTAACTGATAAACAGAAAAAGATGAATAAGGAATTGTATGACTTACTTGCACTAGATTCAGACTGCACTAAAAATTTAAAGGAGTTTTTAAGTAAGCATAAAAGAGACTCAGACCTAAAAGTGGTGCTAAATATTCGGCACGGAATGGGTGAGTCAAAAGTGTTCTCATATGTTGAACGTTTTGCTTGGGACAATGAAGATCTTGCTCAAGAGTTAAGAAAAATATTTCTAGAAGCAGGAGCATTAGATTATGATAAAAATATTATTTATCGTCAGCAAAAGAAAGGACAGGTCAGTAAATTACTCGTTAATTTAACCTCAAATCAAAAGGAAAAGTTAAATGAGTTTTCTGATAAGGTGTTTCAGGCTCAAAACATGGCTGAACTTGAAGAGATTGTAAACGATGCTATAAAGTCTGGTGTACGATTAAACTATTCTCTTTCACAAGATTTCTTTTCAGGTAATGAGTACACTTTTACCGATTATGTGATGAAAAAAATCAGTGAGTTGGAAAAAAATCCTAAAGTTGCTAGTAATATAATATGTCAATTAGTATCAAAAGGGGCAGTGTTTGGTAATACAGTTGATGCTAACACACTGACATCAGAATTTAAAGAGCATAAAACTAACCTAAAAAAAGCTTATAGAGATTATATTAGCAATTCTCATAAGTTTATTGAAATCGCAAAAAGTGCAACCAATAGCGAGCTAAAAGATGCAAGAGTAGACAACTCCGTTTTTTACTTAGAATATTCTAAAGATAGTAAAATAGACATTATAAAGATAACAGATGGGGCAAGGGATTTAGGTCTAACAGATGGAGATGTAAAGTGTGGAAGAAATATAGTAAAGATCGGTAATAGTGAAGTAGAAATTAAAACTGAAGATGGCATAAGGAATTATACAGATCTTACAGAAGGCAGCAGTATAGTATTAACTTTCTATACTAGTTTGGGAGAATTGGAAGTTAGATTATATCCTGATGAGAACAATAAAAAATTGATAAGAGTAGAAGTGAGCGATGAAGATCTATTTGAAGAAATAGCAAGTCATGAAGAAATAGGGCAAAATTGCTTATTGGGAGGTTTATCGGTTATTGAAGCTATAGATCAAGGTGTTTTTGCTAGATCTGGTGGATTAATGCATCCTGAAGTAATAAGCGAGTCTAACAACAAATGGACAGAACGTGAAGAGTTAAGAAGAGTTTCTGACTCTAGGGGAGAAATTGCTAGGTAAATTATGCAGCTAACCACTTTTGCATCTAGAGTGATTATGCTTTAGTATATAATCAAGTTCTGTAACACTGTTCTAACCCCAACTATGAATTAGATTGTAGGTAAATTATTGAAAATCACTACTTTTTTAGTTAAGTTTGATCAAATTTAAAAGTAGCGTATGCATCATGCAGCTAATACCAACACTCATTGTTGGGAACGCAAATGATAAATTTGTTTAACTTCTCAATTATAGGCAAAAACAGCTCTTTTTCATGTGTTTCATAACTAACGGAAATTGGTATTAGAAAAATTATACTTGCATTAGCTTTTATTCATGCTAATTATGTACATAATATATCTATAGATTGAGGGATTATGATATTAGAATATATTTTAGGAACTAAGCAAGTTCATGCAAATGGTGGATTAGCTACTGAAGAACAGCACATGGAACGTTTTGGTCAGCAAACTCTGGAGCCTAGTCCATCATTGTTAGATCAAGAACAAACTGATGACTGGCATGAGTCCGTTGTTGAAGACAACAATACTGTTGTTGAAAGTTCTTTTATTCCAGAGAACTCAATTTTAATGAATTTAGCAAATCTGTTAACTGAAAGCGAAAAAGTTTCGATTGATGAATTTCATGACAAGATGGAAAGTATAATGAAAGAGTTTCATGAAAATAGATACGAAAGTTCTGCAAAGGTCACTCTAGAAAAGATGGAACGTTTAATAGATGAACATTTGAAAAGAAAAATAAAGCTAAATTTACGCTGTGATCACTATGAACGTAGTGTGTCGAATTTTATATTTAAAAAAATAATTGACATTGCTAATGCTAGCAGTGTTATGCGTATAACTCCTACTACTATATCACGTTATAAGGACAATGGGGAAGAGGCAATAGATGAGTGGGAAGAGGCTTTAGAACCTTTATTCAATATTGTCAATAAGCTGCTATTAGCAGGTGCAAAAATAGAGTCTGATTTTTACAATGATAGAATGATAGGTGAAACTATGTGGGGAAGTGATGAGCCTATTTTTACAGAGTGTAAAAAAATTAAGGACAAACTGAAAAGTATCGCATATGAAGGTTTAATAAATAAGAATGAACAAGTTCAAGATGATGATCTGCAAGTAGAAGTAGATAACAATCTTGTTCTTTTTAGGTGGCCAAAAAACAGTATTGTTGAAGTTGGAAAGGTTATGAATAGTAAGGTGAATGAAAACTTTAGTATAGAAAGTAGCATCCTACAGATTGGAGAGAGTATAGTAAGAGTTGAAAATATAGGAGGAAAAAGAAATTATACAGATGTCTTAGGAGATAGCATTGAAATGTCCTTTACCACTGAAGTAGGCGAGATTAGTATTCATCTGTATCCTAGTGATAGTAATATAATAAAAGTAAAGCTTGATGGAGAGAACCAGGAGAAGTTTAACAAATTAAAAGATAAATCAAGTCTAGGAGAAAGCTGCTTTTTAGGAGGAAAAAGTGTTCTACAAGCTGTTAACGATAAAGGTTTTGAAAGAAACGGTAGAATACTTATAGAGTCAGCTGAAACTATTAAACAATCAAATTTTGTAGTGAAAGAATCAGGTGTCCCATCTACTCTTATGAGGCCAATCGATAGTTTAGACCAGCTGCAAAAGGTGGGAGCTTCGAAAGAAATAGTAGTGTGTTAATGAAGTCAACTAAAATTAGTAAACAAAAGAAAGGTCTTGGAGGGTAAAAAAATTGATGTATCTTCAAAGTAAGATTTTCTTAGGTATAAACTATACTCTCAAGGTGAGAAGAAATAGTAGGGGGATAAGTGTTGACTTAATAATTTAGAGATTCTTCTAAAGAAATTATTTTTCTCTCTTGATGTTTATTCTTTTATAGGTATAGCCTTTTGTGTTTGATTGAATTGACTTTTGTGATACCTACAGAATTTCCTTTATCACCCCAACTATGGATTAAATAAAGAGATAAAAGTGCAGCTAAGAAGAGGAAAACAGGGTAAGCTCAAGTATTTTATCAATAATTAAGAGGTTACCCATGAAGAAAGATATTTTACTGTTGCGTCGAGGATTTTTGTCGCACAGTCGATGATAATTTTGCTAATATGCTCCTATCAAAAGGAAGAAAACCCACTAGAATAACGGACTTCGGAAATTCTCACCATAATTCTATTATATCATCAATCCCCTTGCAAAAGTTTCAAAGCTTTTTACCTACTTTATCTGCCACTTTATAAATCTGAGTTTTCTAAATTGCCAACATATGACCGATTTATCGCTCTTAAATCACGGGTTTTATGGATTACTTTTGCAATGGTTCTGCAAACAAGCAAAAATGACAGGTATTGCCTACATAGACACTTCTACAATCGCTGTTTGCCACAAAAAAAGAATCTCCAAGAACAAAGTTTTTGATGGTTTGGCAGAAATTAGTAAGAGCACATATGGTTGGTTTTTTGGCTTTAAATTGCACTTGGTAATTAATGAAATTGGAATCACTTACTCTAACCAAAGGTAACGTTGATGACAGAAAACCTGTGCCAACTCTCACTAAAAGACTGACCGGACTTTTGTTTGGAGATAAGGGCTATATAAAGAAAGAGCTCTTTGAGAAACTCTTTGATAGAGGCCTAAAACTCGTCACTAAAGTAAAAAAAGGTATGAAAAACGTACTCATTTCACTTAAAGAGAAGATTTTACTAAGGAAAAGATCGATTGTTGAGACTGTTTTCGACTCCTTGAAAAACAAATTTGAGATTGAGCACACAAGACACAGATCGCCAACAAATTTCCTAATTCATGTTTTTTCTGTTCTGATTTCCTATTCCATGCAGTCGAAAAAGCCCTCTATTTCTATGCCTTTCTTTGCTGGCTAATCCATAGTGGCTTTGTTGCATAGCACTGATAGGCATGTAAATCACAGTGAATTTACGCAGCTAATTTAAATTCAGCCATACCTATATCAGTAAATTTGTTCAATAAGTAGCACTTAATTAACAGCTCTTTTTCACGATTTACCTCTGATTTATTTTTCAAGCCAAACCCAAATATTTGCTTCAACCTATAGAAAAAGACTTCAATATAAGACCGTGCTCCATACTTAACTTTTTTCTTCCATTCATTAATACCATCTTCATAATTCTCATATGACCTAATTCTACTAATATACTTGTTTCTTTCTGATAAGTAGTCAGCTAAACAAATTTTAGTATCCTTCCTAGGGCGAATAATAGGCACAATATTGTATTTTCTGCATTCTTTATACACACTTTTTATATCATAAGCCGCATCTGCTCGAATAGAACAAATGTTATATTTATCACTGACTTCTTCTAACATATCGCAGACCGGCAAATAGTCTACAGCAACACCACTAGTGTAGTTCATGCTTATTGCTTTCTTATCATTTATGTTTAAAACAACATGTAATTTTCTTACTTGACCATAACCACTGTATTTTCTTTTTCGAATATTAAGCTTACTATGCCCACCGTTATTATTGTAGATACTAACTCTAGTGCTATCTACGGCAATTTCAACATTTTCCAGATCATCTTTATTGCTTCTATGGTCATCAATCTTCAAATTAAGCTTTTTAAATCTTCTGGAAGCTTGTGTATAGCTGATAATCTTAAGTTTTTTGCCTATTTGTACCATATAACCTTTTACAAAACCTACAGCTTGTCTCAAGCCAATTCTAAAAAGATGAACTATTATGTGTATTAAAATTACAACTTTATCACTATAAGTGTTATTGCCACCTGCAACTTTTGGACTATTTTCATACCAATTTTCTATGGCTTGATTAACAAAATGAAAAACATTTCCTCTTTTTTTGAGAAACTCGTTATATTCTCTTTGGTTACTTACTCTCATTTTTTGTGGCATAAGTTGTACTTGTTTGAAAAATGCCTATTTTACAACAAAATTCGTTAGTAGCCATATATTAAAAAGCTTTTCTTCTTACAATAACCTCAACCAACACTAGCTATGCAACAAAGCCATCCATAGTTGGGGTTTTATCAGACCCACCACATGATTCAGCGGGAGAAGGGCTATCAGGTTCTTACGCAATAACTTTGGAGTTCTGGAATCGTTTCATATGTATGTTTAAGATTATCACTATTTTTATTACATAGTTAAGTATCAGTTCCTGTAAAACTAGTTTACCTTAATTCTTTGTTTTAAAGTATTGGTTTTCTGGCACATAGTCTTTTCCATTGCCTATTGCTTTTGTAAATTGAGATTCTAAGCCGTAAAACTTCTCCAATTGGTCACTCCATAACATTGGTACTTCTCTTAAATAAGCTAGCTTCAAATCTCTTGGCTGTCTCCCATTTACTATGTCTTCCTTTATTTTTGGAGCTAAATAATTTAATCTCAAAATTTGCTGTATACGTCTTGTACCTATATTAATTTTGGCACTCATCTCTTTAACACTTCTATACTTTCCCTCTTCTAGCTGACGTTTCCATAGGTGAGCTCTCACCACTGCTTTCAGTAGTGCATTATTTGTTTTCCCTTCTGGCTCTACTACTGTGCATTTATTTCCTTTCTTTTTTATTGGTATAAATGTTTCCTCTGACTCAGAATGTACCTCTATTCCATCTTCTCTTATCATTACTCCCTTTATTAACTTTTTCACTACTTCTTTCTGCTTTCCAAAACTTAAATTTTCCCATTTTTCTTCGGTCTTTTCTCTCCAATTTTCATATATCTGCTCCGCTTTCCTCATCACTTCTTTTTCTACTTCTCCTGCTATTACATTTCGGTTTTCTGATTCACAACCTTTTCCCCTTAAATGATTGTTGCATACGTAATATCGATATCTCTTATTCTCCTTTTTTGCATATGTCAGTGTCATATTCACATCACAGCTCTTGCACTTAATTATTCCCCTAAGCAGTGCTTCCTCATATTTTGCTTTTCTATATGGTTGATTCCTTATCAATTCCTGCGCTTTTTGCCACTTTTCTTCTTCTATTATTGCTTCATGCTTTCCCTCATACTCTTTTTCATAATGTTTGATTTTTCCCATATATATTGGATTTGTTATTATTCTCCTTACCGTCGCTTTTTTAAAGATATCTGATTTTGTCCGGTATCCTTGACTATTTAACTCCCTTGCCAATTCTGCCATTGATTTTAGCTCCAAATATCTTTCAAATATGTGCCCTACTATTTTTGCTTCTTTTTCATTTATTATTAATTCTTTATCTTTTACATCATACCCAAGCGGTAAAGTTCCACCCATCCATAATCCCTGCTCTTTTGATGTTGCTATTTTATTTTTTACCCTTTCTACAATCATCTCTCTTTCTAGCTGTGCTGCTCCTGATAACACTGTTTGTACAAACTTTCCCATTGGCGTATTATTATCAAATATCTGCGTTACTGCTACAAAATTTACTCGGTGCCTTCTAAAAAATGATGTTACTTCAATGCTGTCTTTTGTCTCCCTTGATAGCCTATCCAGAGTATACACTACCACACAATCTACTTCTCCTCCTTTAACATCTTCAAATAATTCCTTTATTGCTGGTCTTTCTAAATTCTTTCCTGAGAAACCTCCATCATCGTACCTTTTGGCCAATACTACCCAACCCTCTCTGCTCTTTATGTACTTTTCACATGCTACTCGCTGCGCATCTAAACTGTTAAACTTTTGTTCTAGACCGTCTTCATTTGACTTTCTCGTATATATCGTGCATCTTACTTCTTTTAGCATTTTCAACTTCCATTTTTATCACGCATTCCAAATAATAAAGGTCCGTTGTAACTCATTCCCATTATTTTTCCGGCTACTGCTGACAATGATGTGAAAAATTCTTCTCGGTAGATTAAACCCTTGTCTGTTACCATTACCGCATGCGTTTCTTCCCCTCTCTCTAATATTAGCTCTGTTCCTGCTACTGGCAATTTGTCACTACTTATTCTTTTTCCCTTCTCTAGTCGATCTGCCAGATACTCTAGTCTTTTTGACCCTTTTCTTGACATTTTTCCATATGCTTCCTCCTGCATTCTATATGATAGTCTTGGTATCAGATATTTCTTTGAATGTTTAGGTGCCTCTTCCCCATATACCTTCTTCCATATTTTTCTCAGTTCTGATAACGATTTTCTCTCTAATAACAACACTTCCTTTTCTACCATTTTCTTCCTTTTCTCAATCAACTTCCATAACCTTCTACTAATTCTCTCATGATCTCTTCGCTATTTCCCATATATGCCAAATCTATCGGTGTATATCCTTTATCATCTTTCTCATTTACATCTCCCCTGGCTTCTAATATTGCTCTTACGTTCTTTATCTCCCTCATAAATACTGCTCCGTGTAGTGGCGTCCTTCCTATATAATTTCTAGTATTTACATCTGATCCTGCTTTTATTAGCTCCCTTACCGTTTTTTCACAGCTCATCATGCTTGCACAATGTAATGCCGTATATCCTCCATCATTTTTAGCATTTACTTCTCCTCCTCCTTTTATCAGTGCCTTAATATTTTCTACCTTTCCCAGAAATGCTGCTAGGTGTAACGGTGTATCTCCGCTATTATTTTCTATATTTATTTCTGCTCCCCTTTCTATCAGTAACTTGACTACTTTTTCATCAGAGAATTGTGCTGCTAGATGCAATACTGTATTACCACCTTCGTCTTTTTCATTTATTACATAAAATGAATTCTTCTTTAATTTTTCCAATCTCTTATTTAAATTGAACATCTTAGTTACCCCACCCATTTACCACCTTAAGTCTGTCTCATTAATCATTTCATTCACTTGGCTTATTATCTTGCTTGCTAAATTTTGACATTCCTCCTTTATTAGTGATTTGTCTCTTTTCCTTATTTCTCCTATCTCTATTATTTTTAGCTCCGGCATGTAGCTTCCATTCAACATGTCTGCTATTTCTCCCACTAGCCCCTCTATTCCATAGCAGGTCAGTTCTCTACTTTTTGTTATTCCTCCTTTTTCTCTCAAAAATTTACTCGCCTTTTCACTCTCTTTGCTATCACATAGACGATACTTTTCACTTTCCCATATGTAATACATTGGCGTTGCTCCGTACTTATTCAGTTGATTAACTTCAGCTCCAGCCTTTACCAGCTCTTTTATTATTTCAACTCCTGCTCCTCCTATTTTGCACGCAGAGTGCAGTGGCGTACATCCAGTGACATATTGAGTGGCATTTACTTCTGCTCCCGACCTTAGCAGCACTTTTACATTTTCTAAACTTTTTGCGAATACTGCACAGTGCAGAGGTGTATAACCATTTTTGTCTCTTGCATTAACCTCTGCTCCTTTTTTTATTAATAACCTTACTGTTTTGTAATCAGAGATTTCTACTGCTTGATGCAAGATCGTCTCTCCTTCTTCATTTCTTTTATTAATGTTTTTAAACCCGTTACTTGATACTTCTTTAAAAAACTTACTCTTGCTAAAACTCATTTCATACCTCACAAAATTAGCTTTTCTAGCGCCAGACAAATTTCTTATATTTACCTGCTGCTATTCAAGTCATGTCCTTTTTAGCATGAGAAAGCAAGTCCTTTTCTTTTTATTTCATACATTTTAACCTATTATTAATATAATATATGAGGATCTAAATATAAGTACTTAACTTATTATAGATACAACTTGACTACTTTTCCAACTTCTGTGCAAATGTCGATGTTCGTGCCATTTCAGTACTCCTGGGTAAAATACTAAAACCCCAGTTATGGATTAACCAAGGCAATAAAACTTAGAAATAGAAGGCTTTTTTGACTGCATGGAATATGAAATTAATGTAGAAAAAATATGTACCAGAAAATTTATTGGCGATCTGTGCCGAAGCTCAAATTTATTTTTTAAACAACCAAAGACTGTCTCAATAATCGACCTTTTTCTCAATAAAATCTTCTCTTTTAGTGAGACTAGTGCGTTTTTCATGCCTTTTTTCACTTTAGTGACAAGCTTTAAACCTCTATCGAAGAGTTCCTCAAAGAGCTCCTTCTTGATATAGCCTTTATCTCCGAACAAAAGTCCTGTCAGTCTTTTAGTTATAGTTGGCACAGGTTTTCTGTCATCAACGTTACCTTTGGTTAGAGTAAGTGATTCCAATTTCGTTAATCACCAAGTGCAATTTAAAGCCAAAAAACCAACCACACGTGCTCTTACCAATTTCTGCTAAACCATCAAAAACTTTGTTCCTAGAGATTCTTTTTTTGTGGCAAACGGCAATCGTAGAAGTGTCAATGTAGGAAGATTTTCGCTTGTTCGCAGAACCATTGAAGAAGTAATCCGTAAAACTCTCGGCTTTAAGGCAATAAATCTGTGATATGAAGGCATCTTTGAAAATTCTGATCTATAGAGTAACTTAAGGTAACAAAGATAAAAAGCCTTGAAGTTTTTACATGGCGATTGGTGGTATAACAGGATTATGGTTAGTATTTCTGAGTGCGCTATTTCTGGTTGGTTTTTTGCCATTTGATAAGAACTTATTTGCAAAATTTTCATCTACTACACGACAAAAATCCTCGACGCAGCAGTAAAATATCTTTCTTCATGGGTAACCTCTTAAATTATTGCTAAAATACTTGAGTTTACCCTATTTCCCTCTTTATTAATTCTACTTTTATCTGTTTTCTAATCCATAACTGGGGTTCTTAGAGCAATACAAGATAGTATAGCAAAACTCTCTAAACACTATAACCTCAACTCCAAAACTATTGTTAAGTGGAAAAAACGCTCATTCACTAAAGATGCTCAAACCATTCAATGCACCATAATTATGCTTTCAAACATATATTTGATCATGTTTATGAAGAAAATAATATCGAACATCGCTTAACAAAAGTCAGCCACCAGTCAACTAATGGGCAGGTTGAGCTTATTGAATAGAACACAATTCAACAGTCAAGAAATATTACTATAAGTCACATCAACAACTTAAAGAGCATCTCTATAACTTCGTTATAGCCTATCACTATGCGAAAAGACTTAAAACTCTCAAGGGTTTAAACACCTTTTGAATTCATATGTACAAAGTGGACAAAATCTCCAGAGTTGTTTATAGTTAATCCATGCCATCATATTCTGGGGCCATACATCTAAAAGGTTTAATATATTTTGCTCTATGGTTATCTTTTTAGATTCCTTGTCTATCCTATTCTGCCAATCTCCTGAACGGATACAAAAATAGTAATATCCTACATGCCTTGAAGCAGTTAATACATGTAAAGAGGCAAGCTCATCATGCAACTCAACCCACATAGACAAGGTTAACTGAAAAAATCAAGAACAGAAACAACAAGACCTCTCTTCACAATAAGTGATATTTTACCGCGCAAGATCCTTCTTAGATTCTTGACAACATTGTGCGTCCTGTAACATACCAGAGGGAACGTTATCAGAAAGAGAGGATATAGAATCAACATTACTTACACTAGCAACAGGTGATACATTTTCATCAGAATCAATATTACTTATACTAGTAGTAGAGCTAGCAAGAGGGGATACATTTCTAGAGCAAGAACTACTACCGTACAAGAAAGAAGTACTACCATGAACAATATCTGAAACAGGAGGAGAAGTAGGAAAAACATTAGGACGTCTAGAAAGATTAGGCATGCTATGGTAACTAGGCAAGAACTGGTGACGTGACATGGGAAATGGGAAGCCTTGAAAAGGTGGACGAAAACGATTAGGAAAGGGGTGAAAGGGCCTAAAAAATGGATGTAATGCAGGTGGACGGTTGAAATAAAGCGGGGGCTGGTACACTGAAAAGTGATCTCTATCCGCAAAACCTTGACGGCCACTTCTGCCTCCTACTCTATCATATGGCTTGCCAACATCAGAAAAACTCTCACATCTTTTATTTCTCACCTTTCCACGACTTTCATTACCACTCGAAGAGTCTTGTCGTGTAAAAAGCACTGTCCCATGTTCATCACTATCAGCCGCTCTGGACGAAGATGATTTACTTTCTGAACTTGGTTTCTCTTCGGAAATAGCACCCACACCATTAGAGACTGCCTTACAGTTTTCAGAACCCAACCTTTCACGATAGCTCTCACTCCTACTTGAAGAGTCTTGTCGTGTAAGAGACGCTGTCCTATATTTATCGCTATCAGCTGTTCTAGAGGAAGATGGCCTGCCTTCTGAACTTAGTTTCTCCCTAGAAATAGCACCTGTGTCCTTAGAGACTGACTTATGGTTTTCAGAATCCAACCTTTTACGGTAACTTTTACTCCTACTTGAAGAGTCTTGTCGTGTAAGAGAGGCTGTCCTACATTTATCGCTATCAGCTGTTCTAGACGAAGATAGTCTGCCTTCTGATCTTAGTTTCTCCCTAGAAATAGCACCTGTGTCCTTAGAGACTGACTTATAGTTTTCAGAATCCAACCTTTTACGGTAACTTTCACTCCTACTTGAAGAGTCTTGTCGTGTAAAACGTACTGTCCTATATTCATCGCTACCAGCTGTTTTGGAAGAGAATGGTCTACTTTCTGAACTTGATTTCTCTCTAGAAGTAGCACCCATGTCCCTAGGTACTTTTCTTCCTTCCATCTCCAGGAAACACAGATCAATTGCACGACGAAAGACTTGTTCCTTACTTTCCGATTTGGCAAATCTGAGCAGATTAGAAACATCTGACGAAGCATCACGGACAGAATGGATTAGCTTTTTGAAGGAAGAGTACAAGCGATCCCCTTTCTCAATGGAAGTCTCCAAACCCTCTACCATAGAAGAAAAAGTACTGATAGATTGAGAAAAGCTTTCCAAAAGACTAACAAAATCCTGCTTATTAGAATCAAATCGTGGTATTGATCCTAATGCTTCACCAGAGGAAACAAGCCTATAAAAATCCTCAGCATTGAAAGACACAAGCCCGGAGGATTCTTTCAGATTGTAGCACAAACTCCATAAAGCTCTAAAATCATTATCACTGGAACACTTTTGAATAAATTCATCTTTTGTCGCTAGCGCTACAGATTGCAATTGATCCACCTGTTCATTCAAACTTCTACTAACATCGAACAACGACTTAAGCTTGTTCTTCAAACAATTTAACAAGAAGAGAACTATACTATTGTCCATTTCTTTATACCTAATAACATACGTGCTCAGCTCATTGTAAGCCAATATCATAAGTACTTCAACAATTATTTTAAATTAACAATGTTTTATACCAAACATTCACTATTGGAAAAAAATGGAACAAGTTATAAATTTGCTTAACTCTCCAAATTAGAGGGAAAAAGAGCTCTTTTTCATTTGTTCTACTACCAATGAAACTTGGTATGAAACAGCTATATGCAGGTTTGCTGTAAAACTTCAGCAGTTTTCCACTCCTTTAAAGCATCATGCTCTTATAATAGTGATATCAAATATAGGTCTTAACTATTTTCATCTCAAGACCTTCTGCAAAAGGTGATTGAAAAAGTGATGTAAGAGAGGTAGAAGAAGAATAAGCAGATCAAGTAAGGTAAAAAATGAGCTTTAGTTACTATAAAATGAAGAAGCACCCAAGAAACTTTCGTAATATAACAGGTTTAACTATAGAGGAGTTTGAAAAGGTGGTGGAAAAAGTGAGGTCTGAGTGGAAAAAACTTGAAAAACAGAAAAAGTGCCATGGTAGAAGATCACAACTACCAACTCTGGAAGATAAGTTATTTTGCGTAATTTTGTACTGACCTTACCCAGAAAAAGTAGACAGGTAGTTAAGACGTTTTTTTCATGAAAATGATGAATCAAATTTTTCAGGAATGCAATAGTTAATAGTAGAATGTCTACGTTGTTTGTTATAAAAAATTGACCTTACCCAGAAAAAGTAGACAGGTAGTTAAGACGTTTTTGAAGTAAAATAAAACGTTTTTTCAAAGAGGTGTAGTATGACAAAAAGAAAAGAATATACAGCAGAATTCAAAATTGAAGCTATAAGACTAGTAAAAGAAACAGGTCAATCATCAGCAAAAATAGCAAGAGATTTGGGTATTAGCGGTGATTCATTAAGCAGATGGGTAAAAACATACAATGATAGAATGTCTGGAGTAGATGCGTTTCCAGGAAAAGGGAAAGTAGCTCATTGCGACAAAGAAAAGTTTGATTTAAAGAAAGAACTGGCAAGAGTAACTAGAGAAAGAGATATTTTAAAAAAAGCCCTGGGATATTTTGCAAACCAAAAAGAGTGAAATATTCTTTTATAAAAGAGCATGAAAACTGCTGTAAAATAAGAGAGCTATGCAGGTTTTTGAACGTATCTGCTTGTGGTTATTATAAATGGATTTCTAAGGAAAAAAGTAATAAAAAATCAACAAGAGAAGAGCTCATAAAAGATATTCAAAAGATATATCAAGCGTCACAATGCAGATACGGAGCTCCACGCTGAATTAAAGGTTTTAGGTAAAAATTATAACATCAAAACAGTGCAAAATGTTATGCAGGAAAATGGCATTCAAGCCCAACTTAGACGAAGGTTTAAGACTAAGAAACTTCAAACAGACAATAGAGTTATAACTCCTAACATATTGGATCAGAATTTCACCACTGATCAGCCAAACAAGATATGGGATTACATACATAAACACCAACGAAGGATGGCTATATTTGGCAGCAATAATAGATTTATATTCACGCATGGTAGTTGGTTGGTCAATGAGTAATTCAATAAATAAGCAATTAGTTATAGATGCTTTATTGATGGCTGTTGATAGGCGCAAACCCGTTAAAAATCTACTATTTCATAGCGATCAAGGATCACAGTACACCTCTAAAAATTAGAGATTTTTACTGAATACAAAAAGTATTATTTCTAGCATGAGTCACAAAGTTACGATAATGCTGTTTCGGAGAGCTTTTTTAGTTCACTAAAGAGGGAATTACTCATTGATACCTCACAACACTCCGCACAACAAGCTAGAACCGCAATATTTGAATACATAGAAATTTTTTATAACAAACAACGTAGACATTCTACTATTAACTATTGCATTCCTGAAAAATTTGATTCATCATTTTCATGAAAAAAACGTCTTAACTACCTGTCTACTTTTTCTGGGTAAGGTCAATTTCTTCATGTCCAGCTCCTGATGCTAAGTGTAACGGTGTATGTAGTAAAGCATTCTGCTCATTAACATTAACTCCTTTGTTGAGTAAAAACCTTACAGCATTTGCTTCATTCAACATCGCAGCTAAATGAAGTAAGCTATCTTTTCTTGCACAAGAGAGCGCACTTTTACCATCATCATCAGTGATCAGTGGATTAATATTTTTCCTATTGAGTAAGAGCGCAACCATACTAAGCTCGTTAATTTCTACTGCATAATGTAGCGGTGTCTTTCCATTTAATCCTCTGACATTAACATCTAATCCAGGTTAGACACTTTATTAATTCTAAACTTAAGTTAGCAGACATTATTTAAAACTTAATATTAGATAATTCTTGTAATGAGTTTGTAATCTCTTCGGTTAGCGCCATATGAATCTTTTCAGTGTCACTCAGTGATGCAAGTAGTGCTGACACTCTATTTGGAATATTAAGCAGATTATTACGGACAACTCTTGCTACATTAAATGCTTCAGTTTTTACTTCCTCTACTGCTACAAGTTCACCAATCTCAGCCCTAGCTTTTGCCTCAAGCAGTTTACCACGTTCCATTTCATTTTTTATTCTAGTTTTTAGCAACATCGTGGAAAGGTTACTTGTATTTTCGTTTTCTGGATTTTTCCTCCTCAGTGGCTGACTTGGATCTCTTATTGCCGCTACTGCTTCATTTGCTTGTTCTCTATTGATCAAACCATCCTCCAACTCAACTATTCCTTTCTTTACTAAATAACAGACATATTGCTTTGATACTCCTATCTCTCTTGCCCATTCTGTTTGTGTAATTTTCACTTTTTTCCTACTGTTTTTCTCCTTGAATTTCTGCAAAAGTTTTACCAGTACCGGCTAAAATGGCATCTCTTCCGGTATATATTTGCCAACGTTTTATGGTTACATCTACAAATTTTGAATCTAGCTCTATTGTTCTGCAAATTCTTCCTGTTCTCTCACATGCAATCAGTGTACTTCCAGAACCGCTAAATGGATCAAGTACTATGTCTCCTGGTCTGCTGCTGTTTACTATTGCTCTCTCCATTAGCTCTACTGGCTTCATCGTTGGATGTAGTGTATTATGCGTTGGCTTATCATAAAACCACAGATCACTTTGATTTCTACCACCATGCCACTCACGTTTATTGCCGCTTTTCCATCCATAGAGCATTGCTTCGTATTGTCTTTGATAATCAGACCTGCCTAGCGTAAAATGATTCTTTGCCCAAATGATAAATGTTGACCATTTTCCTCCTGCCTCTTCAAATGCTTTTTGCAACGTTGAAAACTCTGATGATGATATGCAGATGTAAATTGCACCTTTCGTATATGCTAAAATATGGGAACAGATGTCATAGAGAAAAAGTTCGTACTTTTCACCTTGATTATCATTTAATATCTTTTTGTCTTGGCTATTACCATAATCAACGTTATATGGAGGATCACAAACAGTAATGTCTGCCATTTTATCATCTAACAGCGCTTTATATGATTCAACTACAGAGCTATCACCACAATAGATTCGATGATCACCTAAAATCCATAAATCACCTGGTTTTGTTATTTCTACCTTTTTGTCATCAACAACTAAGTCAGAAAGATCTTCTTTTTCACTATCTAAATCATCAAGGAAATGTTGAACTTTTTCTAATTCAAACCCTGTCATTTTTAAGTCAAACTGTAAATCTTCTAACTCTTGAATTTCTACTTTCAAAAGCTCATCATCCCACTTTGCCCAATTAGCTGATTGATTTGCCAGCAATCGAAAAGCTTTGGTTTGTGGTTCATTTAGATTATCACTGAGGACTACTGGAATACTTTCCATACCAAGTTTTCTTGCTGCTTTAAGTCTTAAATGACCATCAACCACAGTTCCATCGCTTTTTGCAACTATTGGTATACGAAAGCCGAATTCCCTGATTGAAGCACACATTCTATTTACTACGTCATCATTTTTACGAGGATTACGCTTATATTCGACGAGGTTTTCAACAGGATAGTAGTGGATTGCTAAATTCATATAATTTAAATTCTTAATAATTAAAAGGTTAATATTCAAAATATGTCTGACGCTAAAGAAGGCCTGAGGTCTAACCCACCAAACCCGCCATTATGGCCGAAAGGACCCACTTTTTATGGGTTTTTGTCTTATTAATATCTTTACTAATATAGAACATTAATGCCAAAGCATCGGCCTCATTATCATCTCTAGGTGAAAAACTTTTTTCACGTATCGCTTCAATAACTTCACTCTTACTTGCATTGCCTTTGCCTGTTATAAAGCGTTTTATAGTTTTAACATTAACACCTTGGTAAGGAATATTGTTCTCTTCACACCAAGCAGACAGCACTGCAAGAAAACCACCATAGCAATGAGCTGCATCAGTTCCTAGATGTCTTCTCACTTCTTCAAAATACACTGCAGTGAACTCATGTTTCAAAGAATTAAGCCAATTACGAAAGTTTAAGAAACACATTCCACCTCCACTGAAACGGCTACCATGAAAGCTTTTGCTGCCACTTTCAATTACTCCATCTGTTAGAATTGCCCAGCCTGTCTGTTTACCGAGGTCCAGTGTTAGGATTGACATTATTTAAAACTATAAGTAGCACTGATTCCAAAATATCGTTTGGTTCCTCGAACGTACTATCAAAAAGCGGTTTATAGTTTTTTTGTTGGCCAACAACGGAAATTCGAGAATCATGTGCTACTGCAGAAAGTTGTTTTCTTGTTATATATATTCACCAAAATTACGAAAACTGTTCACTTTTTTTTTGCAAAGGATAAAAATCGTGTTAGACTTAAACGGAGATTTGTTCTGCAGTAGTAAGATTACCGACAATGCCATTTAATTAAATTTTAGAGGGTACTACGTGCGTTCTTTGGTGAATTGCTGTTGTTAATTATCTATAAAATCACATCTAGCTTTAAAACGAAGTTTTTACCTTATCTAAAAAAATACAAATCTACTCAATGTTTGTTTGCCGAGTTTCGGATTGACACTTAAAGTTTTTGTATTTGAAGCGCATCCACAAACTGCATCAATGCCCTTCTATAATATATATATACCGGATTTCTTACTACTTTTTCCGGGATTTTTTGAAAAAAAGTTAAAATAATTTCAAAACTGCTTACCAGCTAAAGAATAAAGTAGATAGTTCTCTATTTTTAGAGTTTTACAGTTGCTTGTCTTTTTTACAAATAACCTATATGCTATTTGAAGTAAGGTAGAGTAGATATGATAATAAATGAAAACGAAATTTTATTATATACAACTCCAGATGGAGATGTGAGAATTGATGTTTTGTATCGAGATGAAAACATTTGGCTTACACAAAAAAGAATGGCGGAGTTGTTTGATGTTAATATTAGAACAATTAGTGAGCATTTACAGAACATATTTGCTAGTCAAGAGTTAGATAAAGATTCAGTTATCCGGATTTTCCGGAATACTGCTGAGGATGGTAAACAGTACCCTACACAATTTTATAATTTGGATAGCTATTGGTTATCGAGTTAATTCTAAAAAGGCTACATCTTTTAGAGTATGGGCTACGAAAATTTTAAAGATCAAAGGATTTGCATTAGATAGCGAACGGCTAAAAAACGGCCCAAAGTTTGGTAAAGACTACTTCAATGAATTACTTGAAAAAATCAGGAGCATCCGAACGTAGGTTTTACCAGAAGATTACTGACATTTATGCTGAATGCTCTGCAGACTATGATCCAAATTCAGAAATAACAAAACAATTTTATGCAAAAGTACAGAATAAATTATATTGATGGCCTAACTGCAGCAGAGCTCTCGAGTTGACCACAAAAAACCAAATATTGGGCTAACTACATGGAAAGATGGTTCTGGCAACAAAATTCATAAGAGTGATGTGAGTACTGCAAAAAACTACTTGACTGAAAAAGAGTTGAGTGCATATTGTTTCCTAGATTATGCGGAACTTCAAGCAAGAAAGCATCGGCTAATAAAAATGCAGAATTGGGTTGAAAAGTTGGATGCATTTCTATTGTTCAATGATTATGAAGTACTTAAAGATGCTGAGTGCTGAAGTTGCAAAAGCTCTAGCTGAAGGAGAATACGAAAAGTATAGAGTTATACAAGATAAATTACATGAATCTGACTTTGATGAATTAATTAAAGCAAGTAAAGAAAGTGAGAAAATAACTACAACAAAAACCAGCTTGTAGTTGAGCTATCTGTGTTTGACATCTTGCTTTTGTTTTAATTTCAAGGGGGGTGAACCACCCTTTAGAAAGCCCTATCTGCCAATAAATAGTGAAAACATAAATCTTTGTCTCCATTATACTAGATAAACCTGGAGACGTAAATAAATAAATTTTGATCTTTGTCTCCATTTTAAGGTAGCTTCTGTTTCTTCTTTTATAGCAGCAACTCCAAACTTTTTTCCTTTAGATTCATCTACAAATTATTTATAGAGATTACCTAAAAATTCAACTTAAGAGTTTTAGATGAAAATAGTTATATTTCAATAAGACCTCCAAAATAACCAGCTCTGGTGATATATATTCACCGAAATTACAAAAACTGTTCACTTTTTTGAAAAAGTATTTTACAATAAATAAGAAATATGATAGAATAAGCTGAGGTTTTTTGTAGCAAGTAAAAGTTTAAGGTAAAAGATAATTTAGAAATGCCTCATAATCGAGTTTTAAGCTGCCTTACATAAGTAACTTAGTTCTTGGTAGTATAATTGTACCCTGGAGTCGTATAATCACTTTAAATTCGCACTAAATGCAATTGCCTCAAGGTTGTATTTTTTTCATTAAATTTAAGTAATGTTTTGTGGTAATCTCTCTAGGTCTTCTTCATTTCTATTTATCCAATATATTTTATATTTATTATTACTGTTATTATTTATTACTATTATATATATATAATATATAAGGGTTTTAGGAAGCTAGAATCCGCCTCACTGGCTGACTTTAGACATGTGGTTTCTAGGAACGCTTTTAGGAACGTAGGCAAAAAAGCTAGCTCTCACGCAGAATTTAGATTCCTGATTTCTAATTACTGATTTAGGAACCTAGGAATTAGGAATGTAATACAATCATTGATGGTGCTATTTCTTAAGTGCTAAGTTCTAGTTGAGTGGATGTAAATTGATAGTAGCTATATAGATTGAAATGGCAATAGAGAAAACTGGGTAAACTCTAAAATATTTTTACCCATAAAAAAAGACTTATCCTAACATTAAATTTTCCCTATAGCTAAAATCTTCAGCTCCAAGAGTGAATTTTCCTATACCACAAGCAAATGGTCCAGTTGGAATGTCAAGCCACTTATCCTCTCTTGAACCTGTAGACATCACTTTAACTAACTGCTTTACCTGCAAAAGTTCCTGTACCATACGCTCTAGTCTATCCCTTCCCATGCTGTGAAAAACTTCAGGTAGTCTATGGCGTTGCTTATATACTCCTGTGCTTCCTGTGTGAGTAAATGGATGCCCTGAAGCAGCAGATCGTGTAACTGCATCGATAAGACATATTTTAAGGTCTTTTTCACTAGTATTTTTAACTGTTAGTTGTATTGTTATATCTTCTAGTAGCCCTGTTTCCTGATTTCTTAGGTAAGTTCTTACAGTACGATCAGCTAACCCATTGGCCTTCACAACTGCCCCATGAAATAAAGCATTCTGTCTTGGTGTTTCTCCTACTGCCTTAAAGATCTCTAGCCTAGCTGTATTTTCTATTGGCCAAAAAGCGTATGAGCATCTAACACCATTAACAAGAGCAGAGGTACCTCTTATTGCATCTCTTGCTTGTTCAACAGTTAGTATAGGTTTTTCTCCTTTTGGTTTTCTCATGTGGTGAGCAGTAACAATTGAAGCTCCAGTACTATTTGCTAGATCAGACAATAGACACATCAGATAATCCCCTACAGCTGGGTCAGCATTTATATCTGCATGGATAAATTAAGCAAGTGGATCAAATACTATCAATTTCAGATCTTTAATTTTCTCGAGCTGTTTTATTATAGATTCGAATTCAGGAGAAACTTCGACAACTTTACCACGAACGTTTCTTAGTATTGTAAGTGATCCTCTGACGTTTGGCAGTGGTACAATAAATAGTTTGTCTTTATATTTTAATCTTTCACATTTAGGGTCAAGTCGTTCTAAGCGGCGATGTACTTCACCTGCATCATCTTCTGCTAAAAAGACTACCACTGATCCATGTTCAGTCACAAGCGAACCAAAACCACATATTTGATCTGTATCATTTACAACTTTGAGAGCCAAATCAAGTAGCAGCATTCCTTTTCCTGTGTCTCCCATAGCAGCAACTATTGAAGTAACGCCCAAAGGAAATATCCCTTCAACAAGAAATTTTTGCTCTGGTACTGGACCTACAAAGCGCTCTGCACTCCAATCTAAAATATTAAGTGGCTGTTTTATGGGTCTTTCTAAACTTTTCATATTTGAAGTATCAGTAGTTGGAATATCAGTAGCAGGTAAATTTATACATGGAGTTGAAGTTAAAAACTCTTTGACATCTATACCTTCCTCTACACAATCAGCAGCATCCCAGCCTTTTGTTTTATTTTGTGGAATATTAAGAACAACAAGTGATTCAACTCCGATTTCTAAAAGCTTTTTTTCAGCATTTTTAGCATATTTCTTACCTGCTTCATCATTATCTGGCCATATAATAATGTGTTTACCTTTTAGCGGAGTCCAATCAGTTTTCTCAATAGGTGCATTTGCTCCAGACATCGCTGTTGTTGCAGTTATTCCCTTCTCTATCAGCGCTTCTGCACATTTTTCCCCTTCCACCAGAACAATTTTATCAGACTTTAAGATTTCTGGAATATTATATAGAGGCCTTATTTCTGGTGATGCAAACTTAGATTGTTTGATATCAAAAGGCTTGTATACTTTTTTCTTTCCAGGAGGATCAGAACGATAAACTTTTACAATCACCTGACCATTTTCATCATAATAATTCCAACTTTGGGTAATGAATTTCTCAAAGTCTTCATCAACATATTGTTTCTCTCTGTATTTTTTATTATTTCCGAGCCATTCACTTATTGAAGCTATTACCTCAGGAAACTCTGTCCTTGCATTCTTTCTATGTACAGCTGCCCAAAGGTCGATAATGTCACCACCTTCTCCAGTTGCAAAATCATTCCATAACCCGGCTCTACTGCCACTTAGTTCTACTCTTAAACTTTTTCCTTTATTACCCCATATATCACCTACTTGAAACTCATTTTTGTGAAAAGTTCCGTTAGGTAGCAAGTACAAAAGACAAGATCTTAAGTTTAATAGAAGTTGTGCTTTAAGTTCTTGAACATTGTATGAATCACTCATGAAATTACCTGTAAGTTGAAAGTCTTGTTCTATATATTCACTGGATTTACAAAAACTGTTCAGTTCGTAGGTGCATTGTCTGATCAAAGTTTTGAGTGTCTGAGGTTTGAAAAAAGATTCCAGGTTTTCAGAGGGTAAAAAACTCACGATTGTCTGAGGTATTTTTTTCATGTCCTACAATATTTACTAAGAAAGTTTCATCCTTAAGTCTTTCATTTAAGGACACATCTTATGAAATCTCGAAACTCTTATTCAGGTAGGCTTTGTTGCATAGCACTGATAGGCATGTAAATCACAGTGAATTTACGCAGCTAATTTAAATTCAGCCATACCTATATCAGTAAATTTGTTCAATAAGTAGCACTTAATTAACAGCTCTTTTTCACGATTTACCTCTGATTTATTTTTCAAGCCAAACCCAAATATTTGCTTCAACCTATAGAAAAAGACTTCAATATAAGACCGTGCTCCATACTTAACTTTTTTCTTCCATTCATTAATACCATCTTCATAATTCTCATATGACCTAATTCTACTAATATACTTGTTTCTTTCTGATAAGTAGTCAGCTAAACAAATTTTAGTATCCTTCCTAGGGCGAATAATAGGCACAATATTGTATTTTCTGCATTCTTTATACACACTTTTTATATCATAAGCCGCATCTGCTCGAATAGAACAAATGTTATATTTATCACTGACTTCTTCTAACATATCGCAGACCGGCAAATAGTCTACAGCAACACCACTAGTGTAGTTCATGCTTATTGCTTTCTTATCATTTATGTTTAAAACAACATGTAATTTTCTTACTTGACCATAACCACTGTATTTTCTTTTTCGAATATTAAGCTTACTATGCCCACCGTTATTATTGTAGATACTAACTCTAGTGCTATCTACGGCAATTTCAACATTTTCCAGATCATCTTTATTGCTTCTATGGTCATCAATCTTCAAATTAAGCTTTTTAAATCTTCTGGAAGCTTGTGTATAGCTGATAATCTTAAGTTTTTTGCCTATTTGTACCATATAACCTTTTACAAAACCTACAGCTTGTCTCAAGCCAATTCTAAAAAGATGAACTATTATGTGTATTAAAATTACAACTTTATCACTATAAGTGTTATTGCCACCTGCAACTTTTGGACTATTTTCATACCAATTTTCTATGGCTTGATTAACAAAATGAAAAACATTTCCTCTTTTTTTGAGAAACTCGTTATATTCTCTTTGGTTACTTACTCTCATTTTTTGTGGCATAAGTTGTACTTGTTTGAAAAATGCCTATTTTACAACAAAATTCGTTAGTAGCCATATATTAAAAAGCTTTTCTTCTTACAATAACCTCAACCAACACTAGCTATGCAACAAAGCCATTCAGGTATTGATCCTAAAGTTGTTAATTTAATAAAATTTTACGCAAAATATTATAAATCGCTTACTGATCAAGATATTGAAGACATAGAACAAGACCTCTTCTGTGAGTTTCTTTCATGCATAGATCAGTATGATAAAACTAAGGGCAGTCTTTCAACCTTTGCTAAGCAAGTTGTTAAAAATCGTATTAATAATCTAGTCCGTAAACACTCACGTACTACTCCTAAGCTTGAAAATAATGTGCAACAAGAAAGTTACTGCTTTGAAGATGAAACGATACTACGTATTGATGTTGAGCAAATTATTTCAAAATTACCAAAGAAGTGGCAAGTTTTATGTGAACAACTTAAACATCACAGCATTGCTGAAGTTGCAGACATGAACAATATGTCACGGACTACTTTGTACAACATTTTCAAGAAAATGCGATCTAAATTTGCACCTGTTTACGGAAAAAAGCATAAGAAAAATTGAACAGTTTTTTGAAATTTGGTGAATTTATATATAAGTGCATATAGGTAAAAACATGAAAATAATAAACAGCGAAGAAAGAGCAAAAATAGTCACAGGTGTGAAGATAGTAATCTTTGGCCCTTATGGAATTGGTAAAACTAGCTTACTCAAAACTCTCGATGAATCAACAACACTTTGCCTTGATTTTGAAGCAGGACTTCTAGCTGTACAAGACTGGAAAGGAGATTCAATCAATATGCGCACTTGGAATGAGGCCAGAGACATTGCTTGTCTTATTGGTGGTCCTAATCCTGCATGGCTTTGTTGCATAGCTAGTGTTGGTTGAGGTTATTGTAAGAAGAAAAGCTTTTTAATATATGGCTACTAACGAATTTTGTTGTAAAATAGGCATTTTTCAAACAAGTACAACTTATGCCACAAAAAATGAGAGTAAGTAACCAAAGAGAATATAACGAGTTTCTCAAAAAAAGAGGAAATGTTTTTCATTTTGTTAATCAAGCCATAGAAAATTGGTATGAAAATAGTCCAAAAGTTGCAGGTGGCAATAACACTTATAGTGATAAAGTTGTAATTTTAATACACATAATAGTTCATCTTTTTAGAATTGGCTTGAGACAAGCTGTAGGTTTTGTAAAAGGTTATATGGTACAAATAGGCAAAAAACTTAAGATTATCAGCTATACACAAGCTTCCAGAAGATTTAAAAAGCTTAATTTGAAGATTGATGACCATAGAAGCAATAAAGATGATCTGGAAAATGTTGAAATTGCCGTAGATAGCACTAGAGTTAGTATCTACAATAATAACGGTGGGCATAGTAAGCTTAATATTCGAAAAAGAAAATACAGTGGTTATGGTCAAGTAAGAAAATTACATGTTGTTTTAAACATAAATGATAAGAAAGCAATAAGCATGAACTACACTAGTGGTGTTGCTGTAGACTATTTGCCGGTCTGCGATATGTTAGAAGAAGTCAGTGATAAATATAACATTTGTTCTATTCGAGCAGATGCGGCTTATGATATAAAAAGTGTGTATAAAGAATGCAGAAAATACAATATTGTGCCTATTATTCGCCCTAGGAAGGATACTAAAATTTGTTTAGCTGACTACTTATCAGAAAGAAACAAGTATATTAGTAGAATTAGGTCATATGAGAATTATGAAGATGGTATTAATGAATGGAAGAAAAAAGTTAAGTATGGAGCACGGTCTTATATTGAAGTCTTTTTCTATAGGTTGAAGCAAATATTTGGGTTTGGCTTGAAAAATAAATCAGAGGTAAATCGTGAAAAAGAGCTGTTAATTAAGTGCTACTTATTGAACAAATTTACTGATATAGGTATGGCTGAATTTAAATTAGCTGCGTAAATTCACTGTGATTTACATGCCTATCAGTGCTATGCAACAAAGCCATCCTGCATTAAGGTCTGATCAAGCGTATAGTCAAAAACACTATGAGCATGTCTGTAGCAAGCACAAAGATCTTCTTTCTAAAGTTTCTAAATACCGATGCATCTTTGTGGATAGTATAACCGTTGCCTCACGTTTATGTCTATTATGGGCAAGAATGCAACCTGAAGCTTTTTCAGATAGATCAGGGAGAGAAGATAAAAGAGCTGCTTATGGTACACTTGCTCAAGAGATGATGGCTTGGCTCAATCAATTTCAACACATCAGAGATAAAGACATTATCATAGTTGGCACATTAGGTCAATATCTTGATGACTGCAATCGTCCAACTTGGTTACCTCAATGTGAAGGGGCTAAAACTGCTAGTGAAATTCCAGGTATTGTTGATGAAGTAATTAGTATGGTTGGAATCAAGAAAGATGATGGCACAGAGAAACGTTCATTTGTCTGTCAGACTATTAACTCTTGGGGATATCCAGCTAAAGACCGCAGTGGCTGCCTGAATATGGTTGAAGAACCGCATCTGGGTAAATTACTTGCGAAAATTAAAGCCAAAACTTTGGCTCCTATTGCTTAATTAAAAATTGGAGAATAATTATTATGGAACAAAGCTTTTTCAATATCGGTCAAAAAGTTCCCTTTTTCAGTGTGAAAGAATATTTGGATGATCAATCACCGATACCAGAAGATATAATCTCACCAAGGATTCTGACAAAAAGAGGTCTATTAGTACTGGGTGGCCCTCCTAAAATTGGCAAAAGCGATTTTCTAATTTCATGGCTCGTCCACATGGCTGCTGGTAGATCATTTCTCGGTATGACACCAAATAAACCTTTGAAAATTTTCTACATGCAAACTGAAATTGAATATGAATATATGAAAGAACGGTTGCAACAACTTCAACTGAATAAAGAGCTTTTGGACATAGCTGCCAATAACTTAATTATCACGCCAAGAGTGCAATTATCATTTAGCAGTGAAGAAATAGATGAAATCAAAAATGTTGTCAAAGAGCGTTTTAAACCTGATATTATTGCGATTGACCCTCTTCGTAACATTTTTAACTCAAGTGAATATGGCAATGAAAACGACAATAGCGCTATGTTATTCTTCTTGCAAAAAACACTTGAAAGACTGAGAAATGTTATCAATCCAGATTGGCTTTGTTGCATAGCTAGTGTTGGTTGAGGTTATTGTAAGAAGAAAAGCTTTTTAATATATGGCTACTAACGAATTTTGTTGTAAAATAGGCATTTTTCAAACAAGTACAACTTATGCCACAAAAAATGAGAGTAAGTAACCAAAGAGAATATAACGAGTTTCTCAAAAAAAGAGGAAATGTTTTTCATTTTGTTAATCAAGCCATAGAAAATTGGTATGAAAATAGTCCAAAAGTTGCAGGTGGCAATAACACTTATAGTGATAAAGTTGTAATTTTAATACACATAATAGTTCATCTTTTTAGAATTGGCTTGAGACAAGCTGTAGGTTTTGTAAAAGGTTATATGGTACAAATAGGCAAAAAACTTAAGATTATCAGCTATACACAAGCTTCCAGAAGATTTAAAAAGCTTAATTTGAAGATTGATGACCATAGAAGCAATAAAGATGATCTGGAAAATGTTGAAATTGCCGTAGATAGCACTAGAGTTAGTATCTACAATAATAACGGTGGGCATAGTAAGCTTAATATTCGAAAAAGAAAATACAGTGGTTATGGTCAAGTAAGAAAATTACATGTTGTTTTAAACATAAATGATAAGAAAGCAATAAGCATGAACTACACTAGTGGTGTTGCTGTAGACTATTTGCCGGTCTGCGATATGTTAGAAGAAGTCAGTGATAAATATAACATTTGTTCTATTCGAGCAGATGCGGCTTATGATATAAAAAGTGTGTATAAAGAATGCAGAAAATACAATATTGTGCCTATTATTCGCCCTAGGAAGGATACTAAAATTTGTTTAGCTGACTACTTATCAGAAAGAAACAAGTATATTAGTAGAATTAGGTCATATGAGAATTATGAAGATGGTATTAATGAATGGAAGAAAAAAGTTAAGTATGGAGCACGGTCTTATATTGAAGTCTTTTTCTATAGGTTGAAGCAAATATTTGGGTTTGGCTTGAAAAATAAATCAGAGGTAAATCGTGAAAAAGAGCTGTTAATTAAGTGCTACTTATTGAACAAATTTACTGATATAGGTATGGCTGAATTTAAATTAGCTGCGTAAATTCACTGTGATTTACATGCCTATCAGTGCTATGCAACAAAGCCATCCAGATTCAGGCATAATACTCACCCACCATACAAAAAAACTATCCAAAAAAATGTTAGAAGAAGATCCATTTCAGGGTTTAAGCGGTGCTGGATCTTTAAGAGGATTCTACAGTACTGGCATGGTGATGTTTTCTCATGATGAAGAAAGCACTACCCGTCAAATAGTATTTGAGCTTCGTAATGGTGAACGTGTACCAAACAAACTTGTCGATAAGATAAATGGCAATTGGCAACTCGTAGACCAATGGAGTTGATTCTTTTTTTACTTAATTTATAGGAGACAATATGCTAGCAGATTTTTTAACTGATTTTAATAACGCAAAACTGCAAAGCAGTTTAATACCGAAAGGTACAATAGTCAAGGTAAAAATGGCAATAAAGCCTGGAGGTTATGAGAATTGGTTCACGAAAAGCTACACTACTGGTAGCATCTATTTAAACGCTGAATTTACTGTCACTGAAGGTCCATATGCAAAACGTAAGATTTATCAAGTAATTGGTATTAAAAGTGGCAAAGCAAGCGTTGAAGGAGAAGATACTTGGGGAGAAATGGGTCGTTCTATGCTTAGAAGTATTTTAGAGTCAGCACGGAACATTCATTCAAATGACACTTCAGAAAAAGCAGTTATTGCTAGAAAAGTCAACTCTATAGCTGATTTTAATGGGTTAGAGTTTACTGCAAAAGTTGGTATTGAGGCTGATCGATATGGAGAGAAAAACAAGATTGCTACGGTTATTACTCAAGAGCAACATCAAAATACTGAGCGTGATTGGATACCTTTCTAAAGCTGCTGTGTTTATTTGAAACAATTTTTATAGATGAATAAATCCCAAAAAACACTATTGATTTAAAGAATGTCTGTCTTATTTATCGCCTGGTATTAGTGATATGAATGCTGAACAACAGGTTTCTAAAGATAAAAACGGGGATATAGCTGAATTTTTGAGTTCAATTATAAGTGACATAAACCTTGTTAAAGAATTACTTACTAAACATAAAGGAACCATACGCTGGAAGAGAGAATATGATACTGTTTTACAGTTAATTAATGAGGAAGCGAGTAAGGGACGCTTTTTTACTAAAACCCAATTTTGCTATTTTTTTGAATGGTCTTAAGAGTCATCATTCTATTCTTAGATATATTAATGCCTTAGTTACTGAAGGTTATATAAAATTTCGTGAAAAAGAAGTACCAAGAAATAACAGACGCGTTAAAGTTATGTTACCATTAGACTGTTTTTAGCAATAGGGCTAGCTAGCACTTAAGTTAATGGTAGATGGATTAAGCCGATAGCCTGACCAGTTACACGCTTGTATCACATCATCGCGTTTTATATTTAGTCCCAAGGTGCTAGCTAGCTTTTCTGCTATTGTTTTTTGCATTCTGTTAAGAGGTCTGCGTACTTGCTGTTCTGGGTCTTCAATACCTAAACTATCTGCTATTTGAATGATACTAAGAAATTTATATTCTTTAACTGCTTCCAAGTCACGCAAAAATTGTTTAAGTAATACTCTAAAGATGCGGATGCTCGAAATTGCTTGTTTGCCTATAATTTCAATGTCATTAACATAAATAGTATTATCTTCAACTTTTAATCGCAGTATCTTTTTTTCTGGAAGAGTTGTTTCTTGCAGTGGAACATAAGGGAATGCTTGAAAAGAAACATTAGGTAATAGCTCTGGTACTCCTTTTTCAACTGCTTCGCTTAGTATTTGATTTAGAGTTTGATGTTTACAAATTAAATCAGCCATGGAAACAGTGTATAGGCTTAACAATATTTTTAAGTCTGCCTTTCCAAAAGTTATAAGAACAGCAACATTAGTTCTTAACCTATCTACAGTTAAATATGACTTATCAGTACATAAAGTTGGTATAATAACGCTTACTATTTTACTTTTAAAGCTTATATGATATATCCCATTTGCCGCCTTTTCCCATATGAGCCCTATTAATAGTTTTTCAAACCAACTTATAATTTTTTCCGTATTAAGTTTAATTGAAAGCACAAGATAACGCTGTTTTTTATAAGTATCAGGAAAAATATCACGACCACAATCCTCGCAAGCTAGATCATCACACTCTTCATCAAAATCATGAGAAATGATAACCTCGTTTTTGCAATAAGGATTTTGTATATTTGGAAAATCAAGATCTAAATCATTAGCGCAAATAACGAAGTAATGCTTCTCAAGTTTAACAAAATCAATCTGGTTGAGATACTCTGCAGCATCTATATAGTTCTCATCAGGATCTACCCAGGACCTATTTACTAACATAGTATCAATATCTTGAGAGTGTTTTCGACAAAACGGTAATTCCATAGCTATCTCTAATTAAAGACTTAAAATCATCTCGTTCTTTTCTATTGAGAACATATTCTGAGTAATCAATTTCTATATAATTTGCGTATTGCGTGTCTGTCTGAAAGGATAAAGTAACTTTTTTACTTTTGAACAATACTTTGATATGCTGAACAAGCGAAACATCATGCAGTACACTACCAACCGAAGGCTCTATCTTCTGCAACCACTCTTCAATATTATCCGTGTTTAACGTAAGATTAGTTTTAGATTTAGATGGACCAAATTTCAATTCAAATAGGCGAATATCAGGTACATGTTGTTTTACACAGTCATTCAAAAAAGTACTCACTTGTGCTGTTGTATTTTGGTGGCGCATGTTAGTAAATGAACATTCTCGTTGAAAATAACAGCTTACTATTTTATTTGCTATTTTTAATCCTTGATCAAAACTTTGAATAGATAGATTTACTTGGTTAGCATTTAAAGCAAAGTCAATAATAATTCTACTAGGTTTATAACCGTGTATTACCTTATTTGAACTCATTACCAAATCTTCATCTTTACTAGCACGTCGTATAAATAAGTAAATACTATTTTGGTAGTAAAAGAGTTCTTGAAACTGACTTTCAAAACTATCATTTTCGAATAGATCATGCTGTTTTAATATTTCCTGTATCGTACTTTTTGATAAAAAATCCTTAAATGAAGTGGACTTTTGTCTTGGAGGATTTTTTAATACGAAAGGTAAAAAACCTTTTTTCTGCACTTGATTAAAGCAGAAAATTTGTTTCAGTAAGTTATGATTAATTATAAAGAGAGTAAACAACAAGGACTTTTTGTCATATTTGTTATTTTGCAACAGAAATGATTTCAGAAGATCTTGGCTTAATACAGACTGTGCTACTTCAGCTATAGTTGTTTCTGATTTTGCACGACTAAAACGATTGACTAAGTAATAATCAAACAGAGATTCAGAAATTTTAATAAGCATCTTACGCTTTTGCTGAGTTGAAATATCATCGGATTTTTCGTAGTCTTTAAATAATTGCCTATTTTGCTTATTCTGAAAATAGTGGTTAAAAATCACACTTAATTGTCTACCAGAAAGAGAATTAAGCCAACTTTCACGTAAACTTGGATTTTGAAAGTCCTTAAGCAAAAAGGATACTGGCATTTCTAAATTATTTTCCCAAAATTCCTCACTAGCTATCATATATCTAAAAGTAAATATATTATGTCTAAAATAGATTAAAGATTAGTCAACAAAAATTTATTATGAAATAAAAGAAGAATTTTCCTAAAAAAACTGAACAGTTTTTGTAATTTTGGTGAATATATATACAGGAGTCAAATTTTCAAATGTCAATTCTTACACAGTCAGGAAGAGCAGCAATAGCAGCAAGCATAAAAGAGCAACCAATACATCTTGCTTGGGGCAGTGGTGATGCCAATTGGGAAAGTAGTCATCAAGTCGAAAAAGTTTTTGTTGAGGATGAAATAGCTCTAGATCACCATACTATTAAAGATGTAAGGGTTTTTACAGGACAAACAGTGTATCAATCCAGTATTGACTATATAGTTGAGAGCAGTAGTGGTATAATAAAACGTACGAAAAACAGCTCTATTGTAGAGAATAGTACAGTAACTATAGAATACATTCAAGACACACCACCAGAGTCCATTACATCTCAAAAACTGCTCAATGAGCTTGGCAGACGTACTGCAGATGAAGTGCTATTCTGCACAGGTGATGAAAACGGCGAACTTATAACTCCTTCTGGAAGGTTTAGGCCCTCAAATGTACCAACTAATAATCTTTTTCTCAAATTTACTTTCGATTTCACGGACGCAGCAAATCAAGTTATCAGGGAACTCGGGGTTATGGTTGGTACAAAGGTAAAGGAGAAAGCACCTCCTGGACAGAGATATTTTGAGCCAAAAGACGTGGAAAATCCTGGAATTTTGTTAGTTTTAGAACACACAGTACCACTGATCAGAACCGCAGCAACCCGGGAAACTTTTGCCTTTGTCGTTACATTCTGAAGAGGGGAAAAGAATGACTTTGAATAGCTATTATAATCGCTTTAATCCTGACAAAGAATACGAAAAAAGCTTATTTCTTGCAGGAAGAGGTCTACAGTCTGCAGAACTAAACGAGACTCAGGAATATGCTCTCTCTAAGCTTAAAGGTATAGGCGATGCAATATTTCGTGATGGCGATGTTATAACAAGAAGCAATTGTATTATAGATGGGGAAGCTGGTAAAGTTACACTTGAGTCAGGAAAAATCTATCTTCGTGGAGCAGTTAGAAAAGTAGAAGCAAAAGAGTTTGTTATTCCACTGAGTACCACAGTGCGTATCGGTGTTTATTATCTAGAATCTACGATTACAGAACTTGAGGACGAAAATCTTCGTGATCCTGCTGTTGGTACACGTAATTATCAAGAAGTAGGGGCAGCAAGGCTTAAAGTTTCCACCATTTGGGGATACCAAGTAGAAAGTGTTACTGTTAACTCTACAAATGGCGAATTTTACCCAATTTACAATATTGAAAATGGAGTATTGATAGAACATTCACCACCACCACAAGCAAATATAGTAACTACTGCTCTTGCTCGTTATGACAAAGAGGCAAATGGTTCCTACGTCGTAAATGGTCTTGAAGTAATGTTCCTGCAAAAGGAAGAGGGAGAAGGAGGAAAAAAAATATTTGTGATTAATGAGGGTAAAGCTCATGTTGATGGCTATGAGATTGAACTTCCTCACAGTATTCGTGTTTCTTTTGATGAAGATCCGGATATAAAATCAGTTGAATCAGAACCACATACTTTTCAGCCAAATAGCCAAAGAGTAATGGAACTTAAAGTTAATGATTTTCCAATAAGTGAAATCAAAAAAGTAGATATAACCGTTCAAAAAACCATTACCATTACTCATGGTTCATATTCAGGAGCTGTTGATCCAATACCTGACTCTGCGGTACTTGAGATTATTCAAATTAAACAAGGCAATGTTATTTATGAAAATAGTACAGACTATAAGTTAAATGCAGGAAACGTTGATTGGTCATTACCCAGCAAAGAACCAGCTCCTGGAAGTAGTTACCTAATAACCTATCGCTGTCGCACTCATGTAAGCCCTGAAGATATAAGTGAAGAGGGATGTAAAGTAAAAGGAGCAGTTGATAACAGTCTGGTTTTGATTGATTACACCTGGAAAATGCCCCGCTTTGATTTAATTACTATCGATAGCAAAGGAGTGGTAAGAAGAATAAAAGGAATTTCTCACCCTTGGCGACCATCAATGCCTAGAGCGCCTAGTGGACAACTTTTGCTCTGCTACATTCATCAGACGTGGAAAAAAGGCGAAGGGGTAAAAATAGTGAATAATGCTATTCATGCTGTACCGATGAATGAGCTTGAAGCAATGAAAAAAGGAATAAATGATCTTTATGCTCTTGTTGCACAGGAACGTTTACGCAGTGATGCAAATTCAAGAGAACCTACTACCAAAAAAGGAGTATTTGTTGATTCGTTTTTTGACGATGATATGCGTGATCAAGGAATTTCGCAGTCTGCAGCAATAGTAAATAGAGAGCTAGTTCTGCCAATAGATGTAGAAGTTGCAGATATTGAAAAAGGTGGGGAAAGATATCTTTTGCCTTATAAACTTGAACCGGTACTGGAGCAGCTTTTACAGACTAAAGGAGAAAAGATCAATCCATACCAAGCTTTTGATCCAGTCCCGGCACAAATTACTCTAAATAAAAACATTGACCACTGGACAGAGGTTATCACTCATTGGAAAAGTCCAGTAACTAGAGTATTTAATGTTAAAGAAACAACAGAATTGCTGTCAAGTACTTCATACGAAGCTGAATTTATGAGAGAAGCAGTACAAGATTTTGAAATTGAAGGTTTTGAGCTAGGTGAAAGGCTTAAAGAAGTAAAATTTGACGGCATCATTATCCAACCTATGTAAAAATAAAAAGAAAAAAAGTGGAAAATCAAGGACAAATAAGTGGAAAAATAAAAATCCCAGCAAATATTCCAGCAGGTACTAAATTAGTACAGTTTTACGGGGATAAAGGAAGCTATGGAGAAGCAACTTATACTGGTAAAAAAACTATTACCATAGAAGAGAGAAGAAGAGTTATCGCAGCAAGACGAGTTGATCCTTTAGCGCAAACATTTACTCTAAATGAAAGCAGACACATAGGAGGTCTAGACTTATGGTTTATAAATAAAGGCAAAAAACGTGTTGTTGTGCAGATTAGAGAAACGGCAGTAGGAATGCCCTCACAAACTGTCATTGCTGAAAGCTATATTGAGCCAAAAGATATAAAGATAGATGGCACGGCAACACGTATTACTTGGTCACCAGTGTTTTGCCATGCAGGAGAAGAGTATGCAATAGTTTTACTTACCGATGATTCAGAGACAACAGTCAAAATAGCAGAGCTTGGCAAGTATGATGCAGTAAATAGCCGTTGGGTAACAAGTCAACCATATCAAGTAGGAGTATTACTGTCATCTAGCAATGCAAGTACCTGGACACCGCATCAGAATTTAGATTTAACGTTTCGATTACTAGCTGCAAAATTTAGCGAAAGTTCTCACGTTATTGATCTGGGCAAAGTTACTGTAAATAATGTATCAGATTTAATTGTTTTGACGAACGTCGAAAAAGTAGCATTTGATACCAATGTAGAATTTATTCTGATAGATGAAGAGGGAAAAGAAAATTTTCTATCTGATAACTTGTCGCTCGCGCTGCGTGAAAGACTATCTGGAGAGTTAACAGTAAAGGCAAATTTAAAAGGGTCAAAAGAAAAAAGTCCAGTGCTATATCCTGGGTTACAGCTAGTTATGGGTAATATAGGGGAAAAAGGAGATTATGTTACAAGAAGCATTACAGCAGGAGCTAACACTAAAATTACCATAACATATGATGCGCTAATACCTGGCACTGCAGACGTAAAAGCATATGTGCAGAAAAGCGTCAAAGAATGGCAGCTAGTAAATTTAACCTCGGGAAAACCAATAGGGGAAAATTGGGTAGAGAGAACTCATGTGCTAACAAACTTTAATGGTAATGAGACAAGGATAAAATTAGTTTTAAGTGGAACAGTTGTCTATCGTCCTAAAGTCAAAAATCTACGAATCATTATCACTTAGCAGAATGTCAGATGATAAAACAAGCAGAGGGTATCCACTGCCTCATCCAGAGAATATTGCTGTGCAGGATGTTGTTCGTATCCGTACTACAATTAAGAAAATAGATGAAGATATCGCTAAAAGAGAGAATGAGCACAATAAGCTTAAAAAAGCATTTGAACGACTGAATTTTGAGACTTTTTTGAATTTTTGGAATGACCATTGCTAACGAAGCCATAGATGCATTGCATCAAAGAATTAAAGATTTAGCAGCAAATAGCACACCTGATCAATTAGCGTACCTTGCTAAATCATTAGAATCGATGATAGGTAAAAAAGCTATTTCTGATATTGCGCAAATGACTAAAGTAAAAGAAATAATTGATGCACTACAAGAAAGGCTTAGGGATTTAGCAGCAAATAGTACGCCAGATCAATTAGCATATCTTGCTAAAGCACTGGAATCAATAATCGACAAAAGTGCAGTTTCTGAAATTGTGCAGATGACTGATGGTAAGCTAAAAGAACTTCTTGATAGTGCAAAAAAACACTTAACTGATCTGGATAATAAAAAAGCTAGTTCTTTAGCAGTGATCTCTGAATCAGAGAAGCAGTTATTAAAGAGAATTGATGAAAAAGGGACAACAAATTTATCGCTACTTGATACGAGAAAGAATGCCAATATTGCAGCAATAAATAGCATTAGTAACAGTCATAAAGATGGTCTTAAGGGTTTAGTAGATAACTTTCGTGCTGTGAATGATGTGCCAAGTGGTTCGTCAATTATGAAAGAGATCAGGAGCAGAGAACCAACCAAGCTTAACTCCATAAATGATGTACCAAGTGGCTCATCAATCATGAAAGAAGTAAGAAAGCGTCACATGATTGAACCTGGAGCATTACCTTTCTTATTTGGTGTACTTGGCAGAAAAAATAATTATTTTGGCCACGGAACTTTTACGACAGAGCTTGGAAGGTGGAGTAGTGATATAACAAAAACCGACTATATGTTGCAATTACTAGCAGGTAGCCATACGTACAATACAGATTACGTTAGTTTTTATCGGCCAAGACAACTAAGTTTTATAGAGGGAAGTAAAGGAACATTTATTTACGGAGAGTTATGCACAAAAAGTTTTTCGGGTAGTTATGATGAGATATACTATTATCCGTATGCTGCACTTGGAGTAGTATTTGTAAAAAATACAACCAATGTGAACATAAATAAGACAATGGAATTTGTTGGATCATCGTATTCGAGTACGGAGTATGGGGGAGCAGGATTATTTGTGGGAACTCCTGATAACACTAATTCTAATAAATCAAGTATTTCAAAAATAGTATGGAAAAATGTTTACCAATACACGAGTTCTGATAGCAAGTTAGCCGGATCTGGTAATGTGGAGATTCCAGCAGGAAAAACAGTTGCAATATTACTTTACACATCATCTTATCTGTATTCCAGAACACAAGTTAGTCAAGGTATGCTTGCATCAAATTATGTACACAACTATGGTCAATTTATTCAGTGGGGGATTTATAACATACGTAGCAATGTTCTAACTACAGGACTTGAAGTAGATGTGGAGAGAACGCTAAAAGCTTGGCAATGTCCAGGATTAGAACGAACTAATCAAATATGGCAATGAGGAGGAATTTATGACTATTTATATACGTTTTGAAAACCACAAGCAGATTGAAACAACAACACTTGAAAACAAGCCAACTGGAAATGATTGGTATGAAGCACCAGAAGATTTTGATTGGCAAAAAAGCTATTGTTTAACAGAAGGAGGCAAAATTGCTCAGCGAAATCAAGAAGACATTGAATTGGAGTTACTGCAAAATGCGAAGTTTTCTGCACTTTCTAGTCTCCGTACTTATTATAATAACTATACTCACCAATACGCAGGATATTCTCATCAGAAGCTTAAGTCGTACGAAATACAAGCAAAAGCCGCAGAAAACATTCTAGCAGCACCAGAATCTATAGACGAAAAAGATGCAGAAATTATAGAGCCATTAGCAAAAGTACGTGGTATTACAGTTACTGAAATGGCAAGAATCATTGAAGAAAAAGTAAAAAAAGCAGTAAAAGAAATAATGAAATGTGAAGAGTTGGAAGACATTACCAAGAAGAAAATTGCAGAAGCCAAAAGTGTAGAGAACTTACTAAACGATTTTAAACAAAAGATGCAAAGAAATGGCTGAAGAATTTTTGCACGGAGTAAATGTTATTGAGGTAACCTCAGGGGCAAAAACAGTACGTGCAGCTAAATCATCAGTGATAGGTGTAATCGGTACTGCACCTGAAGCTGATGAGCAAAAATTTCCGCTAAATAAACCAGTGTTAGTTGCAGGAAGCTTAAAGGAAGCAGCAAAGCTCGGAAAGAGTGGCAGTTTACCTTCTGCAGTAAATGGAATATTTTCCCAAATCGGTGCAACAGTAGTAGTTATTCGAGTTGAAGAAAGTGAAAACAGCGATCCAAAATTAAAAGAAGAAGAGACGCTGAAGAATATAATTGGAGGAGTTGATAAAGAGACTGGAGAGTATCAAGGGATAGAGGCATTCCTCAGTAGTGAAAGCATAGTTCATGTTGCTCCAAGAATATTAATTGCACCTCAATTTACTCACCAACTACCAGAAGATGCAGTGGTTGCAGCATTAATTCCTATAGCAGAAAAGCTGAGAAGCATAATAGTAGCAGATGGACCAAATACTAATGATGAAGAAGCAATAAAATGGCGAAAGAGCATCGGCAGCTCAAGAGTTTACGTCGTTGATCCATGGATTAAGTTATTTATTGAAGGAAAAGAAGAAATCTTGCCAGCAAGCCCATTTGTAGCTGGTTTAATAGCGAAAGTAGATAGCGAACAAGGATTCTGGCACTCACCTTCAAATAAAGAGATAAATGGTATTGTTGGAACAAGCAGGCCTATTGATTTTACGCTCGGTAATACAAATTGTAGAGCAAACCATTTAAATGAAAATGAAGTAACAACGATAATTCATCAAAATGGCTATAGGCTTTGGGGCAATAGAACATGTTCAAATGACTCGAAATGGGCTTTTCTGTCAGTGAGAAGAACGGCTGATTTAATTAACGATAGTTTACTTAGGGCTCATTTATGGGCAGTTGATCGCAATATCACTAAAACTTATATAGATGATGTGATTGAGGGGGTGAATTCTTATTTGGCCAATTTAAAAGCCCAAGGAGCGATTATCAGTGGAAAATGCTATGCAACTCCCGAACTCAATACACCGGCGAATATTGCAAGCGGAAAAGTATACTTTGACTTTGAGTTTACACCACCATATCCGGCTGAGCAAATAATATTCAGATCCCATCTTGTAAATATAAGTTAGGAGAAAGCAAAGTGTTACCGAAAATACTGAGAAATTTTAACGTATTTGTAGATGGTCGTGGTTATGCAGGAAAAATAGATGAAATAACCTTACCGAAGCTTACCATAAAAACTGAAGAATATAGAGCTGGTGGTATGGATATTCCAATAAATATTGACATGGGCATGGAAAAGCTTGAAGCAGATTTTACTTTTGCAGAATATGATTCAGAACTTTTTAGACTTTTTGGTTTGATAGATGGAAATTCAGTAGCTTTGACGCTCCGTGGTGGAATGCAAGGGAGTGGTAGTAACGATATTGAAGCTGTAGTAATCAATCTCAGGGGAATATTCAAAGAATTTGACTTTGGTAGCTGGAAACCTGCTGAAAAAGCCACTCTCAAATGCACTGTCGCTGCTCATTACTATAAACTTACTATAGGTGGTAATGAGTTAATAGAAATCGATGCTGAAAATATGATTAGAAAGATAAATGGTGTTGATCAGATGGCACTACTTCAAACGGTGCTTGGAATATGAAGATTTTTAGAATTCTATTTTTTAGATGTTGATCAAATAGTTACAACATTTTACAAGATTTTATTTTTTATAGGAGAATTTTATGCAAACTATAACACTAAACAACCCAATAACAGTTGATGGTATTTCTGTCTCAGAGTTATCGATGCGTGAACCTAAAGTAAGAGATTTACTTACTATAGAACGCATAGAAGGCGAAGCTTTGAAAGAGGTAGCTTTAATTGCTAATCTAGCATCTGTGCCAAAAGAAGTAGTTGAAGATTTATGTATTAAAGATTATGTAGAAATACAAAAGGTACTAAAAGATTTTTTGTCGCCGCTGGAACAGAGGAGTTAAGATTCAATATTTTAAAACTTAGCTCAACAACAGGAAGTGGAATTGAGCAAATTATTAATATGAGTATAAAAGAGTTTCTAAAGTGGTTAGAAGTAAGTGAAGGAGTAACAAAAAAATGTCAATGCTTTCAATAAAGATCGGTGCAACGTTAGATGGCAGTTTTAATAGTGCAATGACAGGTAGTACAGCAAAGCTTTCTAAGTTGGGTGATAGTATAAAGCAGCTTGATTCGTCAATGAAATCTGTTTCCAAATTTAAGCAACTAAATCATGATGCCCTTGAAGCCATGAAGAATTGGAAGGAAGCGGAGAAGAAAGCAAAAGAATCAGCTGCAGTAATTGCTAAAGAGAAGAAGGAAAAAAAAGAACCAAGCAAAGCACTGAGAAATGAATTCGAAAAATTGAAAGCATCGGCATCAAAGGCAAAAGAGGCTTATATCAAAAAGAGAGATACACTTCACACATTAAATGAAGAAATAAGGAAAAGTGGAAAGGATATTAAATCTTTAGTGAGGGATCAAACTAAACTTGGTTCATCTATTGAAGTACTTAAAGGGAAATACAGTAAATTAGGATCTGTAATACAAAAACAGCAAAATGCTCTGGCAAAAAAAGCTTATTATAGGTCACAAGTAATGGAAACTATAGGACTAGGACTTTCACTTGCAGCACCAATTAAAGTTGCGATTGACTTTGAAAGTGCTATGGCTGATGTTAAAAAAGTAGTGAGATTTGCTGAAGATGAGGCAGCTCACAATCAAGGAGCCGCAGAATTTGGTCAGACATTGAAGGAACTGTCCCATACGATACCACTGTCGGCTGCTGAGTTAGCTCAAATTGCTGCAAGTGGTGGCCAGCTTGGTATCGACAAAGATAAGCTACTTGGATTTACCACAACAGTAGCTAAAATGGCCACGGCATTCGATATGTCCGCTGAACAAGCTGGTGATTCTATAGCTAAACTTTCTAACGTTTATGGAATTGATGTTAGCAAAATGGAACACGTTGGTAATGTAATCAATCACTTATCAGATAATACTGCTGCCAAAGCAAAAGATATGGTTGAAACTCTAGCAATAGTTGGTGGTACTGCAAAACAATTTGGTCTTGACATCAAGGAAACAAGTAGTTTAGTAAATGCCTTCGTTAGTTTAGGTAAACAACCAGCAAAAGCAGGAACTGCCATAAATGCTTTACTTTCTAAGCTCCAAACTGCTGAAGGGCAAGGCAAAGAATTTAAAGCAGCATTGGAATCCATAGGCATAACTGCAGAAGAGATGTCACAAAAAATTGCTCAAAATGGTCAAGAAGCATTACTATACTTTTTTAAAACTTTAGAGAAAACAGATAAACAAGAACGTTCGCAAATTCTTCTCAACCTCTTCGGTCAAGAATATCAGGATGATATTGCACTACTAGTTGGAAGCTTAAAGAATTATAAAGATGCCATAAATCATTTAGCTGACGAGAAAAAATTTAAAAAGTCCATGCAAGAAGAGTTTAATAATCGTGCAGCAACTACAGCAAATAACTTGCGATTATTGAAGAATGCGATAGCAGAGTTAGGAATGAACCTGGGCTCAGTAATGCTACCTCCTTTAAAGTGGATAAGTAATATTCTAAGAGAGATAACTAACCTCATAGCTTGGTTTGCAGAGAAGTGTCCAATTTTGACTACAGGAGTTATGAGCATAATTTCAGCTCTTATTATTGGTAAGATTGCAGTGGTAGGTTTTGGTTATGCATTTGCATTGGCTGGAGGTGGAATATTAACTTTTAAGGCTATTTTGCAGGGAACACTTTTGCCAGTATTAACTTCGTTATCAGCTCGAGTAATTCCAGCAGTGATCATGGGACTGAAAGCTTTAACGCTAACCAATCCTATAGGAGCTGCTATTGCTGGACTATCAATTGGTGCAGCGCTTGTAATCGCTAATTGGCAAAAGGTAAAGAACTTTTTCTCAAGTATCTGGAAATCAGTGACAAAACCTATAGAAAATTGGATTAGTGTAGAAAAATTGTTTAATGATAGTCCAATAAAAGCATTAAAGAAACCAGTAGAAGCAAAAATAGGCAGTGCAACTAGTGAAAATAGAAATGTTTTTAGTAAAGGAAATCCTTTATTAAATAATAATGCTTTTAGTGGAATTTCGAATAGTAGAACGAATATTGAAAGTGTGATTACAGAAAAAAGTTCTGCAGGAGATAATTCAGAGAAAGTTTTAAAAGACTGTGAAAAGTGTGAACAAAAAATTTTCAATCAAACTTTTACATTTAATATAAGTATAAAAGCAGAACCTAACCAAGATGTACGTAGTCTTGCTGATGCAGTAATAAAAAGAATAAGAGAAAAATCGCGAGACGTTCTATTTGATTCAATAGAACCAATTTACTAATGCTATCACTTGGTCAACATAAGTTTTCTCCAACAAGTGTAAGGTATAGTAAAGAAAATCGTTGGAGTACAATTGAGTCTATTGGTAAAATACCTTCATTACAAAATATTGGCCAAGGTACAGAAAATATAGACTTAGAAGGAATAATTTATTTCCATAATCTCAATGATTTAAATCAATTAAAAAGTATGAAAGAAGCTGAGAAAAATCAGGAACCAAGTATCTTAGTAGATAGTTTAGGAAATGTTTTGGGAAGATTTGTTATTGTGCGGTTAGAAGAAAAGCAAATGTCGTATTTTCCCTGTGGATTACCAAAAAAGGTTGAATTTAGCTTAAGTTTAAGGAGTTATGTATGACAGTACATTATATAGCACGAGAAAATGAAATGTTAGATTACATATGTTTTAAGCACTATGGATATAGCTCTGGAGCAGTAGAAATAGTATTGGAGGCTAATCCTGGTCGGCTTTGTTGCATAGCTAGTGTTGGTTGAGGTTATTGTAAGAAGAAAAGCTTTTTAATATATGGCTACTAACGAATTTTGTTGTAAAATAGGCATTTTTCAAACAAGTACAACTTATGCCACAAAAAATGAGAGTAAGTAACCAAAGAGAATATAACGAGTTTCTCAAAAAAAGAGGAAATGTTTTTCATTTTGTTAATCAAGCCATAGAAAATTGGTATGAAAATAGTCCAAAAGTTGCAGGTGGCAATAACACTTATAGTGATAAAGTTGTAATTTTAATACACATAATAGTTCATCTTTTTAGAATTGGCTTGAGACAAGCTGTAGGTTTTGTAAAAGGTTATATGGTACAAATAGGCAAAAAACTTAAGATTATCAGCTATACACAAGCTTCCAGAAGATTTAAAAAGCTTAATTTGAAGATTGATGACCATAGAAGCAATAAAGATGATCTGGAAAATGTTGAAATTGCCGTAGATAGCACTAGAGTTAGTATCTACAATAATAACGGTGGGCATAGTAAGCTTAATATTCGAAAAAGAAAATACAGTGGTTATGGTCAAGTAAGAAAATTACATGTTGTTTTAAACATAAATGATAAGAAAGCAATAAGCATGAACTACACTAGTGGTGTTGCTGTAGACTATTTGCCGGTCTGCGATATGTTAGAAGAAGTCAGTGATAAATATAACATTTGTTCTATTCGAGCAGATGCGGCTTATGATATAAAAAGTGTGTATAAAGAATGCAGAAAATACAATATTGTGCCTATTATTCGCCCTAGGAAGGATACTAAAATTTGTTTAGCTGACTACTTATCAGAAAGAAACAAGTATATTAGTAGAATTAGGTCATATGAGAATTATGAAGATGGTATTAATGAATGGAAGAAAAAAGTTAAGTATGGAGCACGGTCTTATATTGAAGTCTTTTTCTATAGGTTGAAGCAAATATTTGGGTTTGGCTTGAAAAATAAATCAGAGGTAAATCGTGAAAAAGAGCTGTTAATTAAGTGCTACTTATTGAACAAATTTACTGATATAGGTATGGCTGAATTTAAATTAGCTGCGTAAATTCACTGTGATTTACATGCCTATCAGTGCTATGCAACAAAGCCATCCTGGTCTTGCAGAGTATGGAAGTTTTTTGCCTGCAGGATTAAAGATCAGGTTACCTAGAATACAAGAGCAATTAAAAAAATCGAAGTTAAAAGTGTGGGGATAAATGAAACCTGAATTTAGCATTGAAGGAATAAAAGATCATGTAATATCGGTGCATCTTACTGATGAATCTGGTACTATAGATGATATCGCAGAGGTATGTGTTGATTATGGCAATGAAAATGTAGAAGTTCCAAATGAATTGAACATAGCACTAGGTTATAAGGAAACGGGAATCTTTCCAATGGGTGTATATACAGTCAATGAAGTTACGATACAAGGCCCACCTAAGACCCTACTAATAAAAGCTCATGCAACAAATTTAAGAATATCTTTGAAGGCAAAAGTATCAAAAGAATGGCGCCAAATTACCATAGAAAACTTAGTAAAAGAAATAGCTCAAAAACATGGATATGGATACAAAGTCGCTGAGGAATTTAAGAATGTATTGATACCCCATATTAATCAGGCAGATGAAAGTGATATAAGTCTGTTAACAAAGATCGCAACAGAGCGTGAAGCAATGGCAAAATTAGCTGGTGGGTATATATTGTTTATTTCAAAAAATATGGCAAAATCAGCCACAGGAAAAGCTTTAGGAACAACGACTATTAGAACTCAAGACACAATTAATTGGAAAGTGCATTTTACCGTACGTGATAAGTATAATTCAGTAGTAGCAAAATGGCACAGCTATGAAAAGGGCGAAACTATTAAAGAAACAGTTGGTAGTAGCGAGCCAAGTTATATTATGCTGGAACTTTACTCTAATGCAGAGTGGCTTTGTTGCATAGCACTGATAGGCATGTAAATCACAGTGAATTTACGCAGCTAATTTAAATTCAGCCATACCTATATCAGTAAATTTGTTCAATAAGTAGCACTTAATTAACAGCTCTTTTTCACGATTTACCTCTGATTTATTTTTCAAGCCAAACCCAAATATTTGCTTCAACCTATAGAAAAAGACTTCAATATAAGACCGTGCTCCATACTTAACTTTTTTCTTCCATTCATTAATACCATCTTCATAATTCTCATATGACCTAATTCTACTAATATACTTGTTTCTTTCTGATAAGTAGTCAGCTAAACAAATTTTAGTATCCTTCCTAGGGCGAATAATAGGCACAATATTGTATTTTCTGCATTCTTTATACACACTTTTTATATCATAAGCCGCATCTGCTCGAATAGAACAAATGTTATATTTATCACTGACTTCTTCTAACATATCGCAGACCGGCAAATAGTCTACAGCAACACCACTAGTGTAGTTCATGCTTATTGCTTTCTTATCATTTATGTTTAAAACAACATGTAATTTTCTTACTTGACCATAACCACTGTATTTTCTTTTTCGAATATTAAGCTTACTATGCCCACCGTTATTATTGTAGATACTAACTCTAGTGCTATCTACGGCAATTTCAACATTTTCCAGATCATCTTTATTGCTTCTATGGTCATCAATCTTCAAATTAAGCTTTTTAAATCTTCTGGAAGCTTGTGTATAGCTGATAATCTTAAGTTTTTTGCCTATTTGTACCATATAACCTTTTACAAAACCTACAGCTTGTCTCAAGCCAATTCTAAAAAGATGAACTATTATGTGTATTAAAATTACAACTTTATCACTATAAGTGTTATTGCCACCTGCAACTTTTGGACTATTTTCATACCAATTTTCTATGGCTTGATTAACAAAATGAAAAACATTTCCTCTTTTTTTGAGAAACTCGTTATATTCTCTTTGGTTACTTACTCTCATTTTTTGTGGCATAAGTTGTACTTGTTTGAAAAATGCCTATTTTACAACAAAATTCGTTAGTAGCCATATATTAAAAAGCTTTTCTTCTTACAATAACCTCAACCAACACTAGCTATGCAACAAAGCCACTCTTAATTGGGGGTATGTTCGACTTAGGAAAGGTTTTCATAAATGTTGGAGTGAATAAGTAGGAATATTATGTTTTTTCTTTGAGTTGTGAAATTTCAGAATGAGAGAGGCCAGTTGTCTGGGAAATAACATCAATGGGGATATGTGTGATTCATATAGGTTATTACAATAAAAATGTAAGATCAAATAGAAATTTGTACTTGTGATAGTTTATATACCTTATTACAATTATGGTGGGAAGTATATCAACAATAAAAGCCGCAAGTAAATGGACTCTAAAGTTAAGCTACGCCTGAATGGTTCTGTCGCATCTATAAATCCTGGTATGTAACATTTGTAGGAAAGTAGAAAAGAAGTGATATGATCATCTAAAAAAAAAGCAAAGATGTTTCGTATTAGTTCAAAATTATTGCCATATTTCAAAGGATTTAGCTTTTCAGCAGAGATAATAATGTTATCTGTATATATGAAATGTAGATTCTCTTTGAGCTATTGAGATTTGGAAGAAATGCTGAGTATAAGGGGAGCAAAAATTGATCATGCTACGTTACAAAGGTGGGTTATCAGATTTGTGCCACTGATAGATGAAGCGGTAAGGAAAAGGAAGAAGCAGGTTGGCAGTAGCTGGAGAATGGACGAGACCTACGTTAAATTAAACGGCAAATGGGTTTATCTATACAGAGCACTATTGGTAATACTGTAGACTTTCTGTTGTGTGCTCGTAGAGACAAGTCTGCGGCACTTGCGTTCTTTCGTAAAGCCTTTAGAGAGAATAACCTTCCTGAGAAAGTAGTAATTGATAAAAGCGGCAGTAATACTGCTGCTCTTGATGATTTGAATACAGAAATTTCTGAAGATTGTAGAATCATGGTTTTTCAAATAAAATATCTAAATAATATTGTCGAACAAGATCATAGATTTATCAAAAAACGAATAAAGCCAATGCTTGGTTTTAAGAGCTTCCACTCCGCAAAGATTACCATTACCGGCATAGAAAATATTCGTATGATTCAAAAAAGACAAATTATCGGGGCTAATGATAATGTTTCTACTTTTGAGAATTTTGCTATGCTAATTGCTCTATAACTCCCATAATCCCAGTTTAACGATCTTCTTGTACCACAATTTATAGATGCGACAGAATCAAATTTTCATAATGTAAATGAGATTTATTTTGTTTGTGTCCTGACATCAGAATCAAAGAGAAGGTTGAAAGAATCAGCACGCTTTTGATCTTCTGCTATTTCTTGATCAATTTCTTCTACATCGTAACCCAATTCTGAAACAACTTCTGAGCGACTCTTAAATCCATTTCTTACTGCCATCTGTTGTGCTTGTTGGTCTTTCAGTGGATCCACCCAATCAAACCCTTGAGATATCCATTTTACTTCTTTCAGCGTTTGATCATCTGTTGTAGAAAGTTTTCCAGATAAAAGAGCAAGCTCTAGCCATCTATTCCATATAGGTCTGCAAAACTGATATACCATAATATTATGCTGCAACATTGAGCATCTTCTTCTGAACTCTATTAACCCTGCACGAATAGATGAATAATTAACACCTGTTAAATCTCCTGTTAGTTGCTCATATGTTATTCCTGTGCCTATTGCAATAGCTCTCAGCTGCTGTCTCATGAACGCTTCATAACTTCCACCAACATCAGATGGTTCTGAAAATTTTATGTCTTCTCCTGGGTCTAAAAGCTGCATTGTTCCTGGCTCTAAACCTGATAGTGCTACTCCTTGCTCATTTGCTTCGCCTTCTCCTAAAATATTTGCTTCAGGATCGAGTCTCGTAATAAATCCAGCAAACATTGCTGCAGTTTTCTTTCTCACCAGCTCTGCATCATCATATTGATCAAGCTCATAAAGTTTCAGAAGTATACTCGAAAGCCATGGCTCTCCTCTAATTTGCCCAGGTCTTAATGGTCTATAGATATGTAAAACATCATTTGCTGGCACTCTCACTGATTCTCCAAATGAGCCTTCTCCTGGATGTTCTCTAAATAAGTAATATGCTTCTCTTTGCCCAAGTCTATTGAACTCAATCCCGTTTCTTATTACATTACCATTTCCTAAAGTTTGATTTGTTTTATTATCTAAATGTTCAGACTCAAGTACTTGCAGTTGTAATGGTACAGAAAATTTATCTTCCAGCTTTCTCGTTCTTAAACGTACAAAACACTCTCCTCCCTCTATCATACTTCTGCATACTAGAGCTTGTAATCCATAAAAATCACTTATTCCACAGCTATCTGCTTCATCTGTCCATTTCAGCCACAATCCTTGTACTTTCTTTCGAAATTCTCCATCTCTTGCTTTTGATTGTGGTTTTATTCCTGTTCCAATAGAGTTACTTACTATCGTATCAATTATATTTGCAGCGTAAGGATTTTTTCTCACCATATCACGTGATCTACTACGTAAAGTTTCAAGGCTTTGAGACAGCAAATTGTTTATACTTCCTAACTCTGGTTGAAAGTGAAAAAATCTTCTTCCTGAGTCTGCTGCATCCCACGCTGAGCCTTTTATCTTTGGCTTACTAAATAGTTGTTTGAACGATTTTAATAGCATTTTGCCTCTTTGATTATGCAGCAGTTTGTTGCGCAATTTGACATTAAAAAATTACAGCAAGCTGCTGGAGAGTCTGGCTGTTAACACTTTATAAATTATGCATGAGGCTCTTGCACAAATACCAACGCTTATTCTGGGCTGCGTTCATAAATGTCCTTCCGATGTCCCATTGCAGTAATAGTTACTGTGTGTTTTAAGTAGTTTATCCTATAAATTACACGATAATCACTTACTCGTATCCTAAAATACCCTTTGAATTCATGCGATAATGCTTTACCTATTGCTTTAGGGTTGGTTGCAAGACGACTATCTACAGCTCTTCTCACTCTAGATCTTATCGTTTGTGGTAATGCAAGAAAGTCCTCCTCAAGAACTCTTTTTGAATAGATAATATCGTATCCCAGCTTGTATCTCCACCTTTAGACTGTTTTTGCAGATAATATTCTATTCCAATCTACATCCTCACTTCTAATTTCTTCATCACCTCTAGCATCACGCTCAAGAGAAAGCTTAGCCAACTTTATATCTACTTCATCTATTTCATCATCTTCTTCAGATAATTTGCTTGCTTCAATTTCTTCTTCCACTAGGTCCTTTACAACTTCTCCTATAGTTCTATTTTGAACTTTTGCCATTTCTATAAGGTAGTGAGCAAATTCCCCCTCAAAATTTACATTAACATTAAGCCTTTCTTGACTTTGATCCATATTTTAACTAGAAAATACCAATTTTAAACTATAACATTTTTACACAATTTTGTCAATCCCCTTACTTGTCGCAATCACAATTCTTCTCTTCGGTCTCACACCTGCAACTTTCAGTTCAGCTTTAATACGTTGTCTTAAGCTTAGCAGGTCATTTATCTGAACTTCAGCATATCTCACAACATGGTCACCATATGCAATTGATACTACTCGCTCTCCGTTTTGCAGCTTCTTTATCGCTTCTTCGACTTGACTTAAATATTCTTGATTGTACATTTTACTTCTCATTCAACCATTTACTTTGCCTCACTTTTTTAGGCTTTTTGCTTTCCATTTTTCCACTTAAACTATTCCATTTACTCTCTGGCCATCTGTCTACTCCCAGTGCTATCGATGCTGCTCTTGCGTAAATTCGGCAATCTAGTACTTCATTTCTTTCTCTTACCTTCTGCCACTCTTGTTTAGTGTATCCTTTTACTACTTTGCTGACTAATTGCTCTGCCGTTAGTTGCTTAAAATATTCAGGTGCATACTCAGGAAAATGACAATATCCTGCTGGCACTTTTTCTTTTTCCCCGTTTTTTAAAACATTAAGTAATTGAAAAAGCTCTGACTTTAATATCGATACTCCTACTGGCCAGAGCTTTATTCCTCTCTTTAGCTTTTGACCACCAACTGTTATATCAACTCTACTTGGGCTACTCAGCGGCACTAGTGCTTTATTTACACCTTTCACTGCCATTACTCTTCCAGACCCTTGATGACTTCTCACCCAGTTGTAAACTTCCTGCGTTGCATACCCTGCATCAACTGCCATCATGCTTATCATATATTCAAGATCATTTTCACCGATAAAATGATGATTGAGTAACTCTGAAAGCTTTCCCCATACTTCTCCTACTCCTGTATCTCCTTCAAATACTCGGTAGTCTATTGGGTTCTGTCGCATCTATAAATCCTGGTATGTAACATTTGTAGGAAAGTAGAAAAGAAGTGATATGATCATCTAAAAAAAAAGCAAAGATGTTTCGTATTAGTTCAAAATTATTGCCATATTTCAAAGGATTTAGCTTTTCAGCAGAGATAATAATGTTATCTGTATATATGAAATGTAGATTCTCTTTGAGCTATTGAGATTTGGAAGAAATGCTGAGTATAAGGGGAGCAAAAATTGATCATGCTACGTTACAAAGGTGGGTTATCAGATTTGTGCCACTGATAGATGAAGCGGTAAGGAAAAGGAAGAAGCAGGTTGGCAGTAGCTGGAGAATGGACGAGACCTACGTTAAATTAAACGGCAAATGGGTTTATCTATACAGAGCACTATTGGTAATACTGTAGACTTTCTGTTGTGTGCTCGTAGAGACAAGTCTGCGGCACTTGCGTTCTTTCGTAAAGCCTTTAGAGAGAATAACCTTCCTGAGAAAGTAGTAATTGATAAAAGCGGCAGTAATACTGCTGCTCTTGATGATTTGAATACAGAAATTTCTGAAGATTGTAGAATCATGGTTTTTCAAATAAAATATCTAAATAATATTGTCGAACAAGATCATAGATTTATCAAAAAACGAATAAAGCCAATGCTTGGTTTTAAGAGCTTCCACTCCGCAAAGATTACCATTACCGGCATAGAAAATATTCGTATGATTCAAAAAAGACAAATTATCGGGGCTAATGATAATGTTTCTACTTTTGAGAATTTTGCTATGCTAATTGCTCTATAACTCCCATAATCCCAGTTTAACGATCTTCTTGTACCACAATTTATAGATGCGACAGAACCTCTCAAATACCTCTTCAGGAAAATCTTCAAATTCACAAGATGAATTGCCTTCAAGGTCGTTACTACCAAATAAATTATATTGTACTACCTGCTTAAAACTAAACATACCTATACCCCCTACTAAAATAAACAAGTAATATATTGTATGCGCTATATATCATAAATACAATCAATTTGAATATAATCTATTTACTAATTCGTATTGTGAATTTTTATAGAGTAGGTTTAGGTGTAAAATATTATAATACCATTAAAGCAGGTGAATAAAGCATAGTCTTTTTGAAAGGATAAATTTAATGAAAAGACCATACTAATTAGTGTTATAAGGAATTGAATTATTTACTTTCTCCAAAAAACATAAAAAGATCGTATATTTGTGAGAACAATTTAAGCAAAAGCTGCGTTATGAAAATAGAAGCTTGAAATTTTTGCAACAAAGCCAAGTAAATTGGTTCGCATGTAAATATGGCTGAAGTAGGCTAATATAGCTGCTTTTACTATATAATAAATTGATATAAAGAAAAGTTCGCACGGATCTAGCGGTAGACCAAACCATCCCAAAACAAACACTTCTCACAACAGTTGGTTTTGAGTTCTAAAAATGATTATATTATTAAAGATAGTAGAAATAGAGTATTATCTTATTATTGAATTTAAGATTGAAGAGCCTCTTAAGGGAGTGGGTAATGTTAATGCTAAAAGACGGTAAAGGCTACACTTTCCTGCATATAGCTGCAAGGTATGGTGATTTAGATATGGTAGAAAAGCTTCTAGATATGGGAGCTGATATTAATGCTAAGGATAATGATGGTTGTACTTCTCTGCATTTATCTGCAAGATATGGTCGTTTAGGAATATTAGAAAAGCTTTTAGATAGGGGAGCCGAGGTTGATGCTAAAAATAACAGAGGCTCTGCTCCTCTGCATATGGCTGCAGAGCATGGTCATTTAGAAGTATTAGAAAAGCTTTTAGATATGGGAGCTGAGGTTGATGCTAAAAATAACAGAGGCTCTGCTCCTCTTCATATGGCTGCAGAGCATGGTCATTTAGAAGTAGTAGAAAAGCTTTTAGATAGAGAAGCTAAGGTTGATGCTAAAAACAATGATGGTTTAACGCCCTTAGAATTGGCAAACAACGAAAATAAGTCAGAAGTAGTAAATTTTCTTTTAGGTTACAAAGATAAGTACGGTTATACGTTGTTGCATTATACTGCTTTAGATAATGACCCAAGTCTCATAGGCTTTTTATTAGAAAAAGAGATTGATGTTAATGCTAAAGACAATTATGGCTGTACTCCTCTGCATGTAGCTTCTTTCAAAGATCATCTAAATGTAGCAGAGGAACTTTTAGATAGAGGGGCTGATATTAATGCTAAAGACAATTATGGCTATACTCCTCTGCATGTAGCTTCTTTCAAAGATCATCTAAATGTAGTAGAGAAGCTTTTAGATAGAGGGACTGATATTAATGCTAAAGACAATTATGGCTATACTCCTCTGCATGTAGCTGCAAGATATGGTTATTTAAATATAGTAGAAAAACTTTTAGACAAGGGAGCTAAAATTGATGTTAAGAATAACATCGGTTATCCTATACACGAAGCTGCTCTAAATGGTCATTTAGATGTAGTAAGAAAGCTTTTAGAAAAAGGGGCTAATATTGATGCTAAAAATAGTGATGGTTTAACACCTGTAGAATTAGCAAACAACAAAAATAAGTCAGAAGTAGTAAATTTTCTTTTAGGTTACAAGGATAAGAATGGTTATATGTTGCTGCATTATGCTGCTAAGAATAATAACTCGGATTTAGTAGACCTTTTATTAGAGAAAAGGGCTAATATTAATGCTAAAGACAATAAAGGTTGTACTCCTCTACATGTAGCTGCAAGATATGGTCATTTAAATGTAGTAGAAAAGCTTTTAGATAAGGGAGCTAAAATTGATGCTAAAAATAATGATGGTTTAACACCTTTGGAATTAGCAAACAATGAAGGTAGATCAGAGATAGTAGTTTTTCTTATAAGCTACAAAAATGAGTACGGTTATACATTACTACATTATGCTGCTTTAGCTAATGATCCAAATTTTATAGACTTTTTATTGACAAAAGGGGCTGATATTAATGCTAAGGATAACGATAATTCTACTCCTCTGCATCTGGTTACAAGGTATGGTCATTTAGATATGGTAAGAAAGCTTTTAGATCAGGGAGCTAAAATTGATGCTAAAGACAACGATGGTTTAACGCCTTTAGAACTAGCAAACAATGAAGATAGGTCGGAGATAGTAGTTTTTCTTATAAGCTACAAAGATAAGAACGGTTATACGTTGCTGCATTATGCTGCTGAGAATAATAATTCAGATTTAGTAGACCTTTTATTAGAGAAAAGGGCTAATATTAATGCTAAAGACAATAAAGGTTGTACTCCTCTACATGTAGCTGCAAGATATGGTCATTTAAATGTAGTAGAAAAGCTTTTAGATAAGGGAGCTAAAATTGATGCTAAAAATAATGATGGTTTAACACCTGTAGAATTAGCAAACAACAAAAATAAGTCAGAAATAGTAAGTTTTCTTTTAGGTTGCAAAGATAAGTACGGTTATACGTTGCTGCATTATGCTGCTAAGAATAATAACTCAGATTTAGTAGACCTTTTATTAGAGAAAGGGGCTGATATTGATGCTAGAAACAATTATGGCTCTACTCCTTTATACATTGCTATTCTGAGTGGTCATTTAAATATGGTAAAAAAGTTTTTAGACAAGGGAGCTGAGATTGATATTAAAAATAATGATGGTTTAACATCTTTAGAACTTGCAAATAATGAAAATAAGTCAGAAGTAGTAAATTTTCTTTTAGGTTACAAAGATAAAAATGGTTATACGTTGCTGCATTATGCTGCTAAGAATAATAACTCAGATTTAGTAGACCTTTTATTAAAGAAAAGGGCTGATATTGATGCTAAAGACAATAAAGGTTGTACTCCTCTACATGTAGCTGCAAGATATGGTCATTTAAATGTAGTAAAAAAGCTTCTAGAGAAAGGGGCTGATATTAATGCTAAAAACAATGATGGTTTAACACCTTTGGAATTAGCAAACAATGAAGGTAGATCAGAGATAGTAGTTTTTCTTATAAGCTACAAAAATGAGTACGGTTATACATTACTACATTATGCTGCTTTAGCTAATGATCCAAATTTTATAGACTTTTTACTAACGAAAAGGGCTAATATTAATGCTAAAGACAATAAAGGTTGTACTCCTCTACATGTAGCTGCAGGGCATGGTCATTTAAATGTAGTAAAAAAGCTTCTAGAGAAAGGGGCTGATATTGATGCTAAAAACAGTGACGGTTTAACGCCCTTAGAATTAGCAAACAATGAAGGTAGATCAGAGATAGTAGTTTTTCTTATAAGCTACAAAAATGAGTACGGTTATATGTTGCTGCATTATGCTGCTTTTGCTGATGGCCAAGATTTGATAGGCTTGTTATTAGATAAAGGGGCTGATATTGATGCTAAGAATAATGATGGTTCTACTCCTCTGCATGTAGCTGCAAGTTATGGTAAGTTAAATGCAGTAAAAAAGCTTCTAGAGAAAGGGGCTGATATTGATGCTAAGGATAATGATGGTTACACTTCTCTACATATGGCTGCAGGGCATGGTCATTTAAATGTAGTAAAAAAGCTTCTAGAGAAAGGGGCTGATATTGATGCTAAAAACAGTGATGATTTAACACCTTTGGAATTAGCAGACAACGAAGATAAGTCAGAAGTAGTGAATTTTCTTGTAAGCTACAAGGGTATGTACGGTTATACGTTGCTGCATTATGCTGCTGAAAATAATAACTCAGATTTAGTAGACTTTTTATTAGACAAAGGAGCTGATATTGATGCTAAGGATAATGATGGTTACACTTCTCTACATATGGCTGCAGGGCATGGTCATTTAAATGTAGTAAAAAAGCTTCTAGAGAAAGGGGCTGATATTGATGCTAAAAACAATGATGGTTTAACGCCCTTAGAATTAGCAAACAATGAAGGTAGATCAGAGATAGTAGTTTTTCTTATAAGCTACAAAAATGAGTACGGTTATATGTTGCTGCATTATGCTGCTTATGCTGATGGCCAAGATTTGATAGGCTTGTTATTAGATAAAGGGGCTGATATTGATGCTAAGAATAATGATGGTTCTACTCCTCTGCATGTAGCTGTAAGTTATGGTAAGTTAAATGCAGTAAAAAAGCTTCTAGAGAAAGGGGCTGATATTGATGCTAAGGATAATGATGGTTACACTTCTCTACATATGGCTGCAGGGCATGGTCATTTAAATGTAGTAAAAAAGCTTCTAAAGAAAGGGGCTGATATTGATGCTAAAAACAGTGATGGTTTAACACCTTTGGAATTAGCAAACAACGAAAATAAGTCAGAAGTAGTAAATTTTCTTTTAGGTTACAAGGATAAGAACGGTTATACGTTTCTGCATTATGCTGCTAAGAATAATAACTCAGATTTAGTAGATCTTTTATTGACAAAAGGGGCTGATATTAATGCTAAAGATAATAGTGGAAATACTCCTCTGCATACGGCTGCTCTAAATGGTAAATTACAGGTATTAGAAAAGCTTTTAGATAGGAAAGCTAAGGTTGATGCTAAAAACAATGATGGTTTAACGCCCTTAGAATTGGCAAACAACGAAAATGAGTCAGAAGTAGTGAATTTTCTTGTAAGCTACAAAGGTATGTACGGTTATACGTTGCTGCATTATGCTGCTAAGAATAATAACTCAGATTTAGTAGATCTTTTATTGACAAAAGGGGCTGATATTAATGCTAAAGATAATAAAGGTTGTACTCCTCTACATGTAGCTGCAAGATACGGTCATTTAAATGTATTAGAAAAGCTTTTAGATAGGGAAGCTGATGTTAATGCTAAAGACAATAAAGGTAATACTCCTCTACATACGGCTGCTCTAAATGGTAAATTACAGGTATTAGAAAAGCTTTTAGATAGGGAAGCTAAGGTTGATGCTAAAAATAACAGAGGCTCTACTCCTCTTCATATGGCTGCAAAGTATGATCGTTTAAATGTGCTGGAAAAGCTTTTAGATAGGGGAGCTGAGGTTGATGCTAAAAATAACAGAGGCTCTGCTCCTCTTCATATGGCTGCAGAGCATGGTCATTTAGAAGTAGTAGAAAAGCTTTTAGATAGAGAAGCTAAGGTTGATGCTAAAAATAACAGAGGCTCTACTCCTCTTCATATGGCTGCAGAGCATGGTCATTTAGAAGTATTAGAAAAGCTTTTAGATATGGGAGCTAAGGTTGATGCTAAAAATAACAGAGGCTCTGCTCCTCTGCATATGGCTGCAGAGCATGGTCATTTAGAAGTATTAGAAAAGCTTTTAGATATGGGAGCTGAGGTTGATGCTAAAAATAACAGAGGCTCTGCTCCTCTTCATATGGCTGCAGAGCATGGTCATTTAGAAGTAGTAGAAAAGCTTTTAGATAGAGAAGCTAAGGTTGATGCTAAAAACAATGATGGTTTAACGCCCTTAGAATTGGCAAACAACGAAAATAAGTCAGAAGTAGTAAATTTTCTTTTAGGTTACAAAGATAAGTACGGTTATACGTTGTTGCATTATACTGCTTTAGATAATGACCCAAGTCTCATAGGCTTTTTATTAGAAAAAGAGATTGATGTTAATGCTAAAGACAATTATGGCTGTACTCCTCTGCATGTAGCTTCTTTCAAAGATCATCTAAATGTAGCAGAGGAACTTTTAGATAGAGGGGCTGATATTAATGCTAAAGCCAATTATGGCTATACTCCTCTGCATGTAGCTTCTTTCAAAGATCATCTAAATGTAGTAGAGAAGCTTTTAGATAGAGGGACTGATATTAATGCTAAAGACAATTATGGCTATACTCCTCTGCATGTAGCTGCAAGATATGGTTATTTAAATATAGTAGAAAAACTTTTAGACAAGGGAGCTAAAATTGATGTTAAGAATAACATCGGTTATCCTATACACGAAGCTGCTCTAAATGGTCATTTAGATGTAGTAAGAAAGCTTTTAGAAAAAGGGGCTAATATTGATGCTAAAAATAGTGATGGTTTAACACCTGTAGAATTAGCAAACAACAAAAATAAGTCAGAAGTAGTAAATTTTCTTTTAGGTTACAAGGATAAGAATGGTTATATGTTGCTGCATGGCTTTGTTGCATAGCTAGTGTTGGTTGAGGTTATTGTAAGAAGAAAAGCTTTTTAATATATGGCTACTAACGAATTTTGTTGTAAAATAGGCATTTTTCAAACAAGTACAACTTATGCCACCTATAGAAAAAGACTTCAATATAAGACCGTGCTCCATACTTAACTTTAAAAAATGAGAGTAAGTAACCAAAGAGAATATAACGAGTTTCTCAAAAAAAGAGGAAATGTTTTTCATTTTGTTAATCAAGCCATAGAAAATTGGTATGAAAATAGTCCAAAAGTTGCAGGTGGCAATAACACTTATAGTGATAAAGTTGTAATTTTAATACACATAATAGTTCATCTTTTTAGAATTGGCTTGAGACAAGCTGTAGGTTTTGTAAAAGGTTATATGGTACAAATAGGCAAAAAACTTAAGATTATCAGCTATACACAAGCTTCCAGAAGATTTAAAAAGCTTAATTTGAAGATTGATGACCATAGAAGCAATAAAGATGATCTGGAAAATGTTGAAATTGCCGTAGATAGCACTAGAGTTAGTATCTACAATAATAACGGTGGGCATAGTAAGCTTAATATTCGAAAAAGAAAATACAGTGGTTATGGTCAAGTAAGAAAATTACATGTTGTTTTAAACATAAATGATAAGAAAGCAATAAGCATGAACTACACTAGTGGTGTTGCTGTAGACTATTTGCCGGTCTGCGATATGTTAGAAGAAGTCAGTGATAAATATAACATTTGTTCTATTCGAGCAGATGCGGCTTATGATATAAAAAGTGTGTATAAAGAATGCAGAAAATACAATATTGTGCCTATTATTCGCCCTAGGAAGGATACTAAAATTTGTTTAGCTGACTACTTATCAGAAAGAAACAAGTATATTAGTAGAATTAGGTCATATGAGAATTATGAAGATGGTATTAATGAATGGAAGAAAAAAGTTAAGTATGGAGCACGGTCTTATATTGAAGTCTTTTTCTATAGGTTGAAGCAAATATTTGGGTTTGGCTTGAAAAATAAATCAGAGGTAAATCGTGAAAAAGAGCTGTTAATTAAGTGCTACTTATTGAACAAATTTACTGATATAGGTATGGCTGAATTTAAATTAGCTGCGTAAATTCACTGTGATTTACATGCCTATCAGTGCTATGCAACAAAGCCTTGCTGCATTATGCTGCTAAGAATAATAACTCGGATTTAGTAGACCTTTTATTAGATAAGGGGGCTGATACTAATGCTAAGGATAATGATGGTTACACTTCTCTGCATATGGCTGCAGAGCATGGTCATTTAAATGTAGTAAAAAAGCTTCTAAAGAAAGGGGCTGATATTGATGCTAAAAACAGTGATGGTTTAACACCTTTGGAATTAGCAAACAACGAAAATAAGTCAGAAGTAGTAAATTTTCTTTTAGGTTACAAGGATAAGAACGGTTATACGTTGCTGCATTATGCTGCTAAGAATAATAACTCAGATTTAGTAGATCTTTTATTGACAAAAGGGGCTGATATTAATGCTAAAGATAATAGTGGAAATACTCCTCTGCATACGGCTGCTCTAAATGGTAAATTACAGGTATTAGAAAAGCTTTTAGATAGGAAAGCTAAGGTTGATGCTAAAGACAATAAAGGTAATACTCCTCTACATACGGCTGCTCTAAATGGTAAATTACAGGTATTAGAAAAGCTTTTAGATAGGAAAGCTAAGGTTGATGCTAGAAATAACAGAGGCTCTACTCCTCTGCATATGGCTGCAAAGTATGATCGTTTAAATGTGTTGGAAAAGCTTCTAGAGAAAGGAGCTAAGATTGATGCTAAGAATAATGCTGGTTATACTTCTCTGCACTTGGCTGCTTTCACAGGTCATTTAGATATAGTAAAAGAACTTTTAGATATGGGAGCTAAGGTTGATGCTAGAAACAATGATGGTTTAACGCCTTTGGTATTAGCAGATAATGAAAATAAGTTGGAAATAGTAAATTTCCTTTTAAGTTACAAAAATAAGAACGGTTATACGTTGTTGCATTATACTACTTTAGATAATGACCCAAGTCTCATAGGCTTTTTATTAGAAAAAGGAATTGATATTAATGCTAAAGATAATAGTGGAAATACTCCTCTGCACTTGGCTACTTTAAATGGTAAATTACAGGTAGTAAAAAAGCTTCTAGAGAAAGGAGCTGATATTAATGCTAAAGATAATAGTGGAGATACTCCTCTGCATGTACCTTCAAGGTATGGTCATTTAGAAGTATTAGAAAAGCTTTTAGATAGGGGGAGTAAGATTAATGCTAAAAATAACAGAGGTTATACTCCTCTGCATGTAGCTGCAAGGTATGGTCATTTAGAAGTATTAGAAAAGCTTTTAGATATGGGAGCTGATATTAATGCTAAAAATAACAGAGGCTCTACTCCTCTGCATATGGCTGCAGAGCATGGTCATTTAGAAGTAGTAGAAAAGCTTTTAGATGAACGAGCTAAAATTTATGCTAAAAACAATGATGGTTTAACGCCCTTAGAATTGGCAAACAACGAAAATAAGTCAGAAGTAGTAAATTTTCTTTTAGGTTACAAAGATAAGAGTGGTTATATGTTACTACATTATGCTGCTCAGGATAATAACTCAGGTCTGATAGGCTTTTTATTAGAAAAAGGAGCTAGGATTGATGCCCAAAACAATGATGACTCCACTCCTCTACATCTGGCTGCTCTGAATGGTCATTTGAGCGCAGTAAAAAAACTCTTAGACAAAGGAGCTAGGATCAATGCTAAAAACAATGATGATTGTACTCCTCTACACTTGGCTGCGAGCTATGGTCAGTTAAAAGTAGTAAAAGAGCTTTTAGACAGAGGAGCCAATGTTGATGCTAAGAGTAATGATAGTTATACTTCTTTGCATTTTGCTGCTAAATTTGATCACTTGAATATAGTAAAATATCTCATAAAAGAAGGAGCTGATGTTAATGTTAAAAACAGTGATGGCGACACTCCTCTGAACATAGCTACTAAGCTTAATCGTTTAGATATAATAAAATACTTTAAGTCAGAAGGTGCTCTTCGTAGCCGTCGTAGTATCGAATCTAAAGAATTACCAAAAGAGATTGAAGATTTGCACTACTATTATAATGAGCTTGTATCAGATAATTCATTACAGAGTAATAAGATAGACTATAACAGGGAAAATAATAATCAAGCTGCAAGTGGGGCAAGTAAGCCATCTTCGTGGATAAACTGTTTATTTAGTTGGGTGAAAAGCTCTATGAGTGGGTTATTAGGTTCGAGAGCTACTCTGTCTGAGGAAAAATTAAATACTAAAAGTTCAATATCACAACCGATGGATGTAGATGGTACAATACTATTACTTGATGTGCTGGTTAGAAAGGTCACGGGTCAAAAGTATATTTCCACGGTAGGTCAGTCTATACCACCATTAGAAGCACAGGGCTATGCATTAAATATTACAGAGGGATTTGAGAAAGTAGTAAATCAAGCTGCATTAAGAAGTGGCATATCAATGCATCGATTAAATATTGATTTTGTGGAAATACAGCAAGAAGTTAAAAGAAAAATCATAAGAGGTAAATATAATGAGATTTCAGGAATTTTAAACTCACATATAGAGAAAGCATGTCCTGGCGGAGAAGCTGGTAAATTAAGTCCGAAGAAATTTGACAAACTTATAGCGCAATTTGATAAGGGCCTGCTAAATCAATCAATAGAGCAGATATTACACAACAGAGATGGTAGATTAGAAGTTGATGATACAAAGCAAATGAGTTTAGAGCCTCAAAGTTATTTAAGTAATGCTTCAGTTCACAGCCATTCAAAAGTATCAACTTGTCTTTCTGAGATAGGAGTAACCAAACTTGGAGGTAATATCAATAGGTAGGTTATAATATAAGAGGTGCAGCTATAATATGCCAAGTAGTGGAAAATTTAAAGTGAAGGTAGCCAAAATAATTAGGGATACCAGACCAAGTTTGATGGTCCTAATACTAAAATGGATGAAGTAGACATAAAATGCTAAGTGGTTAATGTGTTTTCCATATTGAACTTACAGCACGTAGCTTTGATATAGAAGTTTGGGTAACGTTATGATATTAATTTATATAATTCTATGTGCAATCTTTATAGCTATTTTACACAGTTCATTAGACTCTTAATGGCTTTGTTGCATAGCACTGATAGGCATGTAAATCACAGTGAATTTACGCAGCTAATTTAAATTCAGCCATACCTATATCAGTAAATTTGTTCAATAAGTAGCACTTAATTAACAGCTCTTTTTCACGATTTACCTCTGATTTATTTTTCAAGCCAAACCCAAATATTTGCTTCAACCTATAGAAAAAGACTTCAATATAAGACCGTGCTCCATACTTAACTTTTTTCTTCCATTCATTAATACCATCTTCATAATTCTCATATGACCTAATTCTACTAATATACTTGTTTCTTTCTGATAAGTAGTCAGCTAAACAAATTTTAGTATCCTTCCTAGGGCGAATAATAGGCACAATATTGTATTTTCTGCATTCTTTATACACACTTTTTATATCATAAGCCGCATCTGCTCGAATAGAACAAATGTTATATTTATCACTGACTTCTTCTAACATATCGCAGACCGGCAAATAGTCTACAGCAACACCACTAGTGTAGTTCATGCTTATTGCTTTCTTATCATTTATGTTTAAAACAACATGTAATTTTCTTACTTGACCATAACCACTGTATTTTCTTTTTCGAATATTAAGCTTACTATGCCCACCGTTATTATTGTAGATACTAACTCTAGTGCTATCTACGGCAATTTCAACATTTTCCAGATCATCTTTATTGCTTCTATGGTCATCAATCTTCAAATTAAGCTTTTTAAATCTTCTGGAAGCTTGTGTATAGCTGATAATCTTAAGTTTTTTGCCTATTTGTACCATATAACCTTTTACAAAACCTACAGCTTGTCTCAAGCCAATTCTAAAAAGATGAACTATTATGTGTATTAAAATTACAACTTTATCACTATAAGTGTTATTGCCACCTGCAACTTTTGGACTATTTTCATACCAATTTTCTATGGCTTGATTAACAAAATGAAAAACATTTCCTCTTTTTTTGAGAAACTCGTTATATTCTCTTTGGTTACTTACTCTCATTTTTTGTGGCATAAGTTGTACTTGTTTGAAAAATGCCTATTTTACAACAAAATTCGTTAGTAGCCATATATTAAAAAGCTTTTCTTCTTACAATAACCTCAACCAACACTAGCTATGCAACAAAGCCATGCAGAGTCAGCGCTGAGTGCAGCAAATGCCAAGTTGAAACAATTGAAGCGTAACAATGAAACTTTAGATATAACTATGCCTGGTAATCCTCAAATTTTTGCAGAAGCTAAACTTAATCTTATAGACTTTAACCAAGCGGTAGATGGTGAATGGATAGTTAATAGAGCGGAGCATACTCTAAATAGCTCAGGCTACCTTACTATGTTATCAGCATCTTTGAGTAAGTAACGTTAAGGAAAAATAAGTATATAGTCTATTCAATGTAAAGAAACTACTGAATATGAGTCAACTGAAATGTAATGAAAAGGAAAAAATACATTTTGTATGGTTTATAATATTAATGGTATGTGTTGTTATTACTTATTGCTACCAAAGATCTAAAGCTGCAGATAATTATAACAAAACATTACAAGTGGCTACTAATAATTGCAACTTAGAAATAGTAAAACTTTTAGTAAAAGACATGGCTCCAAACTTGAGTGGAACAACGTTACATTTTGCAGCAAGAAAAGGATGTTTAGACATTATCAGATTTTTAATAGAAGAGGAAAAAGTAAATATAAACGCACTTGATAGAAATGCATTTAAAAGAATAGCTTTACATCACGCTGCAGGTGAAGGACACCTAGAAGTTATTAAGTTTTTATTAGACAAAGGTGCAGACCCTACCATTAGAGACACAGATGGGAAAAACCCAAGAGATGTAGCTGTACTAAGATCAAGGCACAATAAAGATAAACCTTACAGAGAAATCATTAAGCTACTTGCAGAAGCAGAGGATCGATACGAATCAACAAAGAGTAATCACTGAAGCTATAAGTTTCTATAATCTGTATATAAACTTCCAAAACTATCCATAATGGATTAATATTCTTACATGAAAAAGCAAAAAATCCCAATAGCGGTAATAATAACAACAGCTGTACAGACTATAGGGTTCATATGGTGGTTGGCAAAACTCGACTTACGTGTACAAATCAATGATAAATTTATAGAAAAAAACCAAGGACTAATAGAAATAGTCTATCGACTTGAAGAGAGAGTGAAAAACCTCACTGAAGAAGTCAACGAACTTGAAGCTATTCACAAACACAAATAACGACTGAATTTTACAATGACTAGATATATCTTGTCTGTTGATGGCGGAGGCATAAGGGGCATAATACCAGCCATTATTCTAGCAGAAATAGAAAAGATGGCAAAGAAACCGATAGCTGAAATCTTTGATCTGATCGCAGGAACCTCAACTGGTGGAATTGTTGTAGCAGGATTATGTAAAAAAGATAAACCTCAATATTCTGCTAATGATTTAGTCGAGTTCTATCGGGAATATGGACCATATATTTTTAAGTCTTCATTTTTTAGGCGATCAATACTATCTTGGTTTCACTGCGCACAATATCCACATAAAAATATTGAATCTGTACTGGATAAATATTTTGGAGAGGATATTCTAAAAAAGACATTAAGTAATTTGCTAATCACAAGTTACGATATTAACAATAATTGTCCATTTTTCTTCAAAAGCTGGAAAGAAGGTAATATTAAGCTGAAAGATGCACTCAGAGCTACAACAGCTGCACCTACTTATTTCATACCAAAACATCTAAAAATCAACCAGATAGACAGAGTATTAGTGGATGGAGGGGTTTTTGCCAATAATCCAGCGGCTTGTGCATATGCAAGTGGTAAGAGGTTATTTCCAAATGATGATATTCTACTGTTATCGATAGGTACTGGCAGAACAGATAGAAGCATAGCCAATTCAAAGAGATTGGGAAAAATAGGCTGGATAAAACCACTACTACATGTGATGTTTGCCTCAAGTTTAGATGCAGTAAATTACCAACTTGATCAAGTTATAGGTGATAAATATATACGCATACAATCGCAACTAAAAATAGCATCACCTGACATGGATAATATTACATCAAAAAATATCAAATCTCTTCAGCAAGAGGCAAAGGCAATGATAGAGGACAATCAGGAACTGATAGATAAATTCTGTGATGTTATATCTTGATAAGTAGAGATGCCAAATTCTGCAGAGCTAAACAAGAGTTTAGAGTAGATATATTAACTACTTTTATTTATATCTTAATATATTATTTCTGAGTCAATAAACTATCGCTGTTTTTAACCCAGGCTAAGTTTTGAAAGCATAATTTTCAAGCTCCTCAATAGATAAATCTGCTATTTTAGAAATAGCATCAATAGAAACGTCCAACATACGTAAATTATTCGCAACTTTTATTGCCTCTGCTTTATAAATCTTTTCTTTGTAAACTTGCTTTCTTTGCGATAAAAATTCTACCCATATATCCAGTTCATCTCGTGATTCTTGATTGTCAATTTTTTTAGACTCTCTCACCCAACTTAATAGCTCGTTTTCTGCTTTGCAATTATCTTCTTCATACTTCTTCATCAGATCTTCAGCATTCACTGATAACTTCTCTGCTATTTCCCATAATCTTTCGCTTAAAATAGTAACACTACCTTGTTCATAGTGATGTATCTGTGATGGTCCTATATCTAGCTCTCTTGCTAAATCCTCTTGAGTATATCCCCTTATTATTCTCCATTTTTTTATCTCTTGTCCTTCGTTTGAATGCTCAGAGCCTTTTTTCTCATCATATTCTTCAGTTGATAAACCAGTTGCCCGATAGATAATATCATTATCAAACCCTACTTTCGCTAAGTTCTTGGCCATGCTTACCCTTGCAGCTTTTACATTATTTTCCTCTTCAGCTTGAATAAACCCAGTTAAGTCGCGAATCAACTTGCATGATTCTTGTCCCTTTATTTTTGCTATCATCCATTCTTTGTTAAAAGAACAATTTTCTCTCAGTACTTTTTGTCTAGGAAATAAGCTGCCAACATGAACTGATAATGCTTCCGCTATTACTTTTAATTTTTTAGTTGGAATGCCACATGCTCCTTGCTCATATCTTAGCAATGTATGATATTTTATGCCGGTTTTATCTACTAAATCTTTTAGGGTATACTTTTGTTTTAGCCTCCAGCTTCTTACTTTTTGTGCTATTTTGTATCTTATAGAGATATTTGCCATATCGTAACAATTTTACCGAAATAAACATCTGTTAGAAAGCCTTTTTCAATTTTATGGTTGTAAGTAAGAAGGGAAGAAAACCTCCCTTCGTTTAAAGTTTCCGAGAAGTTTCTTTACTACCTCCACATACCTTATCAACCCACGATAATGTTTCGCTATTACTAATTGTCTTTTCAACCTTATCTTTACTCCACTTGCCACTCCTAGGAAAACTTCCTTTTTCTACCGCTTCTGTGACCGTCATTCCTCCAAAAAAACACCCTTTTCCTATATTTTCCCCTCTCTTTTGTAGTTCAGACCACATTTCTTTATCTGCCACTCTGACCTCTACTTGACTGTCATTTTCCGCATTATGGTATACTACAATTTTTAGGCTACCAATACTTGTAGGAAATGTTATTTCAAATACACCTACGACAATGTTGCAAATTTTTATTTTCCTTTCCATTATGTCCAGAAGAGTTCGGTAGCTCTTTTACGCGAAATACCACATTTACGTCCTCAAGGTTAATTTCAATTCTCTTGACCAATGTTCTGATAATATCACGTTTAGTTAACCAGTCTGCGTTATCAAGGTTTAACGTAATATTGGAAGAAAAGTCTTCTAAATTGGCCACAACCAGAGTTACCTCCTGTTCTAATTCCTTTTGATAAAATATCTTTTTCTTCTCTTCTTTAATTGTTTTTAAGCTTTGTTTCATTGCTTTAATTCGTGGTTCAAATTCCTCTTGATTGATATATTCTTGAGCATAACTATCGATAAGTCTAGCAATACCACGTTTTAATTTATTTTCTTGTTTCTCTAGCAGGTCACTTTTTTGATCCAATGATGATTTTTTTAGTTCTGAAAGCCTACGCTTGTATTCTTCTAAAATCCTGTTTGGATTTTTCAATAACTGCTTAACCTCTTCCCACACAGCTGTTTCTAATGCATCTGAGCGAATGGGTTTATTGTCACAAATCTTATTACCACCAAAACGGTAAGAATCTTTACCACTACAACGGTAATATGCATAATGACCACCTTCTTCTTCTCGTCTACTTCTCATGCAAGTTCCGTAACATCCGTAATTACAACGCTTACATATGACTAAACCTTGTAGTAAGTACTTTGCTCCTCTTTTTCTTGTCCTTGCTACTTTTCTATTTTCAGCTAATTGTTCTTGAACAATATCAAATATATCTTCATCTACTATATTTGGCACTTTAATATAAATCCAATTTGCTTTTTCAACAGGATAGACAGAGTGGTTACTTTTTGGCTGCTCACAAGAGCCTTTCTGTGGTCTTACTTGCTTTAATCTTACTCCTAACCTTCTTCTACCAAAAGCTGCTTGTCCTTTGTAAGCAGGGTTTTTCAACATACTCCAAATTGTACCTTTATTCCAGCGTTCTTTTCCTTTTTGTGTCTTAATGGACATAGTATTTAGCCGACGACATACTTCCCCAATACTTGTTCTTTCTCTGCCTATCCACAAAAATACTTTACGAACGACATCAGCTTCTTTTTCGTTAATCTCAAATAAAGCTTGTCCTCCTCCCATATGCTTATCTATATAACGATAACCATAAGGAGCTCCTCCCATTACATTTACATAGCCTTTGTTAGCTGCATAGATTTTACCACGACGACTTCGTTCCATAATTTTCGCACGTTCATATTCTGCTATCATACCTTGCATTTGTAACAGTAATTGAGATTCTGGGTTACCGTTAATCTCATAATTTAAAAAAACCACTTTTGCTCCTGCTTTTTCAAATTCTTCAATCAGCACCATTTGATATGCATATTTTCTAGATAAACGATCAGGAGAATGAATGTAAATCTTATCAATTTTACCTTCTGTTACTTTATCACGTAATTTTTCTAAATCAGGGCGGACTAAATGAGATCCACTGTAGCCGTTATCAATAAATTTATACTCACTTAACAATCTGTATCCGTCCAGATTAATTTGCTTCTCTAAAGCTGCAATTTGACTTTCTATCGTATTTCCTTCTACTTGTTTCCCCGAAGAAACTCTCGCATATAAACATACTGTTACCATTTGACCCTCCTTGAATCCCATTTTTATGTTTTAAGTTTTTTTGACTTATTTCCTTTGACACTACCTTTTCATAAGCATCTGATAAGCATTGTTCTGCTAACCGATTAGGTTCATAGCTACAGCTAATTTGGATAGCTAATCTCTTGTTTCTCATGACTTTTCCTTGAAATAATATGTTCATATCATTCCTTAAAGCCGATGGTTAATTGATTATTAGCGCTATAAGTAAATCGGACTCTTGGTTCTGGACACAGAAGTTTTCGAGAAATGGTTTTCTCTAGTTTTATTTTTATGTTTTTTGCAACATTGTCGGTAGTGTAAAAGCGCTGTTATCCGATATATCCACTTAGTCTCTTTTTCCATCTTTTCCAGTTTTCACTTCAACTTCACCATCACCTATTTTTAGGATATTGCCACCAAGATTTAAATCTCCCTTGCTCAGGCCCAAGTTTTTTGCACCTTCTATAACTTTTGCAACATCAACTATGCAGCTATGTGAAAATTCAATATAGAAGGTCTTATTATCGATTTCTACATTTTCAACAGTCCCTTCTATAGTAGCGTTCTCTCCAACTTCCCTGAGCTTTTTGAGTAGATTATATATTTGTGGCTCAATTTCTTTTTGCACTTTTTCAGTTATTTTCTTATCAACTTGTACATTAAATTCTGCTCCATTTAAGGCTAACTTCCTGATTATATCTTCTTGTTTATTTCCTTTGAATTCATCACGATAAATCTTAAACATTGTAACGTTAGCGAAGCTAAAGCCATCTTCATTGGCAGCATTTATTCTTATTCCTAAGTCCAAAGCTTCATCGATAACTTTACTTAACTCGTTTATATTTTTAGCTGCAATAGCTTTTTCCAGGAATTCATTTAGTTTCATATTTTCATATTCACTTAGTCTTGTCCTGCATAAAGCTGATCGAAATGGATTGAGCTTCTCAGGATATGTTAAGACAGGTAATTTACTAATCTTTTTATTCGCTGTTGGAGCAGCTTTTATTAAATTAGGCAATAATCCTTCTTTTGCTATTCGCTCTACCGCTTTTAACATTTTACTAGACAATCTTTTACTATTTATTTTTTTCATTGTAACTCTCACTTAATCTAATTACTATTCGATCATATCGTGATAAATATTATTTAATTGTTAATATTATACGACTTATTAATTTACTGTATATTATAATAACAAGTTTTACGGGCATTTACACTAGAAAAACACATCTTGTAAAAATTATTTCAATTTCAATCAAAGTTGGGTATTATGATTGTAAAACTGAAAGAAATGGATCTCTTGTCTTACTCCACTGAAAAGTTGAAGAAGCATTGTCAGCTACTTGATAATGAAGAAAAAATAATTCTATATGAGCAGCTGCTAGACAAGGCTAAAGACATACTTGAAAATTCAAGAGATAATGTTTCTGAACTGAAAAAGATCAGTAAAGCTGCTTTAGCAATAGAGGAAACTACCGATAAGCAGTTACTAGAAAAGTTTAATGATGACCACCCGCTAAGAGAATTGGATATTCTGATCTATTCTCCTCAAGGAAACACTGACGTAGCAAACTATTTATTCAGTATAGATAACTCATCAGAGCTTTATGATTTAAAAAAAGATAAGGATAAAGCTCTTTATAATGCAGTTAAGTCAAATGATGTTGAGCTCATAAAAAAGCTGCTCATGATTCTTGTACCTGAAAAAGTAAGTAATTTTGATACGAAATATTTGGAAGAATTAAAAATATCGTTATCAGGAATTCACAAAGAATTGCAATTATCACAAGATATGAAAAATTATCTTGTGAAGACGATAAAGTTCTATAGTTTTTTATGTAGTAATTTTAGCTTATTAGTTGCAAATCCTACTGATGTAAAAGCTATGATCAATCTGTTTGCTACCCAACCAAATATTGATTACCAAATAGATAAGCTTCTGCTTTCTTTTATTGTGAAAGATGTTGAGGAAAAAAAGCTAAACTCTGAAATTAGTCATATGATAGAACTTCTTGAGCAACACGAAAGATTTGCTGAGCTCGAATACAAGGTTAGAAGATTAAGATCAGAGTTTGCAAGTGGCAAAAGCAGATACTCGGCTGAAGTAATACGAAATAGCATTGCAGAACGAGAAAAAGAGATGAGGGAAATTGAGAAAAAATACGTAAGGCCAAACGATTTAATTAGCGAGAGGCAGAAATTATTAAAGCAATTACTTTGCTAGCTTTTTCATAAAATTTGTTGTAAATTTGAATAAGAGGTGAAAAGTGCAATTAGGTAAAAAAATAAAACAACTTAGGTTAGATCGTGCTTTGACACAGACCGAATTGGGAAAGAGAATAGGTGTTTCGTATAGACAGATACAAAAGTACGAAAATGGTTCAAATTGTGTTTTGGCCAGTAGATTATATGATTTAGCAAAAGCACTATCGATAGATGTTGCTAACTTTTTTACTGATATGCACACTGACTCACATGAAGCTTATGATGAAGAAATACTAAAGTTAGTCAAAGGATATAATGAAATTAAAGGCAAAAGGTTACGTAGTGTAGTTTATACATTGGTAAAATCTTTTTCTCAAAGTTATAATGAAAGTTAGTACTACTTTAATATACAAGTTAAGGTATTAATAAGTGATTGTGCAAGATAAACAACATCCTATTGATAAACAAATAGGTGAAAGAATAAGGAAAAGAAGGCTAATGTGTGGTTTTAGTCAAAGAGACTTAGGAAAAAAGCTTGAAATTTCATTCCAGCATGTACAAGGATATGAAAGCGGAGAGATTAGGCTTGTAGTTGATAGGTTATATAAATTAGCAGAAGTACTATCGGTTGATATGTCGTATTTTTTTACCAAAGCCTCTGAAGACTTACATGATAAGGCCTTCCATAGCGATGTAGGCAGCGAAGAAATATCAAGGCTAGTGAGGGAATATAGAAAAATTGAGGATGAAACTCTGCGTGACATTGTTCATTTAGTGATTAAGGCTCTTGCTAATACAGGCTTTAAAGCATAAATTCTCTCCTTGAGTCGTTGAAGAAAACTTAAACTTTCATTTTCTTCATCATTTTGCTTTTCTTTCACTTTGATGCGTGTAGTTATACCCTACACAAAGTATAATGTTTTAAAATAAAAACCTGCACCATGAAATATTGAGATTTAGAATATTAACTTATAAAGTCTTTTCGGCAGTTTTAGCGAGGGTTTATTAGCAAGGATGTTGGAGGTTAGCAATGACTATATCTGAAGGTGTAATACAGCGTATAAGGCATAATGATAAGAACGCGATAGGGGGATGATTTTTTGGTCAAGGTGGCTGTGCACCATCCAGCTAAGTTTGATAGCTTAGAAGTAACAAAATTTTTAGTAAATAATAAAGGTGTAAGTTTTAACGCTAAAACTAATGACGAAAACAAGCCTATTCATATTGCAGCTGATTTTTGAAATATCGATATTGTAAAATTTTCTCTTAATAAGGGAGTAGAAGTTGGTACAAAAGGTAAAAACAATTGGACTCCTTTGCATTATGCTACCAATAAAGGATATCTAGGAATTGTAAAGCTTCTAATAGAAAAGCAACAACAAGAATCATTTATTAATAATTCTAATATTAATAATTCTAAAACTACAGATCAGTCTACTATGCTGCCAAGGAAGGCCATTTACCATCTGTAGAATTTCTCATAGAATATAATGCACCCCATAAACTAGACCAAAAAAAAAATGGTTGATCCGAGTAGGAAAGTAAAGGGGTAAAAGTATGGCAACAAAAAAATATGAACCAGAGTTAAAAGCAAAGATAGCTTTGGAAGCAATAAAAAATCAAAGAAGCACAGCTGAGATATGTAGTGAATATAAAATACCATCAACAAATCTATATGATTGGCGTGATAGAGTATTGGCAAGGTTAAAAGACCTATTTGTTGAAGAAAGTGAAAGTGCGAGAAAACAAAGAATCTTAGCGCAAGAAATAGAAAGTTTACATAAAGTAATAGGAGAATTGACAGTGGAAAATAGTTATTTGAAAAAAAAATTACTGAAATAAGCAAAAAAGATAGAGTAAGATTTATAGAAAAAGATTCTGATCTGTCAATTAGGAAACAGGCTGATTTACTGGGGATTTGCAGATCTAGCCTATATTATAGGCCTATAATTAATAACGAAAGTGAAATTTGATTCAAGAAGTATATTTGGCTTCTGATTGCCGTTATGGATATCGTAAAATTACTGCTGAGATCATAGCGAGTGGAGTAGTAGTCAATCACAAAAAAATCTTAAGAATTATGAAAAAAATGAAGATTAGTGGGCTGTATTGTAGAAAAAGATGTAATACAAGTATTAAAGAAAAAAAGCATAAAATATATCCTTATTTACTCAAAGATTTGATTATTTGTAGAGTTAATCAGGTATGGGCTACTGATATAACATATATTATGGTAGAAGGTAAGTTTGTCTATTTTGTGGCAATAATGGACTTGTATAGTCGCTATATTATTGCTCATTCATTATCACCATATCTCGATGCTGGATTTTGCCTTTATACTCTCAAAGAAGCTCTAAAACAAGGTAAACCTGAGATTTTTAATAGTGATCAAGGGGTGCAGTTTACTAGCTACAACTTTATTATGGAATTAGAGCGTGCTAATATTAAAATCAGTATGGACCATAAAGGACGTTGCTTCGACAATATATTTGTTGAGCGCTTATGGAGAACTTTAAAGCAAGAAGCTATATATTATTATAGACCAAATAGTATCAGAGATTTGAATCTTATAATAAACGATTTTGTTGCTTGGTATAACTATAGAAGGCGACATCAGACTCTACATTATAAAGTTCCTGCTGATCTCTATTATCATAAACAGTAAATGAATATATTCATAAATACTTTAAATATGTGTCGACGTATTTATCAACATATTCATTTTAAAAATCGGATCACTTTGAAAAAAATGGTCTAGACAAATGGGTGCATTATAATGTATAACAATGTTACAAAAAATAATATCATAGAATTCAGTAGGATAATTCCTAGAAAACCCCTACATACTAAAAAAAGCAAAATGCTGTTAAAATGAGCTTAAGAATAAATAGCAAACATCTAACATAACAATTCTATTTGTAAATCAGGTGAGGCTTATCCTATAGAAAGCTTTCGAACTACGCAAGCGTATCTTTTGCCTTTAGTATTTCTTTATTGTTTAAGATAACTGTCTGAGCTCCTCTGCCTTAGCATTATATCTCCACTTTCTGCAAGTTATTCCATTAAGTAGTAAAAATATTAGACTTGCCGCAAAACTAAGAAAAAAAGACCAAAGATAGAGCAGATTGAACTTACAGTAAAAATAGAACAAAAAAACTCCAACAATAAATTATACAAACTTCATCAGGTTAACTTTAACTTAAGAAAACATAAATCAAATTTTCTTGCTCAAAGACCTTGCTTTTTCTCCAACCTTACTCAAACGTACTCTAGCTTAATGCATAATTTTACCCATAAACAACCTTATCTTTGGTACTTTTATTAGTTACAAGTCATCTAGAAAACCCAGATGCTCTACGAAGCCCACCAATCAATATCAGATCCTGCTCTTGTCCTACAGCATTTAATATAGCGTATAACAAAACCATCGCATCTCCCCCAGTAATACGCTTGCATCCTCCACAAAATTCGTATTCACTTAACTGTCGATTTGCCTCCACCCTTTTTCGTTCAACTTGTTCTGCGGTGTTAGCATACTTCAACTCTATTCCAATTGGATGAGTATCATCATTTTCCGCAGATTTTGATAATACTAGGTCTATTTTCCTTCCTCTCTGTAGCTGGAACTCAATAATTACCTTGGCAGGATTATCGCAACTTTGAAATATCCCACGCAACAAAGCCTGAAATTTAGCTTCATTGTTCACGAGTAGACGGTTTCCATTTAATAACGGAGACAACAGACGAGAAATCTCATTAAATAAAACTTCATACCTAGCCCTGTACTCACCATTAACATTACCATCATTACCAAAATTAGGCTCAGCACTCATCAACTGATCTGCAAGTTGATGTAAATTCCTAACATTACCCATTTGTTCTGAAAACCTTCCCTCGAAATAACCTTCACTATGAGAACGTGAGTAAGCACGTAGTGATTCGAATTTCTTTGCAGAAGCCACTTCCAGATGACCCTGGACATCTACTTCACAAAGTACTTGACGCACCTTAGCATCATCTGTGGCTTGAGGCAGTAACGACAGGTTCAATGCTTTGTCTGGTAAAGTCTGCCACTTTAAACGACGAAAAATGTGAAGCACAACAAAACCAATATTTGATAAAAATAGAGCTAAAGTTAACGCATGGCTTACAATATCTGCTGCATCTCCCCTACCACCTGTACGTTTCATTTTCTCTCCCTGAGAGTGGTTAAATAGATACTTGGTAACCCTTACCTCCCGCCCATCATTTGTTTCTAAGTCCCTCCTTGTAGATAAAACATTTCCAAAAACAAACGATGACGTACAGGAAAAAGTGTTACAATGAGGCGATTGAGTGAACTCTGATGCTATGGGTTGTAAAAAACGTTTTACATTTCCCCTAACTCCATTTCCATGAGGATGTAGTAAACCCGGTATTAAGGAAAGACCACCTTCTGAAAAGACCTGCACAGAAGTTCGGAGACCAGCACCTCCACGTAATTGAAAATTTAACGCTACACAAACAGCACTTGGTGATGAGGTATGAATAGGCAAAGACGAAACAGAACAACTTTTAGCATAATCTTTAGCTTGCTCTAATCCTTCCTCATCACCAACCTTCAACTCAATTATAATTGGAACCGAATCATTTGTCTGATCAACACCACGAACAAGCAAAACAACATCTGCATAACCTTTTCCTATAAGTAGCTCTGGGTAGAAATCAGCCACAGCTCGGTATCTAAAATTTACTAAAAACCCACACAGAAAACCGTGGTAATCAGACTCTGCACGAAACACTAAGCTATCTTCATGTTCATCATGGATATCAATAACATATTCCAAAATTCTTTTAACATTAGTACGCACTTCTCCTGTATCATCATTTGCCAACTCACTCATCAGGTCTAACAATTCACCTTGTTCTCTGATTGGGTTAATTTCATGAAAAATTGGAGCTCCAGGTTCATCACGTTGAGGAAATCTATCTATTTCATGAATAAACCTACATTCTTCTCCAAACCGAAATATTTTATACTCTTCCCAATCCAGATCCTTATCTTCCTGTAATTCTTGTGGAAGATTCTCTTCTACCTGCTGCTTCTCTTCTGCACTAAACCTTGACCCAGGGCTGTTCTCATTATCAGCAACAGTATAACACCTGACTATTCTTCTATTTTCTTTATTAGTGAGAACAGCAACTTTTAGATTTCCATAATTGTCAAAACGAAAATAGACTCTTTCATCTTCAACTAATATACCTGCATCATGTGCAGTAGAAAACATACCAAAAAAGAATGTAGGAAAAAAGCCAGGCTTATTAGCCGAATGCAAAAAAGATGGACAGTTGTTTAAAAAACCTACAAATTGTCTACTAAACTCATCACAACCTCCACTTAATAAAGCCCTAACTAATTCACGATCTTCATTATTACCATGCATAAATACTCCTATTTGTTAACAACTGCAGCAGGCGAAATACTAACATTAGTACCCACTAACGTAGATTGAGGACCTTCAGTGCTAGCAGAGAATAAATTCAAATTTCTCGCTGACTTACACAACTCTTCTATTAAATTGCAGGAGCTAGTTGCATCTATCATCTTAGAATTCCTTGTTTTATCTAAACTATTTGCTATCCTCTCTTTTAATGATTTAAAGCTTTTGTCTGAACAACAATCTTTAGCAAACTTTAAAATACTCAAGACCAAATCAACTTTTTCACCATCGCCAGCACTTTGAGTATCCTTGCTGTTCTCCTGATCTACAATCAAATTTGAAATTGCATTTTCCATTGCAACAAAAGCAATCCTATCTTTAAAAGGATCGACAACATTTATTTTATTTTGGTTAAATACACTAGATTCCCAAAGACTGCTAATAGCTGACCTTGCTTCATTCCTGTTATCCAAGTCATAATCTTTAGAAACTACAACAAATGAAAGCGATGAGAGAAGATGTGCATATCCTCTAGGTGAAAGCATTTTCTCTACTTCAGATCTTGAACATCCCTCGCTCAAGTACTGGATAACATACTTAGTTGTGCAAAGAAAACCGTGCTCTACTAAGTAACTAAGAGGACGATAGATCACACCCCTATCTTTCTTATTCGGTAGCCCAAGTAGTGACTTATGATCTACTTTTGCGCTTATGACTTTACCTAGAAGGGAACTTAAGGTAGAAGCAAGTTTATAGCTAGATTGCAATGGAGATAATTTTGCAATAGCAGAAACTAGCAATTTTTCTCTCTCTTCTTTCACTAATTTTTCTTCAGAACACAGACGATTATAGAAGTGTTCCACTCCCTTACTCCACTTGAAATCTACAGCCTTATTAAATCCATCTTCTGCTTCTATATTTTCTCTAAGGTTACCTGATTCTTGATCAATCCAGAAAGGCTTTGTTGCATAGCTAGTGTTGGTTGAGGTTATTGTAAGAAGAAAAGCTTTTTAATATATGGCTACTAACGAATTTTGTTGTAAAATAGGCATTTTTCAAACAAGTACAACTTATGCCACAAAAAATGAGAGTAAGTAACCAAAGAGAATATAACGAGTTTCTCAAAAAAAGAGGAAATGTTTTTCATTTTGTTAATCAAGCCATAGAAAATTGGTATGAAAATAGTCCAAAAGTTGCAGGTGGCAATAACACTTATAGTGATAAAGTTGTAATTTTAATACACATAATAGTTCATCTTTTTAGAATTGGCTTGAGACAAGCTGTAGGTTTTGTAAAAGGTTATATGGTACAAATAGGCAAAAAACTTAAGATTATCAGCTATACACAAGCTTCCAGAAGATTTAAAAAGCTTAATTTGAAGATTGATGACCATAGAAGCAATAAAGATGATCTGGAAAATGTTGAAATTGCCGTAGATAGCACTAGAGTTAGTATCTACAATAATAACGGTGGGCATAGTAAGCTTAATATTCGAAAAAGAAAATACAGTGGTTATGGTCAAGTAAGAAAATTACATGTTGTTTTAAACATAAATGATAAGAAAGCAATAAGCATGAACTACACTAGTGGTGTTGCTGTAGACTATTTGCCGGTCTGCGATATGTTAGAAGAAGTCAGTGATAAATATAACATTTGTTCTATTCGAGCAGATGCGGCTTATGATATAAAAAGTGTGTATAAAGAATGCAGAAAATACAATATTGTGCCTATTATTCGCCCTAGGAAGGATACTAAAATTTGTTTAGCTGACTACTTATCAGAAAGAAACAAGTATATTAGTAGAATTAGGTCATATGAGAATTATGAAGATGGTATTAATGAATGGAAGAAAAAAGTTAAGTATGGAGCACGGTCTTATATTGAAGTCTTTTTCTATAGGTTGAAGCAAATATTTGGGTTTGGCTTGAAAAATAAATCAGAGGTAAATCGTGAAAAAGAGCTGTTAATTAAGTGCTACTTATTGAACAAATTTACTGATATAGGTATGGCTGAATTTAAATTAGCTGCGTAAATTCACTGTGATTTACATGCCTATCAGTGCTATGCAACAAAGCCATCCAGAAATTGAAAACAGGATCACGTCTTCCCATGGAACTTAACAATTCAACTCTTGCAAGCTTATCACTGCAAGCTAAATTCCTATCTTCCTCACATGCACCTTTATGAGATAAGTCAGATCTAAAAGACTCTAACGCCTTGTCAAATAATTGCTTAATTTCACTCTCTACACACTCAATACATGCTATTTTATATATAGCAAATGGATTCAACACACCTGATTTAGCTAATTCTCCTACCAATTTAGCAACATCTAGTGTCGCACCTGACCAACAAGATTCATCACGAAACGCATTACATAAGAGGTCCGATTGCTCAACGGTTAGACCCTCTACTGTTACAGGGTGAGCCTTGACCCATTCCTCAATAGCTGAAGTTCTATCACCTTTAACAACATCCTTCAGCTTACTTATTACTTTGCTAGAGATAATCTCTTTATTTTTTTTAGGATCAGAACTGAGACGAGATCTTTTGCTTGGGCCTGCATTACCCTTCAAATCTTCCGTTCCACGTTTAGTTTTACTTTTTGGCATCTAATTACCTCAAAATCAAATATTCAATGAAGGTATTATACAAGCATTAGAATAATATATAAATCGAAAAATTAGTGTGCACCTAAATTTAAGCAGTAATTATAGACCTGCTGCAAAAGAGGAGATATTAAAGAGAGATGTAGCAAGAGGGAATGAGCTTAAATTATCAAATTAACGTTATTCTACTTTACCTCACTAGCATTTTCCTTACCTTGAGCCTTACTATTACTCACAAATATAAACGTTCGTTACATAGCTCTTAATATGTCTAAAGAGACGAAATTTCCCGAATTATTTATAATGAACCCTTACGATCACATTCTGGGGACGTACATCAGAAAACTTTTATATTATTAGTTTTGTAGTAAAATTATATGAGTACATCGTATCTATTAAATCAGAAGCTTTATGGATTACAGATTGAGAGCTTATTTGTTTGGGGTTATAAGCCTAATCGATTGGCAGATACATATCTAGCAGATGCTTATGAACAATTATTGAAATGTAAAATAAAGGAGGTGAAAGAAAATGACAACAGTAAGCTTATATGCAAGAGTTTCATCAAGACAACAAGCACAGGAGAATACGATAGAGAGTCAGATTGTAGAATTGGAGCGTCGCATTAGTAGCGATGGACATGAGTTATTAGATGAGCATAAGTTTGTCGATAATGGTTATAGTGGATCAAATTTAGAACGTCCTGGCTTAGAAAATTTACGTGATAGAGTAGCAGAAGGTAAGATTGATAAGATATATATTCATTCACCTGATCGGCTATCACGTAAATTTTCATATCAAATGATCTTACTCGAAGAGTTTAAAAAGGCTGGATCTGAAATAGTATTTTTGAATCATAAGTTTGATGATAATCCGGATTCCCATTTATTTCTACAGATTCAGGGAGCAATAGCAGAGTATGAACGTGCAAAGATTATGGAACGAAACCGTAGAGGTAAACTTCATGCGGCCAAAGCTGGGTGTATAAGTGTGATGGGTAGGGCGCCTTACGGTTATCGCTACATAGCAAAACATGTAGGTGAAGGAAGTGCTCAATTTGAGGTTGATGAAGAAGAGGCAAATATAGTGCGTAAAATATTTAGTCGGGTTGGCCAAGAAAGAGCAAGTATAGGAGAAGTTGTACATGAACTGAATAAGATACCGGTAATAACACGAACAGGAAAAAGGTATTGGAAAAGGAGCACTATTTGGAACATGTTAAAAAATCCTGCTTATATAGGACAAGCAGCTTATGGTAAAACTAGGACATGCTCAAAACCACAAGTAAAAAAATCAAAAAAAGGAACTTGTGGTAAACTTAAAAGTGGTCGCTTTAATAGTGATAAAGAGAATTGGACTTATATTCCAGTACCAAAAATAATCAATGAGCATTTATTTGATTCAGTGCAGGCACAACTAACTGAAAATAGGCAAAGAGCAAGAGTACGACAAAGAAGAGAAACATATTTATTGCAAGGTTTAATGGTATGTCAACGTTGTCAATATACTTATTGTGGTACAAACCACGTTCATAAAAAGTCGACATATTATTACTATCGTTGCTCTGGTACAAACTCTAGCAAATTCAATGGCAATAAAATCTGCGATAATAAATCAATACGCACTGATATATTAGATGGAGTTATATGGGAAGAAGTCAAGAGTATCTTGAAAGAGCCAGATAGGATTGCAAATGAATATCAACGTAGATTATCAGAGAACAAAAAACCTTTACATAATCAAACACGTGAAAAGCAAGAAAGTAAGTTAAGATTAAGTATCAAAAAATTTATTGATAGCTATGCTAAAGGGTTTATAAGCCAAGAAGAATTTGAACCAAGAATCACAACAATGAAACAGCATTTGAAAGAAATTGAAGAAGAGAAAGAAAGAACGCTTGATCAAAAAAAACTACAACAAGAATTGAGCCTTGTTACAGATAGCTTGAAAAACTTTTCCTCAAGTGTTGAATCAAAGCTTGATCAAGTGGATTGGCAGACTAAGCAAAATATTATTAGAATGTTAATTCATCAAATTGAAATCAATCACAATCACTTGTATATAGTATTTCGCATAAAAAGTCTTGCAAATTTTGATCAAAATAGCCATAATAGAATTATGCAATGTTGTACTAGCAGTCAAAGCAACAAGGACAACATTGCAAATTTAGAGTTCAAAAGGGTTATTCCTCGAGAACTACTGCGTCAGAAAGCTGGCGTTGAATTTGTATATAATGTTGACCTTGGAGGTTTTTATGAATAATAGTGAGAGAAAAGAAAAATTGGAAACTCGTATTCTATCAAGCAGAGGCAGGTCTTTATTGGATCACGAGCTACTAGAACGTACTCTGTCTGGATATGCAGAAGGAAGAGAAGTGGCAAAAAGGCTAATTGAGCTCTTTAGTAGTTTAGGAAGGGTAATTAATGCTGATTTTCATGAGCTAAAAAACGTTACAGGAATGAATGATGGAGCAATAGCAAATATCTTTTGTCTGAAAGAGATTTTTGATAGGATACTGAAAGGTAAGTTAAAAAAATTGTCAATTCTTGATAATAGAGAAGAGCTACTAAAATACTTTAAAGCAGCAATAGGGCAGTCACGAAAGGAAAGCTTACGAGTGGTATACTTAGATCGAAGTGGTCATTTAATATATGAGTATATTCAAGACTGTGGAACTATAGACAGAGTACCTCTGTATGTGAGGGAAATAATAAAACAGGGATTACTGATTGATGCAGCATCTGTTGCAATTTCACATAATCATCCAAGTGGAGATATAGAACCATCAAAAGAGGATGAGGATAATACACCTACGACAATGTTGCAAATTTTTATTTTCCTTTCCATTATGTCCAGAAGAGTTCGGTAGCTCTTTTACGCGAAATACCACATTTACGTCCTCAAGGTTAATTTCAATTCTCTTGACCAATGTTCTGATAATATCACGTTTAGTTAACCAGTCTGCGTTATCAAGGTTTAACGTAATATTGGAAGAAAAGTCTTCTAAATTGGCCACAACCAGAGTTACCTCCTGTTCTAATTCCTTTTGATAAAATATCTTTTTCTTCTCTTCTTTAATTGTTTTTAAGCTTTGTTTCATTGCTTTAATTCGTGGTTCAAATTCCTCTTGATTGATATATTCTTGAGCATAACTATCGATAAGTCTAGCAATACCACGTTTTAATTTATTTTCTTGTTTCTCTAGCAGGTCACTTTTTTGATCCAATGATGATTTTTTTAGTTCTGAAAGCCTACGCTTGTATTCTTCTAAAATCCTGTTTGGATTTTTCAATAACTGCTTAACCTCTTCCCACACAGCTGTTTCTAATGCATCTGAGCGAATGGGTTTATTGTCACAAATCTTATTACCACCAAAACGGTAAGAATCTTTACCACTACAACGGTAATATGCATAATGACCACCTTCTTCTTCTCGTCTACTTCTCATGCAAGTTCCGTAACATCCGTAATTACAACGCTTACATATGACTAAACCTTGTAGTAAGTACTTTGCTCCTCTTTTTCTTGTCCTTGCTACTTTTCTATTTTCAGCTAATTGTTCTTGAACAATATCAAATATATCTTCATCTACTATATTTGGCACTTTAATATAAATCCAATTTGCTTTTTCAACAGGATAGACAGAGTGGTTACTTTTTGGCTGCTCACAAGAGCCTTTCTGTGGTCTTACTTGCTTTAATCTTACTCCTAACCTTCTTCTACCAAAAGCTGCTTGTCCTTTGTAAGCAGGGTTTTTCAACATACTCCAAATTGTACCTTTATTCCAGCGTTCTTTTCCTTTTTGTGTCTTAATGGACATAGTATTTAGCCGACGACATACTTCCCCAATACTTGTTCTTTCTCTGCCTATCCACAAAAATACTTTACGAACGACATCAGCTTCTTTTTCGTTAATCTCAAATAAAGCTTGTCCTCCTCCCATATGCTTATCTATATAACGATAACCATAAGGAGCTCCTCCCATTACATTTACATAGCCTTTGTTAGCTGCATAGATTTTACCACGACGACTTCGTTCCATAATTTTCGCACGTTCATATTCTGCTATCATACCTTGCATTTGTAACAGTAATTGAGATTCTGGGTGGCTTTGTTGCATAGCACTGATAGGCATGTAAATCACAGTGAATTTACGCAGCTAATTTAAATTCAGCCATACCTATATCAGTAAATTTGTTCAATAAGTAGCACTTAATTAACAGCTCTTTTTCACGATTTACCTCTGATTTATTTTTCAAGCCAAACCCAAATATTTGCTTCAACCTATAGAAAAAGACTTCAATATAAGACCGTGCTCCATACTTAACTTTTTTCTTCCATTCATTAATACCATCTTCATAATTCTCATATGACCTAATTCTACTAATATACTTGTTTCTTTCTGATAAGTAGTCAGCTAAACAAATTTTAGTATCCTTCCTAGGGCGAATAATAGGCACAATATTGTATTTTCTGCATTCTTTATACACACTTTTTATATCATAAGCCGCATCTGCTCGAATAGAACAAATGTTATATTTATCACTGACTTCTTCTAACATATCGCAGACCGGCAAATAGTCTACAGCAACACCACTAGTGTAGTTCATGCTTATTGCTTTCTTATCATTTATGTTTAAAACAACATGTAATTTTCTTACTTGACCATAACCACTGTATTTTCTTTTTCGAATATTAAGCTTACTATGCCCACCGTTATTATTGTAGATACTAACTCTAGTGCTATCTACGGCAATTTCAACATTTTCCAGATCATCTTTATTGCTTCTATGGTCATCAATCTTCAAATTAAGCTTTTTAAATCTTCTGGAAGCTTGTGTATAGCTGATAATCTTAAGTTTTTTGCCTATTTGTACCATATAACCTTTTACAAAACCTACAGCTTGTCTCAAGCCAATTCTAAAAAGATGAACTATTATGTGTATTAAAATTACAACTTTATCACTATAAGTGTTATTGCCACCTGCAACTTTTGGACTATTTTCATACCAATTTTCTATGGCTTGATTAACAAAATGAAAAACATTTCCTCTTTTTTTGAGAAACTCGTTATATTCTCTTTGGTTACTTACTCTCATTTTTTGTGGCATAAGTTGTACTTGTTTGAAAAATGCCTATTTTACAACAAAATTCGTTAGTAGCCATATATTAAAAAGCTTTTCTTCTTACAATAACCTCAACCAACACTAGCTATGCAACAAAGCCATTCTGGGTTACCGTTAATCTCATAATTTAAAAAAACCACTTTTGCTCCTGCTTTTTCAAATTCTTCAATCAGCACCATTTGATATGCATATTTTCTAGATAAACGATCAGGAGAATGAATGTAAATCTTATCAATTTTACCTTCTGTTACTTTATCACGTAATTTTTCTAAATCAGGGCGGACTAAATGAGATCCACTGTAGCCGTTATCAATAAATTTATACTCACTTAACAATCTGTATCCGTCCAGATTAATTTGCTTCTCTAAAGCTGCAATTTGACTTTCTATCGTATTTCCTTCTACTTGTTTCCCCGAAGAAACTCTCGCATATAAACATACTGTTACCATTTGACCCTCCTTGAATCCCATTTTTATGTTTTAAGTTTTTTTGACTTATTTCCTTTGACACTACCTTTTCATAAGCATCTGATAAGCATTGTTCTGCTAACCGATTAGGTTCATAGCTACAGCTAATTTGGATAGCTAATCTCTTGTTTCTCATGACTTTTCCTTGAAATAATATGTTCATATCATTCCTTAAAGCCGATGGTTAATTGATTATTAGCGCTATAAGTAAATCGGACTCTTGGTTCTGGACACAGAAGTTTTCGAGAAATGGTTTTCTCTAGTTTTATTTTTATGTTTTTTGCAACATTGTCGGTAGTGTAAAAGCACTATTATCAGACACATCAACGTAATTCCTTTCACCTTCTTTTCCAATTCTAACTTCAACCTTACTATTTCCTATTTCTATAACATCACCTCCTAATTTTACCTCTCCTGTGGTTAATCCTAAATTTTTTGTACCTTCCAATATTCTTGCAATATTTACCTTACTACTCTCAGAAAATTTCATAAAAAACGTCTGATTATCCATTTCCACGTCTTCTATGATTCCTTCATTTTCAATAGCACTTTCACCGATTTCTCTCAGTTCTTTAAGCCACTCATCTATCTGTGGACGAACCTCTTGATAGAGTTTGTTATGCATCTCACTTATTCCCTTATCCTGCAAGGCTTTGTTGCATAGCTAGTGTTGGTTGAGGTTATTGTAAGAAGAAAAGCTTTTTAATATATGGCTACTAACGAATTTTGTTGTAAAATAGGCATTTTTCAAACAAGTACAACTTATGCCACAAAAAATGAGAGTAAGTAACCAAAGAGAATATAACGAGTTTCTCAAAAAAAGAGGAAATGTTTTTCATTTTGTTAATCAAGCCATAGAAAATTGGTATGAAAATAGTCCAAAAGTTGCAGGTGGCAATAACACTTATAGTGATAAAGTTGTAATTTTAATACACATAATAGTTCATCTTTTTAGAATTGGCTTGAGACAAGCTGTAGGTTTTGTAAAAGGTTATATGGTACAAATAGGCAAAAAACTTAAGATTATCAGCTATACACAAGCTTCCAGAAGATTTAAAAAGCTTAATTTGAAGATTGATGACCATAGAAGCAATAAAGATGATCTGGAAAATGTTGAAATTGCCGTAGATAGCACTAGAGTTAGTATCTACAATAATAACGGTGGGCATAGTAAGCTTAATATTCGAAAAAGAAAATACAGTGGTTATGGTCAAGTAAGAAAATTACATGTTGTTTTAAACATAAATGATAAGAAAGCAATAAGCATGAACTACACTAGTGGTGTTGCTGTAGACTATTTGCCGGTCTGCGATATGTTAGAAGAAGTCAGTGATAAATATAACATTTGTTCTATTCGAGCAGATGCGGCTTATGATATAAAAAGTGTGTATAAAGAATGCAGAAAATACAATATTGTGCCTATTATTCGCCCTAGGAAGGATACTAAAATTTGTTTAGCTGACTACTTATCAGAAAGAAACAAGTATATTAGTAGAATTAGGTCATATGAGAATTATGAAGATGGTATTAATGAATGGAAGAAAAAAGTTAAGTATGGAGCACGGTCTTATATTGAAGTCTTTTTCTATAGGTTGAAGCAAATATTTGGGTTTGGCTTGAAAAATAAATCAGAGGTAAATCGTGAAAAAGAGCTGTTAATTAAGTGCTACTTATTGAACAAATTTACTGATATAGGTATGGCTGAATTTAAATTAGCTGCGTAAATTCACTGTGATTTACATGCCTATCAGTGCTATGCAACAAAGCCATCCTGCAATAGATCGTAACTGAATATTGCTCCATTTAGCATCAATTCACATATTATGTCTTCCTTCTCATTTTTTTTGCATTTGATCAAAGGCATTTTCGATATTACTGTATCAGCAAAACTCTTCTGCCCTTCGCTATACGCATTTATCCTGATTCCAGCACTTAGTGCTTGGTCTATAGTCTTGTTCAGTTCTTCTACGCTTTTTGCCTTTACTACTCTACTTTTAAACCATCTTAATTCTGCATTTTCACTTGCACTTGGCTCTATCTTGCTTAAGGCTGGAATAAACGGATTTTGACGATTTGAAGATTTTTTGTTATAAACCTCACGTCCTTCTCCAAGATTGATTGATTTTTCAGAAACATCGCTAGGGGAAGGCACACCTTCAGGCTTCTCAAACCTGCTTTTATCATCAAATATTTTCGGATCAGTCTCATCTACAAGTATAAGCTGCTGATTTTTTTTGCTAGTACGCCTAATAGCACTATATAGTCCTTTTGGTAATTTTTTAGAATCAATGATTAACTCATAAGTATTTCCATCCATATCATCAAATGATACTGTTTTTTTAGTAGTCATATACCCTCCTATATTAAGCATATTATTCAAGTCTATAGAGCAATTTATTGCTTTACGATTAACTTAATACGCAAATTATAAAAAGATCTTGTATATTCTGCAACTATTTATAATAAAAGAATAGCTTTTTCAGGACTTTTATTCTTTAACTACAACTTAATATACAAACTATACAAAGATCTTTTATATTTTGTAATTCTCCAATACAGATTCTTGACTAAGTCTTTTTGCTACTTGATTTTATATTTCATTGTGTAGCCAAACTTCTCAAGCAATTGAAATTTGGTTTATAACAGCTCTCTTTCCTTAAAACTGCAATATCCTTTGTCTGTCATAATAATGTGATCCTCTAGTTCAATTCCCACTCCTTGACATGCTGATACTAATTCTCTAGTCATTACTTTATCATCTTCTGATGGTTCTAAACTCCCTCCTGGATGGTTATGAGCTAATATTATTGACGCTGCTTCCATTGATAACGCCTTTTTTACCACTTTCCTTTCAGATAAGTGTACTTCATCTATTGTACCAAAATACACTTCATCTCTTATCAAACGGTTCTGCTTATCCAAATATATTATCAGGACAGCTTCTTTTGCTGAAAAGCCTATGTTTACCCTTACATACTCTATCAGCTTTTCTTGGCTATCCATTACAGGGCCTCTTTTTAACCCTTCTCTGAGTGCTCTTTTATAAGCTTCTTTAACACATTCAATTGCTGCAGCTGCATGTTCGGTCATTCCTTCTATCATTTTCAGATCATCGATTTCTCGTCCTAAAATTTCTCCTATTCCTGGGCAGTTATCCATTAGAGTTTTAGTAACATCTTGTGCTTGCTTTCTGTCGTGAACTGCTCCTAGAAGCACTGACACTATCTCACGATCAAATAGAGCACTTCCTCCTCCACTCTGTAATACTCTCTCTATTTCTTCTGTAAGTTTTTTACCATTATTCATAAAATATACTCCTCGTTAATAACAAATTGTTTTTAATTATTTACTGCTGTTTTTTATCAGCATTGGCATAAAGCCATAGCTTCCGAGTGAAGTCAAATCAATTTTTCAATCTTTTTTACTTATTTTTTTATGAATAGGTTAAAATCTTAATAGATATTTATTTTTATCTAATTGAAAATTAATTCTTCATGTAAAAAAAATTGTTATTAATCAATTATTTTAGAAATAGCATCAGTAGAAAAACCTAACTGAAGTAAATTATTTGCAACTTTCATTTCCTCTATTTTATTAATCTTCTCTTTGTAAATTTGCTTTCTTTGCAAGAAAAATTCTACCCATATATTTAGCTCATCTCGTGATTCTTGGTTGTCAATTTTTCTATATTCTCTTGCCAAACTTAATAATTCATTTTCTCCTTCACAATCACTTTCTTTGTATTCCTTTATTAGATCTTCAGCATCTACTGACAATTCTTTTGCTATTTCCCATAACCTTTCACTTAAAATGGTGACACTACCTTGTTCATAGTGATGTATCTGTGAGGGTCCTATATTAAGCTTTTTTGCCAATTCTTCTTGTGTATATCCTCTTCCATTTTTTTATCTCTTGTCCTCCGTTTTGGCTTGTACAGCCGATATTCTCTCTATCAGCATATTCTTCAATTGGTAAGCCTGTTGCTCGATAGATAATGTCATTATCAAACCCTGCTTTAACTAGATTCTTTGCAATTTTTATTCTTGCTGCTTTTATATTACTTTCTTCCTCAGCTCGGATAGATTTGGTTAATGCATAAATTGCTTTGTGTCCTCCTGTTTTTTCTATAAAATTAGACATTTCCTGGGTCTTAGCTTTGTCGAAACAACTACTTTCTTTTAGTACTTTTCGTCTAGGAAAGAGATTTCCAACAGGAATTGATAATGCCCCTGCTAATATTTTTAACTTTTCAATTGGAATGCCACATGTTCCTTGTTCATATCTTAGCAGTGTATGATAGTTTATGTTTGCTTTGCCTGCTAAGTTTTTCAGGGTATATTTTCTTTTTAACCTCCAGCTCCTTACTTTTTGCGCTATTTGGTACCTTATGGAAACAGTAGTATGCTTTGCCATACAGAAATAGATATTATACAGGTTAATACTACCAAATAAAGATATACAAAATGTTTGCATTTTAGTTGAATATTTCTTCACAACTGTGTATAATTATTAATGCTTTTTATCTTACTTTCTCATGGCTCTTTCGAAGTTTCTCGATCCCAAGAATGATATATCGTTCAAGCGCATCTTTGGTACTGAAAAAAATAAGGACATTCTTATTCACTTCCTTAATGATATCCTTGGCTTCACCGGCAAAAGTACAATAAGGGATATAGAGTTCTTAAGTACTATTCAAGACCCTGATATTGCTTCTAAAAAACAAAGCATTGTTGATGTTCTTTGTAGGGATGAAAATGGGCTGCAAGTCATAGTCGAAATGCAGGTCGCTAAAACTAAGGGCTTTGAAAAACGTGCTCAATACTATGCTGCTAAAGCCTATTCAAGACAGGCTGATAAAGGCGATCAATATCATGACCTTAAGGAAATTATCTTTATTGCTATAGCAGACTGTATTTTATTTCCTGATAAGTCTGAGTACAAATCAAAGCATACTATTCGCGATGAAGATACTAATGAGCATGATCTAAAAGATTTTTACTTTATATTTATTGAGTTACCTAAATTTCCAAAAACCAAAGAAGATCAGCTTTCAAGTATAGTTGAAAAATGGGTCTACTTCTTTAGATATGCAGATGAAACTAGTGAAGAAGAGCTAGAGAGAATAATAGGAAGTGATCTAATAATTGAAAGAGCATATGAAGAACTAAATAGGTTCAACTGGTCAGAAAAAGAATTTATAGCCTACGAACAAGAGATCAAACGTATTCGTGATGAACAGGCTGTCCTTGCTCAAAAGCTCGATGATGCTAAACATGAAGGCATCCAAATTGGAGAAGAGAAGGGCAAGAAAGAAGGCATCCAAATCGGCCATGAAAAAGGTAGAGCTGAAGGTAAGGAAGAGGGTATAGCAGAGGGTGAACAACAGACTAAAATAGCTGTGGCCAAAAACTCACTCAAGGCCGGTGTCTCTATAGATGTTATCGCTCAAATTACCGGTCTCTCTCATTCTGAAATTTTACAACTCAAGGAAAAAACATAATTATTCACTTCAACATTTATGAAAACCTTCTCTAAGTTCGACATATCACCTAATTAAGAATGGCTTTGTTGCATAGCTAGTGTTGGTTGAGGTTATTGTAAGAAGAAAAGCTTTTTAATATATGGCTACTAACGAATTTTGTTGTAAAATAGGCATTTTTCAAACAAGTACAACTTATGCCACAAAAAATGAGAGTAAGTAACCAAAGAGAATATAACGAGTTTCTCAAAAAAAGAGGAAATGTTTTTCATTTTGTTAATCAAGCCATAGAAAATTGGTATGAAAATAGTCCAAAAGTTGCAGGTGGCAATAACACTTATAGTGATAAAGTTGTAATTTTAATACACATAATAGTTCATCTTTTTAGAATTGGCTTGAGACAAGCTGTAGGTTTTGTAAAAGGTTATATGGTACAAATAGGCAAAAAACTTAAGATTATCAGCTATACACAAGCTTCCAGAAGATTTAAAAAGCTTAATTTGAAGATTGATGACCATAGAAGCAATAAAGATGATCTGGAAAATGTTGAAATTGCCGTAGATAGCACTAGAGTTAGTATCTACAATAATAACGGTGGGCATAGTAAGCTTAATATTCGAAAAAGAAAATACAGTGGTTATGGTCAAGTAAGAAAATTACATGTTGTTTTAAACATAAATGATAAGAAAGCAATAAGCATGAACTACACTAGTGGTGTTGCTGTAGACTATTTGCCGGTCTGCGATATGTTAGAAGAAGTCAGTGATAAATATAACATTTGTTCTATTCGAGCAGATGCGGCTTATGATATAAAAAGTGTGTATAAAGAATGCAGAAAATACAATATTGTGCCTATTATTCGCCCTAGGAAGGATACTAAAATTTGTTTAGCTGACTACTTATCAGAAAGAAACAAGTATATTAGTAGAATTAGGTCATATGAGAATTATGAAGATGGTATTAATGAATGGAAGAAAAAAGTTAAGTATGGAGCACGGTCTTATATTGAAGTCTTTTTCTATAGGTTGAAGCAAATATTTGGGTTTGGCTTGAAAAATAAATCAGAGGTAAATCGTGAAAAAGAGCTGTTAATTAAGTGCTACTTATTGAACAAATTTACTGATATAGGTATGGCTGAATTTAAATTAGCTGCGTAAATTCACTGTGATTTACATGCCTATCAGTGCTATGCAACAAAGCCATTAAGAATCTGGTGAACTATCTAAAACAGCTATGAAGATTGCACAAAGAATTATATAAATTACTATCATAACGTTACCCAAACTTCTATATCAAAACTACGTGCTGTAAGTTCAATATGGAAAATACATTAATCACTTAGCATTTAATGTCTACTTCATCCATTTTAGCATTAAGACTATCAAACTTGCTACTGGTTGTTTCCCTAATTATTTTGGCTACCTTCACTTTAAATTTCCCACTACTTGGCATATTAACTCTTATATTATAACCTACCTATTGAGATTACCTACAAGCTTGGTTACTCCTATCTCAGAAAGACAAGTTGATACTTTGTCCTTTGAATGGCCTTGAACGGAAGCATTACTTAAATAACTTTGAGGCTCTAAATTCATTTGCTTTGCACCATCAACTTCTAATCTACCATCTCTGTTGTGTAATATCCGTTGTATTGATCGATTTAGTACAACATTTAGCCTGCTATTAAACTCTACCATAAACTTGTCAAACTTCTTCGAACTTAACTTACCAGGACATCCTGCTTCTCTACTAGGACATGCTTTCTCTAAATACGAACTTAAAACTCCTGAGATCTCATCAAATTTACCACTCATGATTTTTCCTGTAACTTCTTTCTGTATTTCCACAAAATCAATATTTAATCGATGCATTGATACACCACTTTTTAATCCAGCTTGCTCTATTACTTTCTTAAATACCTCTGTAATATTGAGTGCATAGCCCTGTGCTTCTAGTTGAGATATAGACTGATCTGCTGTAGAAATATACTTTTGACCCGTGACGTTTCTAACCAGCACATCAAGTAACATTATTGCACCATTTACATCCATCTTTGCATCAATTTGTGAGATTGGACTTTTAGTACCTGATACTACTTCAGGCAACTCAGAAGCTAATAACCCACTCACAGAGCTTTTTACCCAACCAAATAAATCATTTATCCATGAAGATGGTCTTGTGCTACTACTTGCTGCTATTCCAGGTTGATTACTTGAATCTACAGAAAGGAATTTATGTGATGAGTGATTATGATTGCGATTGTGATCCCCGTGGTGATGACGGCGTCTGCGTTGCACAGGTTTTTCTCCTTTTTCATTGAGTTTTTTCTCTAAATATTCTGCAATACTACTATCTCTAGCAATATCTAGCGGTGCCTTGCCGTAATCACCTCTAGCATCAAGATTAGCATGAGCATCGACAAGAACTTTTACTATATCAAGACTGTTGGTATCAGCAGCATAATGTAAAGGTGTCCAATTGTCTTTGTCTTCAGCGTTAACGTTTGCACCACGATTAAGAAGCAATTTGACCACATTTAGTCTTTCATTTAACACAGCTCCATGCAAAGGAGTTGCTTGATATTCCCCATTTTTAGTTTCAATATTAGCACCATTATCAAGAAGGAATTTTATTCTATCTAAATCACCGATTTCAGCAGCTGAATACAGTAGTGTACTGCCATCTTTGTCTTTGGTATCAATATTAGCACCTTGAGCAATAAGACCTCTAACTTTATTAAAATCACTATTTCCTATTGCGCTTAATAACTGTTTATCTAGGATTAATTGTGTTTGTTGTAAGTACTGTACAAGATTATTATGTCCCTTATCTCTAGCAATATCTAGTGGTGTGTTGCCACTACTATCTTTAGTACTAATATTAGCTCCATTATTTATAAGATGCTGCAATGTATCTAAATGACCACCCCAAGAAGCCAAGTGTAGTGGCGTCTCACCATTTTTATCAGCCTCATTAATACTTGCTCCTCTCATGAGAAAAAGTTGTATAACCTCTTCATCACTGCTCTCAGCAGTAGTGTATGTAGAACCTCTACCATATACATCTTGAATATCCTTGTGATTATTCATAACAGCAAAGTGAATAGGAGTCCTGCCAAGTATATCCTTAGCATTCACATTAGCTTCCTTATCAACTAAAAACTTAGCAATATCTGAATGACCTTTCAATGCAGCCCAGTGTAGTAATGTGCAGCCATATTTATCAGTCGCATTAACACTCACATCTTTACTAACAAGAAACTCTACTGTACCTAAATTACCACTCCAAGTATAATAAAACCCACCATGCGTTCTGTCGTCAATATCTTTCGCAATAAGATCACTAATTGTCTTTAGATCTTTTTCATTTTTTACAGTAAGTAACAATTCTTTATCTAAGTGTGCTTGCATAAAAACTTGCCTCATTGTATCAGAATTAGTATAACGTTCCTCATCTTCAGGAGTTCTACCACTGTTATCTTTAACATCAATATCAGCACCTTTACTTATAAGATACTTCACCATACCTAAATGATGAACAGAACATGAAGCATAATGTAGAGGGGTTTTACCATCTTTATCTTTAGCATTAACGTTAGCACCTCGATTTACAAGGCCTTGAACTTCATTAAAATCACTATCTTTTACTGCAGCCAGTAATTGCTCATTTAATTGAGCTTGTTTTAAGTATTTTACGATGCTATCATGCTTTCGGTCGATGGCGATATCTAGCGGTGTCTTACCATCCTTATCTTTAGCTTTGATATCTGCTCCCTTACTTGCAAGATACCCCACTACATCCAGATGGCCGCCACCAGAAGCCATGTGCAATGCTGTCTGCCCATCACTATCTTTTAGATTAACATCAACTTCCCCTTCATCTACAAAATACTTTACCACATCTAGCTTACCATTGTAAGCAGCATAGTGCAGGGGAACTCTACCGCCATTATCTTTAATTTCTAAGCTATTTTTTGCATCTGCTACAAAATATTTTACTATATCCAGATTACCACCATAAGCAGCAGAATGCATAACAGTCATCCCATTACTATACTTAGCATTCAAGCTAGCCCCTTGACTTACAAGATCTCTAACTTCATCAAAATTACCATATTGTGCTGCAATAAGTAATTCTTGATTTAGCTGCACTTGTTTTAAATAGTCTACAACATCGCTGCGCTCTTGATGAGTAGCAATATCTAGTAATGTTTTACCACCTTTGTCTTGAGTATAAACGTCAGCTCCCTTTTCTACAAGGTACTTTACTACACCCAAGTGACCATTCCAAGAAGCACAGTATAGTGGTGTTCGACCATATCTATCAACATCATCGATGCTCATTCCCTTGCTGAGAAAAAATTCTATAATGTTTGTATTATTATTTTCAGCAGCAACATGTATAGGTTTCCTGCCAAAAATGTTCTCAACGTTAATATTAGCACCCTTTTCTATTAAAAAGTTAGCGACTTCTAAGTAGCCTCTCCATGCAGCAAAATGTAGCGGTGTCCAACCATTATTATCAGACTCATTAATATCAACGCCTTTCCCAATAAGGTACTTTAGTATATCCAAATTACCACTATAAGAAGCATCACATATAGAGGGGCGACAACGATGATCTTTACCCTCTAAACTAACGCCATTTTCAACAAGGTATTTAAATATACCAAAGTGACCTTTTAATACAGCATTGCGTGCAGGGGTATTACCATCTCTGTCTTCAGTATTAACATTAGCTCCTCGATTGACAGAATCTCTTACTTTGCTCATATCTCCAACTTTTACAGCATCTAGCAATTCTTGATCTAATTCTCCCTTAGCATTACTAACAATATCTCTAACTTTTCTTACATTAGACCCACAATCTTCTATCTTCCATACACCTTGCATAACCTTGCCCCCTGGAATCCAAGTAAATACTCTTCTCCTATCTTTGTCATATTTAGCATAATCAGCAGCATACAAATACTCATTATGCTTAACATTCCTTATATTACATTTATCACCGTTAGGCTCAATCTTCCACACACCTTGTGTAACCTGTTCACCTGGAATCCAAGTAAATGCCATTCGTCTATCATTATCATAATTAAAATAGTTACTAGCAGCATACAAAGTTTCATTAAATGCAACATTCACTATATAAAAGTTGTCACCATCAGGTTTAATATTCCACCTAAACTTATCATTTTTTTCATTCTTTGGAGTCCAAGTAAATGCCATTCGTCTGTCGGTATCATAATTGAAACATTTGTTAGCAGCATATAAATATTCACCTTGATAAATATTCTTAATACATACTTTCGATGAAAATACTGCATTCCTTACTGATTCTGGCAATCTGCTTTTTAGTTTCTCAAGGTTAGATCTTTCTTCTTGATGAACATCAGGATAGTTCTTCATCTCGATTGCTTCTTTAACATAGTAAGCTAACTTAAATACTGCACTATTATTTAAATCATTATTTCTTTGCATTGCGTTAAATACAGCCACATAACCCAATATACGCTGACTAACATCATTATGGCTTTCTACACAACTTAATATTTTTTTCGTATCTACTTTCCTATATACGTCATTTATAACTCCCTTAATTGTATTATTAAACAACCTTTGATCGAAATTATAAATGTCATTAGCAAGTGTATTAACCGAACCATAACGATCATGTAACATACCATCCTTTAGCTTCTCTTTTACTACATTTTTTATTGAATATTTTAACTTTTCTACAAAAAACTCTGCCCATCTTTTTACGTTAGGCACGGTTTCTGCTTGATTAATAATCTCCTTCTTTAAAACCTTAACCGTTTCCATCATCTTATATGGATCGTTGTTTCTATCCTCAATACTTGTTGCATCCTTACTAAGGAAGAATTTGACCACATCTAAATTACCATTGCAACCAGCTATACGAAGAGGTGTTCTACTATCTTTATCTTCAGCTTTATCTTTAATATCATAACCTTTATCGATAAGGAACTCAGCTATATTTAATTTACCCTCCTGAGCAGCTAAGTGCAGAGGAAGGGCGTCCTTATTTTCAACACTAAAATCCTTTCTATCAAAAAGAACTTTTACTACATCCAACCTACCTCCTTGAATAGCCATATTTAAAGGTGTTAATTCATGCTCATTTCCAATATCTATACTTTTAATCTTTTTTATCAAATCCTCAGCTTTACTATTATTTCTTTGCAATGTTGCATTAAATACCTGCTCTTTTAATAAATCTACTGTTTCCTTATAAAAATCCTCTATAATATCTTCTGAATTACAAGTAGAGACTATGCATTTCAAATTAGAAACCATCGTATCATTAAAAGCAAACATCATTTCCCTTGCTGGTTGATAGGTATTCCAATTTTCTACTTTTGCTAAGGTATTATTCTTATGTGATAACACTAAACTATCATCAGCAATCTCTGTATCAAAATCCAATATAGACTTATCTCTAAAGTCAACTAAACCAACATCATTCTTATTAGTAGGTTGATTATGATAAATTTGTAATCCTTGTTCCTCTGGTTGATAGTATCTGAAAGAGCTAGGATTGATCTCTAGATGCTCAAGCCTTAAGTTTGTACTATCAATTTTATAAAGCTCATTGTTTATTCGTAATACAATTTGTTGATTCTCTGGATTTTGAAAATAATCAACTAAACCAATGGATAAAGACCATTTAGTACCTACACTATCAAATATTGTAATATCTTGTATCTTTAAACTATCCTCTGTAAGGTCAGAGATTGATTTGCCATAACATTCATTTATATAATCCCTTTTACCTTCTTCTATGCTTATACCATCAACATCTGTTACACTTAACTCAGCAAAATCAATGATACTATAAGGTATGTTTTGATAAGACACCACTTTGTTTTTTATTTTTAAATTGAGCCTTATTGGCGACAATGAAGTTTTGCTATTTAATGTATCTGGTAGTTTGATAATATACTGGTGTTGCCCTTTCTCTCCTTCTATTGTAATGTCCTGATAGTAATTACACAGCATCAGATAGTCATCATAACCATAGTTCCGTCCACCATTAAGGTATTTCTGATAACTACTTGTAACGTCAGAGCTACTATAGCTAAAATCAACAATGACTTGACCTGAGTACATGCCAGCAATTATCACTTTTTCACTAGGTACTCCCATATGGTTTTTAATAACTTCTACTTGAGATACTGGTATGTCAAAATTATTGTTATTGACAATATCTTTTGCAATTTGGTAAGTATCAAGTAATTGTTGGTCTAGAATACTTGCTTGTATAAATGCTTTTAACTTTTTTGCACTATTTTGTATTACCTCTCTACTAATATCACTTCCTGAACTTTTCAGCTCTTGATATCTAATATCTTCTATTGTATCAGACAAAGACTTATCTTGTATTGCAACAGACTCTGTTATTCCATTGCTATTTACTTGAATTACTAGATTTTTAAAATCATTGATTTTAGTACTTGAAACAATACTTTGTGTATTATTAGCTAAAACATCTAAGCTATAGCCGACCTTTTCTATATCTTCACTTATTCCCCACTGTGTGATATTAGCAACTTGAACCTTTATTATGTCAATATTTCCTTTTATTTTTCCTGTACTGCCCAAATCACTTACTATCTTAGCATTATCACTATCTTCATTAACAACAAATATTGTTTGTTTTAATCCCCTGTTATGCACATTTTCTTTGTTAACTACTCTAACTTCATAATCTTTGTCTGTGCAGTTAAATGAATTCTGCCAGACTTCTGCATTTTTTACATTAATCAATCTTGTTTTACAGTGAGTAGTAATATTTTGCTTGCTGTCAGAATTAGACACATAGTTATATGTGTTAACCAATCTTATGTTATTACTATTACCATAACGTATAGTTCTACCATGCAAATTTGCAACGACATTATTAGCCTTAACATTCATTACTAGAGTATTTTCTTTTCCTGGTCCACCTTCAAGAGTACCAGACGTATAGTCATTAATAATAAAAATAGTTTCATTATTTTTTGAGCCAACATAACGTATATTACTACCCTCTGGAATATGCATTACTGCTGGATAATTTGCTGCTGCTGTTAATGTTTTAGGTCCTGAAATATATAATACTGATCCTCTAGGAAATGTTTGCTTTTTTGTATTACTATGCTCTTTTCTTGTTGGATTAGTAAAGATAAAAGGTCCGCCTGAGAGAGTAAAGCTCTCTTGACAATTTCTATAAATTTTGCCACTGTTACATGGAGCGAACGCATCGTCACCTGTGTGCTTTGTATTGATTGTTTTGCTGCATTGAGATTTTTGTATCGGATTTGTTAATGGTGCATCTACAATTCTTAAGCCAAGATTTTCATACTCGTATTTTGTTAGATGAGGGATATGTTTTGCATCCGTATTAACAACATAAACTTTCTTTTCTTCAATCTCTTGATAGCATTGAGGACTATTCTTTATACCACAGATAAACCTTTCCCAACCTTCACTCATAACCAAAGTATAAGGTGTCATAGTCAATATCTTAGAGATATCAATAGAAGACAAATCTCTTTTTACACTAGAGGCTATATTGATCTTGTCAAAAGAGATATCTTTATATTTTTTTTCTAAATCACATGTCCACTTCATCTGCGTCGCACACTCAGGACCATACGGTGATGGCATAATACATATAGCCTGTGCACCCATATTTTTAATCACCTCACTATATTTCTCTTCAATGGAGATTACGTATTGTACAACCGCATCTATGTCATAATTGTCATTTAACAGTTTAATAGCTGCTTCTTTTACGTAAGTTAAATAACCTTTTATTCTAATTGTGTCTTCATATTCTTTTTCTACATCTCTTCCTGTAAAAAACTTGATTACCCCTGCAAAAAATACTTCCGCTTGTTCACCACCAGGTAATAGAGGTACTTGTTCTGCTATTGCTTTTGTATACTCTATTCTCTCATGAACTTCTACACCAATTGTTATTAATACATCAGCAACCATAGTAACTACTGCTACCCTACCTAAAACTTTACCTGCAGCAGATAACCCTCTTAAAATCTTAGTAGTAGCACTTACACTTTTTACTGTAAAGCTAACACTTGCACTTATAGGCCTTATGCTCATACTTGCTAGTTTTACACCACTACTAGCTGTCCAATAATAATTTAATGGATGATGATTACCTTGAGCTATTTCATTTATACTATACCCAAATTGATAAGCAATAGTTGCAAATGTAATACTTTGAACTATGGGGTTACTGATAATCTTAACAAACGTTTGACGTACAGGTTGTGGTACTTTACTAATCAATTTTCCTACTTTACTATTAGAAGAAATACTTACACTCGTCCTAACATCATCCATAGCATCTAGTATACCATTGATACCAAATACTTGCTTTAAAGCATTATTATCATGTCGTCCAAGTGTTGCTGTATCACCTATACTATCAAGCAAGTCATATATAGCCATCATGGAAAAAAACTTTCCACCTTTTGCTCCTTTTATTTTCGCTGAATCAAATTTATCACGATCAAATGCAATTCCTTTTTCTTGAAGGCTGCTTTCTACATTACTAATATAATCTGCAAAAACTTTTTCACCAAGATCATCAAAATGATTTTTAAACGTATCAAAAGTATCTTCCCTAACACCTTTTGCTAGCAAGTTCTGTTTAATTTCCTCTACAATATTAGAGTAATCTTGATTAGTTTGAACATCACCTATATCTTCAATGTATTTTTTATTCTCTAACAACTGCTTATCATTTGATAGTTGATGTAATTTATTATGAATTTTCTCTCTTTCTGCATCTGTAGTAAAATTTTTAATTATATCATCGAATTTTACTTCATAGCCATCGATGCTTAAATAATACTCAATATTTTGTCCTTTTATTTTTTCTTTTATAACGCGATCCTTATCTCTGCCTACTTTTACTAAGATCTCAATACCATCACTATAATCATCTACAAAATATCTTTCTGCATTCTTCATTTCTATAATATCACCTATTATCAATTTTTTATCATTACCATTGTTATCTTTTACTTTTACATCAGTCCTATCAGCATTGCCTATCATATCAAACACTTGCTCACGACCTATATCTACAATTTCATTAGTTAAATCCTTAGCATTATCAATATCAAATAGCTCTTTAACACGTTGCTTTTTTTCTTCCTTTGTAATCTTTTCTTCATCAAACGAATCTATGCAGGCCATACTTACACTTCTTTCTCTTCTTGGCTTTTTACTTGGTGGATACTCCGGCGATGAAGATTTTCTTTTAGAACACTGCCCTACAGTAGGCAACATATGATGTGAACTATGAACTACTCCAACAGGAATAAATCCTTCCTTGGTTGTCCTACTTGTTAAAATAAGTTTATTCGGATTATTAGATCCTTTATCGAAAACAACACCGATAAATTTTACCTCATCACCATCTGTAAGTGTTTTATAGGTAACACCTTCTTTGTACTCTTCATTTATTTGATCATTTGCTTCCCTCAATAAAGCTTGAGCCCCTTTACCCTGCCTTGATGCCTTAAGTTCTAACCCTATTGGAGTGTACTCCTCAGCATTTCCACCTTGAGCCACAAACTTAATACCATGAACTAGCATGTCAATACGTTCCCCTCTACCAGTTTGAAACTCAGTTAAAACTAATGCTCTAGTTTCTGGTGATTCCTGTAATTTTAAGTCACTATAATAACTAAACACTCCATTCAATATTCCCTGGAAATGAGCTTCTTTATTAACGAGACTCTTAAAAGGAAAGATTCCTTCTCCAATTTTTTCTAATAATCTACTATATCCTCTTATTGATAAGGATTGGATATCTAGTGCTTTATCAAATGTTTCTTTTAACTCATTAGGATAAGTAACTTCTTTAAAAGTACCTTGAAATCTATTATCTCCGTTGTTGTACTCTTGTAAAGAATTGTATTTTTCAGTCCAAATAGTAAGATATCTTTTAAAATCTGACTTGTACCTAGTATCAAAATTAAGATTTAATTCGATTATTTCCCTATTCCCTATTTCTCTATTTAATCTATCAAGAGGGAGCACTTCATCCAGCCCGTTCAGAACATCCTTTCTGTTAGCTTCAACAATATTTATTACATAAACCAACTTCTCTGTATTTTCTGGAATGAGCACCATTGTCACAACTGCATGACTCGCATCAAGATTAGCTGACAATCTCTCCCTGGCTCTTTCAGCTGCTAAACGTCCAGACCCACGAAGATTAGGACGTACCTCGGTAGGTATATTGTCTCCATAGATAAAAATGTATTTTTTAAAACCAGTTTTTAAATCTTCAACTCTATTTAGCAATAGTGATTGCCCTAGTAAAAATCTACTAAAATAATGTTTATCTCCCTTCTCAGGTGTACCAGGAAACGTATGATAAATACGTTCTAGATTATCTTTCACCTGTCCCTTTAATTCTATTGTTCCAATCCTTTGCGTATCCCAGTCATCAGCAGATTTTAGCATATCTTGAAAAAGAGGAATTATTTCTTCCCCACGATTTGATACTTTAATATCAGAGATAGGAGATGGATTATCAAGATTGACACCAACACATAAAATGTCATCTGCAGTGGTTAGAACTCGCTGAATATTTGGTTGAAAGCCTTGTGCATACTTTTCTGCTTGCTGCAAAGCCTTATCTGGAGTAGCATTAGAACCTGCTCCCGCTTTTAATTCAATAATAATGGGAATAGAATCCAATGCACGATCAGGACCACGAGCCAGCAAGATAATATCTGCATAACCCCTTCCTGCAAATTGCTCTGGGTAGACTCTAAAATTATACCTGTAGTGGAAATTCATGAAAACGCCTACCGCAAACCCATGATGTGCTGCTTCACGTGCTCTGCTAGCATAGATTAGTGAGTCTGCATATTCGGAGTGAATTGTGTAAATCTTATCAAGAATTCTCCTTAAAGATGCTTTAACTGTTCGCTGATTGGAAATAGCTAGCTTCGCTATATCGACTTCGGGATCCCTCCATAACCCTTTTCTCACTTTTTTAAATTGAACTTCAGAATTATGTTCTATGTCTACTCCTTTATCTTTCACATCAACAACTATTTCTCCCTGATGACCGGCATCTTTAATGATTTTTATTGATTTAACTTTAATTTTATCTAGGTTATTTTCGATAAGAGAGTAAAGCTTGCCTAATACCTCCTTCAATTCACCTTGATCAAACTCTTGAGTGTAAGAATGAGAACCACTTTCTGATATAACAAATAATTTTACTTTATCGATCACATCTTTTTGACTCTTCATTTCACCATTTTTTATAATAGCTACCTTCAAAGTCTTTGCACCGTCAAAGCTAAAATAAATCTCCTTGATGTCTAGCTTTTTTGCCATCTCTGTATCCAACAAAGTAGAAAAACTACCTAGGAAGAAGTGTGTAAAAAACCCTGCTTTTTCTACAGAGTGTAAATAAGATGGAATCTGATCCACAAATGACTGAAATCTCGGTTCAAAAGATTTAAAATCCTCATCTTGCCGGCTTATACCAACTTCTTTATCTGCTTCCTCTATCAATAACTGTATTAACTCAAAGTCTTGTGGTCTTACTTTACCCATGACTCTTTTTAAGCCTTTTGCAAGCTCTTTATCATTATCAATAATATTCCTTTCAAGACCAAAATTATAATGGTTTCGTTTACCTGGTGCACCAACATGAAATAATTGTATTTGAATATCCCCATTACCATATTGAGTCTCAACTTCACCAGAAACACTAATCGTTGCGCTAAGCATTCCACTCATTGCTCTTATTTCAGGTTCACCTCCCCAAGTATCAGGGTTCCTCATGTTTTCCAAGTAACGCTCAAAATCACCTTCAACAAAATCTCTGAACTCATTTCTATAAGAACTTATGTGATCAACTACTCGATTACGAAATAAGTTTCTTACTAAATTTGCAAATGTATCATCATAATTCGCAGCACCTAAATTCCGAACCAAACCTCTAATATGATCTAAATTTTGGGTTACAGTTCCATCATTTCCAAATAGTACTTCATACCTTTGTCGAAATAAAGCATCGTCGTTTCTGACGGGTATTAAGTAAGCCATAGTAACAGACCAAAACAAGCAACTACCGTCTCCTGGAACATCGATTCTCTTAATCTGACTTCCACTTTCGGAATCAACATCAGATCTCCGATAACGCTTAAGTTGAGAAAATTCTCTAGCTTGCTCTATATATTGCACTTCATCCGATAATTCAGTAATCTTTGAATTAACATCTTCTTTTTTTAGATGATCTGTTGGATATTGTATCTTGAACACAAACCCCCTTCATTATATTATACTAAACCCACTATACCAAGCTTATTGTATAACCATCAGAGATATCAATAATAAAAGCTATTTTTGCCTACATGCTGACTTGTGTATATAACATTTGTATTACAATGCAACATCTTTTTGACAGAAGCTAAAGTAGTAACAAGAAACCACCACCTACTTTATAGAATTGCCTTATAATACCTTAATTGCCTAACCCTAATTGCTCACATGCTTTGCTTAATTCAACTTCAGTTAAGCTAGTGAACTCTTCATCTGTAGACTTTCTATATGCTAGAAACTTATTCAATGAATCAGCATCTCTTTTTTCCAATATAGATCGTATGTAGCCTGCCTGTTTAGAACACATAAACTCTTTAACCTGATCAGAATTAGCTTTATTTAATAACGCCCATACTGGTTCCATACAGCCCTTTTCTACTAAAGGTGTTAATAAAACTGTACAGAAAAGAGGTGATTTATCCTCTAGTTCCTCTCTTATCACTAAAGCACGATGGCTATCAAATCCTTCCTTCATCCACATATGCATAAAAAGCTTTACACTTTCACTTACATAAGGCTCTGAATGTTTTTTGATTTCCATGTCTAACCAGATATTATAATCATCTTCTGGAACATCATTTGGCTTTAAACAATCAAATAATTCCTGAAATTTATCAAAGCGAAGTGCACCCTGTAGTGTATTCAAACTACCATAATAACCATTTTCAGCTAAGTCTCTTTTTAGAAGTTCTGGATATTTATCAGGACTTATTTGACTAAAACAAAACTCGAATATTTCAGGATAACTATTACAACGGTTCCCTGCTACATATACTGCTGTCTTCATCAAGATTTCATCCTTTTTCTGTTCACTCATCTCACTTTCAGGTAATGATTTTATTTTATTCCAAAAGAATTCCACTGCCTGCTCCTGCTTAAGGCTCACAGCACACTTAAGTCCATATTCATATGGATGACAGCCATCTAAATTTAATTTAGAGATATAACCGCTAATAAAATGTGACCAAAACTGCGCTAAAAGACCCGACCCGCAACACCTAACTAAGTGCTCATACTCCAATAGACTACTCTTACCTTGAGCTGATAATTCCTCTTTTCTTTCCTCAAACAAAGCAATAATATCTTCTTCTAGACAGCAACTACAGGCAATGGCATACTTATCAAAGAGATTACCTGAATCTGGCGCAATTAACTTTTTGCCTACGACTTGCCTATCAAGCTTAACTCCATGTAAATTGTCTACTTTTTTCCAACAATCCTCACTAGACAATACCTGTGCAAGAAAATTACGTCCTTTTTTGCCACTTTTTTGGTGCAGACGCCAATTTGCATAGCACCAGCGTTCAATTTGAAAAAGCTTAGATGCTCTATGGGGATCATCCTCTTTAATAGACGAAAACAAAACTTTTGGAATATCTGAACGCAACATAGCCACTACCTTAATTAATTAGATTATCAATTACATTTTAAGTATAGTATTCTATCTTTAAAACTTGTCAATCATTATTGTAGAAAATTTTCTAACCCAAAGTAGTTTTAGGCAAAAGTCTCTTAAGAAGGTCGGTACGGGATTTTTCTTTACCTTCAAATTCTGTTTTCATTATGAGTTTGCCTTAAATTCCTCCTTAAGAAAATTAGTATTAATCTAACAACGTATTTTACTAATAGCTTAAATAATATAGCCATTTTCAGTGCTCAAAACCAGGGACGGTGAGAACAATTTTTCTTGGAATCAGTTGGACTACCAAACGATACATACGAACTTTTCTAGATAATAATTTCATTATACGCTGAAATCAGCTATATTGGCTCACTTTTACTAAACCTACGTACGAACTGTTTTGCCTAAGCTTATGAAAATAATTTAAACCTTCTATTTTTATAACCTTATTTCTATGCGGCTTGTTCTCGCAAATATACGACCTTTTTTGCAATTTTAGAAAGAGTCAATAATTCAAATTTTTGCAGCACTAAAATAGACGTTTCTTTAGTTACAACAAGGTCTATTTTTTCGTAAATAAAAATGTTTTATAATAATTAATTATTAGAATGAAAATATCATACTTGGCTCTCAAGAAATTTCCTGTTGTGCAGTGGTAAGGTTTGGAGAAAAAGATTGACTTGGCAACGATAATTTACTAGACTAAAGTTTATATTAAAATACAAAATGGGGTTGCGGGTATGGAATCTGGTTTGGATCACAATTACAATAAAATACTTGATATATTAAAAGGTGCTATTAAAGGCGACGATAATCAAGTTAAAGCAAGAAAACACCTTAGAGTAGAAAGATGGTTGAGGGCTTATATTCAATTAATTGAAGATTTTGATGAGGAAAAACTAATTTTTTTTTCTGATATATTCTCTGATAATTCTTGTTGGGATGGAATAAAATTAAAGAATAAAGCTGTTGGTGAAAGGCTAACTGAAGAAAAAAATAAAAATGGAAAAGAAAATCCGCTTGATCTTGCAGATAGATATTACTTGGCATGTAAATATTGTCTAGAAGATAAGATTCCTGGATTATTTGAACAAGTATTTATGAGATTTAAGAGAAGTGCCTTTGAAGAAGATGGATCTGATGATGATCTGAGAAGAGAATTATTGGAAAATATCGAAGAAACTAGCCCTATAGAAGCTTTCTGGTCTTTTCTTATTGATAAGCAGATTGGAAAACTAAACGAATATAAATCAGTTGAAGGTTTGCAAAAATCCATACAGATAAATTCTAATAAAAACTGGGAAGAAGGTATAGAGTTCTTCTATAATAAATTACACAATGATTCCAGTATTTCTAGTCAAGATAAAGATGATCTGTTAATTGAAGCAGCTTTATCTGCAGTAAAGGGTTACAAAGAAGTAGACACCATAGAGTTTTGCCTGTCTAAAATGGATGATGAGCAAAAGAAAAAATTACTAGATAGAGATTATAAGGAAAATACTTATTATGCAGTGTTGAATGTGCTAGTAGGTCAGTATTACTTTGATTCTTTTATGGAATTAATCCGATTGTGTAGTCAGATTGAATGTGAACGTTACACAACTTTTTTATCTTCATTATCAGATCAAGTACTGAAGAATCCAGATCTGTCTGAAGAAACAAAAAAATGTATGATGAATGTTTGGGAACGTATAATAAAATTAAAAACTCAAGACCGCGGGGAGCAATCTATTTCCTCTATTTTTGTAGACTATTCAGTTACATATACAATAGCAAATTTAATTGTGGATCCAAGTAGACAAGGGGTAAGTAAAGAAGAAATATTAGGGAAGATATTAAAGCACGTAAAAGAAATGAGTGGTGAAGAGATGATAAAGGTTAAAGATTCTGTATTAAGTAAAATTCAGTTATTTCATGGGGGTAAAAAATTGCAGTTAGGAGAACAAGTATTTTCTAAATTAGCTCAAGAAGCTTCTAAAGAATCAATTTTGCGTGAAGCTGGTGATACTTTGCCACAGTCAAGTCTCAGTACGACTGATACCCCATATAATATAAAATCTTTAAGCCATAGCAAATAGGAGTAATATGCCAAGTAATGTCAAGCCGCTTGAGTTGGTACAGCTTCTGTTAATGAGAAATAAATCAAAAGACGAGTTCCTAGATTTTCAAAAAAGGTTCCAATCGTTTATCAATCAATCTCCTTCTTTTTTGCATTCAGTTGGAAAGCCAGGCTTTTTCCCTAGTTTCTTTTTTGGTATGTTTGCTACTGTATTAGACACAGAACTTGCTACTAAAATTGGTATTAAAAAACTTCATTTTCGTTTTGATGATAATAGAACTTTAAAAATAGCTATATTAACTAATGAGGGACTTAAGTGTATAACGATGTCTGATCAAGTTGATGGTAACATGCATCTAAAGTTCTCTCAAGGAGAGTTAGAAAAAATAGCACAGAAATGGAAAATGGGAGCAGAGTTTGATAAACTAGAAAAAGAAGAGCATGAAATAACAATTACAGGAAAAGAAGTAAAGTACGGAAAGGTTGATCCAGCTTTTAGTAAAAAGACTGATTATTCACAAAAAGGTTTTACAGAAATAGAAAAAGATCGTGACCAACAAGACCTAGAGAGCTTAATTTCAAAATTGAGTAATCAAGATTTCGAAGAAGTAAAAAAGAACGCTAGAAGAATGTTTAATTATATTACAAATGTCTATAAGAAATATGAAAAAGAAACTCTATTTAGCGGTAAAGAATCAAGTCATCATGGGTTTTTAGCTGGGTTTTTGATAAATTTTAAGTATCGTTTTCACCTAAAACTTTATCTCGAATTATTTGCTGGAAAAGGTTACGCAGACATTATTTTACTTGTGCGCGGTTCTGATAAGTCGCTAAGCTCTATTCCTATTATTATTGAGCTTAAAGCAGGTACTGGTGAGATAAGTACAGTGATAAAAGCATTGAAGCAAGCACAAGATTATGTTAAGGGCTCTTTTTCTAACTCTATAAGAATGATTACTATAGCTAATGAAGCTATTTGTGTAGGATTAAATTTTGACATGGTTCATCACGAAAATGTTAAAATTGATGTAGAAAATTTTCTTAGTCGAGAAGGTAATTCTGTAATAGAAAAGTTACTTGGCACTGAAGCAGCGAATGCTGAGGTGATAAGAACACAGCTAGAGTATCTTTACTATGGAATTGTTTGGAGCAATGGTGGAAGTGATAATATTAATTATGTCAGCAGAATGATCTTAGGTCAGCTAGTACTTATTTCTAATATTATTAAGCGTGAAAAGTTAGGTAAACATATTTTTATTTATGATCAAAATGATAAAATGGTTACTGGATCACAGAAACGCCCAGAAGCAGCAAAAGAAAGTATTGAGGATTGTGTTACAACTATAGTGCTAACTTTAGGTAAGAAGGTGCTTATACTCAACATAAATGAAAAAAATGAATTTGCATTGAGAGTGCCAGATAATAAAGGAATTCCTATTGAAAATATTAGGAGAATTCAAAACGTCAATGACATAAAGATACAAGAAATAACCTGTAACTTATACAGTACGCCTAGTAATAAGAATCCATTTGATCAGTACTGTAATAAGAATAAGGGAATTACAGTAAATACGTATGACTCATTGGACAAATACAAAAGAGGTAAAGAAATTTTACAAGGTAATTTTACTCGAATTGTGGAAAATAAAAAATTTAAAGCAGCTTTGAGCAAAGCTATAGAATCTGGTAAATATGATGATTACAAAAAACTATTTGAAGAAATTTCTCATATACTACATCCTTTCAAATCATTAATAAGCAATGAGGCTACATTTCAAGCTGTATTGCATGGTTTATTTAGTAGCTACGGAGAAGATAATATAAAAGTTATTACTGAATTTCAAATAGGTGGTGGAGAGAAGTTGGATGTTATTTTGGTTATAAATGCTACTGATCAAAAAAAAGAATACCCCCCAGTTGGAATAGAGCTAAAATTTGCTAAGAAAGGAGAATTGGATAAAAAAGAAAAAGATGCTAAGGACCAGTTGAAAAGATATAAAGAAGGTGAAGCGTATAAGGTAATTACTGATGCTGGCAAAGTGAAACTGATATATGCTGTTTTTAATAAAGGTGCAACAGATGAAGGTTCCCTTATAAAAATTGGTAATGAGTTTGTAGAGGTAGATGTAAGACATAGCTCTGTGGTTGCTTTTGGTCAACAGCCAGGTAGTCTCCAACAACCTTATGTTAAACAAGCAGGTCTATCTCGAGCAGTTAATCAGTGATCTAGTCTTAAGAAATAGTCATCTTAAGTAGGTTATGCTGTCGGGAAGTTTTGTGACAAAGTTATAGAAGGAAAACAAAATGATCCTGATACGAGTACATGGAGTGCTGTTAAAAGTTCGTTTTCCGATACATTTATTACTAAGCATAATATGAATTACATTTATAGTAATCAATCTCCAGTGAATTCCTTAGATAGCTAAGAGCTAAAAGTATGTATTGTGTAAATAGTTACCAAGGCTGGAAGGTTTTGAACTTTTTTTCACAACACTGATGTTCTTGCTAAAATATTTTTGAAAAAGTTAGTTGACTTATAAATAATTCTCTACTAATACTGGCATGTGTTTGTTTATTCTGCTGAAGTGGCTCCGCAGGTTACTGTATAAGCTTCAGCAGTTTCCGTGCTCCTTTAAAGCATCATGCTCTTATAGTAGTGATATCAAGTATAGGTCTTAACCATGTTGATTTATAGTAAAATTAGCTCAAATTTGGAGTCATAAGCAACTTTTAACCTCTCTATATACTCCATTGTTACTCACCATAAAAACTTAACAAAAGCTTAACGACGTGAGCAGTAAAAAGATTATGGTTATTGACTTAATGTTACATATCGCATACAATATATCATATATCTTAGCTTAAGGGGTAAGTATGAGTGAGTCTACTGGGATGGTAAAATCTATCATCAATCTACTAAAGCCAAAATCCAAATCAGAACTATATGATTTCGAATATGAGTCCATTATAGAACATCTATCATCTAAAGAGCATTTATTAAATGAGCTGATGAATGATATGTGGTACTCAGGAGACTTACCATCAGTCAGAAACTATAATGAACCATTATCTTTGATAGATAGCAAACTTGGATTAAGTGAACAAATTTGTGTTTGGTTTGCTCTGGACCATGATCTTACGCCAAGTCAAAAAATTTTAAACAAAAAGTTACTTAGTGCTCTAAAATGTTTAGCTTCTAACTGTGGTTCATTTGATAATACTGAGCCCCTTGAAGAATTTTTACATGATAATAAAAACAATAAAGATTTAAAAGTGATTCTTAACCTAAGAAGAGGAGAATCTCAATCAACAGTATTGCATGCGATTGCAGGAGCAAATATTGGTGGATTTCGTCGCATAGGAAATCAGGCTATAGATTTACTCTTAGAAGCAGGCGCAGATCCTAACATACAAGATAATAAAGGAAAAACACCATTATGCCTTGCTGCTGCCAAAGGTCATTACGATAATACAAACTCTCTCCTCTCAAAAGGAGCTAACCCTAATATAACAAGTAGAAAGGGTAAAACTCCACAACAAATAGCAACTAATAAACTCTGCTATAATATAGCAGAATTATTTTTAACTGATAAACAGAAAAAGATGAATAAGGAATTGTATGACTTACTTGCACTAGATTCAGACTGCACTAAAAATTTAAAGGAGTTTTTAAGTAAGCATAAAAGAGACTCAGACCTAAAAGTGGTGCTAAATATTCGGCACGGAATGGGTGAGTCAAAAGTGTTCTCATATGTTGAACGTTTTGCTTGGGACAATGAAGATCTTGCTCAAGAGTTAAGAAAAATATTTCTAGAAGCAGGAGCATTAGATTATGATAAAAATATTATTTATCGTCAGCAAAAGAAAGGACAGGTCAGTAAATTACTCGTTAATTTAACCTCAAATCAAAAGGAAAAGTTAAATGAGTTTTCTGATAAGGTGTTTCAGGCTCAAAACATGGCTGAACTTGAAGAGATTGTAAACGATGCTATAAAGTCTGGTGTACGATTAAACTATTCTCTTTCACAAGATTTCTTTTCAGGTAATGAGTACACTTTTACCGATTATGTGATGAAAAAAATCAGTGAGTTGGAAAAAAATCCTAAAGTTGCTAGTAATATAATATGTCAATTAGTATCAAAAGGGGCAGTGTTTGGTAATACAGTTGATGCTAACACACTGACATCAGAATTTAAAGAGCATAAAACTAACCTAAAAAAAGCTTATAGAGATTATATTAGCAATTCTCATAAGTTTATTGAAATCGCAAAAAGTGCAACCAATAGCGAGCTAAAAGATGCAAGAGTAGACAACTCCGTTTTTTACTTAGAATATTCTAAAGATAGTAAAATAGACATTATAAAGATAACAGATGGGGCAAGGGATTTAGGTCTAACAGATGGAGATGTAAAGTGTGGAAGAAATATAGTAAAGATCGGTAATAGTGAAGTAGAAATTAAAACTGAAGATGGCATAAGGAATTATACAGATCTTACAGAAGGCAGCAGTATAGTATTAACTTTCTATACTAGTTTGGGAGAATTGGAAGTTAGATTATATCCTGATGAGAACAATAAAAAATTGATAAGAGTAGAAGTGAGCGATGAAGATCTATTTGAAGAAATAGCAAGTCATGAAGAAATAGGGCAAAATTGCTTATTGGGAGGTTTATCGGTTATTGAAGCTATAGATCAAGGTGTTTTTGCTAGATCTGGTGGATTAATGCATCCTGAAGTAATAAGCGAGTCTAACAACAAATGGACAGAACGTGAAGAGTTAAGAAGAGTTTCTGACTCTAGGGGAGAAATTGCTAGGTAAATTATGCAGCTAACCACTTTTGCATCTAGAGTGATTATGCTTTAGTATATAATCAAGTTCTGTAACACTGTTCTAACCCCAACTATGAATTAGATTGTAGGTAAATTATTGAAAATCACTACTTTTTTAGTTAAGTTTGATCAAATTTAAAAGTAGCGTATGCATCATGCAGCTAATACCAACACTCATTGTTGGGAACGCAAATGATAAATTTGTTTAACTTCTCAATTATAGGCAAAAACAGCTCTTTTTCATGTGTTTCATAACTAACGGAAATTGGTATTAGAAAAATTATACTTGCATTAGCTTTTATTCATGCTAATTATGTACATAATATATCTATAGATTGAGGGATTATGATATTAGAATATATTTTAGGAACTAAGCAAGTTCATGCAAATGGTGGATTAGCTACTGAAGAACAGCACATGGAACGTTTTGGTCAGCAAACTCTGGAGCCTAGTCCATCATTGTTAGATCAAGAACAAACTGATGACTGGCATGAGTCCGTTGTTGAAGACAACAATACTGTTGTTGAAAGTTCTTTTATTCCAGAGAACTCAATTTTAATGAATTTAGCAAATCTGTTAACTGAAAGCGAAAAAGTTTCGATTGATGAATTTCATGACAAGATGGAAAGTATAATGAAAGAGTTTCATGAAAATAGATACGAAAGTTCTGCAAAGGTCACTCTAGAAAAGATGGAACGTTTAATAGATGAACATTTGAAAAGAAAAATAAAGCTAAATTTACGCTGTGATCACTATGAACGTAGTGTGTCGAATTTTATATTTAAAAAAATAATTGACATTGCTAATGCTAGCAGTGTTATGCGTATAACTCCTACTACTATATCACGTTATAAGGACAATGGGGAAGAGGCAATAGATGAGTGGGAAGAGGCTTTAGAACCTTTATTCAATATTGTCAATAAGCTGCTATTAGCAGGTGCAAAAATAGAGTCTGATTTTTACAATGATAGAATGATAGGTGAAACTATGTGGGGAAGTGATGAGCCTATTTTTACAGAGTGTAAAAAAATTAAGGACAAACTGAAAAGTATCGCATATGAAGGTTTAATAAATAAGAATGAACAAGTTCAAGATGATGATCTGCAAGTAGAAGTAGATAACAATCTTGTTCTTTTTAGGTGGCCAAAAAACAGTATTGTTGAAGTTGGAAAGGTTATGAATAGTAAGGTGAATGAAAACTTTAGTATAGAAAGTAGCATCCTACAGATTGGAGAGAGTATAGTAAGAGTTGAAAATATAGGAGGAAAAAGAAATTATACAGATGTCTTAGGAGATAGCATTGAAATGTCCTTTACCACTGAAGTAGGCGAGATTAGTATTCATCTGTATCCTAGTGATAGTAATATAATAAAAGTAAAGCTTGATGGAGAGAACCAGGAGAAGTTTAACAAATTAAAAGATAAATCAAGTCTAGGAGAAAGCTGCTTTTTAGGAGGAAAAAGTGTTCTACAAGCTGTTAACGATAAAGGTTTTGAAAGAAACGGTAGAATACTTATAGAGTCAGCTGAAACTATTAAACAATCAAATTTTGTAGTGAAAGAATCAGGTGTCCCATCTACTCTTATGAGGCCAATCGATAGTTTAGACCAGCTGCAAAAGGTGGGAGCTTCGAAAGAAATAGTAGTGTGTTAATGAAGTCAACTAAAATTAGTAAACAAAAGAAAGGTCTTGGAGGGTAAAAAAATTGATGTATCTTCAAAGTAAGATTTTCTTAGGTATAAACTATACTCTCAAGGTGAGAAGAAATAGTAGGGGGATAAGTGTTGACTTAATAATTTAGAGATTCTTCTAAAGAAATTATTTTTCTCTCTTGATGTTTATTCTTTTATAGGTATAGCCTTTTGTGTTTGATTGAATTGACTTTTGTGATACCTACAGAATTTCCTTTATCACCCCAACTATGGATTAAATAAAGAGATAAAAGTGCAGCTAAGAAGAGGAAAACAGGGTAAGCTCAAGTATTTTATCAATAATTAAGAGGTTACCCATGAAGAAAGATATTTTACTGTTGCGTCGAGGATTTTTGTCGCACAGTCGATGATAATTTTGCTAATATGCTCCTATCAAAAGGAAGAAAACCCACTAGAATAACGGACTTCGGAAATTCTCACCATAATTCTATTATATCATCAATCCCCTTGCAAAAGTTTCAAAGCTTTTTACCTACTTTATCTGCCACTTTATAAATCTGAGTTTTCTAAATTGCCAACATATGACCGATTTATCGCTCTTAAATCACGGGTTTTATGGATTACTTTTGCAATGGTTCTGCAAACAAGCAAAAATGACAGGTATTGCCTACATAGACACTTCTACAATCGCTGTTTGCCACAAAAAAAGAATCTCCAAGAACAAAGTTTTTGATGGTTTGGCAGAAATTAGTAAGAGCACATATGGTTGGTTTTTTGGCTTTAAATTGCACTTGGTAATTAATGAAATTGGAATCACTTACTCTAACCAAAGGTAACGTTGATGACAGAAAACCTGTGCCAACTCTCACTAAAAGACTGACCGGACTTTTGTTTGGAGATAAGGGCTATATAAAGAAAGAGCTCTTTGAGAAACTCTTTGATAGAGGCCTAAAACTCGTCACTAAAGTAAAAAAAGGTATGAAAAACGTACTCATTTCACTTAAAGAGAAGATTTTACTAAGGAAAAGATCGATTGTTGAGACTGTTTTCGACTCCTTGAAAAACAAATTTGAGATTGAGCACACAAGACACAGATCGCCAACAAATTTCCTAATTCATGTTTTTTCTGTTCTGATTTCCTATTCCATGCAGTCGAAAAAGCCCTCTATTTCTATGCCTTTCTTTGCTGGCTAATCCATAGTGGCTTTGTTGCATAGCACTGATAGGCATGTAAATCACAGTGAATTTACGCAGCTAATTTAAATTCAGCCATACCTATATCAGTAAATTTGTTCAATAAGTAGCACTTAATTAACAGCTCTTTTTCACGATTTACCTCTGATTTATTTTTCAAGCCAAACCCAAATATTTGCTTCAACCTATAGAAAAAGACTTCAATATAAGACCGTGCTCCATACTTAACTTTTTTCTTCCATTCATTAATACCATCTTCATAATTCTCATATGACCTAATTCTACTAATATACTTGTTTCTTTCTGATAAGTAGTCAGCTAAACAAATTTTAGTATCCTTCCTAGGGCGAATAATAGGCACAATATTGTATTTTCTGCATTCTTTATACACACTTTTTATATCATAAGCCGCATCTGCTCGAATAGAACAAATGTTATATTTATCACTGACTTCTTCTAACATATCGCAGACCGGCAAATAGTCTACAGCAACACCACTAGTGTAGTTCATGCTTATTGCTTTCTTATCATTTATGTTTAAAACAACATGTAATTTTCTTACTTGACCATAACCACTGTATTTTCTTTTTCGAATATTAAGCTTACTATGCCCACCGTTATTATTGTAGATACTAACTCTAGTGCTATCTACGGCAATTTCAACATTTTCCAGATCATCTTTATTGCTTCTATGGTCATCAATCTTCAAATTAAGCTTTTTAAATCTTCTGGAAGCTTGTGTATAGCTGATAATCTTAAGTTTTTTGCCTATTTGTACCATATAACCTTTTACAAAACCTACAGCTTGTCTCAAGCCAATTCTAAAAAGATGAACTATTATGTGTATTAAAATTACAACTTTATCACTATAAGTGTTATTGCCACCTGCAACTTTTGGACTATTTTCATACCAATTTTCTATGGCTTGATTAACAAAATGAAAAACATTTCCTCTTTTTTTGAGAAACTCGTTATATTCTCTTTGGTTACTTACTCTCATTTTTTGTGGCATAAGTTGTACTTGTTTGAAAAATGCCTATTTTACAACAAAATTCGTTAGTAGCCATATATTAAAAAGCTTTTCTTCTTACAATAACCTCAACCAACACTAGCTATGCAACAAAGCCATCCATAGTTGGGGTTTTATCAGACCCACCACATGATTCAGCGGGAGAAGGGCTATCAGGTTCTTACGCAATAACTTTGGAGTTCTGGAATCGTTTCATATGTATGTTTAAGATTATCACTATTTTTATTACATAGTTAAGTATCAGTTCCTGTAAAACTAGTTTACCTTAATTCTTTGTTTTAAAGTATTGGTTTTCTGGCACATAGTCTTTTCCATTGCCTATTGCTTTTGTAAATTGAGATTCTAAGCCGTAAAACTTCTCCAATTGGTCACTCCATAACATTGGTACTTCTCTTAAATAAGCTAGCTTCAAATCTCTTGGCTGTCTCCCATTTACTATGTCTTCCTTTATTTTTGGAGCTAAATAATTTAATCTCAAAATTTGCTGTATACGTCTTGTACCTATATTAATTTTGGCACTCATCTCTTTAACACTTCTATACTTTCCCTCTTCTAGCTGACGTTTCCATAGGTGAGCTCTCACCACTGCTTTCAGTAGTGCATTATTTGTTTTCCCTTCTGGCTCTACTACTGTGCATTTATTTCCTTTCTTTTTTATTGGTATAAATGTTTCCTCTGACTCAGAATGTACCTCTATTCCATCTTCTCTTATCATTACTCCCTTTATTAACTTTTTCACTACTTCTTTCTGCTTTCCAAAACTTAAATTTTCCCATTTTTCTTCGGTCTTTTCTCTCCAATTTTCATATATCTGCTCCGCTTTCCTCATCACTTCTTTTTCTACTTCTCCTGCTATTACATTTCGGTTTTCTGATTCACAACCTTTTCCCCTTAAATGATTGTTGCATACGTAATATCGATATCTCTTATTCTCCTTTTTTGCATATGTCAGTGTCATATTCACATCACAGCTCTTGCACTTAATTATTCCCCTAAGCAGTGCTTCCTCATATTTTGCTTTTCTATATGGTTGATTCCTTATCAATTCCTGCGCTTTTTGCCACTTTTCTTCTTCTATTATTGCTTCATGCTTTCCCTCATACTCTTTTTCATAATGTTTGATTTTTCCCATATATATTGGATTTGTTATTATTCTCCTTACCGTCGCTTTTTTAAAGATATCTGATTTTGTCCGGTATCCTTGACTATTTAACTCCCTTGCCAATTCTGCCATTGATTTTAGCTCCAAATATCTTTCAAATATGTGCCCTACTATTTTTGCTTCTTTTTCATTTATTATTAATTCTTTATCTTTTACATCATACCCAAGCGGTAAAGTTCCACCCATCCATAATCCCTGCTCTTTTGATGTTGCTATTTTATTTTTTACCCTTTCTACAATCATCTCTCTTTCTAGCTGTGCTGCTCCTGATAACACTGTTTGTACAAACTTTCCCATTGGCGTATTATTATCAAATATCTGCGTTACTGCTACAAAATTTACTCGGTGCCTTCTAAAAAATGATGTTACTTCAATGCTGTCTTTTGTCTCCCTTGATAGCCTATCCAGAGTATACACTACCACACAATCTACTTCTCCTCCTTTAACATCTTCAAATAATTCCTTTATTGCTGGTCTTTCTAAATTCTTTCCTGAGAAACCTCCATCATCGTACCTTTTGGCCAATACTACCCAACCCTCTCTGCTCTTTATGTACTTTTCACATGCTACTCGCTGCGCATCTAAACTGTTAAACTTTTGTTCTAGACCGTCTTCATTTGACTTTCTCGTATATATCGTGCATCTTACTTCTTTTAGCATTTTCAACTTCCATTTTTATCACGCATTCCAAATAATAAAGGTCCGTTGTAACTCATTCCCATTATTTTTCCGGCTACTGCTGACAATGATGTGAAAAATTCTTCTCGGTAGATTAAACCCTTGTCTGTTACCATTACCGCATGCGTTTCTTCCCCTCTCTCTAATATTAGCTCTGTTCCTGCTACTGGCAATTTGTCACTACTTATTCTTTTTCCCTTCTCTAGTCGATCTGCCAGATACTCTAGTCTTTTTGACCCTTTTCTTGACATTTTTCCATATGCTTCCTCCTGCATTCTATATGATAGTCTTGGTATCAGATATTTCTTTGAATGTTTAGGTGCCTCTTCCCCATATACCTTCTTCCATATTTTTCTCAGTTCTGATAACGATTTTCTCTCTAATAACAACACTTCCTTTTCTACCATTTTCTTCCTTTTCTCAATCAACTTCCATAACCTTCTACTAATTCTCTCATGATCTCTTCGCTATTTCCCATATATGCCAAATCTATCGGTGTATATCCTTTATCATCTTTCTCATTTACATCTCCCCTGGCTTCTAATATTGCTCTTACGTTCTTTATCTCCCTCATAAATACTGCTCCGTGTAGTGGCGTCCTTCCTATATAATTTCTAGTATTTACATCTGATCCTGCTTTTATTAGCTCCCTTACCGTTTTTTCACAGCTCATCATGCTTGCACAATGTAATGCCGTATATCCTCCATCATTTTTAGCATTTACTTCTCCTCCTCCTTTTATCAGTGCCTTAATATTTTCTACCTTTCCCAGAAATGCTGCTAGGTGTAACGGTGTATCTCCGCTATTATTTTCTATATTTATTTCTGCTCCCCTTTCTATCAGTAACTTGACTACTTTTTCATCAGAGAATTGTGCTGCTAGATGCAATACTGTATTACCACCTTCGTCTTTTTCATTTATTACATAAAATGAATTCTTCTTTAATTTTTCCAATCTCTTATTTAAATTGAACATCTTAGTTACCCCACCCATTTACCACCTTAAGTCTGTCTCATTAATCATTTCATTCACTTGGCTTATTATCTTGCTTGCTAAATTTTGACATTCCTCCTTTATTAGTGATTTGTCTCTTTTCCTTATTTCTCCTATCTCTATTATTTTTAGCTCCGGCATGTAGCTTCCATTCAACATGTCTGCTATTTCTCCCACTAGCCCCTCTATTCCATAGCAGGTCAGTTCTCTACTTTTTGTTATTCCTCCTTTTTCTCTCAAAAATTTACTCGCCTTTTCACTCTCTTTGCTATCACATAGACGATACTTTTCACTTTCCCATATGTAATACATTGGCGTTGCTCCGTACTTATTCAGTTGATTAACTTCAGCTCCAGCCTTTACCAGCTCTTTTATTATTTCAACTCCTGCTCCTCCTATTTTGCACGCAGAGTGCAGTGGCGTACATCCAGTGACATATTGAGTGGCATTTACTTCTGCTCCCGACCTTAGCAGCACTTTTACATTTTCTAAACTTTTTGCGAATACTGCACAGTGCAGAGGTGTATAACCATTTTTGTCTCTTGCATTAACCTCTGCTCCTTTTTTTATTAATAACCTTACTGTTTTGTAATCAGAGATTTCTACTGCTTGATGCAAGATCGTCTCTCCTTCTTCATTTCTTTTATTAATGTTTTTAAACCCGTTACTTGATACTTCTTTAAAAAACTTACTCTTGCTAAAACTCATTTCATACCTCACAAAATTAGCTTTTCTAGCGCCAGACAAATTTCTTATATTTACCTGCTGCTATTCAAGTCATGTCCTTTTTAGCATGAGAAAGCAAGTCCTTTTCTTTTTATTTCATACATTTTAACCTATTATTAATATAATATATGAGGATCTAAATATAAGTACTTAACTTATTATAGATACAACTTGACTACTTTTCCAACTTCTGTGCAAATGTCGATGTTCGTGCCATTTCAGTACTCCTGGGTAAAATACTAAAACCCCAGTTATGGATTAACCAAGGCAATAAAACTTAGAAATAGAAGGCTTTTTTGACTGCATGGAATATGAAATTAATGTAGAAAAAATATGTACCAGAAAATTTATTGGCGATCTGTGCCGAAGCTCAAATTTATTTTTTAAACAACCAAAGACTGTCTCAATAATCGACCTTTTTCTCAATAAAATCTTCTCTTTTAGTGAGACTAGTGCGTTTTTCATGCCTTTTTTCACTTTAGTGACAAGCTTTAAACCTCTATCGAAGAGTTCCTCAAAGAGCTCCTTCTTGATATAGCCTTTATCTCCGAACAAAAGTCCTGTCAGTCTTTTAGTTATAGTTGGCACAGGTTTTCTGTCATCAACGTTACCTTTGGTTAGAGTAAGTGATTCCAATTTCGTTAATCACCAAGTGCAATTTAAAGCCAAAAAACCAACCACACGTGCTCTTACCAATTTCTGCTAAACCATCAAAAACTTTGTTCCTAGAGATTCTTTTTTTGTGGCAAACGGCAATCGTAGAAGTGTCAATGTAGGAAGATTTTCGCTTGTTCGCAGAACCATTGAAGAAGTAATCCGTAAAACTCTCGGCTTTAAGGCAATAAATCTGTGATATGAAGGCATCTTTGAAAATTCTGATCTATAGAGTAACTTAAGGTAACAAAGATAAAAAGCCTTGAAGTTTTTACATGGCGATTGGTGGTATAACAGGATTATGGTTAGTATTTCTGAGTGCGCTATTTCTGGTTGGTTTTTTGCCATTTGATAAGAACTTATTTGCAAAATTTTCATCTACTACACGACAAAAATCCTCGACGCAGCAGTAAAATATCTTTCTTCATGGGTAACCTCTTAAATTATTGCTAAAATACTTGAGTTTACCCTATTTCCCTCTTTATTAATTCTACTTTTATCTGTTTTCTAATCCATAACTGGGGTTCTTAGAGCAATACAAGATAGTATAGCAAAACTCTCTAAACACTATAACCTCAACTCCAAAACTATTGTTAAGTGGAAAAAACGCTCATTCACTAAAGATGCTCAAACCATTCAATGCACCATAATTATGCTTTCAAACATATATTTGATCATGTTTATGAAGAAAATAATATCGAACATCGCTTAACAAAAGTCAGCCACCAGTCAACTAATGGGCAGGTTGAGCTTATTGAATAGAACACAATTCAACAGTCAAGAAATATTACTATAAGTCACATCAACAACTTAAAGAGCATCTCTATAACTTCGTTATAGCCTATCACTATGCGAAAAGACTTAAAACTCTCAAGGGTTTAAACACCTTTTGAATTCATATGTACAAAGTGGACAAAATCTCCAGAGTTGTTTATAGTTAATCCATGCCATCATATTCTGGGGCCATACATCTAAAAGGTTTAATATATTTTGCTCTATGGTTATCTTTTTAGATTCCTTGTCTATCCTATTCTGCCAATCTCCTGAACGGATACAAAAATAGTAATATCCTACATGCCTTGAAGCAGTTAATACATGTAAAGAGGCAAGCTCATCATGCAACTCAACCCACATAGACAAGGTTAACTGAAAAAATCAAGAACAGAAACAACAAGACCTCTCTTCACAATAAGTGATATTTTACCGCGCAAGATCCTTCTTAGATTCTTGACAACATTGTGCGTCCTGTAACATACCAGAGGGAACGTTATCAGAAAGAGAGGATATAGAATCAACATTACTTACACTAGCAACAGGTGATACATTTTCATCAGAATCAATATTACTTATACTAGTAGTAGAGCTAGCAAGAGGGGATACATTTCTAGAGCAAGAACTACTACCGTACAAGAAAGAAGTACTACCATGAACAATATCTGAAACAGGAGGAGAAGTAGGAAAAACATTAGGACGTCTAGAAAGATTAGGCATGCTATGGTAACTAGGCAAGAACTGGTGACGTGACATGGGAAATGGGAAGCCTTGAAAAGGTGGACGAAAACGATTAGGAAAGGGGTGAAAGGGCCTAAAAAATGGATGTAATGCAGGTGGACGGTTGAAATAAAGCGGGGGCTGGTACACTGAAAAGTGATCTCTATCCGCAAAACCTTGACGGCCACTTCTGCCTCCTACTCTATCATATGGCTTGCCAACATCAGAAAAACTCTCACATCTTTTATTTCTCACCTTTCCACGACTTTCATTACCACTCGAAGAGTCTTGTCGTGTAAAAAGCACTGTCCCATGTTCATCACTATCAGCCGCTCTGGACGAAGATGATTTACTTTCTGAACTTGGTTTCTCTTCGGAAATAGCACCCACACCATTAGAGACTGCCTTACAGTTTTCAGAACCCAACCTTTCACGATAGCTCTCACTCCTACTTGAAGAGTCTTGTCGTGTAAGAGACGCTGTCCTATATTTATCGCTATCAGCTGTTCTAGAGGAAGATGGCCTGCCTTCTGAACTTAGTTTCTCCCTAGAAATAGCACCTGTGTCCTTAGAGACTGACTTATGGTTTTCAGAATCCAACCTTTTACGGTAACTTTTACTCCTACTTGAAGAGTCTTGTCGTGTAAGAGAGGCTGTCCTACATTTATCGCTATCAGCTGTTCTAGACGAAGATAGTCTGCCTTCTGATCTTAGTTTCTCCCTAGAAATAGCACCTGTGTCCTTAGAGACTGACTTATAGTTTTCAGAATCCAACCTTTTACGGTAACTTTCACTCCTACTTGAAGAGTCTTGTCGTGTAAAACGTACTGTCCTATATTCATCGCTACCAGCTGTTTTGGAAGAGAATGGTCTACTTTCTGAACTTGATTTCTCTCTAGAAGTAGCACCCATGTCCCTAGGTACTTTTCTTCCTTCCATCTCCAGGAAACACAGATCAATTGCACGACGAAAGACTTGTTCCTTACTTTCCGATTTGGCAAATCTGAGCAGATTAGAAACATCTGACGAAGCATCACGGACAGAATGGATTAGCTTTTTGAAGGAAGAGTACAAGCGATCCCCTTTCTCAATGGAAGTCTCCAAACCCTCTACCATAGAAGAAAAAGTACTGATAGATTGAGAAAAGCTTTCCAAAAGACTAACAAAATCCTGCTTATTAGAATCAAATCGTGGTATTGATCCTAATGCTTCACCAGAGGAAACAAGCCTATAAAAATCCTCAGCATTGAAAGACACAAGCCCGGAGGATTCTTTCAGATTGTAGCACAAACTCCATAAAGCTCTAAAATCATTATCACTGGAACACTTTTGAATAAATTCATCTTTTGTCGCTAGCGCTACAGATTGCAATTGATCCACCTGTTCATTCAAACTTCTACTAACATCGAACAACGACTTAAGCTTGTTCTTCAAACAATTTAACAAGAAGAGAACTATACTATTGTCCATTTCTTTATACCTAATAACATACGTGCTCAGCTCATTGTAAGCCAATATCATAAGTACTTCAACAATTATTTTAAATTAACAATGTTTTATACCAAACATTCACTATTGGAAAAAAATGGAACAAGTTATAAATTTGCTTAACTCTCCAAATTAGAGGGAAAAAGAGCTCTTTTTCATTTGTTCTACTACCAATGAAACTTGGTATGAAACAGCTATATGCAGGTTTGCTGTAAAACTTCAGCAGTTTTCCACTCCTTTAAAGCATCATGCTCTTATAATAGTGATATCAAATATAGGTCTTAACTATTTTCATCTCAAGACCTTCTGCAAAAGGTGATTGAAAAAGTGATGTAAGAGAGGTAGAAGAAGAATAAGCAGATCAAGTAAGGTAAAAAATGAGCTTTAGTTACTATAAAATGAAGAAGCACCCAAGAAACTTTCGTAATATAACAGGTTTAACTATAGAGGAGTTTGAAAAGGTGGTGGAAAAAGTGAGGTCTGAGTGGAAAAAACTTGAAAAACAGAAAAAGTGCCATGGTAGAAGATCACAACTACCAACTCTGGAAGATAAGTTATTTTGCGTAATTTTGTACTGACCTTACCCAGAAAAAGTAGACAGGTAGTTAAGACGTTTTTTTCATGAAAATGATGAATCAAATTTTTCAGGAATGCAATAGTTAATAGTAGAATGTCTACGTTGTTTGTTATAAAAAATTGACCTTACCCAGAAAAAGTAGACAGGTAGTTAAGACGTTTTTGAAGTAAAATAAAACGTTTTTTCAAAGAGGTGTAGTATGACAAAAAGAAAAGAATATACAGCAGAATTCAAAATTGAAGCTATAAGACTAGTAAAAGAAACAGGTCAATCATCAGCAAAAATAGCAAGAGATTTGGGTATTAGCGGTGATTCATTAAGCAGATGGGTAAAAACATACAATGATAGAATGTCTGGAGTAGATGCGTTTCCAGGAAAAGGGAAAGTAGCTCATTGCGACAAAGAAAAGTTTGATTTAAAGAAAGAACTGGCAAGAGTAACTAGAGAAAGAGATATTTTAAAAAAAGCCCTGGGATATTTTGCAAACCAAAAAGAGTGAAATATTCTTTTATAAAAGAGCATGAAAACTGCTGTAAAATAAGAGAGCTATGCAGGTTTTTGAACGTATCTGCTTGTGGTTATTATAAATGGATTTCTAAGGAAAAAAGTAATAAAAAATCAACAAGAGAAGAGCTCATAAAAGATATTCAAAAGATATATCAAGCGTCACAATGCAGATACGGAGCTCCACGCTGAATTAAAGGTTTTAGGTAAAAATTATAACATCAAAACAGTGCAAAATGTTATGCAGGAAAATGGCATTCAAGCCCAACTTAGACGAAGGTTTAAGACTAAGAAACTTCAAACAGACAATAGAGTTATAACTCCTAACATATTGGATCAGAATTTCACCACTGATCAGCCAAACAAGATATGGGATTACATACATAAACACCAACGAAGGATGGCTATATTTGGCAGCAATAATAGATTTATATTCACGCATGGTAGTTGGTTGGTCAATGAGTAATTCAATAAATAAGCAATTAGTTATAGATGCTTTATTGATGGCTGTTGATAGGCGCAAACCCGTTAAAAATCTACTATTTCATAGCGATCAAGGATCACAGTACACCTCTAAAAATTAGAGATTTTTACTGAATACAAAAAGTATTATTTCTAGCATGAGTCACAAAGTTACGATAATGCTGTTTCGGAGAGCTTTTTTAGTTCACTAAAGAGGGAATTACTCATTGATACCTCACAACACTCCGCACAACAAGCTAGAACCGCAATATTTGAATACATAGAAATTTTTTATAACAAACAACGTAGACATTCTACTATTAACTATTGCATTCCTGAAAAATTTGATTCATCATTTTCATGAAAAAAACGTCTTAACTACCTGTCTACTTTTTCTGGGTAAGGTCAATTTCTTCATGTCCAGCTCCTGATGCTAAGTGTAACGGTGTATGTAGTAAAGCATTCTGCTCATTAACATTAACTCCTTTGTTGAGTAAAAACCTTACAGCATTTGCTTCATTCAACATCGCAGCTAAATGAAGTAAGCTATCTTTTCTTGCACAAGAGAGCGCACTTTTACCATCATCATCAGTGATCAGTGGATTAATATTTTTCCTATTGAGTAAGAGCGCAACCATACTAAGCTCGTTAATTTCTACTGCATAATGTAGCGGTGTCTTTCCATTTAATCCTCTGACATTAACATCTAATCCAGGTTAGACACTTTATTAATTCTAAACTTAAGTTAGCAGACATTATTTAAAACTTAATATTAGATAATTCTTGTAATGAGTTTGTAATCTCTTCGGTTAGCGCCATATGAATCTTTTCAGTGTCACTCAGTGATGCAAGTAGTGCTGACACTCTATTTGGAATATTAAGCAGATTATTACGGACAACTCTTGCTACATTAAATGCTTCAGTTTTTACTTCCTCTACTGCTACAAGTTCACCAATCTCAGCCCTAGCTTTTGCCTCAAGCAGTTTACCACGTTCCATTTCATTTTTTATTCTAGTTTTTAGCAACATCGTGGAAAGGTTACTTGTATTTTCGTTTTCTGGATTTTTCCTCCTCAGTGGCTGACTTGGATCTCTTATTGCCGCTACTGCTTCATTTGCTTGTTCTCTATTGATCAAACCATCCTCCAACTCAACTATTCCTTTCTTTACTAAATAACAGACATATTGCTTTGATACTCCTATCTCTCTTGCCCATTCTGTTTGTGTAATTTTCACTTTTTTCCTACTGTTTTTCTCCTTGAATTTCTGCAAAAGTTTTACCAGTACCGGCTAAAATGGCATCTCTTCCGGTATATATTTGCCAACGTTTTATGGTTACATCTACAAATTTTGAATCTAGCTCTATTGTTCTGCAAATTCTTCCTGTTCTCTCACATGCAATCAGTGTACTTCCAGAACCGCTAAATGGATCAAGTACTATGTCTCCTGGTCTGCTGCTGTTTACTATTGCTCTCTCCATTAGCTCTACTGGCTTCATCGTTGGATGTAGTGTATTATGCGTTGGCTTATCATAAAACCACAGATCACTTTGATTTCTACCACCATGCCACTCACGTTTATTGCCGCTTTTCCATCCATAGAGCATTGCTTCGTATTGTCTTTGATAATCAGACCTGCCTAGCGTAAAATGATTCTTTGCCCAAATGATAAATGTTGACCATTTTCCTCCTGCCTCTTCAAATGCTTTTTGCAACGTTGAAAACTCTGATGATGATATGCAGATGTAAATTGCACCTTTCGTATATGCTAAAATATGGGAACAGATGTCATAGAGAAAAAGTTCGTACTTTTCACCTTGATTATCATTTAATATCTTTTTGTCTTGGCTATTACCATAATCAACGTTATATGGAGGATCACAAACAGTAATGTCTGCCATTTTATCATCTAACAGCGCTTTATATGATTCAACTACAGAGCTATCACCACAATAGATTCGATGATCACCTAAAATCCATAAATCACCTGGTTTTGTTATTTCTACCTTTTTGTCATCAACAACTAAGTCAGAAAGATCTTCTTTTTCACTATCTAAATCATCAAGGAAATGTTGAACTTTTTCTAATTCAAACCCTGTCATTTTTAAGTCAAACTGTAAATCTTCTAACTCTTGAATTTCTACTTTCAAAAGCTCATCATCCCACTTTGCCCAATTAGCTGATTGATTTGCCAGCAATCGAAAAGCTTTGGTTTGTGGTTCATTTAGATTATCACTGAGGACTACTGGAATACTTTCCATACCAAGTTTTCTTGCTGCTTTAAGTCTTAAATGACCATCAACCACAGTTCCATCGCTTTTTGCAACTATTGGTATACGAAAGCCGAATTCCCTGATTGAAGCACACATTCTATTTACTACGTCATCATTTTTACGAGGATTACGCTTATATTCGACGAGGTTTTCAACAGGATAGTAGTGGATTGCTAAATTCATATAATTTAAATTCTTAATAATTAAAAGGTTAATATTCAAAATATGTCTGACGCTAAAGAAGGCCTGAGGTCTAACCCACCAAACCCGCCATTATGGCCGAAAGGACCCACTTTTTATGGGTTTTTGTCTTATTAATATCTTTACTAATATAGAACATTAATGCCAAAGCATCGGCCTCATTATCATCTCTAGGTGAAAAACTTTTTTCACGTATCGCTTCAATAACTTCACTCTTACTTGCATTGCCTTTGCCTGTTATAAAGCGTTTTATAGTTTTAACATTAACACCTTGGTAAGGAATATTGTTCTCTTCACACCAAGCAGACAGCACTGCAAGAAAACCACCATAGCAATGAGCTGCATCAGTTCCTAGATGTCTTCTCACTTCTTCAAAATACACTGCAGTGAACTCATGTTTCAAAGAATTAAGCCAATTACGAAAGTTTAAGAAACACATTCCACCTCCACTGAAACGGCTACCATGAAAGCTTTTGCTGCCACTTTCAATTACTCCATCTGTTAGAATTGCCCAGCCTGTCTGTTTACCGAGGTCCAGTGTTAGGATTGACATTATTTAAAACTATAAGTAGCACTGATTCCAAAATATCGTTTGGTTCCTCGAACGTACTATCAAAAAGCGGTTTATAGTTTTTTTGTTGGCCAACAACGGAAATTCGAGAATCATGTGCTACTGCAGAAAGTTGTTTTCTTGTTATATATATTCACCAAAATTACGAAAACTGTTCACTTTTTTTTTGCAAAGGATAAAAATCGTGTTAGACTTAAACGGAGATTTGTTCTGCAGTAGTAAGATTACCGACAATGCCATTTAATTAAATTTTAGAGGGTACTACGTGCGTTCTTTGGTGAATTGCTGTTGTTAATTATCTATAAAATCACATCTAGCTTTAAAACGAAGTTTTTACCTTATCTAAAAAAATACAAATCTACTCAATGTTTGTTTGCCGAGTTTCGGATTGACACTTAAAGTTTTTGTATTTGAAGCGCATCCACAAACTGCATCAATGCCCTTCTATAATATATATATACCGGATTTCTTACTACTTTTTCCGGGATTTTTTGAAAAAAAGTTAAAATAATTTCAAAACTGCTTACCAGCTAAAGAATAAAGTAGATAGTTCTCTATTTTTAGAGTTTTACAGTTGCTTGTCTTTTTTACAAATAACCTATATGCTATTTGAAGTAAGGTAGAGTAGATATGATAATAAATGAAAACGAAATTTTATTATATACAACTCCAGATGGAGATGTGAGAATTGATGTTTTGTATCGAGATGAAAACATTTGGCTTACACAAAAAAGAATGGCGGAGTTGTTTGATGTTAATATTAGAACAATTAGTGAGCATTTACAGAACATATTTGCTAGTCAAGAGTTAGATAAAGATTCAGTTATCCGGATTTTCCGGAATACTGCTGAGGATGGTAAACAGTACCCTACACAATTTTATAATTTGGATAGCTATTGGTTATCGAGTTAATTCTAAAAAGGCTACATCTTTTAGAGTATGGGCTACGAAAATTTTAAAGATCAAAGGATTTGCATTAGATAGCGAACGGCTAAAAAACGGCCCAAAGTTTGGTAAAGACTACTTCAATGAATTACTTGAAAAAATCAGGAGCATCCGAACGTAGGTTTTACCAGAAGATTACTGACATTTATGCTGAATGCTCTGCAGACTATGATCCAAATTCAGAAATAACAAAACAATTTTATGCAAAAGTACAGAATAAATTATATTGATGGCCTAACTGCAGCAGAGCTCTCGAGTTGACCACAAAAAACCAAATATTGGGCTAACTACATGGAAAGATGGTTCTGGCAACAAAATTCATAAGAGTGATGTGAGTACTGCAAAAAACTACTTGACTGAAAAAGAGTTGAGTGCATATTGTTTCCTAGATTATGCGGAACTTCAAGCAAGAAAGCATCGGCTAATAAAAATGCAGAATTGGGTTGAAAAGTTGGATGCATTTCTATTGTTCAATGATTATGAAGTACTTAAAGATGCTGAGTGCTGAAGTTGCAAAAGCTCTAGCTGAAGGAGAATACGAAAAGTATAGAGTTATACAAGATAAATTACATGAATCTGACTTTGATGAATTAATTAAAGCAAGTAAAGAAAGTGAGAAAATAACTACAACAAAAACCAGCTTGTAGTTGAGCTATCTGTGTTTGACATCTTGCTTTTGTTTTAATTTCAAGGGGGGTGAACCACCCTTTAGAAAGCCCTATCTGCCAATAAATAGTGAAAACATAAATCTTTGTCTCCATTATACTAGATAAACCTGGAGACGTAAATAAATAAATTTTGATCTTTGTCTCCATTTTAAGGTAGCTTCTGTTTCTTCTTTTATAGCAGCAACTCCAAACTTTTTTCCTTTAGATTCATCTACAAATTATTTATAGAGATTACCTAAAAATTCAACTTAAGAGTTTTAGATGAAAATAGTTATATTTCAATAAGACCTCCAAAATAACCAGCTCTGGTGATATATATTCACCGAAATTACAAAAACTGTTCACTTTTTTGAAAAAGTATTTTACAATAAATAAGAAATATGATAGAATAAGCTGAGGTTTTTTGTAGCAAGTAAAAGTTTAAGGTAAAAGATAATTTAGAAATGCCTCATAATCGAGTTTTAAGCTGCCTTACATAAGTAACTTAGTTCTTGGTAGTATAATTGTACCCTGGAGTCGTATAATCACTTTAAATTCGCACTAAATGCAATTGCCTCAAGGTTGTATTTTTTTCATTAAATTTAAGTAATGTTTTGTGGTAATCTCTCTAGGTCTTCTTCATTTCTATTTATCCAATATATTTTATATTTATTATTACTGTTATTATTTATTACTATTATATATATATAATATATAAGGGTTTTAGGAAGCTAGAATCCGCCTCACTGGCTGACTTTAGACATGTGGTTTCTAGGAACGCTTTTAGGAACGTAGGCAAAAAAGCTAGCTCTCACGCAGAATTTAGATTCCTGATTTCTAATTACTGATTTAGGAACCTAGGAATTAGGAATGTAATACAATCATTGATGGTGCTATTTCTTAAGTGCTAAGTTCTAGTTGAGTGGATGTAAATTGATAGTAGCTATATAGATTGAAATGGCAATAGAGAAAACTGGGTAAACTCTAAAATATTTTTACCCATAAAAAAAGACTTATCCTAACATTAAATTTTCCCTATAGCTAAAATCTTCAGCTCCAAGAGTGAATTTTCCTATACCACAAGCAAATGGTCCAGTTGGAATGTCAAGCCACTTATCCTCTCTTGAACCTGTAGACATCACTTTAACTAACTGCTTTACCTGCAAAAGTTCCTGTACCATACGCTCTAGTCTATCCCTTCCCATGCTGTGAAAAACTTCAGGTAGTCTATGGCGTTGCTTATATACTCCTGTGCTTCCTGTGTGAGTAAATGGATGCCCTGAAGCAGCAGATCGTGTAACTGCATCGATAAGACATATTTTAAGGTCTTTTTCACTAGTATTTTTAACTGTTAGTTGTATTGTTATATCTTCTAGTAGCCCTGTTTCCTGATTTCTTAGGTAAGTTCTTACAGTACGATCAGCTAACCCATTGGCCTTCACAACTGCCCCATGAAATAAAGCATTCTGTCTTGGTGTTTCTCCTACTGCCTTAAAGATCTCTAGCCTAGCTGTATTTTCTATTGGCCAAAAAGCGTATGAGCATCTAACACCATTAACAAGAGCAGAGGTACCTCTTATTGCATCTCTTGCTTGTTCAACAGTTAGTATAGGTTTTTCTCCTTTTGGTTTTCTCATGTGGTGAGCAGTAACAATTGAAGCTCCAGTACTATTTGCTAGATCAGACAATAGACACATCAGATAATCCCCTACAGCTGGGTCAGCATTTATATCTGCATGGATAAATTAAGCAAGTGGATCAAATACTATCAATTTCAGATCTTTAATTTTCTCGAGCTGTTTTATTATAGATTCGAATTCAGGAGAAACTTCGACAACTTTACCACGAACGTTTCTTAGTATTGTAAGTGATCCTCTGACGTTTGGCAGTGGTACAATAAATAGTTTGTCTTTATATTTTAATCTTTCACATTTAGGGTCAAGTCGTTCTAAGCGGCGATGTACTTCACCTGCATCATCTTCTGCTAAAAAGACTACCACTGATCCATGTTCAGTCACAAGCGAACCAAAACCACATATTTGATCTGTATCATTTACAACTTTGAGAGCCAAATCAAGTAGCAGCATTCCTTTTCCTGTGTCTCCCATAGCAGCAACTATTGAAGTAACGCCCAAAGGAAATATCCCTTCAACAAGAAATTTTTGCTCTGGTACTGGACCTACAAAGCGCTCTGCACTCCAATCTAAAATATTAAGTGGCTGTTTTATGGGTCTTTCTAAACTTTTCATATTTGAAGTATCAGTAGTTGGAATATCAGTAGCAGGTAAATTTATACATGGAGTTGAAGTTAAAAACTCTTTGACATCTATACCTTCCTCTACACAATCAGCAGCATCCCAGCCTTTTGTTTTATTTTGTGGAATATTAAGAACAACAAGTGATTCAACTCCGATTTCTAAAAGCTTTTTTTCAGCATTTTTAGCATATTTCTTACCTGCTTCATCATTATCTGGCCATATAATAATGTGTTTACCTTTTAGCGGAGTCCAATCAGTTTTCTCAATAGGTGCATTTGCTCCAGACATCGCTGTTGTTGCAGTTATTCCCTTCTCTATCAGCGCTTCTGCACATTTTTCCCCTTCCACCAGAACAATTTTATCAGACTTTAAGATTTCTGGAATATTATATAGAGGCCTTATTTCTGGTGATGCAAACTTAGATTGTTTGATATCAAAAGGCTTGTATACTTTTTTCTTTCCAGGAGGATCAGAACGATAAACTTTTACAATCACCTGACCATTTTCATCATAATAATTCCAACTTTGGGTAATGAATTTCTCAAAGTCTTCATCAACATATTGTTTCTCTCTGTATTTTTTATTATTTCCGAGCCATTCACTTATTGAAGCTATTACCTCAGGAAACTCTGTCCTTGCATTCTTTCTATGTACAGCTGCCCAAAGGTCGATAATGTCACCACCTTCTCCAGTTGCAAAATCATTCCATAACCCGGCTCTACTGCCACTTAGTTCTACTCTTAAACTTTTTCCTTTATTACCCCATATATCACCTACTTGAAACTCATTTTTGTGAAAAGTTCCGTTAGGTAGCAAGTACAAAAGACAAGATCTTAAGTTTAATAGAAGTTGTGCTTTAAGTTCTTGAACATTGTATGAATCACTCATGAAATTACCTGTAAGTTGAAAGTCTTGTTCTATATATTCACTGGATTTACAAAAACTGTTCAGTTCGTAGGTGCATTGTCTGATCAAAGTTTTGAGTGTCTGAGGTTTGAAAAAAGATTCCAGGTTTTCAGAGGGTAAAAAACTCACGATTGTCTGAGGTATTTTTTTCATGTCCTACAATATTTACTAAGAAAGTTTCATCCTTAAGTCTTTCATTTAAGGACACATCTTATGAAATCTCGAAACTCTTATTCAGGTAGGCTTTGTTGCATAGCACTGATAGGCATGTAAATCACAGTGAATTTACGCAGCTAATTTAAATTCAGCCATACCTATATCAGTAAATTTGTTCAATAAGTAGCACTTAATTAACAGCTCTTTTTCACGATTTACCTCTGATTTATTTTTCAAGCCAAACCCAAATATTTGCTTCAACCTATAGAAAAAGACTTCAATATAAGACCGTGCTCCATACTTAACTTTTTTCTTCCATTCATTAATACCATCTTCATAATTCTCATATGACCTAATTCTACTAATATACTTGTTTCTTTCTGATAAGTAGTCAGCTAAACAAATTTTAGTATCCTTCCTAGGGCGAATAATAGGCACAATATTGTATTTTCTGCATTCTTTATACACACTTTTTATATCATAAGCCGCATCTGCTCGAATAGAACAAATGTTATATTTATCACTGACTTCTTCTAACATATCGCAGACCGGCAAATAGTCTACAGCAACACCACTAGTGTAGTTCATGCTTATTGCTTTCTTATCATTTATGTTTAAAACAACATGTAATTTTCTTACTTGACCATAACCACTGTATTTTCTTTTTCGAATATTAAGCTTACTATGCCCACCGTTATTATTGTAGATACTAACTCTAGTGCTATCTACGGCAATTTCAACATTTTCCAGATCATCTTTATTGCTTCTATGGTCATCAATCTTCAAATTAAGCTTTTTAAATCTTCTGGAAGCTTGTGTATAGCTGATAATCTTAAGTTTTTTGCCTATTTGTACCATATAACCTTTTACAAAACCTACAGCTTGTCTCAAGCCAATTCTAAAAAGATGAACTATTATGTGTATTAAAATTACAACTTTATCACTATAAGTGTTATTGCCACCTGCAACTTTTGGACTATTTTCATACCAATTTTCTATGGCTTGATTAACAAAATGAAAAACATTTCCTCTTTTTTTGAGAAACTCGTTATATTCTCTTTGGTTACTTACTCTCATTTTTTGTGGCATAAGTTGTACTTGTTTGAAAAATGCCTATTTTACAACAAAATTCGTTAGTAGCCATATATTAAAAAGCTTTTCTTCTTACAATAACCTCAACCAACACTAGCTATGCAACAAAGCCATTCAGGTATTGATCCTAAAGTTGTTAATTTAATAAAATTTTACGCAAAATATTATAAATCGCTTACTGATCAAGATATTGAAGACATAGAACAAGACCTCTTCTGTGAGTTTCTTTCATGCATAGATCAGTATGATAAAACTAAGGGCAGTCTTTCAACCTTTGCTAAGCAAGTTGTTAAAAATCGTATTAATAATCTAGTCCGTAAACACTCACGTACTACTCCTAAGCTTGAAAATAATGTGCAACAAGAAAGTTACTGCTTTGAAGATGAAACGATACTACGTATTGATGTTGAGCAAATTATTTCAAAATTACCAAAGAAGTGGCAAGTTTTATGTGAACAACTTAAACATCACAGCATTGCTGAAGTTGCAGACATGAACAATATGTCACGGACTACTTTGTACAACATTTTCAAGAAAATGCGATCTAAATTTGCACCTGTTTACGGAAAAAAGCATAAGAAAAATTGAACAGTTTTTTGAAATTTGGTGAATTTATATATAAGTGCATATAGGTAAAAACATGAAAATAATAAACAGCGAAGAAAGAGCAAAAATAGTCACAGGTGTGAAGATAGTAATCTTTGGCCCTTATGGAATTGGTAAAACTAGCTTACTCAAAACTCTCGATGAATCAACAACACTTTGCCTTGATTTTGAAGCAGGACTTCTAGCTGTACAAGACTGGAAAGGAGATTCAATCAATATGCGCACTTGGAATGAGGCCAGAGACATTGCTTGTCTTATTGGTGGTCCTAATCCTGCATGGCTTTGTTGCATAGCTAGTGTTGGTTGAGGTTATTGTAAGAAGAAAAGCTTTTTAATATATGGCTACTAACGAATTTTGTTGTAAAATAGGCATTTTTCAAACAAGTACAACTTATGCCACAAAAAATGAGAGTAAGTAACCAAAGAGAATATAACGAGTTTCTCAAAAAAAGAGGAAATGTTTTTCATTTTGTTAATCAAGCCATAGAAAATTGGTATGAAAATAGTCCAAAAGTTGCAGGTGGCAATAACACTTATAGTGATAAAGTTGTAATTTTAATACACATAATAGTTCATCTTTTTAGAATTGGCTTGAGACAAGCTGTAGGTTTTGTAAAAGGTTATATGGTACAAATAGGCAAAAAACTTAAGATTATCAGCTATACACAAGCTTCCAGAAGATTTAAAAAGCTTAATTTGAAGATTGATGACCATAGAAGCAATAAAGATGATCTGGAAAATGTTGAAATTGCCGTAGATAGCACTAGAGTTAGTATCTACAATAATAACGGTGGGCATAGTAAGCTTAATATTCGAAAAAGAAAATACAGTGGTTATGGTCAAGTAAGAAAATTACATGTTGTTTTAAACATAAATGATAAGAAAGCAATAAGCATGAACTACACTAGTGGTGTTGCTGTAGACTATTTGCCGGTCTGCGATATGTTAGAAGAAGTCAGTGATAAATATAACATTTGTTCTATTCGAGCAGATGCGGCTTATGATATAAAAAGTGTGTATAAAGAATGCAGAAAATACAATATTGTGCCTATTATTCGCCCTAGGAAGGATACTAAAATTTGTTTAGCTGACTACTTATCAGAAAGAAACAAGTATATTAGTAGAATTAGGTCATATGAGAATTATGAAGATGGTATTAATGAATGGAAGAAAAAAGTTAAGTATGGAGCACGGTCTTATATTGAAGTCTTTTTCTATAGGTTGAAGCAAATATTTGGGTTTGGCTTGAAAAATAAATCAGAGGTAAATCGTGAAAAAGAGCTGTTAATTAAGTGCTACTTATTGAACAAATTTACTGATATAGGTATGGCTGAATTTAAATTAGCTGCGTAAATTCACTGTGATTTACATGCCTATCAGTGCTATGCAACAAAGCCATCCTGCATTAAGGTCTGATCAAGCGTATAGTCAAAAACACTATGAGCATGTCTGTAGCAAGCACAAAGATCTTCTTTCTAAAGTTTCTAAATACCGATGCATCTTTGTGGATAGTATAACCGTTGCCTCACGTTTATGTCTATTATGGGCAAGAATGCAACCTGAAGCTTTTTCAGATAGATCAGGGAGAGAAGATAAAAGAGCTGCTTATGGTACACTTGCTCAAGAGATGATGGCTTGGCTCAATCAATTTCAACACATCAGAGATAAAGACATTATCATAGTTGGCACATTAGGTCAATATCTTGATGACTGCAATCGTCCAACTTGGTTACCTCAATGTGAAGGGGCTAAAACTGCTAGTGAAATTCCAGGTATTGTTGATGAAGTAATTAGTATGGTTGGAATCAAGAAAGATGATGGCACAGAGAAACGTTCATTTGTCTGTCAGACTATTAACTCTTGGGGATATCCAGCTAAAGACCGCAGTGGCTGCCTGAATATGGTTGAAGAACCGCATCTGGGTAAATTACTTGCGAAAATTAAAGCCAAAACTTTGGCTCCTATTGCTTAATTAAAAATTGGAGAATAATTATTATGGAACAAAGCTTTTTCAATATCGGTCAAAAAGTTCCCTTTTTCAGTGTGAAAGAATATTTGGATGATCAATCACCGATACCAGAAGATATAATCTCACCAAGGATTCTGACAAAAAGAGGTCTATTAGTACTGGGTGGCCCTCCTAAAATTGGCAAAAGCGATTTTCTAATTTCATGGCTCGTCCACATGGCTGCTGGTAGATCATTTCTCGGTATGACACCAAATAAACCTTTGAAAATTTTCTACATGCAAACTGAAATTGAATATGAATATATGAAAGAACGGTTGCAACAACTTCAACTGAATAAAGAGCTTTTGGACATAGCTGCCAATAACTTAATTATCACGCCAAGAGTGCAATTATCATTTAGCAGTGAAGAAATAGATGAAATCAAAAATGTTGTCAAAGAGCGTTTTAAACCTGATATTATTGCGATTGACCCTCTTCGTAACATTTTTAACTCAAGTGAATATGGCAATGAAAACGACAATAGCGCTATGTTATTCTTCTTGCAAAAAACACTTGAAAGACTGAGAAATGTTATCAATCCAGATTGGCTTTGTTGCATAGCTAGTGTTGGTTGAGGTTATTGTAAGAAGAAAAGCTTTTTAATATATGGCTACTAACGAATTTTGTTGTAAAATAGGCATTTTTCAAACAAGTACAACTTATGCCACAAAAAATGAGAGTAAGTAACCAAAGAGAATATAACGAGTTTCTCAAAAAAAGAGGAAATGTTTTTCATTTTGTTAATCAAGCCATAGAAAATTGGTATGAAAATAGTCCAAAAGTTGCAGGTGGCAATAACACTTATAGTGATAAAGTTGTAATTTTAATACACATAATAGTTCATCTTTTTAGAATTGGCTTGAGACAAGCTGTAGGTTTTGTAAAAGGTTATATGGTACAAATAGGCAAAAAACTTAAGATTATCAGCTATACACAAGCTTCCAGAAGATTTAAAAAGCTTAATTTGAAGATTGATGACCATAGAAGCAATAAAGATGATCTGGAAAATGTTGAAATTGCCGTAGATAGCACTAGAGTTAGTATCTACAATAATAACGGTGGGCATAGTAAGCTTAATATTCGAAAAAGAAAATACAGTGGTTATGGTCAAGTAAGAAAATTACATGTTGTTTTAAACATAAATGATAAGAAAGCAATAAGCATGAACTACACTAGTGGTGTTGCTGTAGACTATTTGCCGGTCTGCGATATGTTAGAAGAAGTCAGTGATAAATATAACATTTGTTCTATTCGAGCAGATGCGGCTTATGATATAAAAAGTGTGTATAAAGAATGCAGAAAATACAATATTGTGCCTATTATTCGCCCTAGGAAGGATACTAAAATTTGTTTAGCTGACTACTTATCAGAAAGAAACAAGTATATTAGTAGAATTAGGTCATATGAGAATTATGAAGATGGTATTAATGAATGGAAGAAAAAAGTTAAGTATGGAGCACGGTCTTATATTGAAGTCTTTTTCTATAGGTTGAAGCAAATATTTGGGTTTGGCTTGAAAAATAAATCAGAGGTAAATCGTGAAAAAGAGCTGTTAATTAAGTGCTACTTATTGAACAAATTTACTGATATAGGTATGGCTGAATTTAAATTAGCTGCGTAAATTCACTGTGATTTACATGCCTATCAGTGCTATGCAACAAAGCCATCCAGATTCAGGCATAATACTCACCCACCATACAAAAAAACTATCCAAAAAAATGTTAGAAGAAGATCCATTTCAGGGTTTAAGCGGTGCTGGATCTTTAAGAGGATTCTACAGTACTGGCATGGTGATGTTTTCTCATGATGAAGAAAGCACTACCCGTCAAATAGTATTTGAGCTTCGTAATGGTGAACGTGTACCAAACAAACTTGTCGATAAGATAAATGGCAATTGGCAACTCGTAGACCAATGGAGTTGATTCTTTTTTTACTTAATTTATAGGAGACAATATGCTAGCAGATTTTTTAACTGATTTTAATAACGCAAAACTGCAAAGCAGTTTAATACCGAAAGGTACAATAGTCAAGGTAAAAATGGCAATAAAGCCTGGAGGTTATGAGAATTGGTTCACGAAAAGCTACACTACTGGTAGCATCTATTTAAACGCTGAATTTACTGTCACTGAAGGTCCATATGCAAAACGTAAGATTTATCAAGTAATTGGTATTAAAAGTGGCAAAGCAAGCGTTGAAGGAGAAGATACTTGGGGAGAAATGGGTCGTTCTATGCTTAGAAGTATTTTAGAGTCAGCACGGAACATTCATTCAAATGACACTTCAGAAAAAGCAGTTATTGCTAGAAAAGTCAACTCTATAGCTGATTTTAATGGGTTAGAGTTTACTGCAAAAGTTGGTATTGAGGCTGATCGATATGGAGAGAAAAACAAGATTGCTACGGTTATTACTCAAGAGCAACATCAAAATACTGAGCGTGATTGGATACCTTTCTAAAGCTGCTGTGTTTATTTGAAACAATTTTTATAGATGAATAAATCCCAAAAAACACTATTGATTTAAAGAATGTCTGTCTTATTTATCGCCTGGTATTAGTGATATGAATGCTGAACAACAGGTTTCTAAAGATAAAAACGGGGATATAGCTGAATTTTTGAGTTCAATTATAAGTGACATAAACCTTGTTAAAGAATTACTTACTAAACATAAAGGAACCATACGCTGGAAGAGAGAATATGATACTGTTTTACAGTTAATTAATGAGGAAGCGAGTAAGGGACGCTTTTTTACTAAAACCCAATTTTGCTATTTTTTTGAATGGTCTTAAGAGTCATCATTCTATTCTTAGATATATTAATGCCTTAGTTACTGAAGGTTATATAAAATTTCGTGAAAAAGAAGTACCAAGAAATAACAGACGCGTTAAAGTTATGTTACCATTAGACTGTTTTTAGCAATAGGGCTAGCTAGCACTTAAGTTAATGGTAGATGGATTAAGCCGATAGCCTGACCAGTTACACGCTTGTATCACATCATCGCGTTTTATATTTAGTCCCAAGGTGCTAGCTAGCTTTTCTGCTATTGTTTTTTGCATTCTGTTAAGAGGTCTGCGTACTTGCTGTTCTGGGTCTTCAATACCTAAACTATCTGCTATTTGAATGATACTAAGAAATTTATATTCTTTAACTGCTTCCAAGTCACGCAAAAATTGTTTAAGTAATACTCTAAAGATGCGGATGCTCGAAATTGCTTGTTTGCCTATAATTTCAATGTCATTAACATAAATAGTATTATCTTCAACTTTTAATCGCAGTATCTTTTTTTCTGGAAGAGTTGTTTCTTGCAGTGGAACATAAGGGAATGCTTGAAAAGAAACATTAGGTAATAGCTCTGGTACTCCTTTTTCAACTGCTTCGCTTAGTATTTGATTTAGAGTTTGATGTTTACAAATTAAATCAGCCATGGAAACAGTGTATAGGCTTAACAATATTTTTAAGTCTGCCTTTCCAAAAGTTATAAGAACAGCAACATTAGTTCTTAACCTATCTACAGTTAAATATGACTTATCAGTACATAAAGTTGGTATAATAACGCTTACTATTTTACTTTTAAAGCTTATATGATATATCCCATTTGCCGCCTTTTCCCATATGAGCCCTATTAATAGTTTTTCAAACCAACTTATAATTTTTTCCGTATTAAGTTTAATTGAAAGCACAAGATAACGCTGTTTTTTATAAGTATCAGGAAAAATATCACGACCACAATCCTCGCAAGCTAGATCATCACACTCTTCATCAAAATCATGAGAAATGATAACCTCGTTTTTGCAATAAGGATTTTGTATATTTGGAAAATCAAGATCTAAATCATTAGCGCAAATAACGAAGTAATGCTTCTCAAGTTTAACAAAATCAATCTGGTTGAGATACTCTGCAGCATCTATATAGTTCTCATCAGGATCTACCCAGGACCTATTTACTAACATAGTATCAATATCTTGAGAGTGTTTTCGACAAAACGGTAATTCCATAGCTATCTCTAATTAAAGACTTAAAATCATCTCGTTCTTTTCTATTGAGAACATATTCTGAGTAATCAATTTCTATATAATTTGCGTATTGCGTGTCTGTCTGAAAGGATAAAGTAACTTTTTTACTTTTGAACAATACTTTGATATGCTGAACAAGCGAAACATCATGCAGTACACTACCAACCGAAGGCTCTATCTTCTGCAACCACTCTTCAATATTATCCGTGTTTAACGTAAGATTAGTTTTAGATTTAGATGGACCAAATTTCAATTCAAATAGGCGAATATCAGGTACATGTTGTTTTACACAGTCATTCAAAAAAGTACTCACTTGTGCTGTTGTATTTTGGTGGCGCATGTTAGTAAATGAACATTCTCGTTGAAAATAACAGCTTACTATTTTATTTGCTATTTTTAATCCTTGATCAAAACTTTGAATAGATAGATTTACTTGGTTAGCATTTAAAGCAAAGTCAATAATAATTCTACTAGGTTTATAACCGTGTATTACCTTATTTGAACTCATTACCAAATCTTCATCTTTACTAGCACGTCGTATAAATAAGTAAATACTATTTTGGTAGTAAAAGAGTTCTTGAAACTGACTTTCAAAACTATCATTTTCGAATAGATCATGCTGTTTTAATATTTCCTGTATCGTACTTTTTGATAAAAAATCCTTAAATGAAGTGGACTTTTGTCTTGGAGGATTTTTTAATACGAAAGGTAAAAAACCTTTTTTCTGCACTTGATTAAAGCAGAAAATTTGTTTCAGTAAGTTATGATTAATTATAAAGAGAGTAAACAACAAGGACTTTTTGTCATATTTGTTATTTTGCAACAGAAATGATTTCAGAAGATCTTGGCTTAATACAGACTGTGCTACTTCAGCTATAGTTGTTTCTGATTTTGCACGACTAAAACGATTGACTAAGTAATAATCAAACAGAGATTCAGAAATTTTAATAAGCATCTTACGCTTTTGCTGAGTTGAAATATCATCGGATTTTTCGTAGTCTTTAAATAATTGCCTATTTTGCTTATTCTGAAAATAGTGGTTAAAAATCACACTTAATTGTCTACCAGAAAGAGAATTAAGCCAACTTTCACGTAAACTTGGATTTTGAAAGTCCTTAAGCAAAAAGGATACTGGCATTTCTAAATTATTTTCCCAAAATTCCTCACTAGCTATCATATATCTAAAAGTAAATATATTATGTCTAAAATAGATTAAAGATTAGTCAACAAAAATTTATTATGAAATAAAAGAAGAATTTTCCTAAAAAAACTGAACAGTTTTTGTAATTTTGGTGAATATATATACAGGAGTCAAATTTTCAAATGTCAATTCTTACACAGTCAGGAAGAGCAGCAATAGCAGCAAGCATAAAAGAGCAACCAATACATCTTGCTTGGGGCAGTGGTGATGCCAATTGGGAAAGTAGTCATCAAGTCGAAAAAGTTTTTGTTGAGGATGAAATAGCTCTAGATCACCATACTATTAAAGATGTAAGGGTTTTTACAGGACAAACAGTGTATCAATCCAGTATTGACTATATAGTTGAGAGCAGTAGTGGTATAATAAAACGTACGAAAAACAGCTCTATTGTAGAGAATAGTACAGTAACTATAGAATACATTCAAGACACACCACCAGAGTCCATTACATCTCAAAAACTGCTCAATGAGCTTGGCAGACGTACTGCAGATGAAGTGCTATTCTGCACAGGTGATGAAAACGGCGAACTTATAACTCCTTCTGGAAGGTTTAGGCCCTCAAATGTACCAACTAATAATCTTTTTCTCAAATTTACTTTCGATTTCACGGACGCAGCAAATCAAGTTATCAGGGAACTCGGGGTTATGGTTGGTACAAAGGTAAAGGAGAAAGCACCTCCTGGACAGAGATATTTTGAGCCAAAAGACGTGGAAAATCCTGGAATTTTGTTAGTTTTAGAACACACAGTACCACTGATCAGAACCGCAGCAACCCGGGAAACTTTTGCCTTTGTCGTTACATTCTGAAGAGGGGAAAAGAATGACTTTGAATAGCTATTATAATCGCTTTAATCCTGACAAAGAATACGAAAAAAGCTTATTTCTTGCAGGAAGAGGTCTACAGTCTGCAGAACTAAACGAGACTCAGGAATATGCTCTCTCTAAGCTTAAAGGTATAGGCGATGCAATATTTCGTGATGGCGATGTTATAACAAGAAGCAATTGTATTATAGATGGGGAAGCTGGTAAAGTTACACTTGAGTCAGGAAAAATCTATCTTCGTGGAGCAGTTAGAAAAGTAGAAGCAAAAGAGTTTGTTATTCCACTGAGTACCACAGTGCGTATCGGTGTTTATTATCTAGAATCTACGATTACAGAACTTGAGGACGAAAATCTTCGTGATCCTGCTGTTGGTACACGTAATTATCAAGAAGTAGGGGCAGCAAGGCTTAAAGTTTCCACCATTTGGGGATACCAAGTAGAAAGTGTTACTGTTAACTCTACAAATGGCGAATTTTACCCAATTTACAATATTGAAAATGGAGTATTGATAGAACATTCACCACCACCACAAGCAAATATAGTAACTACTGCTCTTGCTCGTTATGACAAAGAGGCAAATGGTTCCTACGTCGTAAATGGTCTTGAAGTAATGTTCCTGCAAAAGGAAGAGGGAGAAGGAGGAAAAAAAATATTTGTGATTAATGAGGGTAAAGCTCATGTTGATGGCTATGAGATTGAACTTCCTCACAGTATTCGTGTTTCTTTTGATGAAGATCCGGATATAAAATCAGTTGAATCAGAACCACATACTTTTCAGCCAAATAGCCAAAGAGTAATGGAACTTAAAGTTAATGATTTTCCAATAAGTGAAATCAAAAAAGTAGATATAACCGTTCAAAAAACCATTACCATTACTCATGGTTCATATTCAGGAGCTGTTGATCCAATACCTGACTCTGCGGTACTTGAGATTATTCAAATTAAACAAGGCAATGTTATTTATGAAAATAGTACAGACTATAAGTTAAATGCAGGAAACGTTGATTGGTCATTACCCAGCAAAGAACCAGCTCCTGGAAGTAGTTACCTAATAACCTATCGCTGTCGCACTCATGTAAGCCCTGAAGATATAAGTGAAGAGGGATGTAAAGTAAAAGGAGCAGTTGATAACAGTCTGGTTTTGATTGATTACACCTGGAAAATGCCCCGCTTTGATTTAATTACTATCGATAGCAAAGGAGTGGTAAGAAGAATAAAAGGAATTTCTCACCCTTGGCGACCATCAATGCCTAGAGCGCCTAGTGGACAACTTTTGCTCTGCTACATTCATCAGACGTGGAAAAAAGGCGAAGGGGTAAAAATAGTGAATAATGCTATTCATGCTGTACCGATGAATGAGCTTGAAGCAATGAAAAAAGGAATAAATGATCTTTATGCTCTTGTTGCACAGGAACGTTTACGCAGTGATGCAAATTCAAGAGAACCTACTACCAAAAAAGGAGTATTTGTTGATTCGTTTTTTGACGATGATATGCGTGATCAAGGAATTTCGCAGTCTGCAGCAATAGTAAATAGAGAGCTAGTTCTGCCAATAGATGTAGAAGTTGCAGATATTGAAAAAGGTGGGGAAAGATATCTTTTGCCTTATAAACTTGAACCGGTACTGGAGCAGCTTTTACAGACTAAAGGAGAAAAGATCAATCCATACCAAGCTTTTGATCCAGTCCCGGCACAAATTACTCTAAATAAAAACATTGACCACTGGACAGAGGTTATCACTCATTGGAAAAGTCCAGTAACTAGAGTATTTAATGTTAAAGAAACAACAGAATTGCTGTCAAGTACTTCATACGAAGCTGAATTTATGAGAGAAGCAGTACAAGATTTTGAAATTGAAGGTTTTGAGCTAGGTGAAAGGCTTAAAGAAGTAAAATTTGACGGCATCATTATCCAACCTATGTAAAAATAAAAAGAAAAAAAGTGGAAAATCAAGGACAAATAAGTGGAAAAATAAAAATCCCAGCAAATATTCCAGCAGGTACTAAATTAGTACAGTTTTACGGGGATAAAGGAAGCTATGGAGAAGCAACTTATACTGGTAAAAAAACTATTACCATAGAAGAGAGAAGAAGAGTTATCGCAGCAAGACGAGTTGATCCTTTAGCGCAAACATTTACTCTAAATGAAAGCAGACACATAGGAGGTCTAGACTTATGGTTTATAAATAAAGGCAAAAAACGTGTTGTTGTGCAGATTAGAGAAACGGCAGTAGGAATGCCCTCACAAACTGTCATTGCTGAAAGCTATATTGAGCCAAAAGATATAAAGATAGATGGCACGGCAACACGTATTACTTGGTCACCAGTGTTTTGCCATGCAGGAGAAGAGTATGCAATAGTTTTACTTACCGATGATTCAGAGACAACAGTCAAAATAGCAGAGCTTGGCAAGTATGATGCAGTAAATAGCCGTTGGGTAACAAGTCAACCATATCAAGTAGGAGTATTACTGTCATCTAGCAATGCAAGTACCTGGACACCGCATCAGAATTTAGATTTAACGTTTCGATTACTAGCTGCAAAATTTAGCGAAAGTTCTCACGTTATTGATCTGGGCAAAGTTACTGTAAATAATGTATCAGATTTAATTGTTTTGACGAACGTCGAAAAAGTAGCATTTGATACCAATGTAGAATTTATTCTGATAGATGAAGAGGGAAAAGAAAATTTTCTATCTGATAACTTGTCGCTCGCGCTGCGTGAAAGACTATCTGGAGAGTTAACAGTAAAGGCAAATTTAAAAGGGTCAAAAGAAAAAAGTCCAGTGCTATATCCTGGGTTACAGCTAGTTATGGGTAATATAGGGGAAAAAGGAGATTATGTTACAAGAAGCATTACAGCAGGAGCTAACACTAAAATTACCATAACATATGATGCGCTAATACCTGGCACTGCAGACGTAAAAGCATATGTGCAGAAAAGCGTCAAAGAATGGCAGCTAGTAAATTTAACCTCGGGAAAACCAATAGGGGAAAATTGGGTAGAGAGAACTCATGTGCTAACAAACTTTAATGGTAATGAGACAAGGATAAAATTAGTTTTAAGTGGAACAGTTGTCTATCGTCCTAAAGTCAAAAATCTACGAATCATTATCACTTAGCAGAATGTCAGATGATAAAACAAGCAGAGGGTATCCACTGCCTCATCCAGAGAATATTGCTGTGCAGGATGTTGTTCGTATCCGTACTACAATTAAGAAAATAGATGAAGATATCGCTAAAAGAGAGAATGAGCACAATAAGCTTAAAAAAGCATTTGAACGACTGAATTTTGAGACTTTTTTGAATTTTTGGAATGACCATTGCTAACGAAGCCATAGATGCATTGCATCAAAGAATTAAAGATTTAGCAGCAAATAGCACACCTGATCAATTAGCGTACCTTGCTAAATCATTAGAATCGATGATAGGTAAAAAAGCTATTTCTGATATTGCGCAAATGACTAAAGTAAAAGAAATAATTGATGCACTACAAGAAAGGCTTAGGGATTTAGCAGCAAATAGTACGCCAGATCAATTAGCATATCTTGCTAAAGCACTGGAATCAATAATCGACAAAAGTGCAGTTTCTGAAATTGTGCAGATGACTGATGGTAAGCTAAAAGAACTTCTTGATAGTGCAAAAAAACACTTAACTGATCTGGATAATAAAAAAGCTAGTTCTTTAGCAGTGATCTCTGAATCAGAGAAGCAGTTATTAAAGAGAATTGATGAAAAAGGGACAACAAATTTATCGCTACTTGATACGAGAAAGAATGCCAATATTGCAGCAATAAATAGCATTAGTAACAGTCATAAAGATGGTCTTAAGGGTTTAGTAGATAACTTTCGTGCTGTGAATGATGTGCCAAGTGGTTCGTCAATTATGAAAGAGATCAGGAGCAGAGAACCAACCAAGCTTAACTCCATAAATGATGTACCAAGTGGCTCATCAATCATGAAAGAAGTAAGAAAGCGTCACATGATTGAACCTGGAGCATTACCTTTCTTATTTGGTGTACTTGGCAGAAAAAATAATTATTTTGGCCACGGAACTTTTACGACAGAGCTTGGAAGGTGGAGTAGTGATATAACAAAAACCGACTATATGTTGCAATTACTAGCAGGTAGCCATACGTACAATACAGATTACGTTAGTTTTTATCGGCCAAGACAACTAAGTTTTATAGAGGGAAGTAAAGGAACATTTATTTACGGAGAGTTATGCACAAAAAGTTTTTCGGGTAGTTATGATGAGATATACTATTATCCGTATGCTGCACTTGGAGTAGTATTTGTAAAAAATACAACCAATGTGAACATAAATAAGACAATGGAATTTGTTGGATCATCGTATTCGAGTACGGAGTATGGGGGAGCAGGATTATTTGTGGGAACTCCTGATAACACTAATTCTAATAAATCAAGTATTTCAAAAATAGTATGGAAAAATGTTTACCAATACACGAGTTCTGATAGCAAGTTAGCCGGATCTGGTAATGTGGAGATTCCAGCAGGAAAAACAGTTGCAATATTACTTTACACATCATCTTATCTGTATTCCAGAACACAAGTTAGTCAAGGTATGCTTGCATCAAATTATGTACACAACTATGGTCAATTTATTCAGTGGGGGATTTATAACATACGTAGCAATGTTCTAACTACAGGACTTGAAGTAGATGTGGAGAGAACGCTAAAAGCTTGGCAATGTCCAGGATTAGAACGAACTAATCAAATATGGCAATGAGGAGGAATTTATGACTATTTATATACGTTTTGAAAACCACAAGCAGATTGAAACAACAACACTTGAAAACAAGCCAACTGGAAATGATTGGTATGAAGCACCAGAAGATTTTGATTGGCAAAAAAGCTATTGTTTAACAGAAGGAGGCAAAATTGCTCAGCGAAATCAAGAAGACATTGAATTGGAGTTACTGCAAAATGCGAAGTTTTCTGCACTTTCTAGTCTCCGTACTTATTATAATAACTATACTCACCAATACGCAGGATATTCTCATCAGAAGCTTAAGTCGTACGAAATACAAGCAAAAGCCGCAGAAAACATTCTAGCAGCACCAGAATCTATAGACGAAAAAGATGCAGAAATTATAGAGCCATTAGCAAAAGTACGTGGTATTACAGTTACTGAAATGGCAAGAATCATTGAAGAAAAAGTAAAAAAAGCAGTAAAAGAAATAATGAAATGTGAAGAGTTGGAAGACATTACCAAGAAGAAAATTGCAGAAGCCAAAAGTGTAGAGAACTTACTAAACGATTTTAAACAAAAGATGCAAAGAAATGGCTGAAGAATTTTTGCACGGAGTAAATGTTATTGAGGTAACCTCAGGGGCAAAAACAGTACGTGCAGCTAAATCATCAGTGATAGGTGTAATCGGTACTGCACCTGAAGCTGATGAGCAAAAATTTCCGCTAAATAAACCAGTGTTAGTTGCAGGAAGCTTAAAGGAAGCAGCAAAGCTCGGAAAGAGTGGCAGTTTACCTTCTGCAGTAAATGGAATATTTTCCCAAATCGGTGCAACAGTAGTAGTTATTCGAGTTGAAGAAAGTGAAAACAGCGATCCAAAATTAAAAGAAGAAGAGACGCTGAAGAATATAATTGGAGGAGTTGATAAAGAGACTGGAGAGTATCAAGGGATAGAGGCATTCCTCAGTAGTGAAAGCATAGTTCATGTTGCTCCAAGAATATTAATTGCACCTCAATTTACTCACCAACTACCAGAAGATGCAGTGGTTGCAGCATTAATTCCTATAGCAGAAAAGCTGAGAAGCATAATAGTAGCAGATGGACCAAATACTAATGATGAAGAAGCAATAAAATGGCGAAAGAGCATCGGCAGCTCAAGAGTTTACGTCGTTGATCCATGGATTAAGTTATTTATTGAAGGAAAAGAAGAAATCTTGCCAGCAAGCCCATTTGTAGCTGGTTTAATAGCGAAAGTAGATAGCGAACAAGGATTCTGGCACTCACCTTCAAATAAAGAGATAAATGGTATTGTTGGAACAAGCAGGCCTATTGATTTTACGCTCGGTAATACAAATTGTAGAGCAAACCATTTAAATGAAAATGAAGTAACAACGATAATTCATCAAAATGGCTATAGGCTTTGGGGCAATAGAACATGTTCAAATGACTCGAAATGGGCTTTTCTGTCAGTGAGAAGAACGGCTGATTTAATTAACGATAGTTTACTTAGGGCTCATTTATGGGCAGTTGATCGCAATATCACTAAAACTTATATAGATGATGTGATTGAGGGGGTGAATTCTTATTTGGCCAATTTAAAAGCCCAAGGAGCGATTATCAGTGGAAAATGCTATGCAACTCCCGAACTCAATACACCGGCGAATATTGCAAGCGGAAAAGTATACTTTGACTTTGAGTTTACACCACCATATCCGGCTGAGCAAATAATATTCAGATCCCATCTTGTAAATATAAGTTAGGAGAAAGCAAAGTGTTACCGAAAATACTGAGAAATTTTAACGTATTTGTAGATGGTCGTGGTTATGCAGGAAAAATAGATGAAATAACCTTACCGAAGCTTACCATAAAAACTGAAGAATATAGAGCTGGTGGTATGGATATTCCAATAAATATTGACATGGGCATGGAAAAGCTTGAAGCAGATTTTACTTTTGCAGAATATGATTCAGAACTTTTTAGACTTTTTGGTTTGATAGATGGAAATTCAGTAGCTTTGACGCTCCGTGGTGGAATGCAAGGGAGTGGTAGTAACGATATTGAAGCTGTAGTAATCAATCTCAGGGGAATATTCAAAGAATTTGACTTTGGTAGCTGGAAACCTGCTGAAAAAGCCACTCTCAAATGCACTGTCGCTGCTCATTACTATAAACTTACTATAGGTGGTAATGAGTTAATAGAAATCGATGCTGAAAATATGATTAGAAAGATAAATGGTGTTGATCAGATGGCACTACTTCAAACGGTGCTTGGAATATGAAGATTTTTAGAATTCTATTTTTTAGATGTTGATCAAATAGTTACAACATTTTACAAGATTTTATTTTTTATAGGAGAATTTTATGCAAACTATAACACTAAACAACCCAATAACAGTTGATGGTATTTCTGTCTCAGAGTTATCGATGCGTGAACCTAAAGTAAGAGATTTACTTACTATAGAACGCATAGAAGGCGAAGCTTTGAAAGAGGTAGCTTTAATTGCTAATCTAGCATCTGTGCCAAAAGAAGTAGTTGAAGATTTATGTATTAAAGATTATGTAGAAATACAAAAGGTACTAAAAGATTTTTTGTCGCCGCTGGAACAGAGGAGTTAAGATTCAATATTTTAAAACTTAGCTCAACAACAGGAAGTGGAATTGAGCAAATTATTAATATGAGTATAAAAGAGTTTCTAAAGTGGTTAGAAGTAAGTGAAGGAGTAACAAAAAAATGTCAATGCTTTCAATAAAGATCGGTGCAACGTTAGATGGCAGTTTTAATAGTGCAATGACAGGTAGTACAGCAAAGCTTTCTAAGTTGGGTGATAGTATAAAGCAGCTTGATTCGTCAATGAAATCTGTTTCCAAATTTAAGCAACTAAATCATGATGCCCTTGAAGCCATGAAGAATTGGAAGGAAGCGGAGAAGAAAGCAAAAGAATCAGCTGCAGTAATTGCTAAAGAGAAGAAGGAAAAAAAAGAACCAAGCAAAGCACTGAGAAATGAATTCGAAAAATTGAAAGCATCGGCATCAAAGGCAAAAGAGGCTTATATCAAAAAGAGAGATACACTTCACACATTAAATGAAGAAATAAGGAAAAGTGGAAAGGATATTAAATCTTTAGTGAGGGATCAAACTAAACTTGGTTCATCTATTGAAGTACTTAAAGGGAAATACAGTAAATTAGGATCTGTAATACAAAAACAGCAAAATGCTCTGGCAAAAAAAGCTTATTATAGGTCACAAGTAATGGAAACTATAGGACTAGGACTTTCACTTGCAGCACCAATTAAAGTTGCGATTGACTTTGAAAGTGCTATGGCTGATGTTAAAAAAGTAGTGAGATTTGCTGAAGATGAGGCAGCTCACAATCAAGGAGCCGCAGAATTTGGTCAGACATTGAAGGAACTGTCCCATACGATACCACTGTCGGCTGCTGAGTTAGCTCAAATTGCTGCAAGTGGTGGCCAGCTTGGTATCGACAAAGATAAGCTACTTGGATTTACCACAACAGTAGCTAAAATGGCCACGGCATTCGATATGTCCGCTGAACAAGCTGGTGATTCTATAGCTAAACTTTCTAACGTTTATGGAATTGATGTTAGCAAAATGGAACACGTTGGTAATGTAATCAATCACTTATCAGATAATACTGCTGCCAAAGCAAAAGATATGGTTGAAACTCTAGCAATAGTTGGTGGTACTGCAAAACAATTTGGTCTTGACATCAAGGAAACAAGTAGTTTAGTAAATGCCTTCGTTAGTTTAGGTAAACAACCAGCAAAAGCAGGAACTGCCATAAATGCTTTACTTTCTAAGCTCCAAACTGCTGAAGGGCAAGGCAAAGAATTTAAAGCAGCATTGGAATCCATAGGCATAACTGCAGAAGAGATGTCACAAAAAATTGCTCAAAATGGTCAAGAAGCATTACTATACTTTTTTAAAACTTTAGAGAAAACAGATAAACAAGAACGTTCGCAAATTCTTCTCAACCTCTTCGGTCAAGAATATCAGGATGATATTGCACTACTAGTTGGAAGCTTAAAGAATTATAAAGATGCCATAAATCATTTAGCTGACGAGAAAAAATTTAAAAAGTCCATGCAAGAAGAGTTTAATAATCGTGCAGCAACTACAGCAAATAACTTGCGATTATTGAAGAATGCGATAGCAGAGTTAGGAATGAACCTGGGCTCAGTAATGCTACCTCCTTTAAAGTGGATAAGTAATATTCTAAGAGAGATAACTAACCTCATAGCTTGGTTTGCAGAGAAGTGTCCAATTTTGACTACAGGAGTTATGAGCATAATTTCAGCTCTTATTATTGGTAAGATTGCAGTGGTAGGTTTTGGTTATGCATTTGCATTGGCTGGAGGTGGAATATTAACTTTTAAGGCTATTTTGCAGGGAACACTTTTGCCAGTATTAACTTCGTTATCAGCTCGAGTAATTCCAGCAGTGATCATGGGACTGAAAGCTTTAACGCTAACCAATCCTATAGGAGCTGCTATTGCTGGACTATCAATTGGTGCAGCGCTTGTAATCGCTAATTGGCAAAAGGTAAAGAACTTTTTCTCAAGTATCTGGAAATCAGTGACAAAACCTATAGAAAATTGGATTAGTGTAGAAAAATTGTTTAATGATAGTCCAATAAAAGCATTAAAGAAACCAGTAGAAGCAAAAATAGGCAGTGCAACTAGTGAAAATAGAAATGTTTTTAGTAAAGGAAATCCTTTATTAAATAATAATGCTTTTAGTGGAATTTCGAATAGTAGAACGAATATTGAAAGTGTGATTACAGAAAAAAGTTCTGCAGGAGATAATTCAGAGAAAGTTTTAAAAGACTGTGAAAAGTGTGAACAAAAAATTTTCAATCAAACTTTTACATTTAATATAAGTATAAAAGCAGAACCTAACCAAGATGTACGTAGTCTTGCTGATGCAGTAATAAAAAGAATAAGAGAAAAATCGCGAGACGTTCTATTTGATTCAATAGAACCAATTTACTAATGCTATCACTTGGTCAACATAAGTTTTCTCCAACAAGTGTAAGGTATAGTAAAGAAAATCGTTGGAGTACAATTGAGTCTATTGGTAAAATACCTTCATTACAAAATATTGGCCAAGGTACAGAAAATATAGACTTAGAAGGAATAATTTATTTCCATAATCTCAATGATTTAAATCAATTAAAAAGTATGAAAGAAGCTGAGAAAAATCAGGAACCAAGTATCTTAGTAGATAGTTTAGGAAATGTTTTGGGAAGATTTGTTATTGTGCGGTTAGAAGAAAAGCAAATGTCGTATTTTCCCTGTGGATTACCAAAAAAGGTTGAATTTAGCTTAAGTTTAAGGAGTTATGTATGACAGTACATTATATAGCACGAGAAAATGAAATGTTAGATTACATATGTTTTAAGCACTATGGATATAGCTCTGGAGCAGTAGAAATAGTATTGGAGGCTAATCCTGGTCGGCTTTGTTGCATAGCTAGTGTTGGTTGAGGTTATTGTAAGAAGAAAAGCTTTTTAATATATGGCTACTAACGAATTTTGTTGTAAAATAGGCATTTTTCAAACAAGTACAACTTATGCCACAAAAAATGAGAGTAAGTAACCAAAGAGAATATAACGAGTTTCTCAAAAAAAGAGGAAATGTTTTTCATTTTGTTAATCAAGCCATAGAAAATTGGTATGAAAATAGTCCAAAAGTTGCAGGTGGCAATAACACTTATAGTGATAAAGTTGTAATTTTAATACACATAATAGTTCATCTTTTTAGAATTGGCTTGAGACAAGCTGTAGGTTTTGTAAAAGGTTATATGGTACAAATAGGCAAAAAACTTAAGATTATCAGCTATACACAAGCTTCCAGAAGATTTAAAAAGCTTAATTTGAAGATTGATGACCATAGAAGCAATAAAGATGATCTGGAAAATGTTGAAATTGCCGTAGATAGCACTAGAGTTAGTATCTACAATAATAACGGTGGGCATAGTAAGCTTAATATTCGAAAAAGAAAATACAGTGGTTATGGTCAAGTAAGAAAATTACATGTTGTTTTAAACATAAATGATAAGAAAGCAATAAGCATGAACTACACTAGTGGTGTTGCTGTAGACTATTTGCCGGTCTGCGATATGTTAGAAGAAGTCAGTGATAAATATAACATTTGTTCTATTCGAGCAGATGCGGCTTATGATATAAAAAGTGTGTATAAAGAATGCAGAAAATACAATATTGTGCCTATTATTCGCCCTAGGAAGGATACTAAAATTTGTTTAGCTGACTACTTATCAGAAAGAAACAAGTATATTAGTAGAATTAGGTCATATGAGAATTATGAAGATGGTATTAATGAATGGAAGAAAAAAGTTAAGTATGGAGCACGGTCTTATATTGAAGTCTTTTTCTATAGGTTGAAGCAAATATTTGGGTTTGGCTTGAAAAATAAATCAGAGGTAAATCGTGAAAAAGAGCTGTTAATTAAGTGCTACTTATTGAACAAATTTACTGATATAGGTATGGCTGAATTTAAATTAGCTGCGTAAATTCACTGTGATTTACATGCCTATCAGTGCTATGCAACAAAGCCATCCTGGTCTTGCAGAGTATGGAAGTTTTTTGCCTGCAGGATTAAAGATCAGGTTACCTAGAATACAAGAGCAATTAAAAAAATCGAAGTTAAAAGTGTGGGGATAAATGAAACCTGAATTTAGCATTGAAGGAATAAAAGATCATGTAATATCGGTGCATCTTACTGATGAATCTGGTACTATAGATGATATCGCAGAGGTATGTGTTGATTATGGCAATGAAAATGTAGAAGTTCCAAATGAATTGAACATAGCACTAGGTTATAAGGAAACGGGAATCTTTCCAATGGGTGTATATACAGTCAATGAAGTTACGATACAAGGCCCACCTAAGACCCTACTAATAAAAGCTCATGCAACAAATTTAAGAATATCTTTGAAGGCAAAAGTATCAAAAGAATGGCGCCAAATTACCATAGAAAACTTAGTAAAAGAAATAGCTCAAAAACATGGATATGGATACAAAGTCGCTGAGGAATTTAAGAATGTATTGATACCCCATATTAATCAGGCAGATGAAAGTGATATAAGTCTGTTAACAAAGATCGCAACAGAGCGTGAAGCAATGGCAAAATTAGCTGGTGGGTATATATTGTTTATTTCAAAAAATATGGCAAAATCAGCCACAGGAAAAGCTTTAGGAACAACGACTATTAGAACTCAAGACACAATTAATTGGAAAGTGCATTTTACCGTACGTGATAAGTATAATTCAGTAGTAGCAAAATGGCACAGCTATGAAAAGGGCGAAACTATTAAAGAAACAGTTGGTAGTAGCGAGCCAAGTTATATTATGCTGGAACTTTACTCTAATGCAGAGTGGCTTTGTTGCATAGCACTGATAGGCATGTAAATCACAGTGAATTTACGCAGCTAATTTAAATTCAGCCATACCTATATCAGTAAATTTGTTCAATAAGTAGCACTTAATTAACAGCTCTTTTTCACGATTTACCTCTGATTTATTTTTCAAGCCAAACCCAAATATTTGCTTCAACCTATAGAAAAAGACTTCAATATAAGACCGTGCTCCATACTTAACTTTTTTCTTCCATTCATTAATACCATCTTCATAATTCTCATATGACCTAATTCTACTAATATACTTGTTTCTTTCTGATAAGTAGTCAGCTAAACAAATTTTAGTATCCTTCCTAGGGCGAATAATAGGCACAATATTGTATTTTCTGCATTCTTTATACACACTTTTTATATCATAAGCCGCATCTGCTCGAATAGAACAAATGTTATATTTATCACTGACTTCTTCTAACATATCGCAGACCGGCAAATAGTCTACAGCAACACCACTAGTGTAGTTCATGCTTATTGCTTTCTTATCATTTATGTTTAAAACAACATGTAATTTTCTTACTTGACCATAACCACTGTATTTTCTTTTTCGAATATTAAGCTTACTATGCCCACCGTTATTATTGTAGATACTAACTCTAGTGCTATCTACGGCAATTTCAACATTTTCCAGATCATCTTTATTGCTTCTATGGTCATCAATCTTCAAATTAAGCTTTTTAAATCTTCTGGAAGCTTGTGTATAGCTGATAATCTTAAGTTTTTTGCCTATTTGTACCATATAACCTTTTACAAAACCTACAGCTTGTCTCAAGCCAATTCTAAAAAGATGAACTATTATGTGTATTAAAATTACAACTTTATCACTATAAGTGTTATTGCCACCTGCAACTTTTGGACTATTTTCATACCAATTTTCTATGGCTTGATTAACAAAATGAAAAACATTTCCTCTTTTTTTGAGAAACTCGTTATATTCTCTTTGGTTACTTACTCTCATTTTTTGTGGCATAAGTTGTACTTGTTTGAAAAATGCCTATTTTACAACAAAATTCGTTAGTAGCCATATATTAAAAAGCTTTTCTTCTTACAATAACCTCAACCAACACTAGCTATGCAACAAAGCCACTCTTAATTGGGGGTATGTTCGACTTAGGAAAGGTTTTCATAAATGTTGGAGTGAATAAGTAGGAATATTATGTTTTTTCTTTGAGTTGTGAAATTTCAGAATGAGAGAGGCCAGTTGTCTGGGAAATAACATCAATGGGGATATGTGTGATTCATATAGGTTATTACAATAAAAATGTAAGATCAAATAGAAATTTGTACTTGTGATAGTTTATATACCTTATTACAATTATGGTGGGAAGTATATCAACAATAAAAGCCGCAAGTAAATGGACTCTAAAGTTAAGCTACGCCTGAATGGTTCTGTCGCATCTATAAATCCTGGTATGTAACATTTGTAGGAAAGTAGAAAAGAAGTGATATGATCATCTAAAAAAAAAGCAAAGATGTTTCGTATTAGTTCAAAATTATTGCCATATTTCAAAGGATTTAGCTTTTCAGCAGAGATAATAATGTTATCTGTATATATGAAATGTAGATTCTCTTTGAGCTATTGAGATTTGGAAGAAATGCTGAGTATAAGGGGAGCAAAAATTGATCATGCTACGTTACAAAGGTGGGTTATCAGATTTGTGCCACTGATAGATGAAGCGGTAAGGAAAAGGAAGAAGCAGGTTGGCAGTAGCTGGAGAATGGACGAGACCTACGTTAAATTAAACGGCAAATGGGTTTATCTATACAGAGCACTATTGGTAATACTGTAGACTTTCTGTTGTGTGCTCGTAGAGACAAGTCTGCGGCACTTGCGTTCTTTCGTAAAGCCTTTAGAGAGAATAACCTTCCTGAGAAAGTAGTAATTGATAAAAGCGGCAGTAATACTGCTGCTCTTGATGATTTGAATACAGAAATTTCTGAAGATTGTAGAATCATGGTTTTTCAAATAAAATATCTAAATAATATTGTCGAACAAGATCATAGATTTATCAAAAAACGAATAAAGCCAATGCTTGGTTTTAAGAGCTTCCACTCCGCAAAGATTACCATTACCGGCATAGAAAATATTCGTATGATTCAAAAAAGACAAATTATCGGGGCTAATGATAATGTTTCTACTTTTGAGAATTTTGCTATGCTAATTGCTCTATAACTCCCATAATCCCAGTTTAACGATCTTCTTGTACCACAATTTATAGATGCGACAGAATCAAATTTTCATAATGTAAATGAGATTTATTTTGTTTGTGTCCTGACATCAGAATCAAAGAGAAGGTTGAAAGAATCAGCACGCTTTTGATCTTCTGCTATTTCTTGATCAATTTCTTCTACATCGTAACCCAATTCTGAAACAACTTCTGAGCGACTCTTAAATCCATTTCTTACTGCCATCTGTTGTGCTTGTTGGTCTTTCAGTGGATCCACCCAATCAAACCCTTGAGATATCCATTTTACTTCTTTCAGCGTTTGATCATCTGTTGTAGAAAGTTTTCCAGATAAAAGAGCAAGCTCTAGCCATCTATTCCATATAGGTCTGCAAAACTGATATACCATAATATTATGCTGCAACATTGAGCATCTTCTTCTGAACTCTATTAACCCTGCACGAATAGATGAATAATTAACACCTGTTAAATCTCCTGTTAGTTGCTCATATGTTATTCCTGTGCCTATTGCAATAGCTCTCAGCTGCTGTCTCATGAACGCTTCATAACTTCCACCAACATCAGATGGTTCTGAAAATTTTATGTCTTCTCCTGGGTCTAAAAGCTGCATTGTTCCTGGCTCTAAACCTGATAGTGCTACTCCTTGCTCATTTGCTTCGCCTTCTCCTAAAATATTTGCTTCAGGATCGAGTCTCGTAATAAATCCAGCAAACATTGCTGCAGTTTTCTTTCTCACCAGCTCTGCATCATCATATTGATCAAGCTCATAAAGTTTCAGAAGTATACTCGAAAGCCATGGCTCTCCTCTAATTTGCCCAGGTCTTAATGGTCTATAGATATGTAAAACATCATTTGCTGGCACTCTCACTGATTCTCCAAATGAGCCTTCTCCTGGATGTTCTCTAAATAAGTAATATGCTTCTCTTTGCCCAAGTCTATTGAACTCAATCCCGTTTCTTATTACATTACCATTTCCTAAAGTTTGATTTGTTTTATTATCTAAATGTTCAGACTCAAGTACTTGCAGTTGTAATGGTACAGAAAATTTATCTTCCAGCTTTCTCGTTCTTAAACGTACAAAACACTCTCCTCCCTCTATCATACTTCTGCATACTAGAGCTTGTAATCCATAAAAATCACTTATTCCACAGCTATCTGCTTCATCTGTCCATTTCAGCCACAATCCTTGTACTTTCTTTCGAAATTCTCCATCTCTTGCTTTTGATTGTGGTTTTATTCCTGTTCCAATAGAGTTACTTACTATCGTATCAATTATATTTGCAGCGTAAGGATTTTTTCTCACCATATCACGTGATCTACTACGTAAAGTTTCAAGGCTTTGAGACAGCAAATTGTTTATACTTCCTAACTCTGGTTGAAAGTGAAAAAATCTTCTTCCTGAGTCTGCTGCATCCCACGCTGAGCCTTTTATCTTTGGCTTACTAAATAGTTGTTTGAACGATTTTAATAGCATTTTGCCTCTTTGATTATGCAGCAGTTTGTTGCGCAATTTGACATTAAAAAATTACAGCAAGCTGCTGGAGAGTCTGGCTGTTAACACTTTATAAATTATGCATGAGGCTCTTGCACAAATACCAACGCTTATTCTGGGCTGCGTTCATAAATGTCCTTCCGATGTCCCATTGCAGTAATAGTTACTGTGTGTTTTAAGTAGTTTATCCTATAAATTACACGATAATCACTTACTCGTATCCTAAAATACCCTTTGAATTCATGCGATAATGCTTTACCTATTGCTTTAGGGTTGGTTGCAAGACGACTATCTACAGCTCTTCTCACTCTAGATCTTATCGTTTGTGGTAATGCAAGAAAGTCCTCCTCAAGAACTCTTTTTGAATAGATAATATCGTATCCCAGCTTGTATCTCCACCTTTAGACTGTTTTTGCAGATAATATTCTATTCCAATCTACATCCTCACTTCTAATTTCTTCATCACCTCTAGCATCACGCTCAAGAGAAAGCTTAGCCAACTTTATATCTACTTCATCTATTTCATCATCTTCTTCAGATAATTTGCTTGCTTCAATTTCTTCTTCCACTAGGTCCTTTACAACTTCTCCTATAGTTCTATTTTGAACTTTTGCCATTTCTATAAGGTAGTGAGCAAATTCCCCCTCAAAATTTACATTAACATTAAGCCTTTCTTGACTTTGATCCATATTTTAACTAGAAAATACCAATTTTAAACTATAACATTTTTACACAATTTTGTCAATCCCCTTACTTGTCGCAATCACAATTCTTCTCTTCGGTCTCACACCTGCAACTTTCAGTTCAGCTTTAATACGTTGTCTTAAGCTTAGCAGGTCATTTATCTGAACTTCAGCATATCTCACAACATGGTCACCATATGCAATTGATACTACTCGCTCTCCGTTTTGCAGCTTCTTTATCGCTTCTTCGACTTGACTTAAATATTCTTGATTGTACATTTTACTTCTCATTCAACCATTTACTTTGCCTCACTTTTTTAGGCTTTTTGCTTTCCATTTTTCCACTTAAACTATTCCATTTACTCTCTGGCCATCTGTCTACTCCCAGTGCTATCGATGCTGCTCTTGCGTAAATTCGGCAATCTAGTACTTCATTTCTTTCTCTTACCTTCTGCCACTCTTGTTTAGTGTATCCTTTTACTACTTTGCTGACTAATTGCTCTGCCGTTAGTTGCTTAAAATATTCAGGTGCATACTCAGGAAAATGACAATATCCTGCTGGCACTTTTTCTTTTTCCCCGTTTTTTAAAACATTAAGTAATTGAAAAAGCTCTGACTTTAATATCGATACTCCTACTGGCCAGAGCTTTATTCCTCTCTTTAGCTTTTGACCACCAACTGTTATATCAACTCTACTTGGGCTACTCAGCGGCACTAGTGCTTTATTTACACCTTTCACTGCCATTACTCTTCCAGACCCTTGATGACTTCTCACCCAGTTGTAAACTTCCTGCGTTGCATACCCTGCATCAACTGCCATCATGCTTATCATATATTCAAGATCATTTTCACCGATAAAATGATGATTGAGTAACTCTGAAAGCTTTCCCCATACTTCTCCTACTCCTGTATCTCCTTCAAATACTCGGTAGTCTATTGGGTTCTGTCGCATCTATAAATCCTGGTATGTAACATTTGTAGGAAAGTAGAAAAGAAGTGATATGATCATCTAAAAAAAAAGCAAAGATGTTTCGTATTAGTTCAAAATTATTGCCATATTTCAAAGGATTTAGCTTTTCAGCAGAGATAATAATGTTATCTGTATATATGAAATGTAGATTCTCTTTGAGCTATTGAGATTTGGAAGAAATGCTGAGTATAAGGGGAGCAAAAATTGATCATGCTACGTTACAAAGGTGGGTTATCAGATTTGTGCCACTGATAGATGAAGCGGTAAGGAAAAGGAAGAAGCAGGTTGGCAGTAGCTGGAGAATGGACGAGACCTACGTTAAATTAAACGGCAAATGGGTTTATCTATACAGAGCACTATTGGTAATACTGTAGACTTTCTGTTGTGTGCTCGTAGAGACAAGTCTGCGGCACTTGCGTTCTTTCGTAAAGCCTTTAGAGAGAATAACCTTCCTGAGAAAGTAGTAATTGATAAAAGCGGCAGTAATACTGCTGCTCTTGATGATTTGAATACAGAAATTTCTGAAGATTGTAGAATCATGGTTTTTCAAATAAAATATCTAAATAATATTGTCGAACAAGATCATAGATTTATCAAAAAACGAATAAAGCCAATGCTTGGTTTTAAGAGCTTCCACTCCGCAAAGATTACCATTACCGGCATAGAAAATATTCGTATGATTCAAAAAAGACAAATTATCGGGGCTAATGATAATGTTTCTACTTTTGAGAATTTTGCTATGCTAATTGCTCTATAACTCCCATAATCCCAGTTTAACGATCTTCTTGTACCACAATTTATAGATGCGACAGAACCTCTCAAATACCTCTTCAGGAAAATCTTCAAATTCACAAGATGAATTGCCTTCAAGGTCGTTACTACCAAATAAATTATATTGTACTACCTGCTTAAAACTAAACATACCTATACCCCCTACTAAAATAAACAAGTAATATATTGTATGCGCTATATATCATAAATACAATCAATTTGAATATAATCTATTTACTAATTCGTATTGTGAATTTTTATAGAGTAGGTTTAGGTGTAAAATATTATAATACCATTAAAGCAGGTGAATAAAGCATAGTCTTTTTGAAAGGATAAATTTAATGAAAAGACCATACTAATTAGTGTTATAAGGAATTGAATTATTTACTTTCTCCAAAAAACATAAAAAGATCGTATATTTGTGAGAACAATTTAAGCAAAAGCTGCGTTATGAAAATAGAAGCTTGAAATTTTTGCAACAAAGCCAAGTAAATTGGTTCGCATGTAAATATGGCTGAAGTAGGCTAATATAGCTGCTTTTACTATATAATAAATTGATATAAAGAAAAGTTCGCACGGATCTAGCGGTAGACCAAACCATCCCAAAACAAACACTTCTCACAACAGTTGGTTTTGAGTTCTAAAAATGATTATATTATTAAAGATAGTAGAAATAGAGTATTATCTTATTATTGAATTTAAGATTGAAGAGCCTCTTAAGGGAGTGGGTAATGTTAATGCTAAAAGACGGTAAAGGCTACACTTTCCTGCATATAGCTGCAAGGTATGGTGATTTAGATATGGTAGAAAAGCTTCTAGATATGGGAGCTGATATTAATGCTAAGGATAATGATGGTTGTACTTCTCTGCATTTATCTGCAAGATATGGTCGTTTAGGAATATTAGAAAAGCTTTTAGATAGGGGAGCCGAGGTTGATGCTAAAAATAACAGAGGCTCTGCTCCTCTGCATATGGCTGCAGAGCATGGTCATTTAGAAGTATTAGAAAAGCTTTTAGATATGGGAGCTGAGGTTGATGCTAAAAATAACAGAGGCTCTGCTCCTCTTCATATGGCTGCAGAGCATGGTCATTTAGAAGTAGTAGAAAAGCTTTTAGATAGAGAAGCTAAGGTTGATGCTAAAAACAATGATGGTTTAACGCCCTTAGAATTGGCAAACAACGAAAATAAGTCAGAAGTAGTAAATTTTCTTTTAGGTTACAAAGATAAGTACGGTTATACGTTGTTGCATTATACTGCTTTAGATAATGACCCAAGTCTCATAGGCTTTTTATTAGAAAAAGAGATTGATGTTAATGCTAAAGACAATTATGGCTGTACTCCTCTGCATGTAGCTTCTTTCAAAGATCATCTAAATGTAGCAGAGGAACTTTTAGATAGAGGGGCTGATATTAATGCTAAAGACAATTATGGCTATACTCCTCTGCATGTAGCTTCTTTCAAAGATCATCTAAATGTAGTAGAGAAGCTTTTAGATAGAGGGACTGATATTAATGCTAAAGACAATTATGGCTATACTCCTCTGCATGTAGCTGCAAGATATGGTTATTTAAATATAGTAGAAAAACTTTTAGACAAGGGAGCTAAAATTGATGTTAAGAATAACATCGGTTATCCTATACACGAAGCTGCTCTAAATGGTCATTTAGATGTAGTAAGAAAGCTTTTAGAAAAAGGGGCTAATATTGATGCTAAAAATAGTGATGGTTTAACACCTGTAGAATTAGCAAACAACAAAAATAAGTCAGAAGTAGTAAATTTTCTTTTAGGTTACAAGGATAAGAATGGTTATATGTTGCTGCATTATGCTGCTAAGAATAATAACTCGGATTTAGTAGACCTTTTATTAGAGAAAAGGGCTAATATTAATGCTAAAGACAATAAAGGTTGTACTCCTCTACATGTAGCTGCAAGATATGGTCATTTAAATGTAGTAGAAAAGCTTTTAGATAAGGGAGCTAAAATTGATGCTAAAAATAATGATGGTTTAACACCTTTGGAATTAGCAAACAATGAAGGTAGATCAGAGATAGTAGTTTTTCTTATAAGCTACAAAAATGAGTACGGTTATACATTACTACATTATGCTGCTTTAGCTAATGATCCAAATTTTATAGACTTTTTATTGACAAAAGGGGCTGATATTAATGCTAAGGATAACGATAATTCTACTCCTCTGCATCTGGTTACAAGGTATGGTCATTTAGATATGGTAAGAAAGCTTTTAGATCAGGGAGCTAAAATTGATGCTAAAGACAACGATGGTTTAACGCCTTTAGAACTAGCAAACAATGAAGATAGGTCGGAGATAGTAGTTTTTCTTATAAGCTACAAAGATAAGAACGGTTATACGTTGCTGCATTATGCTGCTGAGAATAATAATTCAGATTTAGTAGACCTTTTATTAGAGAAAAGGGCTAATATTAATGCTAAAGACAATAAAGGTTGTACTCCTCTACATGTAGCTGCAAGATATGGTCATTTAAATGTAGTAGAAAAGCTTTTAGATAAGGGAGCTAAAATTGATGCTAAAAATAATGATGGTTTAACACCTGTAGAATTAGCAAACAACAAAAATAAGTCAGAAATAGTAAGTTTTCTTTTAGGTTGCAAAGATAAGTACGGTTATACGTTGCTGCATTATGCTGCTAAGAATAATAACTCAGATTTAGTAGACCTTTTATTAGAGAAAGGGGCTGATATTGATGCTAGAAACAATTATGGCTCTACTCCTTTATACATTGCTATTCTGAGTGGTCATTTAAATATGGTAAAAAAGTTTTTAGACAAGGGAGCTGAGATTGATATTAAAAATAATGATGGTTTAACATCTTTAGAACTTGCAAATAATGAAAATAAGTCAGAAGTAGTAAATTTTCTTTTAGGTTACAAAGATAAAAATGGTTATACGTTGCTGCATTATGCTGCTAAGAATAATAACTCAGATTTAGTAGACCTTTTATTAAAGAAAAGGGCTGATATTGATGCTAAAGACAATAAAGGTTGTACTCCTCTACATGTAGCTGCAAGATATGGTCATTTAAATGTAGTAAAAAAGCTTCTAGAGAAAGGGGCTGATATTAATGCTAAAAACAATGATGGTTTAACACCTTTGGAATTAGCAAACAATGAAGGTAGATCAGAGATAGTAGTTTTTCTTATAAGCTACAAAAATGAGTACGGTTATACATTACTACATTATGCTGCTTTAGCTAATGATCCAAATTTTATAGACTTTTTACTAACGAAAAGGGCTAATATTAATGCTAAAGACAATAAAGGTTGTACTCCTCTACATGTAGCTGCAGGGCATGGTCATTTAAATGTAGTAAAAAAGCTTCTAGAGAAAGGGGCTGATATTGATGCTAAAAACAGTGACGGTTTAACGCCCTTAGAATTAGCAAACAATGAAGGTAGATCAGAGATAGTAGTTTTTCTTATAAGCTACAAAAATGAGTACGGTTATATGTTGCTGCATTATGCTGCTTTTGCTGATGGCCAAGATTTGATAGGCTTGTTATTAGATAAAGGGGCTGATATTGATGCTAAGAATAATGATGGTTCTACTCCTCTGCATGTAGCTGCAAGTTATGGTAAGTTAAATGCAGTAAAAAAGCTTCTAGAGAAAGGGGCTGATATTGATGCTAAGGATAATGATGGTTACACTTCTCTACATATGGCTGCAGGGCATGGTCATTTAAATGTAGTAAAAAAGCTTCTAGAGAAAGGGGCTGATATTGATGCTAAAAACAGTGATGATTTAACACCTTTGGAATTAGCAGACAACGAAGATAAGTCAGAAGTAGTGAATTTTCTTGTAAGCTACAAGGGTATGTACGGTTATACGTTGCTGCATTATGCTGCTGAAAATAATAACTCAGATTTAGTAGACTTTTTATTAGACAAAGGAGCTGATATTGATGCTAAGGATAATGATGGTTACACTTCTCTACATATGGCTGCAGGGCATGGTCATTTAAATGTAGTAAAAAAGCTTCTAGAGAAAGGGGCTGATATTGATGCTAAAAACAATGATGGTTTAACGCCCTTAGAATTAGCAAACAATGAAGGTAGATCAGAGATAGTAGTTTTTCTTATAAGCTACAAAAATGAGTACGGTTATATGTTGCTGCATTATGCTGCTTATGCTGATGGCCAAGATTTGATAGGCTTGTTATTAGATAAAGGGGCTGATATTGATGCTAAGAATAATGATGGTTCTACTCCTCTGCATGTAGCTGTAAGTTATGGTAAGTTAAATGCAGTAAAAAAGCTTCTAGAGAAAGGGGCTGATATTGATGCTAAGGATAATGATGGTTACACTTCTCTACATATGGCTGCAGGGCATGGTCATTTAAATGTAGTAAAAAAGCTTCTAAAGAAAGGGGCTGATATTGATGCTAAAAACAGTGATGGTTTAACACCTTTGGAATTAGCAAACAACGAAAATAAGTCAGAAGTAGTAAATTTTCTTTTAGGTTACAAGGATAAGAACGGTTATACGTTTCTGCATTATGCTGCTAAGAATAATAACTCAGATTTAGTAGATCTTTTATTGACAAAAGGGGCTGATATTAATGCTAAAGATAATAGTGGAAATACTCCTCTGCATACGGCTGCTCTAAATGGTAAATTACAGGTATTAGAAAAGCTTTTAGATAGGAAAGCTAAGGTTGATGCTAAAAACAATGATGGTTTAACGCCCTTAGAATTGGCAAACAACGAAAATGAGTCAGAAGTAGTGAATTTTCTTGTAAGCTACAAAGGTATGTACGGTTATACGTTGCTGCATTATGCTGCTAAGAATAATAACTCAGATTTAGTAGATCTTTTATTGACAAAAGGGGCTGATATTAATGCTAAAGATAATAAAGGTTGTACTCCTCTACATGTAGCTGCAAGATACGGTCATTTAAATGTATTAGAAAAGCTTTTAGATAGGGAAGCTGATGTTAATGCTAAAGACAATAAAGGTAATACTCCTCTACATACGGCTGCTCTAAATGGTAAATTACAGGTATTAGAAAAGCTTTTAGATAGGGAAGCTAAGGTTGATGCTAAAAATAACAGAGGCTCTACTCCTCTTCATATGGCTGCAAAGTATGATCGTTTAAATGTGCTGGAAAAGCTTTTAGATAGGGGAGCTGAGGTTGATGCTAAAAATAACAGAGGCTCTGCTCCTCTTCATATGGCTGCAGAGCATGGTCATTTAGAAGTAGTAGAAAAGCTTTTAGATAGAGAAGCTAAGGTTGATGCTAAAAATAACAGAGGCTCTACTCCTCTTCATATGGCTGCAGAGCATGGTCATTTAGAAGTATTAGAAAAGCTTTTAGATATGGGAGCTAAGGTTGATGCTAAAAATAACAGAGGCTCTGCTCCTCTGCATATGGCTGCAGAGCATGGTCATTTAGAAGTATTAGAAAAGCTTTTAGATATGGGAGCTGAGGTTGATGCTAAAAATAACAGAGGCTCTGCTCCTCTTCATATGGCTGCAGAGCATGGTCATTTAGAAGTAGTAGAAAAGCTTTTAGATAGAGAAGCTAAGGTTGATGCTAAAAACAATGATGGTTTAACGCCCTTAGAATTGGCAAACAACGAAAATAAGTCAGAAGTAGTAAATTTTCTTTTAGGTTACAAAGATAAGTACGGTTATACGTTGTTGCATTATACTGCTTTAGATAATGACCCAAGTCTCATAGGCTTTTTATTAGAAAAAGAGATTGATGTTAATGCTAAAGACAATTATGGCTGTACTCCTCTGCATGTAGCTTCTTTCAAAGATCATCTAAATGTAGCAGAGGAACTTTTAGATAGAGGGGCTGATATTAATGCTAAAGCCAATTATGGCTATACTCCTCTGCATGTAGCTTCTTTCAAAGATCATCTAAATGTAGTAGAGAAGCTTTTAGATAGAGGGACTGATATTAATGCTAAAGACAATTATGGCTATACTCCTCTGCATGTAGCTGCAAGATATGGTTATTTAAATATAGTAGAAAAACTTTTAGACAAGGGAGCTAAAATTGATGTTAAGAATAACATCGGTTATCCTATACACGAAGCTGCTCTAAATGGTCATTTAGATGTAGTAAGAAAGCTTTTAGAAAAAGGGGCTAATATTGATGCTAAAAATAGTGATGGTTTAACACCTGTAGAATTAGCAAACAACAAAAATAAGTCAGAAGTAGTAAATTTTCTTTTAGGTTACAAGGATAAGAATGGTTATATGTTGCTGCATGGCTTTGTTGCATAGCTAGTGTTGGTTGAGGTTATTGTAAGAAGAAAAGCTTTTTAATATATGGCTACTAACGAATTTTGTTGTAAAATAGGCATTTTTCAAACAAGTACAACTTATGCCACCTATAGAAAAAGACTTCAATATAAGACCGTGCTCCATACTTAACTTTAAAAAATGAGAGTAAGTAACCAAAGAGAATATAACGAGTTTCTCAAAAAAAGAGGAAATGTTTTTCATTTTGTTAATCAAGCCATAGAAAATTGGTATGAAAATAGTCCAAAAGTTGCAGGTGGCAATAACACTTATAGTGATAAAGTTGTAATTTTAATACACATAATAGTTCATCTTTTTAGAATTGGCTTGAGACAAGCTGTAGGTTTTGTAAAAGGTTATATGGTACAAATAGGCAAAAAACTTAAGATTATCAGCTATACACAAGCTTCCAGAAGATTTAAAAAGCTTAATTTGAAGATTGATGACCATAGAAGCAATAAAGATGATCTGGAAAATGTTGAAATTGCCGTAGATAGCACTAGAGTTAGTATCTACAATAATAACGGTGGGCATAGTAAGCTTAATATTCGAAAAAGAAAATACAGTGGTTATGGTCAAGTAAGAAAATTACATGTTGTTTTAAACATAAATGATAAGAAAGCAATAAGCATGAACTACACTAGTGGTGTTGCTGTAGACTATTTGCCGGTCTGCGATATGTTAGAAGAAGTCAGTGATAAATATAACATTTGTTCTATTCGAGCAGATGCGGCTTATGATATAAAAAGTGTGTATAAAGAATGCAGAAAATACAATATTGTGCCTATTATTCGCCCTAGGAAGGATACTAAAATTTGTTTAGCTGACTACTTATCAGAAAGAAACAAGTATATTAGTAGAATTAGGTCATATGAGAATTATGAAGATGGTATTAATGAATGGAAGAAAAAAGTTAAGTATGGAGCACGGTCTTATATTGAAGTCTTTTTCTATAGGTTGAAGCAAATATTTGGGTTTGGCTTGAAAAATAAATCAGAGGTAAATCGTGAAAAAGAGCTGTTAATTAAGTGCTACTTATTGAACAAATTTACTGATATAGGTATGGCTGAATTTAAATTAGCTGCGTAAATTCACTGTGATTTACATGCCTATCAGTGCTATGCAACAAAGCCTTGCTGCATTATGCTGCTAAGAATAATAACTCGGATTTAGTAGACCTTTTATTAGATAAGGGGGCTGATACTAATGCTAAGGATAATGATGGTTACACTTCTCTGCATATGGCTGCAGAGCATGGTCATTTAAATGTAGTAAAAAAGCTTCTAAAGAAAGGGGCTGATATTGATGCTAAAAACAGTGATGGTTTAACACCTTTGGAATTAGCAAACAACGAAAATAAGTCAGAAGTAGTAAATTTTCTTTTAGGTTACAAGGATAAGAACGGTTATACGTTGCTGCATTATGCTGCTAAGAATAATAACTCAGATTTAGTAGATCTTTTATTGACAAAAGGGGCTGATATTAATGCTAAAGATAATAGTGGAAATACTCCTCTGCATACGGCTGCTCTAAATGGTAAATTACAGGTATTAGAAAAGCTTTTAGATAGGAAAGCTAAGGTTGATGCTAAAGACAATAAAGGTAATACTCCTCTACATACGGCTGCTCTAAATGGTAAATTACAGGTATTAGAAAAGCTTTTAGATAGGAAAGCTAAGGTTGATGCTAGAAATAACAGAGGCTCTACTCCTCTGCATATGGCTGCAAAGTATGATCGTTTAAATGTGTTGGAAAAGCTTCTAGAGAAAGGAGCTAAGATTGATGCTAAGAATAATGCTGGTTATACTTCTCTGCACTTGGCTGCTTTCACAGGTCATTTAGATATAGTAAAAGAACTTTTAGATATGGGAGCTAAGGTTGATGCTAGAAACAATGATGGTTTAACGCCTTTGGTATTAGCAGATAATGAAAATAAGTTGGAAATAGTAAATTTCCTTTTAAGTTACAAAAATAAGAACGGTTATACGTTGTTGCATTATACTACTTTAGATAATGACCCAAGTCTCATAGGCTTTTTATTAGAAAAAGGAATTGATATTAATGCTAAAGATAATAGTGGAAATACTCCTCTGCACTTGGCTACTTTAAATGGTAAATTACAGGTAGTAAAAAAGCTTCTAGAGAAAGGAGCTGATATTAATGCTAAAGATAATAGTGGAGATACTCCTCTGCATGTACCTTCAAGGTATGGTCATTTAGAAGTATTAGAAAAGCTTTTAGATAGGGGGAGTAAGATTAATGCTAAAAATAACAGAGGTTATACTCCTCTGCATGTAGCTGCAAGGTATGGTCATTTAGAAGTATTAGAAAAGCTTTTAGATATGGGAGCTGATATTAATGCTAAAAATAACAGAGGCTCTACTCCTCTGCATATGGCTGCAGAGCATGGTCATTTAGAAGTAGTAGAAAAGCTTTTAGATGAACGAGCTAAAATTTATGCTAAAAACAATGATGGTTTAACGCCCTTAGAATTGGCAAACAACGAAAATAAGTCAGAAGTAGTAAATTTTCTTTTAGGTTACAAAGATAAGAGTGGTTATATGTTACTACATTATGCTGCTCAGGATAATAACTCAGGTCTGATAGGCTTTTTATTAGAAAAAGGAGCTAGGATTGATGCCCAAAACAATGATGACTCCACTCCTCTACATCTGGCTGCTCTGAATGGTCATTTGAGCGCAGTAAAAAAACTCTTAGACAAAGGAGCTAGGATCAATGCTAAAAACAATGATGATTGTACTCCTCTACACTTGGCTGCGAGCTATGGTCAGTTAAAAGTAGTAAAAGAGCTTTTAGACAGAGGAGCCAATGTTGATGCTAAGAGTAATGATAGTTATACTTCTTTGCATTTTGCTGCTAAATTTGATCACTTGAATATAGTAAAATATCTCATAAAAGAAGGAGCTGATGTTAATGTTAAAAACAGTGATGGCGACACTCCTCTGAACATAGCTACTAAGCTTAATCGTTTAGATATAATAAAATACTTTAAGTCAGAAGGTGCTCTTCGTAGCCGTCGTAGTATCGAATCTAAAGAATTACCAAAAGAGATTGAAGATTTGCACTACTATTATAATGAGCTTGTATCAGATAATTCATTACAGAGTAATAAGATAGACTATAACAGGGAAAATAATAATCAAGCTGCAAGTGGGGCAAGTAAGCCATCTTCGTGGATAAACTGTTTATTTAGTTGGGTGAAAAGCTCTATGAGTGGGTTATTAGGTTCGAGAGCTACTCTGTCTGAGGAAAAATTAAATACTAAAAGTTCAATATCACAACCGATGGATGTAGATGGTACAATACTATTACTTGATGTGCTGGTTAGAAAGGTCACGGGTCAAAAGTATATTTCCACGGTAGGTCAGTCTATACCACCATTAGAAGCACAGGGCTATGCATTAAATATTACAGAGGGATTTGAGAAAGTAGTAAATCAAGCTGCATTAAGAAGTGGCATATCAATGCATCGATTAAATATTGATTTTGTGGAAATACAGCAAGAAGTTAAAAGAAAAATCATAAGAGGTAAATATAATGAGATTTCAGGAATTTTAAACTCACATATAGAGAAAGCATGTCCTGGCGGAGAAGCTGGTAAATTAAGTCCGAAGAAATTTGACAAACTTATAGCGCAATTTGATAAGGGCCTGCTAAATCAATCAATAGAGCAGATATTACACAACAGAGATGGTAGATTAGAAGTTGATGATACAAAGCAAATGAGTTTAGAGCCTCAAAGTTATTTAAGTAATGCTTCAGTTCACAGCCATTCAAAAGTATCAACTTGTCTTTCTGAGATAGGAGTAACCAAACTTGGAGGTAATATCAATAGGTAGGTTATAATATAAGAGGTGCAGCTATAATATGCCAAGTAGTGGAAAATTTAAAGTGAAGGTAGCCAAAATAATTAGGGATACCAGACCAAGTTTGATGGTCCTAATACTAAAATGGATGAAGTAGACATAAAATGCTAAGTGGTTAATGTGTTTTCCATATTGAACTTACAGCACGTAGCTTTGATATAGAAGTTTGGGTAACGTTATGATATTAATTTATATAATTCTATGTGCAATCTTTATAGCTATTTTACACAGTTCATTAGACTCTTAATGGCTTTGTTGCATAGCACTGATAGGCATGTAAATCACAGTGAATTTACGCAGCTAATTTAAATTCAGCCATACCTATATCAGTAAATTTGTTCAATAAGTAGCACTTAATTAACAGCTCTTTTTCACGATTTACCTCTGATTTATTTTTCAAGCCAAACCCAAATATTTGCTTCAACCTATAGAAAAAGACTTCAATATAAGACCGTGCTCCATACTTAACTTTTTTCTTCCATTCATTAATACCATCTTCATAATTCTCATATGACCTAATTCTACTAATATACTTGTTTCTTTCTGATAAGTAGTCAGCTAAACAAATTTTAGTATCCTTCCTAGGGCGAATAATAGGCACAATATTGTATTTTCTGCATTCTTTATACACACTTTTTATATCATAAGCCGCATCTGCTCGAATAGAACAAATGTTATATTTATCACTGACTTCTTCTAACATATCGCAGACCGGCAAATAGTCTACAGCAACACCACTAGTGTAGTTCATGCTTATTGCTTTCTTATCATTTATGTTTAAAACAACATGTAATTTTCTTACTTGACCATAACCACTGTATTTTCTTTTTCGAATATTAAGCTTACTATGCCCACCGTTATTATTGTAGATACTAACTCTAGTGCTATCTACGGCAATTTCAACATTTTCCAGATCATCTTTATTGCTTCTATGGTCATCAATCTTCAAATTAAGCTTTTTAAATCTTCTGGAAGCTTGTGTATAGCTGATAATCTTAAGTTTTTTGCCTATTTGTACCATATAACCTTTTACAAAACCTACAGCTTGTCTCAAGCCAATTCTAAAAAGATGAACTATTATGTGTATTAAAATTACAACTTTATCACTATAAGTGTTATTGCCACCTGCAACTTTTGGACTATTTTCATACCAATTTTCTATGGCTTGATTAACAAAATGAAAAACATTTCCTCTTTTTTTGAGAAACTCGTTATATTCTCTTTGGTTACTTACTCTCATTTTTTGTGGCATAAGTTGTACTTGTTTGAAAAATGCCTATTTTACAACAAAATTCGTTAGTAGCCATATATTAAAAAGCTTTTCTTCTTACAATAACCTCAACCAACACTAGCTATGCAACAAAGCCATGCAGAGTCAGCGCTGAGTGCAGCAAATGCCAAGTTGAAACAATTGAAGCGTAACAATGAAACTTTAGATATAACTATGCCTGGTAATCCTCAAATTTTTGCAGAAGCTAAACTTAATCTTATAGACTTTAACCAAGCGGTAGATGGTGAATGGATAGTTAATAGAGCGGAGCATACTCTAAATAGCTCAGGCTACCTTACTATGTTATCAGCATCTTTGAGTAAGTAACGTTAAGGAAAAATAAGTATATAGTCTATTCAATGTAAAGAAACTACTGAATATGAGTCAACTGAAATGTAATGAAAAGGAAAAAATACATTTTGTATGGTTTATAATATTAATGGTATGTGTTGTTATTACTTATTGCTACCAAAGATCTAAAGCTGCAGATAATTATAACAAAACATTACAAGTGGCTACTAATAATTGCAACTTAGAAATAGTAAAACTTTTAGTAAAAGACATGGCTCCAAACTTGAGTGGAACAACGTTACATTTTGCAGCAAGAAAAGGATGTTTAGACATTATCAGATTTTTAATAGAAGAGGAAAAAGTAAATATAAACGCACTTGATAGAAATGCATTTAAAAGAATAGCTTTACATCACGCTGCAGGTGAAGGACACCTAGAAGTTATTAAGTTTTTATTAGACAAAGGTGCAGACCCTACCATTAGAGACACAGATGGGAAAAACCCAAGAGATGTAGCTGTACTAAGATCAAGGCACAATAAAGATAAACCTTACAGAGAAATCATTAAGCTACTTGCAGAAGCAGAGGATCGATACGAATCAACAAAGAGTAATCACTGAAGCTATAAGTTTCTATAATCTGTATATAAACTTCCAAAACTATCCATAATGGATTAATATTCTTACATGAAAAAGCAAAAAATCCCAATAGCGGTAATAATAACAACAGCTGTACAGACTATAGGGTTCATATGGTGGTTGGCAAAACTCGACTTACGTGTACAAATCAATGATAAATTTATAGAAAAAAACCAAGGACTAATAGAAATAGTCTATCGACTTGAAGAGAGAGTGAAAAACCTCACTGAAGAAGTCAACGAACTTGAAGCTATTCACAAACACAAATAACGACTGAATTTTACAATGACTAGATATATCTTGTCTGTTGATGGCGGAGGCATAAGGGGCATAATACCAGCCATTATTCTAGCAGAAATAGAAAAGATGGCAAAGAAACCGATAGCTGAAATCTTTGATCTGATCGCAGGAACCTCAACTGGTGGAATTGTTGTAGCAGGATTATGTAAAAAAGATAAACCTCAATATTCTGCTAATGATTTAGTCGAGTTCTATCGGGAATATGGACCATATATTTTTAAGTCTTCATTTTTTAGGCGATCAATACTATCTTGGTTTCACTGCGCACAATATCCACATAAAAATATTGAATCTGTACTGGATAAATATTTTGGAGAGGATATTCTAAAAAAGACATTAAGTAATTTGCTAATCACAAGTTACGATATTAACAATAATTGTCCATTTTTCTTCAAAAGCTGGAAAGAAGGTAATATTAAGCTGAAAGATGCACTCAGAGCTACAACAGCTGCACCTACTTATTTCATACCAAAACATCTAAAAATCAACCAGATAGACAGAGTATTAGTGGATGGAGGGGTTTTTGCCAATAATCCAGCGGCTTGTGCATATGCAAGTGGTAAGAGGTTATTTCCAAATGATGATATTCTACTGTTATCGATAGGTACTGGCAGAACAGATAGAAGCATAGCCAATTCAAAGAGATTGGGAAAAATAGGCTGGATAAAACCACTACTACATGTGATGTTTGCCTCAAGTTTAGATGCAGTAAATTACCAACTTGATCAAGTTATAGGTGATAAATATATACGCATACAATCGCAACTAAAAATAGCATCACCTGACATGGATAATATTACATCAAAAAATATCAAATCTCTTCAGCAAGAGGCAAAGGCAATGATAGAGGACAATCAGGAACTGATAGATAAATTCTGTGATGTTATATCTTGATAAGTAGAGATGCCAAATTCTGCAGAGCTAAACAAGAGTTTAGAGTAGATATATTAACTACTTTTATTTATATCTTAATATATTATTTCTGAGTCAATAAACTATCGCTGTTTTTAACCCAGGCTAAGTTTTGAAAGCATAATTTTCAAGCTCCTCAATAGATAAATCTGCTATTTTAGAAATAGCATCAATAGAAACGTCCAACATACGTAAATTATTCGCAACTTTTATTGCCTCTGCTTTATAAATCTTTTCTTTGTAAACTTGCTTTCTTTGCGATAAAAATTCTACCCATATATCCAGTTCATCTCGTGATTCTTGATTGTCAATTTTTTTAGACTCTCTCACCCAACTTAATAGCTCGTTTTCTGCTTTGCAATTATCTTCTTCATACTTCTTCATCAGATCTTCAGCATTCACTGATAACTTCTCTGCTATTTCCCATAATCTTTCGCTTAAAATAGTAACACTACCTTGTTCATAGTGATGTATCTGTGATGGTCCTATATCTAGCTCTCTTGCTAAATCCTCTTGAGTATATCCCCTTATTATTCTCCATTTTTTTATCTCTTGTCCTTCGTTTGAATGCTCAGAGCCTTTTTTCTCATCATATTCTTCAGTTGATAAACCAGTTGCCCGATAGATAATATCATTATCAAACCCTACTTTCGCTAAGTTCTTGGCCATGCTTACCCTTGCAGCTTTTACATTATTTTCCTCTTCAGCTTGAATAAACCCAGTTAAGTCGCGAATCAACTTGCATGATTCTTGTCCCTTTATTTTTGCTATCATCCATTCTTTGTTAAAAGAACAATTTTCTCTCAGTACTTTTTGTCTAGGAAATAAGCTGCCAACATGAACTGATAATGCTTCCGCTATTACTTTTAATTTTTTAGTTGGAATGCCACATGCTCCTTGCTCATATCTTAGCAATGTATGATATTTTATGCCGGTTTTATCTACTAAATCTTTTAGGGTATACTTTTGTTTTAGCCTCCAGCTTCTTACTTTTTGTGCTATTTTGTATCTTATAGAGATATTTGCCATATCGTAACAATTTTACCGAAATAAACATCTGTTAGAAAGCCTTTTTCAATTTTATGGTTGTAAGTAAGAAGGGAAGAAAACCTCCCTTCGTTTAAAGTTTCCGAGAAGTTTCTTTACTACCTCCACATACCTTATCAACCCACGATAATGTTTCGCTATTACTAATTGTCTTTTCAACCTTATCTTTACTCCACTTGCCACTCCTAGGAAAACTTCCTTTTTCTACCGCTTCTGTGACCGTCATTCCTCCAAAAAAACACCCTTTTCCTATATTTTCCCCTCTCTTTTGTAGTTCAGACCACATTTCTTTATCTGCCACTCTGACCTCTACTTGACTGTCATTTTCCGCATTATGGTATACTACAATTTTTAGGCTACCAATACTTGTAGGAAATGTTATTTCAAATACACCTACGACAATGTTGCAAATTTTTATTTTCCTTTCCATTATGTCCAGAAGAGTTCGGTAGCTCTTTTACGCGAAATACCACATTTACGTCCTCAAGGTTAATTTCAATTCTCTTGACCAATGTTCTGATAATATCACGTTTAGTTAACCAGTCTGCGTTATCAAGGTTTAACGTAATATTGGAAGAAAAGTCTTCTAAATTGGCCACAACCAGAGTTACCTCCTGTTCTAATTCCTTTTGATAAAATATCTTTTTCTTCTCTTCTTTAATTGTTTTTAAGCTTTGTTTCATTGCTTTAATTCGTGGTTCAAATTCCTCTTGATTGATATATTCTTGAGCATAACTATCGATAAGTCTAGCAATACCACGTTTTAATTTATTTTCTTGTTTCTCTAGCAGGTCACTTTTTTGATCCAATGATGATTTTTTTAGTTCTGAAAGCCTACGCTTGTATTCTTCTAAAATCCTGTTTGGATTTTTCAATAACTGCTTAACCTCTTCCCACACAGCTGTTTCTAATGCATCTGAGCGAATGGGTTTATTGTCACAAATCTTATTACCACCAAAACGGTAAGAATCTTTACCACTACAACGGTAATATGCATAATGACCACCTTCTTCTTCTCGTCTACTTCTCATGCAAGTTCCGTAACATCCGTAATTACAACGCTTACATATGACTAAACCTTGTAGTAAGTACTTTGCTCCTCTTTTTCTTGTCCTTGCTACTTTTCTATTTTCAGCTAATTGTTCTTGAACAATATCAAATATATCTTCATCTACTATATTTGGCACTTTAATATAAATCCAATTTGCTTTTTCAACAGGATAGACAGAGTGGTTACTTTTTGGCTGCTCACAAGAGCCTTTCTGTGGTCTTACTTGCTTTAATCTTACTCCTAACCTTCTTCTACCAAAAGCTGCTTGTCCTTTGTAAGCAGGGTTTTTCAACATACTCCAAATTGTACCTTTATTCCAGCGTTCTTTTCCTTTTTGTGTCTTAATGGACATAGTATTTAGCCGACGACATACTTCCCCAATACTTGTTCTTTCTCTGCCTATCCACAAAAATACTTTACGAACGACATCAGCTTCTTTTTCGTTAATCTCAAATAAAGCTTGTCCTCCTCCCATATGCTTATCTATATAACGATAACCATAAGGAGCTCCTCCCATTACATTTACATAGCCTTTGTTAGCTGCATAGATTTTACCACGACGACTTCGTTCCATAATTTTCGCACGTTCATATTCTGCTATCATACCTTGCATTTGTAACAGTAATTGAGATTCTGGGTTACCGTTAATCTCATAATTTAAAAAAACCACTTTTGCTCCTGCTTTTTCAAATTCTTCAATCAGCACCATTTGATATGCATATTTTCTAGATAAACGATCAGGAGAATGAATGTAAATCTTATCAATTTTACCTTCTGTTACTTTATCACGTAATTTTTCTAAATCAGGGCGGACTAAATGAGATCCACTGTAGCCGTTATCAATAAATTTATACTCACTTAACAATCTGTATCCGTCCAGATTAATTTGCTTCTCTAAAGCTGCAATTTGACTTTCTATCGTATTTCCTTCTACTTGTTTCCCCGAAGAAACTCTCGCATATAAACATACTGTTACCATTTGACCCTCCTTGAATCCCATTTTTATGTTTTAAGTTTTTTTGACTTATTTCCTTTGACACTACCTTTTCATAAGCATCTGATAAGCATTGTTCTGCTAACCGATTAGGTTCATAGCTACAGCTAATTTGGATAGCTAATCTCTTGTTTCTCATGACTTTTCCTTGAAATAATATGTTCATATCATTCCTTAAAGCCGATGGTTAATTGATTATTAGCGCTATAAGTAAATCGGACTCTTGGTTCTGGACACAGAAGTTTTCGAGAAATGGTTTTCTCTAGTTTTATTTTTATGTTTTTTGCAACATTGTCGGTAGTGTAAAAGCGCTGTTATCCGATATATCCACTTAGTCTCTTTTTCCATCTTTTCCAGTTTTCACTTCAACTTCACCATCACCTATTTTTAGGATATTGCCACCAAGATTTAAATCTCCCTTGCTCAGGCCCAAGTTTTTTGCACCTTCTATAACTTTTGCAACATCAACTATGCAGCTATGTGAAAATTCAATATAGAAGGTCTTATTATCGATTTCTACATTTTCAACAGTCCCTTCTATAGTAGCGTTCTCTCCAACTTCCCTGAGCTTTTTGAGTAGATTATATATTTGTGGCTCAATTTCTTTTTGCACTTTTTCAGTTATTTTCTTATCAACTTGTACATTAAATTCTGCTCCATTTAAGGCTAACTTCCTGATTATATCTTCTTGTTTATTTCCTTTGAATTCATCACGATAAATCTTAAACATTGTAACGTTAGCGAAGCTAAAGCCATCTTCATTGGCAGCATTTATTCTTATTCCTAAGTCCAAAGCTTCATCGATAACTTTACTTAACTCGTTTATATTTTTAGCTGCAATAGCTTTTTCCAGGAATTCATTTAGTTTCATATTTTCATATTCACTTAGTCTTGTCCTGCATAAAGCTGATCGAAATGGATTGAGCTTCTCAGGATATGTTAAGACAGGTAATTTACTAATCTTTTTATTCGCTGTTGGAGCAGCTTTTATTAAATTAGGCAATAATCCTTCTTTTGCTATTCGCTCTACCGCTTTTAACATTTTACTAGACAATCTTTTACTATTTATTTTTTTCATTGTAACTCTCACTTAATCTAATTACTATTCGATCATATCGTGATAAATATTATTTAATTGTTAATATTATACGACTTATTAATTTACTGTATATTATAATAACAAGTTTTACGGGCATTTACACTAGAAAAACACATCTTGTAAAAATTATTTCAATTTCAATCAAAGTTGGGTATTATGATTGTAAAACTGAAAGAAATGGATCTCTTGTCTTACTCCACTGAAAAGTTGAAGAAGCATTGTCAGCTACTTGATAATGAAGAAAAAATAATTCTATATGAGCAGCTGCTAGACAAGGCTAAAGACATACTTGAAAATTCAAGAGATAATGTTTCTGAACTGAAAAAGATCAGTAAAGCTGCTTTAGCAATAGAGGAAACTACCGATAAGCAGTTACTAGAAAAGTTTAATGATGACCACCCGCTAAGAGAATTGGATATTCTGATCTATTCTCCTCAAGGAAACACTGACGTAGCAAACTATTTATTCAGTATAGATAACTCATCAGAGCTTTATGATTTAAAAAAAGATAAGGATAAAGCTCTTTATAATGCAGTTAAGTCAAATGATGTTGAGCTCATAAAAAAGCTGCTCATGATTCTTGTACCTGAAAAAGTAAGTAATTTTGATACGAAATATTTGGAAGAATTAAAAATATCGTTATCAGGAATTCACAAAGAATTGCAATTATCACAAGATATGAAAAATTATCTTGTGAAGACGATAAAGTTCTATAGTTTTTTATGTAGTAATTTTAGCTTATTAGTTGCAAATCCTACTGATGTAAAAGCTATGATCAATCTGTTTGCTACCCAACCAAATATTGATTACCAAATAGATAAGCTTCTGCTTTCTTTTATTGTGAAAGATGTTGAGGAAAAAAAGCTAAACTCTGAAATTAGTCATATGATAGAACTTCTTGAGCAACACGAAAGATTTGCTGAGCTCGAATACAAGGTTAGAAGATTAAGATCAGAGTTTGCAAGTGGCAAAAGCAGATACTCGGCTGAAGTAATACGAAATAGCATTGCAGAACGAGAAAAAGAGATGAGGGAAATTGAGAAAAAATACGTAAGGCCAAACGATTTAATTAGCGAGAGGCAGAAATTATTAAAGCAATTACTTTGCTAGCTTTTTCATAAAATTTGTTGTAAATTTGAATAAGAGGTGAAAAGTGCAATTAGGTAAAAAAATAAAACAACTTAGGTTAGATCGTGCTTTGACACAGACCGAATTGGGAAAGAGAATAGGTGTTTCGTATAGACAGATACAAAAGTACGAAAATGGTTCAAATTGTGTTTTGGCCAGTAGATTATATGATTTAGCAAAAGCACTATCGATAGATGTTGCTAACTTTTTTACTGATATGCACACTGACTCACATGAAGCTTATGATGAAGAAATACTAAAGTTAGTCAAAGGATATAATGAAATTAAAGGCAAAAGGTTACGTAGTGTAGTTTATACATTGGTAAAATCTTTTTCTCAAAGTTATAATGAAAGTTAGTACTACTTTAATATACAAGTTAAGGTATTAATAAGTGATTGTGCAAGATAAACAACATCCTATTGATAAACAAATAGGTGAAAGAATAAGGAAAAGAAGGCTAATGTGTGGTTTTAGTCAAAGAGACTTAGGAAAAAAGCTTGAAATTTCATTCCAGCATGTACAAGGATATGAAAGCGGAGAGATTAGGCTTGTAGTTGATAGGTTATATAAATTAGCAGAAGTACTATCGGTTGATATGTCGTATTTTTTTACCAAAGCCTCTGAAGACTTACATGATAAGGCCTTCCATAGCGATGTAGGCAGCGAAGAAATATCAAGGCTAGTGAGGGAATATAGAAAAATTGAGGATGAAACTCTGCGTGACATTGTTCATTTAGTGATTAAGGCTCTTGCTAATACAGGCTTTAAAGCATAAATTCTCTCCTTGAGTCGTTGAAGAAAACTTAAACTTTCATTTTCTTCATCATTTTGCTTTTCTTTCACTTTGATGCGTGTAGTTATACCCTACACAAAGTATAATGTTTTAAAATAAAAACCTGCACCATGAAATATTGAGATTTAGAATATTAACTTATAAAGTCTTTTCGGCAGTTTTAGCGAGGGTTTATTAGCAAGGATGTTGGAGGTTAGCAATGACTATATCTGAAGGTGTAATACAGCGTATAAGGCATAATGATAAGAACGCGATAGGGGGATGATTTTTTGGTCAAGGTGGCTGTGCACCATCCAGCTAAGTTTGATAGCTTAGAAGTAACAAAATTTTTAGTAAATAATAAAGGTGTAAGTTTTAACGCTAAAACTAATGACGAAAACAAGCCTATTCATATTGCAGCTGATTTTTGAAATATCGATATTGTAAAATTTTCTCTTAATAAGGGAGTAGAAGTTGGTACAAAAGGTAAAAACAATTGGACTCCTTTGCATTATGCTACCAATAAAGGATATCTAGGAATTGTAAAGCTTCTAATAGAAAAGCAACAACAAGAATCATTTATTAATAATTCTAATATTAATAATTCTAAAACTACAGATCAGTCTACTATGCTGCCAAGGAAGGCCATTTACCATCTGTAGAATTTCTCATAGAATATAATGCACCCCATAAACTAGACCAAAAAAAAAATGGTTGATCCGAGTAGGAAAGTAAAGGGGTAAAAGTATGGCAACAAAAAAATATGAACCAGAGTTAAAAGCAAAGATAGCTTTGGAAGCAATAAAAAATCAAAGAAGCACAGCTGAGATATGTAGTGAATATAAAATACCATCAACAAATCTATATGATTGGCGTGATAGAGTATTGGCAAGGTTAAAAGACCTATTTGTTGAAGAAAGTGAAAGTGCGAGAAAACAAAGAATCTTAGCGCAAGAAATAGAAAGTTTACATAAAGTAATAGGAGAATTGACAGTGGAAAATAGTTATTTGAAAAAAAAATTACTGAAATAAGCAAAAAAGATAGAGTAAGATTTATAGAAAAAGATTCTGATCTGTCAATTAGGAAACAGGCTGATTTACTGGGGATTTGCAGATCTAGCCTATATTATAGGCCTATAATTAATAACGAAAGTGAAATTTGATTCAAGAAGTATATTTGGCTTCTGATTGCCGTTATGGATATCGTAAAATTACTGCTGAGATCATAGCGAGTGGAGTAGTAGTCAATCACAAAAAAATCTTAAGAATTATGAAAAAAATGAAGATTAGTGGGCTGTATTGTAGAAAAAGATGTAATACAAGTATTAAAGAAAAAAAGCATAAAATATATCCTTATTTACTCAAAGATTTGATTATTTGTAGAGTTAATCAGGTATGGGCTACTGATATAACATATATTATGGTAGAAGGTAAGTTTGTCTATTTTGTGGCAATAATGGACTTGTATAGTCGCTATATTATTGCTCATTCATTATCACCATATCTCGATGCTGGATTTTGCCTTTATACTCTCAAAGAAGCTCTAAAACAAGGTAAACCTGAGATTTTTAATAGTGATCAAGGGGTGCAGTTTACTAGCTACAACTTTATTATGGAATTAGAGCGTGCTAATATTAAAATCAGTATGGACCATAAAGGACGTTGCTTCGACAATATATTTGTTGAGCGCTTATGGAGAACTTTAAAGCAAGAAGCTATATATTATTATAGACCAAATAGTATCAGAGATTTGAATCTTATAATAAACGATTTTGTTGCTTGGTATAACTATAGAAGGCGACATCAGACTCTACATTATAAAGTTCCTGCTGATCTCTATTATCATAAACAGTAAATGAATATATTCATAAATACTTTAAATATGTGTCGACGTATTTATCAACATATTCATTTTAAAAATCGGATCACTTTGAAAAAAATGGTCTAGACAAATGGGTGCATTATAATGTATAACAATGTTACAAAAAATAATATCATAGAATTCAGTAGGATAATTCCTAGAAAACCCCTACATACTAAAAAAAGCAAAATGCTGTTAAAATGAGCTTAAGAATAAATAGCAAACATCTAACATAACAATTCTATTTGTAAATCAGGTGAGGCTTATCCTATAGAAAGCTTTCGAACTACGCAAGCGTATCTTTTGCCTTTAGTATTTCTTTATTGTTTAAGATAACTGTCTGAGCTCCTCTGCCTTAGCATTATATCTCCACTTTCTGCAAGTTATTCCATTAAGTAGTAAAAATATTAGACTTGCCGCAAAACTAAGAAAAAAAGACCAAAGATAGAGCAGATTGAACTTACAGTAAAAATAGAACAAAAAAACTCCAACAATAAATTATACAAACTTCATCAGGTTAACTTTAACTTAAGAAAACATAAATCAAATTTTCTTGCTCAAAGACCTTGCTTTTTCTCCAACCTTACTCAAACGTACTCTAGCTTAATGCATAATTTTACCCATAAACAACCTTATCTTTGGTACTTTTATTAGTTACAAGTCATCTAGAAAACCCAGATGCTCTACGAAGCCCACCAATCAATATCAGATCCTGCTCTTGTCCTACAGCATTTAATATAGCGTATAACAAAACCATCGCATCTCCCCCAGTAATACGCTTGCATCCTCCACAAAATTCGTATTCACTTAACTGTCGATTTGCCTCCACCCTTTTTCGTTCAACTTGTTCTGCGGTGTTAGCATACTTCAACTCTATTCCAATTGGATGAGTATCATCATTTTCCGCAGATTTTGATAATACTAGGTCTATTTTCCTTCCTCTCTGTAGCTGGAACTCAATAATTACCTTGGCAGGATTATCGCAACTTTGAAATATCCCACGCAACAAAGCCTGAAATTTAGCTTCATTGTTCACGAGTAGACGGTTTCCATTTAATAACGGAGACAACAGACGAGAAATCTCATTAAATAAAACTTCATACCTAGCCCTGTACTCACCATTAACATTACCATCATTACCAAAATTAGGCTCAGCACTCATCAACTGATCTGCAAGTTGATGTAAATTCCTAACATTACCCATTTGTTCTGAAAACCTTCCCTCGAAATAACCTTCACTATGAGAACGTGAGTAAGCACGTAGTGATTCGAATTTCTTTGCAGAAGCCACTTCCAGATGACCCTGGACATCTACTTCACAAAGTACTTGACGCACCTTAGCATCATCTGTGGCTTGAGGCAGTAACGACAGGTTCAATGCTTTGTCTGGTAAAGTCTGCCACTTTAAACGACGAAAAATGTGAAGCACAACAAAACCAATATTTGATAAAAATAGAGCTAAAGTTAACGCATGGCTTACAATATCTGCTGCATCTCCCCTACCACCTGTACGTTTCATTTTCTCTCCCTGAGAGTGGTTAAATAGATACTTGGTAACCCTTACCTCCCGCCCATCATTTGTTTCTAAGTCCCTCCTTGTAGATAAAACATTTCCAAAAACAAACGATGACGTACAGGAAAAAGTGTTACAATGAGGCGATTGAGTGAACTCTGATGCTATGGGTTGTAAAAAACGTTTTACATTTCCCCTAACTCCATTTCCATGAGGATGTAGTAAACCCGGTATTAAGGAAAGACCACCTTCTGAAAAGACCTGCACAGAAGTTCGGAGACCAGCACCTCCACGTAATTGAAAATTTAACGCTACACAAACAGCACTTGGTGATGAGGTATGAATAGGCAAAGACGAAACAGAACAACTTTTAGCATAATCTTTAGCTTGCTCTAATCCTTCCTCATCACCAACCTTCAACTCAATTATAATTGGAACCGAATCATTTGTCTGATCAACACCACGAACAAGCAAAACAACATCTGCATAACCTTTTCCTATAAGTAGCTCTGGGTAGAAATCAGCCACAGCTCGGTATCTAAAATTTACTAAAAACCCACACAGAAAACCGTGGTAATCAGACTCTGCACGAAACACTAAGCTATCTTCATGTTCATCATGGATATCAATAACATATTCCAAAATTCTTTTAACATTAGTACGCACTTCTCCTGTATCATCATTTGCCAACTCACTCATCAGGTCTAACAATTCACCTTGTTCTCTGATTGGGTTAATTTCATGAAAAATTGGAGCTCCAGGTTCATCACGTTGAGGAAATCTATCTATTTCATGAATAAACCTACATTCTTCTCCAAACCGAAATATTTTATACTCTTCCCAATCCAGATCCTTATCTTCCTGTAATTCTTGTGGAAGATTCTCTTCTACCTGCTGCTTCTCTTCTGCACTAAACCTTGACCCAGGGCTGTTCTCATTATCAGCAACAGTATAACACCTGACTATTCTTCTATTTTCTTTATTAGTGAGAACAGCAACTTTTAGATTTCCATAATTGTCAAAACGAAAATAGACTCTTTCATCTTCAACTAATATACCTGCATCATGTGCAGTAGAAAACATACCAAAAAAGAATGTAGGAAAAAAGCCAGGCTTATTAGCCGAATGCAAAAAAGATGGACAGTTGTTTAAAAAACCTACAAATTGTCTACTAAACTCATCACAACCTCCACTTAATAAAGCCCTAACTAATTCACGATCTTCATTATTACCATGCATAAATACTCCTATTTGTTAACAACTGCAGCAGGCGAAATACTAACATTAGTACCCACTAACGTAGATTGAGGACCTTCAGTGCTAGCAGAGAATAAATTCAAATTTCTCGCTGACTTACACAACTCTTCTATTAAATTGCAGGAGCTAGTTGCATCTATCATCTTAGAATTCCTTGTTTTATCTAAACTATTTGCTATCCTCTCTTTTAATGATTTAAAGCTTTTGTCTGAACAACAATCTTTAGCAAACTTTAAAATACTCAAGACCAAATCAACTTTTTCACCATCGCCAGCACTTTGAGTATCCTTGCTGTTCTCCTGATCTACAATCAAATTTGAAATTGCATTTTCCATTGCAACAAAAGCAATCCTATCTTTAAAAGGATCGACAACATTTATTTTATTTTGGTTAAATACACTAGATTCCCAAAGACTGCTAATAGCTGACCTTGCTTCATTCCTGTTATCCAAGTCATAATCTTTAGAAACTACAACAAATGAAAGCGATGAGAGAAGATGTGCATATCCTCTAGGTGAAAGCATTTTCTCTACTTCAGATCTTGAACATCCCTCGCTCAAGTACTGGATAACATACTTAGTTGTGCAAAGAAAACCGTGCTCTACTAAGTAACTAAGAGGACGATAGATCACACCCCTATCTTTCTTATTCGGTAGCCCAAGTAGTGACTTATGATCTACTTTTGCGCTTATGACTTTACCTAGAAGGGAACTTAAGGTAGAAGCAAGTTTATAGCTAGATTGCAATGGAGATAATTTTGCAATAGCAGAAACTAGCAATTTTTCTCTCTCTTCTTTCACTAATTTTTCTTCAGAACACAGACGATTATAGAAGTGTTCCACTCCCTTACTCCACTTGAAATCTACAGCCTTATTAAATCCATCTTCTGCTTCTATATTTTCTCTAAGGTTACCTGATTCTTGATCAATCCAGAAAGGCTTTGTTGCATAGCTAGTGTTGGTTGAGGTTATTGTAAGAAGAAAAGCTTTTTAATATATGGCTACTAACGAATTTTGTTGTAAAATAGGCATTTTTCAAACAAGTACAACTTATGCCACAAAAAATGAGAGTAAGTAACCAAAGAGAATATAACGAGTTTCTCAAAAAAAGAGGAAATGTTTTTCATTTTGTTAATCAAGCCATAGAAAATTGGTATGAAAATAGTCCAAAAGTTGCAGGTGGCAATAACACTTATAGTGATAAAGTTGTAATTTTAATACACATAATAGTTCATCTTTTTAGAATTGGCTTGAGACAAGCTGTAGGTTTTGTAAAAGGTTATATGGTACAAATAGGCAAAAAACTTAAGATTATCAGCTATACACAAGCTTCCAGAAGATTTAAAAAGCTTAATTTGAAGATTGATGACCATAGAAGCAATAAAGATGATCTGGAAAATGTTGAAATTGCCGTAGATAGCACTAGAGTTAGTATCTACAATAATAACGGTGGGCATAGTAAGCTTAATATTCGAAAAAGAAAATACAGTGGTTATGGTCAAGTAAGAAAATTACATGTTGTTTTAAACATAAATGATAAGAAAGCAATAAGCATGAACTACACTAGTGGTGTTGCTGTAGACTATTTGCCGGTCTGCGATATGTTAGAAGAAGTCAGTGATAAATATAACATTTGTTCTATTCGAGCAGATGCGGCTTATGATATAAAAAGTGTGTATAAAGAATGCAGAAAATACAATATTGTGCCTATTATTCGCCCTAGGAAGGATACTAAAATTTGTTTAGCTGACTACTTATCAGAAAGAAACAAGTATATTAGTAGAATTAGGTCATATGAGAATTATGAAGATGGTATTAATGAATGGAAGAAAAAAGTTAAGTATGGAGCACGGTCTTATATTGAAGTCTTTTTCTATAGGTTGAAGCAAATATTTGGGTTTGGCTTGAAAAATAAATCAGAGGTAAATCGTGAAAAAGAGCTGTTAATTAAGTGCTACTTATTGAACAAATTTACTGATATAGGTATGGCTGAATTTAAATTAGCTGCGTAAATTCACTGTGATTTACATGCCTATCAGTGCTATGCAACAAAGCCATCCAGAAATTGAAAACAGGATCACGTCTTCCCATGGAACTTAACAATTCAACTCTTGCAAGCTTATCACTGCAAGCTAAATTCCTATCTTCCTCACATGCACCTTTATGAGATAAGTCAGATCTAAAAGACTCTAACGCCTTGTCAAATAATTGCTTAATTTCACTCTCTACACACTCAATACATGCTATTTTATATATAGCAAATGGATTCAACACACCTGATTTAGCTAATTCTCCTACCAATTTAGCAACATCTAGTGTCGCACCTGACCAACAAGATTCATCACGAAACGCATTACATAAGAGGTCCGATTGCTCAACGGTTAGACCCTCTACTGTTACAGGGTGAGCCTTGACCCATTCCTCAATAGCTGAAGTTCTATCACCTTTAACAACATCCTTCAGCTTACTTATTACTTTGCTAGAGATAATCTCTTTATTTTTTTTAGGATCAGAACTGAGACGAGATCTTTTGCTTGGGCCTGCATTACCCTTCAAATCTTCCGTTCCACGTTTAGTTTTACTTTTTGGCATCTAATTACCTCAAAATCAAATATTCAATGAAGGTATTATACAAGCATTAGAATAATATATAAATCGAAAAATTAGTGTGCACCTAAATTTAAGCAGTAATTATAGACCTGCTGCAAAAGAGGAGATATTAAAGAGAGATGTAGCAAGAGGGAATGAGCTTAAATTATCAAATTAACGTTATTCTACTTTACCTCACTAGCATTTTCCTTACCTTGAGCCTTACTATTACTCACAAATATAAACGTTCGTTACATAGCTCTTAATATGTCTAAAGAGACGAAATTTCCCGAATTATTTATAATGAACCCTTACGATCACATTCTGGGGACGTACATCAGAAAACTTTTATATTATTAGTTTTGTAGTAAAATTATATGAGTACATCGTATCTATTAAATCAGAAGCTTTATGGATTACAGATTGAGAGCTTATTTGTTTGGGGTTATAAGCCTAATCGATTGGCAGATACATATCTAGCAGATGCTTATGAACAATTATTGAAATGTAAAATAAAGGAGGTGAAAGAAAATGACAACAGTAAGCTTATATGCAAGAGTTTCATCAAGACAACAAGCACAGGAGAATACGATAGAGAGTCAGATTGTAGAATTGGAGCGTCGCATTAGTAGCGATGGACATGAGTTATTAGATGAGCATAAGTTTGTCGATAATGGTTATAGTGGATCAAATTTAGAACGTCCTGGCTTAGAAAATTTACGTGATAGAGTAGCAGAAGGTAAGATTGATAAGATATATATTCATTCACCTGATCGGCTATCACGTAAATTTTCATATCAAATGATCTTACTCGAAGAGTTTAAAAAGGCTGGATCTGAAATAGTATTTTTGAATCATAAGTTTGATGATAATCCGGATTCCCATTTATTTCTACAGATTCAGGGAGCAATAGCAGAGTATGAACGTGCAAAGATTATGGAACGAAACCGTAGAGGTAAACTTCATGCGGCCAAAGCTGGGTGTATAAGTGTGATGGGTAGGGCGCCTTACGGTTATCGCTACATAGCAAAACATGTAGGTGAAGGAAGTGCTCAATTTGAGGTTGATGAAGAAGAGGCAAATATAGTGCGTAAAATATTTAGTCGGGTTGGCCAAGAAAGAGCAAGTATAGGAGAAGTTGTACATGAACTGAATAAGATACCGGTAATAACACGAACAGGAAAAAGGTATTGGAAAAGGAGCACTATTTGGAACATGTTAAAAAATCCTGCTTATATAGGACAAGCAGCTTATGGTAAAACTAGGACATGCTCAAAACCACAAGTAAAAAAATCAAAAAAAGGAACTTGTGGTAAACTTAAAAGTGGTCGCTTTAATAGTGATAAAGAGAATTGGACTTATATTCCAGTACCAAAAATAATCAATGAGCATTTATTTGATTCAGTGCAGGCACAACTAACTGAAAATAGGCAAAGAGCAAGAGTACGACAAAGAAGAGAAACATATTTATTGCAAGGTTTAATGGTATGTCAACGTTGTCAATATACTTATTGTGGTACAAACCACGTTCATAAAAAGTCGACATATTATTACTATCGTTGCTCTGGTACAAACTCTAGCAAATTCAATGGCAATAAAATCTGCGATAATAAATCAATACGCACTGATATATTAGATGGAGTTATATGGGAAGAAGTCAAGAGTATCTTGAAAGAGCCAGATAGGATTGCAAATGAATATCAACGTAGATTATCAGAGAACAAAAAACCTTTACATAATCAAACACGTGAAAAGCAAGAAAGTAAGTTAAGATTAAGTATCAAAAAATTTATTGATAGCTATGCTAAAGGGTTTATAAGCCAAGAAGAATTTGAACCAAGAATCACAACAATGAAACAGCATTTGAAAGAAATTGAAGAAGAGAAAGAAAGAACGCTTGATCAAAAAAAACTACAACAAGAATTGAGCCTTGTTACAGATAGCTTGAAAAACTTTTCCTCAAGTGTTGAATCAAAGCTTGATCAAGTGGATTGGCAGACTAAGCAAAATATTATTAGAATGTTAATTCATCAAATTGAAATCAATCACAATCACTTGTATATAGTATTTCGCATAAAAAGTCTTGCAAATTTTGATCAAAATAGCCATAATAGAATTATGCAATGTTGTACTAGCAGTCAAAACGAGCAGTTGCTAATAAAATTTACTGTAAGTATACAACAGTAGCCATTTCGGTATCTTAATTGCTACCATATAGCGAGATAACTGTAAACCCAGAGCTATTGTAGACATAAGTTTTAGCTATATGGTATTTGAAGTAATAAATGCAATAAAAAATAATTTGTTAGCATGCTTTCCAACAGAGACAGTATATGCTCTTGCTTGTAATGCGCTAGGTAAAGAATCTATAGAAAAAATATACCGGATAAAGAAGCGTTCTCAAAACAAGCCACTCTCTATATTTGTTAGTGATGTTGATAGTTTGACAAATATAGCAAAGGTAAAAGAAGAATATATCAATTTAATAAACTACTTTTCTCCTGGACCAATGACCTATATTTTACCACTTCAAGATAACAGTATATTACCAAATGAGTTCTTTAAAGATAGTATAGGCATAAGAATTCCTGATCATCCTATTGCGATTTCAATATTAAATGAACTGAAAACTCCAGTAGTTGCAACTAGTATTAACATTTCAGGAGAAAAAAGTATATGCAAAGCAAGAGATATACCTCAGTCTATTAAGCAACACTTATCTGCAGTAATTGAAGATGATGAATTAGTTTCTGGTATAGAATCTACTATTATTGACTTAACTGGAGACAAGATTAAGGTTTTAAGAAAAGGTAAAATTTCATTACAAACAATAAATAACGAATTTTCAAACTAAGATCTATAGGAGAAAGAATGAAAAAGGTGATAGGCCACAACCAAGCAAAAAAAAAGATAATGAACAACTTGTCTGTTCAATCTTGGCTGATCTGTGGTAAAAAAGGCATAGGAAAAGCAACACTTGCACAATCCTTTTCTAATTGGTTTCTTATCAAAAATTACGATGAAGTAGCATTAGACTTACACATTGTTGAAGGTGATACAATAGGAGTGGAAAAGGTGAGAGAAATGAAAAATTTTCTGTACCTAAGCCCCATTCAATCAGAATATAAGATAGCTATAATAGATAGCTTGGAGGCAATGACTAGCAATGCTAAAAATGCAATATTAAAGATATTAGAGGAGCCGCCACAAAATTCTAAAATACTTATAATTAGCCATAAACTATATGATATACAAACCACCATCCGGTGTAGGTGCTTTCAGCTGAATTTACTTCCGTTAACTTACGATGAAACAAAGCAGGTTGTTTCATCTCAGTGTAAATTCGACGATAAAATATTTAGTGAGATCATTACTTTGTTTCCTGGAACTCCGGGAGTAATAATAAATGCAATAAACAGTGGTGCTTATGAGTCACATAAGCATTTTTATACATTTTTCCGTAATCTAAATAATTCTGATATAGTTAATAAAATAATTAATAGTGAAATTGAGCTAGAACTAGCATCACATATCATTCAAACCTCCATTTTAGAAAGTATAAAGAAAGAAGTAAATAATGTTGAAATTTTGCTAAGTCAATGGAAAGAAATAGATGAACTTTTCGTTGCTGCAAAGCAATTTCGCTTAGATAAAAAGCATGTTTTAGCTAATGTAGTTAACATCATGACACAAAAATATAATACTTTTAACATAAATTCATGATAAAATCCTGATAATTTAATACTTAAAGTATATAGTTTGACTGATAATAAATTAACTTTATGGCAATCAATAGAAGTTTTAACAAAAACCATATTGAACATGCAGAAAGAATTGAGTTTACTCAAGAATACAGCTTTAGACCAAGACGTCACTTTAGAAAAAGGGAAGGAGCTGTCAAGTGGTATCTATGAAGCAAATTTTAAGCTCAATAAGGCAATCAATAATATAGCTACTTTGCCAAAAATTGGCCATCGCATGCTCAGTGGCGAGTTAGTCATACTTAATCATATTACGAAAGAAGAAGTAAAGATTCCTAGAGATTTTCATTATCTTAAAGTTATTAAACTCAATCATGATGACTATAAACTAACGTTTTGTAATTTTTTAGGTAATGAGTTTTTTGAATATAAAAAGTATGATCCACAATATTCTGATCTTTCAGATGAATATAAATTCGTGGATTTTGGTAGTGTAAAAAAGACTAATAATCTAAAATTTAAGGAGTATGTTGGTCATGCACCTAAATTTTTTGCTGTAGAAGGTCTTATTGAGCCTGGATCTGAAAACCATGTAATTGATCTATTTGAGCTAGTCAGAGAAGGTAAAGGCAGAAAAGTGGGAACCCTTGCTGATGAATTTGGTTATTTTGATGATCAAAATAAATTACACTACTATAATTATCACAAAAGTGCAGAAAGTAATACTTATGATCCTGAAAGCTTCAGTGTAAAAATGATAAATTTAGATGTGAAGAAAATTGATAAATTTCATCTTATTGCAGAACAAGGTGATATAATCATTCATACTATTTTGGAAAATTTAGACATATTTTAAAGTTTTTTTAGAGTTATTATAATTAGGTTATGGAAGTTGAATCAGTAAAAAACAAAAGTTATTTCAGGAAAGCAGTAGAATGGTATTGCCACAGATACCTGTTCTGCGTTGTAGAAAGATCTTGGATGGCGTTAATAACGTTACTTCTCTTAGTATGTTTATTTTTATCATTACTAAACATATACCTATTACTTCCTGTTAAAAAAGATTTAAATTTTGTGAAGTACACGAACCACACAGAAGATGAGTTTTCTACAATACATAAACTTAGTTTTAGTAAAAAAGAAGATGAATACACTTCCATAGCAAGGTACTTGGTAAGTCAATACGTCGAAGCATACGAGTCCTCTCAGATCGTTGAATCAAAGTATCAAGAAAATTTTATAAAAAACAATTCTATATATAAAATCTATCAAGACTTTCAGGAAAAAGTAAACAATGAAGCTGTTTCATCCACAAAAAAAATTACCAACATAAACGTAACAACACTATCTATTGACCGATCGATCAAGGACTTAGTTAAATTTGCTGGAAATGCCACTGTACTTTTTGCAGCTGAGCAAAATAAGAAAATGAAAGACTATGCTGTGGAGGTTAGCTTTACTTTATCAAACATGAAAGCAACTCTAACTGGTATAATACCATTTAAATTTATTGTTAACGGCTATAAATACAGCTGATTACATTTAAAAAATTACTTGGTAGCTAAAAAAATAACTAAAGTGCATACAGCAGTAACAACTGGAGGTAAAATTAGAAGCATTGGTGTCTTTTTAATAAAATAATTTCTAGAAGGTTTTAAGAAAAAGGCATTGTAAATTATCGGTAAGAAGTATAGAGCGTTGAGTATAGTACTGACAATTAACACCAGAGCTACAAATACAGAAAGTGTTACATTACTAGAGTTAAAAACAGCTTGAAAAATGAAAAATTTGCTCCAAAAAGTCGGAGCAGGTGGTACCCCTATCATGGACAATGCACCTATAGTAAATGCTATCATACTAATTGGCATACTACGTCCTATACCGTGAATTCTATCTATGTATTTCTCACCTGTTTTCGTTATTATTGCTCCAGCAGTGAAAAATAAAGTGATTTTTGCAAATGCGTGGCAAACTAATTGAAAAATTGCAATCCTCATGCTAAATTCACTAAAAATTGAAGCGAACAATATAATATATGACAACTGAGAGATAGTAGAATAAGCAAGCAATTTCTTTAATTCCTTTTGCTTTAATGCAATTAACGATGCAGTAATAATAGTAAATCCAGCAGCGTACGGAAGCCATCCTCCAGCAAACCAACTTTGCTGTGCAAAACGTTGCATATTATCGATGCCAAAAGTGTATAATATAACTTTGATGATGATGAACACTCCTGATTTCACAACAGCAACAGCATGTAGTAGTGCGCTTACAGGAGTTGGTGCAACCATTGCTTTTGGCAACCAAAAATGCATTGGCATTAATGCAGCTTTTCCTATTCCATAAATCAGCATAGCAAAACACACTGCAATAAAAGTTATGAACGAAGTATCAAACTTGAATATTCCACCTCTTACAAAGTCTAAAGTATGGAATTCATTATATAAGAGACCTATTGCAGGAAAAAATAACACTAAAGAAGAGAAAAATAGTAAACCAAAGTAATAGCGTCCTGCAATTACTGATTCATTTGTTGAGTTGTGAGTAATCAGAGGGTATGTACTAATAGTTAGAAGCTCGTAAAAGACAAATGTAGTGAGCAAATCTCCAGAAAAAGCAATAAACATTGCACAGCTAATCGCTATTGAAAAAAAGCATAGAAAACTCGAGTAGTTACTATCAGCATAGTTATTTCGCATATAACATATTGCATATATACTGGTTAGTACCCACAAAAATGATATTAATAAACTGAATATTGCTCCACTAGACTCTAACTTTAAACTAATATGCAAATTATTACCAAAGTCCATGAGAATAAATTGAGAATGATCACCATACACCAAATATAAAGTGCATAGAGATGTATACGCAAATAGAAGCATAGAAGAAACAACAGTAATGCTATTGTTCACTCTGGGCCATTTACTAGTAAAAGAAATAGCTAATGCACTTAAAAGTGGGATCAACGCAGTAATTAACAAATAATTCTCAGTAATAAAAAGTGGCAAGGAAAGAGATATTAAAACAAAATCCATTAAGTAATTCATCTTTCTGTTTAGGTAAAGCTAAAATTATATTCAAGTTATAGAGAATTTGCTATTTTTTAGTTGTATATCGGAAATGTTAAATAAACCATACGCATCAAGTTAAGAAAAAGTGGCGTAAGGAAGAAAGGAAATAAGAAAAAACTATTTTATATATTAAGTAATAAGGTTAGTAATTTATAGATCTTTCTAAAAAATCATCTTATCCTAGATAAGAATTTCCTAAAAAATTCAACCACTATGGATTAAAATCCAAAGATTGAGAGAGAGCATAGAATGCTAACTTTCGACTTGAAAGTCACCAAATTTATCTTCTTTTTTAGAGTGATTTTCAATATAATTTTTTATCATTTCGTCAGTTACATTTCCGCTAGTCCTGACAAACTAGCCTACTGCCCACAACCCAATATCTCTTTTTTAGCTCTGGAAAGTTTTGCTGGATTTTTCTGGAACTTTTTCCTTTTATTAACTGCACTAACTTACTAATACTTAAGTATGGGGGTACAGAAACGTATACGTGTACATGACTTGACGCAACTCTACCTCTGATAATTTCTACTTGATTATTTGCACATACTTCTTGTACAACTTCTTTAGCTTTCTGTCCAATATCTCCAACTAGTACTGGATATCGATATTTTGTTATCCACACTATGTGATATATATACAGAGTGACTGCTTTTTCTATAATATTCCACATTCTTTCAGATTTTTCACCTTAAAATTATATTCTTAAAAGGATGGACTTCAAGTCCAGGGTTTTTCTCCCAAATTTGGGACAATAAATGTAACAAATAAAATGCCAATCTTAAATATTGCTATATTTTACGATAGCTAATTAATTTGGCACGTATGGTTTGTTAAACACTTCCAGAATTACTCACCGCTAAAGACTATATCTTTCTGTATAGTCTTTAAATGCACCTCTATTGGAGTCAAAATGTAGTTTCACACTGCCAATTGGCCCGTTTCTTTGTTTTGCAATGATCAGCTCTGCAATATTTCTAATTTTCTCCATTTTCTCTTGCCACTCTCGATGTTTATTACTTCCTTCATTTGGTTGCTTTCTTAATTCATAATATTCTTCTCTATAGAGGAACATTACTATATCCGCATCCTGTTCTATGCTTCCTGAATCACGTAAATCAGAAAGTTGTGGTTTTTTATCATCCCTTTGCTCAACAGAACGAGAGAGCTGTGATAGTGCAACAATGGGAATATTTAGTTCCTTTGCAATTGCTTTTAAACCCTGCGTCACTTCTGAGATTTCTTGCACTCTATTTTCACTACTCCTTTTTGTTGTTCCTCGAATTAATTGCAGATAATCGATAAATACCACCTCTACATTGTATAGCTGATATAGCAGTCGTATTCTGGTACGAAGGGCACTAATTGATAGAGCAGGAGTGTCATCTATAATGAAAGGTAATTCAGATAGTCCTGTACTAGCATTAATGAATTCATGTAATTCAAAATCACTAATTCTCCCAGTCATTGCCTTATAATAACCAATACCTGAATCTATGGTAATCAATCTTGCAGTCAATTGCTCTGCTGACATTTCAAGTGAGAAAAACGCTATGTAGTGTTGTTTGTCTGTTCTTTTTTGCAAAATCTTACAAGCATTAAGTGCGATGTTCAGTGCCAATGCTGTTTTTCCCATTGAGGGCCTTGCAGCTATAATTAACAGATCAGATTTCTGCAAACCACCAAGAAGCTGGTTTAGATCTTGAAGTCCGGTTGTAATACCTAGAGCCTCTGGATTATTTTTTAGCTTGCTAATCTTCTCAACCACATCTTTAATTGAACTTGCAAGCTTTATGTATGTTTTCTCACCTTGCTTTTTTACTGCTAAATTGAACAATTTTGTCATTGCTTGCTCAATTTGTACCTGTGCAGGATTTTCGATGTCATAGTTATAACTATCGTCAATTGTCTCTTGTCCGAGCTTGATTAAGCATCTTCTTAAATAAGTATCACGGATTATTCTGGTCAAGCTATAGATATCAAGAGCAATACTTGCCTTCGCTGCAAGCTTTGCTAGGTACTCAACTCCACCACATTCGGCAAATGCTTTATCATTTTCAAAAAACATCTTAAGGCTTAGTTCATTGGCAACTATGCCGTGTTTTCTGGTTTTAGATATCTGGGTAAAAATGCTTTGATGTAGTGGATCGTAGAAATTGTCTGCTGCAATTATATCTTCAACTGCATCACAAATTCTATTATCACGAATCATTGCACCAATGAGCATTTGCTCTGCTTCTAAATTATGTGGCAATTTACATATTTCTTCTCTTGAATTAATAAGGTTAACTAATTCATTCATTTTAAGTTTTTAGAGTAATGATTGATTATTGTAGAATATTCAATCTCGACTTAAAAGAGAAAAAATTTGACTAATCCTGTGTTGCTTATAGCATTAAAATAGGCCCCTGTGGTGGAATGGTAGACACGGCAGACTCAAAATCTGTTGCTTGCAAGAGCATGCTGGTTCAAGTCCGGCCAGGGGCACTCAAACATTGGAAAGTGCTTTATGTTACACAAGTTTTTTAATCGTTCATTTGCCATTCTTTCTTCTATAAATGCTATTCAAAGGATAAAGAAAGATGAAAATGGAATATGTTACGTAACGGGACTTAGACGCTATTTGTCAGTGCTGCTTGATTTAATCATCATCGTTTTATTTTTACAGTTTTGCGGTCAGGCCTTAAATCAACTCTTTATGAGCTCGGAGAGCAGTAAAATATTAGGCCAAATTGCTGCAAAATATCAAATGCAGGTGCCACTATCTGCAGAGGAAACAGCAATGCAGAGTAAACTAATAAAGTTACTAGTTCTAAATCAGATAGTTCAATTTATTATGCTTTTTAGTTATGTAGCATATATGTGGATAAGATTTGGCGCTACACCTGGAAAATTCTTACTTGGACTTAGAGTTGTGAATGCACAAACTTTTGAAAAATTGACTCTGAAACAAGCAACAAAGAGGTTTTTTTCCTTCATATTGTCAACTGCACCATTATTCTTGGGTTTCATATGGGCAAGTTTCGATAAACGCTGCCAAACTTGGCACGATAAGATTGCAAATACAGCAGTTGTCACAAACAAAAGTCTTAAGTGTGATAAAATGAACTAAATTCGTTTAAAATAAGAAAATTTTAATAGTTTTATTGATAAATTTGATCAAATGCTTAATTAATGATATACTAAAATAGTAGGTAAAAAATATGCCAAGTATTACTCATGATCAAAGTATGGATTCTATTAGCGATAGTATTGTACATATTGATGATAATGAAATAAAAGAATGCGTAATTGAGGCACTAGAACCATTTAAGAACGAATTAGAAGCTCAAAGTTTTGACCTTAATGGGCTAGGAACTTCTGACCTAGTTAAAGCATGGAAGAAGATAGAAGATTTTAAAGGTGCTGAGTTAAAGGATGCTTCTGACCTTGCTGATCTGATAAAAGGGCAAATTGCAGAATTTGATGAAGAAAAATTATGGAAAATGTGTACCTTTAGCAAAATTTCCTATGGTGATGTGGATAGAAAATTAGAGAAAGGTAAATACAAAACTAAAAGGAAGTTTGAAGAAGAAGGTTATCAGATTATAAGATTTTACGATAATGAACTTATTGAAGATAAATATTGCTCAGATGTTGATTATAAATTAGAGCAACACGATGTTGGCTATGCTTTAACTGGTAAAAATTCATATAATCGAGATGCTGGTTATATTTTTATTAAAGATAACGAAGTAGATATAGCTTACCATGGCACTCGTGATTTAAATGATGTGAAGGAAGATCTGCGTGCTTCTTTAACTAAGTTGCCATTTTTGTCTGGAGATAATTATGTTCACTCTGGTTTTTACTCTCTATTCAAACGTTCTTGGCCCAGCGTACATAAAATATTACAAGGGCATGCTAATGATAAAGGATTAGCAATCAAAGATTTAAAAATCAATGTTACAGGCCATAGCATGGGAGGTGCTCTTGCTAGTATAACTGCTTTATGTCTTAATAAAACAGAAGGTGCTGAAGATGTTCATGTTGCAACTTTTGGCTCTCCAAGAGTGTTCTACAATGGTGCTGCTGAAGTTTACAATGAGTGTCTTGGACATAATACTATTAGAGTAGCTTGTCAATCAGATCCGGTACCATGTTTGCCACATGGTAATGCTGGTATGCACTATAAACATGTAGGTAAACCATTAAAATTAGAAACAGGTAAAACTCTGGAGTATTTAGAACTACACTATCATAAAATCGATACCTATTATAACCTTATTGAGAAAATAGAGCAGGAAAAATTTAAATCGGATAGCGAAGCATCTAAGTATCGTCATATTGCTTATATTTGTGGCCTATTTTACCATGCAGTTTTGTCATATGTTGATGTGGATGATAAGGAATTCTTTGAAGAAGTCAGAGAAGAAAATGAAGGCATTAAGCTTTCTGAGATACCAATTCAACGTGCTCCAAATTTAGAAGAGGAATTTAGACAAGGAAAACAAAAAGTAGCTCAGCTTACTAATGAAAAAATTCAACTAGAGGGAAGGTTAAATAGTATACAACAAAGTTTGGTTGGAAAAACTAAAGAGTTAGATGATGAAAAAGGAAAATTAACACAAGAACAACAGAAGACTAATCAACTCAATGATCAAGTAGATAAACTTACTGCAGAATTTAAAGGGACAAAAGATCAGCTTGCAGAAAACAAAGCAGAGTTGGATGAGCAAATTAGCAAAGTAACTAGGCTTAACGGTACTGTAGAAAAACTTGAAGAAACAAATGCTGGATTAGAAAGAAAGAATAGTAATCTGACTAATCAACTGAAGAAGCTTGAGAAAGCAAAAACTAAGCTAGAAGAAAAGGTAGAATGTGCAGAAAAAGAGCTAAAGGATGCTAGAGCTCAATTCAGAGAGAGTGAGGGAGGGCTAAGGGAAGTAAAAGCTCAACTTGAACAGGAAAATAGTAATTTGTCTAGTCAAGCAAGGGAGCTTGAAAGGAAATGTGAGCAAACAGAAGTTCAACTTGTAGCATCAAAGCAAAAATTAGCTGAAGAAACTAGTAAAGTCATGCAACTTAGCAAAGAATCTAATGAAGCAAGAGCTCAGCTTGAAAAGAAGAAAAAAGAGATTGGAAGGCTAAAAGATCAAGTAGATCAAATGACTATACAAAACAATCAATTGGAAGGGCGGCTGGATGATGCAAAGCAAGGTCTAATTGATAAAACTGATGAAGTAACCCGATTAACACAGGTTGCTGATACGCTAAATGGTCGGGTAGCTCAATTGACTACACAAAATGATCAGTTGGAAGGGCAGCTGAATGATGCAAGACAATCGTTCGCTGATCAAATAATGCAACGCGAAAATGAAAATAACGACTTAAAGACAAAGCTGCAAGAAATTGAAAACAAAAGTGAAGTACTAGAGAAGAGTCTACAGAAGCAATTTGAAAGCAAGAATGAAGAGCTAAGTGAAAAATTCTTGAAAGCAAGAACTTACAGTAAAAGGCAAGGTAATTATGCTTCTGTTTCTTTTGTATTATCTGGAGCACTTGCTGTTGGTACAAGTCTAACAATTCTTCATTTAGCAATGTGTATTTCGCTTGCTGTAGCTGCATTAGCTTTTCTTACAGTAGGGTGTTACTGTTCTTATAAGGCAAATACCACATTTAACAATGTAGAAATCGAAAATTGTAGTTATAGAATAGCTGCTTAGATATTAAGTTAGTAATTTAAATACTCTTTATTGCTAGTTATTATGCCATCGCTTTAATTTGTTTGTGTTTTACTAAAAAAACTTTAGATTATACTTTATAATTGATACTAAAATATGATTTGGAGTTTATTGCAGACAGGCCAAAAGGAAGGCTATAAAATTGCGTATACCAATGCTCGTATTATTGACCCGGAAACTAAACTTGATATAAAAGGTTCATTGTTAACTGAAGGGGATAAAATTGTTGATTTTGGCGAATCGTTATTTTCAACAAGTGGGGTTGATGAAACAATAGACTGTAAAGGGCTTGTTCTAATGCCAGGCCTTATTGATATTCACGTGCATTTTCGTGAACCAGGTCAAGAGCATAAAGAAAATATACATACGGGTAGTAAATCTGCAGCTGCAGGAGGCGTTACAACTGTAGTTTGTCAGCCAAACACTGTTCCAGCGATTGATAGTGTTGTCTTGGCTCAGTATTTGAAATATAGAGCATTTGAAACTTCGCATGTGAATGTGGAATTTTACGCTAAAATCACCACTTCGGAAGAAAAATTAACTGAAATGGCACTCTTAAAGGAAGCAGGTGCAGTTGGTTTCACCGATGATGGTATGCCAGTTATGAATCCAATGATTATGAGACAGGCACTGCTTTATTCAAGTATGCTTGGTGTTCCTATTGCTCAACACGCAGAGGATTTAAATCTATCTGCTGGTGGCGCAATCAATGCAGGTAAAATTTCTGAAGAATTGGGAATAAAGGGAATCTTGAGTGCGTCAGAGTCGGTTATGGTAACTCGTGATATACTGCTAATGAAGGACATAGAAAATGTACACTACCATATTTTACATGTCTCTTCAAAAGATTCACTTGATGCTATTAAACGTGCAAAAGATTTGGGATTAAATGTTACATGTGAAGTAACTCCTCATCACTTTACTTTAACTGAAGATATAGTAAAACAACACGGAGCAATCGCAAAAATGAACCCGCCGCTTCGCACTGAAGAGGATCGTTTAGCTATGATTGAAGGTTTAAAGACAGGTGTGATTGATTGCATTGCAACCGATCATGCTCCGCATGATCTTAGTTCTAAAGATTTGCCACTTGAAAATGCTGCATTTGGTATTGTTGGCCTTGAAACAATGCTGCCCATTTCACTTGAACTATATCACAGTGGACAAATGGGTCTACTTGATGTGCTTGCAAAATTGACATATAAGCCTGCAGATATCATACATGTGCCACGTGGCCGCATACAGAAAAACCTTGCAGCGGACTTAATTTTAGTTGATTTGGATCATGAATGGAAAATTAAAGTTGACAACTTTGCTAGTAAATCAAAAAATTCCCCTTTCGATGGACGCAAAGTGAAAGGGCGCGTAATACGTACCGTTGTGTCTGGCAAAACTGTATATTTACAGAAGAATTAGTTATCATACAGTTGCGTTCTCAATTTCAATCAATTGTAAATATTCAATATAAGTGGTAAAATATAGCCACTGAATAAAAAATATATGCTAATTAGTACGACATCGGAGCTGGAGAATGCATGTGAAGAATTGATGGCAAAAGATCCAAAATTTATAGCAGTGGACACAGAGTTTATTAGAAACAATTTAACCTACTATCCTAGATTATCACTAATTCAAATTTCTTACGGAGAGAAGAGTTTTATTGTAGATGTGTTAGTACCGGGAATTGACTTATCGCTTATTAAGAAAATAATGCTGAATCGAGAAATAACCAAAGTTTTTCATAGTTGTCGGCAAGACATAGAATCCTTACTCACCGTGCTTAAATGTGTTCCTACTCCCATTTTTGATACCCAAGTTGCTGCTATGTTTTGTCATTATTATCACGACTTTATTGGTTATTCAAAAGTAGTAGAGCAATATCAGGGGGTAGCGCTGGATAAAATTAAAGCTAAAAATTCAGATTGGTTAAAACGGCCATTATCTGAGGATCAATTAGATTATGCAGTAAATGACGTGATACACCTATATGACCTACACCAAATATTGTGCAATAAACTTGAAGAAAATAATAGGATGGGCTGGTTTCAAGAAGAGATGGAATCAATAGTTGATGTCAATAAGTATTTGCATAATCCAAAAGATGCATGGAAGAGGATTAAATTTAATTATGAAGCAAATCCAAGGTTGATGTTAACTGTTAAAGCAGTTAGTGAGTGGCAAGAGACCTTAGCACAGCGTTACAATATAAATCGTAATAAGGTAGTCAATAATGCCGTAATAACTGGTTTAATTGAAAAAAACGTGGAACATATTGATGACATTTTAGATGACCTTAAGAGAAACACAAAAAATATAAAAGAGGAAGATTTATTAGAATTTATAGATATTTTCAATGAGAATGAGAAGGAATTTGTGCAGCAAAATTATACTCTGTCGGATAATTATGATAAATCTGTCTTTGATATACTCTCGATTATTTTAGAGAGCAAATGTAAGGAAAATAACATATCGAGAAAGTTAGTTTCGTCAAAAGATGAGTTAGCTGGATCAATATCTGGGAAGATAGATAAATTGTTCAAGGGATGGAGATATGATTTTTTCGGCAGATCAGTAGAATCGTTTTTGAATGCAGGCTCAAGGTTTGAAATTTTAATGGTAAAATCTGCTGATAGTACAGCTAAAATTCGGAGTAATCTTGTGGAGAATAACCGTATCACGTGTTGAGGTCTAACGAGTTTATTATATCTTTCACTTGAGAAAGAACATTTGCGCTGGTATCGATGATAAAGTCGCTCATTTGCTTTTTTTCTTCAATAGGGAGCTGAATACTAGACATTAGATCCAGCTTTTTTTTATCCATATTACGCTCACTAATCCTTTGAGCTTGCACAACGCTATCTGCATGGATAAAAACAATAAAATCGCAATACAAATGGAATCTCGTTTCCAGCAGGAGTGGAATGTCTAGAACTAGAAGTTTTCTGTTGTTTTCTTTCTCATGAGCAATAAAAAATTCTAATTCATTTTGCACAGCGGAATGTACTAAAGACTGGAATTGCTTCCAATTTTCATCATGTGCTAAAAAATATTTAGACAATACTGTTCTATCAATTTTTCCATTTACTACTACCCCAGGAAATTTTTCTTCTGCATAACTTATTATGTTTTTGTCCACTTTATAAAGCTGGTGTACGACAGAGTCAGCATCAAACAAAGCGGCACCAAATTCTTTAAAGCAATTGGCTACAAAGCTCTTTCCGACTGCAATTCCACCTGTTAGACCTATTATCATATATCAAAGACTTCTTAAAAAGAATATGTGTCGTAGCTGTTATGTCTACTTAAAACTGAATTTGTGTGCATTAAAAGAAAAGCTATTATTTTTTTAGCAATCAAGTAAAATAGAGTGAAAGATTAAGAGGAAATTTTGAAAAATAAGATAAAAAAGATAGCAATTTCAGGGAAGGAAGTATGGCCAATCATCGAGGGCGGCAAAGGCATTGCAGTCAGTGATGGAAGGTCAAGTGGAGCATTTGCTGCAGCAGATGCTGTTGGTACGTTTTCTGGTGCAAATGCTAAACTTATTGATGACAATGGTGAGTTGGTGCCGCTGATTTATAGAGGTAAAACAAGAAATGAAAAGCATGAGGAATTAATTAAGTATAGTATTGAGGCTGGAGTTAGTCAAGCAAAAATAGCGAATGAAATATCAAAGGGCCGTGGAAGAATACATATGAATGTGCTTTGGGAAATGGGAGCAGCAGAACAAGTCCTTCATGGCATATTAGAAAAAGCAAAAGGTTTAGTTCATGGCATCACTTGCGGTGCTGGTATGCCTTACAGGCTTGGAGAAATTGCAGCTAAATATCAAGTTTATTACTACCCTATTATCTCATCGGCGCGCGCTTTTAAAGCGTTGTGGAAACGTGCTTACCAAAAAATATCTTCTTTTTTACTTGGTGGAGTAGTATATGAGGATCCGTGGCTTGCTGGTGGTCACAATGGACTCAGTAATAGTGAAGACCCAGAATTACCGCAGGCTCCATTTGAAAGAGTTGCAGAGCTTAGATCTTTCATGAATGAGGTCGGTCTTTCTGAAACGCCAATTGTTATGGCGGGGGGAGTGTGGAATTTGAAGGATTGGGAACATTGGTTTGACAATTTACAAATCGGACCAATAGCTTTTCAGTTTGGCACTCGTCCACTTTTAACAAAAGAAAGTCCGATTTCTACAGAATGGAAAAAGAAGTTACTTACTTTAGAAGAAGGTGATGTATTTTTAAACAAATTTAGTCCAACAGGATTTTACTCATCTGCAGTAAGAAATAGCTTCATATATGAGCTACAGGAACGAAATTCACGTCAAATGAAATTTTCAGAAAATGTGAGTGGAGAGTTTAATAATGAATTTGCAATGGGTAGCAGAGGTAGAAAGATTTACCTCACTGCAAAAGACAAAGAGCTAGCAAATGCATGGATTAAAGCAGGGTATACAGAGGTAATGAAAACTCCAGATACAACTGTTATTTTTGTGACGCCAGGCAAATTTGCGGAAATAAGACAAGATCAAATTAATTGCATGGGATGTTTGAGCCATTGTCTGTTTAGCAATTGGAAAGATCATGGTGACCATTCAACAGGGCGAAAGCCAGATCCACGGAGTTTCTGTATACAAAAGACACTGCAAAACATTGTACATGACGGCAATGTTGAAAATGAACTCATGTTTTCTGGGCACAATGTGTACAAATTTAAGCAAGACCCATTTTATAAAAATGGTTGCATACCGACAGTAAAAGAATTGGTAGATAGAATATTGGTTGGTTTATGACTAACTTGACAAGAAGACATTATTCTATATAATTTATAGTAATAATTGTTTATTAATTTAATCTTAATTTGAGGGGAATATCTATGCGCGATAGTGTTTTAAAAAGGTACGCACTTGCCTATATAAAAGAAAATGGCAGTGATAAGAATGTTCAAGAATTTTTACGTTCTCGTGGTATGCAAAATATTGAGAACTGGAGTGATAAAAATTTTGAAAATGCGTATAAGGAATTTAGGCGCTATAACCCAACTAATGAACACAATATAGGAAGTGATCGACGTGATAGTAGGCAACAACCTACAAGCCCTCAGGTTACACACGTACATGTACACAATAATAGAGGTTTAGATTTTTGGGATTATTTACTACTTAGCAACCTGTTTAGTGGTCATACTACAGTGATAAATAACCTTGGTTCCGGTAGCAGTAACCAGCCATGCAGAGAAGATAAGAAAAAAGACGCAGAAGACAACAGGAAATTATTAGCTTTAGGGATAGTAGCTGTAGTTACGTGTGTTGCTTTCCATGCTTTAATGTGTGTTTGGTACAACAGCAGCGAAAAAACGGCTAGAAAATCAGAAAAGGTAGATTACCTGGATAATAAACTTAAAATGTTCAGAAATATAGAATTTGCAGTTGGTGCAATTTCTTTAGCAGCTTTGGTAGGTTGCGCTATTAACCCAGTCTTACCAGTTTGGGGTTTAGTCATTCTTGGTATTAATTCTCTTGTATGTTTTGCTGGTGGTGTGGCTTTTCATATGAAACATGAGAAAGAGTCAGAAAATATTAAGAAGGCTGAAGAAGCGGTAATTAACTATCATAAATCAGAACCTGGATATGATTTGGGAGATTCTTCTAATCTTGAACCACCACCTCCTTACTCTCCTCAAGATCCTAATACTGCTTCAAGTGCTCCTTCTTATGATGGCACACCTGGGTATGCATTTGGTGATCCTAATGCGACACAACAGTTTGGAGGTTGTGCTGCTAAACCATAAGTTACTAATCGAGAATACCGCTGCAACGCGCAGCGGTATAATGGATTTTCAGATTGCTTGTCTGGTAGGATATGTATTGATTTTTATTACTAGTGCAGATACGATAAAGCTTTAAACTAGTACAAAATGGAGCAATTTGAGAGCTTTTACATCACTACGCCAATATATTACGTAAACGACAAGCCACATATCGGCCACGCATATACTTCCCTTATCTGTGATGTTACAGCTAGATTTATGAAATTAGCTGGAAAGAACGTCAAATTTACTACTGGTACAGATGAACATGGACAAAAAATTGAAAAAGCAGCTAAAACAAAGGGAATAGAGCCAAAAGAATTTACAGATGAAATAAGTGTTACGTTCAGAAAATTAGCTGAGCTAATGAACTTTAATTCTGATGATTTTATCCGCACCACAGAAGAACGTCATGAACAAGCAGTTATAGCTCTATGGAATAGGCTTGAAGAGAGAGGGCAAATATATCTGGATTCTTACTCAGGTTGGTATTCAGTTCGTGACGAAGCGTTTTATCAGGAATCAGAGTTGATAGATGGCAGAGCACCAACAGGCGCTGAAGTTCAGTGGATAAAAGAAGAGAGCTACTTTTTTCGTTTGTCAAGTTGGCAAAATAAATTACTAGAGTTATACGAAAATCATCCGAATTTCATCTTTCCTGAGAGCAGAAAAAACGAGGTGGTATCGTTTGTAAAATCAGGACTTACTAACCTTTCGATTTCTCGTACTAGTTTTAATTGGGGAATAAAAGTACCAGGGAATGACAAGCACGTAATTTATGTTTGGATAGATGCGCTCACTAACTATCTCACGTCAATAGGCTTTCCTAATATAGAAGATGAGGAATATAAGAAGTTTTGGACAAACTCCTTCAACATTCATGTGATCGGTAAAGACATATTGCGTTTTCACGCTGTATACTGGCCAGCTATTCTTCTTGCAGCAGATTTACCACTGCCAAAGCAAATTGCAGTTCATGGTTGGTGGCTAAACGAGGGGGAAAAAATATCCAAATCCCTTGGTAACGTTATAGATCCAATTAATCTTGCAGAAGAGTTTGGTGTTGATCAACTACGCTATTTTCTCCTTCGGGAAGCAAGTTTCGGTCAAGATGGTAATTTCAGTAAGAAGAACATGATCAGCCGCATAAACTCAGAGCTGGCAAACAATATAGGCAATTTAGTGCAAAGAACAATTTCATTTCTGCACAAGCAATGCTTTGGAGTTGTACCAGTGGTCGATCGCAATTTGCTTAAAGATGATGAGAGTTTACCAAATTGCAAAGCCATAATTGATCAAGTAATGGATCATCTATCAAAGTATGAATTTAACCAGATTATACTCCTGATTATCAATATCTCTTCCAAGGCCAATGCTTACATAGATAAAAGTGCACCCTGGACACTCAGTAAAACCGATAGAGAGCGCATGAATTTAGTGATTTATAAATTACTCGAATATATCAGAATAATTGGTATTTTATTGCAGCCAATTGTTCCAAAGTCAGCAGAAATAATACTTGACCAATTACAGACTCCAAAAGAACAACGTGATTTAAAATCTCTGTGCAACGCATGTGTAAGCTTAGGTGTTACATTACCTAAGCCTACGCCGATTTTTTTGAGGTTTGATATTTAAAGAACCCTTAGTAAACCAGGCTGAATTGGTCGTTGTGTAGTTAATTTGCTTAGTTCAACAGAATCAACAAAGGTACCTTGCTGTTTTGATGTGTTTATACCGTTGTCTACTTTGGAAGAAATGACTTTATTTTTGTTTTGATCAAGCTGCTTTATGATCTCGGCTACAGGAGGATTTGATGAATCTTCTACCTCACCTGGTTTTGTTGAAGAAGAAGCTGAATATGGATAATTATCCCTATTCTTCATTTTCTCTTGTTTTATATTATCACACTGAAAAGACATAGAATCTTGGGATGTATCCCACTCTTCATCATCAGATACATTACTACTATTGCTCAATAAATTATTACTAGGGCTATTTAGTAATGGATTTTCACTGGACATTATATTCTTTAATACTATTGGTAAGTTTAGCGGTTTTACGGGTTTCTTTAGCTCTTTATTGGACGTGTTATTTGGTTCTATAAGTGATTCTTCCAAACTACAAAGAGAATCATCTTGTTTGTCTAAGGAATCTAGCTCTTCATCTTGAAAACCACTTTTATTTCTTTGCTTTAGAACTTTGCTTTTCAAACCCTCATTCATATAATTTCCTTGTTGAATACTCTCACTATTGTTTTGCTCTTTGTCAGTTTTTTGATTTTCAACTTTCCTTATTTGATGTACTTCTTTGTTTCGCGATTGTACGTCGCTCTCTTGCTTTTCAGCAACACTTTCCTCCTCTTGTTTTTGAGGTATTTTTAAACCATCCTTTGGAACTGGCTTCAAAATAACACCTTTTCTTATCTGTTCAAGCAGATCAGAACGATCATGCTTAGATTCATTAGCCTTTTTCGGTGCACCATTCTTAGGTTTCTCCGTATACTTGGAAGCTGTAGGAGGAGGCGGCGGAGATGGTAGTGGTGCAGCATTTTGTGGCAATGGAGGAGGTGGTGGAGGTAGTAGTGGTACAATGGGTATTCCAGACATTACTGGAAATGATGGTGTAGGAGTATTGCTATGTTCAAGTCCTTTTGCTTTCTGTAAATCTTGTGATTGTTTTCTACCAGGATCAACTCCTTTCTCGCTGTTTATTGCAGAAAGGTATGAATAGATAAGATATGCAGCTAAGCTCAACATAACCGATGCAGAAACAAAAGCAATAACTGCAGAAGAAACTGGCACTGCAGCACTACTTAATACTGCTGAAATGATAAAATACGTGCATACTCCAGCTACAGGACCGGATGTACACAATAACAAAATAGCAATTGAATATTTTAAGGCAGTTGCCTTTTTTTGTTCTGCTACAGATGACTTTTGATTTTCACTATCAGAGTGTACACCATTATGTTGTTCAGTCATAGGTTTTTTCGGCACACCCTGTTTAGTATTGCTTCTATCATTTTTAGTTTTGTCACTCGCATTATCTTCTTCTTTATGACTGAGCGCTATTTCTGGTTTCTGGATTCTTAACATGAGTACTATTCTTGCTTCCTTCATCTGCATTTTTGCTATCCACATTATTTTTTTCTTGTATTTTCTTAAATAGTGGATTTTCTGCAAAATTAAGAGATGATTGTTGAACAGGACTCTTAGATTGACCTTTTTTTGGTTCAGTGCGACTGCTAATTCCTGATGTAGCCAAATTAGAAGGTTTTTTATTATCCTGTGGAGGTGTCCAATTCTTTAAACCTTCGAGTGGTAAAGGAGGTGGTGGTGGAACTGATGCAGGTATTTTATTATTAGATGAATCAGTAGTAGGAATTTCTCTTCCTTATTATTAATATAATGTTATTAACAATTAAATTATTAGTACTTGTTAATAATTTTTGAGTAAGTTAACATTAAGATAATAAAATAAAAAGGAAAGAGAGAGGAGCAGTCTTCTAAGAAGAAATAGAAGCTATCTTAAACCTCAAGTCATCACTTTTTTACCACAGCACATCATCGATGTTTTGGTATAGAGTAATCAGAATCATAAAAATAGCTTAGTGTTAGATATTTTTATGATAACCTCTCTTAAACAATTGATATTTTACAGTGTTTTTGGTAAAATAATAGCTTAAGGCTTAGAATAAAAGTTTATGAGTGAAGCACAAGGTCCAAATATTGCAGAATGGCAGGCACAGCAGCAACACCAGGAAGCCGCTAGTGAGAAAAGTGGTTTCGGTCTTGGTCATAGTGACTCTGTTGCAACAATTGTGGATGGAATGAAGTGGATGTTCAACTTTCATGAAGGAGCAATTGCTGCTTATAATAATGTGTTTGAAGGTTTGGTAAGTGGTAGCAGTCTAGTAACGTTATTTGGGAAATCAGGTAATATGTTTGGCATAAAATTTCTTGAAAGTCTTGCTGAATATTTTTCAGGTGGAGGTGGAGAAGATATGCCATCAGAAGGAATGGGTATGGACTACGGTGATGAGGGGCATCATCCGGATGATTATCCCCACTCTAACAATGAAATAGCTCAAAGTGCTGATACTTGTGATGAAAAATAGATCAGCAAATTTTCAATCAACAACAGCTAAAGACCTTTCTGCAACGTTGATTTCTCTTATATCTGTAACTTCGTCATTCTGATTAAACGAAATTTGCAGAGACTTACTACTGTACTTCCTTTTTCCCAAGAAGTTAGCTTGTTTAATTTTATATGAGACATAGTACCAAACATTTTCGTCGAACTTTGATACTAGTGTTGGCGATCCTAAAGTATGAACCACTTTTTCTCTATCATCACCTACTTGTATTTTGCTCCACAGTTCAATATTAATGCCAGGAACTCCGTGATTGTGAATAGTGTGAGTGCAGCTCACTGTAAATAATAAAATAAAAGATATTAATACTCGCATTTCGTCAATTAATTATTTGAAATCATAATACACTGATAAACTATCTGTCGTCAAATTTCAAAAAAGTTAAATTGACTGATTCTCAATATCATTTAATATAATATTTACTTCAAAATAATTAGGTACCTTATGTCATTGCTAGAAGCAGATCCAATATACAAGCCTTTTAATTATCCTTGGGCATATGATGCATGGTTGCAGCAACAAAGGATACACTGGATACCTGAAGAAGTTCCGCTTGCTGATGATGTGAAAGATTGGAAAACTAAACTTTCGAATGTAGAGAAAAATTTATTGACCCAGATTTTTAGGTTTTTTACTCAAGCAGATATTGAAGTAAATAACTGCTATATGAGGCATTATTCAAATATATTTAAGCCAACAGAAATATGTATGATGCTTGCAAGCTTTTCCAATATGGAGACTATACACATTGCAGCCTATTCATACCTTCTAGATACGATTGGCATGCCAGAAAGTGAATATCAAGCATTCTTAAAATATGATGCTATGAGAAAGAAGTATGAATATATGTTAGAATTTGAGGAAAGTAAAAAGCAAGATAAAAAACATGTTGCTAAAACTTTAGCAGTATTTGGTGCCTTCACTGAAGGATTGCAGTTATTTGCATCATTTGCAATTTTGCTCAATTTTCAACGGTTTGGAAAAATGAAAGGTATGGGGCAAATAATTGCTTGGTCAGCACGTGACGAAACCTTGCACACCAATTCAATTATCAATTTGTTCAATACGTTTATTAAAGAGAATAATGAAATTTGGAATGACGAGTTCAAAGAAGAATTATATTCTGCATGTCACACTATTGTTGAACTTGAAGATGAATTTATAAGTCTTGCTTTTGATTTAGGAGATGTTGAAGGGCTATCTGCAGAGGAAGTGCGCAATTATATACGTTACATAGCAAACAGAAGGTTAACGCAATTAGGTCTTAAATCTATATATAATGTTAAAGATAACCCTATTCCGTGGCTTGATGAAATACTAAATGGCGTGGAACATACAAATTTCTTTGAAAATAGAGTAACAGAGTATAGCCGTGCAGCAACTCAAGGCACTTGGGAGGAAGCTTTTGCTAAAAACTATACAAAAAGTGAATAGCAGTAACTTCGGTTCTGTCGCATTTGTAGGGAAGTAGAAAAAAGAATGATATAATTGTCTAAAAATAAAGCAAAGATGTTTCGTATCAATCAAAAATTATTGCCATCCTTCAAAGGATTTAGCTTTTCAGCGATGTTATCTGTATACATGAAATGTCGATTCTCTTTGAGCTATCGAGATTTGGAAGAAATTATGAGTATAAGGGGAGCAAAAATTGACCATGCTACGTTACAAAGTGGGTTATCACCACTGATAGATTAGGCAGTAAGGAAAAGAAAGAAGCAGGTTGGTAGTAGTTGGAGAGACCTACATTAAATTAAACGGTAAATGGGTTTATTTATATAGAGCACTATTGGTAATACTGTAGACTTCCTCTTGTGTGTTAGTAGAGACAAGTCTGCAGCACTTGCATTCTTTCGTAAAGCCTTCAGGAGTAACTATCTTCCTGAGAAAATTGTCATTGATAAAAGCGGCAGTAATACTGCTGCTCTTGATGATTTGAATGCAGAAATTTCTGAAGATTATAGAATCACAGTTCTTCAAATAAAATATCTAAATAATATTGTTGAGAGGTTTATCAAGAAGCGAATAAAGCCTATGCTTAGTTTTAAAAATTTTCATTCCGCAAAGATTACTATTACAGGTATAGAAAATATTCGCATGATTCAGAAAAAACAAATTATCGGAGCTAATGACAATGTTTCTACTTTTGAGAATTTTGCTATGTTAATGGCTCTATAACTCCTATAATCCCAGCTTTAATGATCTTCTTTTCTATGGTTTATAGATGCAACAGAACCAGATAGGTTGCTGTGTAAAAATTTGGGAAATGTTTTTGTTAGTATTAAAAATTACATAATGTGTATTATGGAAAATATAAGAAACACAAGCTTTCAGCAAGAGAAAATGCAATTTTTGCTCTTCTCAAACAGCATAAAAAAGTGCCTGTTGAACCTCCAGATTAATGCTCAAAAATGTTCAATTGATACTTTAAAAGTATTACTTTAAAAATACCTAAAGTATCACTTCAAAAGCACTTAAAAATTTTATCTTTTAGGAAAAATTTTCCAAGACTACCCCCTTATTGGCTTTTGTTAGAAAAATATTAAAACTATAACCAAATATGTAATCTTTTATATGATTGTATTAGCTTAGCTCCCTTAATGGTTGTTTCTTTTTTTTTTAAAATATTAAAATAAATATAACTTTTCAGAGTTATCCACAGTTTTTTTATTCTCAATTATATATTAGTATTTGGAGATCATATTTATTATAAATCTCCAAAGTACTCAGAAATGTAAAATTATATACTCTACTAGGTTATCAACTTAGTTATTAACAATTCTGTGAATAACTTAAACAAGAAAAAGGGGCTTTTGCACGAGTTTATGGTTACACCTATTATCAGATCTAGGTACCCTGAATAGGATTAAGGGTACCTAACGAAGTAAAAAATTTGGAGAAAAAGGAAGAAAACTTCTTCGCTCTACTTAATTAAACTGATATACCTGTCGCTGTATTAGTTTCTTGTTTTACAGTGTCAAACCCTTTTGTCGTATAAACGGTATCTATACAACTCTTAGGCTTTAAAACATCGTACGTAATAGCACCAATCGTAGCTCCAACTAATAATGCAGCGACTAAAGCTATACCAATTATAGTCGGCAATGCCGTTAATGCGGCACCAGTACCAAAATACAATCCCAACCCAACTGCCAATGCAGTTATAGCACCACCAATAGCACCAAATTTCATTCCTTTCTTAGCTGCATTTTTCCTTAACTCACGGTTATCTCCAAAATCTAGTGTCCTTTCCATTCCCCTTAACGTTCTTGTATTGAACGGTTGTTCCGATTCGATTATACTGATTTCTTCTAGAAAATTTTTATATTTACTTTTCTCTTGATCATCTCCCAGTTTCCCCATCTCTCTTTCTAAAGCACCTTTAATCATATTACGATCTGAATCTTCAGGTAAAGCTTTCCAAAACTCTTTTAATCCAAATTTGTCTTTGATTAAATCTAAAAATTCAGTTATATTAACTGAAGATTCCACAATAATATCAGCCATTCTATAATCTTCGCGAATACCATTATCCGATTTTACAAAGCCAAGATCGATACTTAAAAATTCTTTTAATATATTTCTCTTTTTAACCATATCGAAAACGGCTGATTCGCAAATTTTATTCTTACCAAGAAGATCGAATAAAAGGCTAACTCTTGTATAAGGAGAATCTTCGTCTCCTTTTTCACCTCTATATAATTTAAAAACAGCAAAAAGATCTTCTGTTTTAGCTTCTTCAAGTATTTGAACTATATCCTTAGTTCCGGTTCCTTTTATTACAAGCCCTAGATCATTGAATAAAGTTGTTTGTTCTTCTGTTAACGCCATATCAAACTCTCCTACTAAAAATAATAATATACTTTAATTATGATACATTTAAATAATAAAGTCAATAATTTAACTAAATATCACAAACACTTAAACAAGAAAAAGGGGCTTTTACTCGAATAGATATTTTATAACGTCTTAATGCTAACTCCACCGACATATAAATTTGCGTGGCTTTTTCCAGTATTAAGCAATGCAAGTCCAATATTGTCGACACTAGAGCGTAGTTCTCCTACTTCTTCATTATGTTCACTGATTACTTTAGTGCCAATATTTGGAAGTGCATTTTTTCCCTCAACAAGGTAAAGTTTCCTTCTGAATTTTTCTTGTCTGCTCATTCGATTTACAACTTCCTGACCTATATAGCACCCTTTATTAAAGCTTATACCATTTATCTTATCGATTAAATATTGCAGCGGAAATGATGAATTTTGCACCATATCTTTTGCTCCATCTGGGACAAGGTTTTTAATTCTAACTTTTTCATACTGAATAAAATCTCCAACCGGTTCTTTTATTTCATCTTCATGTATGATCCTCATTCCTAGCAGCTTGTGCCTTGGATCTTGAAAAATAACTTGTGACTTACTACTACACTTCGCCAACTTAGCATCAAACAAAACTCCAACCTTATATAGTGAACTAATGTCTTTAATCCTCACTCTAAGGTAAGTTTTGAGCAAGTCTAATTTTTCAATTATTTGCTGTAGATGGGCATTTTCACACTCCAAATAAATATATTTATCATGCTCAATGAGGAAAAAATCGTACAGATATTTTCCCTGAGGGTTGAGTAATAAAGAGTAAATTGCCTGCTGGCTACTTAGTTTATTAATATCATTTGTTATAACACCCTGAAGAAAATCTCTCGTATCTGGTCCGTATAAAGATATTAGACTACGGTTTGCTAGCGGTATGTAACCCATAAAACTTCTGTTCAAATCTTAATTATACACTTTTACTAACTCCAACCCTTGAAATGTAACCTTTAGATGACTACATAGAATTGTAGGTTAATCTATTAATGAGGAAACATAAATGTCAAGTGTAAATTTGAATGTATTAGATGATAACGTGCTAATAAAGCCTATTACTGAAGAAAAACAAGGTGGAATTGTACTACCATCAAGTGCTGAAAAGAAGCCTACTAAAGGTGAAGTTATAGCAATTGGTAGTGGTTCACGCAACTCAAGCGGAGAGCGTATAGCTTTAACTGTAAAAACTGGTGATAAGGTTTTCTACAGGCAGTGGGCTGGCACAGAAGTAGAGCATGACAATGAAAAGTATGTCGTGATGAAGGAGTCAGACCTACTTGCTGTTATCAAGTAGGTATCCCTATTTTACTAAACTAATGCGCTATATAGTGCATTATGTATTTTAATATTCTAAATTTTTTATTAATTTAAGGAGTGATAAAAATGGCTAACATAGTAGTATCAGGCGAACAGTTGCAAGAAGCCTTTCGTGAAGTTGCAGCAATGGTTGACTCAACGGTGGGAGCAACTGCAGGGCCTAGGGGAAATACAATAGGAATTAGCAAGCCATATGGTGGACCAGAGGTCACAAAGGATGGCTATAAGGTAATGAAAGGTATAAAGCCTGAAAAACCATTACACTCTGCGATAGTAAGCACCATTGCTCAAAGTGCTTCTCAGTGTAATGACAAAGTTGGTGATGGTACCACAACATGCTCAATACTGACTAGCAATATGATAATGGAAGCTTCAAAGTCAATTGCAGCTGGAAATGATCGTATTTGTATCAAAAATGGAATACAGAAGGCAAAAGATGTGATATTAAAGGAAATTACATCAATGTCTCGCACAATTTCTTTAGAGAAAATGGATGAAGTTGCACAAGTTGCAATAATTTCTGCAAATGGTGATAAAGATATTGGTAATAGCATTGCTGATGCTGTTAAAAAGGTTGGAAAAGAAGGCGTCATCACTGTTGAAGAGAGTAAGGGTTCAAAAGAATTAGAAGTTGAACTTACAACTGGTATGCAGTTTGACCGTGGTTATCTCTCTCCATACTTTGTTACAAATAATGAAAAGATGAGCGTGGAGCTTGATGATCCATATTTGCTGATTACAGAAAAAAAACTTAATATTATTCAACCTTTACTTCCTATTCTTGAGGCTATTTTTAAGTCTGGTAAACCTTTGTTTATCATTGCAGAAGATGTTGAAGGTGAAGCATTAAGCACTTTAGTGATCAACAAATTACGTGGTCTAAAAGTTGCTGCAGTAAAAGCTCCAGGTTTTGGTGATAGGAGAAAGGAGATGCTCGAAGATATAGCAGCTTTAACAGGTGCTAAGTATGTCATAAAAGATGAGCTTGGAATCAAGATGGAAGATTTGACTCTTGAAGATCTTGGTACTGCTAAAAATGTTAAAATCACTAAAGACAATACCACAATTGTTAGTGAAGACAGCGACTGTGACAAACAAAACAGAGTAAATGCTAGAATTAACCAGATTAAATCTCAGATTGAAACTTCAACCTCTGATTATGACAAAGAAAAGCTAAGAGAGCGTTTAGCAAAATTATCAGGCGGCGTTGCTGTACTCAAAGTTGGTGGAGCAACTGAAGTAGAGGTAAAAGAACGTAGAGATAGAGTAGAAGATGCACTTCATGCAACAAGAGCTGCAATTGAAGAAGGGATAGTTCCAGGTGGAGGAGTTGCACTTCTTTACGCTGCATCTGCTCTTGATAAGCTAAAAGCTTCAAGCGATGAAGAGCAAATAGGTATCAACATTGTCAAAAAAGTTCTCAGTGCTCCAATCAAAAGATTGGTTAAAAATGCTGGTCTTGAATCTGCTGTTATAATTGACTATTTGATTAAGCAGAATGATAAAGAGCTTATATACAACGTTGAGGCTATGAACTACGCTAATGCATCAACAGCTGGTGTAATTGATCCGGCAAAAGTAGTTCGTATTGCTTTTGAAACGGCAGTGTCTGTAGCAAGCGCACTTATTACTACTGAATCTATGATAGTTGATCTACCAAACAAAGAAGAAAATGCTTCATCACCTATGGGTGCAGGAGCAATGGGCGGAATGGGTGGATTCTAAGTAAACAAGAGCCTTGGAGCAACTTGCTCCAAGGTATCTTTCTAGTTCTAAAAAGTCTTACATTTATAAAGGAAATAAATTTGTGATTTTCTATGCAAAGCCACTACTATTTATATTTGTTACGTCTCTTTAATATTATAACTGCTTAAAAATAAAAAAATAATATATGAAAGTTATAATGGCTTTGTTGCATAGCACTGATAGGCATGTAAATCACAGTGAATTTACGCAGCTAATTTAAATTCAGCCATACCTATATCAGTAAATTTGTTCAATAAGTAGCACTTAATTAACAGCTCTTTTTCACGATTTACCTCTGATTTATTTTTCAAGCCAAACCCAAATATTTGCTTCAACCTATAGAAAAAGACTTCAATATAAGACCGTGCTCCATACTTAACTTTTTTCTTCCATTCATTAATACCATCTTCATAATTCTCATATGACCTAATTCTACTAATATACTTGTTTCTTTCTGATAAGTAGTCAGCTAAACAAATTTTAGTATCCTTCCTAGGGCGAATAATAGGCACAATATTGTATTTTCTGCATTCTTTATACACACTTTTTATATCATAAGCCGCATCTGCTCGAATAGAACAAATGTTATATTTATCACTGACTTCTTCTAACATATCGCAGACCGGCAAATAGTCTACAGCAACACCACTAGTGTAGTTCATGCTTATTGCTTTCTTATCATTTATGTTTAAAACAACATGTAATTTTCTTACTTGACCATAACCACTGTATTTTCTTTTTCGAATATTAAGCTTACTATGCCCACCGTTATTATTGTAGATACTAACTCTAGTGCTATCTACGGCAATTTCAACATTTTCCAGATCATCTTTATTGCTTCTATGGTCATCAATCTTCAAATTAAGCTTTTTAAATCTTCTGGAAGCTTGTGTATAGCTGATAATCTTAAGTTTTTTGCCTATTTGTACCATATAACCTTTTACAAAACCTACAGCTTGTCTCAAGCCAATTCTAAAAAGATGAACTATTATGTGTATTAAAATTACAACTTTATCACTATAAGTGTTATTGCCACCTGCAACTTTTGGACTATTTTCATACCAATTTTCTATGGCTTGATTAACAAAATGAAAAACATTTCCTCTTTTTTTGAGAAACTCGTTATATTCTCTTTGGTTACTTACTCTCATTTTTTGTGGCATAAGTTGTACTTGTTTGAAAAATGCCTATTTTACAACAAAATTCGTTAGTAGCCATATATTAAAAAGCTTTTCTTCTTACAATAACCTCAACCAACACTAGCTATGCAACAAAGCCAGTTATAATTGCTAGTATATTACTATTAGTATAATACTATATTAATAAATGATTTATATAATATTTTTATTATAATAGATAGAACTTAAATTATTTTCTTCATAAATAGAGTATTTATGAAAATACGTATATACTCAATCCTACTTTTACTTTTTTCTTGCACTCAATTGTGCGCTGAAGAAGAAGTTGCAAAATTTGATCTGCTCATTGGTAAGATAAATAAAGCAAACCTTACCATTGAAGGCGCAATAAAGGTTACAATAAAACCAGGTTGGCATATATATTACAAAGACCCTGGAGATTTCGGCCTTCCTACTTCCTTTGACTGTCAGGGTAACATATCAAATATAGATATTCATTGGTCTACTCCCAAGGAACATGAAGATAAAGTTGGGGAAGTTACATTTGTTAGTAACATATATGAAGATATGGTGTTATTTCCCTTTAAAACTAATATCATTCCAAATCAGGAATACGTTGATATTAACTTTCATATAAAGTACGCAATATGTAAAGATAGGTGTATCCCTAAAAATGCCGAGATAAAAACCAGTCAACCACTAAAGGATTTTATGGATTCCGATATCAATAAACTCATAAATGAGTGGTATGAAAAATAGAGCTCCCAGCGAGCAAGTGATAGTTATACGATAGCTTAAAAATGTTATTCCTGTCCTGAATTTTCCAATAAAGATCTTTCCAAAAATTTCGATCATGAAGCCTTTTGGTCCCCAAAAGGCTTCATTTCAATCAATAACGAAAATTATAACTTTGAAAGAGCTGCTTGCTTATTAACTCCTGTAGTGATTTGTATGCTTTCCACACTTGTTGAAGGATAAAATCCTTTTATTACTTCAGAGCCTTCTCGCTTTAAATATGACAATGCTTCATATAAAGGCTTCGCTTCATATTGTCTTCCTACTTTTACTTCTTTATTTGCAGCTAATTGCTCCCAAGTGACACCATTGCTTTCAATAAACTCTACAGCACCATTATCACTAATGATAATTTTCATTTCACACTCTTCTCCTTCAGCATACCAATTTAAAGTCATATAATATGAGCCGTTAGCTACTTCATAAATTCTTGTTCCATTCTCATCAACTCTGCAGCGTATTCCCCTTGTTTCACATTTGCTTTTACTAGGCAGCAATAATGTAATTCCATCTACACCATATTTTCTGCATAGATCACTATTTAAAACATCAACCACATTTATTGATTTTGTAGGATCGCCAAGCATAATTCTGAGTGCAGGCTTAATCTTACCTTTCTTTCTACTTTCTTTAATTCCTATATATTCTAAAGTATTATCTTTTATACTTTCCTTTACATCTTTTGCAATTTTCTGAGCAATTGCACCTACGACATTTTTGCTATCGTACTTATTGGCATGTTTATATTCATACCTGCCATTAACCTCATATCTATACTTTTCCTGTCCTTCTTCATTGGAAAGTACAGTAGAAAAGTGTTTAAACCACTTTTCATCATCATCAATACTAACTTCTTCGTTCTTCTCTTCAGAATCGATAGTCACTTTACTACCTGGATTCACATTTTGAAAAAAATTATCTTTTAGGCGCAAATAAAAACGATTACTTTTATCAAAATAATCCTGATTATTAACTGCTTTTGGATTATCTACCACCATATTACCTCCACACATTAGCTATATAGAGGTATATATCAGTGTTGACCTTCTAGGTCAACACTAAACAATAACGAAAACTATAGTTGTTTCTTTTCACCTGCTAAAGATTGTGCTTGTGCTCCATCTACACTTGTTGAAGGTTGCTTCTCAATATGTGTGATTTAGATATTCTCGTGCTTCATCACTATATTTAATGCTCTTGTAGCTTAAACTTCTTATCAACACCTTGCCTAAATGAAAATATTCCTATTTCTTGGAAAAATTTGTTATATTTACCTTGGTTACTGACTCTCATTTTTTATGATATATTTATCCTTAAGCGGTTAAATGGCTATTTTATAATGAATTTTGTCAGTAATCGCTAGTTTTTCTCCTGCTATGCAACAAAGCCCTCTGGCATCCAGATTAGACACTAAGTTGATAAGTATAAAAGCAGCTAACCTTATGTAAAAACACAATATTCCAGTGTTAAGCACTGGAATGACATTGTATGAACATTGTACCATATTACAATCAGTTGTGATTGGTATGACAAGATTAAGAGGTGCTAGAATAATGAAACCGAAGTCATACATAGAAAATAGGTTAGGTATTTTTCAACTTTTGCTATATACTCAAGTAAAAATCTCTCTTTTACAGATGGATACAGTAAAGTTTGTTTTCTTACTGCCAACAATACTACTCATACTAGTTGCTGGTGTTTACCTATCGGTTAAACTAAAATGGTTACAGGTGTTTAGACTACCGTATGCCGTTTCACTTATTGGAGCTAAAAGAGGAGAAAATAAATTTTCTTCTATAGCCGCCCTGTTTACAATCTTAGGAGGAAATTTAGGAGTAGGAAACGTTTCAGGCACTGCTGTTGCTCTAAAAACCGGAGGACCAGGATCCATTTTATGGATGGCAATAATTATTGTTGTTACTTCTGTGATAAAATATGTTACTTGTTACCTAAGTATAAAAACCAGAAAAGAAAAAAATGGACGGTTTATAGGTGGACCTGTAGCCTACATGACTGATGCATTTAATTCTAGAAAAGCTACAGTTGTGTTTCTAGTTATTATGATGATGGTTTCAATAACAGTTGGTAACCTTGTTCAGGTAAATTCTCTATCAATACCACTCAGCATGGTAGATATACCTGTAGTCATTGGCGGCATTGTAATGGCCATAATATTTTTTGTTGTTGCAGCTCTCAGCTTAAAAAAAATTAAAATTTTTATATCGGCTATGATACCGATAATGACGGTAAGTTACCTGACACTTTGCGGTATCATATTATTGAAGTTTAGTGAAAATATTCTTCCTTCTCTAAAACTAATAACAAGCAATTTTTTCACAACTAGTAGCTTTAACTCTGGCTTATCTTTAGGTTTAATTTTAGAAATGTTGACTATTATTCAAGTAGGAACTCTGCGAGGTATTTTTGCAACAGATATAGGACTTGGCCTCGAAGGAATTGTACACTCCTCGATTACTCCTAAAAAAAATAACAATAAATTTATCATTGAACAGAGTCTAATCACAATAATATCTCCTTTTATAGTTGCACTCATAGTGTTCATTACAGCAATGGTACTGCTTGTCACAGATTCTTGGATTACTGATTTAGAGAGCACTAACATGTGCATTTTTGCTTTTAGAAAAGCTATGAATTGGCCCTATACTGACTATTTAATTATGGCTATAATGTTTTGTTTTGCCTTTACTACTATCTTTACTTGGTTTTTTTGTTCAAAACAAACAATACGCTATGTATCTATGGATAATAAATACACTAAAATCTGGACTGTAGTTTTTACCTTAATCATTCCATTTGGTGCAATCGGTGGAGTTAAGTTACTCTGGGATATCGCTGATATTTCAATTGCTGCTTTGCTACTCATAAACATACTTGCTATACTCAAGCTCACTTCTCAAGATCCAGAAGTATTTACTATGAGTAGCAAATACCTGAAGTTGCAAAAACAGAGCTAAAGCAATATTTTAAGTTGTCATCCCAGTCTGGAATCCAGCCTTTCATGAACTTCATCAAAAATTTTATGTTTTAACATAATACTTTTATGCTCACTAACTGAGTGCCACTGGATCCCAGTGTCAGCTACTCAAATGACATACTTTTTGGTGAAAATTACTCTTATATTACAACGTTTGTAGTTATGAATTTGACTATAGGATCAAGTCTAGAAAAATCTAGATTCCAGACTGGAATGACAACTTAAATTGCTTGATGTGAACATAAAATAGCTCATGTCATCACGTTAGCAATACAACTTCTTTAATAAAAACTAAATCAATTCCCGTAATAATTGTACTAGCTAAGGCTAAAAGGCAGAGGGTTATTAGTGAGGGAAAATATGAATACTCAAAGCACACAACAATATCATGAATTCATTCGAGGATTTTTTACTTTATTCGATGAAATAAAAAAGGAAGACGACCCAATTTATAATTCCAGAGTTGGTTTTAATGCAGTAAAGTTTCTAATAAAGCACCCCATCTGGAATTTGGAGACAGATGAAGACAAAAATAAAGCTTATGAAGTTATTCTTCCAGAGCAGAACAAGATAAAGAAAGCCGAACAAAAGCTTGAAAGTGAAGTTAAAGCAAGGTTAAAAGAGTATGTTGATGATATCGCAGGAGTTTCAATATATGGCGATCACGCAAGTATTACACTGGGAGATGACAAAAAAGAGTTTAAAATCAGCGAGTTTTTAAATAGTGACTTTTGTCAGAAGAAAGGAATTTCGGGATTTTCAACGCTGCATAGTGATGGAAAGAGCGGAATGCACGGTTTTGTTGCCGAAGAAGGAGAGAAAAGAATAAGGCATTATGTTGTAACCGATGGTTCATATGAAATGACTTTGAATTGGCATGACAAAAATGGCAAAAAATGTACTATCAAAATCAAGATTGATAAAGATGGTGTAGATCTCACTGAACGTAATGGTGTTACTGAGGAACAATTAAAAGCAAACACAGATGTAAAAATAGGTGGCTTATTCCTATATCAAATACAATTCAAGGAGAAAGGACAAGAACAAGAGAATCAACAATCATCTGAAACTTTCATAGAAAATGATATTAGTAAAGGTGTTGGCGTTCAAGCTACTCAAGATCAAGAAGTTAAGTTTAAGCATGCAACGACTAGCACTACACATTCTAATAACGCATCTGCTAAAAAGATTCCACCGTCACTGCCAACTAGAACTAGTTCATTACCTAATAATCAGCAAAAAGGTGAGTATCAGCCAATACGGATTAATAGTGGAAATAACTACAATTCTCCATATTCTGATCATTCAAACAGTACTGCTTTCACCAAATCTGTAAGCCAAAATCAAAACGATAGGCAGTCTACATTTACTACGTTTGGATATACTGCATCTGGAAGCCGAAGATCAGATGAAAGTGAGCAAATATCTAATAATCGGCAAAAAGGTGCAATTTTTGATCCTACAACTAATGAAAGCACTGCAGCAGCACAAGACGTTGCATTCAAAAAAGTTAAAGGTGCATTTAAGTATGAAAACGCTAAAGAATCAAGCAATACTGGAAATAAGCAATCACTAAATGATGTAGCTTCGATTCTTGCATGGAAAGCAAAAAATGAGTTATTACGTAGTGAAAGTAAGTATGGTGAAGAATTTTCTGACTTCGAAGATGGTTGGAGCGATAACGAAGATGAGTATATAACGCTTTCAAAACCTCAATCAGATTATAAACAAGAAAAAGATTATCTTAGCACTAAGGAAAACGAAGAAAGAGGAAACGATGAACAAAAAGAAACCGAACAAGAAAATGAATCGCTAGAATACAGCTCAACAGATATAAAAACAAACGATTCGGGCTATTCATCTCCAACTCACTCTAATCATGAACAATCTCGAGTAAATTCTGGACAGTTAAAAGCGAGCCTAATGAATGTTGAACAAAGAGATTATACCCTACTTACGGAATTTACCAGTAGGTTGGATAAAGAAACTCAGAAATTCCCGCTAAAACCAGTAAATCAAAAGAAAATGAGTGAACAAACAAAAGAACATTTATTAGCAGCTGGATTGCTAAAAGACAATGCAGCGGAGGAAGAAATAAACGACTCAGGTTACTCATCTCCAACTTACACTAGCCACGATAATTTTCAGGTAAATCCTGAACAATTAGAGAGGAAATTAGAAACCATTGAACCAAAAGATACATTGGAAAAATTGAATAAAGGATTGAGAGACCAGGCTACTAAAGATTTATTCTCAGAAAGTATGTTGAAAGAAGTAAAAGAAGGTAAAAAATATGACCCTGTACGTAAGTTATTAGAAAGAAAAGTAGCAGAACAAGAAAATGATAATACTAATCTGACTATAGACAAAAATAGCGAACTATATAAATTGCTAGAAAAAGATGCAGCACAACTGAAAGCTGGAATAGTAGAAGAGGAAAGAAAAGATACTTTAACAGAATGCAATGATAGTCCTGATCGCAATAGAATTGCATTAGCAAATAGAAATAGAATCTGGGCTAAACTTATTGCTGAAGAAAAACAAAAAAAGGACAGTGGTATTAGTATAGGTTAAAGTAATTACTTAGCAAGCAATTGGTTTCATGTAATGGTAACCCTATTACAGAAGAGTAAGAACCACGTAAAAATAATACAAACATTCCCGCAAGGCCTTGTATGTTGCATCCCCCTGCCCTGTTTTTCCACTCTTCTGATGCTAAATAATATTTAATTTCTTGTTCGCTGAGACGCTTAAATTTCACTATTGTAACTACAGTCCTAATATGCTGTTTAGATTGATCAGGAATTAATAAACACACACTGGTGTATACTCTATGCCTTCTTCCTGATAACAAGCGAACGCATTTTTCTGCTTGTTCAACGTTTTCAGCTTTGAGCAATATCCTTCTACCACAAGCAACAACTGTATCCACACCAAGCACAAAGTAATTTGGATTTGCACTTTGTATTTTCTCGGCTTTACTTTTTGCCATACGGATTGAGTAATCTTTTGGCAGTTCTTTCTTCAAAGGCGATTCATCTATATCTGCTGGCAAAACCAAACCTGGCTTAATATTTATTTGTTTGAGTAAGGCTACTCGCCTTTCTGATGATGAAGCAAGAATAAGATTATCTAGAGATTGTTCTATCACTTTAGCCTTTTTATTATCCTACCCTTTCTTGCATTCCTATCATAAATACTCATCTCAACTAACACTCTATCGCCTATAATAATACGTATTTTACTTCTTCTCACTCTTCCTGATACATGACAGATAATATCATGTTCATTGTCCAGCTTCACTCTAAATTCTGCTGCAGGTAGTAAAGCAGTTACTGCCCCTTCCACTTCAAAAATTGTTTTTGATTTGTCTTCTTTTATCATTGTCGTATTATAATTTAATAATCTTTTTCAGTCTACTATAGATTTTAAATTATTATCAATACAAGAGATTTTTGTGAGTATTCCTCTTGCAACTTATCTCTATATAATACGAGAGGAAAGCAAGTTACCTACTTTTCTACTCTCTGCCACCTTCTCAACAGAACTTATAGAACTTATGTTAGAAGATAAATCATTATCACAACTTTCCTCATCGCTATCAAGTCCACTATCAAAACTTGAAGATCTGGATAACTCTGTCTTCTTTTGTGAGGCACTATCAGGCTCACTAAAAACGTTTCCTGCTAGAGTATAAAATTGATGATTGAAGCTTCTTTGTTCAATAGAACTCATGTTAGAAGATAAACCATTATCACTACCATATCCGCCATCAGAGCTTGAAGATCCGAGTAACGTCATCTTTTCTTCCAGTGGAACACAAGACTCATTATTAGTCTCATTAAAAATATTTCTTGTTGGAGTATAAAATTGATTATTTAGGCTTCTTTGTTCATCAGCATGAATTTTTTCTCCCAGTCCATCAGCTATTTCTACAACTTTATCATCCCATTCATTCTCACACTCTAGTTTGCTTCTTAACTCTTCAACTTCCCATGCTAGTTTGTGTATCCCTTGTTCATAAGATTCCAGTTGTGCTTTATGCTCATCTTTCAACTCTTGCACTTGAAGTTTTAAATTGCTTATATACTGCTCCTTTTCCTTCATTATGTGTGCTGCTTCTTTTAATTTGTCTTCTAACTCCTTCTTTTCTGTATTAACATCTTTTAGCTTACCCTCTAGCTTTCCTTTTGCTTCACATACATTTTTAAGTTCTTGTGCTTTCTCTTGTAACTCTGCTAACACACTTGCTAACTTTTCATTTTTTTGTGCCAGTTCAGTTTGCAATTCTGTCTTTTTTCGCTCTTCTTTTCCAAAACTGTTTTGTAAATCAGTTATTTGTTGTGAAGCAACTTCTGGTTGAGTTTCAGTGTGCTGTAAATTGACTTCCAATGCATTGCTATTAATAGAAGGAGAAGAAGGAAGGCTATTATCAGCATCAACTTTATGATCTAACTTCCCCTCTGGTTCCTTACCTTGATAAGCCACCATAGATTCATTGTAAAAATTAATAGGAGTAGCCCTATCCTCTTCTAGTGATTCCATTACAGCATCATATAAGGAGAGACCTTGAATATATAATTCATCGTTTTGCTTTATTAATTCTAGAATCTCCTTCGATGACACAAAATCTTCACCATCAAATTTTAGTACTTCAGTTATGCCATCACTACTCACATTCATAATCATGGTACACATTCCTGATCCATCTTTTGCAGCCCAAGTGCTTGTCATTTCATAATATGCACCTTCTTTAAATTCATAATATCTTTTCTTATCTTTTTTATGAGCGTGTATTTCATGTTTTTTATTGCAATAGATATTCAGTTCTTTAATATCTTTCTCTTGCTGTAAAACGTCACTAATCTTTGTTGGCTCACTATTGTCGTAATGAGTAAGGTTAATATTCAAAACTTTATTATTATTGTCAATTTCTTCACAGTAAACTTGAAAGTCCTCTTTCCATTTTCCAAAATACCTACTTGCAACTTCTTTTCCTTCCTTTACTAACTCTATGTATTTACCTATATTTTTCTCAAAGTCCTCATTAACAGGCTTTTCTCTTTCTTTTACTGCTTCATCCACATACATTCGCTTAAAATCATTATCACCTATTAGATTACTAAAACGCCAATTACCATAAGCTTTTTGTATATCAGTAAAGTCCATCTTTTCTCTCAAAAGCGCTAATAAGCTTATCTTATCTCTCAAATTTTCTAACTCACAATGGCTTTGTTGCACCACTCAAGGAAAGAACAGGCAGTTACTGATGGAATTTGTTATAAAATAGATATTTAGCCGACAAAGGAAAAATATGCCAATAAGAATGAAAGTCAGTAACTGCAATGAATATAACAAATTTCTTCAAGAAAGGGGAAATGTTTTTCATTATATCAACGATGCCATTGAAAATTGGTACGAAAATAGTCCAAAAGTAGCAGGTGGCAACAATGTCTACAGCGACAAAGTAGTGATTCTAATTCACATAATAACCTATCTATTCAGGATTGGTCTTAGGCAAACAGTGGGATTTATAGAGAAATATCTTGAGCAAATAGGGAAAATTTTGCAAATTATCAGCTATTCGCAGGCTTCAAGAAGGTTTAAAAAGCTTAATATCAAAATCAACGACTGCAGAGTTGATAAGAACGATATGGAAGATATTGAAATTGCTATAGATAGTACAGGTATCAGCATCTACAATAATATTCCAGGCCATAGTAAGGCAAATGGTACAGATAGAAAGTATCGCCGCTATGAGCAAACAAGAAAGCTACATGTAATGCTAGAGATAGGTAGTAAAAAAGTTATAGCTGCAAAATACAGTAGTGGAGTTTATTCCGACCACTATGGAGCCTGTGATCTTATTGAAAGAGTGGATACCAAGTATAACATAAGCACGATATATGCAGATAGGGCATATAATCGAAAGAAGTTATACAAACTGTGCGATGAGCTTGAAATAAAGACAAGGATTCCTCCGCAAAATAATGCAGTAGAGCATCCAAAGTTGGATTATATGAATGAGAGAAATTCTACAATCAAGCTCATAAAGTCATATGATGAAGATGGTATGAAGAGGTGGAAAAAAGAGATAAATTATTGGAAGAGATCTTATATAGAAAGTTTTTTCTCGCGACTGAAGCAAATATTTGGATTTAGTTTTAGGAATAAATCTGAGATTAATCGTGAGAAGGAACTGCTACTCAAGTGTTATTTGCTTAACAAATTTACTGAAATAGGCATGGCTAAGTTTGATATAGCTTCATGAATTTATTATACATTACCCACTATCCGAAGAGCTGTGCAACAAAGCCACTCACAATCGAGAAAATCATCGAAACTGCATAACTTTTTATACAGTTCCCTATCTTCTATAATTGAGCGAAGAAATTTCATTATAGTAAGGTTCTTAATGAAAGGCTCATTTTTTTCTGCATCATTAATATAGCTTTTGAGAAATTGAAATATACCAAGCCCATCACTATCTTGGACAAACTTCTCTCTATCATTAACACAATTGTTGCCCTGTGATGAACATAATCTATTATGCAATTTTTGCAAGTCATGTATTGACTTAACTACATATTCTGCAACTGACAATTCTCTCGGCTGATCACTTGTTTTTTCCGCTCTTACTGCTTTGTCTCCCTTAGTCAAACCTGCAATCATAATACGCCTCCTTTAACTATGTTTATATTATAACAATCAACATGTATTTAAGAAAAATCACACTGCTCACTGTACGTTTACGCTGCTACTTTGCATAATAGATTGCTTGAAGTCACACAAGTATCGTTTTTTATTAGATAAAAGTTAACAAGACGTTTTCATAGATTTTTAAGCTTAATAACATCCTCTCTATTGGGACTAGTTGAAATTAGATGAATTGGTACACCTATTAATTCTTCTATTTTTCTCACATATTTCATCAAATTTGCAGGTAATTCCTTAACTGACCTTTTGCCTTGAGTTTTCTCTTTCCAACCAGGAAATTCTTCATATATTGGCTCTAATTCTTTTTGTATTGAATGTGATGCGGGTAAATAATCATACATTTTTCCGCCATACTTATAACCAGTGCCTATTTTAATAGTATCAAAAGAATCAAGAATATCTAATTTGGTTAATACAATGCTTGAAACTCCAGAGAGTTGTACGGCCTGGCGCACTAAAACTGCGTCAAACCATCCGCAGCGCCTTCTTCTATTGCTTACTGTTCCAAGTTCCTTACCTATAGAAAATAAGCTGTCTCCAATCTCGTTATTTTGTTCAGTAGGAAATGGACCATTACCCACTCTTGTTGTATACGCTTTTGCTACACCAATAATTTGAGCATTGTAGGATAATCCTGAGCCTGTTATCGCTTGCGATGCTACGGTATTACTTGAAGTAACAAAAGGGTAAGTTCCGTGGTCGATATCTAAAAATGCGCCTTGAGCGCCTTCAAATATTATTTTCTTACCTTCTTTCATAAAATCATTTAGTATCTTCCACACAGGTTTTTTATATAAAAGAATTTTTTCTGAAATCTCTTGAATTTCCTTTAATATTTCTTCTTTTTTAACTACCTGGTAGTTAAGTCCTTTTCTGATAGCATTATGGTAACTCAGGAGAGCATCCACTCTTTGATTGAGCTCATCTGTGTTTTCTAAGTCACAAAGGCGTATAGCTCTCCTGCCAACTTTATCTTCATAACATGGCCCTATCCCTTTGTTTGTTGTACCAATTTTGTGATTTCCGTTTAAATCTTCAAATAGCTTTTCCTTGTCCTTATGTACGCTAAGTATTAATGGACAGCTCTCGGATACCATCAAGTTGTTATAGTTTACGTCTACTCCTTTAACTTTCAATGACTCTATTTCTGAGACTAGAGCATGTGAATCAAGAGCAACACCGTTTCCTATAATAGATATTTTGTCCGCTCTCAAAACAGCAGAGGGCAGTAAATTTAATTTATAAACCTCATCATCTATTACTATAGTGTGCCCTGCATTATTTCCTCCCTGAAATCTCACAACTACATCTGCATTCTCAGAAAGATAATCTACTATTTTACCCTTGCCTTCGTCACCCCATTGCAGACCAACAATTACAATATTATTCATCACTATTTTCTAGATTAATACGTAAATATTAATGCAGCATGCTACAAATGAAAAGAGAAATCTACGCCTTTCCTATATCCCTAAAATAAAGAAATAGACTATCGACTTTTTTATATATTATAAAATTATTCATCATTATATGGTACAACTTACAGCATATTTATAGTAAGGTGTTAATTATGAAAGAGGCAAAGAAGAGTCCGGTAGTTAGATTAAAGGCCACAGCTAAAGAATTCAATTTTAGTAAATTAAGAGCAGATCAAGATAATAAATTAGCGAATTCCGGTGAAACAATGTTCTTAGATTTTCAAAGAATGAATTTTATTATTAATGAAAAAGAAATAGATAAAAATTTTATTATTGCATTTAAGGAAGGAGCTAAAGATTATAAAAATGAGATTTTTAACCGTGATAATTTTGATAACCTCTCTGAAGAAGGTAAAGCTTTTATGGAACCAGTACTTAAGGAGCTTGATCAAGATAGACTATCTGAAGTTTGGGAAAATCATTGTAATAGCCCTACAGTTGCTGATGAAAAAAAAATTGATGAATATAGAAAGGAATTTGAGAGATTTTATAACGCAGGGAGAAGCTCTTATCATCTATTCTCCAAAAAAGATTACCGTGCATTAGCAAAGGAAATTTTCAAGGAAATGTTCAGGTACGCTGGGGCAGAAGTTCCAAGTAATGCTATTTTAGAAGAGCTAGTCACCAATTGTAATCAAGCAGGGTATGAAGCTGGTATATTTAATGAATCTCATGCAGCACTCAGTAGTTGTAGCTTGATTCCACATAGTCCTAAAAAAGCGCTAAACATTTACTGCACTGATCACAACCACATAAAAGTGAAGTCTGATATGGCAATGCCTATAACCACGCTTAACAATCCGAAAGAGAAAATATGTGACCTATCCAGCTCATTAGAATTCACACTTGAATCTCAAGATAGCAAAAATGGTATAATATATAAAGAAGGTAAGTTATCACTTACTATTCCTGAAGAGCTAAAAAACTATAAAGATAATGGCAAGAGCTTGTTTGACATTATTAAAGAATATTTTCAGAAATTCTGTGCAGAACTAGGATTTAAATATGAGACAAAAATACAAATAGAGCATGACTTAGGTACTCAAATCAAAGTAAATAACTATTTAGATGGTACGATATCAACCATAGGATCAGATGCAAATGAAGAATTTATTAATCTTTTAAGCAAAAACCTCAGAGAGAAGTTATTGGAATCAGGAGTTGCTCTAGGAGGTGAAGACGTTGATGATATTATTGAAGTCAGAGTATCTGCAGTTATGGATCTACTGCGTGATTATACTAAATTAGAAGATAATAAAGAAAACAGAGAGTTATTAATAAGTGAAGTAGCAGATAATTTAGGGCTTTCCACTCAAGATAAAACAGCATCAGAAGTATTGATGGAATTAAACTCTTTACCTTCTTCGATAAAAGGTCAGGTTAATCATAATCAAGTGCAGTTTGTTGTAAATATTTTTACCAATTTAATTGTTGAAGGAAAAAGCGAAGTATACAAAGAAAAAAATGCAATTAATGCAATTGATGCAATTCATCAGAAGATAGATAAGGCAATTGTTGAGCAAGAAAAAAGAGCAACCAACAAACAAGATATAGAAAATGATAAATGGACAGATAAAATAAAAAAACAGAGATTATCTATGGAATCACATGGGCATTTGCATTAAAGATACTGTGTACAGAGGCGTAGTATGCTCAATTTTCGCCTTTCATTTAAAGCACTCAAATTGATCAAACACACTCAATCGAAAGCGTTTGTAGATTCGATATCTTGAGTAACTTGATGCAGAGAGAATTGTATACCTTAGTCAACTTTTCTAGCGGTATCCATAAGGTAAATCATTATTTGAGTGTTACACCCAAGCCCTCTTTATTTTCCTCTGTTATCAAGCTAAAAATACCATTTGGTTTCATTATGTATACGAAACTATTATGCTTGCAAGAAAAAAAAACCTAAAAAACTGGAAAAGAGAATAGGAATTTGACATAAGCTATTCCCAAATTTTCAATGTTCATATGGTTATAAGCAGTACAGCTATTAATCATCCATTATTGATATACCTGAATTATTCTCAGTAAATAAATCAAGTATAATGTTAGGTACTCTACCGTCAACTATGTGAACAACCCCTGCACATTCTTCTACCATTTTAGTATATGACATAAGCCTTTCAACAAATTTTTCTCCTTTAATTTTTCCACAATCAATCGATTCTTTTAAATTTTTAATCAAGACTCTTCCATTGCCAACTTTGTTTATTTCTTCATCTGTATCACTCAAGATTATCATTTTAGATGCGTAAACTGCAAGTGCAATTGCACTTGCAGTGCTATCAGTATCAATATGATATGTTTCTCCATTTTTTCCATAACCGATAGGTGCAATAACTGGTATAGAATCTGATTCTTCAATAAAGAATAATATATCAGGATTGATTTCAGTTGGTCTACCGATAAATCCCATGTCTAGTATTTTTTCAATATTATTTAATCTATTTTCCCTAAGCGTAGTGCTTATCTTTTCAGCTTTTATGAGGTTGCCATCTTTTCCACATAGTCCAATAGCTGAACCACCAGCAGAATTTATATGCTGAACAATTTTTTTATTAATTGAACCACACAGTGCCATTTCAATGATTTTCATAGTGCTTTTGTCTGTAAGTCTGACACCATTTATAAACTTATCATTCATATCTAGCATTTTTAACACTAAGTTAATTTCATATTCTCCGTCATGAACTACTACCGGATTTATACCAAGCTGTTTCAACAGAACAACATTATGCGCAAAAGCACTAAGCAGCGTTTCATCTGAGATTATTACACTGCTGCATTTGATGATAAAAGTTTCGCCTACAAATTTAGGTATGTTAGACAGAACTTCAAATAATATTTCTGTTTTTTCCTTCAATGGCATCTTACCATTTAAAGATTCATCACTTTTCATTTTTTTATCTTGTAAATTTGAAAAACTCATCTCTTACCTTGGTGATTTTATGCTTAACACGAATGCTTATTTGATGAATTGATACATGTTCATTATTAACCCACTTTTGAGTATTTTCTAGAATAGCATTTAGACTTTCCTGATTCACTTTATCTATTTTTGTTAGCACAATATTAAAGTTAATATTATTACATATTAACCAATAAACAAAGTCTTTGTCTATTTCTTTTAATCCTACCTTGCTATCTATAAGCACAAACACTCTTTTTAGATTTCTCCTGTGAATTAGATAGTACTCAATTAGGTTTAAGTATTGTACTGCTTCTTCCTTGCTTGCACAAGAATAGCCATAACCCGGTAGGTCGACAATCCTAAACTTATCATTGTACATAGAGTAAAAATTTATTTGTCTAGTGCATCCAGGTTTAGAAGAAACTCTTGCAGCTTTTTTGCTGTTTATCAGCAAGTTGATTAAACTTGATTTTCCTACGTTTGATCTACCAGCAAATGCAATCTCTGGAGCCGACTCATCTGGTAATGATTTTTTGTCTGAAGCTCCAAATATGAAGCTGCAGATTGATGTTATCTGTTTTGCCATTATACTTAGGTAGAAATATTCGAGACAATTATAGTGTTATTGCTTGATATAAGAAATTTTTTATTTCAGTATATATTACTTACTTAAACAGCTGAAAACTAGACCTGTACTATATGGATATAGAGAATAATTTACAAGACTTAAAAAAAAAGTTTTCTGATGTAGAGAGAAATCTGGAAAACCCTACCAATTTGAGTCAAAAAGAATTCGTTAGTTTTTCAAAGGAATACTCTGAACTCAGACCAATTATTGAGATAATCGATGAATATAATATATTAAAAGAGGAAATTTCAGATTTAGAAGAAATCATGAAAGATGAGAACAGCGATGGTGATATAAAAGAGTTAGCAAAAGAAGAACTTCTTGAGAAGCAAAAGATAGTATTACCGAAAGTAAAAGCAAAACTAAAGTTGGCATTATTACCCAAAGATGAAGATGACTCAAGAAATGCAATATTAGAAATTAGAGCAGGCACAGGCGGAGAAGAAGCAGCATTATTTGCAGCGATGTTATTTCGTATGTATCAAAAATATGCAGAAAGAAGAAATTGGAAGTTTGAGCCAATAAGTATTTCTAATACAGGTATAGGTGGCTATAAGGAAGCTTCTGCACTCATTAATGGAACAGAAGTTTTTGCAAGACTGAAATTTGAGTCAGGGGTGCACAGAGTACAAAGAGTGCCAGAAACTGAATCCTCAGGAAGATTGCACACTTCCGCAGCTACTGTTGCAATATTACCTGAAGTAGAAGAGGTTGACTTTGAAATAGAAGAAAAAGATTTACGCATAGATGTTTATAGATCCAGTGGTCCTGGAGGGCAATCAGTGAATACAACTGACAGCGCAGTAAGGGTCACCCACTTGCCAACAGGGATAGTTGTAATACAGCAAGATGAAAAATCGCAGCACAAAAATAAGGCTAAAGCGCTCAAAGTGTTGAGAGCAAGGCTATACGAAATTGAAAGACAAAAAAAAGAAATGGAAAGGTCAACAATGAGGAAAAGCCAAATTGGTTCTGGAGATCGCTCTGAACGTATAAGAACTTATAACTTTCCACAATCAAGAATAACAGATCATAGAATTAATCTCACTTCACATCGACTAGAACAGATTATAAAAGAAGGTGAACTAGATGAATTTATTGAGGCATTGATTTCACGAAATGAAGCAGAAAGGTTGACTGGAGGGGGTAATGTTACTTTTTGATGGAAATTTGAAACAAAGCATAGGTATCAGGTTAAAAAGAAGTAAAGTTAGTTGTTCATAAGGTTGACAATTATTTAAATTTATGCTATAATTAGCAGCTCTATAACTTACAGAAACCATGGAAGTTGACTTTAATCAATATGTTAATAGTAACACCTTAGAGTTAAATAATCTATATGTATATATGGAAAAGCTAGTAAACTTTTTACAGAAAAAGCAAAATATTACAAGCTTGACTTTATCTAATTGTTATATTGATGCTCAGTGCGGAGAAGTTTTAAATGAAGCATTAGAGAATATTAATCTTCCAAATATTACTGAGTGTAAATTAACTTCTAGCATTATTGGCGCAGAAGGCTCAATAGCAATCACTAAATTGTTAAAGAATGGTAACTTTCCAAATCTTATTAAACTTGATTTAATTTCTAATGATATTGATGTTGAAAGTGGAATAATATTAATGAGTGCGCTAAGGGGTAGTAGTTTTTCAAATATTAAAGAATTTAATTTACTTTATGACAACGTCTGCAACGAAGGCATAGCAGCATTACGTGAATCATAGAACAACAATATGCTTCCAAATCTTATTAAGTTTAGTTTTCCCTTTAGTATTACTAATGATAACAAAGATATGGAAATGTCAAACGAATACCTATTCGGTTAATAGCATCATATAGAAAAAGGCAAGTTACATTTATTTGTTGCTGCTCATAGAACATCCAAATTCAACTATAGACCTGCTAAAAGGTGTAGGAAATCTTACTGCTATTGACATTATTGCGAAAATTCCATCAATTGATAACTTCCTATTCTGTGTAAAAAAATAAGAAAGGAGAGGAAAAAAAGGATTAGTTTCTTTTATGATTATCCAAGAAGTCTAGTCTAAATTCAAGTTTTGTGAATAGGCCTAGCGCTTAAATTTTTGATTAAAAAGGGACAAGTTTAGTAAAAAATAATGATATTATAAGTGGAACATAAAATAGTCCCACTGCAGTACTAATTAGGAGCAATAAAGTAGCTTTATCTGGTTGGTAATTTAAAATATTAGCAAGTATTATACTGGATCCAGAAATTGGAATAATAGCCAGTAACATCAGTGCTTTATAGATGCTTTCATCATATATACCTGTAACATGCTTGTCTAGTAAGACAATTCCCAAAACAAATAACGGCCAGAATATGTACTTTGCTACAATAGTGGTCAAAGCAAGCTTCCAATCTACTTTAAAATTTGTAATTTGTGCAATACTTATTCCAAGCAGCACCATTCCTAATGTGATAAATGTACTTCTGATATTTATCATAACATCCGTCAAAAAAGTGGGTATTTGTATATCATATATACTTAAAAAGAAGCCTAGAATCATCGCATATAATGAAGGAAGTTTGAGTAACTTTAATATGCATTCTTTTGCAGTATAGATACCATTTGCAGCTATATAAAATCCCAAGCTATTTTCAAATAGTGCCATTCCTATGTAACAGACAACATACACAGACACTGAATCTTCATCAAATAAAGCCATGGCAATCGGTAGACCAAAATAACCCATGCTTGTGCTGCCCGAGCTAAACGCTAATATGTTTCTCGTGTTGTCCTTAAATAAAAAAGAAGAAAGATAATACACTGATAAGGACATAGTACTACCTATAAACCATATCAAAATCGGCAGAGAAATTACTTTTAAATTAACTTCTGTATGAGATACTCCGTATAAAATCACTATTGGATTAGCTATATAAAAGAGTATTTGAGATATAGTATTTCTATCAATTTTAAGATATCTTCCTGCTAAGTAACCAATAAGTATTGTAATGTAAATAGGTAATATTTTGAGGAAAAGAGTGAAGAACATACTAGCCTATTGTGATATCTTTGCTGATAAAGTGATATTAGATTTTAAGGTATTGTAAAAGCAAGTAAAATTTATTTTCCAATTAATCAAGTTCATAGTTAGTTAAAAAAGATTCACTGAGTGCCAAAATTTGTTCTTATATAGGACTTAATAATGATATTTTTATGACTAAATTATGTTAAGTTTGTATAAAGCTCCTTGTATATTTTTATAAGCCACTTTTAGTAATTTAGGTAGATTGTTGAAAAAACACTCATCTTGAATGGTTCTCAGGAATTCTTGCCTTAATCATTAAAATCGCACTATTACTTTCCATAATTTTTTAAAGCCAACTTTTTCGTAAACACGGATTGCACAAACATTTGCTATACCTGGGTCGACAAAGGCATTCTCATAAACTTTAAAGACAAATTTGTTTAAAAATATATTCAAAGCTTGTGAACCAACTCCTTTACCTACATAGTTCAGCTCTCCGATATACCAGTCTATAGCAGCACAACTTTCTGGAAGTTCTAAAGTGTTATAGATCTGTTTAGGTGGGAAATCATGTTTGTTGTAATATTGAATATAACCAATATCAACTCCATCACAATTAATAATGAATGCGTGCATTGGTTTTTCAATAATTTGTGTCTTAAATTTCAAACGTTTGAATCCTTTAACGTAGTTGCTATATTTTTTCTCAATTAACTCTGGTGTCCAATTTATATCCGTATCCCACCACTTCTTATATGGGGCATTTCTACCCATTTTAATAATAGTGAAAAATGTTCTTCTTTCAACGCTTTAAATGTGATATTTTTATTCATTAATTAAAGATTTTAAGTGTTACTACCGTTTTTATTAATTCTATCTCTAATTGCTAAGTTCATTGAAATTGATATTTCTGTACCTAGTTTTCCTGATATAGTACGCTATTTTAACGTACCGGAAGGCACAATTCAATTAACTATTGCTTATAATTTTTTAGGCGTTTGCATAGGAGGGTTATTTTTTGGTCCATTGTCTGAATGCTATGGCAGAAGAAGGATGATGATCATAGGCAACACTTTGCTACTCATCGGTGCTGTTGGCTGTGTTTTTGCGCTGTCAGTTTCTTGGCTTTTAATCTCTCGCTTTATTCAAGGCATTGGTGTTAGCACATCTGTAGTTGTGTTTGCAATTATTGCAGACAGCTATAAAGGCAACGAAGCAGTAAAATTTATTGGAATCATGAATTCTATTATCACAGTTCTCATAGCAATTGCACCAGTATTAGGCAGTTTCATCAACAAAATTGTTGGGTGGCGTGGTAACTATGCAAGTGTTGCAATACTTTGTTTCATCTCTTGGGTTTTGCTGCTTTTTCTGTTACCAGAAACAAAAAAGGACCGTGATATTTTTAGTCTAAAAAAAATGATGAAAGACTATAAAAAATTATTATCAAGTTCAAAATTTATGGTGTTGTCTTTGGCACAGAGCCTTTTTTCTGCGGCTTATATGTCATTCATTACTTGTGGCCCTTTTTTGTATATGGAAACTTTTGGTTTATCCAGCACTATTTATGCGCTACATCAAGGTGCAATGGTTGGGTCTTTCTCACTAATTAGCCTGTTTTCCAGTAAGATCTTAAAGAAACTTGGAGCAATTTGGTGTGTAATTTCCGGTACAGGCGTAATTGCTATTGGATCCCTATCACTTTTAATATTCAGTATAATCATGCCCAGTGCTTACTACTTAGTAACGCTGTCTATGGTTATTTTTTGTATTGGCTGTGGAATTTGTCAAGCAGTCATTTTCAATGCATCATTAAATATTTTCCCTGAAATGAAAGGCACAACTTCTTCTGCAATTTCATTTATTAGAGCTTCTATCATGGCTATTTTTATCGGCTTAACAAGCTACGTTTACGATGGTCAAGCAACCAGTGTAGCTATTCTTGTTTTTTTTGCAGTAGTTCTAATTTACTGTCTATTTATTGTTTTCAAGGTCTGGAAAAATCTATAATCACCATATAGATCCTTCTCATTTCTAGTTATTGCGGTAATATGTATTGTAACTTTGCTGGCTGCTCTAGATGTATCTCTTCCAAATCACCTAATCTATATTAGTTAAAGAGTATTATCTTGCTCATGCGTCTAAAGTTTGAGAGCCAATTTTCAGCAATCCAATCAAATTCCAATTTTTTTCAAACAACTGTTTCTTGCTATTTTTGTACCTTAAAAAATTTAGCTTACTTTTACGCTAGCTTGTTCAAATAGCATTAGTACGATTTACTTTTTTTGAATGTAGAGATTTTCTAGGGATTGTCCTCTTAAATTCTATAGTATCTTGTTTAACATTGAAACGAGAATCCAGTTTCAAGCATTGAAGTGACGAATCAAGAGCTGCTTTTATTCCACCACTCTCAACTACTCGAGTAGTGGACAATGGAATACGATTACTTTCGTTTATACTAATCAGCACGTCAAATTCTATGCTATTATTGTGTTGTTTGATGTTGCTAGCTCTAATTTTACCATTTCCAAACCAAAACTTTATAGAATTACTCGCATCATGATTGATGTCTGCAGAATCAGGCAAAATAGCAAAATTCGCGTTGTTTACAAATCTAGAAAACGCATTTTTGATGTCGTTAAATGTACCGTAATGGTCTATATGGTCGTCATTAATACTTGTTACAACAGCAATATCTGCAGGAATTTTTAACATAGTTCCATCAGACTCATCAGCCTCAATTAAGAAAATGTCACTTTTGCCAAGTTTTGCATTACTCTGATAGGAATTTAATATTCCTCCAACAATTACAGTGGCGTCAGCACCAGAATGATCAAAAATGGAAGCAATCATAGCTGTCGTCGTCGTCTTGCCACTTGAACCTGAAACTGCTATCACATATTTACCTTTCATAATTTTAACCAGCATGTCTGACCTATGCAAAACGGTTTTATTGTTATTTCTTGCTGCAACTAGCTCCACATTATCAGGTTTTATTGCGGAAGAATGTACAACTATTTGAGCTTGTCTAATACTACTTGCATCGTGACCAATATAGACCTCTATACCTAATTTTTGTAACCTATCTATATTGTCGTTTGATCGCGTATCACTGCCTTGAACTTTATAACTGGAATTATGAAGAATTTCAGCAATTGCGCTCATTCCAATTCCACCTATACCGATTATATGTATTACTTCTTTTTTAGTGCTGTGCATATTTGGCAGTAGACGTTTACTTATTACTAAATTTATTATAGTATAATTTAAAATCCTCATGGTATCGAACCATTTCACTAAGTACAATGATAAAAAAACTAGCCTTTCTATGTCTAATATTCGTTTTGATGAGTAGTTGTAGTTTTAGCAATAGGTGTAATCACACTGCAGGTCATTATAAAATTGGCAATAGCTATACAATAAATGGTATCACCTACCACCCAAAATACTGTAGCTGTTACGAAGAAGTAGGAATAGCATCGTGGTATGGAATAGAAGATCATGGCACAATTACAGCCAACGGTGAAGTGTTTAATCGTCACTTGATTTCTGCAGCACATAAGACCTTGCCCCTACCCTGCTTTGTTCGTGTTACTAATTTAGAAAATGGAAGAAAGCTTGTTATAAGAGTTAATGATAGAGGGCCATTTGTTGAAGGTAGAATAATAGACTTGTCAGAAAAAGCAGCACAAGTTTTAGGACTTCATAAGTCTGGGCTTGCGAAGGTAAAAGTCGAGTACTTAAGAAAGAGGTCAGAACAATTGATACAAAATACTCCTCATTACAAAAGGCAATATGAAAAAGAAATGCAGAAACGTCACCCAAAACAAAACAATGCAGAAAGTAAGGGATATGTAGCATTTTTTGTAAACGCTCAGGTAGCTAAATCAGCTGCATCAAAGCTTCGTAATCAAGGAATAGAAAATGTTAGATTGCTTTTCAAGAATGATCAATATTGCGTAAAAGTAAGTTAAAACCTGCATGGCTTTGTTGCATAGCTAGTGTTGGTTGAGGTTATTGTAAGAAGAAAAGCTTTTTAATATATGGCTACTAACGAATTTTGTTGTAAAATAGGCATTTTTCAAACAAGTACAACTTATGCCACAAAAAATGAGAGTAAGTAACCAAAGAGAATATAACGAGTTTCTCAAAAAAAGAGGAAATGTTTTTCATTTTGTTAATCAAGCCATAGAAAATTGGTATGAAAATAGTCCAAAAGTTGCAGGTGGCAATAACACTTATAGTGATAAAGTTGTAATTTTAATACACATAATAGTTCATCTTTTTAGAATTGGCTTGAGACAAGCTGTAGGTTTTGTAAAAGGTTATATGGTACAAATAGGCAAAAAACTTAAGATTATCAGCTATACACAAGCTTCCAGAAGATTTAAAAAGCTTAATTTGAAGATTGATGACCATAGAAGCAATAAAGATGATCTGGAAAATGTTGAAATTGCCGTAGATAGCACTAGAGTTAGTATCTACAATAATAACGGTGGGCATAGTAAGCTTAATATTCGAAAAAGAAAATACAGTGGTTATGGTCAAGTAAGAAAATTACATGTTGTTTTAAACATAAATGATAAGAAAGCAATAAGCATGAACTACACTAGTGGTGTTGCTGTAGACTATTTGCCGGTCTGCGATATGTTAGAAGAAGTCAGTGATAAATATAACATTTGTTCTATTCGAGCAGATGCGGCTTATGATATAAAAAGTGTGTATAAAGAATGCAGAAAATACAATATTGTGCCTATTATTCGCCCTAGGAAGGATACTAAAATTTGTTTAGCTGACTACTTATCAGAAAGAAACAAGTATATTAGTAGAATTAGGTCATATGAGAATTATGAAGATGGTATTAATGAATGGAAGAAAAAAGTTAAGTATGGAGCACGGTCTTATATTGAAGTCTTTTTCTATAGGTTGAAGCAAATATTTGGGTTTGGCTTGAAAAATAAATCAGAGGTAAATCGTGAAAAAGAGCTGTTAATTAAGTGCTACTTATTGAACAAATTTACTGATATAGGTATGGCTGAATTTAAATTAGCTGCGTAAATTCACTGTGATTTACATGCCTATCAGTGCTATGCAACAAAGCCAACCTGCATTACAGATTGTGTAGCATGACAGAAACTATTTGACAAATGAGAATGTTCCAAAAGCATGTGCGTTAAATTGAGAAACTATCGTGAAATATAGCAATATTTAAGATTGGTATTTTATTTGTTACATTTCAGGTAGTGACAGCTACCTCAGATGTAGCTGTAAAAAATAATCTACCACTTAAGAAATTTCATTAAAAAAATAGCATAATCTTATTTCTCTAAAAAATACTATCTTCAACTTGAATATGTTGAAAAATATTTTGCGTATTATCCAAAAAGTCATCCTTTATAGCAGCTAGCTCGGATTGTTTTTGAGATAGATTATCTTCTATTGTTCTATTAAAACAATCAAGATCATTGCACTTTAGTTGAGAGCGCATGTCTCCATTTTCATATAAACCTCGTATAACGTCATAATATGCTCGAGTTTCATCAGTTTCTGGTTGTTGCTTTTCTTTGAGTATTGCCTTTAATTTTGAATCTATGTCTAATTCTCTTTTTATAGCTTCAGTAGAATTTTTATGATATTTTTCATAATCTTCAAAACTTTTTAATATTTTACCTTTGATTTCATTTTGTAACATCTTTAGCAAATCTTTAGCATGAGGTTTTTCAATTTTTTCCTTCCACTCATCATACGTATATTCTTGTCGACTACCATATTTTTTATCTTGACACTCACTTCCTATGTTAAACAGCTCTTTGTTACAGATTTTATCACCCTTATAAAAGTAATCGCTTATATTAATTTTATCGCTAGTTAAAGTTTGTCTAATTGCTGCTTTATTTTCTGCAAGTTCTTCTCTGTACTTGCTAATGCAATTTAGTAATTCTTTTTTGCAATCTGTAGTCATAATCTAGCTCCTTTAATAAAATTAGACCTAATTTAGTGTAAAATAATTAATATTTTATTACTATTTTGGTTATAACTAAGATAGTAATGAGAAGTTCAGTGTCTACAAAGTTCGTTTAAACTATTTTCAAAATGGGTATAATATAATTTTAGGTTAATAAAATGAATTACGATGTAATCATTTCAGGTAGTGGGCTAATTGGTCTTATTACTGCTATTGGCCTGAGTAATGACTCTGTATCTGTAGCCGTAATTGAGAAAAATAGTTTACCACGTGCAGTTGATGATAATCGAGCATTTGCCATTTCTCAAGGATCAAAAAAAATACTAGAAAAATTAGGGATTTGGCGGCTCTTAGAAGGCGAAACTGAACCAATACTTGATATATGCATATTAGATGGAGATAGTCCATTTACTGTGCATTATGACCATAAAATGGTTGGTGAAGAGCCAATGGGCTATGTAATCAAGAGCGCTATTATATGGAATGCAATCAATAAAAATTTTTTGCATAAACTCAATATATATTCTCCACGTTCCTATAAAACAATCTCTTGTGACGAAGGATACATGGAAGTTACTCTTGATAATGATCAAAAATTGATATCATCACTATTTATCTGTGCTGAAGGTAAAAACTCTAGGTTGCCAGAGTTGTTTTCTATACCAATGATAAAATTTGATTATAAACAAAATAGCATGGTATTTAATGTAAAACATGAATTACATCACCAAAACTTAGCTGTAGAGCGGTTTTTTCCTGGTGGTCCATTTGCAATTTTGCCAATGAAAGGTGGCTATACTTCTTCAATAGTTTGGACAGAAAAATGCGAAATTTCAAAAATGCTGATGAGCTTATCCGAAGAGGAATTTGTCATAGAACTCAAAAAAAGATTTGGTTCTTATTTGGGAGAAATTGAATTAGAGGGTGAAAGAAGATTCTATCCTTTGAGTTTTTCTTTTGCAAGAAAGCTGCATAAAAGCAGAATTTTGCTGATTGGCGATGCAGCACATTCAATCCACCCGGTTGCAGGTCAAGGACTTAACCTTGGAATGAGAGATGTAGAGAGTGTTATTAGACAAATAACTGCTGCAAAATCCTCTGGCATTGATGTTGGCAGTAATTATCTATTGAAGAAAATTTCATATGACAGATACTTTGATAATTTTACTATGGCACTTGCAACTGATGGACTAAATAGAATATTTTCCAACAGAATACTTTGCGCTCAAGTTCTGAGAAATCTTGGTTTAATGGTAGTTGAAAATTCAGATTTTCTTAAAAAAAGCTTCGTTCGACATGCTATGGGGTTTATATAAATCATTAGATTTCTTTCATCATAATCAGGTATCATTAGAGTAGTTGACACTGGAGCTCAAATTCCATAATGTCATGCCAGTGCCCAGACACTGGCATCCAGAAAAATTTATAAGCAAACTTGAGTTATGCTAAATTTGATGAAACGAAAAACTGGATTCCAGTGGGCTTTGTTGCACCACTCAAGGAAAGAACAGGCAGTTACTGATGGAATTTGTTATAAAATAGATATTTAGCCGACAAAGGAAAAATATGCCAATAAGAATGAAAGTCAGTAACTGCAATGAATATAACAAATTTCTTCAAGAAAGGGGAAATGTTTTTCATTATATCAACGATGCCATTGAAAATTGGTACGAAAATAGTCCAAAAGTAGCAGGTGGCAACAATGTCTACAGCGACAAAGTAGTGATTCTAATTCACATAATAACCTATCTATTCAGGATTGGTCTTAGGCAAACAGTGGGATTTATAGAGAAATATCTTGAGCAAATAGGGAAAATTTTGCAAATTATCAGCTATTCGCAGGCTTCAAGAAGGTTTAAAAAGCTTAATATCAAAATCAACGACTGCAGAGTTGATAAGAACGATATGGAAGATATTGAAATTGCTATAGATAGTACAGGTATCAGCATCTACAATAATATTCCAGGCCATAGTAAGGCAAATGGTACAGATAGAAAGTATCGCCGCTATGAGCAAACAAGAAAGCTACATGTAATGCTAGAGATAGGTAGTAAAAAAGTTATAGCTGCAAAATACAGTAGTGGAGTTTATTCCGACCACTATGGAGCCTGTGATCTTATTGAAAGAGTGGATACCAAGTATAACATAAGCACGATATATGCAGATAGGGCATATAATCGAAAGAAGTTATACAAACTGTGCGATGAGCTTGAAATAAAGACAAGGATTCCTCCGCAAAATAATGCAGTAGAGCATCCAAAGTTGGATTATATGAATGAGAGAAATTCTACAATCAAGCTCATAAAGTCATATGATGAAGATGGTATGAAGAGGTGGAAAAAAGAGATAAATTATTGGAAGAGATCTTATATAGAAAGTTTTTTCTCGCGACTGAAGCAAATATTTGGATTTAGTTTTAGGAATAAATCTGAGATTAATCGTGAGAAGGAACTGCTACTCAAGTGTTATTTGCTTAACAAATTTACTGAAATAGGCATGGCTAAGTTTGATATAGCTTCATGAATTTATTATACATTACCCACTATCCGAAGAGCTGTGCAACAAAGCCATCCCAGTGTCAAGCACTGGGATGACAAGAAGAAAGAGTACTGGCATTACATTAAATGATTCTCCTTATTTTAGCATTAAACGCGATGAAGAAAATCATTTATAATCGCTATAGCAACTAGTGTTGAAACCTGACGTACCTTTTGGCTTGACAAACGAGAGTTTTTATCTGATTTGACAACAAGGGCTTCTAGATGACTTTGAAAGTAAATATTACTATGCTTATCTTCGATAGCTTCTATTAATCCGTCATTGGCAAACGCTGCAATTTTATATCCAAGTAGCTCTAGCCTTCTTCTATTCTCTGTAGTATTACTTACTGTACCTGAATGAGCATTCGGAAAATAAGTTGAAAACCAGCCATTTTGATTAGGTAGTAAAAATCTAGCTACCACTTTTTCCAAACTACTACCTGGAACAATTTTTATCTGCTGAAGAGGTATATTCTCTTTTTGTGGATAGGATGCTGATTTTAAATGATTCTTCTCATCATTAACAACATTTGTTATTTCAATTTCTTTTGCATGCATAATGTCTTGTAAACCACCGCATATGGCAAGCAAATGAATTGTAGGATTGTCATCTACTATTTTTACAATTGCTTCATTCACAAGCTGGCGGTAAGGGTTAAGAGCTGAATGAAAGTTATCTGAAATAAATATTCTGTTTATCTTTTGCTCTTTGATAAATTTTGCAACTTCAACTTTTATTCGATCTAGTATCAGCTTTTTTGCCAATATTTCATCTTGTTTTGCGAACTCTTCTTGGATTTCTTTTAGATTAATTATTTTGTCGTAGTCAATGAATATAGTTTTAACCCCAAAATTATTGAATATCTCATAGATATTTTGAGATTCATCTGTTTGCAATAAACCAACAATTATATTATAATTTACTGCATTTTCCACTGTCAAGGCAGGTAATTCTTTGTTTACTTTTTCACTATAAGCGATATTACTTAATAGTAGAAATGTAATTAATAGTATATTAAATATTCTATTGTAACATTTATACATTATTTCCTAAATAATTATATTAATATTATAATATATTATAGAACATTAAGAAAAAGAATGTGGCCTGAGCAGGAATCGAACCAGCGACACAAGGATTTTCAGTCCTTTGCTCTACCAACTGAGCTATCAGGCCAACTACGTACTTTCATTTTTAGATAAAAAACGTTATCATGTCCATCAAAAGTTTTTGAAGTATAGAAACAAAGAATGAACATTAGTAACAAAATAGGAATTTATCCTGGTACATTTGACCCCATAACTTTTGGGCACCTTGACATAATAAAAAGAGCATGTAAGCTAGTCGATAAGTTGATAATTGGTGTTGCAGAGAATGTTAATAAACATACTAATTTTGACATAAGACTGCGCACAAGCATGGCTAAAAATGAAGTGAAAGGAGCAGGAATTGATGCAGATATTATATCCTTTAATGGGTTGCTAGTGAAGTTTGCCAAAGAGCAAAATGCTTCTGTTATTATTAGAGGACTGAGAGCAGTATCGGATTTTGATTACGAGTTTCAAATGAGTTGGGTAAATTATAAGCTCTTTCCTGAAATCGAAACTATATTTCTTCCTGCATCTGAGGATACTCAATTTATCTCATCAAGTTTTGTAAAGGAAATAGCGAGATTAGGAGGAGATGTTAGCAACTTTGTGTCAAAAAGTGTCCAAAGTGAATTGATTAATCTAAATAGGGTAGAAAATGGAGAATAAGTATTTGTTGTCTTTTTTATTTCCAAACGAGTATGTTAGATGTGTAAAATATTGTAAGCTAAAGGAGAGACATGTTAAAAGTGAGGGATAATAATGTAATAGTTTGCTGCCGTGGTGATGAAAATGATGATGGTTCTGGTCATCCAATAGTATACTTACACAAAGAAGGAGAAATGTATTGTCCTTATTGTAATAAGTCAATGGATGAAATAGTGAGTGCCGAAGAATTTCAATCTGTTGAGGTGAAAGTAATAAGCAAGAAGGAAAGAACCAAAGGTTAATAGTACTTCATTTTTTTAGCTTATGTAAATAGCAATGAGAGGGGCAGTAAAAATGAAACTATCCATACGGTCGAGTACTCCTCCATGGCCTGGTATAATACCTCCACTATCTTTAACATTGTAAACTCTTTTGATGAGTGACTCAGTGAAATCTCCAAGTTGGGCTAGAATAGCAACTATCAAACCAATTATTGGAGAATAAAAAATTGGAAATAAACTCAAAAATATTGAGCCAAAAATTGTACACACTATTCCAGCTAAGACTGCACCAAAAAGTCCTAACCAAGTTTTCCCAGGGCTAATGATTGGACAAATTCTAGTTTTACCAAAATTTTTGCCGAAAAAATAGGCAGCAATATCGATGCTCCAAATAGTTAAGATAAGCCATACTAATGCATATTTTCCCTGTGGTAGATTATATAGGCATATTAGCGAGGCATTTGGTAGTGCGATTAATAGTAATGCGAAAATGTATAAGATTCTATTGCCCTGAGTTAGATTATACCATTCAAAAGAAGATAAAACTGCAATTGAAAAAATTAGTAGATAAAATGATAAATCACTGAAATATGTAGCAAAAGAAAATATGAGTAATATTACTATTGAGGACAATATTCTAACCATAAAGTTATTATCTACCATATTTTTTTTCTCTTTTCGTATAATCTTCTAGTGCTTTGGTCAAATCTTGACAAGAAAAATCGGGCCACAAAGTATCACAAAAATACAATTCAGCATAAGCTGCTTGCCATAATAAAAAATTGCTTAACCTTTTTTCGCCACCAGTGCGAATTAATAAATCCAATTTTGGCAAATCTTTAGTATACAGAAATTTTTCAAATTCCTCTTCCAATACGCAATCAATATTTCCTTTTATGACGTTGTTGATAGCATGTATAATTTCCTGCTTTGCTCCATAACTAACTGCAACAGTGAGTAATAGACCATCGTTCTTATGTGTCACTTCTTCTGCTTTTTTGATTTGATCGAATATTTTACTGGGCAATAGACTTAAATTGCCAATAAAATTTAACTTAATGTTACAATTGTAAATGAATTTCATTTTATCTTCATTAGTTAAAGTGTAGTAAAATAAATTAAATAGGTAGTCTGTTTCGTTTTCAGATCTGAGCCAATTTTCCATGGAAAATGCATACAAAGTTAAGTAAGGTATGGCCAGGACTGTGCAATGCTTAGCAATATCAAATGCAACCTCACTGCCTTTTCTATAGCCATCAATTTTTACCCTTCCTTGATTGTTTGCCCACCTACCATTACCATCCATAATAATTGCTAGATGTTTTGGCAGAGATTCTAGATTCAACATTTGAATTCAACCTGTTCTAATTAGCTTAATGTCTATATCTCTGTATGAAACGTTCACTATATCCACCTAAAACTATATTATTACTGAAAAATCATTGATAGTCTATATTACAAAAATTTTCTCAACCTCGGTGTCAGCTGCCAGTGATTTTACTAAGAAATATGGCAAAAATGGTCTAAATTGAGCGTGTTTTCTTAATTTGATGCGTATGGTTTATTTAACACCCTCTTAAATTTATAAAGCAAAACCTTGGATATAAACACTTTTTAAGCTATGTCATGATATGTAACTGACTTGCATTTTTTCTTTCCGTGTCCCACTTAAGACATTACTAGGCCCATTTTTATCTTCTAGTAGTTTTATAATATCGCTAAGACTAGAATGACTACACATGGATTTTAACTCTTCAAAAGGAGTAAAACCGATTCCATTAACAACTTTCTGATTTCCTAGTAATTCTATTGTATCTACGTAGTTAAGATTATCACGATAAAATATGAGTCGAAATTTTTTAATGTTAAAAGAAATGATATTCTCAACAACCTCCTGATTTTTTAGTAGTCTTACAATATCGCTAAAGAGAAACTTATCATTACAAAGTATGAATTTAAGTTTTTCATAATCAATAAAATTGATGTGCTCAACAACTTGTTGATTTTCTAGCAACCTTATAATCTTGTAACTGCTACTAGTATAATTGCTACTATTAAACTTATCGCTATTATGAATGAGTTCAAATTTTTCATAATCAATAAAACAGAGGTATTCAACAACTTTTTGATTTCCTAATAACTCCATAATATTTTCACCACTAAACTTATTACTCTTGAGTATAAGTTGAAGCTTTTTATCACCAATAGAGTTAATTCGATCAATAGAACTCTGATCTTTTAGTAATTCTGTAACATTTTGCTCACTAAGCTTACCATCACTCTCAACTATCATCCATTGAATAAGACGGATATTCCTAATATCATTTTGATTTTTTGGTGGTATTCCCACATCTGCATCGTTGCAAAACTGAACATCATCAACATGTTTTTCATTAATTCCTTTATTTCCTAGTGCTTCTTTAGCGAAGTTATTCGGATCATTTTTTTCATCTTCCTCGTAATCATAATATCCATAATTTTCTCCATTCTCCTCACTATCACTACTTTCGAATTCATTGTTGATATTGCAAATCTTTCCACCTTTTAGTATTTCTAGAATATTGTGCTCCGCAGGTGCATTATTTAGCATGGACCTAAACATTTCATCATCATAATCGTTGATGTGATTAACAATGCTCTCATCTAATAATAATTCTTCAATACCTTTGTGACTAAACTTATTATGATACTTGCATAAGATTTTAAGCTTACTGTAATCCATTGAATTGATGCCATCAACAACTCTTTGATTTGATAGTAATTCTCTGTTATAAGTCTTACATATCAGTTGAAGTTTTTCGTTATATAAGTCTTCTGCATTGCCTGCCTTATCAAAATCCATAATCTTATTTCAATTTACTTAGTATTTTAATTTTGCATGTATTAGGAGGAAAGAATCAAGCATAAGGCCTAATGAATTTATTAGTTTATTTATGTTTCTTTTCATGTATAAATTTATAGAAAGTTTTATATAGAAGTTATTTTATGAGCAAAATTATAGAAATCAGAGCGCCAAAAACTCTTGGTGGTGAATCAGTTACGGAAGGTATAGTAAAAATAAAGAAAAATATCGGCGAAGCAGTAAAAGTAGATGACTTGATCTTTGAAATTGAAACTGATAAAACGGCGCTAGAACTAACTGCAGAAGCTTCAGGACAAATAACTGAATTTTTTGTGAAAGAAGATGATATAATTAGCCCTGATCAATTACTGGCAAAACTTGCTGCAGGAGAAGTAGAAGAAGAAGTGAAAAAAGAAGATAAAGGCGAAGGCCCTGATAAAAAAGATGCCCCTTCAGCTCGTAAAATTATGGAAGAAAATGCAATTAGTGCAGAAAATGTAAAAGGAACTGGCATGGGAGGTAGAATAACTAAAGCGGATGTGATAGACCATATGAGTAAAGCTGAACAACCTTCGGTAAAACAATATGAATCGCCAAAAAGTGTAGTAAGTGGAGAGAGAAGAGAAGAGCGAGTGAAAATGAGCAAAATAAGGCAAGTAATAGCTGCTCGTTTGAAAGCATCGCAAAATACTGCTGCAATACTGACCACGTTCAATGAAATTGACATGAAAAACGTCATGGATCTGAGGGCAAAGTATAAAGAAACTTTTGAAAAGAAATATGGAATAAAACTGGGTTTCATGTCGTTTTTTATAAAGGCAGCAGTGCAAGCACTAAAAGAAATTCGTGAGATTAACGCTGAGATTTCAGGTGATGAAATTGTATATAAAAATTACTATGACATAGGTGTTGCTGTTGGCACTGATAAAGGTCTTGTTGTACCAGTTATTCGTGATGCTGATCAAATGTCATTTGCTGAAATTGAACTAACTTTAGTTGCTCTTGGCAAAAAAGCACGAGAAGGTAAGCTGCAAGTATCGGAAATGGAAGGTGCAACATTTACTATCTCAAACGGTGGTGTATATGGTTCACTTCTTTCTACTCCGATAATAAACCCTCCGCAATCTGGAATACTTGGCATGCACTCAATACAAAATAGGCCAGTTGCTGTGAGTAGCTCAATTGAAATCAGACCTATGATGTACATTTCCCTCTCTTACGACCACAGAATAGTTGATGGCAAAGGAGCAGTTACTTTCCTTGTTAAAATCAAAAATTACATAGAAGATCCAAATAGATTGGTTTTGGAAATTTAAACAGATTAAAAAAAGACAAGTAAGTTTTTCTGAAGTTTTTAAGGTGGGTGTTACAGCTGTACAAACATTTGTTTATAAAGGTAACTTATACGAAAAATGGTCAGTACGAGCATTGTGATTTAGGCCTAAAAAATGCGAGTAGCCCATTTGGTGTTATCCAAGTAGCTGACACTGGGATCCAAATTGCAAGTAATGCATTAGGTTGGGTGAGTATAGGTCTTGCGTTATAGAATAACATCATTTACTATGTGCCATATTGCAATGTTTGTAAAGTTGTGTGTGTGGTCCACCAAAAGGGTGTCAGCTACTTGCATGACACTATCTGCTATTTTTCCTTATCTGAATGAATACAAAACGGTTTTTGGTTACTCACGAAATAGATTTGTCCATTTTGCTCTTATTATTTAAAACGCTTTTATGTCAAATATATCAAATTTTTATTGTCCCAAATTTGGGAGAAAAACCCTGGACTTGAAGTCCATCCTTTTAAGAATATAATTTTAAGGTGAAAAATCTGAAAGAATGTGGAATATTATAGAAAAAGCAGCCACTCTATATATATATCACATAGTGTGGATAACAAAATATCGATATCCAGTACTAGTTGGAGATATTGGACAGAAAGCTAAAGAAGTTGTACAAGAAGTATGTGCAAATAATCAAGTAGAAATTATCAGAGGTAGAGTTGCGTCAAGTCATGTACACGTATACGTTTCTGTACCCCCATACTTAAGTATTAGTAAGTTAGTGCAGTTAATAAAAGGAAAAAGTTCCAGAAAAATCCAGCAAAACTTTCCAGAGCTAAAAAAGAGATATTGGGTTGTGGGCAGTAGGCTAGTTTGTCAGGACTAGCGGAAATGTAACTGACGAAATGATAAAAAATTATATTGAAAATCACTCTAAAAAAGAAGATAAATTTGGTGACTTTCAAGTCGAAAGTTAGCATTCTATGCTCTCTCTCAATCTTTGGATTTTAATCCATAGTGGTTGAATTGACATATGTTAAAAACATTCTAAGATAAGACTATTTATAGAATAAGGGGGTATATAATGTTAACTAATTCTTTTAAAAAAAGTTTTGAAGCTGTTCAAGGTATATCTGAATCAGTATCGAGTGATAAACCGAATAGGACTTTCAATTTTCCTCCGAATAATAGGGTGAGAGCAGATGATCATCCATTTTTAGGTACCAAGCATGACCGCAAAATTGAATATTTAGATTGTGATGATGAAGAGTCAAAAAGGCGAATTCTTGCTGATAGCTCTCCTTATAATTCAGAAAATGAAAATCACGGTAAATATCTAAAAGGCAAGATTATTGATGAAACTAAGCAAGAAATTGCTCAACACATAGAAAACAGTGATGTAGAATCTGTACAGCTTAGAGTGAGAAGTCCAATTAGAACTATGTTGACTGCAAGAACTGTGCTGAATGATAATAAAGGAAAAATAAACATTAGTAATATTTTAACTAATGATTTTTTTGAAAGCAATAGGATAACGGCGGTTACATTGTTGCTACCTGGAGATGAAAAAAGAGGAATGCGTGGACGAGTTGATGAGCATGGAGTAAGAATTTATGAAGTAGCTAATGGCTCATATAACATGACTTTGAATTGGTACGATGAAGAAAAAGAATGTAAAATGAAAATTAATATTAGTGATGACGGTTCTATCAAGCTTATTGAAAGCAATGATATCACTTGGGAGCAAATAGCTGCACATAAAGAAGTAAAAGTAGGAAAACAATACGAAGCGAAGTCCTTGTATGATGCACTATCCTACTTACGTAAAGAAGGTTCTGAAATAGTAAAAGTTTCACAGAATCCTTCAACAAGTATGGAAAGTGTGACTATATCAAAACAACTTTCTTCTGCTCAAGGAGTAAGTAAATAAGAAGACTTTATGAGCTGCTTGCAAATATAGGCAGCTTATATTTCAGTATCCTTATTTCATGTTCTCTAGAGTATTTTTATTTCCTGTAATCTTTTTATAAAAACCATAGGCGCCAGTTGGTTTTAAAGTAAAGGTCAAGTATCTGGAATTCTGGACATAAAATCCTCCTGTGTAAAAAAAGTTAGAAAAAAATGCAGTGCATATACGACAGATATACACTGAAGAATATATTTTTTAATAAATTTGATTAAAAAGTCTGCAGACTAAAGATAGATTTTGAGCTCTTAAAATATCTCTAATTGTAATTATAATGAGGTTGGAAATATGCGGAAGTAATTTTTATACGTTAGCTACAGTTAAAACATAATTGACTTTGCCTAGTTAATATTTCAAATTATAAAAAAGGCAAATAATTTCTATGATATTGCAGGGTAAAAAAGGGTTAATAACCGGAATAATAAATAAGAGGTCAATAGCATATGGTATAGCAAAGACTCTCTCAGAGCACGGAGCTGAGCTTGCAATCACTTATCAAAATGAAGTAATAAAAGAGAAATTATTACCAATAGCGAATGAATTAAATGTGGAGCTAACACTACATTGTGATGTTTCAAATGAGGAAATCATACATAGTGCTTTTAAAGAAATAGAGGAAAAGTGGGGTGCTATTGATTTTTTGGTACATGCAATAGCATATTCTGATAAAAATGAGCTCAATGGTAAATACGTCGATACTTCACTAAACAACTTTCTCAATGCAATGCATATATCGTGCTATTCTTTTACTGCTTTAGCAAAAAGCGCCGAAAAAATGATGTTAAATGGTGGTAGTTTACTTACTTTATCTTACTATGGTGCTGAAAAAGTTATGCCAAATTATAATGTGATGGGTTTATGTAAAGCAGCACTTGAAGCAAGTGTAAAATATATAGCATGTGATCTTGGGCCAAAGAACATCAGAGTAAATGCAATTTCTGCTGGTCCAATCAGAACTTTGGCATCTTCTGGAATAAGTGACTTTCACTCCATATCGGAATGGAATAGAATTAATTCTCCACTTAGACGCAATGTTACAATAGAAGATGTTGGCAAGGCAGCACTATACTTATTAAGCGACCTGAGTAGTGGTACAACTGGAGAAATTTTACATGTTGATTCAGGGTATAATGTTGTGGGAATGAAGATAGTAGACTAATACAGTACTGCAGATGCATGTGAAGCCTGTGTTTTTTTGTTATCCGAGTAATTGACATTGGAGCCCAGTGTCAGCTACTCGAATGACAACATTTTTTAATTAAATCTCGCACATTAACCATAGAGTTATTATTTTATAAGTATTTGTTGCTGCTGATCTTCTATTTTTACTTCCTCCATTTGGGTTAAGGGATTGTGCGTGAGGGTTGCTCTTGAAGTTGCCTTGCAAGGAAAAAGTCTTTTTCCTCCCGATCTTGGAGTTGCTTTGCAAGCAAGAAATCCTATTGTTCTTGTGTTTGTTTTGCTAAGACTTTATTCTTATTAAGCAGTGGTTAAAAATGAGCATGGCTTTTATTATAGAATGCCCCCCTATAGAAGTATATAGACTATGAAGACTTATCTTACAGGTTGTGGTACTTGTTGTTGATAAAATGTTTTTTCTACACGTGCTTCTTCCACACTGCACCTTCTTGATAAGACTGGCTCCTCAAGGCATTTTATACGTTGCTGTACATCATTAATGCACTGCCCTATAACATCACCAATTTTTCCATCAGCATTTTTTGCCAATAACTCATCAAACTCCCTCTCAATCTCTACTCTCTCAGAGATATCCTTTGAAAGATCACAATATTCCAAAATTTCATCTATCTGAAGTTGTTTTGCTAATAGAAAGTCTTCTTGCTCCTGCTGCTGTTTTATTAACTCTTGAGTTACAATTTTAGCCCTAGAGTAATGATTTCCTTCAAGATATATTGTTTCTCTCTCTTTACTACCCCATAACTCGTCATTTAATTTATAACTCTCACGATTAAACATCTGATTTAGTTGATCATTGTTTATCATTTCAGGATTTGGTTCAAACTTTTGTTGTTTCTCTCTGCCGCTAACTTTACAATGGACATTAATTTCAATGTTGGCTAAAGAAGCTAATAATTGAATTTCTTCAATAAAAGGAAAATAACTTTTACTTTCTATTGCTTCTAGATAGGATTGATAGAGTTCAGGTTTGTCAAGAAATGAGCGTGTAATAAAATCACTGTTATATTCGGCATTATAGTCACTCTCACCAATGCCATCAAGAGCCTCTGCATATTCACTTAGATTAAGCACAGCTTGATTATGCGATATATTAAATTTGCTAACAGCTCTACTTACTAACCTCTTCACATTACCTTCAGCATTTTCAATTTTCCTATTTGTTTGCTTAACCAGACCCTTTATTTTATCAGACTTGCCAGTTAAATCCCCTGGCTTATTAAAAAACATATTAAAAACCTTTTCTAGCTGATCCTTTAAAGGAGCTGGCATACTTGGATCATCTAAAGACGTAAATCGACTTAAAAATTTGTGCCATTCCATTCTCATATCTTGCGCTCTTTCAGCTTTATATGTACCAGAACTGTTATCACCAAACACTGCATGAAAAAAGCAATTGCCATCACCTGCAGTATCATATTTAACTACTTGGTTATTAGAAGGTTCTTTTTCTACATTACTCTCTGAAGTCTTGCGTCCTTTAGCATTTTCAATACTGTCAAAACCATTTGGTAATTTCCGTTTTCTAAGCCCAACCATAATTTCTACCTTAATTCAAGCTATATGTTATTATATTAACTAACTTATTAATAAGTAACTAATTAGGTATAGCAAAAATTTTTTAATTATGCAATAATTAAGGCTTTAAATAGCAAATATGAGCTTTAACTGTGGTATAGTTGGGTTACCAAATATAGGAAAATCAACTTTATTTAATGCACTTACAGAGTCAAGTGCAGCTGAAGCTGCAAATTATCCTTTTTGCACAATCGAGCCAAATGTTGGCAAAGTGCCAATACGAGATCAGCGTTTGAAACAAATTGCCTCGATTGCTCACTCAGGGAAAATAATCTACAATCAACTGGAAGTTGTCGATATTGCCGGCTTGGTTAAGGGTGCGAGCAAGGGTGAAGGACTAGGAAATAAATTTTTGAGTCATATCAGAGAAGTTGATGCCATTGTTCATCTGCTCAGGTGCTTTACGGATGACGATATCAGCCATGTAAACAGTAAAATAGATCCAATATCAGATGCTGAAATAGTGGAAATGGAGTTAATTCTAGCTGATATTGATAGCATAGAAAAAAGGCTTCCTCAATTGGAAAAGAAAGCAAAGCAAGGTGATAAAGAGCTAAAGAGACAACTTGAATTAATGCAAGAGGTATTAGCTACTTTAAAATTAGGTAAACCGGCAAGAAGCTTGGAGAATATCGATGAAGATGAGATGAAGTTGCTTCAATTGCTAACAACAAAGCCTGTTATGTATGTATGCAATGTTGAAGATACGAATATCATAACTGGTAATGAACTATCTAAAAGGGTGGAAAAAATGGCGGAAGAAAATAAAAGCAAATTTTATTGTATTTCAGCGAAACTTGAAGCAGATATTGCAAATCTTGATAGTGAAGAGGAAAAACAGAATTTTTTATCAGAATTTGGCTTACAAGAATCAGGACTTGATGGAGTAGCACGTATTATGTATGAAGTGCTAAGTATGATAACTTTTTTTACTGTGGGCCCCAAAGAAGCACGTGCATGGCCAATAAAGATAGGATCAACAGCTGACAAAGCAGCAGGTGTAATTCACACTGATTTTGAAAAGGGCTTTATAAAAGCAGAAACCATAAGCTTTGAAGACTATATAAAATATGGAAGCGAATTAGCTTGCAAAGATGCAGGGAAAATTCGCTTCGAAGGCAGAGATTATATCGTGCAAGATGGCGATATAATGCACTTTAGATTTAATGTCTAATTAGTCTAGCACCTTCCTGATGCAGCCCGTGAATTTTTATATTCTCTTCTCTCTTCTTCCTCTATCTCCTCTTCAGATAAAGGAGAGAAAGAGAACTGCCCTATCTCCAGATTATCAAGTTTAGTTCCAGGAGTTTCATCACATCTCTTTATTATCTCTTCCTGTGATTGTACATCTTGCTCCAGATATCCTTCTAAAAATTCATGTAAAGCTTTACCTTCTATAAGCACATCTTCGCTTTGCTCAGCTAATTTCAAAATTTCGTCTAGTTCAACATCTTTACCATTAATAGTTGCCTGACCAATCTCAATTTCACTAGGATTTACATTTAAACTAATAAAGCAGTTAACAGAATTACCTTTCTCATCTTCTGCACTCCACCTAATTTTCATATCGCATGTTGCATCTTTTGCAAAGCGGTAATTTCTTTTTCCATTATCATTCTTCTCAACCGTTGCTATTCTTTTATCGTTACTGTATATTTCTACTATCTTTACCTCATTTTTATTTCTTTCCATCCCTTCAATTTTGTCAGTGAAAAGACGGCTGATTTCTAAGCTACACCCAGGCTTAGAAATATTAATACTAAGATGATCATAATGATTAAGAGAACGTTTTGCATATGCGCATGGCACATAACATCCATCAAAAAAGGCAACTGCACTATCAGTTTTGAGAAATTCCTGTCCGTTACTCATCCCTTCTTCAACTCGAAGAAGATATCTACCCAACCTCTTTTTAAAATTCTTTCGCTTGTCTTCAGGAATAGACTTTTCATTCAATATACTTATTATTTCTTTTTGCTTACTTAATACTACATAATTAAAAAGGAAAATGTTCTTATTCCATCGATAATAATTCGCTATTTTGTCAAATGGATCTGCAGGCCAGCCTTTATTATAATTTACGTTATCCTTATCATCTTTACACAAATTATCCTTAAGGCCAAAATTCAATTTTCTAAAATCTGATAATACTTCTTCTACCCTATCTTCAAAAAATTGAAGTTTATTTTGAAATTCTTTCCCATAATTCATTTTCTCATTTATTTTAAGAAGATATTCACTAAATTTCTTCCTAAAATTTTCTTGATCTTTGTGGGCAAGCCTCTGATCTAATATATCTGTTATGTATTTTCGCTTATTCAATATTACGTAGTTAAAAAGGTCACTTTTTTTCCTCCTTTCATAATCTTCTGCTATTTCGTTAAAACACTCATTACTGTTCTTAAAATCCAATTTTTCGAAGTCTTGGAGCACGTTTTTTACATCATCCTCACTAAATTGAAGATTTGTTTGAGGAGACACGTCAGTTCTACTTTGATCATCAAGTTGAGGATTTTTTTTAGTAGATTGGACTAATAAACTTTCTGTGCTGTTAGAGAAAGAATGATTATTTTCTTCAGATTGAGAACTTTTCTTTTTAGACGTATTAGTAAAAAAATTAGTTAGTGAACTAAACATTAAGCACCTCTTAGTATTACTATTTAACTATAACTTAATGCCAAATGTTGTAAAGCTAAAATTAATATGTAAATTCATTTTTTTACAAGACAGCTACAGGTAGCTTCTACAAAATTATATAATTAGTATATAATAAATGTTCAAGATATTGATTTCGTTTGTATTTTTACTACCTTACCAGGTAATATTATTAATGAACGGGTCAAGCAGATATCTCGATTAAGTTTTACTCCATCCACAAGTTCTCCATTTGTTACTCCAGTTGCAATAAACACTGATTCACCCTTTGCCATATCTTTTATGGTGTAGATTTTTTCTGGGTCCGTGATATTCAAAATTTTTGCTCTTTCTCTTAACTGATCGGTGTCAAATATCAATCTTCCTTCCATCTGTCCACCGATTGAGCTTAGTGCTGCAGCTGCAAGCACTCCCTCTGGTGCTCCTCCTATGCCGATATACATATCGTGGTTGCCATTTATTAGTGAAACTACGGCTGCAACATCACCATCATCTATTAGTTTAACTTTTACTCCCAATCTCCTGATTTTCAATATTAATTCATCATGTCTTTCACGTTTAAGTACAGTTACTATAAGATCACTTGCTTTACATCCTTTTGCCTTGGCTAAATTGTCCAGATTCTTCTCAATCCTATTTTTTAGTGAGACTACACCCTCTGGGAGATTTTTTCCCACTGCTATCTTTTCCATATAAACATCAGGTGCATGTAAAAAATTACCTTTTTTTGTTGCAGCAAGAACAGACATTGCCCCTTGTTTATAATGAGCGCAAATCGTAGTGCCCTCAAGTGGATCAACAGCGATGTCAATCTCAGGGCCACTTCCTGTGCCAACTTTTTCTCCGATATATAGCATCGGTGCTTCGTCCCTCTCCCCTTCCCCAATCACAATTGTACCATTTATTTCCATTGAGTTTAGCACCGTACGCATTGCATCAACTGCAACCTGATCGGCCTTTTTTTCATTACCAAGGCCTGCCAATTTATATGCAGCAAGTGCTGCAGCTTCGGTTACTTTCACTAACTTATAAGCTAAATCTTCCATCATTTGCTCGAGAATTATAAATCAATATATATCATGCCATTTGATACTGCAAGATTCCTTGACTGACTTTGATAAAGTTGGTATAATAGAGCATTGTAATAGTAGGTTTAATTATATTGTACAGTCAGTAAGAAATCAAGGAATTGTGTCTAGATGCAGGTAGGTTTTTAATTAATGATAATAGGTACAACAATAAAATCACCCTTGAAAGCTTGCAAAATAGGTTAAGAAGAAAGACTAAATTTAAATACATTGATTTGCAAAGTAAATGCGAAGGGAACAATTCATTAGGAGACTTACTTCTAAAACTTGCAGATGAAAATGACAACCTAAATGTTAGAGAATTTTTCCTTGAAAACGGATTCAAGCTTCCTGAGCAAGAACAAGTAACTGCTGATGAAAACAAGGAAAAGGAAGAGCAAAATACACCTAATTTAGAAGAAGATAGAGCAGAACTTAGCAACAAAAATGAAGATGATCAATTTTCTACTTCATACAACAAGATAAAGAAAATTGTAGCTAGCAACCCTAATATAACTGCTGAGGAGTTTTGTAATGAGCTTGAAAAAGAGAAAATAGATATAAAAATAACAAACCAAGATGGTTGGACTTTGCTTTATTATGCTGTCCGTTCAGAAGGACCTGGTATTATCGACGATCGCATTATATTCCTAAAGATTGTTGAGTTACTCACAAATTTAAACATCGGAATCGATTTTAAAGATACTGCTTCCAAAACTGTGTTGGGTACAGCTGCAATAAATAAACAAGCTGATGTTATAAAGATACTCTTGGATAGTGGTAAATTTAATGAAGAAGAAAAATTTAACGCTCTGCGTCTTGCTATTATTCAAGGCAATGTTCAAGAAGTTAAAGCATTTTTAGGTTATGTAAATGCTGAAAGCAGACAAGCAGCTTTAGAGTGTGCTGTGAATAATACACAAAATAATACACAAGAAGAAATTACTCAGGTACTTTTAAACTTTATTACACCAGAAACACCCAATGTAAAAGAAAATAGAGCAAAACCTTGCAGCAGTAATGGAAATATTGGTAATAGACCTGTAGCAACAGTGCTCCCTGTTAGTACTAATGGTAATAATAACAAAAATGAAGCACCTGTATCAACAAGGACTGGCCCAACTGTCACACCAAATAATGATAAGAAAGCTAACGGCTTTGTAGAGGCTCAATTTTCTCCACCACATGAAAAAGAAACTAAATACAAAAAAAGTAAGGAGAGTTTTTACGCCTCATTAAGGAGTGATGTTGTTGGAGTTGTTATTGCAGGATTGTTTGTTGCTTCTGCTGTGATGGTTCCATCTTTAGCTGGTGCATTAGTTTGCAGTGTCCTAGCTATTTTAGTTGTAATAGTAACTGGATTACATGTAAAAAATTCTACACTGCCAAGTTATAGAGCAATGGAAGAAAATAAGGTTGAGCATATAAACCCAAGCATGCAAACGCTGTAAGTTGAGAAACTGGGACTCTAACTCCTAGAACGGTGTTGTAAACCTGTGTTAGTTTCTTCTACTTTATTAAGATTAAGTGGGACTAGTGCGATTCGAACGCACGGCCTTCGGATTAGGAATCCAACGCTCTATCCTACTGAGCTATAGTCCCATGTCTTCTGCTATTTATGCAAAATTATAGCAAAAAGTCTCGCATTTTTCTAGGCACCCTGTACAATTAATTCACAATAATAAAAAATATTTCTGTATTTCTTGAATGTAATACTGTTATATTTAATAATACGATTCCAATTGAAAGATTAATGCTAGTTAACAATATTAGTTACTTTTATAGTAATCAAGATGGCTTTGCTTTAAGCAACATCAACATTCAAGTGAAGAAAGGAAGTGTTGCCTGTTTACTAGGTCATTCTGGCTGTGGCAAGTCAACAATTCTAAAATTAATCGCAGGAATAGAAAATCCAAAATCTGGAACCATTGTTATAAATGATAAATTAGTTGCAAGTAACAAAGTGTCAATTGCTATAGAGCGTAGAAATATCGGATTGATTTTTCAGCATTCTGCATTATTTCCTCATAAAACAGTAATAGAAAATATAACTTTTGCTATTTGCAGTACTTCTAAGAAAGAAAAATACCTTACTGCATTGGAAATCTTAAAGCTATTTAATATAGAAAAATATGAAAACATGTACCCTCATGCTTTATCAGGAGGACAGCAACAATTAGTTGCAATAGCAAGAGTAATGGCGCAAAATCCTGATGTTGTTTTGCTCGATGAACCATTTTCTAATTTAGATATACTGCTCAAATATCGAATAAGGCACCATATATTGTCACTTTTTAGAAGCAAAAATATTCCTGTACTCATGGTAACTCATGATCCGCAAGAAGCGTTGAAAGTTGCAGATTTTATTTACGTGATGAAAAATGGTAAAATTATTCAATCAGGAGTTCCTAGCTACATATACCACAGACCTAAAGATGATACGTTAGCAAAATTTTTTAGTGAGCTTCCTTTTACTCTACAGCTAAACTAAACTTAATGTTAGGCTAAAACTATTATAAGATAATTAAAAACTCTTGATTTATAATTTAATAAAAGTGATATAATTTATGTATCACTTGGCTTCAGTCAAGTTTTAATACCTAAAAGTTAATATTTTCAACGGAGGTACAAATGAGTTTAGGTCCATGGCAGCTGTTTCTAGTCTTAATAATAATCTTAGTTCTGTTTGGTGCAGGTAGGTTACCACAAGTTATGGGTGATTTAGGCAAAGGCATTAAAAACCTTAAACAAGAACTTAAGGATTCAGAGAAACTATCATCTAATGAACCAGATCGTTAGCTTCCTTATGTTTCGTGACACGCACTAAAGTGCGTGTCATTTGTTTAAACAAGGCTAAAGAATTGAAGAGGTATGATTGAAGTACAGTAATAATTATGTTAGTTAGAATGTTATTAAAGGTTAATCGTGGAAGAAAGTGAGAAATTGACTGAAGATAAAAAATTGGCCTCTGATATTCTAAAAGAGGTTGCAGATACCAATAACAACGATAGTGATAAAGTAACATTGTTCGACATCAAAACAGCTTTACATGAGCGCGGTTTTGGTATTTTAATAATCATCTTCTCTTTACCGCTATCAGTACCTATACCTGTTCCACCTGGCTATACAACCATTCTTTCTATACCTTTAATCTTATTTTCACTGCAGCTTCTATTTGGGTTTGATTCTCCTTGGATGCCTAATTGGCTAGAAAGGAAATCTTTTCAACGTTCAACACTAGCTCTCGTGGTAGAGAAAACTTCACCTATATTAAAAAAAATAGAAAAGTTCATGAAACCAAGAATGTCTTTTATTTTTCTTGGTCCGGGTGAAAAGATTCTAGCTTTTATGATGTTGCTTTGTGCAATAATAATAGCTCTTCCATTACCTTTTACTCACTTCCTTCCTGCAATTGGTATAACTCTTATTTCACTCGGCATTATGGGTAAAGATGGATTTTTATCTACGTTAGGAGTGTTAGTTTCATTCTGTGCGTTATTGGTTACCCTTATTGTAATAGTTAAAGGACCAAAACTTATAGCCGGAACACTTTCTCTTCTTAAAAGCCTTATAACTTAAAAGCTTTACAACACTTTAATAAAAGAATGAAGTACAGCATGAAATGAATAATCGATATTGAAATATAGCAATAACTATGTTAGTTAGAAGTTATATTGTTATTAAAGGGTAACTGTGGAAAAAAGTGTGAAATTGACTGAAGATAAAAAATTGGCCTCTGATATTCTAAAAGAGGTTGCAGATACTAATAATAACGATAATGATAAAGTAACATTATTTGATATTAAAACAGCTTTACATGAGCGTGGTTTTGGTATTTTAATAATCATCTTCTCTTTACCGCTATCAGTACCTATACCTGTTCCACCTGGCTATACAACCATTCTTTCTATACCTTTAATCTTATTTTCACTGCAGCTTCTATTTGGGTTTGATTCTCCTTGGATGCCTAATTGGCTAGAAAGGAAATCTTTTCAACGTTCAACACTAGCTCTCGTGGTAGAGAAAACTTCACCTACATTAAAAAAAATAGAAAAGTTCATGAAACCAAGAATGTCTTTCATTTTTCGTGGTCCTGGTGAAAATATTTTAGCATTTATAATGCTGCTTTGTGCATTATCGATAGCAATCCCACTTCCTTTAACTAACTTCATTCCTGCAATTGGTACAACTCTCATTTCACTGGGTATCATGAGCAAAGATGGATTTCTCTCTATAATGGGAGTATTAGTATCATTGTGTGGGTTATTACTTACTCTTGTCGTAATAGTTAAAGGACCACAGCTTATATTTGGAGCATTTTCTTTTCTAAAAAGCTTTGTATATGGTTAAGCTTTACAACACTTTAACAAAAAAAAAAGAGCCCTTTACACCGATCGATAAAGATCATATAAAAATGTACGTTTGTGGGCCAACAGTATATGATACAGCACATATAGGTAATGCACGTTCTATTGTTGTTTACGATGTATTATTTCGACTGCTTAAATTTTGTTATGGAAAAGTTACTTATGTGCGTAATATAACCGACATCGATGACAAGATAATCAATGCAGCAAATGAGAAAAATAGTAATATAGAAAGCATTAGCAAATATTACACTAAAACTTTTCATGAAGACATGGAAAGCATAAATTGTGCAGAACCAACATATGAACCAAAAGCAACGGAAAACATAGATAACATTATCAAGTTAATTGAGTCTTTGCTGCAAGCTGGTCATGCTTATGAATCCAATAAACATGTATATTTTAGTGTAGAATCTTACCCTGAATACGGCGTTTTATCAGGAAAAAAAATTGATGAATTAAACTACGGTAGTAGAGTTGAAGTTGGTGAAAATAAAAAACACCCAGGAGACTTCGTACTTTGGAAACCTGCAAACGAAACTGACTATAAACTTTCAAGTCACTGGAATAGTCCATGGGGAGAGGGAAGACCAGGGTGGCATATAGAATGTTCAGCAATGTCATATGCTTACCTTGGCAAAGATTTTGACATTCACGGTGGGGGTATAGACTTGCAATTTCCTCATCATGAGAATGAAATTGCACAGAGTAAATCTGCATTTGCTGAGTCAACGTTTGCAAAATATTGGGTACACAACGGGTTTCTTACGGTAAATGAAGAGAAAATGAGCAAATCCTTATTTAATATAGTCAAAGTAAGGGATTTGTTAGATAGTGGAATAAAGGGTGAAGTAATACGTTATGCGCTGCTTAAAACTCACTACAGAAAACCACTTGATTGGACAGAAAATGTTATCTCTGAGTCGCAAGAAACTTTAAACAAGTTTTATCGGTTATTACGTAGTACATGTATTGAGGAAAGTGATACAGAAGTCTCTAAAGATTTTATAGAGGCTTTGAAAAACGATTTAAACATTCCTGAAGCTGTAGCCATATTGCATGAAATGGCTACAGAAATCAATAAGACAAGTAATGAATATGAGAAGCTCAAATTAACTAAGAAGTTTGTTAAAAGCGCAAGGTTCATTGGTATTCTTGAGTCAAGTTATCAAGAGTGGTTTGCAAGTGGTGTGAGTCATCAAGAAATAGAAAGGTTGATAGACTTAAGAAAAGTAGCAAAACAAAATAAAGATTATGATACTGCAGACAAAATAAGAGAGCAATTGAAACAAATGGGGGTTACAATTTCTGACAACGAAGATGGTACAACAACTTGGTATGGAAAATTATCTCCTATTGTTTATAGATAGCCTAGTATCATCGCTTATCTTACCCATACATCAAGGTTTTGTACTTTACACTATGTTATGCTTTAGGTCAAACTACGATCAACTACTTATATTACTTTTTGGAGTATTAGGATCCAGTCTTGGTGGAATAGCTAACTGGTATTTAGGTAGAATAACAATTTTTATCAGAAGATCACATCACAAATTAGAGAATGAAGACAAAACACCAAAAATTGTAAGGCACCTACTGATTTGTGCAGTTGCATTGCTTTCGTGGGTACCAGCACTTGGAAGTGTGACTCAGATTTTATCCGGTTACTTCAAGTTAAACCTTTATATTCTTGTTCCCTTAATTATTTTATCTAACTTCCTCTGTTTGTTGTATCTAACGTTTACCATCTAACTAAACATCAATAAACAACTTTTCTTCTGGTCATATTGAGCTAAATTTCTTCTTCAAACTACCTTTTAAAATGCTTTTATTACTTTTTGTCATAATACGATCAAATACTCCTAATAACCTCTTAAGTAAGCTTGGGGTTAGCGAAGAGATAGGATTAACAGATACGTTGTTGTTTTTATCATCACCATTTGCTTTGTAGTCTATTGAAATAATCCCCCTACTCTTTCCACCAGTCAGAAGTTTTCCGATTATAGGGATTTTCAACAAAGATTTGTTAATTGAGTATGCCGGTATTACTTGTCCTTCAACCTGGAATTTATAACCCTTAATATCGAGCGTACCACTAGTGCTAATGCCTAGTTCCGCTCCTTCAAGCCAAGATTCTTCAATTTCAACAGTGCCATCTTTATATGAAAAAGGTGCATTACACTTATAAAAATGTACACCTTCGTTCTTTATAGCATTTACAATACCAGGCAGTGAAGACATTGATAATAAAGTGGTAAGCAGTGGAGCATCTTTGATATAGAAATTGCTGATAGATAACATACCATAATGTTCTCCATTTTCTCTCTTAGAAGATAGATAAAGAGATAATTTGCCATTTTTAACTGATTTACCAATACCTAAAGAACGCAAAAGCATACCTGAATTATCCGAATATATTTCAAGCCCTATTTCACTATGTTCTACTAGTATATTACTGTTATCTTCTAAAAACTGTCCTGTGAATTGACTTCCACTACAATCACCTTTAGCACAAGTTACATTTAGCTTAGCATCTTTTATGATAATTCCTTCTTTCATAATTATATTATCAACATTCATAGTAACTTCTATTTTGTTATTTAATCGATTACTATCTTTGCCAAGTAAACCTAACACATCACTTAAGTTGATTTTCTCACCGTGAATAGTTATGGCATTTTTCTCCTTACCTGATTCAATTTCTATACTAAAATTATTATCAGGTAATTTAAAGTTGCTAGAATTTAAATATAGATTTCCATTTTCTACTCTTCCGCTAAATTTTATGTCTAGATCATTTCCTACAACATCTAGTTTATCTATTAGTAACTTACCTACTCCTTTTAGCCTTGTAGAAAATAAAACTTCATTGTGATCTTCAAAATGGTTTTTCCACCCTAAGTAGCTTGAACGCAACTCGAGCTCTGATAAATCTATATTACCATTAACATACCCTGTTTTGTCTTGATACATTACTGACTCTATATTTGCATTGATATAGCCATCACCGAAATTAAGTATTTGAGCAGGCAAATCTCCAGTCAAACTCCAGGCAAAATTTTCATTTTTATTGCTACTTTTGAGGTCAAATAGCAGCTGTGTATTATTTACCATACCACTGCCATTTAAATCAATAAAATCTCCGCCGAAATCAAGCTTAATCTCATATTTACCAAGACTGCCATTATACGCGACAAAATTATCAATTTCAGAATGAAATTTGGCTAAAAAATCTACTTTTTTATCATCAGCATTTAAATTAAAAATGTGAAAACTGAATACAGATTTTGCTATTCCACCTATACTGTCCCTTGTAATCTTCATCATATCATCCAGCTTAAATTTTATAGGTTCATATAACCCATAAGCATCACTTACAGCCTGACCATTAATTGTGAGAACAGAATCCTCTTTATTAAGAGATTGCATCTCAATTTCGCCACCATCAATATTGAAATTCTGGAACTTAGCGCTATTTACAATAATTTTGAGATTGTTATCCTTGAGGGTTAACTCACCGTTCAAGTTCTCTACTCGTTCAAAATCCTCATCAAATTGAACGCTGCCATTTTCTATATCAGCAACAATTACAATACCTGACAGATCATCATTTATTAAACTATCGATTTTACCGTTAAAACTTATAATTGTATTTATAATATTCCCATCAATATTATTACAATACCACTTTCTAAATTCATTGTTCACTAGACCATCTGGTACATAAGTACATAAATCTTTTGCAACAAGTTTACTAATATTAACTCTAAGCAAAGCATGATTTGTGCCAAAGTTCATTTTACCAATCAAAGAAAGGTAAGTATCATTTAACTTAAAATGAAAGTTTTTTATGCTAATGATTTCATCACTATATGTCAAATTTACATTTACATTAGTCAAGGCTAAGTTTTTACCTGAGTGACTCTCTGTATTTAACACGTATATGTTTCCGTCCACAACTTCATCCTTTCCATTAATTCTAATTGAAAAGTTTCCTTTGAATCCTATTTCTTTGTCCAAATTGTAACTTTTAACTAGTGTGGAAAATTCGTTAAATAGCCCCAACTTTAGGTTATAGAATGTTCCATAGAAATTTAGTAAATTATTACGGTTTTTTATCGTAATGGATAAATCATCTAGAAACCCTTTACCTTCTTTTGTATGGACACGAATATCCAAAACATTGAAATCTTCCCCCTTCCCTACATATACTTTATCAATAAAAAATTCACCTTCCATGCTTTTATTGATAGCAATGTTAGTAATTTTAATCCTTGAGTCTGCATTGAAGTAGAAAAAAAATTTTCTTATTGTCTTTAGCAGATTTTTTGTACTACTCATCTTCTCTGTCATTACAGATGTTATCTCTTTGCTCTCCTCCCTCTTGATATATATGTGTACATTATCAGCTAAAACCTGAGAGAACTTTTTGGAACTTAACTTAAAGTGTACGAAAAGCTCAGGAACTTCTATTGTAAAATCAGGATTTGTTATTTTTAAATCTGTAATGACTAGCTTGCCATCTTGATGCCAAATAACCGAAGTACTCTCCATGCTGACATCCGAATTGGTAAATATCTTTAATATTTTTTTCTTTATATAAAAATTAATATAACTAATATTGATTTCTAGAGGTCCCTCACCTTTAAAAAAGATAAAGAAGCAGGATATAAATAATAAAATTATAGAAAATGATATAGTAATTTTTTTAAGCATTGATTATTGCTTTTCTTGCTAGAATATCAGCTTCCTCATTGTATTTGTCACCATTATGCGCTTTCACCCAATTCCAATTAATTTCGTGTTGCAAAGCAGCATTATCTAATTCTTTCCATAATTCTATATTTTTTACTGACTTCTTATTACTTGTCTTCCAGCCGTTCATTTTCCACTTATTTATCCATTCTGTTATACCGTATTTAATATAGAGGCTATCCGTATACAAACTGATATTACAAGGAAATTTTAATACCTTCAGTCCATTGATCACTGCTGTTAACTCCATTTTATTATTTGTAGTATTTTCTTCTCTACCACAGATGTTCTTTCTATGATTTTGAAATAATATGATTGCTGCCCACCCTCCTGTCCCTGGGTTACCAGAGCATGCTCCATCTGTGTATATTGTCACTTCCTTTTTCTTCATCTTTAACTGTAGTGAATTAATAAAGTATATCGTTGCTTCTATAAAATCACAATTTTTATAGATATAGAGGCAATTTAAGCCGCACCTTTAAATTTTATTATGGAAATAAAAAAAAGTGCTACAACGAGCATTATTAGAAGAGAAAGTAAAAGATAGTTTTTATGTTCTTTCATGGTTAAAACAAATCAATAGAGCAGTAAATAACGCTGGCAAACAGAGAAAATAGATAAGAAATCGAATAAGAAAACATTTTTTTCTGCGAGCTATGACTCTTAAGCCTTATAACGGATGCAGCAGACCAAATAAAAACACACCCTTCAATAATTGCCATATTGAGGTAAAATAGAGCCTTTTTCAAAAATAGTGCTGGGAGTAAGCTAGTTAATACGAGTAACACGCTATAGATTAATATATATTTCCTCGTTTTTTCTGGACCATAAACGATATTGAACATTGGAATCGATGCTTTTGTATAATCTTCAGATCTATTTAAGGATAGAGCCCAAAAATGTGGTGGAGTCCACATAAAAATTATTAAAAATAGAATACAACTTTCCCAGCTTACAGAGTCAGTTACAACCGCCCAGCCAATCATTGGAGGAAAAGCACCTGCTGCACCACCAATAACAATATTCTGCGGAGTACGCCTTTTGAGCCAAATTGTATACACAAAAACATAAAATAATATGCTAATTGCAAGCAAAGCAGCAGAAACATAGTTCACTGCTATTGCCATGATAAATACTGACAATATTCCAAGAGTTATGCCAAATTCAAGCGCGCTTTCTGCAGAAACTCTACCTGAAGGTATAGGGCGGTTTTTTGTTCTCTCCATAAGCAAGTCTATATCTCTGTCATACCACATATTTATTGCACCTGCAGATCCTGAACCAAGAGCAATGCACATAAGAGATATTAGTGCAAGGAAAGGATGAATGCTACCTGGTGCAGCAACTATTCCAGCAATTGCAGTAAACACTACAAGGTACATTATCCTTGGCTTTAGCAAATGCCAAAAATCCAGTATTGTTGATTCAACATTTAGCAAAACACTTGTGTACATTCTATTTTATCACTGGTGGTTTTTCAAAAGTATGAAAAGGCGGTGGTGAAGATACCGTCCATTCTAAAGTGTCACCTTCCCAAGGATTATCTCCAGCTTTCTTGCCCCATTTGAAGAGATGTATAACTATAAACACAAAAAACATAACTGAAACAAAGGACATATATGAGCCAACTGAGGATATATAATTCCAAGGGATAAACGCGTCGGGATAATCAGGTATACGCCTTGGCATGCCGGCTAATCCCAGGAAATGCTGAGGTAAGAAAGTAACATTGGTGCTAATAAAAGTGAGCCAAAAGTGTACCTTTCCTAAACACTCGTTATATTGCTTACCTGACATTTTGCCTATCCAATAATAAAAACCAGCGAAGGCTCCAAATAATGCAGCAAGCGACATGACATAGTGAAAGTGAGCAACGACATAATAGGTATCGTGTAAAAGTTTATCTATTCCACCGTGAGAAAGAATTATCCCTGTTATACCACCTCCAACAAACATGAAAATAAAACCTAATGCAAACAGCATTGGTGTCTTCAATTCAATCGCTCCACCCCACATAGTTGCAATCCAACTAAAGACTTTTACACCAGTTATAACACCAATGAAAATTGTGCTAGTGCTAAAAAATATAGCAGCATCCTCGCTAAGCCCAACAGTAAACATATGGTGAGCCCAAACCATGAAGCCAAACGTTGCTATTCCTATCATGACATAAACCATTCCCATATAACCAAATACTGGCCTATGAGAAAAAGTTGACACAATCTGACTGATGATACCAAATGCAGGAAAAATAATTATGTAAACTTCTGGATGACCAAAAAACCAAAACAGATGTTGAAATAACACAGGATCACCACCACCAGCAGGATCAAAAAAGGAGGTACCTATATTACGATCAGTGAGCAGCATAGTTATAGCACCAGCAAGTACCGGTAAGGCAACAATTAACATAAATGACGTGAGTAAAATAGACCAAACAAATAGTGGTATCTTAGTTAGTGACATACCTTTTGCACGCATATTGAATATGGTAACTATAAAGTTGATCGCCCCAACAATTGATGACATACCAGCAATATGAAGTGCAAGTATAGCAAGATCAACTCCTGCACTTGGGTGGGACATAATTTGCGACAAAGGTGGGTATAAAGTCCATCCTGTTCCAGGACCTTCGCCAGCAAATACCGAGAGGATAAGCAAAATAAAAGATGAAACTAACAACCAAAAACTTAAATTATTCATACGAGGAAATGCCATATCTGGTGCACCAATCATGAGAGGTACGAACCAATTACCAAATCCTCCCATTAAGGCTGGCATTATCATAAAAAACACCATTATTACCGCATGCCCTGTAATCATTACGTTATATAGCTGGTAATTATTGTTAAGTATATTAATGTGCATTAGCTGAGTACGAATAATTACCGATAATAATCCACCAATAATTCCAGCTAATATGGAAAAAATAATGTATAGTGTCCCTATATCTTTGTGATTAGTAGAAAACAGCCAACGTCTTATACCTTTTGGTACATCACTCATATCTATACTCCAAACTTAACTTACTAATTTTTTATCTTCAATCCACTTATTAAAATCTTCTTTACTCACTGCTTCAACAACAATTGGCATAAATCCATGACCTTGACCACATAGTTCATAACATTGCCCATAATAAATACCGGGCTTTGTAACGTTAAACCATGCTTCATTCAGCCTACCTGGTATTGCATCAATTTTTATACCAAAAGCCGGTATTCCCCAGCTATGTATTACATCTCCTGCTGTCACTTGTAAACGAATATTAGTATTGATAGGTAAAATAACGTTATTATCAACAGAGAATAGTTTTAAATCTCTTTCGGTAAAGTCTTCTTTTCCTTTTATATAGCTGTCAAATGAAATACCTTGATATTCTGGGTACTTGTAACTCCAATACCATTGATGACCAATAACTTTTAGTGTTATGTCAGCTTTTGGCACTTTCTCCTGTAGTTTAATTAATTCAGCATTTTTAAAAGCCAATACCCCAACAATAATCGTTGGTATAACAAACCAGATAATTTCTACAAAGATATTATGAGTTATTTTACTGACATTTTTCACTTTGCCCTTACGAAAGCGAAATACTACATAAGCAAGCAGGGCCCATACAAAAAGCATAATTGCAATCATTACACTCATCACAAACGAATGTGACTTAACTACAACCTCCATTATCTCAGTTGCAGGCGCAGGAAATCCAAATTGCCAAGAAGTAGGAGCAGAAGCAATTGATATATTTGAGTAAAACATTATCAATAATGCAAATAACTTCACCATATTTTTTGCTGTAAAACTAACTGTATAATAATATATATACACTTACTATGCAAACAGAGATTATAGAATTTACACAAGTGTTTTGCTAAATATTGAATCAAAAGTAAATGATGATTAATGTTTTTTTAGCATTTAATAAATATAATAATACGATACTAACTTGAGGAAAAAGCATTTACATGAATCTATTTTAACTTAAAATATTATAATATTTTAAGTTAAGTATTTACTTTAAGGAAATTCTATAATAAGTTTAATAGTGTCTGTTATTGCTAATAACCCTCTAGCCTCACACCTAAAAGCAGTAACAGACACTATTAAACTTTAAGTAAGTTTGCCTATTTATAATTCATTGAGGTAAAAATCTTACTAATTCCTTTAATTCTATTATACAGCTGAGTTTACTAATTAACCTTTAATGTTTACGTTAGCATTTGCATCTTAAATCAAAGATTTACATATTATAGAAAATAATTATAAAATAATACACTACTTGTGTGTAAATTTTTTTGCATATCAAACTCTGTAAACAAATTTTCTAGAAAAGCCAAATAAATTATCTCTCTATGAAAGATCTATCGAATGTTGCAATTATAGGTGTAAACAAGAACGATAAAAGAGTGCGAGATTGAGTAACTATATATACTTCTACTGGCATACCAGGATATAGGTATACGTTTTTAAATTGAGCAAGTTCTGATTTTGGTATCACCACTCGCACTGAATAATAACGCCCCATCCTTGGATCATCAAGAGCATCAGGGGAAATATGGTTTACTATACCGTTAATTAAACTTAAGCGACGTGCACTATAAGCGCTCAGCCTTACTTTAACTTTCAGCCCTTCTAGTCCGTCGATAGAGACTATATTGCTATCTTTCTTTTTTGCTGACAGTATCTCTTCTATGTTTCTGGTTAGAACTTTAGCATCTATTATTAGATCATCATCTGATGGTACTATACTCAGGATTGGGACTCCAGATTGTATAACACCACCTTCAGTGTGGTATCTTATATCTGTAACTATACCATCTTGAGGTGATTTAATTATTGTACGTGCTAACGAATCTTCAGCAACCATCAGCCTCTCTTTTAAGTCTGCAATAGATGTATTAACTTCCTTAAGCTCAGCATTTGCTCTTTCTTGAGCATCATTCTTCACATTTATAATCTCTAACTCATTTTCTCCAATCTTTTGCTGTACTTGAGATATTGCAGAACGGTAATGTCCAACTCTACCCTCAATTTCAGCAAACTGTTTTTCTAAAGCTAAAATGTGTGGTTTGCTTATATGGCCACTATCAAGTAATTGTCTTTTTGTTTCTAACTCCTCAGTTATCAAGTCATATTGCTTATGGGCTGCATTTAGTTGAAAATTTAGCCCTGCTAATTCAGCATTTAACTGCTTTATACGTTGTTGCAGTATGTCAGTTTTTCCTAATATACTCTTTCTCTGAGAGTTGAACAACTTTACCTGATTCTTTATCGCTTTATTTACAAGTTCATCGTTAGATAATCTTTTAACCTCATCAGAAAATTCTAGCGTATCTAAGTCTCCCCTGATTGCAATAAGTCTTGCTTCAGTTGCCAAAAGTGATAAGAGTTTTTCTTTAATTATACTCAAATTTGCCTTTTCGTTAACATCACTTAATAAAACTAAAGGCTCATCTTTTTTAACTGCTTGACCTTCTTTTACTAAAATTTTGCTTATTATTCCCCCACCCAAGTGTTGCACTATTTTTCTATTTGAAGAGACAATAACTTCTCCACTTGCATGCACTGCTCCGTCAATTGGAGCTATAGCTGACCAAATACCACCTATTCCAAAAAAGATGAATATCACCACTAAACCAAAAAATAGTGGTCCCCATGTGACTTTTAGGACTTCATTTACGTTATTACTCTCACGTTTAAAAATAAAATTTATCATCGCATCAATCCATGCGAACGTCTTATCCAAAAATTGATATTTCTTCTTTCTATTTCCTGCCCTTTGCATATCTATATCATCACTACCAATAAGGCCTGTCAAAGAAAGTCCAGCACTAAGCTTTTTTAACTTACTCATTATAATACTACTGCGAATTCTTGTTAATCAGGATAACACACAAAAACAAAGAATCTATATCTTAAGTACTCTACTTAGACTATGGAACATCAGAATAAACTATTTAGTAACAATTCTTATACTCTATTGAATGGTTCAGCATTAGGCTAGAAAATCAAAAAGGTTTTACAATAACCATAATAACTATAATTATTATTAACACTGTTACTGCTTCGTTTAAAACACGAAAATAAACGTGAGTTTTCTTATTCAAGCCCACTACAAAATTTTTCCTATGCTTTGCAAGTAGGACATGAATAGCAAACATTAAGAATAATGCTAGCGCTTTTACATGAAACCACCCTTCGCGATATGCTTCCCTAATAATCATTAGCATAATTCCAAAACTAAGGGAGAAAAGCATTGCAGGGTTTATGATATATCTAAGGAGTCTCTTCTCCATTATTTGAAGTAAGCTGTCATTTTCTGACCCTGGTTTTACAGATGCATGGTAAACATAAAGCCTTGGCAAATAGAGCATACCTGCCACCCACATAATTACAGAGATAACGTGAAAAGCTTCAAGCCAGTGATAGTAGTCCATATAGATAGTATTATAAAATGTTAAAGATTTCTGGTATGATCTCAGTTTAATAAAAGAAAGTCAATATGAAAGCAGGAAATTTCACTAAAGAGCAAGTGATTGGGTTCTACAGAAAAATGCTTCTAATACGCAGATTTGAGGAAAAAGCAGGACAATTATACGGAATGGGATTAATAGGCGGATTCTGTCACTTATCAATAGGGCAAGAAGCAGTTGCAGTTGGGACTCAAGCTGCATCAAAACCTGGTGATGCTTTTATCACAAGCTATAGAGACCATGGCTTAATGCTTGCATGTAATTCTGATCCAAATGTTGTGATGGCAGAACTAAACGGCAAAGAAACAGGGTGTTCAAAAGGTAAAGGTGGCTCCATGCACATATTTGATGTTGAAAAAAATTTCTTTGGTGGACATGGAATAGTAGGTGCACAAGTCCCAATTGGGACAGGAATAGCATTTGCTAATAAATACAAGAAAAAAGATAACGTTGTATTCACATATTTTGGTGACGGTGCTGCAAATCAAGGACAAGTATATGAATCATTTAATATGGCATCTTTGTGGAAGTTACCTGTGGTTTATATCATAGAAAATAACGAATACGCAATGGGAACTTCTGTGCAAAGATCAACTTTAGTAACTGAACTATATAAAAGAGGAGAGAGTTTTGGTATTCCTGGAAAACAAGTTGATGGAATGGATTTTTTCTCTGTCTATGAGGTAACAAGTGAAATAGCTGAGCACGTACGTGGGGGAAAAGGACCTATCTTGCTTGAAATGAAGACATATCGATATCGTGGACATTCAATGTCAGATCCTGCTACTTATCGCTCAAAAGAAGAAGTTGAAGATATGAAGCAAAATCATGATCCTATAAGCACCTTAAAGCAGTATATAACAGACAATAAAATCGCTTCTGATGAAGAATGCAAAGCTATTGATAAGGAAATACGAGACTTAGTAAAAAAGTCAGAAGATTTTGCTAAAAGTAGTAAAGAGCCAGAGATTGATGAGCTGTATACTGATGTTTATAAATTTGTTAGCTAATCAGTTGCCATCAAAATTATGTTTTGGCCTACTATAGATATTTTTTGGCAGCACTTAACTTTATTATATAACAGCCTAGTCAATAGAAACTGTAGTAACTCTTATATTATTGATATACACCGCTCTTGGATCATAGGTTAAATGAGTTTTATTTGACTTTTTGTGCTAGTTTGCAGAATATAAAGTTATTAATTGAATAAAATACATGACAAAAGAAAACTGGGAGACAGTAATTGGACTTGAGGTACACGCTCAGGTTTCTTCTAAGACAAAGCTATTTTCTAGTTCACTAACGGAATTTGGCACTGAGCACAATACTCAAGTTTCTCTAGTTGATGCAGCAATGCCAGGTACACTACCAGTATTAAATTATAGCTGCATAGAGCAAGCAATATGCACCGGACTTGCAATTTCTGCAGAAATTAATAAATGCTCTTACTTTGACCGGAAAAATTATTTTTATCCCGATTTACCACAAGGTTATCAAATAACCCAATTCTTTGAGCCAATAGTTAAAAATGGTAAAGTGTTTATCAATAATAATGAAAAAGAAATAAGAATCGCAAGAATTCACTTAGAGCAAGATGCAGGAAAGAGTATTCATGAAGAAAGCAAAACTTACGTAGATTTAAATCGTGCAGGGGTTGCTTTAATGGAAATTGTTTCAGAGCCAGATCTTCGTTCATCTGCAGAAGCTGCAGAATTCATGAAAAAATTGAGGCAGATTTTGCGTTATATCGGTTCATGTGATGGTGATATGGAAAAGGGGTCGCTTCGCTGTGATGCAAATGTTTCTGTTCGCCCAAATGGTAGTAGTGCATTTGGCACCCGCTGTGAAATAAAAAACTTAAATTCAATACGTTATATTGTACAAGCTATAGATTATGAAACACAAAGGCAAATCAAAATTTTGGAAAACGGAGGAGAAATAAGTCAAGATACCTTATTGTTTGATGTCACTTTAGGAAAAACAAAAGTGATGAGAAGCAAAGAAGATTCAAGTGACTATAGATATTTCCCTGAACCTGATTTGCTACCTGTTGAAATAAGCCAAGACAAAATTGATTCTATTAAATCATCTTTACCCGAGTTGCCAGATCAAAAAAAACTTCGATACATAGAGGAATTAGGTATCAATGAATATGATGCAGACGTTATCACTTCTGATAAAGAAATTGCCGATTATTTTGAAAAATTAGCAAAAAAGCATGATTCAAAGATTGCAGTTACCTGGTTAACCGTCGAGCTTTTCGGTCGTTTAAATAAAACAAATATTGATATTGTTAGCTCTCCAATTAAAGCAGATGCTTTATCCGAGCTCCTCGACTTTATCGTCGATGGAACGATCTCTGCTAAACTTGGCAAACAAGTTTTTGATATTATGTTTGAAACTGGCAAACCGGCATCTCTCATCATAGAAGAGCAGGACCTAAAACAAATAACCGATAGAGGTCAAATAGCAGAAGTTATCGACACAATCATCAATAGCAACCAAGATAAAGTTCAAGAATACAAAAGCGGTAAAACAAAACTATACGGATTCTTTGTCGGCGAAGTCATGAAACTCACCAAGGGAAAAGCCAGCCCTGATGTCGTGAATTCAATTTTAAATGAAAAATTAAGTAATTAGTCACATTTTTTTATTTACATAACAGCACATCTCGTAGATATTCTCAGATTTACGCTACGATATCTGTATATCATAACATATAACTTTTTTACCATTTGTTGGTACTATTTTTAAAATTATGTGAGGTTGAGGATGCCTGAAACTTATCCTGCTTGGGGGTCAAAATGCTCTCGCCATGGTATTGACTATCAAGAGTTGTGGCTCATATTATTTCTCATGCGTGTGATGGATAAAAAATGTCCTTTCCTCCTAGATACAGAATTTAAGTCAGCTGCAGGCTTTGATGATGTTGTTCTCCAATGTAAGCAAAATAAAACAACAATACATAGGTTTGTGCAAGTCAAACACAACCAAGATGGAACTGAAAAAATCAGTGTAGGTAGCTTATTAACAAAGAGTGGTGAGTTTAATTTGTTGAAATACTTTATTGCTTATTTAAAGATCAAAAATAATGCAAAGTTTAGTGGTGGAACAAAGCATTTTCTTTTTGCTACGAATATGGATCTTGATTCACCATATTCAATACAACACGAAGTAAGAAATCTAAGAGCAATGTTAAGTGGAGAAAATAAAGGAAAAGAACTTTCATTTGTAAGAATAGACACAAAAGATGAGTTTCTGGATATAGGTGATAGTGCAAAATATAGAATTAGTGATTCAGATGGTAGTATTGCTCAATACTTGAAACAAAATATGGATTTTATAAAGCGTAAGATAGGTAAGGAAGTCAGCAATAAAGAGATAGAGGACTTTTTAAATGAACTGGTGTTCGTCGTTAACTTACCCCATGAAGCTCAGCTAAGAGAATTATTGCTAGGTGAGTTGAGTAGTAGGTTGAACAAAAAGTTTGGCTATATTGGTGACAATCAAATCTTTTGTAATAATCTTCTAAAAAAAATATCAGACTGGGTAAAAGATATAAAAGCGCGTCCTTTTTCGCACAAAGAGGGAGAAGAGCTTTTTCGAGAAATTGAGCAATTTCCTAAGACTTTAAGTGAAATAGAGAGAGAAGTAAAAGAAGGGAATAAAGGAATAGATGAAATAGTAGAACAACAGCGTAAGGATAGTAAAAAACTGCATGAAATACATGTAGCTGTAACAGCACAAAATAACAAGCAGATAGAGGAGCCTATTTGGTTTAATATAAAACATCCGGTTGAAATGTTTGTTGGAAGAAAAAATGAATTGCAAGAAATATATGATAGGCTGCATAAAAGCACTGACAAACCAATGGCAATATCGCGGATTGTTGTTATTGGCGGTTCTGAAGGAGTAGGGGAGAGTGAGTTAGCCAGAAAATATGCTTGTGAATATAAAGAGCATTATGATGGTAATCTTGTATGGGTAAATGCAGGAACACAAAAGGATCTTGAAGAATCGTTTAAAGGATTAGCTAAGGAGTTAAATAGAAGGTTACCTGAAGGTTCGAAAATTTTTATTACAGATGAAGATACTGAACAAGAAAAGGGAATCAGATCTATTATTAAGAGTGTATATAGATATTTTAAAGATGTAAAAAGTCTTTTTATTTTCGATAATGCAAGAGAATATAAAGACATCAGTAAATTTTTACCACTGTCTTTATATCCTGACTATAAAAAACCTTATGTTTTAATTACTTCTCGTGATAATAAGTGGGAAGCAAGAGGAGATATAGAAGTAATAAAGTTAGATATATTCAATAAAACGGAGGCTTTGGGATTTATTAAGAAGTCCTTAAATATAGATGACCCTTTACAGGATAAGGAAATAAAAGAGCTAATGGAAAAGCTGCAGTATTTGCCCTTGGCTTTAAAGCAAGTGGTAGTGTACATTCGCAACAAAAATAAAGAATCAAAGTTGAGAGGTTGTGGAAGATTTGAGATAAGTGATTACTTAAAGGAGTGTCAACGGTACACAGGAAAATCACTTAAAGAAGGAGTTTGTAAAGATGAAGATTGTTATGCTGAAGCAGTTTCAATAACTTGTACCATTACGATGACACATATACAAAAAGAATACGGCTGTGAAACGTTGAATATTCTGGAGATAATGGCCTACCTTGCTCCTGACAAGATTCATATAGAAGAAGTCTTTTCAAAGTTAATAGCAGAGGATAAGGAAAAGTTATGGAAGGCTGTTGAACTACTCGATAGATATTCAATGATTGACTTGAAAGAGGAAGTGGCAAGTATTCACAGAGTAGTGCAGGGAATAACTAGATTAAAATTACAAAAGGAGGGCCAAGAAGAGGAAGTTCTAAGGAAAGCTTTGGAATTGATAAACAGTGGTGGTTTAGCACAAGGTAGTATGAGCCATATTGCATTTGTATGGGGATACGCAAGTACATACGGTAAGTTGATTGATAACTTTTACTTTCACTCATTTTATGTATATGGAGGAACACTGTTTATAAGGAAAAGCACCCCTTTGCACTTGCTTGCTGAAAGTGGTGATTGTAAAGCAATTAGTGCAATAATAACACATATAGAAAAATATTACCCAGGTGAATTGGTAAAAATTGTTAATGTTAAGGACAATCACGGTCAAACTTTGTTGCATATTGCTGCTAAGAGTGGAAATTTGAATGTAATGAAATGTCTAGTCAATAAAGGTGCTAGCACTAATACTAAAGATAAATATTATAATACTCCATTGCATTCAGCTGCTTACGCTGGGGAATTGGATATAGTAAAATACCTGATTATTAAAAATAATAACATTAATGCTAAAGGCGAATATGGCAGGACTCCATTACACATTGCTGCTATAAATGGAGATCTAGATATGGTGGAATATCTAATCAAAAGGTATGCTAATATTGACGCTAAAGACAATTGTGGTATGACTCCATTACATTTAGCTGCTGACGTTGGGGAATTGGGTATAGTGGAACACCTAATTAATGAGGATGCTTATGTTGATGCTAGGGACGAACACTACAGAACCCCATTATTTTTTGCTGCTGAGAATGGAAAATTAAATGTAGTGAAGTGCCTAATTGAAAAAGGTGCTAATGTTAATGCCAAGAATGAATATGGCGAAACAGCGTTACACCGCGTTGTCTATAAAGCCACTTTCAGTGGAGACTTAAGAATAGTGGAGTTTCTAATCAATAAAGGTGCTAATGTTAATGCTAGAGATAGAAATAGTAGAACTCTATTACACTACTCTGCTTTATCTGGAAGCTGCAATATTGCAGAATGCCTTATTCGAGAAGGTGCTAATATTAATGCTAAGGATAAAGATGGCAACACTGCACTACACTTGGCTGTTATTAGGCAAAAGGTTGATATAACGAGGACGCTACTAAAACACAATGCAAACGTTAACGCTAGAAATAATTTAGGGAATACAGTACTGGACTGTGCAGTTGATAACTTCCAAGAACTTGTGGAGTTGCTTTTAACCCATGATGAAAGTGTTGAAGTAGCTTAAGAGAAAATTATTTATCTGTTTATTTTAACGTCCCAAAAATGTTTAACAAAAGTGTGTCAAACTGAATTTTTAGTTTAACTCAATTTTCAATAGATTTCTTGCATAAACAGGTGTCATCCCAGCTGGAACCCAATATCTGGATTCCAGTGTCACGCGCTGGAATGACATCAACTTTTGAATTCGAGTTATGCAAGAAATCCAACATATTAGGAACGACAATATCAGGTTGAGATGTAGTTCATATGTAAAGGTAACCTCTACTTTTCCTCAGCTTTCTTTCTAGGCTCTGTAAACAAAATTTTAAAGAAGCCATATAGTGTAGCTAGAGACATTTTTAGTCAACTGAGTAATTTTGTTCCTCTAGCCTGAGGTCAAAATAAATTTGAATGGGTTTCCCAGTACGTCAACAAGTGCATGAACTTTAGTCACAAATCCCCGTCCTCAATTAATTTGACCTGCTAACATTTTGTACACAGAGCCTAGCTCTTTTGCTATTTGCTTGACTTGTTTCTTTACATAGCTTCTAATTTAAATTCTGCTGTCTATTCTCTTTCATTCACAACCTTTTGCAAAACGTTTTGCTTTCTCTCTGCTGGTCACTATTGCTTATATAAAGCAAGTACAGTACTGAATGATGTTGCAAGCACTCAGTTCGGCAATACTATCGATTTAAGACGAAGTTAAGATTTCGATTTTTTATTCAAACTCTTCTGAAAGTTTTTATACATATTGAAGACATCTTGATAATTTAGGTGAGTGTAAACTTGAGTAGTTTCAAGGCTTGAGTGGCCAAGCAGCTGTTGTATTGATCTTATGTCAATATCTTCCTGAAGCAAATGAGTAGCAAAACTATGGCGAAATGCATGTGGAGATAAAATTTCTGGTAAGTTTAAAAATCTTCTTATTTTTTGCAAACGATTAGCAACATAAGTTCTTCCCAATTTTTTTCCTCTTACCCCGACAAAAAGATGTCCCGCTTCGTCAAAGTGGGGACAAGCTTTTATATATTTTTGTATACACTTTTTTACTACTGGAAGAATAAATACCTGCCTTTGTTTATCTCCCTTACCTGTTACTATTAAACTTTCATTGCTAATATCACTAACCTTAAGATTCAGTGCTTCAGTGATTCTTAAGCCCGTACCATATAGCAGAACGACAATTGCAATTTCTCTTTTTACCACCCAAGGCTCGCCTAGATCAGGCAATTTCATTTCTTTCAATAGAGTTTCTATGTTAGATATTGAAAGTGCTTTAGGTAGAGTTCTTCTCTGAATTGGCCTTGATAAAGAAAATACCGCTTCATTATTTATTTCATAATTGTTTTTTATATATTTGAAAAAATTTCTGATTACTGACAATGCGCGAGTGTTAGATCTCGCATTTACACCTCTTGCATAACGAGAGGTAAACCAACTTCTCAGTTCAGGTATGCTTAATTTTTCTAAAGAGCCAACATTTACTTCTTCACCAATGTGAGTATTTAGGAAACTTATAAGATCCTTGAGGTCCCTCATGTATGACTCCAAAGTGTTTGGTGAGTAAGACCTGTTGTACTTTAGCCAATCATACCATTTTTCAATGATTGAACCGAGGTCCACAGTTACTTTTTAAAGAAAGCATCGATGCACGCATCCCTAAAGGCTTCATTTATATCAGGATGAGAGTGACAAATTCTGTATATATCCTCTGCTGCTGCACCATATGCCATTGCAACCGCTGCTTCATTGATTAGCGTATCAGCGTATGCTCCTATGATATGTACACCGAGTATTGTATCTGCTTTGCTACAAGTCAGAACTTTCACGAATCCCTCAGCATCGTCAGTGACTTTTGCTCTACCGTTTGCAGCAAATTGACATTTACCAACTTTATACTTTCGACCAGCACTTTTTAGTTCTTCTTCAGTTTTACCGATTGAAGAAACTGCAGGGTGGGTGTAAATGACTGACGGTATGATTTCATAATCAACGTGAGGCAATTGCCTTGCTAGTATCTCTGCAACTGCCACCCCTTCTTCCTCAGCTTTGTGAGCAAGCATTGCTCCACCAATCACATCACCAATAGCAAATATTCCTTTTACGTTGGTTTCATAACTATTGTTGACTTTAATAAAGCCACGACTGTCTTTTTCTATTTTTTCAAGACCCTCAGAGCATGGTTTGCGCCCTGCTGCCACCAATACCTTATCCGCCTCTATAGTGTTTGTTTGATTATCTTTTACAGAGCAAACTTTCACACTCAAAGAGTTACTACTTTGTTTTATTCCCTCAACTTTAGTTCTAAGTAAAAATTTTATTCCTTGTTTTTGTAGACTAGAAAGTAGAGACTTACTTAATTCTCCATCCATTGCTGCAGCGATTCTGTCAAAAAATTCTACTACAGTGACTTCAGACCCTAGCCTCCTCCATACAGAAGACATTTCAAGCCCTATTGCCCCAGCTCCAATTACAACAAGTTTTTTTGGTACTTCAGTTAAAGACAATGCACCAGTTGATGAAATGATATTTTTCTCATCAATATCAATTCCTGGTAGAGAACTAACATCAGAACCAGTTGCAATTACTATATTTTTTGCCTTCAGTACCTTACCTTCAACTGAAACTTCAAGATTGCCTTGATCAAAAGAAGTAATTTTTCCAAGTCCATTGATCTTAGTAATTTTGTAAAGGTTAAACAGATATTCTATGCCTTTTCCAAGCTCCTGAACTCTAGCGTCTTTATAGCCTATCATTTCTCTCAAATCGAGACTTACATCCTTAACTTTTATGCCAAGTTTTGATAGATTATTTTTCGCGCTAGCATACTGATAAGAGGAATGGAGTAATGCTTTTGATGGTATACACCCAACTCGCAAACACGTGCCACCAAAAATGCTATTTTTGTCTATACAAGCAACTTTGAGTCCAAGTTTTGCAGCAGCAATAGCGCATTTGTAACCACCTGGACCACCACCTATAATAATCAAATCATAATCAGTCATAAAAAACAAACCTATTTTCTAAAGAATAAACACCATTTCCTTCAGTCGTTATATACATCTTACCATGGGTAAATACTGGAGCATGAAACACATTACCGGGTATTTTAATTACCCTTCCTGTACTTTCAGATCCAGGAAAAGCAAATATTGAACCTTTATTACTTGTTACCCAAAGCGTATGGGCATACATAATTGGAACAAACAATTGCACATTCTCTATAAAATCAGATGTCCAAACTGTTTTTCCACTTTGTATGTCGATGCCAATTACCTTATTATCTTTAGTCACCATGAAAATTCTTCCGCCTTCTTTTTGTTTCTCTGCAGGAATAAGAGGGCTATAATATGACTCAATGTTTGATATACTTTTTACTTGTAGTGGCCTTGACCATAAAATATTTCCTGAGTTTACGTCAATGCTATAAATATAAGAGTTGCTCGTAGCTATTAAGATATTATCGTGTACTCTAGGTGTAGTAGTTACATCTGTAAGCTGTGTGTCTAAAAGATTTGTAGCTAATTTTTGGCTCCATAGTTTTTTACCTTCTTCATTAAAAGCTATTAACTCTCCATTTGAAAATGGTGCCATTATTTTATCATTAGAGACTGCTGGTGAGATGGAATATAAACCTCGAACCTCATTTATACCATTTTGATAAGCCCAAATGGGTCTGCCATCTTTTATATCAAATACATTTAGATAGTTATCAATAGTCAATGCTACCAACTTATTGTTTATTACTATTGCTTTCCCTCTTGCCGGAGCTCTTAATTCTTTTTCCCATTGAATCTCCCCTGTTTTCGCATCTATTGTGTGTAGAATGTTATCCACTACAAAGAAAACATTTTCTTTGTAGCTCGATAAACTCATATTACCAATTTTTTTCCTACTTGAGAGGTATAATTTCCAATTTATAACTCTTGGGTTATCGATATCAAAGGAATATAAGGTACCGTGCTTGTCTGGTAAAATAACGCTATTTTCTGTAAGTATTGGAGCTACATATCCTTGAGATAATTTTTTATCTACTAAACTTATTCGTTCGCTTGCCATTGTATAGTTACTATACAATAACATTATCATGACAATTATTATTTTCATTATTTAGTGAAAACAAGATTCATTAATATACATACTAGAAACGTAAATCACAACGAAAATGTTCTTAATTGTGGATCAAAAGCATTAACGTAATGTCATACCATTATGTAAAGATTCTCTTACTGTAATAACTTTTATCAAGTATGGACTAAAAGAAATATCTATAGCTCAAACTAATGCTGTCAGTAATACTACTCCAATATGAAACAGGCAGCATTTTCAGGATGAAAGATATTGTTGTGATGTCATTCATTTGAACTACTCATATCAATTTGAAAAATGTATACTATCTTATGCTATAGTACCTAAAAATAAATGCTCAACATACAAAATAACGCTTCACTTTGCAGGCAATGGATATTCTTGGCAGTACTTGCTCTTGCTTGTTCTGGACTGCTGTCAATAATTGTTATTTTTCTACGATTGCCTTTTATTTCTTCTCTCATTCCTTCTGCACAATATATCTTTGATAATGCACTGGTGATACACGTAAATTTGTCAATTTTGGTATGGATGTGCTCTATAATATCTCTGCTCTTCATCATAAACTTAAAAAACACCAATCATTGGTTTAACTTCTCATGGATTCTCTCAATCCTTTCCATGCTGCTAATGTTTATATCTGCATTTGTTCCAAATACTGAAGTTATCAAAAGTAACTATATACCTGTATTACAAAACAAATTATTTTTACTTGGACTCAGTCTTTTCATTACCAGCATATTGATAAATACAGCTCTAGCCTACATATCAAATAAACAAGACTCATATCTTTCAATCGGACAAATTGGCCTGGTCATTATACTTGTGTCATCATTTCTTTGTGTTGTTTTAGCACATAAAAATATGCCTCCAGGTCTATATCACTCAGACAAGAATTTATTTTATGAATATCTCTTTTGGGGAGGCGGACATTTACTGCAGTTTGCCTTTGCTCAAGCAATGTTTTTAGTTTATTTGATCATACTGAATGCTCGCTATATTAGTCTAAATAAAATTACCATTTTACCACTATTTATAAACACAGTTTTGACCGTAGGTGCGCCGTTTATATACTTTATTTATTCGGCGGATAGTGCTGAATTGATACAGTTTTTTACCTGGCATATGAGAATTGCTGGAGCAGTTCTGCCGTGCTTTTTAACAATATTAGTGTATTGCAACATAAAAACTCTGCTCAATGATAAGGGCAATTATCTTCTTCACTCGTTTGTATTGTTCATTTATGGAGGTGTGCTTGGAGTGCTAACTATTGAAGGAAATGTCACTATTCCTGCGCATTATCATGGTTCTGTAGTTGGTATTACTATAGCTTTTATGAATTTTGTCTACTGGCTGTTACCAAAATTGGGCTGTAAAGAAATAAAAAGCTCCATAGTAAGATTACAGATTTATGCATATAGCTTGGGACATTTTCTCCACATTACTGGACTTGTTTGGCTTGGTGGATATGGTGCCTTAAGAAAAGTTGCAGATCTGCCAAGTATTTCATCAATGTTGGCACGTGCTTGTTTTATTACGGGTGGAGCTATATCAGTTATTGGTGGAATGTTATTCGTAATAATTGTGATTTTACATCTTCTTAAAGGCAAGGCTCGTACCAACTAACCCACAGAAACAAAACTAAAAATTTTAGTGTAAAATTACTATATTTACTTTGTACTATGGCTCAAACAACCTGCTTCAAATTTGGAAAGGCAGTGAAATGAAAAAAACTATATCAAGCTACACTGAATTCTTATTTGCTACTCCTTGTGGTTCTTGTGTTCCATTTACTTGAGAGCTAGGTTTCATTATTAAATCACCAGCTAAGAATGCAGATACTGTTGCTATAACAACGATTAACCACATGTCCAATTTATTTGTATGTTCAAGTGTAATATACACTACTAACCCAACAGCAAGACCAGTACTAGCAGTAGCGATATATGTTGCTTTTTCTTTTAGTTGTTTATTTGCTTCATTTTTGGTTTCTAATATTTTCTTTTCTTGCTGTAACTGCTGGATTTGAGTATTTATTTTTTGTTTCAGTTCATTCGACATTTCACTTTTGAGTTCATTTCTTATTTTATCTTTCAATGTAGTTATTGCCTCTTCTGGGCTTTTTTTATCTTTTAATTCCAGCACGTCTTCAAGCAATTCTACTAAGTCTACTTTTGCTGGGTGAGGCACATAGTATGGATTACTTAGAATATCTATAAGCTCTTTTAAGTTATGAAAGTTAAGCATAATAAACCTCAATACTAAAAATTTATTATGTAATACATTAAAAATTATAAGATCAAGAAAAATTTGTATCATAACAAGGCTAAATTAAATGGCAGACATTAAAATTGCTGTATTTGCTCAATTGTGATAACTTAAAGCTTAAAACTGAGAAATATTTATGTTAGAAGAAAAGTATAGCTTTAGGGAAATTGAAAACAAATACAACATATTATGGGAAGGGAGTAAAGTTTATAAATGGAATGGTGAAAAGGATAATACTTTCACTATAGATACGCCTCCACCAACGATATCTGGAAAGTTGCATATTGGTCATATATTTAGCTATTGCCATACGGACTTTATTGCAAGGTTTCAACGTATGCTGGGGAAAGATGTATTTTATCCAATTGGGTTTGATGATAATGGGCTTCCCACTGAAAGGTTAGTTGAGCAGACCTATAAAACCCGTGCAAAAGAAGTTGGCAGAGAAGAATTTATAGAGATGTGCCATGAAGTTATTGAGAAGTCAAAGCAGGAATTCAAGGAATTGTTTAAATCAGTCGGTATTAGTTATGACTGGAATTTAGAGTATCACACAATTAGTAAAGAAGCTGTGGCACTTTCTCAAATGTCATTCATTGATCTATATAATAAAGAGTATGCATACAAAAAAATGCAACCTATTCTTTGGGACCCAGTCGATAAAACTGCAATTGCACAAGCAGAAATAGAGGATAAAGTCTTTGAGTCATTTTTGAACACGATAGTTTTTTCCACTGAAGAAAATGAGCAGATTAAGATTGCAACTACACGGCCTGAGTTGCTTCCAGCATGTGTTGCAGTTTTTTGCCATCCAGAAGATGCACGCTACACTCAGCTGATTGGAAAAATAGCCGTAGTGCCAATAACAGGAGCAAAAGTTCCAATAATAGCTGATGATAAAGTTAAAATAGATAAAGGTACTGGGCTTGTTATGTGCTGTACGTTTGGTGATGAGCTCGACATATATTGGCAGCAAAAGCATGGTCTGCCGATGAAAATTATTATCGATCAGGATGGTAGGATAAGTCTAGATTCAGTGTATGGTAATAATAGATCCCAGTGTCAAGGCACTGGGATGACAAAGGGGAGTGACATTCCAGTGCTTGACACTGGAATCCAGACATTAGAGGAGACACACGCTCCAGCGCGTGACGCTGGAATCTACGATGAAGTAAATGGCCTAAGAGTTAAAGAAGCAAGAAAGAGAATTATTGAAATCCTAACTGAAAAGGGCCTTTTAATAGAAAGCACTAGCATTTCTCATTCTGTTAAATGTGCTGAAAGATCTGGTGCGCCGCTTGAAATATTACCTACTTATCAATGGTTTGTCAAGACTTTAGAGCAAAAAACTCAAGTATTAGATAAAGTGAGTAAATGTAATTGGCATCCAGAATCTATGCGTAAACGTATAGAGGTGTGGATAGAAGGGCTAAGTTGGGATTGGTGCATCTCAAGACAGCGTTATTTTGGTGTACCATTTCCAGTTTGGTATTCAAAACGTAAGGGAGAAGAAGGCAAAATCATTCTAGCTGAAGTAAAGGATTTACCTGTAGATCCACTCAAAGATTTGCCGAAAGGGTATATTAAAGAAGAAGTTACTTCAGATCAAGATGTGATGGATACTTGGGCAACAAGTGCGATCACTCCTCAATTAAGTGCACTGGCAGTAAACAGTGAGCTCGGTTTACCAAGCCATCGGTATGATAAGATATTTCCTGCAGATCTGCGCAGCCAAAGCCATGAGATAATAAGAACTTGGGCTTTTTATACGATTTTGAAGGCACATTATCATGCAGATTCACTGCCGTGGAAAAATATCATGATTAGTGGTTGGTGTTTGGCTGATGATAAAAAAAAGATGAGTAAATCAAAAGGTAATATCATCACTCCTCATGTAATGCTTGAAACCTATGGAGCTGACGTAGTACGCTATTGGGCAGCAAACTCAAGACTTGGAGTTGACACAGTCTACTCTGAAAATATCTTCAAAATTGGCAAACGACTTGTTACGAAACTTTGGAATGCTAGCAAATTTGTTTCCATGTTTATGGAAAAACATCAAGCATTGAGCATAAATTCCATCAGTGAGACGATGGATAAGTGGATATTGTCCAAATTATATAAAGTGATAGAAAAAACGACGAACAACCTATTACAGTTTGAATACTGCGAAGCTTTGAGCGCAATAGAAGAATTTTTTTGGAAAGATTTTTGTGATAATTACTTAGAGTTAGTTAAAAAACGTGCATATGGAGATGCATTGGACAGCGAGGCAAACATGAGTGCGAAACAGAGTTTGGCATATGTACTAAATATTATTTTGCGGTTATTTGCACCATTTTTGCCATATATTACAGAGGAAATATATCATCAGTTGTATAGTTATAACTCTGTTCACAATAAAAGTAATTGGCCTAACAAGGAAGAACTTATCTATGATAAGTATTCTGAAGAAATGGGAGATAATTTCGTGCAGATATTAAACCTTGTGAGAAAAATAAAAGCAGATAATAACGTATCAGTTAAGCATCTTATACAAAAGTTGATGATAAAAGCGAGTGTAAAAGAGGATGAGTTAAATTATTCTGCTCAGCATGATTTGCAGTCAGTTTGCAATGCTGAAGTGATAGAATGGGTTGAGGGTACAGAAGCAGAGCTTATAACTGAGAATGGAAAATTTACTGTAAGTTTATTGATTGATGTAACTTAGCATTCGTATTACTATACTAATTATTTAGTTGTGAGGTAATAATGATTGGTAATTCATATAATAATAAAATTGAAGAGCAAAAAGATGATTATCATGACTTCATTCAAAGGTTTTTGTTTTTGCTCGGTAAGATAAAAGAAAAGAATAAATCAATTCACACTGCTGTAGCTAGTCTTCACATATTATCTTTTTTAATAAAATACAATGCCAATTTTAATGAAGATGAATTGTATAAAGCCGTTATCCAAGATTTCAATAATGTAAAGGAGGCGAGACTAGAGCTTCAAGATAAGGCTAAAAAAGTATTGAATGGGTATATTGAAAGTGGTGTTGAAACAGTGTCAATATATGGTAGTTGTGCAGAAGTTAAATTGGGAGCTAATAAAAACAAATTCAAAGTCAGTGAGTTTTTGAATAGTAATTTCTGTCAAGATAATGGAATTTCAGGGTTTTCAACTCTGCATAGCAATGGAAAAAATGGAATGCACGGTTTTGTTTCTGAAGAAGGAATAAGGCACTATGTTGTAACTGATAGTGCATACGAAATGACTCTGAATTGGTGTGATGAGGACGGAAAAAAGTGCACTATTATAATTAATATTGATGCTAATGGTATAGAACTTATCGAGCGTAATCGTGTTACTGATGATCAATTGAAAGCAAATAAAGATGTAAAAATAGGTAACTTATTCTTGTATCAAATAAAATTTAGAAATAAGGAGAAAGGCAATCATAAATCATCTGAGATTGTGATAGAAAATAGTAATAGAAATATTAACATTCAAACAACTCAAGAAATTGAGCGTGGCATCAAAAAAGCTCAAATAGGTAGTACTAAAATGCAAGACAAAATTGCACAAGTTGTAGATGAAAGCTTAAACGAAAGAATTAATAAATTGGAAAAAGAAAATACAAGATTAACTGGAAATAATCAAACTATATTAGAACAATTACAGCAAAAAATGAGAGAGGTAGAGGAATTAAATGGAAAGGTAAGGGAAAAAGATGAAGTTTTGGCTGAAATAACACAAAAATTCGGGCAGCTAAGTGATTCGGTAGAGAGTGAATTTGAAAGGAGAAAAGTAGAGAAGGAAAAGTTAGAGGAGAAGTTAAGGAAAGCGCAAAAAGAGATACAAAAGTTAAGTAAAGAAAAAGCTGAATTAGTGCAAGAAAAGCAAGATTTAGAAGAATTTGCTGAAGGTCTAGATGTTAAAGTACAAAGACTAAAGGATCAAATAAGGCAATTAGAGTACAGTGTGGCTGTAGCAGTGAATGAAAATAAAAGATTAAAACAAAAATTGAATGATACTCAAAAAGAGTTGGATGGTAAGTATGGTGAAATCCAGAGATTAGAAAGTCAATCACACGAATTAGAAAGTCAAAAAATAACAGAATTGGAAATATACTTAGAAGAGAAAAAGAAAAAAATAGCAGAGTTAGAGGTGCTGTTGGAAGAAGAAAAGGGGGAAGTTTTTAGTTTAGAATCTAGATTATGTAATTCAGAAGAAGAAAAAAAACGATTACAAGAAAAGTTAAATGAAAAAACTCAAGAAGTGATTAAACTAACTGTAGATTTAGAAGAACTAAGTAAGCAATCGGAAGAGAAAGAAACTAAATATTTCAGTAGGATTAAAGAGTTAGAAAAAATTCTTAATAAAGAAAGAAAAAACAGTGAAGAGTTGGAAAATTATAGCATCAATCTGGAGGAAGAAAGTCAAATTCAACATGAAAAGTACAAAGAGTTACTATTTGAGAAGCATTCTATAAAAGAAGAAATTTCAGATTTGAATGATCAATCTTCATTAGTTCATCAGAATCGTGTGAGCTTAGCACAAGATTTGGCAAAAAACATGATATATTTGTTCAAAGAGAATGTAAGAGAAGGAGATAAAGTGATTATATCGCAGGAAACTGTATTAGAGATTTTGAATAGATTGGAGGAATTAATCAAGAATGTTGGAGTCAGTGATCAAGAAATAAAAGGAGTAATTGAAGAAATATCTGTACAAACTAATGATAGCCTTCCTCCTTCAGATATAAGTAATGGGAGATTTATCAGCACTACCAAATAAAGAGCTGGATGAAGCTTCATACTCAGAAGATTTTGGATATTCTAGTAGATGTTCTACTCCTAGATGTTCTACTCCTGTCTGATGCCACCTTGCATTTTGAGTTTAGTTAGAATATCAACTAAAGTTTATCACTGGTAAAATTGTGATAAGTGTTCTCCTCTACAGATAAGACAATTTTAATCAATATATACAAGACTGCTGCAGTTTTGTGTATAGGTGATGAGCAATTTACTTAATAAATATAATACATTTTATTTTATAGCTAGTTCTCTGGCTACTCTCACGTTACTTACATCTTTAGCGCTTATTAATGTACCTAGTTCTTTAATTCTCGCTTTAGCTGTATTATCTGTTTTGGCTTTTATGATTTTGTATAAAATAATTATTGACACTAGTAAAGTGGAGAAGAAATTTGCTCACAAAGAGCGTGAGTTGACTCAAGAAAAGCACAATTTATACGAGGAAGAAAGAAAATTTGGTCAAAAAATAGAAACTGAGAGGAAATCTTTTCTTAAAGAAAAAAAATCTTTGGAGGAGAAATTAGAAGCAAAAATGATCCATATAATTGGAATAACAGACGAATTAGAAAAAGTAACGAAGGAGAAAGATGAGCTTGCTGCACAAGAAAAAGAACTACTCCATAAAATCTCATATTTGTGTAAACAGTTACAGGAAAAAGAAGCTAATCTAACTGAGAGGAAAAAACTTATAATCGAATTGAAAAGAAAAATAGACAATGATAAATATGAGGAATTATATAAGGAAGTAGAGAAATTATCTAAAGAAAAAGAGGAGTTATCTAAGGAAATAGACAAATTACGTAAAGAGAAACATATACTGTATATGAAAAAAGAAGAATTACATAAAAGAAAAGAAGAACTTTGTGTGAAATTAGATGAATTACAATGTAAATTTAAAGAAATTGATCAGAAAAATAAAAACTTATCTCAAGAGTTAAAAAGGAAATTTGAAGAGCTAGATAAAGCAGACGGTTTAATTAAAAATCAATCTTTTGAGTTAGACAGAATAAGACAAGATTGTAATAACGAAGTGAAAAATTTAAGAAATTCACTTTTAGAGCGAGACAGTCAAATAAAACAACTTCAATATGTGATAGATAAGATAGAAGAATCAATAAGAGAAAATGAAACAATTAAAGATTATAGCAAAAAAATAATATTAGGGGAGACTCAGAAAATAAAATTTATATTAGGGCAGCTTGTGCAATTCAAGCCAATGAAAGGTTCCAAAACATCGGAGGAAACGTCTGATTCTTTACAGGAAGATCTTGGATATGCCAGTCGTTCACCCACTCCGACCAGATTATCGTGTTCAGTGTCTGTACAAAGCATTGCAAGTGGACCAATCCCTGAATGGCTTTGTTGCATAGCTAGTGTTGGTTGAGGTTATTGTAAGAAGAAAAGCTTTTTAATATATGGCTACTAACGAATTTTGTTGTAAAATAGGCATTTTTCAAACAAGTACAACTTATGCCACAAAAAATGAGAGTAAGTAACCAAAGAGAATATAACGAGTTTCTCAAAAAAAGAGGAAATGTTTTTCATTTTGTTAATCAAGCCATAGAAAATTGGTATGAAAATAGTCCAAAAGTTGCAGGTGGCAATAACACTTATAGTGATAAAGTTGTAATTTTAATACACATAATAGTTCATCTTTTTAGAATTGGCTTGAGACAAGCTGTAGGTTTTGTAAAAGGTTATATGGTACAAATAGGCAAAAAACTTAAGATTATCAGCTATACACAAGCTTCCAGAAGATTTAAAAAGCTTAATTTGAAGATTGATGACCATAGAAGCAATAAAGATGATCTGGAAAATGTTGAAATTGCCGTAGATAGCACTAGAGTTAGTATCTACAATAATAACGGTGGGCATAGTAAGCTTAATATTCGAAAAAGAAAATACAGTGGTTATGGTCAAGTAAGAAAATTACATGTTGTTTTAAACATAAATGATAAGAAAGCAATAAGCATGAACTACACTAGTGGTGTTGCTGTAGACTATTTGCCGGTCTGCGATATGTTAGAAGAAGTCAGTGATAAATATAACATTTGTTCTATTCGAGCAGATGCGGCTTATGATATAAAAAGTGTGTATAAAGAATGCAGAAAATACAATATTGTGCCTATTATTCGCCCTAGGAAGGATACTAAAATTTGTTTAGCTGACTACTTATCAGAAAGAAACAAGTATATTAGTAGAATTAGGTCATATGAGAATTATGAAGATGGTATTAATGAATGGAAGAAAAAAGTTAAGTATGGAGCACGGTCTTATATTGAAGTCTTTTTCTATAGGTTGAAGCAAATATTTGGGTTTGGCTTGAAAAATAAATCAGAGGTAAATCGTGAAAAAGAGCTGTTAATTAAGTGCTACTTATTGAACAAATTTACTGATATAGGTATGGCTGAATTTAAATTAGCTGCGTAAATTCACTGTGATTTACATGCCTATCAGTGCTATGCAACAAAGCCTCCCTGAATATGGATTGTAAAATGCAACAATTACTCTTATTATAAAAAAAATTATACAAGATAATGAACCCAATAATATGCGCACTGGATACACAAGATTTGAATGAAGCCATATCTTGGGCTAATGGTCTGCGTGATAAGGTTGGCATGGTAAAACTTGGGTTAGAATTTTTTGCTGCACATGGTCCTTCTGGAGTGAGAGAAGTTGCAAAATGCAATGTACCAATTTTTTTAGATCTAAAATTGTATGATATTCCAAACACTGTAGCTAGAACAGTTGAAGCAATAAAAGCTCTAGATGTTGAAATGCTAACATTGCATATCAGTGGTGGAACAAAAATGCTTAAAGAAGCACTAAGTATAGTGCAAGGAAAGAAAATAAAGCTAATTGGAGTAACAGTACTAACTAGTATGGGCAATGAAGATCTGAGTGAACTCGGAGTAGCAAGGGAGGCAAAATCACAGGTAATTTTGCTAGCAAAGCTTGCAAAAAAGATTGGACTACATGGAGTAGTTTGCTCTGCACTAGAAGCTCAAGAAGTGCGCCAAGAATGTGGTAAAGACTTTAAAATTATTACTCCAGGAATCCGTATGAATCGAGGTCATGATGATCAAAAAAGGACAGCAACACCAAAAGAAGCAATAAATTCAGGAGCTGATTATATCGTAATTGGCAGACCCATTACAGAGAGTAGCAATCCCGCAAGTAGTGCAGAGTTAATATTGAAATCCCTTACTGATTGAAGCAGGGCAGATAAGGTAGCATAGAGTAAAAGCAACAAACGGTATGTATCCGTTCAGCAGGGTGGCAAAACAAGGTAGACGAGAAAAGATAACTAAATGGGTGTCATCCCAGTGCTTGACACTGTTTACTATGCAAATTGCCACAATGTTCGTACAGCTGTGACTGAAATGATAAAAAGAGGATAATCAAAGGATACCATTTATTGTTTTGGCAAATTTGTACAGCTACGTACTTTATTTGCACATTCTTCTGAACAGATACGCAGCGAAAAAAAATGCTTGACACAAAAAAATGGATGCTGTATAGTGCTAACAATTAAGTATAATATTTACCATGGTGTAATACTACACTACCTTTTTTTACTTCAACAAGTAATCATTATTATTTTTTTCTCACTACCAAGTAGCTTACGTTCATTTGTATCTACCATGAAGCCAATGCTAGAATCGAGAAAAAAGACCGGTGAATGGCAGGTACGAGCATTATACGTATACAGTTGTATGAACGTTGTTTACCATAAGGGCGCCATCCCAGCACTGGGATCCATATTGTAAACAAGCGTTTGAGTTATACTAAGCTGCCATTCACCGGTCTTTTTTCTGAATGCAGTTTGCATGACAACAAAAAGGTACTGAGATTACTGATAAAGATTACCTTCAAACTACAATACTATTCTAATTTTATTTTTAAAGGAGGCTATTATGTCACTTACTGATATCGCTCACCGTGTTAATGAACTCGCTTCATCATGGGAGCAATTTAAATTAATAAATGATCGCAAACTAAAAGAAATCGAAAGCAAAGGACCTGAGCAGCTATGCAAGATAAATAGTAATATTGATAATTGCAAAGAGCGCTTAGATTTTATTGAAACTTCAGCTCAACGCCCAGAGATTAGCACAGATTTTAATACAGGTGATAAATATTTTTCTGATTATATTCGCAAAGGAATGGAAAGTAGGTTATCACACAAAACCCTAAGTGGAGATGACAATGATATTGGAGGGTATTTAGTTACTCCTCACATTGTAAAATGGATAAACAAGCGTATAGCTGATTCATCTCCAATGCGGCAAATATGTTCCAATCAAAGAATCTCTACTGAAACGCTGGATTATATTATAGAAGATTGTGACCGTGCTGGTGCAGGTTGGAGTGGTGAAACAGTAGAAGATGAAGATGGTGGCTATAAATCCAAATATGATTTTGCAAAAGACACAAGTACACCTAAAATTCAAAAGATTTCCATCACAACTTACGAGCTCTATGCTCAGCCGCAAATATCACAAAAATTGCTCGATGATGCATTTGTCAATGTTGAAAGTTGGCTTGTAGAAAAGGTTGCCGAAACTTTCAGTAAGAAAGAGAATGAAGCCTTCATTAAAGGTGATGGCACTTTTCAACCTAAAGGAATTTTAGCTTACGAAAATGGAAATGGTCATAATAAGATAGAGCAAATTAAAGCTGATAAGCTAGACAGCGATGCCATAATGATATTGTACTACTCTCTAAATGAACATTACTCTAAAAATGCATCATTTTTGATGAACAGAAGTACGTTAAAGGACGTGAGGCTACTAAAATCTGAAACAGGTCAGTATCTTTGGCAGCCGAGTTTATCGCTTGAAACTCCAGATACTTTGATGGGAATACCGGTATATCAATCTGCTGATATGCCACCTACAATGATTGCAGTAGCAGATTTCAAACAAGCTTATAAGATCGTGGATAACAGAGGAATGAGAATATTGAGAGACCCTTATACAAACAAACCTTATGTTAGATTTTTTGTTACTAAGCGTGTCGGTGGGGAGGTTGTCAACACCAGTGCTATTAAATTATTGAAAATTGCAAGCAAGTACTAAAATTTTTATGAAATAGTTGACATATTATACTTTTTATGTAATAATTAAATTATTGTTAATTTAAGGAGTAAAATATGTTAGAAAAAATAAAAAACTTTTTTCAGTCGATTGCAGGAAGAATTGCATCAGTCTGGAACAGCATTAAAAACTTGTGGTCTAGTAATAAGGCAAACCTAGTAAGTGACCCTAAGGAAAGGATAGTGGCGTTATCTTTTGTAAAATTGAGCGACGGTAAAATAGGGTTGGTTATACCGCAAGGTGTAACACTTCCAAACAATAAAGATAAACATGGTAATGTAATTAATGATGAGTTTCGTTTAGATTCACATTATAATAGAAAAGTATATATCACAGGTCGTTACGACTCGAAAATGGTGATAGAAAATGGCAAGATATGTCTATCTATAAATTCAGTTGGGACTCTAGATGGCAAAGAAGTTTATGGTGATAATAAACCAGAAGAAATGAAAAGGCTGCTAGATGTGAGCAATAAAAGTTGTATAGAAATACAATTGAATTCACCTAAAGTTATTGCAAATAATAGTAACACACCAAATTCAGAAACTACTAATGTAGAAGTAGAGCAACACGCTGCTGATACTAGTCAATCTCTTAATGCACAGTCACTATAGCAAACTGTTAAAAAGAGCACCTCCTTTGGTGCTCTTTTTCTTTATAAGTTTTCTCCATAGGGAAAATTGACAAATTAAATTTTATATATAATAATTAAATTATTAATTTAAGTAGTAAAGTATGTGGGAAAGTATAAAAAAATTTTTTAAGTGGATTGCTGATCGTACAGGAATTTCATGGATTGCAAGAAAAATTTCATCAGGTTGGAATTGGTTATTTAGCAGTAAAGCAAATGCTGCTCAAAAAAATATATCACCAAAGAGACCTTTAGATGAGAATGTAAATAAAAATAATACGTTGCCAAAAACTCTAGATGGTAATCAACTAATACTGCCAAAGCAGATAGATAGACCCAAAGTTTGTCTTGAAGTTATCGATGGTGAACTACTATTAACTATGATAAATAAAAATTATACAATCCTTGAAGAGAAATATAAAAATCCATATCAATATGATGAATTTCATGCATTTGTAAGATGTGACAGTGGAGATTTTCATATTACTGGTCCTTATCGCTCACAGAAAAATATAGGTGGTGAGAGGAAGTCTGTGTCAATAACTTCAGTAAAGAAACAAATTGATGAAGGTTCTGTATTAAGTAATCCATTAGAAATGATACGTGTATTAGGCTTAGGTAAAAACAAAGAGTTCGTTAAAGTGAATAAGATAAATTACAAGCCATTAAAAACAAAAAAAACATCAGTAGTAGGTGGGCTTGAATTTGAAGGGAATAACTTTTGGTTAAATTTGGAAGAGTGTATAAACATTAAGGATTATAAAAGTAGTTTAACCAAGAACGCATATCATCCTAAGTTTCTTGTATATCTAAAGTGTAATAAAGGAGAATATTGCATTACTGGTAGGAGTATTAATTCTCCTGAGTTTGCTAAACATTTAATTGTAGAATCGATAATAGAGAAGAACAAAGATGGGAAGTATATCGATAGCGATAAAATATTAGTTCAAGACAGTATTGAGAATGTGAAAAAAATGTTAGGATTGGAGAATGATGTAACAGAGATTAAAGTGGGTAGTATATCTAATCAGCCATTTGAATCTATAACACCTACTATTACGGCACAACAAGCGGGTGACAATACAACTATTGATCCATTGGCAGTAACAAGAGAATCTTCTACTATCAACATTTTTAACGGAAACTTAGAACTACGTCTTGCAGATGATATTCAACAAAATCTAGAGGATTATAAGCATCCAAGAAACAAAGGTAAATATCGTATGAAAATACACTGCAATAAAAATGATTTTAATATTAATTTTAGTAAAAGAGATAACGATGATGGTTCCGTATCTCTAATTATTAATATACTACAAAAAGATAAACTCCAACTTTTTCATGTATGGCAAATGAAAAAGTCCTTAGGCTTCAAGAAAGGTTCAACATTTGTTGTAATAGATTCTATTGAAAGTTTTAAAGCGCCAACAAATAATGGCGTGCCAAGTTCAGAAACTACTAGTCTGGAAACAAAGAACGCTAACTGTAATAAATCTCTATTAGTTAATGCACATAAAGAAAAAGATGAGCATAATACTGATGCTAGTCACAAGATAATACAACAAGAGGTTAATAATGAGGATAATGAACAAGAGAAGTTTTATGATGCAGAAAAGGAATTAGATGATGATTTTCATGATGCACGAGAGGAGGACCTTTGTAATGTGTTAAAGGCACAACCTCGCTCAATAACTGGAGAACCAGAAGCACAAATACATTATATCTCTAATCCGAGTATAGTAGGAAACGGTTATTATTAATTAGCAAACAAACCCTTCAAAAGGAGCACCTCCTTTGGTGCTCTTTTTTTCTTTATAAGTTTTCTCCATAGGAGAAAATTGACTAATTACAATTTTTCGTATCAATTTTCAATAGATTCATCGATGTATAGCTATAGTTTTATCAGTGTAAGGCTAAATATGCTAAGCTTATAAAGATGACAAAGCTTCAAAAAAAGCCTAACATAGTGGAAAAAGCTTTATGAAAATCAAAGTTGGAGTAATAGGCTGCTTAGGCAGAATGGGTAAGAAAATACTCAATGAATTAATTACGAATACCAAAGTGGAAATAGCAGGTGCTGTTGCTCGCTTGGGCAGTGAGTATATAGGCTTAGATATTGGGCCTATTGTAGGCAATAATTGCAATTTAGGAATCAAAATTACAAGTTCTATTAGTGAGGTATTTGAATCGTCCGATGTTGTAATAGATTTTACAACTAAAGAATGTATGCTAGAATGCCTTAAGGCGGCCGTGAAATTTAAAAAACCGCTAGTTAGTGGCACAACTGGAATAGAAGGTCTAAATTTAAAAGACTATGCTGCTAAAGTTCCAATATTATGGTCAGCAAATATGAGTATAGGAGTTAATGTGTTGCTGAAATTGGTAAAAGAAGCTGCCAAGCTTTTAGGTAATGAGTATGACGTTGAAATTTGGGAAATGCATCACAATTTAAAAAAGGATTCACCATCTGGAACAGCTATAGAGTTTGGTAAAGCAGTTGCTAACGCTGCAAAAGTGGATTTTGAGCTCAATCAATATTCACATAATAATTCAAATATAAGAGGGAAAGGAGGAATAGGCTTTGCAGTATCTCGTGGAGGTGGAGTAATAGGAGATCACAGTGTCATGTTTGTCAATTCCGATGAACGAGTAGAATTAAATCACAAGGCAATTGATCGTACAACGTTTGCTAGAGGGGCGGTTCAGGCAGCAATATGGTTGTGCGAGAATAAAACTCCAGGACTTTATTCAATGCAGGATTTAGTATGAACGATAAATACGCTTTCGTTAAAAATTTAAATCTTTGGTATGGCTCTAAACAAGTTTTATTCGATATAAATTTGAATATTTGCAAAAAGAAAGTCACAACTTTTATCGGACCTTCTGGGTGCGGTAAATCGACATTTTTGCGTTGTTTTAATCGTATGAATGATTACGTACCTGGATGTAAAGCGACCGGTGAGCTGGTAATCGATGGGCTGGGTAATATATATTCACGTGATATGGATGTTGTATTGCTCAGAGCAAAAGTTGGTATGGTATTTCAAAAACCCAACCCTTTTCCAAAGTCAATATATGATAATGTTGCTTATGGGCCTAAATTGCATGGCATGGTGAAAAATAAGCAAAAATTAGATGAAATAGTAGAAAGTAGTTTAACTAAGGTTGGTTTATGGGAAGAGTTGAAAGATAGATTGCAAGATAGTGCACTAAATTTATCTGGTGGCCAGCAACAAAGATTATGCATTGCTCGTGCAATTGCAGTAAAGCCAACTATTTTATTAATGGATGAACCATGCTCTGCTCTTGATCCAATGGCAACCAATGCAATCGAAAATCTTATACAAGAATTGAAATTGAGGTTCACCATAATTATGGTAACTCATTCGATGAAGCAAGCTAAAAAATTATCTGACAGCATAGTTTTCTTTTGCAATGGCAAGATTGTTGAATTCGGAAGTACTCAAGAAATCTTTGAAAATGCTCAGTCTCCTTTAACGAAGGAGTATATTCTGGATCATTAGCTTAATAATTGATATTTTAATTTTTTCTATGTATAATTTTATCAAGTTTATTGTGATAGGGGGTTAAAATGTTTAGTACAAGTGAAGCAACAAAAAAGTTGTTTAAAGCTATTGAATTTCAAAATGCTAGTGGTGAAAGAATAACACCTGAGGAAGCTTGGAATCATTTTCAACAAGCATTGAAAGAAGGAGCGAATGTTAACGCTTTTGAGGATGGGATGACACCTTTGATGTGCATTATTTCAGCTTTTGTTACTAGTAATAACGAGGAACATCAATATTTAGAGCTTATGGCTAAGTTGCTTGTACAGCATAAAAAAATTGATGTAAATATTAAAAGCAAGCAAGCTGTTATGGAGAGAAGACCAAAGGAACATGATGGTTATCCAGTTTACGAATTTGAGGAGAGAGAAGTAGTAGATAGGAGTCCATATCTTCGCTGCATATACCTTGACAATTCACAACCTGTTAATGAAGGATTTATACCTCAAAATTATGCTCGTGCAGAGGAGGAAATTAAGACCGGCAAGAAGGAAAAAAATACAGCTCTACACATTGCTTGAAAGTTGGGAAATGTAAACATGATAGAAATATTACTTACACATCCAAATATCAAACCTAATATTAAAAACTATGAAAACAAAAGTCCAAGAAATTGTATTGCAGGACATGTCAAGAAAGCAATAGAACCAGAATTCCTAAAGATAGAAGCAGTCGCTCAAAAAAGGAAACAAACTAATTATGCTTGTGCTTTTTTGTTATCTGGAGTATTTGCTGTTGGTCTATGTTTCGTAGTTGACAACCCAGTTCCACTTGCTGCAACTTCGTTGCTTTTTTTTGCAATAGGATGTGGTTTTCTGTATAGAGCAAATACAGTTATTAATGATGTAAGCTTCTCTCAAGTTATTGTGAACGAACGTGCTAGTGATTTATCTGTTCAGGTAAGGTGTCATTCCAGCACTTGATGCTGGTTTTCATTTAATCTCATTGAATTTAGCATAAGCTCAGTTTACTTGTAAATTTTTCTGGATCCCAGTGTCAGCTACTAGGATGACAGGAGTATGAAATGGGTCTACTTGACCATTTATAGTATTTTCTAAAATGGATGATAAAGTTCCATTATGGTATTACCAACCAAAAGCTGTAAGTCTGTATATTTATACATGAGAGGTCTGAGGCGGCTTTTGATGGTATGCCAACAGTATTCTATAGGATTCAAATCTGGTGAATATGTTGGAAGATACAGCAAATGACAGCCAAAAGACTCTATTAATGATTTTGTTTTAGTGGTCTTATGAAATGTAGCATTATCCATAACTATAGTTGTGCCAAGTGGCAATGTAGGTAATAACATCTTCTCCAACCATGTATTGAATACCTCTTTGTCACACCCACCTTTGAAAGTCATTGGTGCAATAAATCTCTTTCCAATCCACCCGGCTACTATACTGATTCTCTCTCGAGTTCTCCCTGGAATATCTGCATAAATTTTCTTTCCTCTTGGAGCGCGTCCATATTCTCGGTATAACTTATTATCAACTCCTGCTTCATCTATATATAAGATGCTGGAATGGTCTATTTTTGAGATTTTATCAATAAATTGCTCCCTATCTTCTTGATTGCGCTCTTGATATAGTGTGACTTTTTTTTAAAGTAATTTTTAGCTGTTTTAGTCTATACCAAATTGAGTTTATTCCAAATCCAAGATTTTGTTTCATCTCTGCCAGAGTATGATCTGGATTCTTTGTAACATATTCTTCGAGTATTTTGGGGTCTATTTTTCGAATAAAGCTACCGTTTTTAGATGGCTTGAGGCTTTCACCAGCAGCTTTCTTTTTTAACCAACGGTACAGAGTTGCTATTCCTATCTCCATAAGCTCTGCTACCTCAACCTTTGTCTTACCTTTTTCTATCATCAATACTGCCTTTTCCCTTAAATCCACACTATATGCCATTATAACTCAAATACTTTATTATACCTTTATCATTTACTTTAGGAAATACTATAGTTGTCTTTTCTCGTCTACCTTATTTTATCACTCTGCTGAACGGATACCTTTATTTTCAATAATTTTGTTAGCAATAATACGGCTTTCAAAATCGATACTTGTTATGTCAGATAGTGATTTAATATCAGAGTACTTGTCAAAATTTTCTATTGTTGATTTTACTACCTCTAATATTTCTAAGAAACCGATTCGTGACTTCAAAAATTCGTTAACAGCTATCTCATTTGCAGCGTTCAAAACAATACTATTTGTATGTGGAGAAGAAGAATTTAACACTTCCATGCTTAGCTTTAGTGAAGAAAAACATTTGTGGTCTGGTTCTTGAAAGGTCAATTTTTTTTGTTTTGTTAAGTCTAACTTGTAGTTCAAAGTTGATCTTTCTGGCCAAGACAAAGCATATGCAATGGGAATTTCCATATCAGTTTCTGCAAGCACAGCAAAGCTAAACCCATCCTGGTAAACTACAACTCCATGTACTATCGATTCAGGATGCACTACTGCTTCAATTCTATTTGGGCTAATTTTAAACAAATGATGTGCTTCTATTATTTCTAGTGCTTTATTCATCATTGTTGCACTATCAACTGATATTTTCTTTCCCATTTTCCAAGTAGGGTGACTTAGTGCCTGATTTACTGTGATATTTCTTAATTGTTCAAGGCTATAATTTAAAAATGGTCCACCAGAGGCAGTGAGTATAATCTTTTCTACACATTTATCATCATTTTGCAAAACTTGAAAAATTGCGTTGTGTTCAGAGTCGATGGGAATTATTTGTACGCTCCTTTCTTTAGCTTTTTTAAGTAGTAACTTACCACCGCAAACAATACTCTCTTTGTTTGCTAGAGCAATAACTTTAGTACCGCTTTCTATAACCTTTATAACTGGCTCAAGGCCTGCGATGCCAACTATTGCAATAACTGAGAGATCAACGGGTAGAGAAGCAACATTTGCTAGACCTGGAGCACCAACTTCTACTTTGACGTTTGTACCAAGTAGATCTTCTTTTAAATCTTTGTAGAACCTTTCATCAGAAATGGCAGCATATTTTGCATTAAGTAGATTTGCCTGTTGTGCTAGCAGAGCAAAGTTAGAATTGGCACTTAGTGCTTCCACCTGATATTCTTCCTTTCTCTTTAAGAGCAAATCTACAGTCTTTTTTCCAATGCTTCCTGTTGATCCTAAAACTGAAACTTTTTTCACTAATTACAATAAAATCTTCTTAGTTATTTAGTAACCAAGCTCATGATCATCACCAACAGATGGTGAAGGACCAGGTGAAAAAGATTGGCCATGATGATCACCTGCATCATGCATATCATGCAAACCATCAGCACTATGAGCCATTTCATTGCTAGCGTGGGGATAATCATCCGGATGATGCCCCTCATCACCGTAGTCCATACCCATTCCTTCTGATGGCATATCTTCTCCACCTCCACCTGAAAAATATTCAGCAAGACTTTCAAGAAATTTTATGCCAAACATATTACCTGATTTCCCAAATAACGTTACTAGACTGCTACCACTTACCAAACCTTCAAACACATTATTATAAGCAGCAATTGCTCCTTCATGAAAGTTGAACATCCACTTCATTCCATCCACAATTGTTGCAACAGAGTCACTATGACCAAGACCGAAACCACTTTTCTCACTAGCGGCTTCCTGGTGTTGCTGCTGTGCCTGCCATTCTGCGATATTTGGACCTTGTGCTTCACTCATAAACTTTTATTCTAAGCCTTAAGCTATTATTTTACCAAAAACACTGTAAAATATCAATTGTTTAAGAGAGGTTATCATAAAAATATCTAACACTAAGCTATTTTTATGATTCTGATTACTCTATACCAAAACATCGATGATGTGCTGTGGTAAAAAAGTGATGACTTGAGGTTTAAGATAGCTTCTATTTCTTCTTAGAAGACTGCTCCTCTCTCTTTCCTTTTTAAATAAGTTTACCTACAGGTCTGATTGTATTAAGATTACTTAGTACAATCAGATTTATCAAATGCGTTTATCTCAATATTACCTGCCAACTTTAAAAGAAACCCCGGCTGGTGCTGAAATTATTTCTCATCAATATTTGTTACGTGCGGGCTTAATCAAGCAGACAGCATCTGGAATTTATTCTTGGCTGCCGCTTGGCCTTTTGGTACTTAAAAATATTGAAAATATTATCAGAGATGAAATTGGTGCAATTGAAGTGTTGATGCCTTGTGTGCAGCCAGCAAGTCTTTGGCGAGAGTCAGGACGTTACGATGATTACGGCAAAGAAATGCTACGTATTAAAGATAGGCATGAAAGCGATATGCTTTTTGGTCCAACACATGAGGAGGTGGTAACTGATTTGATTAGAAATACGGTAAAAAGTTACAAAGATTTACCACTTTGTTTATATCAAATTCAGTGGAAGTTTCGTGACGAAGTAAGACCTCGTTATGGCGTTATGAGAGGCAGGGAATTTCTGATGAAGGATGCATACAGTTTTGATGTAGATTACGAAGGTGCACTGAATTCATATAATTTGATGTATAAAACTTACATAAAAATCTTCAAACGAATGGGGCTTACTCCAATTGGAGTGAGGGCAGATACAGGACCAATTGGAGGAAATTTAAGTCATGAATTTCATATATTGGCAAACACCGGTGAGAGCACTCTATATTATGACAATAAACTTTTTGAATTACTAGAAAGCGAAGATATTGAAAGCCTGAAGAGCATATATGCAGTTGCAGACGATATGCATGATCCTGAAAGTTGTCCTATAACGCAAGAACAGTTAAATGTTAGCAAGGGTATTGAAATAGGGCATATTTTTTATTTTGGTGATAAATATTCGAAACCTATGAAGGCAAGTGTTACTTCTCAAGATGGAAAAAATGTTAACATGCATATGGGTTCGTATGGTATTGGAGTTTCAAGGCTTGTTGGCGCAATAATAGAAGCTTTCCATGATGATAAAGGAATTATCTGGCCAGAGGCAGTAGCTCCTTTTAAAGTTGGTTTGATCAATTTACAAACAAAAGTAACGGAGGCTGCAGATAAAATATACAAAGCTTTGAAAAGCGATGAAGTGCTTTATGATGATACGGACGAAAGTGTAGGAGTGAAATTTGCCAGAATGGATCTGATAGGCTTGCCGTGTCAAATAATTATTGGAAAGAAAGCAGTAACTTCAAATATAGTTGAAGTAAAAAATAGGGAAACTGGAGAGGTAGAGGAAATACAAGTTGAAGAAGCAATAAATCGTTTTAGTGCAAAATGATATACGGTATTGGCACTGACATAGTATATATACCCAGAATATTGAGAATATCACAAAAATACGGGGAAAAATTTCTCAATAAAGTCTATACTAAGAAGGAGATAGAGATAAGCAAAAAATATAATAGCCAAGAAGTAAGAGCAAAATATTTTGCTAAACGCTTTGCTGCAAAGGAAGCTTTTGTTAAAGCGCTAGGCACTGGATTCAGCCAAGGAATTATAATGAAAGATATAGAAATATACAGTAATATCAGGGGAAAACCACATCTTGCTATCACAAAGGATTTCATCTCGAAAGACTACAAGATACACCTTTCTCTAAGTGATGATCAAGATTATGCTACTGCGTTTGTTGTAATTTCCGTTGAGTAGATATTGTTTAGTACATACGATTTCAAAAATTTTTTTGAAATTATACTTTGACCTACACAGATCGACCTTTCTGTGAATCCTGGTTTCTGCTTTCTTCAACTTGTTTTGCAAAAGACGTCTCTTGTGTATTCATATGTTGAAGTGGTTTAGCAATTTCGCGCACAACAGCAGCAACTGCAGTTAAAAACGCCTTGAATAATCCACCTAAAACTCCACCAACTGCTTCTCTACCGTACATAAGAGCTTGCTTTTCATTGTCATCAGCAGTTTCCCCTGCCCTCCTTCGTGGATCCATTCTATGAGCAATAACTGAAAACAACACCCCCCTAATTGAAGACTTCACTCGTGCTTTTGCCTTCTGAACATCCCCATCACTTGCTACTTCATGTTTTTCCCTACTATTCATTAGCTCCTTTTGTTGTTGAAAACTTAAGATCTCTTCCATCAGTTGTTTCTTTCTCTTTTCCAGAACTCTTTTCTTGGACTCTGATTTATCGCGAGTGTGTTTTGTGGTTTCAAGTTCTACATCAATATCCTCAGATGCTGCTTGGCTATATAAGGTTTCTATGAGCCTATCTATACTTCGCTTTACTTGCATAGTCCTTTCGTAACTATCTAAATTATCAACTCCTTCATCAATTTGACTTAAAATATCCTCGAAAGGTTTTAAATACTCTTTAAATTGCTCTTCGAGCTGATTTTCATTCTTCAAATTCCTTTCTCTTCTGTCATCGCTATTCTCTTCAACATTATCATCGCCTTCTTCGAAAAGATCCTCATCGTTCATAATTTTTTTTAATTTATTCCCACTTATTATTATTGTATATGAAAAAATTAAATTAACACTAATGAAAAGTGTTCACAACTTCAGCACTGGCTAAAACTACAGTGAAGCTGTCAAAAGTGGCAGGATCATAATATCTCTCATACAATTCAACCGAACACCTGAGTTTTATCTTCTCCTTAGCATTAAAACTAATCTCATAATCATTATTAGAGTTTAACATTGCAGAATTACGCAATAATTCATCAGCCAATACTGAATTTAAAATGCCATTAATTTTTATTGTAATCTTTCTACTTCCAGCACAATCAAGCACTTTTCTCCAGCCAAAAGAGGAAATATCTTTCATCTCCTCTTTGTTATTACGCAAAGTAAACCTTAAGTTTCGTATATTATTCAGCACAACAAAATTATTGTCATGACCTTTAATTTTCAGCTGTAATTTGCTCATCGCTACCTCCTTGTATTAAAATATCAAAATTAATTGTTGAATGTAAAACTTCATCATGCTGATTTATAACACAATTACTTTCCAAAATGGTCTCACTACTAATGCTCTTTACCACCAAGCCAACATGCTTTATAGCAGCAAGCATGCTGCTTATATGATAAGTATATATGTCGCATGAAAATCTTACTTTTGTAGCAAAATTAGATAGCATATGCAGGTTAACATAATTTACTATGCGCAATCTCAGATAAGGAATAGTAACCTGCTTAGGCAGGTAATCATAGATGTTAGTAACATATTTCTTTAAATCAGAGTTTGCTTTTAATGCTGCATAAATACTATCATACAACTCATTTATAATTTGAATTTTTTCCATCTCACAGATACGTTTACGAAGATTGCAATTTGCAGGTACAACAGATGGTATCATCCTAGTGCTTACTGCACGAACATTATCTGTCAAGAAGATGTCATCCCATCCCCAGACACTGGTTCACTTTATAATGATGTCGTTCCAGTAGCTCTTTCTTGTAATCCCAGTACTGGGATCCAGGAATTTTATTAAGTTGGTAAGCATAAAAGTAGCCGTTTTATTTTAAAATACAACGTTTTGATGATCATGAAAAAACTGGATCCCAGTACTGGGATGACATCGAAGGGGCTACTCGGATGACACCATCTGTTGTATCTGCTATTGAATGACAAACAGGAACTACAAAACAACCTTTGGTTCGCGAAATGGAGAATACACCTTCTTTACCTCAGATAAATGGCTACTTACTTCTGATTCACGATTTTTATAGAGAGCAGAAACATGCTGTATAATACCTAGCTTTATTTGCTCAGGAACACTATCATAACCAGCTTCATATACAACATCAGCCCTTATTATGTTCAAATAATTGAAAAATTCAATATAGCTTCCTATATCACTAAAATAATAACTAAGTTTTCTATTCTTATCAGTAGCCAATATTATTTTATTCACAGGACCATAGCTTAAATAGATTCTACGAGGTATATAACCTTCATATGAAACTTGCCACGTTTGCTTTACTAGAGACTTTTCCATATGCCACTGAGCATAATCAGTTGCCATAAAAATAAAACTTGAAATCAACTTATCATCTTGATCATTTTCAATTCGTAAAAAAGATTTAACCTCTCCTAAAGTTACTGGAAAAGATTTAGGCTTAGACTTACGTTGTATATTTATAATTGGATACTTTAGTCTTGTTGACATAACAACCCTCCTTTTCTATATATAGCTAAAATAAGTAAGACTTATCCATAAAAAATCTTACTTATTTTAGTTATCACTTAATATTAAATTGCAGCAGCAACTCTATCGTACAAGTATATTGAGAAGAGAACGTATTAACGCTGTTTCTCCTTTTTTATTGATCAAGTTTACTAAGCCGGATTTTAGTAGATTGACATTCTGAGAATGAATGTTATTGAAAGTGGAGTTTATCTCTTTAGCAAGTAGACTGCGAAATTTCTGCACACTTTCATATGCGATATTTTCAAGTTCATGTGCAAACTTATCTTGAGCTACAGCTGATATGTCTTCAACTTTCTCATTGAACTCTTCTAGCCTTCTTTCCTTACCTTTAAAATTTTTCGTAAAAGTTTTCATATTAATTGGCCTCAACTATTCTCATAATTATAATGACAATAAAAAGACTACCGAAGTAAAAAATTAGCACTACAATACTGCAAACAACAGCAGCACACCAAACCGGTTCACTTTATAGCGTAAATTCAAGTATGTCATTCAAGTAGCCCCTTTGATGTCATTCCAGCGCGTGACGCTGGAATCGAGTCTTTCAACCGTTGTGTTTTAGCATAAAGCAACTACTTTTGTGCTTACCAACCTAATAAAATTTCTGGATGCCAGTGTCTGGGCATTGACCATTTGCTGTATTCAAAAATGAATGTTCGTACAATTATGTGTCACGTGCTGGAACATAAGGTGTCATTCAAGTAGCCCCTTTTTTCTCATCCCAGTGCCCAGACACTGAGATCCAGGAACCAGCGTCACGCGCTGGAATGACACCCTCTATACAAACGTACTGTTTTAAACGTTTTATAAGCCCGTTTCAGCTTATATTAGGTAGAAATTATTGTGAAGACATAAAGTGCACATAGCGGAAAGATTTATAAGACGCCAACTGTATAATACTTTTGTCGTTTAATCTGAACAGATTGAAGGTAATAAAACACTTTGAATTTTATAGTAAGTAAGCTGAAAGATTTGTCAAGTAGTTTTCTTATCTTTTACAGGCATAATTTACATGCTACAATCAAATTTTCATAACTGGTGAATAAAAATGCAAAGAGACAAAATTAAAGTAGAAATAAAAAAGTTATCACATGGCGAAAGCCTGCCTCTTCCCTGTTATGCAACTATGCAGAGTGCTGGCATGGATCTTTATGCTGCATTGAATGACTCTGCTGTTTTAAATCCACTTGAGAGATTACTTGTTCCAACTGGAATTGTGATTGCAATACCAAACGGTTTTGAGGGGCAAATCCGCCCACGTTCTGGGCTTGCTGCAAAACATGGAATCACTGTCTTAAATTCTCCGGGCACTATAGACTCCGATTATCGAGGTGAAGTTAAAGTTTGCCTAATCAATCTAAGTAATCAGCCATATGAAATAAAAAGAGGAGATAGAATTGCACAAATTCTTATCACTCCTGTACCTGAGATAATTTGGAACAACATAGAAGAATTCTATGCAAAAGAAACTGCTCGCAATGAAGGAGGCTTCGGCTCAAGTGGTAGATAATTTATTGTTTATAAGTTGACAATAATAATTCTTTACATACAACTTTAATTAATTTAAATGAGGCAATTATGTTAATTTTTAAAAACCACCGTGGCCAGCTCCACAAAACAAATACTGCACTTTTAGTACTTACTTCTCTGTATGTTATAGGCGCAGCAGTAGCACTTTCATCACCATATTTGATGTCTTCAACTTATATACTTGCTCCACTTGCAGCTTTTGCAGCTACACCACTTGGAATGAGTGTTTTAGCATTTGTTACTGTTGCACTGATTAGTTTAGCAATATATTCCTTCATGAAAAATAATGAAATATCTGAACTTAAAGCTCCGAGAATTGTTGCTGGTAGCTCTCAAAGATACCTGATGTTGCAGGTAACAAATAAAGATCTTGAATTTATTGAAAAGAACTATAAGAACGAAAATGGTGAATATACTATAGATTTTACTAACTCAAAAGGCGAAGTATTCAAAGCTGAGAGTTATGGTCAGATCAGATATATTGATAATCCTGATCCAATCTTGCTTGGCAACACTAAACTCCTTGATATACATCAGCTATACAAGAAGAAAGGGGATAGTACATTTGAACAGATAAATTGTGGACAGGAGTTAAAAACGTTAGGTTTAAACGTTGAAGAAAATAATGTTCAAGAACTAACCATCGAATTTGTGCCAAGCTCAATTGTTAAGTCACCAAAAGTTGAACACGAAAAGCCAGAAAGATTATTAATCAGCCAAGTATAAAAGGAATAAGTCTTCCCTTCATTTTTTAGTGTTAATGACTTAAACTTATTGTAGAAACTGTCTCAAAAAATAGATATTCACATACTTGTAAGAAATTTGCTAAGGATTTTTATTTAGTCTGACTGCATCCTTTACCTTATCTAACAACCCATTAATAAAGCCAATTTTGTTTGGAGCATCAAGTAAATCAGATGCAATGTTAGTATATTCATTAATAACAATTGGTGCTGGTGTATCAAAATCAATTAACTCACATACTGCAATACGCAAAATAGATAAGCTTATAAGATTTAATCGTGAAAGTGACCAGCTTGGGTGTAAATAAGACTCTATTATTTTATCATATTCTTCACTGCTTTTTATAACCTTACATAACAAGTTTTCTAAGAACTGATGTTCAAATTCTTCACATTCAAATATATCTTTCAACGTACTTATGTAGTCCTTAAGCTCACAATTTTCCAATTTAAAAGTGCTTTTGTTGTAACTTACAAAAATATTTGAATAAGCAATTTGTACAGCAAGAAATCTTGCCGTACTTCTTTTTATGCGCCACTTTTTATCTACTGGTTTTTCCTCCATTATTTTAATTTATTGTGTAGATCTATCATATGCAAAACAGTTGAGGCTGCATGGCCACCAACGTTCTTTTTATTTTTGTCAGCTCTAATTAGTGCTTTATCTTTGCTGTCAGCGGTAATTACGCCCATACCAAGGGGTATTGCATAATGCATAATAACTTCATTTAAGCCTTCGATTACTCCTTTACAAACGTATTTATAATGATCAGTTTCACCGCGAATCACGCACCCAAGAGCTAAATAACCGTCATAATTAGCATTCTTGCTTTTTACTGCAAAGAGAATTGTAGCTGGTATCTCAAATGCACCAGGAACTTCAATTATGTCATAGCTTGCATGACTTTCTTTTAATCTATCGACTGCACCTTCAAGCAAAAGGTTCGCTATTTCGGTATAATAAATTGAATTAACTATTAGTATTTTCGACATTTATCCCGACTTTTCTTGTTAAGAAGAACTTTATTAAGTATTGTTGAACCAGAGTTATAATATTACTAAATATCCAATATATTACCAGGCCGGCAGGAAAAGAAGAAAAAATAAAGACGGAAATGTAAGGTAAAAACTTCATAACATTTACTTGAATATCATCTTTACTGGTTTGATCTTTCTCACTTAGCTTCTGCTGAATTATCATGGTAGCGCCGAAAATTATAGGTAAAATGCCTATAGAAATAGGAAAGTTATAATTAAACAACCCAAATAATGTAAAAATGTTTGTTGGATCAGAAGCTGAAAGATCCTTAATCCATAAATAAAAAGGGGCGTGTCTCATCTCTATAGTAACAAATAATACTTTATACAGAGCAAAAAATACTGGTATTTGTATGAGCATAGGGAAAATGCTCGACATTGGATTTACATTGTTTCTCTTGAACAACGCAATTGTCTCTTTGTGCTGCTTTAAGCTGTCATTTTTGTACAACTCTTTTATACGAGTTAATTCAGGCTGCAGGCTTTTCACCTTGAACATCGAAATATATGATCTATTAGATAAGGGAAGCATCAAAAGTTTGATTACTAAAGTTAGCAATAATATTGCTAAGCCAAAATTTTTCAAAACAAAGTTAAAATATTCAAGCAGTAAAAACACCGGCTTGGTTATAAAATAAAGAACACCAAAATCTACAGCCTTATCAAACAAAGGTATATTGAGAGTGTCTTTATAAGAATCAAGTAAATTCAATTTCTTTGCCCCAGCAAAAAAGTAGTTCAGAGTAGAAACACTTGCACCAGGGAGTATGTGTTTGTAAGGTTTAACAAAATCTACTTGAAACTTATCAATGTTATTAACATTCGTATGCTTAATACTTACATTTATTTGATCAGATTTTTCAGGTATGATAGCTGTAAACCAATATTTATCAGCAAAACCAAACCAACTTTTTTCACTTGTGCTGGCCTTTATTAAACGTTTCTTGGAAATATCCTTATATGTCCACTCCTCTAGTTTATTGTTAAATGCACCTAGTACTCCTTCATGTGATATCCAATAGGATTCGTTAATATTATCACGTTTACGATTGATTTTACCATAGGGAACCAAAACTACATTATCTTTTGTATTGTTTTCAATAATTTGCTCAACTTTAAACATGTAGTTATCGTCAAGGCTAATTTTCATTCTAAATAAAATGCCATTTTCATTATCCCAAAATAAATTGACCTCTTTTTGATTGAGTTTATCTGCTTGCCATACTGTTTTAGAATCTGGAACTTTAATCTTTTCATTCGGATCGAGCCACCCAAATTCTGCGAAATATACATCTTTTGATTCTGCAGGTGACAGTAACACCACTTGTGGAGAAGAAGAACTCGGTTCTAAGTGGTAGTTAGTTAAGATTAAGTCATCAAACCTTGCACCTTTCAGAGAAATTGATCCTTCAAGCATGTTATTGGTTAAATTAACTCTCTGTTCTCTAGTAGAATTAATAATTTCAGAACGATTTTGGTATATCATAGGAGCAAGGTCGTTAGAAGATTCGATATGTTCAATATTTTCAATCGATGGTTGGCTTTGGCTCGTGTTAAGAAAATTATCATAAATAATATGCCATAATACTATAATCAATATAGAAAGAATTGTTGCTAAAATTAAATTTTTTGCTTCTGACATGAAATTAAATCGAACATACCTCCTTAAAGTATATATTAAATATTGTACTAAAACAATAAAATTTACTTATTTTTAATAATAGCTTTTAACGCTAATCTTAAAAATTTACTCTTATGGCTTCAAATTTTAATAATATGAATGCAGCAAAAAATCTAGTTATTTGGCTACTGATAATAGTCATTACTGCAATGTTTATTGATTCACAAGGGGATAAACTAAGCAATAGGTTTCTGAGCACTTTTCTACCGTACAAAGGAAGGGTTCAAAATGGCGAAAGTATTGAATTTACAAAGTCATACGATGGACACTTTTATATTCAAGCTCAAGTCAATGATCGTAATATAACGTTTTTGCTTGATACCGGAGCAACTGATATTGTTCTATCGCAAAAAGATGCGTTACATGCTGGTATTAACTTACAAAACATTCAAGACTTTAAAATATATGAAACTGCAAAAGGTCAAATAAAAGCTGGTGTTGTTCACATCCCTCAAGTTAAAATAGGAAATTTTTTAATTAATGATGTACACGCTAGTGTTAATACTCACTCTATGTCCCATTCATTACTTGGTATGAGCTTTTTGAGATATTTTCATTTCACTATTAGGGATAATAAGCTAATATTATATCGTAGTTAAACGTTCTATACTCTACTTATCAACGCTCTGCAGGTCAATATAGGAGGGCTTTGTTGCATAGCTAGTGTTGGTTGAGGTTATTGTAAGAAGAAAAGCTTTTTAATATATGGCTACTAACGAATTTTGTTGTAAAATAGGCATTTTTCAAACAAGTACAACTTATGCCACAAAAAATGAGAGTAAGTAACCAAAGAGAATATAACGAGTTTCTCAAAAAAAGAGGAAATGTTTTTCATTTTGTTAATCAAGCCATAGAAAATTGGTATGAAAATAGTCCAAAAGTTGCAGGTGGCAATAACACTTATAGTGATAAAGTTGTAATTTTAATACACATAATAGTTCATCTTTTTAGAATTGGCTTGAGACAAGCTGTAGGTTTTGTAAAAGGTTATATGGTACAAATAGGCAAAAAACTTAAGATTATCAGCTATACACAAGCTTCCAGAAGATTTAAAAAGCTTAATTTGAAGATTGATGACCATAGAAGCAATAAAGATGATCTGGAAAATGTTGAAATTGCCGTAGATAGCACTAGAGTTAGTATCTACAATAATAACGGTGGGCATAGTAAGCTTAATATTCGAAAAAGAAAATACAGTGGTTATGGTCAAGTAAGAAAATTACATGTTGTTTTAAACATAAATGATAAGAAAGCAATAAGCATGAACTACACTAGTGGTGTTGCTGTAGACTATTTGCCGGTCTGCGATATGTTAGAAGAAGTCAGTGATAAATATAACATTTGTTCTATTCGAGCAGATGCGGCTTATGATATAAAAAGTGTGTATAAAGAATGCAGAAAATACAATATTGTGCCTATTATTCGCCCTAGGAAGGATACTAAAATTTGTTTAGCTGACTACTTATCAGAAAGAAACAAGTATATTAGTAGAATTAGGTCATATGAGAATTATGAAGATGGTATTAATGAATGGAAGAAAAAAGTTAAGTATGGAGCACGGTCTTATATTGAAGTCTTTTTCTATAGGTTGAAGCAAATATTTGGGTTTGGCTTGAAAAATAAATCAGAGGTAAATCGTGAAAAAGAGCTGTTAATTAAGTGCTACTTATTGAACAAATTTACTGATATAGGTATGGCTGAATTTAAATTAGCTGCGTAAATTCACTGTGATTTACATGCCTATCAGTGCTATGCAACAAAGCCATATAGGAGCAGAGATAAATATTGCGGAACAGGTGCCGATTGCAATGCCAAAAGAAATGATTAAGCAGAAGTCTCTGACCACACCTGTACAAATCAGCACTAAAGGAAGAGCAGCAAGAAGAGTAGTACCTGAAGTTAACATAGTACGAAATAGTGTAGAATTAATGCTAGCATCAACTATTTCATCCATTTCTACATCTTTTCTATTTTTTTTATACTCTCGAATCCGATCGTATATAACCACTGAATTATTGATTGAATAGCCAATCACGGTAAGTAGAGCTGCAACTGATGAAATATTAAACTCAATACTCGTTAAGCTGATAAAGCCAAGAGTTAAAATCACATCATGGATCAGTGCCATTATTCCACCAAGTCCACACTGCCAGCTAAATCTAAGCCAAACATAAAAAAATATTCCAATAATTGCAATTAACATGGCTGATATCCCTTCAAATATCTGCGTTGAGCCTATTTGTGGACCAACATAATCTATTTTACGATAAGTTACTAAATTACCTAATTTGCTTTCTAATATACTTTTAACCTTTTTAATTTTATCTTCATCTCCCTCATCTTTAAACCGCACAACTAAGTTATCACCAGCTTTTGAACTCTGTATCGTAAATCCACTCTCTTTTAATATACCGAGAATAGCATCATCCTTGCTTGAAGATTTTATCTCTATCAAAATTCCACCTGTAAAGTCTATACCCAAATTCATTCCACGCAGCATAAAAGTAAGCATTGAAAAAATGATAAGAATAACGCTAACAAGTGCTGTCAAATTTCTATATTTACTAAATCTTATATCAAGATTATCTGGAATAAGTCTAATTGCCATATTTCCTACTTAAATTGTGATTTTATATACTTTTTAAGCAATCGACTAGCTATTTTCTCTTAGCTTATACTAATAATGATCTTTGATTTACTTAATCTACTTGAACAAGATATTTGATCAAAAAAATGAAAACAGCCTGGTTGTCATTAATAAAGTGCTACTTAAACATCTTTTTTAATCGATTGATTTCATCAGCAAATTTTGGGTCAGTTCTTATGAAATTTTCCACTTGTTTGACTGCGTGTATAACAGTAGCATGATCTCTACCACCAAAATTTCTTCCAATATCTGGTAAACTTTTTTGCGTAAACTTCTTTGCGAAATACATAGCTATTTGTCTCGGCCTCGCAAGACTGCGGAGCCTTCTATTAGATTGCATATCTGCAATCTTTATATTGAAAAATTCAGCTATTTTTTTCTGTATTTCTTCTATTGTGATTGACCTATGATTTGACCTAAGAAGATCAATTAGGGTCTCACTAGCTGATTCTACTGTCATGCTTCTTCCAATTAAAGAGGTATGAGCAACCTTATTTAATGCTCCTTCTAGTTCTCTTATATTGGATTTTATATTCCTTGCCAAAAATTCTAGGACATCCTTTGGAACATACATATTCATTCGTTCCACTTTCGCCTGCAATATACCAAGTCTTAATTCAAAAGTTGTTTCATTAATATCTGCAACTAATCCCCAACCAAGTCGTGATTTTATTCTTTCTTCTACTCCATCAAGATCACTAGGAGACCTATCAGCTGATATAACCAATTGTTTATTTTGGTCTATCAATGCATTGAAAGTGTGAAAAAATTCTTCTTGTGTACTATCTTTACCACTGATAAATTGCACATCATCTACCATCAATACATCTACTGATCTAAATTGCTCTTTAAATAACATAATATCTTTGCTCCGCAGCGCCGTAATATATTGATACATAAATTTCTCTGCTGATAAATATACCACTTTTCTTTTTGCTGACGGAGAATTGACTATGTCCCAAGCTATAGCATGCATTAAATGTGTTTTACCAAGTCCCACTCCACCATATAGAAATAAAGGGTTGCTTCCTGATATTGGATCTATAGATTCCGCTACACGCTTTGCCGCTGTAAATGCTAACTCATTTGACTTTCCTACCACAAAATTATCAAAAGTGAATCTGGTATCTAGTGGTGAACCAAGATTATGATTATTTTCCTCTCTATTTTTTAGTATCGTATTAGAATTTGAATTTCTTTCTTCAATTAATTGAATATCAATAGAACATACACTTTGATCTTCGCTTTGCCATAATGACAATATTTTTTCCATGTAGTGAACTGTAATCCACTCCTTTATAAATCTTGTTGGTACAGACAACAAAACTTCTCCATTTCTGTTGCTGATAAATCTTAGTGAACTCAGCCAGCTGTTATATGTTGCTTCTCCATAGAGATTATGGAGATAATTTTGGATTTTTTCCCAAGTAACATTGTGGTCCGTTACTGTAATAATCTGATCAAAAAACATAGTAAAAACCTTAGGGTTAGTTAAGTTCATATACCACACCAAGAAAGAACAATAATCAGAAAGATGCAAGATAATCAATAGCTTACTGTAAGATAAAAAGCTAAACTACTTAATACATATCTAAAATTATGAGGATTTTTTGACGAGTTGTAAAGAGTATAAAAGCACTAAAATTGATCATTTTTTTGAAATAAAAACAATCAATTTGTAAATGTCGCTTGTACCGAGGATTAGAAGTATGTTATTAAAAAATAGTAATATATTATGTATAAATAAGATATTAAATTTACTGATAAATAAGTAAAGTACTTGTATAAATATAGCTGATTTAGTATAAATTTATTGAAGTAAATTTGTGATTATATTAAGTAATTTGAGTCATAATACTGTATTCGGTATTGAACTGGAGTTTTACACTGAGGGAATAAAAAAAGAATATTTATTTCTGAATAGCATCAAAAATAAAATAGCTTCTCTTGGATTTTTTTGTGAGAAAGAGAGTTCTTTAAACCAATACGAGATAAAAAGTGATTGTTATACGAGTCCTGATAATTTAATTATGCATTTTGAGTTAGTAAAAAAATTACTGATTGGAACAGCACAAGAGTTCGATGGTAATGTTTCTTTTAAAGCAAAACCTTATTTGGATAGAGCAGGCAGCGCACTAAATGTACATGTTAGCCTCATGGATTCAAATAATAATAACTTATTTTATGGCAATAAGCAAAAATATAGTGACCACCTGATTCACAGCATAGGTGGATTATGTGCAATGATGAAAAAACATATGTTGTTTTTTGCTCCAAATGATGATTCATATTTAAGATTTCAGTACCCAGATATTCATACTCCAACTACGATTAGTTGGGGAGTGAATAACAGAACTGCTGCGATAAGAATTCCCTATTTTGGCAACGATTCCAAAAGATGCCGCCTAGAGCACCGTGTTCCTGGAGCAGATTGTAACCTTGAAAAAGTACTCACAGCAATAATTGAAGGTATAGTTTTTGGTATAGAGAACAAAATTGCTCCGCCAAATAGAGTGTATGGCATTGCATCTGATCCTCAATATAAGATGGAGAGTTTGATATAGCAACTACCTGTTAAACCCTAACCCATTAAACTCCTTTGAGGTAATTGGCCATTCTAGCACTTTCCTCACATCATTATTTACATTCCCATACTGTAATAGCAAGTCTGCAGCAGATAGTTTCTGCGTACTTTTAGATGATCCAAGCCCTATATTGGTAAGGTTGCTCGGTGGCTGCTCAGGAAGTGGATTACCAAGTGCATCCATGTGTTTAGGTAAAGGTTCCATAACAATATTTGTAGCACTAGAAACGAAATGACTATCTGTAGTATCAGCACTTTTAGAAAGTGAATTACCTTTGAAATCCATATGTTTAGGTAGTCCATTTTTCATTTCTTCTTCTGCTCTTTTATTTTTTAATTCTTCTTCTAGCTCAGTTTCAGTTCTTTTTGGTTCTTTTACGGTATCTTTTTCTTCACCTTCATCAACACTGCTATACCCTTCATCTTCTGACATATCATCAGTTTTAACAGACTTAGGTCTTGCTTTATTAAGCAATGAAAGTAATGCGTAAGTAACTGCAGCAGCAGTAACTATAATGGCTATCTTTGCAGCAATGTGAATCATTGTTAAAAATACTAAAGTTGATGAAACACCAACCAACCCAGATACGATCGCTTTATTCTTGCCTTCTATCACACTTAAAACTGCTACCACAATAATCCCTCAAATACCATACTAAAGTCATATTATATAGAAATTTTCTTACGCTTGCAAAACTGTAAAAATTTTAATCATTTACATAAAGCTATATGAGGATTAATTAATATATAATTTATCTTAGCTATAATATGATATAAATACGTATAATGTTTGGCATGAAAAGCTTACTTGTAGAGAGGAATAGAACAGTAATATTATTGCTTATCGTGATTTTTACCTTCGGCTCATACACTTATATAAAGATGCCAAGAGAAAGCAATCCTGATAGGCTTTGTTGCATAGCACTGATAGGCATGTAAATCACAGTGAATTTACGCAGCTAATTTAAATTCAGCCATACCTATATCAGTAAATTTGTTCAATAAGTAGCACTTAATTAACAGCTCTTTTTCACGATTTACCTCTGATTTATTTTTCAAGCCAAACCCAAATATTTGCTTCAACCTATAGAAAAAGACTTCAATATAAGACCGTGCTCCATACTTAACTTTTTTCTTCCATTCATTAATACCATCTTCATAATTCTCATATGACCTAATTCTACTAATATACTTGTTTCTTTCTGATAAGTAGTCAGCTAAACAAATTTTAGTATCCTTCCTAGGGCGAATAATAGGCACAATATTGTATTTTCTGCATTCTTTATACACACTTTTTATATCATAAGCCGCATCTGCTCGAATAGAACAAATGTTATATTTATCACTGACTTCTTCTAACATATCGCAGACCGGCAAATAGTCTACAGCAACACCACTAGTGTAGTTCATGCTTATTGCTTTCTTATCATTTATGTTTAAAACAACATGTAATTTTCTTACTTGACCATAACCACTGTATTTTCTTTTTCGAATATTAAGCTTACTATGCCCACCGTTATTATTGTAGATACTAACTCTAGTGCTATCTACGGCAATTTCAACATTTTCCAGATCATCTTTATTGCTTCTATGGTCATCAATCTTCAAATTAAGCTTTTTAAATCTTCTGGAAGCTTGTGTATAGCTGATAATCTTAAGTTTTTTGCCTATTTGTACCATATAACCTTTTACAAAACCTACAGCTTGTCTCAAGCCAATTCTAAAAAGATGAACTATTATGTGTATTAAAATTACAACTTTATCACTATAAGTGTTATTGCCACCTGCAACTTTTGGACTATTTTCATACCAATTTTCTATGGCTTGATTAACAAAATGAAAAACATTTCCTCTTTTTTTGAGAAACTCGTTATATTCTCTTTGGTTACTTACTCTCATTTTTTGTGGCATAAGTTGTACTTGTTTGAAAAATGCCTATTTTACAACAAAATTCGTTAGTAGCCATATATTAAAAAGCTTTTCTTCTTACAATAACCTCAACCAACACTAGCTATGCAACAAAGCCATCCTGATATACAGATTCCTATAATTAGTGTATTTGTCGGGTTTCCTGGTATTTCTGTCGAGGATAGTGAAAAGCTATTAGTGCTTCCTATAGAAAATGAACTAAGATCCATCGAAGGTGTAAAAGAATTGAGAGCTTTTGCAACTAATGATGGTGCTCACATGATAATCGAATTTAGAACAGAGTATAATAATAAAGAAGTGCTCGATAATGTCCGTTCAAAGCTTTTAAACATAAAATCAAAATTACCTATTGAAGCAGAATCTCCGATAATCAATGAAATAGACTTGAGCTTATTTCCGATACTAAACGTTGGCTTGATTGGTAATTTGCCGGAAAGAACTTTAACTGAAATAGCACGCAAACTAAAGAAAGAAATAGAATCTCTGCCAAATGTTCTTAAAGTTGAAGTAGCAGGTATGCGTAAAGAAACAGTGGAAGTTATAATTGAGCCCACAGTTCTAACAAAATATAACATTCAATCAAATGAGATATTTCAAGCTATATCAAACAACAACAGATTGGTAGGAGCCGGATCACTAGAAAATGATACCGGTAAATATTCGATTAAAATATCAGGGTTATTAAAAGACATAGAAGATATTATGAATATTCCTATTAGATCTCAAAGTGATGCAGTTTTGAGAATCAAAGATATAGCAAAAGTATACCTTGGGTTTGAGGATCACCAAGGATTTGCTCGTATTAATGGACTACCTAGCATTGTACTAGAAATTTCAAAACGTAATGGAAAAAACATAATAGACACGGTAAATCAAGTAAAATACTTAATGGACAAAGCAAAAGATCAATTACCTGAAAATTTAAAAGTAGTTTATTTGAATGACCAGTCAAAAAATGTACGTGATGTGCTTGACGACTTGGAAAATGGTATAATATTTGCCGTATTACTAATATTAACCATAATAATGCTCTTTATGGGAACAAGGGCTGCTATTCTTGTTGCACTATCAATACCTGGCTCCTTTCTAATAGGAATAATGGCTCTTTACCTCATGGGTATTACTCTAAATATAGTTGTGCTCTTCAGTTTAATTATGGCAGTTGGCATGCTGGTTGATGATGCAATTGTAATCAGCGAATATGCTGATAGAAAGATGATTTGTGGCATGGATAAAGTAGAAGCCTTTTGCACCTCAGTTCATGATATGTTTTATCCAGTTTTATCATCAACATTGACTAAATTAGCAGTGTTTTTCCCTCTGTTACTCTGGCCCGATACAGTCGGTAAATTTATGCAGTACATACCAATTACAATAATTCTAACTTTAACTGGATCGCTAATTATGGCTTTGGTTTTTATACCAACACTTGGTGCAATATTTGGTAAACCTTCAATAACTTCAAAAAAAGAAATAATAAGAATGAGTGCTATAGAAAGTGGTGAGGTAAAAAATACTGGGCTTATAATAAGAACTTATGTACGTATGTTAGAGAAAGTCTTAGATCACCCCAAAAAATTTGTATGTGTTGTTGTGTTTGTTTTATTTTTGTCTAGTATATTATATTTTACTTTTGGTCCTGGATTAAAGTTCTTTCCGAATGTATATTCAGATAACATTTTAATCAGCGTTAAAGTAAAAGAAAGCTTATCAGCCAAAGAACGAGATTTGATACTTAAGAAAGTAGAAGAACGTATTTTGGGTGTTGAAAAGGAAATTTATGTTTTTTATGCTCGATCAGGAAAATTTTCAGACAACGTTATTGCCAAAATTCAATTGGAACTTGTAGATTGGCGCTGCAGGCGCAAAGCTACGCAAATACTAAATGATATAAGGAGTAGTGTACAAAACATAAAAGGAGTAATAATTGATGTACAGGAACAAAAGTCAGGACCATCAGCTGACAAGCCAATACAAATTAACTTAAGCGGAAGTGCATCCAACTTGAATTCAGTAGCAGAGAAAATCCTAAAAATTATGGACCAACCTTCATCTGGATTTATAAATATTCAAGATAGTAGATCAGCACCTGAAATAGAGTGGAATATGAGTATTGATAAGAGTAAGGCTACAAGCTCTGGAGTAAGTGTTGCAACCATCGGTGATTTTATAAAGATGGTTACAAATGGAGTATTAATTGGAAAATATAGACCAAATAACGCAGATGAAGAAATTGATATTGTACTACGCTTTCCCAGAAAGAATCGCAACATGAAAACTATAGATAACCTTTTTATTAATACAGCAAATGGACCATATTCTATGAGTAGCATAGTGAAATACGTTCCCGAAAAAAAGGCAAATAAACTAAGTAGGATTGATGGATCACGCACAGTAACAATCTCTGCTGACGTTGATACTGGCTATCTTGTTGATGAAAGAGTTAAGTTCATTCAAAATTCGATTACTCAAGACTGTAGTAAAGGAGTAAAGATTGATTTCAAAGGTGATAAGGAAGATCAACAAAAATCAGGAGCATTTTTATTAAAGGCTTTTATATTAGCAATTACATTGATGATATTGGTGCTAGTGGCACAGTTTAACAACATATACTATACATTTATCGTAATGACAGCAGTGTTTTTATCAACAACATGTGTATTTTTCATTTTCTTTCTTATTCAGAAAGTTTTTGTAGTTGTCATGTGTGGAGTGGGGATAATTGCTTTAGCAGGAATTATAGTGAATAATAATATACTATTGCTTGATGCCTTTCATCAGCAAATTAAGGTGCGCAAAAATAACATTAAGCAATGTATAATAAACGCTTCAATTTCTCGCATCAGGCCAATACTACTTACCGTTGCAACTACAGTTCTTGGTTTAATACCGATGATTACTAGGTTAAATATCAGTTTTTTTACGCTACAAATCACATATGATGCTCCATCAAGCCAGTGGTGGGTTGATATTTCAGCAACCATAGCAAGTGGAATATTGGCTGCAACGGTCTTAACTTTATTCTTTACTCCGGCATTGCTTATCATACAAAGACATGAAAAAACTTGACTTAAATTAGCAATCATTTAACATTTAAGATAGCGTTCTTTACCTGTTGAAGCTATAATTATAACTAATTAAATTGGATTTATTTATATGATTGCTAATCGTAAAAGCAGTGTTAAGCAGAAAAGCAACAAGAATAACATAGTTGGAAGCCTTGATGTAATAAAAACAGCGGGAGAGCTCTCACTTCAAAAAGGTTTGGATTTTAATATTATAATAAATGCACTTAAAAGTGCTATCGAAGCAGTAGCTCAACAAAAGTATGGTAGCAAAAGTAAAATTGTAGTTAATATAGATAGAAACACAGGCAAAGTTACCTCATATAGACAACTAAAAGTCATTAATGATGAATCAAATGAAAATGAGTGTGACTTAATTAAGTTGACACAAGCTAAGTTAATAAAAGAAGATGCAAAAGTTGGAGATACTATTAGTGAGTTGATTTCTCTTAACACTGATCTTGTTTCAGCAAGAATTGCCCAGCAAAAGATTTCTGAAATAATCAAAAATGAAGAGTTAAAAAAGCAATATGAGGAATTTAAAGATAAGGTAGGAGAAATGAGGTATGGCATCGTTAAACAAGTAGAATATTCAGATCTTATTATAGACATAAACGGAATTGGAGCATACCTCCCTTTACGAAACTTAATTGGTGGTGAGTCATTTCGTGAAGGCGATAAGGTTAAAGCTTACATACAGGCTGTTAAGCGCTCTGACGATGGACGTCAAATCATTCTTTCTAGGACTCATGAAGGCTTTTTAGAGGCATTGTTGAATCAAGAAGTACCAGAAGTTGCTGACGGATTGATAACAATTAAAGGTATAGCTAGAGACGCTGGTTCAAGATCTAAAGTTGCTGTTTTTTCATCTGATAAGAATATCGATCCAGTAGGTGCTTGCGTTGGAGTTAAAGGAGATAGAATAAAAACTATTATACACGAATTAAACGGTGAAAAAATCGACGTCATACATTACTCATCAGATTTGGGTCAATTTGTTATTAAAGCCATTACTCCTGCAGAAGTATCAAAGGTCATTATTGACGAAAATGAAAATTGTATAGAGTTAATAGTTGCTGAAGATCAATTGAGTTTAGCTATAGGAAAAAAGGGTCAGAATGTAAGATTAGCTTCAGAGCTTGTTGGATGGAAAATTGAGATATTAAGCACTCAGCAAGAATCAGAAAGAAGAAACAAAGAATTTAGTCAATGTTCAGTTTTATTTGCTGAAGCTTTAAACTTAGAAGAGATTATGGGCCAATTATTGGTAACAGAAGGTTTTTCAAGTGTAGAAGATATATCTAACACTTCAATTAAGGAACTTGCTTCAATAGAGGGCTTCAATGAAGATATTGCAAATGAACTTCATAATAGAGCAAATAATTACCTGAAAGCAGAGAATGATAGAAAAATAGAAGAGCTAAAAAATTTAGGTATGGAAGACGATGTAATCAACTTAGCCTTATCAATAGATAATAAAATTGCTCTTAGTAAACATAATATTAAAACTTTAGAGGACATAGCAGATTTATCAAATTATGAGTTTTGTAGCATACTCTCTTCCTCAACTAATAATAAAGACAATCTAAAAGATACAGCAGATTTAATAATCATAGAAGCACGTAAAAAGCTTGGATTAATATAAAAACAATATGAATAATGAAGATATCAGTAATAAAAAATTAACCCTACAAGGCTTAAGCAAGCTTAAATTAGACATTAATTTAAACTCTTTAGATAGTCAAAGTACTGGTACTACAATAGTAAAAAAAAGAAGAAAAATTCATTCTGCAGAAGAATATAGTTTATTTGACGAGAGTAAATTAGGCTCTTTAACTGAAAAAGAACAAATTTCCCGCATTAATGCTGTACAGAATGCTACTTTGCTGAAAGAAAGGAATCAGAGAGAACAAGAAGAGAAAATAAAAAAAGAAGAAAGCAATCAAGAAGCTGAAGATAAAAATGAATCACACTCTGTACCTAAAGAAATAAATAAGGAAGTTTTAAGTAATACTAACTCAGTTGAACAAAAAGAAGATAGTATTGAATATGAGAACAATGATAAAAAGTCTTTTAAAGCTAGCAAAGATATATACTCTAAGCATTCTAAGCTAGTAATTACACAGGCAATAGATGAAAGAAATGAATACCTCCCTGTATTTAAGCAAAAATTTGGTATAAGAAGTAAACAATCAAAGTTTACTAAGGGTAAAAATATATCAAGAGAAGTTATTATACCAGACAAAATAACTATCAGGGAGTTATCTATTCGTATGGCAGAAGATAGCAAGAATGTGCTAAAAATGCTCAAAGAAGAAGTTGGGGAGAGCTATAGAGTAGATGATCTAGTAGATCCAGATATAGCATGCGAAATAGCAAAAAAATTTAATCATACGGCTAAACGAGTAAGTGATGCTGATAAAGAAAAGAATTTACTCTTCATAAGCAACAGAGAAAACTTACCTAAAAGACCAAAACCACCTATCGTTACTTTTATGGGACATGTGGATCATGGTAAAACATCATTGCTTGATGCATTTCGTGAATCCAATGTTGCAGAAAGAGAGTCAGGTGGCATCACTCAACATATAGGTGCTTATCAATTAACGACAAAAAATAAGCAAAAAATTACTTTCATTGATACACCAGGGCATGAGGCGTTTACTGCAATGCGTGCACGTGGTGCCAATATTACTAATATAGTTGTGATAGTAGTTGCAGCTGATGATGGAATCATGAAACAAACAGTTGAAGCAATAAACCATGCAAAAGCAGCAAATGTCTCTATTATAGTTGCCATTAATAAAATTGATAAATCACAACCTGGCGATGTAGAAAGAATAATTAATAGTTTGCCTCAGTATGACCTCATCCCCGAAGAACTTGGTGGTGATGTTATAATTGTGCCAGTATCAGCAAAAAAGAAAATCAACTTAGATAAACTAGAAGAGGCAATTTTATTAATTGCTGAATTAATGACGCTAGAAGGAATAGAGGATTGTCGAGCACTTGGATGGGTAATAGAGTCCAAAATAGATAAAGCTAAAGGAATATCAGCTACATTAATAGTTGAAGAAGGAACATTAAAGATTGGTGACATATTGATAGTTGGTACAACATACAGCAAAGTACGCAGTATGGTTAATCACCTTGGTCAAAGAGAAAAAGCGTCACTACCTTCTACTCCAGTTGAAGTTACTGGTTTAAATGGTGTACCAAATGCTGGAGATAAATTTGTTGTTGTAAACTCTGAAAGGCAGGCTCGTGAAATTGTTGAATACAGGTTAGAATTAATCAAGAAAAAGCAAGAAGATTTAGACGACAGTAATTTAGATATATTCAGTCGTAATGATAGTGAAACAGAAGAACTATCTGTAGTTTTAAAGTGCGATGTCACTGGTTCTATTGAAGCAATATCAAGCTCAATTGATAAGCTTGGTAAAGATCAAGTGAAATTAAATATTCTACACAAAGCAGTAGGAGGAGTAACAGATTCAGATGTGCTGCTTGCAGAAGCATCAAGCGCAGTAATTTTAGCTTTTAATGTAAAAGTGGATTCAAAAATCAGAGAATTAGCAAAACAAAAAGGTATAGAAATACATACTTACAATATAATATATGAGCTTATTGAAGACATGAGGATGTATCTAACTAAAATGTTAAAGCCTGTTACACGAGAGGTTCGTGTTGGTTCTGCATCTGTAAGGCAAATATTTAATTCATCCAAAGCCGGTAATATCATCGGATGTTATGTCACTGATGGAGTTATAAAAAAAGATTCTCTAATTAAGGTAGTACGTGGCAGCAAATTGGTGCATGAAGGAAAGTTAAAAGCACTACGTAGATTTAAAGATGACGTTAAAGAAGTGGGTGTAAATTTTGAATGCGGAATATCGCTAGAGGGTAATATCGATATTAAAGTTGGAGACATTTTGGAAGCTTATCAATTAGTGCAAGAAGAAAGGACGTTATAGTAGTTGAATATGAAAAAGGAAATTAGAAACCTAAAAGTAGCATCGGTATTACATAGGGCAATATCAAAAGTCTTAATGGAAGGTAATGTTCTTAATGAAAAAGTAGTAGTATCTGATGTAAAGCTAAGCAAAGATTTGAAGAAAGCAGATGTATATATTGTGTTATCTTCATTAAACATCCAAAATGATAATGATGATATCAGCACTGTTGTTAATGAAATGAACCAATCTGCATGGTCAATACGTAAATCTATATTGTGTTATGTTGATTTGCGATTTATACCTGAGTTAGTTTTTAAGCCTGATTTAGCATTCGATAATTTTGTCAATGTAAGCAAAATATTACATAATCACACTTAATTAATGTATTTCAACCATTATTTCTCATTAATGAGAATACACAGTTTAACAGGTTTGTGGCTTGTGCTATTTTCTAGCTTAAGCGGCATTCTTTTAGCCTCAACTTCTCTATCGTATCAGGCTCTTTTTCTCCTTGTTTTGTTTACTATAGGTGCATTTTTAATGAGACCCGCAGGGTGCATAATCAATGATATCTTCGATAGAGAAATAGATGCGCACGTTGAACGAACAAAATATAGGCCACTTGCAAGTGGTGCATTAAACATAAAGCAGGCTTTGGCTTTACTTTCACTGTTACTGTCTATTGCCCTGGTAATCTTATTATTAACCAATAAAACTACTCTTATACTTGGAATAATTTCAATGTGCATGATAGTTATCTACCCCTTGCTAAAGCGTTACGTTTGGTGGCCACAATTGTTTTTAGGGTTTACTTTCAACATGGGATCACTCATGGGTTCAGCAGCAATAACAAACCAGATTAGCATAGAATCCTTGCTATTTTATATAGGATGCGTCTTTTGGACGCTTAGTTATGATACTATATACGCTCATCAAGATAAAAAAGATGATGAGAAATTAGGAATGAAATCTACTGCATTATATTTTGGCAATACAACAAAATCTTGGTTGAAAAGATTTTATTTAATATCCTTAATGGCATGGTTGTACGCTGGTATACTATCATCATTAAATAACATCTTTTATATTGCTTTACTTGCCATAGGATTCATATTTCACCACCAACACAAAAATTTCAATCCAGACGATTCTAATCAATGCATGTCCATATTTAAAAATAATTCCCAGATAGGACTCCTGCTCTTTTTCGGTATCCTTTTAGATAGAATTCTAAATTCTACTTTTGTATCCGTTCAGATGCATGGCTAATGTGTAAATATCGAAGCAAAAATGGTGTCATTCCAGTGTCAAGTACTGGGATGACAGGGGATGACACCATTTATTTCTATGGCTGTCTTTTCTATCTTATTTTGTCACCCTGCTGAACGGATTCTACTTTTTAGAACATATCTTGAAAGGAAATCAGGAAGATAATATGATAGGATCAGTAAAAAATATATACCAGGTGATGTAAGTGACAAAGAATGGAAATTTCTTGAGCCAAGAGTTGCACAAGGTGTGGCCAAGAAAGCACAAAATAAGAACAATTATTAATGTTATACAATACATAATGAAAGGTATTTGCCAGTAGAGCAAAAGATTTTCCTCTATGGAAGACAGTGTATGATTATTTTTTTAGGTGGCGTAATAGTCACACATTGGTTGAATGCATACAAAACAAAGGCTAGTGTGCCCATTGATGTTATAAGATCAAATTACCAACCTTTTACTAGATGAAATCAAAAAGCTAAGGAATTAAGCCTTACCTTGATTTATTAAACCTCTATCCTGAATTAAATGACCTTGAACAGAAGTATTACTTAAATAACTTTGAGGCTCTAAGTTTATTTGCTGTTCTTCAACTTCTAATGTACTATCTCTATTGTGTAATATCTGCTCTATTGATTGATTTACTATTAAATCTAGTTCCTTATTAAATACAACCATAAATTTGTTAAACTTCTTTGGACTTAACTTACCTGTTTCTCTATCGTGGCATGCTTGCTCTACATATGAGTTTAAAAATCCTGAAATCTCATTAAACTTACCACCCGTGATTTTTGCAGTAACCTCTTTCTGCATTTCTACACAATCAATATTTAACCGATGCATTGATACCCCACTTTTTAATGCAGCTTGTTCTACTACTTTCTCAAATTCCTCTATAATATTTAATGCATAGCCCTGTGCTTCTAATGGTGATATAGACTGAACTACTGTGGAAATATACTTCTGACCTGTGATTTTCCTTATAAATACATCTAATAAAAGAAGTACACCGTTGTTATCAATACCTTGAACTGTAATAGCTTTAGAAGGTTCCATACTTATAGCTGCCTTAAAAGGAGAAGAAATAAACTGAAAAACACCTTTAACAGTATCTACTGTAGTGTAAGCAAAAATATTGATCCATGAAGATGGCTTGCTTGCTCCGCTTGTAACTCCTATTTTATCATTTTGCAATGAATTTTCATCTTCTTTTACAATACTACGGCGATTATGGACACCTATTGATAGAGAACTGCCTTCCTCTTGTGAGTATCGATGACGCCTATGTCTTATAAAATGTTGTGTAGTTTCTTCATTTTTCCTTATTCTTTCCTCTAGAAGGTTTCGTATTTCTAAGCTGTTTTCTTCATTAAGCGTATTTGCCATGGCTAAAGCTCCTCTAGCATCAACATAATCACTTTTATCAAGAATGAGCTTAACTATATTTAAATTACCATAAGCAGCTGCAAAGTGCAAAGATGTCCAACCATCTTTATTTTTAGCGTTAACGTCAGCATGATTACTTATAAGAAATTTAGCTACTTCTAAATGACTGCTTTTAACAGCCCAATGCAAAGGAGTATTGCCATTATTGTTCTTAGCATTAATATCAGCTCCTTTCTCTATAAGCTCTTCTACTATACTTAACCTACCATAACTTGCAGCCCAGTGTAAAGGGATATTACCATATTTGTTTCTTTCATTAACATTAGCTCCTTCCTTTATGAGCTTTTCTAATACATCTAAATGACTATTTTTAGTAGCCAAGTGCAAAGGAGTATCGCCATTACTGGACTTAGCATTAATATCAGCCCCTTTCTCTATAAGCTTTTCTATTACACTTAAGCTACCATAACCTGCAGCATAGTGCAGAGGGACATTGTCATATTTATTCTTCTCATTAACATTAGCTCCTTTCTCTATAAGCTTTTCTACTATATTGACATTCTGATTAAGAGCAGCCCAGTGCAGAGGAGTAGCATCGTGATTGTTCTTAGCATTAACATCAGCCCCTCCCTCTATAAGCTTTTCTGCTACCTGTAATTCATCTGCAAGAGCAGCTAAGTGCAGAGGGGTATTGCCATTATTGCCCCTGGCATTAACATCAGCCCCTTTATTGATAAGATCCGCAACTTGATTGGCATCTCCACTACGTACAGTAGCAAATAATTCATTAATCATTTAACCCTCCATAAAAACAACTCAATTTCAAAGTAAGAAAAAAATCTTTTTCTGAATAAAACAGCTACCTCATAATATAAAGAAAAATATTTTCACTATCATATTTATTGTACATAAAAAATTAATAGCTCAATATACTTTTCATGAAATACTCCATCTCTAAAACTTGTCAATCCCTATTTAGAAGTTTTTTTGATAATCTTTAATGAAAGTTCTTAACGAATTAATACTGACTTAATAGTATATATTACTAAAAATTTAAATAAAACAACCATTCCCAACAACTAAAACCGGCTAGTGAGAGAAGAGTTCGTTTTGGGATGGATTGGTCTGTTGCTGGAACTCAAGAACTGCTGCAAAAGGAAAGCCCCAGTTTTCATAGTAATTATGATATTAAAAAATCACGTTTAAAAATACTTTATACAAGTGAGAAACACCTCTTTTTGTTTTTGCAGCAGGTTTCCATGTATCCCTCTTTAATTAAGAGACTGACTAGCTCCTTGAGTTTGTTCAGTGTTTGGGTGATGAAGATTGCTGTTTACACCCTCGTTTCCAATTGTCTCTACAAACGCCTGTAATTTTAGTTTAGGAGCGTACCTCTTTTCAACATTAAAGTCTACAAAGTAAAATAGTGTATTATTTCGGACTCCTACTCTTTCTTCTTTAAAGTCATTTTTGTGCACCTCAAAAAATCTCTCCATGCCAAAGAATTTCGCCTTTTGAAAATCATATCTATAATGTGTTGATAGAAAATCCACCAATGGTTTATTATTGTGCAGGAAAATTTCTTTTTTTACTTCATCAGCCTTATTAATTAAAATATGTGCATATTCTGGATATAGCTTTTTTAAATTCTCTTCATTATCAAATTCATTACGTACGTTTTCATTTTGCTCCCATATGCCAGCCATTTTATTAACGTCATTTTCCCTCAAAAAGTCATATAGTGACTTATTTCTTTCTTTAATCTTTTTAACTTCTTCTTCACAATTTTTAAGATGCTGTAAATAATTGTTATACCTCTCGGTTGAAGTGGTTATAAATTCATTTTTCTTTTGTAAATTTTCCTCACTTACATATAAGCCAGCAACTTCTAGTCTTGCTATGTGATTTAGTATAACCTCACAAATATCTGTAAAGCCTATTTCAGTAGCCCGATGCAAAGGAGTTTTTTTATTCTTATCTTTTGCATTAATATCTGCTCCTAAGTCTATTAGAACTTTTACTATCTCTGTATAACCCTTTACAGCAGCTATATGCAAAGGAGTTCGTTCATTCTTATCTTTTGCATTAATATCTGCTCCAGCTTCTATTAGAACTTTTACTGCCTTTGTAGAGGAATATTCAGCAGCAGTATGCAAAGGAGTTCGTTCATTCTTATCTTTTGCATTAATATCTGCTCCAGCTTCTATCAATCTCACAATTTCCTTCATATTTAGTGTTCTAACAGCATCCAAAAGTTCTGTTGATTTCGTTTCTTCTAGTTGTGGCATAAATTATCTCTAAAAGTTTGCTTGACTTTTCTTTACTATTCCTAAATAAATTATTACTAATTTAGTATATCTTTTTGTTAAGAATTTAAACGATATATCTACTTTCAGCAGCCAAAATCAAGGGCTGTGAGAAGTGTTTTCTTTGGAATCGTATGGTCTACCACTTGTTCTACGCGAATTTATATCAATTTATTACTTTATTTCTCTGTTTTTTTGAAATTCCCCTCATAAAATTAAATAGCTTACTGTAAAATTATAGTCTTAAGTCCTTGTTTGCAGGTTGTACAGAGACGCTGTTAAATGAAGATATAGGTGACCTATGAGTTAAGTTAACTGTGCTTTTATCTTCAAATTGCAATGCTTCACTTATATTTTTTAATTTTCTTTTTTTAGGTAGTGTATGTTCATCAAATGTCTCTAGGTTTCTTTTATGTGATTGTGTTTTTAAGTATGGAGCTGAGTACACAGTAGATTGAGGTTGATAGCAACAAATACTACTTGGGTAATAATTGTTAGTATAATGGTACAAATCATCGTTGAGTTCAAGTTTCACATTAGCTCCTTGTTCTAAAGAAAAAAGGGACCTAGCGCTGTCGTAGCAATGAAACTTAACATCGTAGTTCTGAGAAATATTATTACTAATATCCTCTAGATTCGTATTAACGTTATTCATTACAAGGTAGCGAACAGTGCTTGAGTGACCATATATATCAGCAAAGTGCAAAGGAGTCGTATGATCTTCATTCTGTAAATTTATATCAGCCCCATGCTCTACGAGGTAGCGAACAATTCCTAGGTAACCATACATAGCAGCAAAATGCAAAGGAGTCATACCATCCTCATCCTGTAAATCTACTGTAGCCCCGTACGCTAGAAGGTACTCAAAAATCTCCAAGGAATTATGTTCAACAGCATAGTGCAAATAACCTTTACCTTCTCCATCTTGTAAATTTATACAAATCTCTTCTTCCTCTATAAAGTATCTAACGACCTCTAAGCAATTATTTTCAATAGCATAGTATAAAACAGTACTATCAAACTGAAAATGTTCGTTATCAATAAAATACCTAACTATTTCTAGTCGATTATGGAGAGCAGCACAGTCTAAAAGGGTAAGGCTCGGGTCATCACTTACCTTAAAATTAGCCCCTTTTCCTATAAAGTATTTAACTAACGCTAAATGACCATATATAACAGCATATTCTAAAGGAGTAGATCCATCTTTATCACCGATATTAACAATTTTACTTAATTTACTTAGATCTACATTCTCGAATATAAGCTTAATAACTTCTTCATTATCATCTATGGCCAGAAAATGTAAGATATTCATTCCATAATAATCAGATTCAATAAATTCATTAACTAACTTTTTATATTCACTTGCATAATTCCAAATGGATATGATATGGCTTACATTTTTACAGTTATTATTCATCAATGATGTCATTATTTTTCTTAAAAATTCTTCTTCTCTTTTTTCTTTTCTTTGCTCTAACCTTATAATTTTTTGTACTTCTTGATGAATTTTTGCTATCCCTTTCTCTAATCCAATCAATGAGAACTGATTAAGTAGATCAAGTGCATTCAAAACCCTTTGTTGATTTTCTTTTGATTCCCTCTTGAAAAAAATTTCTTTTGTATTAATTTGATTAGGGTCCAGGTAAGCCATGAATACTAAAATAACATATGCTTGCTGTCCAACATTTTTTTCTTCTTTTATTTTATCAATGTTAACCTTCAAAGCTTTAAAAGATTTTTTATTAACAACTTGTGTCTCCAAAAAATCAGTTTTTGATTGCTGAGCTACTCTATATTCCTCCAGATATTCTCTAATACTAAGACCTTTTTGTTTAATGCATGATGTTGCTGCTTTCAAATCTAATGGAAAACAATTAAACTCTTCTATTAACTCTGATATAGATTTACCTTGTGATTCATCTTCCCCTAAGGCTTTTCGAGTAAATTCCTCGGCTTCTTCTTTTTTTAAATTACCCAACTTTATTTCTTCTATATCTTCTATTTCTTCTTTCCAATTCTTGTTAGGAGAAGTAATTAAAACGTAAGGTTTTTCTCTATTAGAAAAAACAGGAAAGCTTGATGGCAAAAAATTTTCAATCTCCTTATAACTACTAGCATCATCGAAAACAAACAAACTTTTTGTGTCTTGAAGATACTCATATACATCCTCGACAATAGATTTAATGTTTCTCTCTCTCCTTTGCTCACTTTTTCTAGAAATCCCTAACCTTTCAGCCAACCCATGAAATGAATTTGAAAGCTTGTTATATGACGAGGCATCTATCCACATAATCCTTGCCCAAGTACCCTTACGCCTTTCACTAAACCCATAGCCTCTAGCAAGTTCGCTTTTCCCTATTCCAGACTTCCCACTAATTAAGACTACTCGTGACATTTTTACTTCTTGACTACTACTGTGTAACCTTAGGTTCAAATTTTTTACCACCTCTTTTCTTTCAATGAAATTTTCTGGTGTCTTGCCAAAACTATAGGAAAATTGACGCCTATCTTCATCTTGTTTTCTAAGATGTTCTTTTACATCTTCTATATCTTTCCTTTTCACAGGATCTTGTCCATTAATCTCCTTTAATATAAAACGAGCTAATTCTTCTTTTTTTTCATCATTTAAAATATACACATATCCTTCTATGGGTGCTTTAATGGATACATACTTTTGTTTTACCTCTTCCCACTTTCTTAACTCCCATTCAAAGGGAAGCCGATAGCCGTATTTTTCAGCACATCTATATTCCTCTAGATTATGTTCCTCAGAATTATATTGATAATAATTAACAGTTTCATCTTCTTCTTTTTTCTTTATTCCTACCCATTCATACAATTCTGAGGTTACTAAACTTTCACCACCTTGCTCATCTTTTATTTCATATCCAGGACGCGTAAAATATCCTTTCTTTTTTGACTTATCTAGAACAACACCTTGTGTTATAAGATCAACAGAAAAGTCTTGTTCCTCAGAAGTTAAAAGGTAATTCATTGTTCTATGTACAGCATCTATTGCTAACTTCTTAACTCTCCTATGATAAAAAGAGGGATTGATATCTACAACCTTTATGAATGGTTCCTCAAACCTGTGAAAAATTTCTAAGCCAGCTTTTACTAAAATCTCTCTCATTTCAGCTTTGTAGCAAGGTATAATTATTGTAAAAATATTTTTCGCTCTTTTCTTATGCTGTTTTCCTATAACACAATAATTGATACTCTCATTAACTTTAACACTAAATAATTTTAGTGGACTTGCTGGAATAGTATTATTCAAAATAGAATTAAAGCTGGCTGAAACTTTACTTATTTTTTGTATATTTGAATCTGGTTCTGCCTCCTCAAAATATTTAGATAATTTTTCCTCGAATTCTTTAACAAAAGTCTTAACAAAAAAAGTTGCTTTTTCCACTACTTCATTATCTGTAAGACTTATAACATTGGCTGTATCATTCGATGCGCTATACCATACACTACCGCTGCTTATAGATGAAGATCTTGTTACTCCAAGACTCTCTTGACTTGGTCCACACTGAAGTTCTCCACTAGATAATCTATCTTCATGATCAAGACCTCCTTTTGCTCCTATTGTTGACTCATCATCTACATAATCAATTCGATCATCTGCTACTTGTTCTCCTTTATTTCCTTTACCTAACATAAAACCCCCTATATTTTAATATTCATACTTGATTATTTTACCGTAAATCTCTTTTCTGAAGATTGGTTTTAATATCTAATTCATTTGATTCTTATACAGCTGTACTAAACTGCTCTACAAATTTACTGTAGAAACCTTACGGTAATCCTAGGTAACTTTAATTGCTGAGTAACAGTGTGCTTTTCTTTTGACTTCTGACTAAATTAGATATATTCTTAAAAAATCGAGAATTGCTTTCTGAGTGATATACATAATACAATGCATCTAACTCACACCTCATGTTTTCATTACGTTAGACTGCATTGTAGCTAAAAAGATCTAGCAAAGCAAGAATTTTTTTGCATACTTTAGCATCTTATTTTAGTTTTTATTTTAAAACTAAAGCAGCTCAGTTTCATGTACTTTTACTTCTTTATCGACTGTTATTTTTCTTCTTCAATGCACCTGTGAGTAATGATAACGTGGCAGTTAAAGCTTGTAAAGCAATTTTTATATAGCAAGATTCAGCTATTTAATAAAAAGATCGTGGCTAGACCAAAAAATATAAGAGCTGAGAGAATATCAGTTGTTGCTGATGTTAAGATTGAAGACGAAACAGCAGGATCGGATCTTAAACGATGAAGCATTATAGGAATAAAAGTGCCGATAAATGTTGCAATGATCGACATTGCAATCATGGAAACTACGAAAATGATCTCTACTTTTAAACTATGGAACCTTATTGCTAATACTACGAGCGAAATTGTAGATAAAATCACTCCATTTATAAGACCTATTAAAAATTCTTTCATCAGTATTCTTTTTGCATTTTGCTCAGTTAGATATTTTGTTGCGATTGCCCGGATAGTTAGTGTTACTGTTTGGGATCCTGCATTTCCGCTCATCGATGCAATGATTGGCATAATTATTGGCAGTACTATAAAACTTTGTATTACGTTATCGAAAAAGCCAACTACTATAGAACATATTGTTGCAGCTAAGAGGTTAAACAGTAACCAAGGTAGTCTTTTAATTATAGTTTTATGTATAGGGGCATTTATATCAGATTTAGAAGATACACCGCTTATTTTAAGCACATCCTCTTCTGCTTCTTGTTGAACAATTTTGATTACATCTTCAATAAGGATTACACCTATAATTTTACCATTCTTATTTACTACTGGAGCTGATAATAGAGAGTAATCTTTAAATATTCTTGCTACTTCTTCTTGGTCCATTCCAGTTTTAATTATTTTTATATCTTGACTCATTATCTCTTTTATTATTGTTTCTCCTGAGTGAGATATTACCTTATTTAAGTTGAAAATGCCTATGGGTTCTAATTTTGAGTTAATGATGAAAATTTGATAAAATGTTTCTGGTATTTTTTTATAGTTGCGCAAGAATTCCATTAGCTGATTTATCGTCCAATAATATGGAGCTATAACCATATTTTTATGTATCAACCTTCCTGCACTTTCTTCTGGGTATGATAACAATTCCTCTACTAATTTTTGAGTTGCATTGGGTAAGTAGTTAAGTATATTTTCTATAGACTTTCTATCTAAATCTTTCACTATAGCTACTATGTCTTCTATATCAAGAAGCATTAGTAACTTTGCTGTATTTTCTATTCCCAATATTTCTATGATCTCTACTTGTAAATCTGGTACTACATGTACTAAGGCATCACTTAACAAATGTTGATCGAGGATATTAACTAATTTCTCCCTGTGATCATTGATCGAAGTAGATAAAAAATAAGCTAACTGAACGCTATCTATCGTTTTTACAATATTACGAACATTCTCTAATTCTTGATTATCGAGAGACTCTATTAAATCATCAATAGCCTTTTTGTCTAAACCATAATGAGAACTTGTTTTAATATTCATTACTTTACCTTATTTTTTTAATAAATATACACACTTGATTTTATTGAACATTCAAGTATAATAAAATTATTTTGAATTAACTATTATATGGTTAAATTTCTATTTTGTTTGCTGTTATTGTTAGTGATAATAAATATATTAAAGTCTAAAGTATAATGAAAACCCATCCAGAAATCCTTGAATACTTTCAAGGCTTAAATAAAAGTATTTCTCTTATCAGGAGGTGTCTTTGACATAGAAAAATTGAAGTTGCGTCTTGAAGAGCTGGATTCTCAAGCGTCGAATGATAATCTGTGGCAAGATAATCAAAAAGCACAAGAGATTTTAAAAGAACGCTCTAAAATTAAGCATGAAATAGAATCGTTTTCAAAGCTAGAAAGCGATTACAACGATTCTATCAGCTTGATGAAATCTGCTATTGATGAGAATGATGAAGAATTTTTTTCTGAAGTTAAAGGTGAGTTAGTAAAGCTAGAGAAATTAATCAAACTTAAAGAGACAGAATCCTTATTTACTGGTGAAGCAGATAACAATAACTGCTTTTTAGAAATCCACTCAGGAGCCGGTGGAACAGAGAGCAATGATTGGACTGAGATGCTCATGCGCATGTATACAAGATGGGCAGAAATTTATCACAATTTTAAAGTTGAAGTTGTAGAAAAATTAGATGGTGATGCAGTTGGTATAAAATCTACAACAATAAAGATCATCGGAGAAAAAGCTTACGGGTGGGCAAAAAGCGAAAGTGGAGTTCATAGATTGGTTAGAATATCACCATTTGATGCAAATGGTAAACGTCATACCAGTTTTGCAAGTGTAGGAGTAACTCCAGTGATTGAAGATTCAATAGATATTGTTGTGGATGAAAAGGATTTAAAGATCGACACTTACCGTGCTTCTGGAGCAGGTGGTCAGCATGTCAATAAGACTGAAAGCGCGGTACGTATTACGCATATTCCAACAGGCGTTGTAGCTCAATGCCAAAATGGTCGTTCTCAACATAAAAATAAAGATGAAGCACTTAAACTACTTAAAGGACGTTTATATCAAATTGAATTGGAAAAAAAAGAACAGAAAATGGCCGAAGAATATGGCAAGAAATGCGATATAGGTTGGGGCAGTCAGATCAGATCGTATGTTATGCATCCATATCAAATGGTAAAGGATTTAAGGACTGGACATGAAGTTGGCAATATAAATTCCGTTTTTGATGGCAATATAGATTGTTTCATAGTTAGTGTATTGGAGTTAAAATGAGATTTATTAAAAAGCTAAGTTTTATGCTCTGCTAATAAGGGGAAAAGAAAACCAAAATCTATTGAGAAAAATGGAACAATTTTGTGAATATATCTATTATCCAAGTAGCTGATGAAAATGGCAACTCGTTTCTTATGGGCACAAAAATGTAATATGAAGAGAAATCTTCGTACATTAAGTTGTAGCGGTTCTGTCGCATCTATAAATTGTGGTACAAGAAGATCGTTAAACTGGGATTATGGGAGTTATAGAGCAATTAGCATAGCAAAATTCTCAAAAGTAGAAACATTATCATTAGCCCCGATAATTTGTCTTTTTTGAATCATACGAATATTTTCTATGCCGGTAATGGTAATCTTTGCGGAGTGGAAGCTCTTAAAACCAAGCATTGGCTTTATTCGTTTTTTGATAAATCTATGATCTTGTTCGACAATATTATTTAGATATTTTATTTGAAAAACCATGATTCTACAATCTTCAGAAATTTCTGTATTCAAATCATCAAGAGCAGCAGTATTACTGCCGCTTTTATCAATTACTACTTTCTCAGGAAGGTTATTCTCTCTAAAGGCTTTACGAAAGAACGCAAGTGCCGCAGACTTGTCTCTACGAGCACACAACAGAAAGTCTACAGTATTACCAATAGTGCTCTGTATAGATAAACCCATTTGCCGTTTAATTTAACGTAGGTCTCGTCCATTCTCCAGCTACTGCCAACCTGCTTCTTCCTTTTCCTTACCGCTTCATCTATCAGTGGCACAAATCTGATAACCCACCTTTGTAACGTAGCATGATCAATTTTTGCTCCCCTTATACTCAGCATTTCTTCCAAATCTCGATAGCTCAAAGAGAATCTACATTTCATATATACAGATAACATTATTATCTCTGCTGAAAAGCTAAATCCTTTGAAATATGGCAATAATTTTGAACTAATACGAAACATCTTTGCTTTTTTTTTAGATGATCATATCACTTCTTTTCTACTTTCCTACAAATGTTACATACCAGGATTTATAGATGCGACAGAACCGTTGTAGCTGCGCAACGTCTGCCATTGATGATTATTTCACCTACTGTAACTGCTGCTAAAATAAAGCAGTAATAAACTTGTGTTAACAAAGAAATAGGTGAGACAGAAGCAATGCTACCTGCTAGCAGCAGCTGGGAACCATAAGGCAAAATGCCTTTTGTAACGCAAGCAAAAATGTCTAACAAGTATGCACTACGGTATGACGGAATATTATGCTTTTGCGCGAGCCTTTTTGCAATATCGCCACTTAATAAAATAGCAATGGTATTATTAGCAACTAAAACAGTAAACATAGATGCTATGCCCGCTATTACAAATTCAGCTTTAGTTTTTGTGATATTGCTTTCATCGATAAGTTTGTGTAATGCCTTTTGACCCTGCTTGTACATTATATGACTCAATCCGCCAATAAATAGAGCAAATATCACTATCTCGTTTACTTTTTTGAAACCGTCATATATGTCATGAGAGAGTTGAATGATAGTATAGTCAAAAAAAGCCATCCCTAATACACTAGCAACAATTATATTTATAGTTATTGTTACTAAAGTAGTAACTTCAAATAACCCCATGATTATTAAAGAAATATAAGGAATAATCTTTATTACTGATAAATAATCTAAATTTGATGTAGGAATAATTTTTGTACTATCTGCCATAATTGCCAGATAGACAAGCGTTATAATGCTGGCAACAAATGCTACTTTAGAATTCACTTTAAGTTTATCCTTTATCGTGGCCCCCTGTGAAGAAACAGATGCAATAGTAGTGTCAGATATCATTGAAAGATTATCACCAAATACGGCACCTCCAACTACAGTTGCAGTTCCTATTTCAAGACCAAAAGCCCCATTTTTTGCTAAGTTAACAGCTATTGGTACCATTAATACAACAACTCCCATAGACGTACCAATTGCAGTTGATATAAAAGCGGAAGCCAAAAATACTCCAGGCAGTAGTAATCTTGCTGGAAGGAATTTGAGAATTAAATCAGCAACAGTATCTGCACTACCAATTGATTGAGTCACCACAGAAAATGCTCCAGAAAATAGAAAAGTTAAACACATAGTAAGGGTGTTTTTATCGCCCATACCCTCGATGACAGTATCGATGTGACGTTGAATTTTACCTGCACTGCATGCAACAGCAAAAAATAGCGCCGGTAGTAGGCAAATTACCGGTGAAACTTGGCGAAGCGGATTATCAATTCCAATAAAGAAAAAATAGACACCACTTCCAAGGTATAAGATTAAAAAAATAACCAAAGGAAAAAAAGCTGTCATTTTACTGCCTTAAAAGCTATGATTATAATCAATTAAGTGATTTCAGGCAAGCTTGGTTTTCTGTAAGTTAATAACAGTCCTTTTAGACTCTCAAGTTACGCTATGGAAAATGCGTTGACTATTCTACCATAATATATAGCATCAAAAAATACTCTATAGTATGAGGTAAAGCCATGGTAATGACATATGAACAGTGGAACATAATATTAGGTGTAATTGATCAAGAGGTAAATTTAAGTGAAGACAATGTAATTGAAAGAATAAAAGAGCTATTAAAGGAAGTAAAGATACTAGGGCAAGCAGAAATATTAAGAATGTTAGAAGAGATATCGCATGGATTAGAAGTACCAAGCAAGATTCCAAGAGTACAAGAGACACAAGAGCCATTAAAAAAGAGACTAAAGGTGGTAAATGTACCGCAGACAAAAGAAGAAGCAAAAAAGATACTAAAGGAGTCAAGGGTATCAAATGCTCAACAGATGGTAAAAAGAATGCTAAAAAGGTTAGGTGTACAAGAGACATCAGAAGAATCAAAAGCAGTGGCGCTAGAGGATGTGCTAAATGCACGAAAGATCTCAGAAAAGGTACCAGTGATGCTAGATGTAGGAAAGATATTAGAGACACTAAAGGCACTAAAGAGAGCAAGTAAAAATGTGTATAGAGAGTGGGAGAAAAATAAGTTTGATGTAAATCATTGGTTTAAAGTAGATTGTTTGCATGAACGCTTTTCATACACGTTATTGTATTTAGCTATTGATTTTAAGCTGAACAATTTAATAAATGCTATGCTTAAAGTAAAAGGAATCGATATTAATGCACCAAGTCCGTTTTCCGAATGGACTGCTTTACATTGGGCTGTTGAAGATAGGAACACAGAAGTAGCACGCAAGCTAATAGAAAAAGGGGCAAATGTTAATCAGTTGGATTCATCTCAACGAACTACTTTATATCAGCCAGCTGTAAATGGCGATATAGAAATAACAAAAATCTTAGTAAAAAATAATGCAGATGTTAATGCAGAGGATCTAGCGAGATTGACTGCTTTATATAAGGCTGCCGATAATGGCCATGAAGAAGTAGCAAAGTACTTAATGGAGAATGGAACAGATGTTAAGAAGAATGGAGCGCTTAAACTTACTCCTTTACATATTGCTGTTGCAAATGTTGATGAAGCAATGGTGAATTGTATAATAAAAAATGATAAGAATATTGTTGAAAATATTGAGATAGTAGATGTATTTGGATGGAGTCCTTTATATTGGGCTGCTGCAAAGAATAATACATTAATATTAGAGATCCTATTACAGGCCACATCACGATATAGAGCAAGTGTTGATATAGAGGATAAGTTAATTGGGCGATCTCCCTTACATATTGCTGCTACGAATGATAATGTGGAAGCAGTAGAGCTCTTAATAAACTATGAAGCAAATGTTAACCATAAGGATGCATGGGGATGGACTCCTTTTAATTGTGCTGCCGCAAAAGGCAATAGAAAAGTAATGAATTATCTAATAGCCCATGGAGCAAGTATTGAGACAAATGATCCACAGAAAATATTACTTTCTATTTGTCCATATAATTATCTAGAAGCAGTAACTACTATAACACAACTTGGAATATGGAAGGATGTGATGAAATTGATGGTAGCTGAGTTTTTACGTTGTGCTGCCGGACATGGTGATACACTAATGGTACATGCTCTATTAGAATCTGGAATAAATGCTAATGCACGTGACGATTTAGAATCAACTGCTTTACATAAAGCTGCCAAAGGTGGCCATGCGGAAGTAGTAAGGACCTTAATTTTATATGGAGCAAATGTTAATGCACAGGATAGCTCAGGGCAATCTCCTTTAGCTTATGCTTTCGAACATAGACACTGGATAGTAGTAATGACTTTACTATGTTATGGCGCAAGTACTTTATTGCCTGATCACTGTGGTGAAACTGTAAGAGATTTAGCTGAACATCAAGGCATAAGTAATCTTCTAGTGGAAGCAGAACAAAGAGCACTAGATATACTTACGCGGCTTAACTTAGAATCAAGTATACTCAGAAACAAAAAATTAATGACAGTGCAACACATAGAATCACATATGTTGAGAGAAATAGAATCACATAATCTATCTATCAGCTTTGAACGTATGATAAGAGATCAAGCTAATCAAATTGAACAATTACAGTATAACGCTAAACTTAATGAAAAAGGAGTAGCATTTATAACTGACCACATTAAATGTGTGCAGTTAGAGACTAACACTAAAGCGTGTTCAGCTGAAATGGATGGAGTAAAAGAACAAATATTACATAGTCCTTGCAGGTGGTCATATCGCACTAAAAATGTTAATGTAAGAAGAGTAACATCTTTAGCTAACGGCATTGAGTGTATGAAGTTAGGGCCTAACACTGAAGCGTGTCAAGGCCCTAGTACTAAAGAGCCTAATACTCACCTCTCTATGATCGAGAAACTATCATTGTTACCACTTTACTCAGCTGTAGGAAAATATGAAGCCGTTATAAATAGTTAAATAATCCTCTAAATTCCAGCACGTAGCACTCGATGCAAGTAGCTGAAACTGAGAAGTACATTAGGTATGTTAGATTTTAGTTTACACAATAAAATTTTTATAAGTAAGATGTCAGAAGGTATCAAAACCATATTAGTAGAAGACAATAATGTTAGGCTCGATAGGTACATTAGAAGAATTTTTCCCAATTTGAAACAATCTGCAATTGAGAAGTCTTTAAGGAAAGGATTAATCAAGGTTGATAATTGCACGGCAAAATCCAGCGATAGGGTAAGCTCTGGGCAAACTATAATGATAAGATACTTAGACTATATTGAGAACACTAATTCTGACTGCAAATATAATGAAAAGTTAGTGAATCTACTAAGAGAGAACATATTATATGAAGACGAATATATACTAGCTATAAACAAACCCGCAGGGGTCATTGTTCAAGGCGGCATAAAGGTAAAAATTAGCATTAGTGATTTACTTGACCAAATAAGAGAGAGAGAAATATTTAAAATTGTTCACAGGCTAGATAGGGATACAAGCGGAGTAATAATATTCGCACGCAATGCCAGCGTTGCCAAATACCTTATGGAAGAATTTAAAGGACGGAGGATAAAAAAAACTTACCTAGCATTAACTTTTGGTATACCGAGCAAAGATAATGGAACAATAGACTATCCGTTGGTGAAAAAATATATTTCAGGGCAAGAAAAAGTAGTCGTTGATGAAGATTCACCTCAAAATGCCACTACGCATTTTTTAATTATAGCAAGGTTAAAACATAATGTTGCTTATTTAAAATTACAACCAATTACTGGCAGAACTCATCAATTACGTGCACATTTAGCTCATATAAATTGTCCTATTCTTGGTGACGGTAAATATGGCGGTAAAAAAGCTTTTATTGATGGAGTAGCAAATCAGATTCACCTACATTCATATTCTTTGTCTTTAAAATTGCCAAATAATAAAGAAGTCACTATTACTGCTCCTGTCCCTAAACATATCGAAAAATCTATTGAAGCGCTATCTTTTGACTAAAGCGATTTCACCAATCAATTTTTTTGTCTTTGGCTTTAATTTGAAGTACAGATATTAGGCTAATCAATGCACAAACAGTAAGGTAAATCCCTGCGGCAAGTTTTGTTTCGGTTTTTTCTATAAGCCACATGCATATCGATGGAGAAAGGCCGCCAAAAATACCTGCAGATATGTTATGTGCGAGGCTAAAGCCGGTGCACCTAACTTTTGTTGGAAATAACTCGCAGGCAAGAGAATTATATATTCCAAAAGATGCACCTATCGGCACACTTATCAACAGAAAAGAGAGCGTGACAATATAGTGGTTATCATTTGATAATAGCGAAAGTACCGGCAAACCGGCGCAAGCTAGAGCTACTAATGTAGGAATCATTACATTTTTTCTTCCAACTTTATCAGACAGTATTGCAAATAGCACTGCGGACGTTCCAAATGTAATTTCAACTATAATCCTTACTACATTTTTAATATCAATACCTGACAGAGTAAGCGCTTTTACAGATATGTTATAAAACATTATTACCGAATAAACGATTGCATTTTGAGCGATACCAAGCCCAATTGCTAATATAAATGCTTTTTTGTAGGTTTTGATTAATTCTAAAAATGGAGAATCAGATAAGCTTCTATTTTGATCATGAATTTTATATGCTAAGCTCTCTTCCATTATATATCTTGTTAAAAAGCCTATTATGCCCATAATGAAGCAGAAATAGAAGGGCAACCTCCAGCCCCAAATTTCATAATTTTCACCTGTAAACTTTTTGCAAATAGCTATCATTACAAAGCATGTGATAGAACCGAGAGCACCACTAAACGCTTTCATGCTCCCTAAGAATCCTAGATTTTTTTTATCGCTTGAATGCTCTATTAAAAAAGCAGAGTTAACACTTGTTTCTCCACCTGCTGCCATTCCTTGTACTATCCTACAAAACAGAAGCAGTATAGGAGAAAATATTCCTATTTCTCTAAAGCTAGGTATAACCGCAATTGCAGTAGACGATATCGAAGCTAATATTACGGAAGTCAGTAAAATTTTCCTCCTGCCATACTTATCTCCAATGTAACCAAAAATAAACGCACCAAGTGGTCTAAATCCAAAGCCAATTGCAAAACTGCCAAGGAATTTGATTTTTTTTATGTAGTCGCTTTCTGATGAAAAAAAAACGTCACTTATTATATGCGTCAAAACTCCAAACAGAGTTATTTCATACCATATAATCATATTGCAGATTATACTTGATAGTATTGCTTTTTGAATATCGCTCGTAATTTTTAACTCACTATAATTTAACTTACTAATAACAAGTATTTTTGTCTATAGATTGTAGTTTAGAACTTTGTAACTGTTTTAGTATAAAATTGTTTACAATATGCTCACAAGATATTCATTAAATTTTCACTATTATATTCTATATTCAACATTTATTGTAATTATGAGGTTAGTATGAGTGAAAAAGGTATAGACGTATCTCATTGGAATGGAGAGATTGATTGGTTGAAAGTTGCAAAGGATGAGGTAAGGTTTGCATTTGCCAAAGCAACTGAGGGAGAAACTTTTCAAGACACTAAATTTGGACAAAATTTTCAAAGTATGAAAGATAATAATGTGCAAGCTGGGGCATATCACGTATTTAGGATGACCTCAACACCTGAAGGTCAGTTGAATAACATAGTTAACGAACTTAAAAAAGCTAATTTTGAGCCAGGTACAAATAAGTTAGCTGTTAGTGCTACAACTGGTATTTGCGAAGGAAGAACAACAAAATGTGATGATCCTACAAAACACACTAACACACAGAGAGCCGAAAAACTTCATTCTTTATTGACTCAATTGAATGAAAAAGGATACAGTCCAATTGTATATGCTTCACCAAAAACGTGGAATGATTACTATACACAAGAAGAACATAATTTTTCTCACTACCCATTATGGGTTGCTGATTGGAGAGGAAGATCGGAGCCTGAATTACCTAAAGATTGGAAGGATGCGGGTAAAAACTATACTTATTGGAATTACACCTCTCAAGGAGAAGTAAACGGAATAGAGGGCCAAGTCCCGCTAGACCAAACTTTTTGATATCCTAAAACTATAAAGTAGTGCTAGGGCCTAGCACTACTTTAACAGAATTCAATATTCTTGTTTTTTCCCCACCTAAACTCAAGTTATATACAACTTTATTCAACAACCTTTAAAGACAACTCACGTAAATGCTTATCATCTACTTTAGAAGGAGCGCCCATTAGAACATCTTCTCCTTGCTGATTCATAGGAAAACAGATTACTTCACGAATATTCGGCTCATCTGCAAGTAGCATAACCATTCTATCAACCCCTGGCGCTATTCCACCATGAGGTGGCGCTCCAAACCTGAATGCACGCACAAGCGCGCCAAATTTTGTATCAACTTTCTCTTTACTGTAGCCTGCAATGGCAAAAGCTCTGTACATAATATTCAGTTTGTTATTACGAATTGCTCCACTTGACAGCTCTATTCCATTGCAAACAAGATCATATTGGTAAGCAAGGATATCCAGCGGATCTTTTTCTTCTAAATCTTTCAAGCCACCATGTGGCATAGAGAATGGGTTGTGAAAGAAATCTATTTTTTTGCTCTTATCGTCATATACAAAATATGGAAAATCAATAATCCAACAGAATTTGAAGATATCGTCATCTATTAATCCCAATTCTGAACCTAAAAGAGTGCGCACTTTCCCTGCAATTGTTGCTGCTTCATTTTCCTTATCAGAAGCAAAAAATACACTATCTCCGGGCTTTACATTCGTTATTTCTTTTATGGAATTTAGCCTATTGTCATCGAGGAATTTAGCAATTGGCCCTTTTGCGATGCCATCTTTATCAAACGTTATATATCCAAGACCTTTAGCACCGAATTCTTTTTGCGCATGTTCTATTTTTTTATCAAAAAAACTGCGTGGTTCCTCTGCTGTTTTAGGAGCAGGGATGGCTCTGACTACCATACCTCGCTCGATATTGCTTTTGAAAATATTGAACTCTGAATCACGGAAAATCTCTGTAACATCGCTGATTAATAATGGATTACGCAGATCTGGCTTATCAGATCCATATTTGAGCATTGCTCCTTTGTATGTAATACGTGGAAAATCTTTATCAACTGATTTGCGAGAAAATTTGGCAAACACTTTATATAAGGTAGATTCAATAACCTGAAATATATCTTCTTGAGTTACAAAAGACATTTCAAGATCTAGCTGATAAAACTCCCCAGGAGAACGGTCAGCCCTTGCGTCCTCATCACGAAAACAAGGTGCAATTTGAAAATATTTATCAAACCCTGAAACCATAAGCAACTGCTTAAAAATCTGTGGAGCTTGTGGTAATGCATAGAATTTACCAGGATTTAGTCTGCTTGGCACTAAATAATCACGTGCTCCTTCAGGAGAAGAGGCAGTAAGTATGGGAGTTTGAATATCTAAGAATCCTTGCTCTATCATGAGCCTCCTGAGCTCTGAAATGATCTGTGAACGTAGAATAATGTTATTACGAACCTTTTCACGTCTTAAATCAAGAAAACGATATTTAAATCTCATGTTTTCTGGGTATTCTTGCTCACCGGCGATACTTGCTAATATACTCCTTTCTTCTTTTGCTATTTCTTCATCACAGTGGAACTCAACTTCAGATTCAACTTGTAAATTACTAACTATAACTTCAATTTCTCCTGTGGAAATAGAGCTATTTACCGTATCTTCAGTTCTAGCTTTGACTATTCCTGTGACAGTAATCACACTTTCTGATTTTAAATTCGAAATTTCATCAAAAAAATCTTTATCGTTATTGAATACCAACTGAGTAATCCCATGAAAATCTCTTAAATCAACAAAGATTAGGTTACCATGGTCACGTTTACGGTACAGCCACCCAGAGAGAGTAACTTCCTTTTCTACATCATTCTTCCTTAATTCATTACACTCGTGAGTTTTATAACAGTTCATTTAATTGAAATTTCTAGAATACAAAAAGATTATAAAATAAATTAACCTTTGGGCAAGATAATATCTAAAGATCCTTTATAAGCAATTCTGATTTAGATATACTTTTTTATTATGTGTGTTGAGGTGTATTTATGAACCCTGAAGAATTAAAAGAAATTTTAGCTAAAAAAGAGAGGGTGAATGCTGTAATAAAAGATCTTGTTGATACTGTCACCAAAAATGATTTAGAAAAAGTAAAGTCAATTTTTGAGGAAAATAGTTCCATTATTCGAGATGTTGTCACTGAGGTTAATTCCCAAAGCGGTACAAATTTATTAAAGTGTTCTACTAATAACAAAATGGCCGAATATCTAATAGAAAAGGGTATAAGCTTTAGCGCTGCAGTCACAAAGGCAGTTAAAAGAAGAGATTTAGAGTCAGTAAAATCAATCTGTCAGATTAACAGCTTAATAGCTAAAGATGAGTTATCGCAAAATCCTGAGCCACTAGAATCTGCAACTTATGATCACAAATTTAATGATAAAATTGCAAGGTATTTGATTGAACAAGGTGCAAATCCTAATGCAACTGATCATCTTGGTCGTTACTTACTTCATCTGCAAACTGCACAAGGCAATTTCGAAGGAGCTAAGGCTTTAATAGAAAACGGTGCGGATGTTAACTTAATAAATCAAGAGGTAAAAAGCTATCAGAACTTAATTATTGGTGGTAGTGCGTTAAAGGGTCAAACTGCGTTGAATTTTGCAATTAGAATATATTACAGACATAAAGACATAGACGATCAAAAATCTGATAAAACCTTAAAATTTATAAGTTATTTAATAGAACACAAAGCAAACTTAAATATCAAAGATTGTAATGAGATGGTCCCTTTAGATATTGCTATATTTCATAATTCTCCAAAGATAGTAGAATTATTGATAAAAGCTGGTGCTGATCTTAATGTTGGAAGGAAAAAAGCAGAAGGTGTTTTAAAGTATGCAATTACTGAAGGGCATATAGATATAGGGAAAGCTACAATTCGATATATTTTGGAACATGACTCACACTGGTTAACAACTTCAAATAAACCAGATCTTCTCAATGACCAACAAGAGTTATCAAACTATTGGGATGAATATAAAGCTCAAGTTAAAGAGCTTCATGATATAGTGGAAGATAGAATTGACTTGACTGGTGACGGCTCTACCCGTCCTATAATGAGAACAGTGAGTGGCTTTTTAGATCATGAAAGTAGAAAAAATCTAGTAAAATCATCATTTATATCTAGTGCTGAGGCACCAGAAAATTTTTGTCCGAGAAAGCTGGCTGTTATAAGTGTAGCTGCAATAACTTGCGCTTTAGCATTATATTTTCTTGCTCCATTAATCATTGGGTCTTCTGCTGGAATTGGTACTCAACTAGCATTAGGAGCTGTAGGTGCAGTTGTAGGTGGTGGAATTGGAATCTTGACTAATGTGGCAATCGATCAATGCTACGTTAATTCAGTTACTCAGAAAGCTGACTAAAATTAAAGCGCCATAGATTGCTAAAATCCATAATTGTGGAGTAATATAATGTTACTTTCCTCAAGCCTTTAGCTCCTCAAATACTTCTCTTGCTCTGTTTAAAACAGAATCAGGAAAACCAGCAAGTTTTGCTACATGTATTCCATATGACTCATCTGCAATGCCTTCAATTACTTCATGTAAAAAGATGACTTCTCCTTTCCATTCTTTTATTTTCATACAAAAACATTTCACATTTTCTAAGTATTCACCTACTTTAGTCAATTCATGATAATGAGTTGCAAAAATGGCGCGGCACTTATTTACATTGTGAATATGTTCAATCACCGCCTGTGCAATAGATAATCCATCATACACCCCTGTGCCCCTACCAATTTCATCAAGTATCACCAAGGAACGGTCCGTTGCCTGATTTACTATCGTTGCTGTTTCGATCATCTCTACCATGAAGGTAGAATAACCAGCTGTTATATTATCCGTTGCGCCAACCCTGCTGAATATCTTGTCAATCACTCCTACATGCGCACTCTCTGCTGGCACAAATGACCCCATGTGAGCTAAAACTGCAATGAGAGCGTTTTGCCTCAAAAAAGTGCTTTTTCCAGCCATATTAGGACCAGTAATTAGATGTATACCAGCTAAATTGATGCTATTTGCAATGAATTTATCGTTAACTTCAACCACTGGGTGTCTTCCGCTACAGATATTGAACTCTTTGCTGTCATCAATAATGGGTTTTACGTAATTATTTTGCACTGCAAGCTCTGCAAATGCGGTTCTAATATCAAGTTTTGCCAAAGCATTTGCAGCAAGAGCAATTTTTTCAGATTCTTTAGCGACTTCACTACACAGTTCACTAAAAATTTTCATTTCTAAGCCGATTGCAGCATCACGTGCCGTAAGAATTTTATTTTCTAGTTCTTTCAATTCATTAGTAGTGTAGCGCATGCTATTTGCTAAGCTTTGTCTATGAATAAATATATCCGAAGTTATTTTGTGATTTGCCGACACTTCAACGTAATAACCAAGTATATTGTTGTGTAATATTTTGAGTGCAGCAATGCCAGTTAGGTCGCGATAAGATTCACGGAGCTTAGTTACCAACTTGTTACTGTTGTTCAATATATAAGATAACTCAGATAATTCTGAGTTGTATTTTGGATTGATAAATCCTCCTTCTTTTACGGAACTGAGGTTGTTATCAAGTATAGCGCTGTTTAGAAGCTCGAATAGATCTTTATGATTACCAAGACTTTTATGTATTGTGCTTAGTTCACTCTCGTCACTACTTATCACCTGAACTGGTTCCTTTTCTCTGGTCAAGCACTGGAATGACATCTGAGAGTTAATTTCTGATTTTTCACTTAAACAATAATTATGCAAGGTAGACAGAAACTCAGACAACTCTAAAGTTTTTCCTAGGCCTATTTTTAATAGGTTCATATCCTTTGGTGAACCACGCCCTAGTATTAGGCGCGATAAAGACCTCTCAATATCTGGAATGTTAGATAATATCTCTCGTATTTTTCTGCGTGGCTCATGATTATTTACAAAAAATTGAGCGGTGCTGAGCCTCAAATTAATTGCCTTAGAGCAAGCAAGGGGTGAAGCGAGCATTTGTTTGAGCAGGCGTCCACCAGAGGCTGTTACTGTGTGATCAATAACTGAAATTAGTGAACCTTTCTTTTCACCAAATTGAGTTGAAAACAACTCAAGGTTTCTCCTTGCTGAAGCATCAATAAGCATGAAATTTTGTTGCTTATAGGTTTTTGGGAATTCAAGCCTTGGAATGGAGCCCCTTTGTGTTACTCTGACATATTCAAGCAGTGCACCACACGCCATGATTTCTACTTTGCTGAAATTTCCTATACTCCCAAGTTCCCTGATTTTATAAAACTCGCATAACGTTCTGTGAGATTTACTATACTCAAAAAAACTCTGTGCGTGTTGTGTAATTGATATTTTATAATTTTTTAAAATCGATCTAATTTTTTCGTCCTCAATGAATTTTTCAGAAATTAATAATTCTCTTGGTGATATACGCAATAAATCACTATCTAGAGCCTTCAAACTTGTTAAAGTGTGAAAAAATTTTCCCGTCGATAATTCAAGCCAACTAATAGCATATTCATCATTTTGTTCAACTATGGATGCGAGATAATTATTGCTTTTATCCTCCAGTAGTGAATCTTCTATAATTGTACCTGGAGTTACAACTCGCACTACATCACGTTTTACTATGGATTTATAGCCCCTCTTTTTTGCTTCATCAGCAGTTTCTAATTGGTCACAGATTGCTACTTTGAATCCTAAATCTATTAGCTTGTGCAGGTAAGACTCACTACTGTGTGCTGGCACTCCACACATTGGTATTTCTTGCCCATTTGAATTGCCCCTCTTGGTTAGCACTATATTCAGCAATTTCGCAGCTTTAATAGCATCATCGAAAAACAACTCATAAAAATCTCCTAGCCTATAAAATAGCAGATGATCCTTGTATTGAGCTTTCAGGTTCAAATATTGCTCCATTACAGGGGTATTTTTTTCTCTTATTAAGTTCATAACATTTTTAAATATGTTAGCAGCAAACCGCTTACTCTGGTGTTGGTTATTTTATTATGGATCAATAATTTTTTTTAGCTATAGTACAAAAACAAATAGTTTGAGGTAGAATTATGGAATATGAACGGTTGTTAAAAATATTAAGGACAATAAGTGACTTAAATGAGAACAATATAATCGAAAGGGTAAAAGAGGAATTGGAAAAAGAAGATCCAGACACGTACAAAAAGTGGCAAGATAATGGATTTAACATAAATTATACATTCGATGATCAAAGTACATTGTTACATATAGCTGCTAGAAATGATCTTGTAAAGATAGCAGAGCTTTTAATAAAAAAAGGGGGTAATGTTAATACAGCAGATCAAGATGGATGGAATCCTTTACACTTTGCTGTTGCAAGTGGCAGTATAGGAGTGGTAGAGATTCTCATAGCAAACGGGGTTAATGTTAATGTAGCAGATCAAAATGGGTTTACTCCTTTGCATTGTGCTGCTCACAATGCAAATAAAGAGATAGTAGAACTCCTATTAGACAAGGGGGCTAATGTTGATGCAGTAAATCAAAATGGGTGTACTCCTTTGCATTGTGCTACTATCAATGGACATGAAGAAATAGTAGAACTCCTATTAGAGAAAAGGGCTAATGTTGACGTAGCGGATGAATACGGGCGTACTTCGTTATGCTGGGCTATTAGAAATGGCTATTCAGAAATAGCAAGAATTCTACTTGAAAACAAAGCAGATCCTTTATTGGGACATAAAAGTTTTAACACATTAAAGCTTTTAATTGAATTAATAAAAAATGATTTTAAGCACTCTAAGAAAGCAGAAGAAACACAGCAACAAGAAGATGATGAATATGAATTGATTAAATACTCGTTGCTACTTCGCAATGACTGCTCCTTAACGGATGTTGTCGAAAGAAGTGCATTTGGCAAGCTGATATCTACGTGGCTTGTTGACATGTCCAACTTAACAGAGAGTCAGAAGGAGTTGAATAAAAAATTCTTAAGTACTTTTAAAGACTTTCCACATGTTACTTATAAGGATTATAAGAACGATGTTGAAAAAATTAAAAAATTTTTACTAGATCATAAAAGTAATCAAGATCTAAAAACCATTCTCAACCTTAAAAGAGGAGAATCTAAACTGACAATACTGCATATTCTATCAAGTATGGAATGTAGCAATTCAAAAGAATGCATAGATTTACTGTTGAATTCAGGTGCTGATCCTAATGAAAAGGACGACACAGGAAGAACGCCTTTGCATTATGCTACTCGTTCTGGTCATTGTGATACAATTATCAAATTGCTTCTAAGGAAAGGAGCTAATCTTGATATAAAGGATAAAAAAGGTAAAACCCCAATAGAATTTGCAGTTAATAATCCCAACCTTAATATTAAAGAGTACTTTTTAACTGATGATGTTATTTATGGAACTTTTCGTAAAAAAACACAAGTTGACTATAATGGAAAAAAGTATTTGTGCAAAAGTGTAAATCTATGGGGAGAGGATTTTCTACTAGATGAGCAAGATCCAGATAAATATTCTGATAAATTAAATGAAGTTCAAGACATAAATCAGCTAGAACAGGTTGTAAATGAAGCTATAAAATCTAAGGTAAGGTTCAATCTTACTTGTGAGGGAAATATATATGAAAATACTTATGAGAGTAAGTATAATTTTACAGATTATGTAATAAGAAGAATTAGTGAATTAAAGATTTTTCAAGTTGAAAGGGACATAGAAGTTGCTAGTCGCATAGTATGTAATTTGGTAAAAAGAGGTGCAGTATTTGAAACTCTAAGTAGTATAATTGTAATTGATAAACTAGAGAAGTTTAAAGACCACAAAGCTAATCTGAAAGAAGCACGTAAAAGCTATATACATTATTCTCTAAGGTTTTTGGAAGCTGCAAAAAACGCAACTACTGGCAAGGTAAAAGAGGCAAAAATGGACAACTTCACTTTCTACTTGAAATACTCAAAGAATAGTATAGTCGAGGTTGCAAAAATCATAAATGGAACAGATGAAAGCACAGAATTTCGAAGAGACGTGATAGCAATCGGTGAAAGCGAGATAGAAATTTTAACGGAAGGTGGGGTAAGAAATTATACTGACCTTATAGGTAATATAGTACTGACTTTTCATACTGATTTGGGAAAAGTAGATGCTAGATTGTATTCTGATGTGCAAGATGAAGGAAAAATTATAGTAGAAGTGAGTAACAAGGAGGAAATATTGGAAAAGTTTAAAAATTATAAAGAAGAGTTAGGTGAGAACTGCTTGCTTGGTGGTTCTTCTGTCTACGACGCTATTAAGCAGGGATATTTTAAAAGGCCTGAGGAAGTAGATTCCATATATCATGTAAGTTCTTCATTAGAAAATATATCTTTATTTCCTATTGTACAACAGAACACAGAGAAAATTCGCTAGCGAGGTTAGTGTTGCTTAGCTTAAGTTTAAATTGCCAAAAAATGCAAACTTTATGATACTGAAGGAACTACTTTTTTGGTAGAAGGCAAAGCAGCAAGGAGCGAGCCAAAAGCGATAAGAAAGGATCCTAGCCAGATTATAGACATTCCAGGTTTATAGTGCACTTTAGCTGCGATTTTGCTCTTACTCTTATCAATCTCTCCAATTACAACATAAATATCAGAAAATAAATTGTGGTAGATACTGCTTTCAACATTTTTCTGACCTTCCGCAAGGTAAAATCTATATTCAGGAGTTACTTCACCTAATATCTTATTATTCAGCAAATTCCTGATATCCATTGTACCCCTCACTGCATGGAAATTTTTTTCTTTTATTAGCTCAATATTTCGTAAAGTAACTTTAAATTTATTGACTGTTATGCTGTCTCCTATTCCCAAGTAGTTTTCTTTTTTCTCCTGCCAACCAACGGAATAAGATATACCAAGCACTAGAATTGCCACTCCAGCATGAGCAAGCATCATTCCATAGTAGGACTTAGAAACTCTTCTTGCTAATAAAATTGATTCACCAAATGCTACCTTAAATAAACAAATTCTTTTACTATATGCTTCTAAAACAAAGATTAATAATGCTATGGAGATGGTAATTGATAGCACAATCATTAGCTCCATGTGAAAGATAAACGGCAAAATAGCTGCAGCACTACAAAATGAAAATCTATATTCACGGAATATTGGCAATAGACTATTTCCCTGCCAACTGCAGTATTGCCCTATCATGGTGAGTACTAGAATAGCTAGTGCAATAGAGTTAAATAAAGAATTGTAATATGGTGCTCCAACTGAAATTAATTCACCGGTTAAATACTCAAGCACTGTAGGGTATAAAGTGCCAACGAACACGATGAAAAAGGCAGTGATGAATAATAAATTGTTCATCAGCATCATCGTAAGGCGTGAAAAGAATCTTCTACCTTCTGTCACTTGAGTAGCAGATTTCTTTTCAGATTCCAATATCGAATACTGGAAAGATGTGTGATTCTTTCTCGTAAACACTACAAATATTACTAAGCTACTGACTGTAATTACACCAAGTAGAGCTAATATATACAGTCCATATCTTGGGTCATCTGCAAACGTGTGCACTGAGGTAAGTATTCCTGAGCGGACTAGAAATGTTCCAGTCACACTCAATATAAAAGTTGTAAGCGTAAGTAAAATAGCGAAATTCCTTAAAGTATTGAAATTTCGTACAACGAGCAACAAATGTGTCAGCGCCACTGCAATTAGCCAAGGCATCAAAGAAACGTTTTCCACTGGATCCCAGAACCAAAATCCACCCCAACCGAGTTCACGATATGCCCACCAGCTACCCAAGCTGATGCCCAAAGTGAGCAGCGACCAAGAAATAAGTACCCAAGGCCTGACAATTTTAGCCCAAACATTTCCTTCAGTATTTAAAATTAATCCAGCTATAGAGAGCGAAAAAGGAATGCTAAATCCAAGGTACCCCAAATATAATACCGGTGGATGAATAGCAAGGCCTATATCCTGCAATATCGGATTAAAACCCAGTCCATCTGTTTCAATGCCTGGCATTTTAGTGAAGGGGCTGGATTCAAGTAAAGTGAACAGTAAAAAACAAAAGCAAATCAAGCCTTGGGTGATAAGAGATATTTTTTTTAATTTACTACCATTAGTTCGTTCTGGTGTCATGCAAGTAGCTGACACTGGAATCCAGTTTTTATTACACTGCCATTTGATGTACTCATTTGCAATTAAATTGTCTGGATCCAAGTAGTCAAGCACTGGGATGACAGAAGGTATATAAATATCCATTAGTAATAAATACATGACAAGCACTAAGGTCCAAAGCAACATAGACCCTTCTTTATTTCCCCAAACACCACAAATCTTATAGATTAAAGGTTTTGTTGTGTGTGAGTGGTAATATACGTTTTCAAGTGAGAAATCATTTTTAATGTGGCAGTAGATCAAAATAGCCATTGATGCTGACACACAAAAAAATATGGCAGAGGAGACGAATCGGTAAGAACTAAACGGTAGAAACAAATACGTTAAAGATAACAAACAGGCTACCAATAACAATATATTCCCAAATTCAGGCATAAGATTCATATAATGATATTACTAATAATAAATTGGGAGTTAAAGTTTTAATATAGGAACAAAGTTAATCTTCAATTATATTAATAGTAAGTAAAAATTAAGCATTAAGCTTTTATACTTTATATTATATAACATTAATATTGTGAGGTAATATTATGGGCACAACTAAGATTAGTGAATTTCTATTCAATATAAAAGGTAAAGTGGCAAAACAACATGCTGAACCAATAATTGAAAAAAATCTCTATACTATTTTAGGATTCAAAGATGTAGAAGATTTAGAACATAAGACAAGTAAGTCCGTTAACAAAAAAATTTGGCAGCTATTTATTGATTGCTTTACAAAGGAAATAGATTATGTAGCAACTAAGCAAGTTGTAAAAAACGTTGTTTGTAATATTGCCAAAAGTGCCCAAGGCAATGCTTTTACTGAAGCTGAAAGCTTAATCTTAAACGAAAAACAAGATAATAAAAAGAGAGAAAGAGCGATTAAAAAAGCTACTAGTATTTTAAAAAAAATCAATCCAGAAAAAGCCTTCAATGAACTTTCAGTAATAAAAAAACAAGCCGAAGATTTTTTACAAACCGATTTTTATAAGGCGCAGAGCAAACCACTGCCAGGATTTGCTACATCTGGTGCACAGCTTTTTGCGGAAACTTTGAAATATATAGAAACACTAGAAAAATTATCAGAAGTTAAAAAGGAAGATTTAACTAAGAGTTTCCTATTAAATTATATTAGTTCACTGAACAAAAAGTATCCTAAATCACAAGGTAAAAGGGAAGATGCTATACGAATACTATCAAGCGATGAGTTGAAGAATTTTTATAATAAAGGTGTAGAGGAAGGAATACTACAACCGCTGGTATCATATAAAGAATGCAGAAATCTGTATGATAAAATGAGCCAAACAAAGGATGAATGTATAATCAAAAAAGAAGAACATGAGAAAGCAAGTAAGTCAATAACCAGTATAATTAGTGACATAAAAAAATGTAGAGAAGCAGTCCTTAGTTGCAAAAATTTTCAGAGCTCCTACATAAAGGAAAAAGCAGAACACCCATTTAGAGGCACCTCATGTCAAAAAATGATTGATATATATCAAGAGAGAATTGCTGGATATCAGGAAAAAATTCGTCAAAACCTAAACCAAATAAGAGCAATATTAAAAGATACGCCGCAAGATGTGGAAAAATTTAAGGAAATAATCAATTGTGTGCATGAAGCAGAGCAGTATGATGAAATTTTTGATTCGGCTTTAATTTGTTTATCGAACATACAGAATAAGCTAGATATTCAACCAGAAAATCCCCTAACAGAACTCAGAGCTTCACAAATCAACGTTGAAATTGAGCTAACTAGGCTCTGTGAACAAAATATTAGAGTAAGCATGTGAGTGCTTCAACAAAATTCAAAAAACCAATAAAGACCTCATAAGTCTTATCAAAATAGGAGATTTCTAATAGTGGCAAATACCATGTATTTCTTTCAATTTGCCACTACCTAAATCACACATTGTCTTCCAGAAGGAAAATTTTTGTTCCACTGGCAACCACCTCATGTATAGCTTTACTTTCATAATAAGAAAAATGGCAAAAGCAATTTTAGATCTACTCTAATAAAAGCCTATTTTCCTTGAAACTAAAATAGCTACTAAATGTGATAATAATATGATCTATTAATTCTATTCCTATGCTTTTGCAAGCTTCTGCAAGCTGTCTAGTGAGAAACATATCGCTACTTGAAGGCTGTATATCTCCACTTGGGTGATTGTGGGATATTACAATCGATGTTGAGCCAATCAAAAGAGCGCGTCTTATGATCTCTCTAACGTAAATAGGAGTTTGATCTACTGTACCAAAGTTCTGCAGATCTTCCGCTATTAGACGATATCTTTTATTCATATAGATGACGCGAAAATTTTCTTTATTAAGGCTTCCTATACTTACTTTTAAATAATCAAGCAAATTTTCCCAGTTATTGATTATAGGTAGGTCCTTTATTTCTTCTCGTGCAGAACGAACAAAAGCCTGTTTCACACAAAAGATAGCAGATATGGCTGCATTATTAACTCCTTCAATATTTTGCAGTGCTTCTAAATCGGCATGGCTTTGTTGCATAGCTAGTGTTGGTTGAGGTTATTGTAAGAAGAAAAGCTTTTTAATATATGGCTACTAACGAATTTTGTTGTAAAATAGGCATTTTTCAAACAAGTACAACTTATGCCACAAAAAATGAGAGTAAGTAACCAAAGAGAATATAACGAGTTTCTCAAAAAAAGAGGAAATGTTTTTCATTTTGTTAATCAAGCCATAGAAAATTGGTATGAAAATAGTCCAAAAGTTGCAGGTGGCAATAACACTTATAGTGATAAAGTTGTAATTTTAATACACATAATAGTTCATCTTTTTAGAATTGGCTTGAGACAAGCTGTAGGTTTTGTAAAAGGTTATATGGTACAAATAGGCAAAAAACTTAAGATTATCAGCTATACACAAGCTTCCAGAAGATTTAAAAAGCTTAATTTGAAGATTGATGACCATAGAAGCAATAAAGATGATCTGGAAAATGTTGAAATTGCCGTAGATAGCACTAGAGTTAGTATCTACAATAATAACGGTGGGCATAGTAAGCTTAATATTCGAAAAAGAAAATACAGTGGTTATGGTCAAGTAAGAAAATTACATGTTGTTTTAAACATAAATGATAAGAAAGCAATAAGCATGAACTACACTAGTGGTGTTGCTGTAGACTATTTGCCGGTCTGCGATATGTTAGAAGAAGTCAGTGATAAATATAACATTTGTTCTATTCGAGCAGATGCGGCTTATGATATAAAAAGTGTGTATAAAGAATGCAGAAAATACAATATTGTGCCTATTATTCGCCCTAGGAAGGATACTAAAATTTGTTTAGCTGACTACTTATCAGAAAGAAACAAGTATATTAGTAGAATTAGGTCATATGAGAATTATGAAGATGGTATTAATGAATGGAAGAAAAAAGTTAAGTATGGAGCACGGTCTTATATTGAAGTCTTTTTCTATAGGTTGAAGCAAATATTTGGGTTTGGCTTGAAAAATAAATCAGAGGTAAATCGTGAAAAAGAGCTGTTAATTAAGTGCTACTTATTGAACAAATTTACTGATATAGGTATGGCTGAATTTAAATTAGCTGCGTAAATTCACTGTGATTTACATGCCTATCAGTGCTATGCAACAAAGCCAATCGGCATTAAAAACTTTATTTAAACTGCCCAAATTTTCTATCAAACTCTTTGCTACTGGCTTTACATCGATTCTACTATATGCTGAATATAAAATGTGTTCTAAAATCTCATAATCAAGCAATGATTGTCCGTTATCTAAAATAATTCTCTCTCTTAGGCGCTTTCTATGACCTTTTTTGTAATCTTTCATTATTCATGAATTGCTTATCTCTTATAATAAGAAATTGAATTTTTAAGTAAAATATTTAATAAAACACATGAAGCATAATTGTAAATTTTTGAAGACAGCAAATGAAAGTAGCCCCTCTCTTGTCATCCCCTGCTCCCTCCTTCTTGTCATTCAAGTAGCCTCATCCCAGTGTCCCTTCTATATATCATCCCAGTGCTCCTTCTATGTCATCCCAGTGCTCCTTCTATGTCATCCCAGTGCTCCTTCTATGTCATCCCAGTGCTTGACACTGGTTTCTTACCAACAAAAACCTAGCATAACTTTTGTGCTCAAAAAATTTCCAGCATCAAGTGCTGGCCTGAAGCTTTAGCTGTAAATGTTAAGAAATTTACCAAGCGAAAAAAAAGGCAAAAAAATCCCCGTGTAACGAGTTTTGACCCTATAATAATGTAAATTGGCGCTGTAATAATGTGCTAACGCTTAAAATAAGCGCGTTTTGGCTGAATGTAGAAAAAATAAAAAAGACATGCAGCCGCTATAATTTTTATGTAATTTGCCAATAAATATCTGAGTTTTTTACTGAATTTTTGTTGTTGAACCCGCGCGGATCGAAAACAAGGATAAATACTCTTATTGTCATAATAAGGGGGCTGGCGCAGTTTGTCAAGGAAGTTTTATGCGAGAGATCTATTGAAATGCTCGTGCAAAATCATACTATTAATTAGTACACTATAAATTTAAAATTATAAATATGTTAAGCAAATTAGTAACTTTGCTATTAATTTTTATATTTCCTTTTTACTCATACTCATATCAGTTTAGAACCAAAGCAAAGCAAGCAATTGTCTTAGATTTAGCTTCAGACTCGTTCATTTTTGAACACAATTCCAGGGAAAAAATGGCCCCATCTTCAATGAGTAAGTTAATGACTTTATATGTAGCTTTTGACTATCTAAAAGCTGGAATAATAAAAATGGAAGATAAATTTCGAGTAAGTAGAAAAGCATGGGAAAGGAAAGGCTCTTCTATGTTTTTGAAAGAAGGTCAATTTGTTACGGTAAAAGAACTACTTGAAGGAATTACAATTGCCTCAGGTAATGATGCATGCATAGCGCTAGCCGAGGGTATCGCAGGATCAGAAGAGAATTTTGTTGCTGAAATGAATGAAGTTGCACAAGATTTAAATCTTAATGATAGTCATTTTGTTAACTCAAGCGGGTGGCCAGATGAAAACCATTTTATGAGCGCAAAAGACTTGGTAACACTGGCAAAAAGGATTTTTACTGATTTTCCTGAATACTATGATCTATTCTCTGAACAATATTTGACATATAACGATATTGTACAAAAAAATAAAAATCTTTTACTTTTCCATGATATTGGAGTTGATGGTCTAAAGACAGGTCATACAAGTGCTGGTGGTTATGGAATTATAGTATCTGCAAAACGGAACGATAGGAGAATTTTTGCTGTTGTGAATGGTTTGGACACCGAGAAAGAGCGAATAGAGGAAGCAAAAAGACTAATACAATATTCCTTAAATCATTTTAATACCAAGAAAATATTTGCTAAGGATAGCGTAGTTGAAGAAATAAATATTGTTTATGGAAAAGATAAAAAGGTGCCCGTTACAGTTGCAAACGATGTTACCATAACTTATAACCGCAGATTACATGATAAAATTAAAGTGCGTATTGAGTATAAAGATATGGTACCCGCACCAATTAAAAAAGGTCAAGAAGTGGGCAAAATTTTTGTAGAAATACCTGGTACTGAGCAACAAACTATACCTGTTTATACAGCAAATGATGTGCAGAAATTGAGCTATATAAAAAAAATTTTTAGAAAGTTGTTTTAATCAGCAAATGTAAGTTAAGGAGACCTGAAATACTAATCTACTTTCAACCTCTCAGCATGTAAACTGCGTGGTAAAGATTCCAACTCTTTTGCAGCAGTGAGTTCTTTATTTTTTGCATGTATACCAAGCTTATTGAATTCTCGGGCAGCAGGAAACACTCTTGCCTCAAGCGAACCAGCAGTTTTATTGTAATGATCAACAGCACTTTTTAAGCTTCTGCGTAAATTATCAAAATTTTCGCCCATTGTGCAGATTCGCTCATATAAAATATGGCCTAGTTCACTTATTTTCTTTGCATTTTCAGCTATCATCTCTTGCTTCCATCCATAGGCTACTGCCCTAAGTAGCGCGATTAAAGTGATTGGTGTTGCAATAATTACTTTTTTTTCTATTCCAATTTCTATCAAAGCTGGTTCACATTCTAGTGCTGCACTGAAAACCCCTTCTCCTGTTAAAAAAAGTACCACAAGCTCTGGCGTATTTTCAAATTGGTTCCAATATTCCTTTCTGCCTAGATCATTTATATGTTTTTTTATTGCCAGAGAATGATTCTTCAATTTTTCCTTTTGTATCTGTAAATCATTTTGCGACATAGCATCCATGTAAGAATCAAGTGGTACTTTAGCATCTATTATTATTTGCTTTCCTGATGGCATTTTTATTATCAAATCAGGACGCAACAAATTGTCCTCATTTTTATCAATTACTGAAGCTTGAGTCAAAAAATCGCAATATTCAATCATTCCCGCCATTTCTACTACTCTTTTTAGCTGCATTTCACCCCATTTTCCCCTAATGTGAGGCTTCCTCAGGGCGTTAGCAAGGCTAGAAGTTTGACTCATTAATGCTCCAATTTGCTCCCTTAAACCTTCATAGGCCCCTACCCTCTCCTTCTCTAGGTCACGTATTTCACTATCGAATTTTTCTAACTTTTCTTTTATTGGAGTGACAACTTCGTTGATCGTTGCTTGCCTTTTTTTGAAATCACTTTCTGTTTCTTTTAGCTTACTATCGATTACTTCCTTCGCTAAATTCAGAAAATTATTGTTGTTTACCTGCAAAGCATCAAGAGAGAGAGCTTTAAAAGTGTTTGTAAGCCTCTCCTCTGCTTTTGTCAGTAATTCTATTTCCTTTTTCTTTTCCTCACGCTCTTTTTGTAGAATTACTTCAAGCTCTGCTTTTTTGACTTTCAACCCAACTATCTCTTCATCCTTATTCAGTAAAGTTCGCTTTGCCTCTTGAAGCTCACGCTCTAATTTAAGTTCAAGATTTGCTTTCTCCTCACTTAGCTTTCTATTCTTTTTTACGACGAAAAAGAGAAATAACAGTAAAAAAAGAAAATTTAACCCGAGAACTATAGAATTGAGAAGCATCAGAATACAGAAAAAACCGCACTCACAATACTATCTAATTTTTCTATATATAAAAAAGAAAAAAGAGAATCAAATGAGGTACTCTTTTGTGAAGGATTTGGTTTACTAATTAATAATCGCCTACACTTGGATTAGTGACATAATGTCTTTTTATTAAAAATCTTATATAATAGTTATTTTTATCATATCAAATAGCACATATATTAACAACTCGATTTTACTCTCATTGCTTACTATTTACCACATTACAACACTTACAAACCGGTTATTTCATTAAAAACTTAGCTTCAGCCCAGCCAAAAGCACATACCCGGAGTTATTACTTTCGATTTCAGGTTCTTTGGTACTAAATTTTACAATATCGAAGTAGTATGAAGTGCCAAGAGCTAATGGATATTCAAGACTGAAAGCCTGTGATGTTAATTCGTTTGTACCTTTGCCTACAATATCCCTGCTACTACTAAAATATGTTAAGCTCACTTTACGAGAATCAGAATGATAAGCAACACCTGCATTTATATAATTCATATTACTTGTTTCAGGACTACGTTTCTCACCAGATTTACCGCCATTACCGTACGAAAAAATGCAATCAAGTTCAAAAAGTTTTAGCTTCAAGCCAAAATTCCAGTGTAGCAATTGATTACGGCATTTATAATTTTCAGAAGTACCATCCGAGCAATCAGTTAAATTTTCTCTTGCAAACTCACCAGTAAAAGCAGTAGTAAAATTTATTTCATCTGATAAGCCATTTTTATAGGAAAGACCAGCGGCTATTAGATTGTTATATTGCAAATTATTTTTTCCTGGAACATAACTGAGTCCAAGTTGAAAGTTATAGATTTCAGGAGAAATATAGTTTATCGTTGGTTGTTTTAACTTCAGCTCTAGTCCATTATAGTCGCTGTAAATATTGGGTTTTACCCAAAATACCTCATCTTTATCATACCCAGGATCATTATCTTTTTTTTCATTACCGCGCAAATTTGAGTAATTTGTCCAATGACCATTTATTCCTCCGGCAGCTGTGTAAATTTTTGAAGTGTTAATTAACATACTCTGACTAACTAAACTTCCTTTACCATATTCAATTGATCCAAATTCCTGGTTCTTTATGATAAAATACCACTTCTCCATTTCTAACTTTTCTATGTCTAGTGCCTTTAAGTTTGCAATACCAGAAACTCCTACCTTAACATTAAACCCCATTTGTGTATTTGGATAAACTTGCTGCAAATAAAGAAAGCGCAGGTCTGAATAGCTTGAGGTCTTGTCTTTTGTAGAGCTAAAAGAATCTTTATTGAAAGCGTAGCCAAATCTTAAATCTACTTTTCCATCTAGTTCTACATAAAACATCTCCTTATCCAGAATTACCCTAGCGTTAGCACTTCCTCCCACAAGTAATGATAAAAATAGTGTGATTAGTAACCTCATAGGTAAGCTTAAATTCTTAATATAAGCTTAACAGAAATAAAAAACAATCCTTATATTGTGTAGAACTTAGATACTACAAACCAATTAATGACAAAAGCGTTTAAGCATTCTTCACACTATGTTTTTGAATTATATTTCCATAAATAATTGATATGCTTGATAGTTTTCGCTTTAATAACTGCTTGTTAATGGAAGAATGTATACGATTAACTATTTTAGATGTGTTATTTGCATCACAGTTCATCAAAATAAAAAGTACCTTATTCTCATCAATACATCCTAAAAAATCATCACTACGGCAATTTTTATAAAAATGTTCTATGATAATTTTTAGTGTATCATTTTCCTTATTACAACTGCTGTTTAAACCTATTATTCCTATAACTGCATTAATTTGATATTCAAAGGCAAAATTCAATATGACATATAACTCCAAAATCGTTGAATCATTGTCTGGTATATCAAACAAGTTGTGTTTTTTATATTTCTTACCCATCAGATATTTATCCCTAAACATTGCTAGCTTATGAAACAGGCTAATGTCACGTATCAATAGCTCATAATTAATCTTGCTATTAGTAAATTGCGTTGTGCGAAAAACTTTTACCTTTGTTTTTATATCTTCTCCTTTAGCGTCGATTAAAGAAAAGCCTATCACTTTTGGCAATATATCGGGCAAATCGCGCCCATCTTCAGTATACTCCAAATAGCTTTTCATATCTTCAGCTGCTCTTGCACTTAAAATATTGATTAACGGCTTATTAAGTAAATTCCCTTCTTCACATTTTAATAAATTCCTTGCTGCTTGATTGAGTCCCAAGATTAACACGTTTTTTTTCTCATTATCCTGAGAAACAGATATCACAGCATCATCTTTCCTTCTTGCCGTTATAAAATCTTCCATGCTTTCATTCTATAAAATGTATTTACCAGTATAATAAAGTTGTATTAAGATTTATTTACCTATTGATATACTTAATCAAGTATAGGCAAGCATAACATAACCAGCTATTTCTAAGTGATGATAAAGGAAGCAAAATTACAAATGTAATTTTGCTTGTTTTCTTTAATACCTTCATCACAACAACTGATTTTGCTGTATTGGATTAGATGGTTGAATATAACCTAAACTACTGTGACACGATTCTTCGTATGACGGTGGTGATGAACACGATTCCTCGTATGAAGGGGTTCTGTCGCATCTATAAATCCTGGTATGTAACATTTGTAGGAAAGTAGAAAAGAAGTGATATGATCATCTAAAAAAAAAGCAAAGATGTTTCGTATTAGTTCAAAATTATTGCCATATTTCAAAGGATTTAGCTTTTCAGCAGAGATAATAATGTTATCTGTATATATGAAATGTAGATTCTCTTTGAGCTATCGAGATTTGGAAGAAATGCTGAGTATAAGGGGAGCAAAAATTGATCATGCTACGTTACAAAGGTGGGTTATCAGATTTGTGCCACTGATAGATGAAGCGGTAAGGAAAAGGAAGAAGCAGGTTGGCAGTAGCTGGAGAATGGACGAGACCTACGTTAAATTAAACGGCAAATGGGTTTATCTATACAGAGCACTATTGGTAATACTGTAGACTTTCTGTTGTGTGCTCGTAGAGACAAGTCTGCGGCACTTGCGTTCTTTCGTAAAGCCTTTAGAGAGAATAACCTTCCTGAGAAAGTAGTAATTGATAAAAGCGGCAGTAATACTGCTGCTCTTGATGATTTGAATACAGAAATTTCTGAAGATTGTAGAATCATGGTTTTTCAAATAAAATATCTAAATAATATTGTCGAACAAGATCATAGATTTATCAAAAAACGAATAAAGCCAATGCTTGGTTTTAAGAGCTTCCACTCCGCAAAGATTACCATTACCGGCATAGAAAATATTCGTATGATTCAAAAAAGACAAATTATCGGGGCTAATGATAATGTTTCTACTTTTGAGAATTTTGCTATGCTAATTGCTCTATAACTCCCATAATCCCAGTTTAACGATCTTCTTGTACCACAATTTATAGATGCGACAGAACCAACATCTTTGCTTTTTTTTTAGATGATCATATCACTTCTTTTCTACTTTCCTACAAATGTTACATACCAGGATTTATAGATGCGACAGAACCTTATGTTGTCTATCGTAAGAATTCATATTTTGCACAGTCAGAGCGAGGGAATAGATTCCTTGAGCGGATAATTTCTCTGTATCTCACTTGGAGACAAAAAAAAGTTAAATCCATTTCAAAACCTTTTATCTATTGTCTCTTAAGCCGCACCTCTGAACGGATACCCGTAATTGGGTTTTAAAGCGATTCTACAACCTCAGGGTACAACTATACCACCAAGACCCAAGTTACTCACATAGGGTAGCTTAAAACTCGATTATGAGGTACTTCTAAATTATCTTTTACCTTAAACTTTCACTTACTAGAAAGAGCCCTGTTCAATTTTATTATGTTTTTTATTCCTTGTAAAATATTTTTTCAAAAAAGTGAACAGTTTTTGTAATTTCGGTGAAACAAGAGCTGGTTTTGGAGGTCTTATTGAAATATAACGACTTTTATCTAAAATTCTTAAGTTGAGTTTTTAGGTAATCTGTATAAATAATTTGTAGATGAAGCTAAAGGAAAAAAGTTTTGCCATAAACATAAGCTACAAAACCCTCTCAATAATTCAAGATGGAGACAAAGATCTAAATTTATTTATTTACGTCTCTAATTTTATCTCGTATAATGGAGACAAAGATTTATATTTTGTGTTTTATGTCTCCATTATTTATTGGTAGAAAAACTGAGTTAAAACAACTACTGGAGCTTACAGAAAAAAATACTGCATCTTTTGTAGTAGTCAAAGGAAGGCGTCGTATAGGAAAAAGTCGTTTAATTCAAGAGTTTGGTAAATACTTCGAGCAATATTACTCCTTTATAGGTTTGCCACCAGAAAAGCATACTACAATGTCCTACCAACTTAATGAATTTTCTAGACAAGTTGCTAGACAATTTAATACATCTTTTGCTAGGTATGATGACTGGAGCGATTTACTATGGGCAGTTGGTGAACGTCTACTATCAGGAAAAACATTATTGCTGTTTGATGAAATTTCTTGGATGGGCTCAAAAGATCCAACCTTTTTAGGCAAAATAAAAAATTTTTGGGATACGCAGCTAAAAAATAATAACAAGTTAATTTTCGTTGTTTGTGGATCAGCTTCATCCTGGATCGAGAAAAATATACTTAGCAGCACTGGTTTCGTAGGGAGAATATCGTTAACTTTAACACTCGGAGAATTATCACTTTCTGATTGCAATGAATTTTGGCCGAAAAATATTTCAGCATATGAAAAATTTAAGGTGCTTGCAGTAACTGGCGGAATTCCAAAGTATTTAGAGGAGGTAAATTTTAAACATAGCGCTGAAGAAAATATTAAAAGGCTTTGTTTTACAAAAGGTGGGTTTTTAGTTGAAGAATTTAATCAAATATTCTCAGATTTATTCATGCGAAAAACGGCTTTTTATAAGCAAATAGTCAGAGCTCTTTCTACTGGAGCTAAAGAACAAGAAGAAATTTGTGCTACTTTAAATATCGTAAGACATGGACGCATTTCTGAGTATCTATATGAACTTGAGCTTGCTGGTTTTATTGCAAAGGATCATACTTGGAGTATAAAAACTGGTACTGATTCACGACTCAGGAGGTACAGACTTCAAGATAATTATTTAAGGTTTTATCTAAAATATATCGAAAAAGATCTAGGAAAAATTAGTCGTGACACCTATTCTATAGGGTTCTTACCAGAGTGGTATACAATTATTGGGCTTCAATTTGAAAATTTGGTGCTGAACAATAGAAAGAGTATACATAATATCTTAGGAATTGATAGAATAATAAGCGAGAATCCATTTTTTCAGAAAAGAACACGTAATAGTGCAGGTTGTCAAATTGATTATATGATTCAAACGAAGTTTAACACTCTCTACATTTGCGAAATCAAATTTTCAAAAGATAAAATTGGTCATTCAATAATACAAGAGTTACAAAAGAAAATAGATGCACTAAATCGTCCAAAAGGCTTTTCATGTCGTCCAGTCCTTATCCACGTTAATGATGTAAGTGATGATGTTATAGATAGTGGTTACTTTTCACACATAATTGATTTTGGAAAATTATTAAATTGTAAGTAATGGTTTTTCTGACTTTAAAATAGTGTCTTTTTAGTTTTTATGTTTATTCTTAACTTATAGAGGTTGCTTATGACTGATACTTTAACTTTAAAAGAGGGAGATATTGAAACTACTGCTTTTGATAATAGCAATTTTACTAGAGTATTACACGATGGAGAATGGTGGTACGTAATAACAGAAGTAATAGCTTTTCTGACAGGTAGTAAGAAGGTTCTGTCGCATCTATAAATCCTGGTATGTAACATTTGTAGGAAAGTAGAAAAGAAGTGATATGATCATCTAAAAAAAAAGCAAAGATGTTTCGTATTAGTTCAAAATTATTGCCATATTTCAAAGGATTTAGCTTTTCAGCAGAGATAATAATGTTATCTGTATATATGAAATGTAGATTCTCTTTGAGCTATTGAGATTTGGAAGAAATGCTGAGTATAAGGGGAGCAAAAATTGATCATGCTACGTTACAAAGGTGGGTTATCAGATTTGTGCCACTGATAGATGAAGCGGTAAGGAAAAGGAAGAAGCAGGTTGGCAGTAGCTGGAGAATGGACGAGACCTACGTTAAATTAAACGGCAAATGGGTTTATCTATACAGAGCACTATTGGTAATACTGTAGACTTTCTGTTGTGTGCTCGTAGAGACAAGTCTGCGGCACTTGCGTTCTTTCGTAAAGCCTTTAGAGAGAATAACCTTCCTGAGAAAGTAGTAATTGATAAAAGCGGCAGTAATACTGCTGCTCTTGATGATTTGAATACAGAAATTTCTGAAGATTGTAGAATCATGGTTTTTCAAATAAAATATCTAAATAATATTGTCGAACAAGATCATAGATTTATCAAAAAACGAATAAAGCCAATGCTTGGTTTTAAGAGCTTCCACTCCGCAAAGATTACCATTACCGGCATAGAAAATATTCGTATGATTCAAAAAAGACAAATTATCGGGGCTAATGATAATGTTTCTACTTTTGAGAATTTTGCTATGCTAATTGCTCTATAACTCCCATAATCCCAGTTTAACGATCTTCTTGTACCACAATTTATAGATGCGACAGAACCAAAACCCATACTCACCCAACCTAATCAATTACTTGCAATCTGGATTCCAGTTTTAAGCTACTCGGATGACAGAGAAAGGGCTACTTGCATGAAATGAAAAGGAGCACCGAGCAGATCACTTCTTCACAAAGATCTTATCAGCAACACGCATATCAATTATGCTCCAATTGCTAAAAGTAAAGTCGGTTGTATTTTGCAAGTGGCTTAAATAATCCCATGCGCTATAAGGATTATCTTCAGGCAATTTTACTGTGGAACTGTCATCGAGTATGATATTCCATCTTCTATTTCCTACATAAATACAAGAAGAAATATGATCACTTAATTGAGTTTTTCTCTCTAGTATATCTTTAATGAATTTTAGATTTGATAACGAATTTTGTCCTTTAATTACAACGAGGTTATCTATCGGGTAGTCATTTACGATCACTTTACCTTCAGAATCAATTACTGAAGTTCTGTTATCATCTTTCCAAAGAGCGAAAGGTGTATGTTCATCTACATCAATGTGTAAGGTATTAGGTAAAATTCTATAAATTTTTACATATTTTATCCATTTGCTTACAGATTGTATATTATCTGTTAGTTTTGAGAGTGATACATACATGATAGGTTGCGTTCTATCTACTAAACTTAGAATGTCCTTTTCATTTGTAAATTTGTTTCCAGTAACGGTTACTTTGTCGATTAAAAATCCATTGCTAAGTAATAAGCTCGATAAGCGATTGTTACACCAAGTAAAGTAGTAATTGAATCGATTTGTTATTTTATCAAGTGAACTATAAAGTACTAATGTGAGAAAAAGTGCAGTGATAATAACAAGAGCGCACTTGCGCAAAAAACTTCTTTGGCTTCTAGTAACATTGTTCAACATCGGCTTGATCTCTAATATTCCTGTGGTGTAAACTGTCTTCGACAATAATTTTGACTAATTCATTAAAATCAATTCCTCTTGTCAATTTTGCAATTTCTGGTACTAACGACAATTCAGTAAAGCCAGGATGTGTATTAACCTCAAGCATTTTTAAAGTGTTATTTTGGGGATTATAACGGAAGTCTGAGCGGGAAACAGTTTTACATCCTAAAAATTGATGAACTTTTAACGCGTGTTCCAAGGTTATTCTATATATGTTGTTAGGAATTTCAGCAGGAAATATATGTTCTGCAAATCCATCTGTATACTTTGCTTCATAATCATAGAATTTATTTTTCGGTCGTATTTCCATAGTGCCAATTGCTTCATTCAGTAATACAGCAGTATGTAACTCTATACCCGGTATGTATTCTTCTATGATCATCTTTTCCATTATAGTAGAACTATTATTTTTCAGCTCTAAGTAATCCTCATGTGAGAAAATCATGTGTACTCCAATGCTTGAGCCTTCGTTAATCGGTTTTAAGACGTACGGATAATCAACTTTAATATTATTTTTTAGCACATCTTCTCGACTAATTACATAGCCTCTTGGAGTGTCGATATTAAGAGAATGGAATATATGCTTTGACATCACTTTATTCATAGCAACAGCCGAAGCCATAACTTCTGAGTGTGTATATTTTATACCTAAAATCTCCAGTAAACCTTGAATACAGCCATCTTCACCATAAGGTCCATGTAGGGCAATAAAAGCAAGAGCGGGATTAGTTTTTTTAAGCTTTTGAGCAATGTTGCTATCAACATCTATTTCTATTGCATTATATGAAAGGCTATCAAGCGCCTTCTTTACTGCTTTTCCGCTCATAAGCGATATTTCTCTTTCGCAAGAAAATCCACCACTTAAAATTGCTATATTTGGAACCATAAGCACCCTAATATTTTGCTATATATCATATATAAAAGATACTTTTATCTTCAATAGAAAAAACGCTTTGAAAAATTCCACAGCTGTACAGATATTGAAACTTGCAGATGGTGTCATGCAAACTGGTTCCTTTATGATCAGACACCAGATTGCAAGTAAAACTGGAAGATCTTTTTCAGTAATATTCTTTAAAAATTTAATTTTGTAATCCACTTGATTTCCACTGGTTCTGTCGCATCTATAAATTGTGGTACAAGAAGATCGTTAAACTGGGATTATGGGAGTTATAGAGCAATTAGCATAGCAAAATTCTCAAAAGTAGAAACATTATCATTAGCCCCGATAATTTGTCTTTTTTGAATCATACGAATATTTTCTATGCCGGTAATGGTAATCTTTGCGGAGTGGAAGCTCTTAAAACCAAGCATTGGCTTTATTCGTTTTTTGATAAATCTATGATCTTGTTCGACAATATTATTTAGATATTTTATTTGAAAAACCATGATTCTACAATCTTCAGAAATTTCTGTATTCAAATCATCAAGAGCAGCAGTATTACTGCCGCTTTTATCAATTACTACTTTCTCAGGAAGGTTATTCTCTCTAAAGGCTTTACGAAAGAACGCAAGTGCCGCAGACTTGTCTCTACGAGCACACAACAGAAAGTCTACAGTATTACCAATAGTGCTCTGTATAGATAAACCCATTTGCCGTTTAATTTAACGTAGGTCTCGTCCATTCTCCAGCTACTGCCAACCTGCTTCTTCCTTTTCCTTACCGCTTCATCTATCAGTGGCACAAATCTGATAACCCACCTTTGTAACGTAGCATGATCAATTTTTGCTCCCCTTATACTCAGCATTTCTTCCAAATCTCGATAGCTCAAAGAGAATCTACATTTCATATATACAGATAACATTATTATCTCTGCTGAAAAGCTAAATCCTTTGAAATATGGCAATAATTTTGAACTAATACGAAACATCTTTGCTTTTTTTTTAGATGATCATATCACTTCTTTTCTACTTTCCTACAAATGTTACATACCAGGATTTATAGATGCGACAGAACCAAATTACAAGCATGATCAAAGATTAAAGTCAATTCAAAAACACAACGTTACTTAACTATTTAAAATTCAGACTTAATCTGACAAATCAGTTGTTATGACCTATATGAATCACACAGATAAAATTAAGCAACTTGACCAGCAGAAGTAACTCCTCTCAGGCTCTTATTATCCGTAGGTTCTATAGTAATGCTGTTAAGTGAAGATATTGGCCGCTGTGACTTTTTCAAATTGCTATTTTCCCATTGTATAAATCTTTGTATTTGATCGTCATAATGATTCAGTTTATATTTCAGCTCAATGAGTGACCCTTCTCTGTCTAGTGATAGATTTACAGTCTTCTGAACACCTAGAGATGTCACTCTCATATTTTCCAAATTTCTTCTTTTAGGTGATATACACTGACCCTTCACTGAGCCTGATAAAGTACAATCTTGCAACTCTGAGACTTGCTGCTGATTATCCATTTTTCTCCTTTTAGTTTTTGTACTCTCTGTGTCTAGAAAACTTTTGTTTTCTAGCAGTAATTCTTCACTTGATACTGAAGAAGAACTTTCGCTATTTTTTTCTACATAAAGCTCTTTTAAAATTGAGACACCCTTAGCATTCAAATCAGATTTTTCAAATTGTAAGAGCGATTCTCTATAAAGCTCTTTTAAAATTGAGACACCCTTAGCATTCAAATCAGATTTTTCAAATTGTAAGAGCGATTCTCTTTTTTCTATCTCATTTCTTAAATATGTTAACTTGTCTTCACCTTCAGTAAATAATTCTTGTATAGCATTTACAGTTCCTAAAGTGTCAGGATGATTTACTCCTATCACTTTCTCCTGTAATTCTTGCAATTGTTGGAGTTCTTGTAATGCTTTTTCCTTATCCCCTAAGCAGCTATGTAAAACAGCTATATAAAACTTCACAGATAGTACGTTAGGATGATTATCTAAAAATCCATAATTTTTTTGTAGCTTCAGTACTTCCTCAAAATATCGCAATGTTTTTTCTCTTAATTCCCTCTGAATGACTTTTTCTACTTCTATTTCAACAAAATAAGGAGCAGGTTGTAAGTACTGACTACCTTCTTGATTTATTAGAACATCTTGTAGATTCCTAAATAAAGCTTGTATACTCAATTCACGAGGTAAATCCTCTTTATGTGATAACTCTCCTTCATTTATAGTTACTTTTTTTCTTTCTTGAACCATAAAGAAATATGCTAGGGCATAGATATATTTTGTATCTAAATTATAAAGTTCATACATCTCGGAAGGATAAAGATAAGGATCATCATCGGAGTAAAAATCACCTAGTTTAAGGAAAATTTCATCTCTCAGTCGTCTTACATAGTACAAAGTTGTAAATGCATCAGTATATCTTTTTTGCATCACAAATACTTCAGCTATAATAACTGCTATATCTAGATGTTCTTCCATAAGTTCCATGATGTCTTCTCCATATAAACTATTGACTATAAAGTTATTGTATTTAACGTATGACAATGCTTCTTTATAATTTTTTTGTTTGAGATAAGTAGAAAGTATTTTTTTATCCAAAGTAAGAGAAGGAAATGTATCATTTACCTTCTCGAGTTTTTTTAAATCCAGAAAGATTTTTAACGCTCTATCATATAGTCCCAAACCAGCTTGCGCGCAGGCAAACTCATATTTAATTAATCTTGAATATCTATCATCTACAGCAAGTAATTGATATAATTGTGACGTGAGATTGATAACTTTTTTATACTCATGTAACTCATTTAAGCTACTCAAAACTAAACAAGGAAAATTCTTATTTTCTTCTATTAGATAGTCATATTTTTGACTATGATCAAACAAGGATAAGAGATGAACTACATCTAAAAATCCTCCTTCAGCTTCAGATACCAGTTCTATGACACAACTTAATATGTGTTTTTCCTCATCTATGCTAAGCCATGAACGCACTACTTTTTTGACCGATTCATGCATAATGTAAACCTTGTATTTATCTGATCCTTCTACATAAATTATGGAATACTGCTCTAGCAATTCGAAAATGGAGTATAGTCCATCCTCATATCTAATCCAGGTAAGAAATAAACTGGGATCAATTGCACTATGATCAAAATAAGCCATAATACTTAAAATTTTTAGAATTTTCTCTCCAGAACTCATCTTTTCTATTGTTTCCATCGAGATTAGTAATGTTATTTGCAATATTCTATCGTATTCATTTTGTCCAGTGTTTCGTGGAAATTTCTGATTAAACCTTTCGTATTCTATTAAATATTCAAAAATTCCAAATGCTTCGCTCAAAGAGCTTGATCCTTTGTTTTTAATACATGCTGCTGCTAGATTTATAGACAATGGAAAACATTTTAGTTTTCTTATGAGCGCTTTTATTTGTTCATCTTGCGATCTATCTGCCATCTCTAAAATTATTTTGACAAGTTGTACAGCTTCTTTTTCTTCAAGACTATCTAAAGATACTTCTGCTATATCTTGATAATCTTGATCAGAAGAAGTAAACAGGCAATCAAAACCACCTCTTTGACCTCTGATCTTTAAAATCCTCTCTAGATCTTCTTTTTTAACTCCCTGAAAAAGGAATAGGCATTTTTTCTTTTCTTTATTTCCTACTCCTCCTTCCATAAACATGGCTAACCTATCTCGGGTAAAGGAAGCAAAAGAACTTTCTATGGATAATATATCTTGAGTACTCACCTCATAGGCATGAAGATAAGCTCCTTTGTTTTCTTCAACAAACTTTCTAGCTAATTGAGTTTTACCAATACCAGATGGACCTACTATTACTACCGCTCCCCCCTGCAATTTTGTATATATCTCATCTATTTGTTCTTGCCTTCCAGTGAATTCTTCTACTGGATCACATACATCCTGAAAATTCATTTTACCAAATAGAAATCCTAATTTTTTTACATTTGATAATCTTTTTATACTAGACCGAAAACTCCTAGATCTTGCTGCATTATCATGCTCTGATTCAAGTAGGTTGCTATAGTCTTGAGCGACTGTTTCAGCATGCTTTACAAATGCTTCTTTTACTTTTAGATAATAAGATAAATTTGGAATTGTTTTTAAATTGTTTTCCATCGAATATATAACATCACTATTTTTTCCAGCCCTTTCTATTATCTTTTTGCCTTTCCTTATTCCTTCTCCTTCAACTAAGTATCTCATATTCATATCTAAACTTTGTTTGCATCCTTGACAGAAAAGTAAGATATACTCGCTTAAAACGCTTACCTCTTGTTCAATATGAGATTTAATTTTTACTATAAGATCCTCAATTACCTTTTTGCTTGGCATTTGGATTTCTTTATTGACAATATAAAATACCTGCTCCACTTTAGCCTTAAACTCTTGTATATTTAAGGCATCTAAAGTATACACATAATTTTCAAGTTCTACGTTTGTAGTTTCTACTCTAATATATCTTGTCTCATATGTTCTTTTCGACTTTTCACCCATAAGGGAACGGCGATAACCATACTGACTAGATTTATCTTCACTTCTTTTTCTATAATATATAAAAGAGCCTTCACTTCCTTCTGCAATTCCGATATTTTCATATAAATCTTTAAGGTTATAACTTATTTCTCCATACTGCGCAGACACCTCTTGCAAATATGTATTGAGAACAAGGGTTTCAGCTATCCCTAGCTTGCTCAAATCTCCCTTGTATTCTTTCTGAATATAATATTCGATGATCTTATCTACAATGTCATCTGCTATCTTTGAAACATGATCAAAGCCTATTTTCTCAAACTGCATTTCAAAACTTTGAAAAATATTGCATCCAGCATCTACTAATATTTTTCTAAAGCCCAGTTTATATTCATTAAATGTTTCTATTAAGTCTGATAGATTAATAAAATTTTTTGTCGCTTTTATTACATTACCTGTTCTCAAAGATGCCCTCATACCAAACATTGCCAAGTCATCTGTATGTATTGAACATCCAAAAATACTCCGCACAGATCTATTAGTGTTCATTCCATCAAAAAATATTCTGTTCCCCTCTCTCAGCATACTCGCAAGCACATCATATATAATGATCCTCGTTTCAAATGATTGAATGAAACTCAGAACAAACTTCATCAAATTTGAATACTCTACTTGATAAAATTGATAATGATTACCTCCTTTGTAGGATAAGTGTATTTTATTACAGTATTTTTTCTCTTCATTGTATATAAGATCTTTTGAATCTTTCTGAGACACTATTATCGCTGTATTTAGTAGATCAGACATTGAATTTATTTCATGCTTTCCACCCCAAACTCCAGTAAGTTCCATGCACTTTAAGTATGTGTCAAATACAAATTCTTGAACTTGATTACGTTTTTTTATCTTATTAAGTTCAGTACAAATTTCCTTTACTGCATTTTCGTCAAAAAAATTGGGTTGGAGTTTACTAATATCAATATTATACTGCTTAATTTTTTCAGCACCGAATTCATGTTCAAACTCTTTTTTAAAGGTACCTCCTGTAAAATAACTTCCACTGTGACTCTCAAAAAGATCCATAATTTCAACCTTATTTTCAAATCTTCTTTGGCTGAAACATACTGCATCAGCAACCTCACAACGAAATGTCTTCGTTACTAATTGCTTCATTACACTATCTTCATAAATATTTGCATTACTTTGCATTAGCCTTTGAATTGAATGTACATCATGGTCGCTCGCAAATAATTCTTTAAACCTTTCATGGAAGGCATAATCATCAAATTTTACGGGAGCTAAGTAAGCTAAAGCAACAGACCAAAATAAGCAGCTGCCATCTCCCGGTACATCAACTTCTTCATATGAAATAAGTGGTTGCAGTATCTTAGCGATATCTTTTCTGTTATTATCTTTAGCAATATCTATAGGAGTCTTTCCCTCTCCATCTAAAACATCAACTTGCGCTCCTATCTTTAGCAAAAATCTGACAATTGTTAACTCTCCCAGGCAAACAGCAATATGCAGCGGTGTATCACTGCATTGATTCACTCGAAAATTAACGTTTAGACTCGGATATACCTTAAAAAAACTTTTCAGCTTTTCAAGCTTTCTATCTTCTAGAATACTAGAATCCTCTATAATATTAGTAAACTCTCTTATTAATAGTGTCTCGCTCAAGATTGGCTCAAAATGGAAACCTCCTTTATTTATTATATGTATAGTATTTTTTTCATTATAATCTGTACTTACAGGTTTGGATGTTAACTCATCAATAAGATACCCTGACCATCCACATATATGAAGATCTTCAATAACATGCAGCTTAATATTATATTCATTACAAATCATACTTCCCTCAATTTCAGGCCTACCCCATATAGGAATCTGCAACGTACTTCCATACTTTAAATCAGTTAACAATAAAAACACGTCTTTATTGTCCCTCTGCATTTTTTCTATATCTTCAATACTGTATTCTATACCAATCAAATAAGTCTTCCATAATTCATCATCATTAATACCAGGCTCTGGGAGTATTACTGTAGAATCTTCACGGTTTCTAGCATCTGCTATAATCTTTTCTTTCATTTCTTGACTAATTAAAGCTTGCTTCCTACAAACTTCTCTCAAAGATTTCACAGTAAAGTTTGTTCCAGGATTTAATTGCTTAAGTCCCTGTGCAACTGCATCAAAGAAACAATCTCCTCCTCCAATTGCTTTTCCTATTGTAAAACCTTCTGGCAGCTTTAATATTTGCTGACTGCTAGATAGTAGTGTGTCTTCTTTTTGCATTCTTATTAACCTAGATTGATTATCTATTACTTGTTCCTTTGTATTTTCTTTACCTAACATAAAGCCCCCTATATTTTAATATTCATATTTTGATGATTTTGTCGTAAACCTCTTTTCTAAAGATTGGTTTCAACATTTGATTCTTATACAGCTGTACCAAAACAATTTGCTGTAGAAACCTTAAGTTAATTTCAAGTAACTTTGATTGCTGAGTAACAGTGTGCTTTTCTTTTGATTTCTTACTAAACTAGATATATTCTTAAAAAAGCCAGGATTGCTTTCTGAATGATGTACATAATACAATGCATCTGACTCAATACCCCATGTATTTATTATGTTAAACTCGACTATAGCTAAAGAAATCTAGCAGAACAAGAACTTTTTTCATGTTTTAATATTTTTTTAAAACTAAAGCCAGTGCTTGCAAAAATACTTCTATTTTTTTACTTTAATGTACTAACTGATCCTTTCTACTTTTAAATAAATTAATACCCACTTAATCTCACACATCACTAAAAACCTAAACGACACAGCCATTTCCAGAACCCAAAACTAGCTAGTGAGAGAAGAGTTTGTTTTGGGATGCGTTGGACTACCGCGCGATACATACGAACTTTTTTGTATTCTGACTTTGCTATACGCTAAAACTAGCCATATTAGCCCATTTTATCCATATATACATACGAACTGTTTTGCCTAAGCTTATGGAAATAATTTAAATCTTCTATTTTTATAACCTTATTTTTACGCAACTTGTTCTCAAAAATATACGATCTTTTTTGAAGGAGTAAACAATTGAATTGTTTATAACACTAGCTAGCATGGTATCTTCACTAAAATATTTTTTGAAAAAGTTAATTGACTTATAAATAATTCTCTACTAATACTGGCATGTGTTTGTTTATTCTGCTGAAGTTGCTCCATACAGGTTTGCTGTAAAAACTTCAGCAGTTTCCGTACTCCTTTAAAGCATAATCCATCACGCTCTTAATAATAGTGATATCAAATATAGGTCTTAACTATTTTAATCTATAGTAAAATTAGCTCAAATTTGCAGTCATAAGCAACTTTTAACCTATCTACATACTCCATTGTTACTCACCATAAAAACTTAACAAAAATATGAGTAGTAAAAAGATTGTGTTGAAATTAGCTTGACCAATATTATATATTGTACATAATATATTCTATATCTAGGCTAGGAGGTAGTATGGATACAGAGTCAGTAAAATATGTTGTAGAATCTATCAGTGAACAAAAGCTAGGAGAGGAATTAAATACTGAGCCATGGCATTCAAAAATTGAGTGTAATAGCAATGAGGGACCAACGCCTGAAGATGACATAACAGATTTAGATGATTATAGTTTGTTTGTTCAAGGAATAAGTAATCGTTCGGAATGTTATGACCTTGATCAGAGACATGAAACTAGGGAGGCTGTTGACACATGTGTAAAACATACATTGTCGTATCAGAGTGAAACTGATGATAGTGATTTATATTGGAAAAATTACCCTATTAGTCCAAGAGACTCTGCTTTAATTAAGTTAGATCTACTACTGACTGAAAGTGAGAGAAGTCTAATTGATGAATTTCGTAAAGAGTTAAAAGATGTAGTAACAAAAAATGATCAAGGTTATAGGGATAAGCATGAAAATTTTACAAACACTGCTTTAGAGCGTATAGAGTGCATAACAAATAAATATTTGCAAAAAGGGATAAGACTCAATTCAAAATATAACGATGATAAGTATACTATAACAAGTTTAATTTTTAAGGAAATAAGAAATATCCCTGATAGAATACGACAGCATAAGGGATTACCACCTTATGAGAGTTTATCAGACGATAGTGAGACTATAACAAGTTTAGTTTCTAAGGGAATAAGAGATATTCCTGCCTACGAGGGTGTATCAGATGATAAAAATATAGGTATTATACGCAATATCATGAGTAATTTACTATTAAAAGGTGGAAGAGTAAAATGCAGTTCCTTTTATGATGATAAGTTATTGTATGCAACTTATGGGTTCAGTTATGAGATTTTTGCAGAACGTGAAGAAATCGATAACAAGCTAAAAAGCGTAGCAGATGAAGGTATTATAAACAGTAGTGCCCAAGGCAAAGCTTTACACGTAGAAATGGATAATGGATATTTTTATGTAAAATATTCGCAAGATAGCACTGTTGAGGTTGCAAAAGTTATAAATAATCCAAAAGTGAAAGATTTAAGTTTTAGACATCATATATTTCATGTTGGAAAGAGTATAGTAAGAGTTGAAAATGTAGGAGGAAAAAGAAATTATACAGACGTTTTAGAAGGTGGCATTGAAATGTCTTTTACTACTGAAGTAGGAAAGATTAGTATTCATCTACGTTCTAGTGATAAAGACAACAATAAAATTGAAGTAAAGATAAGTGACGATGACAAGAAGAAACTTGATCAATTAAAAGATAAGGAAGAAATAGGAGAAAATTGCTTACTTGGTGGATATTCAGTACATGATGCGATTAAACGAGGATATTTTGAAAAACATGAAACACTACGTCAATCTTCTGAAAAAATTACCTTATCTAATGAAAAGAAAAAAAATAGTTGGTGTGAGATAGTAACAAATTCAAAACAGACAACAAGCCGTACTGTAGGGTAAATGCTAAACTGCTTGATTGTCTAAAGATCTTATATTACTCACCATAAAAACTTAACAAACGACATAAGTAGTAAAAAGATTATGGTTATTGACTTAATGTTACATATCGCATACAATGTATCATATATCTTAGCTTAAGGGGTAAGTATGAGTGAGTCTACTGGGATGGTAAAATCTATCATCAATCTACTAAAGCCAAAATCCAAATCAGAACTATATGATTTCGAATATGAGTCCATTATAGAACATCTATCATCTAAAGAGCATTTATTAAATGAGCTGATGAATGATATGTGGTACTCAGGAGACTTACCATCAGTCAGAAACTATAATGAACCATTATCTTTGATAGATAGCAAACTTGGATTAAGTGAACAAATTTGTGTTTGGTTTGCTCTGGACCATGATCTTACGCCAAGTCAAAAAATTTTAAACAAAAAGTTACTTAGTGCTCTAAAATGTTTAGCTTCTAACTGTGGTTCATTTGATAATACTGAGCCCCTTGAAGAATTTTTACATGATAATAAAAACAATAAAGATTTAAAAGTGATTCTTAACCTAAGAAGAGGAGAATCTCAATCAACAGTATTGCATGCGATTGCAGGAGCAAATATTGGTGGATTTCGTCGCATAGGAAATCAGGCTATAGATTTACTCTTAGAAGCAGGCGCAGATCCTAACATACAAGATAATAAAGGAAAAACACCATTATGCCTTGCTGCTGCCAAAGGTCATTACGATAATACAAACTCTCTCCTCTCAAAAGGAGCTAACCCTAATATAACAAGTAGAAAGGGTAAAACTCCACAACAAATAGCAACTAATAAACTCTGCTATAATATAGCAGAATTATTTTTAACTGATAAACAGAAAAAGATGAATAAGGAATTGTATGACTTACTTGCACTAGATTCAGACTGCACTAAAAATTTAAAGGAGTTTTTAAGTAAGCATAAAAGAGACTCAGACCTAAAAGTGGTGCTAAATATTCGGCACGGAATGGGTGAGTCAAAAGTGTTCTCATATGTTGAACGTTTTGCTTGGGACAATGAAGATCTTGCTCAAGAGTTAAGAAAAATATTTCTAGAAGCAGGAGCATTAGATTATGATAAAAATATTATTTATCGTCAGCAAAAGAAAGGACAGGTCAGTAAATTACTCGTTAATTTAACCTCAAATCAAAAGGAAAAGTTAAATGAGTTTTCTGATAAGGTGTTTCAGGCTCAAAACATGGCTGAACTTGAAGAGATTGTAAACGATGCTATAAAGTCTGGTGTACGATTAAACTATTCTCTTTCACAAGATTTCTTTTCAGGTAATGAGTACACTTTTACCGATTATGTGATGAAAAAAATCAGTGAGTTGGAAAAAAATCCTAAAGTTGCTAGTAATATAATATGTCAATTAGTATCAAAAGGGGCAGTGTTTGGTAATACAGTTGATGCTAACACACTGACATCAGAATTTAAAGAGCATAAAACTAACCTAAAAAAAGCTTATAGAGATTATATTAGCAATTCTCATAAGTTTATTGAAATCGCAAAAAGTGCAACCAATAGCGAGCTAAAAGATGCAAGAGTAGACAACTCCGTTTTTTACTTAGAATATTCTAAAGATAGTAAAATAGACATTATAAAGATAACAGATGGGGCAAGGGATTTAGGTCTAACAGATGGAGATGTAAAGTGTGGAAGAAATATAGTAAAGATCGGTAATAGTGAAGTAGAAATTAAAACTGAAGATGGCATAAGGAATTATACAGATCTTACAGAAGGCAGCGATGTAGTATTAACTTTCTATACTAGTTTGGGAGAATTAGAAGTTAGGTTATATCCTGATGAGAAAAATAAAAATTGGATAAAAGTAGAGGTGAGTGAAGAAGGCCTACTTCTACTTGATAAAATAGAAAGTTATAATGAAGCAATAGAAGATTGTAATGAGGGAATAGAAAATTATGAAGAAATAGGACAAAATTGCTTACTGGGAGGTTTATCAGTCATTGAAGCCATAGACCGAGGTGTTTTTGCTAGATCTGGTGGGTTAATGCGTCCTGAATTAATAAGCGAATCCAATAAGCAGAAGGGTTCATGGGTAAAACGTGAAGAATTAAGAAGAGTTTCTGATTCTAGGGAAAAAATTGCTAATTTACCATAAAAGTTGAAAATTATTATTTAAATATAAATTACTACAGTTAATAAATTATTGCAAAGGAGTCGAATCGATATCAATAATCTTTTAAGAATACTCTTTTATGTTGTTTTTCAGGAAAATGAGATGTCATTGTACAGGAGCTGGCCACAAGGTGTATTTTCAGGATATGAGACTGTATTAAAACACGATTGGCTGAGCCGACCTTTTACAGAATTTTTTTTCCAGATCTATAGCTCTTTTCACAATAATCCAAATAAATCATAATATGCTACTGGCCTACTATAGCCATAAACACATATCTTACCCTGTTCGGACTACTATAAGAAAAGCTATACTATTAAAATATGCAGCTAAATTGTATACATTGTCTACCACTGTTGCATCTAGTATGCTAAAATCTTCATCATCTATATTAATATTTTCGCATAATTGATTTTGTAACATCGACTTACATCAATCTCAATATCTTTTGGCATGGCCCTTTGTAGCAGCTCCTTCTTGCACATACTCTTTTCAATCTCCCGTTGCTTTTGTAAATTAAGATGCTAATCCATAAAATTTCTCTAATTGCTCGCTCCACAACATCGGTATTTCTTTCAAATCAGATAGCTTCAAACCTCTTGGCTGTCTCCCATTTACTATGTCTTCCTTAATCTTTGGTGCTAAATAATTCAACCTTAAAATTTGTTGTATACGTCTTGTACCTATATTAATTTTGGCACTCAGCTCTCCTACACTTGCATATTTTCCCTCTTCTAGCTGCCGTTTCCACAGATGAGCTCTCACCACTGCTTTCAGTAGCGCATTATTTGTTTTTCCTTCTGGCTCTACTACTGTGCATTTGTTTCCTTTCTTCTTCATTGGTATAAATTTTTCCTCTGATTCAGAACATACTTCTATTCCATCTTCTTTTACCATTACTCCCTTTATTAACTTTTTCACTACTTCTTTCTGTTCTCTGAAACTTAAATTTTTCCATTCTTCTCCCCATTTTTCATATAGCTGCTCTGTCTTTCTCATTACTTCTTTTTCCACCTCTCCCGCTACTATAGTTCTGTTTATTGATTCACAACCTTTTCCCCTTAAATGGTTATTGCACACGTAATATCGGTACCTTTTATTTTCTTTTTTTGCATACGTTAGTGTCATATTTACACCACAGCTCTTGCACTTAATTATTCCCCTAAGCAATGCTTCCTCATATTTTGCTTTTCTATATGGTTGATTCTTTATCAATTCCTGCGCTTTTTGCCATTTTTCTTCCTCTATTATTGCTTCATGCTTTCCTTCATACTCTTTCTCATAATGTCTTATCTTTCCCACATATATTGGATTTGTTATTATTCTTCTCACCGTCGCTTTCTTAAAGATATCTGATTTTGTTCTGTAACCTTCTCTATTTAACTCTCTTGCCAACTCTGCCATTGACTTCAACTCCAAATATCTTTCAAATATGTGCCCTACTATTTTCGCTTCTTTTTCATTTATTATTAATTCTTTATCTTTTACATCATATCCAAGCGGCAAAGTTCCTCCCATCCATAGTCCGTGTTCTTTTGATGTTGCTATTTTATTTTTTACTCTCTCTACTATCATCTCTCTTTCTAGTTGTGCTGCTCCTGATAATACCGTTTGTACAAACTTTCCCATTGGCGTATTATTGTCAAATATCTGCGTTACTGCTACAAAATTTACTCTATGCCTTCTAAAAAATGACGTTACTTCGATGCTGTCTTTTGTTTCCCTTGATAGCCTATCTAATGTATATACTACTACACAATCTACTTCTCCTTTTTTTACATCTTCAAATAATTCCTTTATTGCTGGTCTTTCTAAATTCTTTCCTGAGAAACCTCCATCGTCGTACCTTTTGGCCAATGCTACCCAGCCTTCTTTGCTCTTTATGTACTTCTCACATGCTACTCGTTGCGCATCTAAACTGTTAAACTTCTGCTCTAGACCGTCTTCATTTGACTTTCTCGTATATATTCCACATCTTATCCCTTTACACATTTTCCTTTCCCTTTTGATCACGCAAACCAAATAGGAGCGGCCCATTGTAACTCATTCCCATTATTTTCCCGGCTACTGCTGATAATGATGTGAAAAATTCTTCTCGGTAGATTAAACCCTTATCTGTTACCATTACCGCATGCGTTTCTTCCCCTCTCTCTAATATTAGCTCTGTTCCTGCTACTGGAAGTTTGTCACTACTTATTCTTTTTCCCTTCTCTAGCCGATCTGCCAGATATTCTAGTCTTTTTGCTCCTTTTCTTGACATTTTTCCATACGCTTCCTCCTGCATTCTATATGCTAATCTAGGTATCAGATATTTCTTTGAATGTTTAGGTGCCTCTTCCCCAAATACCTTCTTCCACGTTTTTCTCAGCTCACTCAAAGGTTTTCTCTCTAAATTCATTACTTTCTTTTCTACTTCTTCCTCCATATTTTTAGCCCTTCATAAATAGCTTCTCAATTCTGTCTGTTTCTTTCTTTAATACCTCGGTTATCTTTTTGCTACTTTTAGCATAATCCATCGCTGTCATTCCAAATTTATCCGCTTGCTCTATTTCAGCCCCTGCTTTTACTAGCTCCTCCACTATTTCCACTTTCCCCACCATACATGCAAGGTGCAATGGAGTGCATTTATTTTCATATTCTTCCGCATTTACATTCGCTCCTGATTTTATCAATTCTCTCACGGTTTCTAGACGTTTCTCCGTTACCGCTAGATGCAGTGCTGTATATCCTTCCGCATCTGCTACATTCACATTCGCTCCTTTTTCAACTAATAACTTCACTGTTTTTGCGTCTACCGCGTAATGCAGAGCTATTCTGTCTCTTGCATAAATATTTTTATATGAGTTCTCTGATAATTCTTTTGCTGATTTATTAAATTTGCCAAGCTTTAACATAATCCACCTCACCTTTTCTTTAAAATCAAGTCCCCTTTTTAAGCCTTTCTTCCTACTACATTTTCTACCTCATCTATCATTTCATTCACTTGGCTGATTATCTTGCTTGCTAAATTTTGACATTCTTCCTTTATTAGTGATTTGTCTCTCTTCCTTATTTCTTCTATCTCTATTATTTTTAACTCCGGCATATAGCTCCCATTCAACATGTCTGCTATTTCTCCTACTAGCCTCTCTATTCCATAGCAGGTCAGTTCTCTACTTTTTGTTATTCCTCCTTTTTCTCTCAGAAATTTACTTGCCCTTTCACTCTCTTTGCTATCACACAGACGATACTTTTCACTTTCCCAGATGTAATACATTGGTGTTGCACCATACTTATTCAGTTGATTAACTTCAGCTCCTGCTTTTACTAGCTCTTTTATTATTTCAACTCCTCCTATTTTGCATGCAGAGTGGAGTTGCGTACATCCAGTGACATATTGAGTGGCATTTACTTCTGCTCCTTCCCTTAGCAGCACTTTTACATTTTCTAAGCTTTTCGCAAATACTGCACAGTGTAGTGGTGTATAACCATTTTTATCTCTTGCATTTACCTCTGCCCCTTTTTTTATTAATAATCTCACTGTTTTGTAATCAGAGATTTCTACTGCTTGGTGCAATATCGTCTCTCCTTCTTCATTTCTTTTATTAATATCGTTACTTGATACTTCTTTAAAAAACTTACTCTTGCTAAAACTCATTTCATACCTCACAAAATTAGCTTTTCTAGCGCCAGACAAATTTCTTATATTTACCTGCTGCTATTCAAGTCATGTCCTTTTTAGCATGAGAAAGCAAGTCCTTTTCTTTTTATTTCATACACTTTAACCTTATATTAATATAATATATGAGAATCTAAATATAAGTACTTAACTTATTAGACATATTACTTGACTATTTTTCCAACTTCTGTGCAAATGTCTATGTTCGTGCCACTTCAGTACTCCTGGGTAAAATACTAAAATGTAATTTTCTAATTCATGTATCGAATCTTTTTGGTCTGAATCTAAATCGTTTTCATACTTAATATTGTGTTCTGCTAAACCATATTTTGTAATCTTCTGATCTGTATAGTTTTCTATTTTGTAGTGGTGAGTAACGCTAAACCTTTCTAAAATTGGCTTGTGTTTTAAACTCCAATGCTGCCCTGAAAGTTTATCGCTTCCCAATACAAATTTATTTCCTCTTTCTTCTACGCTACTTACTGGAAAGCACCCATTTATTTCTCCTAATTTCCAGCTATCTGACAGTACAATCTGTGCTTTGGCAAACTTAATTTCTGGTAATAAACTCTGTGGTAATGGATATAGTGCTTTTAAATTGTACCACTGATGATTTCTTTCATAGATGCCTTTGTAATCCTTTGTGTGAGGCTCTGTTTCTCCAAGTACTGCTACATCTAATCGATATATGTCATTACTAAATGCTTGCTCATAATGAACCCGAAAAGTGCTAAACTTAAAATTTGGATTTAAGCTTTTTAGCTCAAATGTGTTCTTTCTACCAAATGACAGTACTGGTCCATCTTTTTCAACTTTTCTACCTGAATAGTCTGACAATAAGCTGCCGAATAAACTTTCATCTAAAATAAACCTATCAACGTTATGGTGATCATTGAAAATCCTCATTAGCCTTGATCTTGCTGGTAATGATAGTTTTGCAAGTTCTACTACTGCATCCACAAAAAAGTCATTTGGGACATCCTTTATTCCTATTTGCAACTCGAAAAAATGTTTACCAGGTGGTTCTTCTATGATTGTAATATCTTCTATATTTGCCCATTTTAGTGCTATTTTTAGTGATGCTGGAGTTCCTCTCAGTCTTTGAAATTTTACTCCTTCTATTACGGCTTTTCTTCTATCTTTTACCCAGCGCAGTATTTCTTCTAAACCATATTCTTCTATTATCCAAGGCAATGTTTCTTCTTTAAGACTAAACTTAAATCCTCTGATACAGCTCGGATCAACCTTATAATCTGTTGCATCAACCAGTGCTTGCTCTTGCTTTGTTGCGTTTGGGGGTAATAGCATTACTCAATCTTTAAATTTCGCAAATTTGCACATTCGTTACCTAGCACCACAACATCCTCTCTTGGCTCGATCAATTCCACATTTTCTACACCATCTACAAATAGGTTTGCTATTATCCATGATTTTGTAACATTCCATCCCAACCTTCTACTTGCTTCAAACTTCTCAATAAACTGCTTCTTGATTTCCTCCTTTGATATTATAGGACTTATACTCATTCTGCTGTGAATATCTATTTCCGTAATATTGCAACCTATCACTGTTACTGTATCTGTTAAAACTCTTATATCATCTCTAGTAACTTGCTTTCTTACAATTTCAAGTAGCTCTTCTGACACTATGCCAGTTGTGGATAATTGTGTTGATAAGATTGAAATTTGTACTTTCCCTGGTATAGTTGATTCCACTAGTGCATCTTTTACTCTACTATCTGCTGACAGTGCATGATATCGATAGTGTTCTTTGCTTCCACACGTGCTTGAGCCCACTATTTTTGCTTTAATTCTTTTTCTAAATCGTTCATCATCTTCTTCTTTTTGCCTCTCCACTCCATAAAACTCAGCTAAATTATCAAGATCTTCTCCCGTTGCAAATTTTAGTAAATTACCCTTTACAGCTTCGTTTATCCTTTGTCTGAGTAACAACTCTCTCCATGCTGCTACTTCTAATACCTTCATTGCTGGATCCGATTCTACTAATCCTGAAAAGGTTTCATCTCTACGGACTAACTCTTCTTTCATTCTCGAAAAGATTTCCTCGAAATTTGGCTTTTCTACAATATTTAGCTGCTGCATCTTTAAACTACAATTTCATCAAAATGAATGTTTTTCCCGCTTGGTAAGTATAATCCTTCTAGATCAAGCGTTACTTTTCCTTCTTTCACCTCTGTCATTTTTACTTTTTCTAGCTTAAATCTTTCCTCCCACCTTTGTAGAGCTTCTGCTACTGCTGAATAGATTTCCAAAGTTAAATCTCTATTTATTGGCTTATCTACTAATTCAAATAGTCTTGACCCATAATCTCTCTTCATTATTCTACTGTTAATAGGAGTGGTCAGTATATCAATTATCGACTGCTTTAAGTGCTCTATTCCTTCAAGAGCTTTTCCCGTTTTAGCATCCATTCCTCGCATATATTTTTCATGGCTCTGACTGAATACTTGCATGTTTTTCACGTGCTATAGAAATAGCCTTTCTTAACTTCTTTTCAAGAATTTCTTTAGAAGGAAGCTGTGTTAAATACTGTGCAACATGAATATTAGAGCCTTCGAGTTCAAGATATTCTATATCCTCTTGATCCTTATCAGCACATAAAATAATCCCTAACGGTTTTTCTTCACCTGCTTTTCGTTCATTTTTATCTAACCAATTTAAATACCATTCCATCTGTCCTTTATAAGCTGGTTCAAAGCGACCTATTTTTAGTTCTATTGCTATAAGGCGTTTTAATCCTCTGTGAAAAAATAGCAGGTCCAAATACCTGTCAGTTGTTTTAGTACTCATCCTTTTTTGACGTGTTACAAAACAAAAATCATTCCCAAACTCTTGTAAAAACTTTGTCAATTCATCCAAGATTATATTTTCTAGATCAGTCTCACTATAACTTGATGGCAATTCCATGAAGCTAAGGAAGTATGGGTCATGAAAAATGAATTCTGGTGCTAACATATTTTCTTCACGTAAATTTTTTATACTCCTTCTTATGAAATCTTCAGGTTTTTTTGCTAGTGCTGTACGTTCATACAACATAGTATCGATTTTACTACGTAGTGCCCTAACACTCCACCTTTCAATACGACACATTTCTATATAATAATGGCTTTGTTGCATAGCTAGTGTTGGTTGAGGTTATTGTAAGAAGAAAAGCTTTTTAATATATGGCTACTAACGAATTTTGTTGTAAAATAGGCATTTTTCAAACAAGTACAACTTATGCCACAAAAAATGAGAGTAAGTAACCAAAGAGAATATAACGAGTTTCTCAAAAAAAGAGGAAATGTTTTTCATTTTGTTAATCAAGCCATAGAAAATTGGTATGAAAATAGTCCAAAAGTTGCAGGTGGCAATAACACTTATAGTGATAAAGTTGTAATTTTAATACACATAATAGTTCATCTTTTTAGAATTGGCTTGAGACAAGCTGTAGGTTTTGTAAAAGGTTATATGGTACAAATAGGCAAAAAACTTAAGATTATCAGCTATACACAAGCTTCCAGAAGATTTAAAAAGCTTAATTTGAAGATTGATGACCATAGAAGCAATAAAGATGATCTGGAAAATGTTGAAATTGCCGTAGATAGCACTAGAGTTAGTATCTACAATAATAACGGTGGGCATAGTAAGCTTAATATTCGAAAAAGAAAATACAGTGGTTATGGTCAAGTAAGAAAATTACATGTTGTTTTAAACATAAATGATAAGAAAGCAATAAGCATGAACTACACTAGTGGTGTTGCTGTAGACTATTTGCCGGTCTGCGATATGTTAGAAGAAGTCAGTGATAAATATAACATTTGTTCTATTCGAGCAGATGCGGCTTATGATATAAAAAGTGTGTATAAAGAATGCAGAAAATACAATATTGTGCCTATTATTCGCCCTAGGAAGGATACTAAAATTTGTTTAGCTGACTACTTATCAGAAAGAAACAAGTATATTAGTAGAATTAGGTCATATGAGAATTATGAAGATGGTATTAATGAATGGAAGAAAAAAGTTAAGTATGGAGCACGGTCTTATATTGAAGTCTTTTTCTATAGGTTGAAGCAAATATTTGGGTTTGGCTTGAAAAATAAATCAGAGGTAAATCGTGAAAAAGAGCTGTTAATTAAGTGCTACTTATTGAACAAATTTACTGATATAGGTATGGCTGAATTTAAATTAGCTGCGTAAATTCACTGTGATTTACATGCCTATCAGTGCTATGCAACAAAGCCTATAATAATTACGCTTCAGCTCATCAGAAATTGCAATAATTTCTACAAAATGTGACCAACTCAATTGTTGTGACAGTGTCGCGACAATCTCTTGATCAGGAAAGAATTTAGAAAATTGCACCATACGAAATAATGACGCTCTATCAAACCCACGTCCATATTTAATCTGAAGTTCTTTTGCAAGTTGGGAGATGATTTGCTTCCCATAATCTGCGCGTTTGTGCTTTAGAATATCTTGATCAATTCTGGAGCCAATTTCCCAGTTTAACAATACTAGAGTAGAGTTGAATTGAACAGAAAGATGATTCTTTGCTCTATCTATTAAATTACTAATGTCTCCTAATAGGCTAATAGTTATATCCATGTTCATAACTTTATTTTTGGTAAGTATAGCAGATGGTTTATTTTTATCCTGAAAAAACATTACTACTACCACTTATTACTTTAGAACCACAAGATATTGAATCTCCAACTCTTCCTATACTATAGCCATTTGTAAACACTGTTTTTGACCCTTTAGTTAATGCTCTTCCTTCTGTAAAATTATCTCCTTTTCGGCAAACTGGCTTACCATTTACAAAAACATTGTTACTCCCACTAATGCAAAAATGCGGTGTTACTTCTACACAATAATCTCCTACTCGTACAACCGATTTATTCATTTAATTAAGGTTTATTCTATCTGCTTTCAGTTTTATTTCGCTCTTCGTCATCTCTATGCTCGATTCCCCAGCTTTCAGTGTTATTTTGTCTACTACTTCAATCTCTAAATGATGCTTTCCTTTATCATATGTAAACTTCGTCCCATCTTGAAATTTTATACTATTTATTTCTTTTTTATTCTCTGGTGCAGAGTATTTTTCCTGATATATTCCTCCTAATACCACTCCTAATGATAGTTCACCAAAAGGAGAAAATATCATAACCTGTTCACCGATATCTGGTGGAGACCAATCTCTATCTTTTCCTGCTTTGCTCGTTATCCATGGTAAATAATCTGTTAAAAATTCTCCTATTTTAACTCTTACTTTTGCTTTTTCATAATCTATTTCTTTTACAACTCCTATACGAACAATGTTGGCCATTTTCCTCTGTAGTTCCGAAATTGCAAAATTATTTTCTAACATTTATTTCACCGATTTCTATTTTGTGTGGCATAAATTTTCCTTCTTTCCAAATAGATCGCCCTACGTGTATTGTATGCACCCATTCAACCATCCACACTAAATATGCATCGAGCTCTGGTCTAAAGTCATCTCCTCCTCCTGATATAAATTCTCCTGGTGAAACATTTTTCACGTTCCAAGTATTTTTATTTACTACTTTCGCAACCTCAGCAGCTAATGTTCTGACAATAATAGGGGCATTTTCTATTGTGCTATCAATCACAATTCGTGCTTCAAATCTTGCTTTCAGCGCTAATTCCTCTGTTCCAGGATCTTTTCCCGATTCTAAACTCACAAGCTCTACAAATAACGCTGGCGCTAATAATTCTTTTCTTATCGATGGATAAATTTCACATGTCTGTATAGCCGGTATTTCTTCCTTTAACTTAGTACAAATTGCTTGATGTAAATCTTTCCAGAACTTTGTCATATCTTTAACATATAGTTTAGCTCATGCTTAAAGTATTTCTCAAACACTCTCTCACTCTCATAATCAACAAGATCTTTTATTATTCTTGAGCCTTCAGGTTCCAGTGGTAGCTTTACTTCTTGTATTGGCAATGCTGCTCTTCCTTCACGTTTAAACATACCGCTATTTCCTTTTGGCATAACTGCTGCAAATCCTCCTATAAACTCATGCTTTCCTACTTTCGATCCTCTTCTTGTTTTTTGTATTTTACCAATTGTCGATGCTCTAATGTCGTAGAGATTTGCTCTAATTAACACTTCTAATCTGCTTGTTTTTGCTTTAAAAATTCTTAATCTCTTTCTTATAAAACTTAATTTTATCTTCTTTTCCTCACTAATTTCTTTTGCTGTCTTCAATTTTAGCCATAGTGCTGTTCTGTTTAACGCTCTCACTATTGCTAATTCTATTTTTTTTCTTTTAGCATTTACACTTTCTATTACCTCAACTTCTATATGAATAGACATTTTACACCCCAGACGCTTTTATTTTCCACGTTATTCCAGACTTGTCTCTAAGTGGCGGTGAGTGTACTTTATATCTTCGATCACCTATAACAAAAACATCTCCTACAATTGGCTTTAACACATCAAACGCACTTACTTCTAACGCTAAAGTTTCTCCTACAAATTGTCCTTCACCAATTTCGTATAATTTATCTGGCTGTTGCTTTAATACTTGTACCATGTATGACTTATCCTTTGATTTATACAAAGCCACTTCTCCTAAATGGGCAAAACAATCTTCTAATAATCGCTTAATATTCTCTTGCATATTTCTTTTTGATATACTAACCTTTACATGCTAAGAAAGCGCATACCGGTAGAGTCGTTCTGTGCCTCACCAACTTGTTACTCTACCAGTATGTTATGCTATAGCGACTTTTACTAATACGCCAGGTCTATGGCACATTGGCAGAGGATTTGACTGTGTATGTAAATCTGTTCCTCTATCAAATCTCCTTGGCTCTTGTTTTGCATAGAGTGGCTGTCCAAGAGTATTTACTGTTTCATTAAAGTCTGCTGGTGCAAAATATGTTGTAAATGTACTTGCTGTTCCTACTGGAAAACAGTGCCCTGTATCTCTTTCTATAAATCTTCTCACCGTTCCTTCAGGATCAGTTGCTTGCCCTCTATATTCCTCAAATGTTATTCCACAGAATGTAAATCCTGACCTCATATCATTCCTTAGCGCTGCTCCTTCTTGCCATCTTTCATATGCTTCTTTCACTTTACTATGCGAAGTTAATGCATCAAAAAACTCAGGGCTTACCAAGGCATGAATTCCGGTCATATATTCACCACTTAGATTATCTTCTATATGCCGGAGTACTTCCAGACACTTACGCTTTACATCTGTTGTTGCTGTTCCTAGTGCAAAATTTACTACTTTTGGTGTTATTTCAAATTCGTTGTACAGATTTAGTAATTCTGACCCATCAGCATCTAAAATTATTCCTTTCAGCGCTCCCATACGCAAATGCTCCAACGTTATTGCATGTTTATTTCTCATTAGCTGCAAATGGTCAGTTATTACATCTGCCAGCGCTTTCAGTTCACTCTCTGATCCAAATGCCCTTATTCCTTGCACTTCTTCTGGCAGGACTACATCATCATGTGGAATATGTGGAACCGTAAATGTTCTTACCTTTCTTTTGCCACGTTTTCCTATTGTTGCTGGTGCTCCTGGAACTTGTGTTGGCAATAGACTTAAAACTCCGTTGTGTTCTTCTATGGTAATATGTCTAAATCTTACTGACCTACTTGGAAACAAATTTAAATTTTCAACTCGTCCATAATTTATCGGCAATATATTCATTGCATTTGTTAGTGCCGTCATGCTAAATGCTGTGTTTGTAAATGGATTTTGCATTTTTTATTTTCCCCCTTTTGTGTTTTTAATAGTTTTTTTAAGCTCCCTTGCGGATAATGATCCCTCGTCCTTCAAGTTGCTTTATTGCTGCAGCTTTCTGTTCTTCAGTGATATTTGCTGGCCACACAACCGCACGATCAGCTAGCATTGCAACACGAGTAATAATTACTGCTTTAGCATTTTCTGTCGCATTTACATCACTTACTATTGCACCTATTGCTGTTTGTGTACCATCTGTGGCAGTTGGATTTATTATCTTAACCATGCTATCTTTATCGAGAGCCACTACTGTACCAAGTTTAAGATTTTGTCCCTTTGCTACTGTTATCTGATCTCTTGAATATAGACTTGACACCTCATACTTTAATAGGTCACCAAGATTATTTTGTTCGCTTATACAACTCATAAAATTTCCTCATTTATTTTCCCCTTTAGTTTTACCGCCATGTTTATAATTGTTGTACGCGGCGGTTATAAAAAAACTTAAATACTTGATTGTGCTCTAGCTTTAGCTACTTGTATCATCAAATCTTCTCCTGAATTCTGTGGTATTGCACTCAGTATCTCTGTCTTCTTTGTTCTCTCTGCAAGTAATTCCATTAAAACCTCCCTTGCTTGCTCAACACTTACGCCCTGCTCAATAAATTCTCCTATCTTTTCTGGCATCTTCGATAAATTACATAAACGTATTAATTCAAGAACTTCAGTACGATACTTGGTTAAATTATCAGTTTCTAGGTCATTTGTAGTTTGTTCATTCATAGTAATACTCCTGTTTTTATTAATAGATGAAAGAATTGTAATTCCGTCTGCAAGGCCTATTTCTACTGCTTTCTCCCCAAAATATAGCCCTGCTTCCGTTGATTTGATTGCTTCTATAGAAAGATTTCGATTACGTGCTATTAGCTGGACGAACATCTCATATAAACGATCTATTTCCTCTCTCAAACTTTTTAAACCTTCAGAGTTAATAGGCTCATGTGGATTTAAATCATTCTTTCTCTTGCCTGTAAAAATAGTTGTGTATTTTATTCCACATTTTTCATCAAACCCACTTTGATCTATGTGACTTGCTATTACTCCAATACTGCCAACACCAGAAGTGCGGGTGAGAAAAATCTTCTCAGCGCTTGAAGCTATAGCATATGCAGCAGAGTATGCATCATCGTTTGTTATTGCCACAATTCTCTTTTTTGCTCTTGCACTGTAGATAAAATCAGCTAAGTCGAAAATACCGTTTACCTCTCCTCCGGGACTATCTATGTCCAGTAAAATAGTCTCTATACTACTATCTTCTAATGCTTGCTTTACTTGTACTTCTATTTGCTCATATGATGTCATCCCGAGCATTTCATCAAACGCACCCGGTTTTTTAGTTAAAATTCCATGAATTGGTATAATTGCAGTTCTTTCTACGTTACTTTTGATGGAGTGCTTTATGTTTTTAAACGTGGGATGTTTTTGATTGTTTAATGACAATAGCTCAAAACTCCTTGGTTCAAGCATTAATGGTTTTCCTAAGAGCATCATAATCCTTTACAATCAGAGTCAAATATTAAGTTGAGACTATTTGCACGCTTTTGATCTTCTGCTATTTCTTGGTCAATTTCTTCAACATCGTAACCCATTTCTGATACTACTTCCGATCGACTCTTAAATCCATTCCTTACTGCCATTTGCTGTGCTTGCTGGTCTTTCAGTGGATCCACCCAATCAAATCCCTGTGGTATCCATTTTACTTCTTCTTTCACTACTTTTTCATCTGTACTCAGTTCTCCAGAAAGTACTGCTAACTCTAGCCATCTACTCCATACTGGTCTGCAAAATTGAAATACCATAATGTTGTGTTGCAGCATAGCACATCTACGACGAAACTCTATTAATCCTGCTCGAATGGATGAATAATTAACACCTGTTAAATCTCCTGTTAGCTGTTCATATGTTATCCCTGTACCAATCGCTATTGCCCTGAGTTGCTGTCTTATAAACGCTTCATAACTTCCTCCAACATTGTAAGTTAAAAATATGATATAAAGGAGATAAGAGGGAGATAACCCTACTCACTATAGGAATAGAGTTATCACGGGCGTGTGCGACCGACCAACTGTTGGTATTATAACCGTTCGGATCAAGGTACACTAGCCCATCTCTCGATACGTTTGAATAGTTGCATGGGACATATGTATGCACCCGTTTACAATCTTAAATTAATTAAAACTAATCGAGGTTATTATGATTACATCTTATCAAAATTTTATTGGCATTGATATTGGAAAATTTAAAAATGTTGTTGCAGTTCACAAACAGAAGAACGCTGTCGAATTCGACAATGATACTGCTGGCTGGCAACAATTGTTTCAAGATTTTTCAAATATCTTACCTAATTCTTTAGTAACTCTGGAAAACACTGGAAAATATGAGCTTGGCTTAGCACATTTTCTTGTTGATAAAGATATTGCTGTACATCGAGCTAATACTCGCAAAGTAAAAAGCTTTGTTCTATCTCATGGAACTTTAGCAAAGTCTGATCAATCAGATGCAAGAGCCCTTGCTCAGTAAGGGTTTGAACGCTATAGTACTCTATCTCTATTTGCACCTATGTCAAAAGAACAAACAACCTTAGTTGCACTTTGTCAACGTCGTGATGACATTACAAAAATGAGAGCTCAAGAGAAATCTAGGCTTGCAGCACCTGAAAACGACCATATAAAAGAAAGCTGTCAGAAAACTATTGAATTCTTTAATAGCCAGATAGATGAGCTCAACAATACCATACAAAAAATTATTGATGAGAATCCAGAGTTACAAAAGCGCCAAAAAATCCTTAAAACAGTTCCAGGAATAGGTGCAAAATTATCTCAAGATTTTCTGTGTCTAATGCCAGAACTTGGTTATGTAAGTAGGGGAGAAATTGCAAGTCTTGCTGGAGTTGCACCTCATCCGAAAGAAAGTGGTAAAACTATTGGTTATCGCAGAATAAGTGGTGGCAGAAGCAACGTTCGTGAAAAGCTTTTTACAGCTGCGATGTCTGCTTCAAGGTCTAAGTCTGCGCTTGGTGCCTTCTATTCAAGGCTTGTTGGTAAAGGTAAAAAGAAGATGGTGGCTATGACAGCTCTAATGCGTAAAATCATAGTAATTTCCAATGCGAGGCTTAAAGAAGCAGTCAATGTGAATTAAAAAAATCTGCATAGAAAATAGGTTAACGAATATGTGGATAAATACGTCTACACACATTTAAAGTATTTATACACATATTCGTTAACCATAAGATCTAAGCAGTAACTGTTGTTTGATACAAAATTTTTCTATGATTAAGTTAGGGTTTTTATTGTCAAAAATGCACTTTTTACTCGAATAAAAAACAAAATTACAAACAAAAGTTGTAATGAAACTAAATTCAAAAAATTTTAAAAAACATAGTTGATTGTATGGTACGTGATGTTCTTCACACCAAGCAGACAGCACTGCAAGAAAACCACCATAGCAATGAGCTGCATCAGTTCCTAGATGTCTTCTTACTTCCTCAAAATACACTGCAGAAATGTCTTTCAAAGAATTAAGCCAATTACGAAAATTTAAGAAGCACATACCGCCTCCACTGAAACGACTACCATGAAAGCCTTTGCTTCCACTTTCAATTATTCCATCTGTTAGAATTGCCCAGCCCGTTTGCTTGCCAAGGTCGAGTGTTAGGATTGACATTTTCTTTGTGTTTGAAGCGTATAGAGGTAAACTAACCTCGTTGAAACAATGCCCTTCTATTATATATATACCGGATTTCTTACTACTTTTTCCGGGATTTTCTAAAAAAAAAGTTAAAATAATTTCAAAACTGCTCACCAGCTAAAGAATAAAGTAGATAGTTCTCTATTTTTAGAGTTTTACAGTTGCTTGTCTTTTTTACAAATAACCTATATGCTACTTGAAGTAAGGTAGAGTAGATATGATAATAAATGAAAACGAAATTTTATTATATACAACTCCAGATGGAGACGTGAGAATTGATGTTTTGTATCGAGATGAAAACATTTGGCTTACACAAAAAAGAATGGCGGAGTTGTTTGATGTTAATATTAGAACAATTAGTGAGCATTTACAGAACATATTTGCTAGTCAAGAGTTAGATAAAGATTCAGTTATCCGGATTTCCCGGAATACTGCTGAAGATGGTAAACAGTACCCTACACAATTTTATAATTTGGATAGCTATTGGTTATCGAGTTAATTCTAAAAAGGCTACATCTTTCAGAGTATGGGCTACAAAAATTTTGAGAGATTTCATCATCAAAGGATTTGCATTAGATAGCGAACGGCTAAAAAACGGCCTAAAGTTTGGCAAAGACTACTTCAATGAATTACTTGAAAAAATCAGGAGCATCCGAACGTAGGTTTTACCAGAAGATTACTGACATTTATGCTGAATGCTCTGCAGACTATGATCCAAATTCAGAAATAACAAAACAATTTTATGCAAAAGTACAGAATAAATTATATTGGGCGATTTACGGCTTGACTGCAGCAGAGCTATCGAGTTGATCATAAAAAACCACATATGGGACTAACTACTTGGAAAGATGGTCTAGGTAATAAAATTCATAAGAGTGATGTAAGTGTTGCAAAAAACTACTTGACTGAAAAAGAATTAAGTGAACTAAATCACATTGTCTCAATGTATCTAGATTATGCAGAACTTCAAGCAAGAAAGCATCGGCTAATGAAAATGCAGAATTGGGTTGAAAAGTTGGATGCATTTCTATTGTTCAATGATTATGAAGTACTTAAAGATGCTGAGTGCTGAAGTTGCAAAAGCTCTAGCTGAAGGAGAATACGAAAAGTATAGAGTTATACAAGATAAATTACATGAATCTGACTTTGATGAATTAATTAAAGCAAGTAAAGAAAGTGAGAAAATAACTACAACAAAAACCAGCTTGTAGTTGAGCTATCTGTGTTTGACATCTTGCTTTTGTTTTAATTTCAAGGGGGGTGAACCACCCTTTAGAAAGCCCTATCTGCCAATAAATAGTGAAAACATAAATCTTTGTCTCCATTATACGAGATAAAATTAGAGACGTAAATAAATAAATTTTGATCTTTGTCTCCATTTTAAGCGGTACATAAGTTTTAGATGCAGAAAAAGCTCAATAGAAAAAAATGATTCATTTCTGTAATTTTAGACACCTATGCCTAAAGAACAAACAAATCATATCCTCTTTTTCCGGAATACTCAATAAATTGGCTGAAATCTTGAACGGAATACATATTGTAATTTAATTGTTAGGACATTTATATTATAAGCAAAGCAGAAATTTAATAACTAAAGGAGAAAACCTATGTTTTAAAGCTAGCCACAACTTTTAAGCAAAAAAATACTCCCCTGATTAAAGATCGCTTATAAAACAACTCTAAACTCAACTAAAAGGTATTTTAATTAATCTTACTATCACGAAAGAAACTTACATATAAGTTTAACACGGTTTTCATGCCTTGTAAAGAAAATTTTTTAAAAAGAATTTAACGTTTCCTGTCTCAAATCCTTTTTTTTTAGAGAGCTATCTATAAGAGTTAAAAAATTAAAGAATAAATAAGAATGAAAAATATAAAATATAAATAGGGTATTATTATATACCTTATTTTTATTATTTATAATAATAGGGTTTTTCTCTAAACTAAGAAACACTCAAAATCAGCCAAGGAACAGCCTTTTATGATATTATAGTAGTTTGCTTGACTTGTAACCTTAAATTATGTTAAACTCCCCTACAGTAGCCCACTTCTCAGCTTAATGAGATTTCATTTTCCAATCTAAAATGGCTTAAACTGCCAAAAGTCTATATAATCTCGAATCTAAAGTACTTAATTCACAAATAATTATTATTAATAGTTTTACTAATATAGCATTTTTACGGCTACCTCTTATAGACGGAAAATCTCTCACCTGGGTATATTGTAAACACGTTAAGCTCTATTAAAGTTTAATAGAAAAATCGTAATAAAAAAAATTTTAGAGCAATTCATATTTCAAACCACATTTACAGTATATATCTGTTATGGAGGAGAAGAAAAGTAGTAGATAGCTTATTTGATTATGTAAGTGTCTCATAAGGAAAGTATAGTATATTTTGCAACATAATGCAGATGCAACTTATAGGTGGCCTTTTTGTTTAAAGTTAAAATGAAATTAAATTTTGTAATTTTTTTGAGGAGTGTAAGTTGAGAGCAGAGCTAAATTTTCAATACCACCATTGTCCTTTACAGAATTTGCGTTACCTGTTCATTTTTGTAATTTCAATGAAAAATTTTTAGAGCAAATCATATTTCGGACTGCATTTTTAGTCGTTAGAAAAGTAGGTCATTTAGTGGAGTATGAAAGCGGAGTTGTGCAAAATTTTTTAAAAAAGTGAACAGTTTTTAGAATTTTTGTGAACATATATAGTAAGGAAATAGTGTAAGTTTAAAGTCAGATGTTTTTATAATAAGGAGTAAACGTGTTTTGGAAAAATTTCCCTCACTTCCGGAAAGATCGATAAGGGATCCGGTATACTATAGTCAATGGTACAGAAATATAAGCATCTCTTGAGTTATGTTAATAAGTGAACTTAGTTTATGCAGTAAGCAACTGTTATAAATTTTCTAGCATATAGGTATATTTACTTATTAAAGTAAGCTTCAAAATGCAAATCATTTGGCAAACCTACCAAATAACCAGATGAACTTACAAAGAGAAATACAAGAAAATCAATACCTTAAGAGAATTTCAAATGGCAAATAAAATTTCATTTGGCAAAATTGCCAATCGGCTCCAAAGCTGCGTATATGTGGAGGTTTAACCAAAATGTTAAATGGCAAATTTCCTTATATATAATATATATTACATACTATAAATATGTAATATATCAATGTGACAAAATAGAAGCATTATGATTATTTAATAGGAAGTTGACATAGTGAGGAAAATATTGTAGAATTATATTAGAGTATTTTGTCTTAAAAGAAAGAAAACTCTAAGAGCCTTCAATCTTACCTTTACTGTAAACCTGAACTGACTTCCTTCACTTATTAATATATTTTTCAAGCTTTGCCAAGAGAACCACCTACTACATTTTTTACTTCATGATAAGAGAACAAGACCGCAACCAATACAGCCTTGCTCAAAAACCTTTCAAACACTTAACTTTAAAAGGAGCTTCAACCTATGGTACAAGATTTTTTAACTGATGTCAAAGAAAAAAATACTTTAAATTATGATTTTAACGACGCTGTCTCACATTTAGAACCATTAGAACAATTTGATGTAGAAGAAATAAAAAGACAACTATTATTAAACATCAGATCATGCCTTTCTTATTTATTTCCAAGAGGAACTTTTCATGGTGACAAATTTCAGATAGGTGATGTACAAGGTAATAAAGGCAAAAGCCTCAAAGTTGAATTAGCGTATGGCAAGGTCGGATTATGGATTGATTTTGCAACTGGGGACGGTGGTGACATTATTGATCTTTGGGCAGCTGCACATGGGAAAAACGCTAAAATAGAATTTGTTGAAGTAATTTCTTCGATAAGTGAATGGATAGGATGTAACAAGCGACCTACTAAAGAGCAAAAGAGAATAACTCAATGGGACTATCTCGATCAGGATAATCAGTTGATTGCCAGCAAATATCGTTATGATACTGCTTCAGGAAAAAGTTATCAACCATTTGATGCTAAAAAATCTACCTTTACTGCACCTGAGATCAGGCCTCTGTATAACATTCCAGGCATCACTAAATCTGATAGAGTGATATTGGTAGAAGGGGAAAAATGTGCTGAGCTACTCATAGAACAAGGGATCACTGCAACAACAGCAATGTTTGGAGCAAAAGCACCTATTGAGAAAACTGATTGGACTCCACTTAAAGGTAAACACATTATTATATGGCCAGATAACGATGATCATGGAAAAGATTATGCTCAAGAAGCCGCAAAAAAGCTTTCTGGTTTTGGAGTTGCATCACTTTCTATTCTCAAGATTCCTCAAGATAAGCCAAAATCTTGGGATGCTGCAGATAGTGTGCTAGAAGGAATGAACGTTGAAGAATTTATCCTTAACAACAAAAGCCCTTATTCTTCAAGAAAGTCAAAAAGAATTGATACTACAGTTTGGACCAATATCCCTCCAGAAAGAAAGTGGGTTATTAAGGATTGGCTCCCTGTAGGAAGTGTTACAGCTCTTTATGGTGATGGTGGTGTTGGAAAATCTCTCCTTGCTCAACAATTAATGACAGCCGCTGCTTTTGGTAAACCTTGGCTTGGAATAGATCTGGAAAAAATAAAGACATATGGTGTGTTCTGTGAAGATGATGAAGAAGAACTTTGGCGTCGGCAATGCGCAATAAATGAATTTTATCAATCAGGTATGGAATCTTCTGATTTTCAGGATAATGTTGGCTTATGGTCACGAGCAGGGCACAATAATCAACTTATGGTTTTTAATAACAAAGATACTGGTCAATTAACTACGTACTTTCAAGAGTTACTTGAGGATATTGAATCGTTTCAGCCGAAGCTTGTGATATTAGATACAGCAGCAGACCTATTTGGAGGAAATGAAAACGACCGTTCTCATGTGAGACAATTTATTCAAGGTTGTTGTGGTCGAATAGCTCAAGCAATAAAAGGAGCTGTTTTATTACTTGCCCACCCTTCTGATGCGGGAATAATACGTAAAACTGGCACAGGCGGTTCAACAGCATGGAATAATACAGTAAGGTCTCGTTGGTATTTGACTAGACCAGATAAAGCTAATGCTTCTCCTGATGAGAGAATTTTATCGCGCAAAAAATCTAACTATTCGCAGTGCAATAACGGGCAAATGACACTTTACTGGAAAAATGGGGCATTTGTACATGACAATTCAGTTTTAAATTCAGAACCAATAATCAGAGATCAATATAGTAAAAAGTTGGATTTAGAACGGATGAGAAAACATGAGGTTATCTTGAATTTAATTCGCAGTAGCGCATATCAAGGTAATATTTATACTGCTGGACAATTTGCAAAGCGTTTTGAAGGAGAAGAGGGGCTTGGCAGTGAGCGCAATATTAGAGAAAGAATAAATAATCTTGCAACTCTTGGACAGATTAAATTCTTTCGTAATGCTGCAGGATATGGGACCAATTCTAAATATGGATTTCTTTGTGTGCAGGATATGGAATTTAAAGTTTCAGTAGGAGATAAAGTAGAGCACAAGTTAATAAAGCCAACACATTACTATCTACAAGCAAATGGTGCGGTCTTGCCTATTAAAGATTTAGATGTTTTGTGGTAATTTTTCAAAAAGTTTCTGAAAATAGCAATTACTTTTATTCAAATTTTCAGGATGTTGAGAGCATTTAAGAGGGGCAAGTGAGTTTTCTAAAAAACCTTCATACAAAATTTTCTTTACAATGAATAAAAATGACGATAAAATTATGTGCAAGTTTATTTTATACTAATAGAATTAGTATAAGTACATTTTATTCAAATTTTAAAGGGCATTACAGACGCTAAAGAGATACAATCGATTGGGTTGGACACACTCGCTTTAGAACTTAATTACAGGCTTTTTGGTGAATTAAGCAGTAGTTACCTTATTTCAAACAGAGTGGTCTAAGAGGTTTCATCAATAAAAACCATACTTGAAAGTAGCACACACTCAATTATAACTATGGGGCGTCTCTTTCTAAAATTTTACTTAAGAATTACTACAGATGCTAATTTAACGAATTTTGTCTGTTCGATGGTAGTTATTTTCCTCTAGAAAATCAAAGTGGACTTTACATCTTACTAATTATAAATTAACTTACTACCTAATCAATTCCTGAATTATGTATGAGTAAAATTTTGATAATATTAGCAGCAGGAAAGAGCAGTAGAATGAATTCTGAATATCCAAAAGCGTTGCACCAAGTGGGAAATCTTACTCTTTTAGAACATATAATTTCTAATGCAAAATCGCTGAGTCTAAAAAGCTTATCAATTGTTGTTAACAACTCCCTTCTAAAAGATTTAGAAAACTTTGATACTCTAAAAAGTATAATCGATCAATACAATATAAAACTAATAATTCAAGAAGATATTACAGGCACTGGCACTGCAGTTAAAATTGCTCTAGAAAATCTGGAGGAGTTATCTGATCAAGACATAGTTTTAATACAGTATGGAGACACTCCTTTTATATCTAGCGATACAGTTATGAAAATGACTGATTGTTTAAAGTATAATAATTTAGTTCTTCTTGGATTCAATAGTCAAGATGAACAATATGGAAGATTAGTAATTGATAATGGCTTTGTTGCATAGCACTGATAGGCATGTAAATCACAGTGAATTTACGCAGCTAATTTAAATTCAGCCATACCTATATCAGTAAATTTGTTCAATAAGTAGCACTTAATTAACAGCTCTTTTTCACGATTTACCTCTGATTTATTTTTCAAGCCAAACCCAAATATTTGCTTCAACCTATAGAAAAAGACTTCAATATAAGACCGTGCTCCATACTTAACTTTTTTCTTCCATTCATTAATACCATCTTCATAATTCTCATATGACCTAATTCTACTAATATACTTGTTTCTTTCTGATAAGTAGTCAGCTAAACAAATTTTAGTATCCTTCCTAGGGCGAATAATAGGCACAATATTGTATTTTCTGCATTCTTTATACACACTTTTTATATCATAAGCCGCATCTGCTCGAATAGAACAAATGTTATATTTATCACTGACTTCTTCTAACATATCGCAGACCGGCAAATAGTCTACAGCAACACCACTAGTGTAGTTCATGCTTATTGCTTTCTTATCATTTATGTTTAAAACAACATGTAATTTTCTTACTTGACCATAACCACTGTATTTTCTTTTTCGAATATTAAGCTTACTATGCCCACCGTTATTATTGTAGATACTAACTCTAGTGCTATCTACGGCAATTTCAACATTTTCCAGATCATCTTTATTGCTTCTATGGTCATCAATCTTCAAATTAAGCTTTTTAAATCTTCTGGAAGCTTGTGTATAGCTGATAATCTTAAGTTTTTTGCCTATTTGTACCATATAACCTTTTACAAAACCTACAGCTTGTCTCAAGCCAATTCTAAAAAGATGAACTATTATGTGTATTAAAATTACAACTTTATCACTATAAGTGTTATTGCCACCTGCAACTTTTGGACTATTTTCATACCAATTTTCTATGGCTTGATTAACAAAATGAAAAACATTTCCTCTTTTTTTGAGAAACTCGTTATATTCTCTTTGGTTACTTACTCTCATTTTTTGTGGCATAAGTTGTACTTGTTTGAAAAATGCCTATTTTACAACAAAATTCGTTAGTAGCCATATATTAAAAAGCTTTTCTTCTTACAATAACCTCAACCAACACTAGCTATGCAACAAAGCCATTGATAATTACGGAAATGTTCAAAAAATCCTAAAAAATGGAGATAAAATGCTTCTTGCAAACTCTGGAATAATAGTTTCATATGCTAAAGATCTTTTTACCTTAGTAAAAGAAATAAAATTTAATAATTCGACCAATGAATATTGTCTTAATGATATAGTACCCATTGCAGCAAACAATAACTTGAGTGTAGGTTATGTAGTTTCTGATGAAAGAGAAGCAATGGGAGTAAATAATAAGGAGGATTTGATTAAAGCCGAACACTATTTTCAAGAAAGAAGGCAGCCAACTTTTATTTCATAACTACATTTTTTTATTCACTAATTTAAGTTGACATTTATTTTATACTGGTTTTATAATACCTTTTAATTCTTACTTGTAAGATAATTGGTACGACAAATTTTCCTAGTTGTAGTGAGAGGGTATACATGGGGATATTAATAACAGGTGCTGCAGGTTTGATAGGGTCAACCTTGGTGAAAAAGTTAGAAAATCAGGGCCATGAAGTAATAAGCTGTGATATTAGGTTTCACAACAATCCACTCAGTTTTTTTTCAGAAGATATAGTACCACTACTTGCTCAGTGTACAGGAATTATTCATCTGGCTGCAATTTCTCGAGTTATACATGGTGAACTTTATCCTGAACTGTGTAGAAAAATTAATGTTGATGGTACAATGCAGTTTTTAGGGTTATGTAAGTCACTTCCAAATAAACCGTGGTTTATATATGCAAGTAGTAGAGAAGTCTATGGAGAGCAGAAGGAACTGCCAGTTACAGAATCTGCTAGTATCGATCCAATAAATAATTATGCCAAAGGTAAAGCATTTATTGAGGAACAAATAACAAGTTCAAAAGATTTTAATGTAGCAATATTACGCTTTTCAAATGTATACGGTGGTTTACTAGATCATAACAGTAGAGTAATTCCTGCACTCTGTATTAATGCATTAAGAGGTGATCCAATTAAAATAGAAGGTAAAGAATGTGTTTTTGATTTTACCTATTTGGATGATGTTATAGAGGGTATATGCTTAACTGTTCAATATTTACAAAGCGAAAAATCTTCTCTTCCTGCTATTCATCTTACTACTAATAGCCCATGTACTTTAGAAAACTTAGCAAAAACAATATTAAAAGTCACAAAAAGTGATTCTAGAATTGATTTTTATCCTCCAAGAAATTTTGATGTAACTAAGTTTCATGGTGATTTTACTAGAGCTAAAGAGCTACTTGGTTGGTCTCCAAAACATTCATTAGAAGTAGGATTAAGTAAATTTATAAAAAGTCTACAAAACAATACACAAGAATATCCTAACAATATAGATATGGTAATATATGAAAATATTAAAAGTTATTCATGGTTACCCTCCTTATTATAGTGCTGGTTCAGAGGTTTATAGCCAAACTCTTGCTCATGAACTAGCAAATAACAATGAGGTACAAGTATTTACTAGGTATGAAAATAGCTTTTTACCTGATTTTTATTACACTACAGTTCTAGATCGTAGTGATTCCCGGATTTTACTGCATTTAATTAATATACCTACAGCTAAATATCGTTATAAATTTATCAATGAAGAAGTAAATATAAAATTTAAAAGAATAATAGATAACTTTCAGCCAGATCTTATACATTTTGGTCATCTTAATCATCTATCAATTACTTTACCAGAAATTGCTTTTAAAGAAAATATACCTACAATTTTTACGCTACATGACTTTTGGTTAATGTGTCCAAGAGGAAGGTTTATTCAACGTAATTCTGAAGATTTATTACAGCTTTGTGATGGACAAAAGGATCAAAAATGTGCAACCCAATGTTACAAGGGATATTTTACAGGAGATGAAGAATTCCTGAATTCAGACCTAAATTATTGGGAACAATGGGTTGCAACTAGAATGAAGCACACAAGGAAAATAATAGACTATATAGATTACTTTATTTCCCCATCGAAATTCTTGATGGATAAATTTACTCAGGATTTTAATGTTCCGATAAACAAAATTTCTTATCTTGATTATGGTTTTGATCTCAATCGTCTTAAGAATAGAAATAGAGCACAAGAAAAAGAGTTTATTTTCGGTTATATTGGTACTCATACTTCCGAGAAAGGTGTTGATCTATTATTGAAAGCTTTTTCTCACTTATCATCTAAAGCAAAACTTAGAATTTGGGGAGCAGAAAGAGAAGAAACTAACGCTTTAAAAGCGATTACCGATCAATTTTTACCTATTGTTAAAGAAAGAATAGAATGGATGGGAAGTTATGATAACAAGAATATAGTTACTGACGTATTTAATAAAGTTGATGCAATAGTCGTTCCTTCAATTTGGGGTGAAAATTCACCGTTAGTAATACATGAAGCACAGCAACTTAGAATACCAGTTATAACAGCCGATTATGGTGGCATGGCAGAATATGTAAGAGATGGACTGTTGTTTAAGCACAGAGATGCAAGTAGTTTATCAGAAAAAATGCAAATCCTATCTACAGATCAGGAGTTATATAGTAAACTTACCCAAAAAGGCTATCCTTATACTAAAAATGGAAATATACCTTCTATAAGTGAGCATACTGAAAAACTTAACAAGATTTACCGTAATGCTATTAAAAAGAAAGGCAAATCAGTAGCTGTTAAACCCGGTCCTTGGAGAATTACTTTTGATACTAATCCAGATTACTGCAATTTTTCTTGTATAATGTGCGAATGTTTTTCACCATACAGTAAAGTTAAAGAAGAGAAGAAAGCTAAAGGAATAAAACCTAAGATACTATCAATAGAAACTATCAGAAAAGTAATTAAAGAAGCAGCTGGTACACCTTTAAGGGAAATCATTCCTTCTACTATGGGTGAGCCTTTAATGTATAAAAGCTTTGATGAAATAATCAATTTGTGCCATGAGTTCGGCCTTAAGCTTAACCTCACAACCAATGGTTCTTTTCCCATTAAAGGAGCTAGAAAATGGGCTGAACTATTGGTACCAATTTTATCTGATGTTAAGATTTCCTGGAATGGGGCAACTAAAGAAACTCATGAAAGAATCATGAAAGGTTCAAAATGGGAAGTAGTGACAGAAAACTTAAAAACTTTCCTTGAAGTTAGAGATAAATACTTTAGCGACACAGGTGAAAGGTGTACCGTTACTTTACAATTAACATTTTTGGAAAGTAATTTACATGAACTCTATGACATAGTTAAGATGGCCATAAAAAACGGCATAGATAGAGTTAAAGGACATCATCTTTGGGCACATTTTGAGGAAATTAAGGATCTATCTATGAGAAGAGATGAGTTAGCAATTAGTAGATGGAATACAGAGGTGAGAAGGTTATATGAGCTTAGAGATAATATGCTATTACCAAATGGTAAAAAGATAAAATTAGAAAATTTTACAATTCTTTCTCAAGAAGGTATTAAGGATTTGGCTCCAGGTGGTCAATGCCCATTTTTAGGTAAAGAAGCATGGATAAACAATGAAGGAAAGTTTAGTCCTTGCTGTGCTCCAGATGAACTCCGTAAGACATTAGGAAATTTTGGTAATGTTAATGAGGTTAAACTCGAGGAAATATGGCAGAGTAGTGAGTACCTAAGCTTACAAAAGAATTATTTAAATTACAAATTATGCAAAACATGCAACATGAGAAAACCTTTGATCAATTAATCAAAGATAATCTTAGATCTATTAAAATTTCACCGTGTGAGAGCTTTCACGAATTACTAGGAAATCCTTTGTATGAAAATAGGTTTATAAAGGTTGGTAAATTTCATGAGCCCGGTCTTGCACCGGTTTATGATCAGACAGGTGCTTATCATATCAATGTAAGAGGAGAAGCAGTTTATCATAATAGATTTCTAAAAACTTTTGGATTCTACTTTAATAGAGCAGCCGTAGAAGATGATACAGGGTGTTACCATATTGATTCATTTGGATGTAGAGTATACAAACAGTCTTATCAATGGATTGGAAATTATCAGGAAGATGCTTGTGTAGTTAGAAGACATGATAAATGTTTTCATATTAATTTAAATGGCAACAGGATTTATCAGGAGGAATATGATTATGTTGGAGATTTTAAGGATGGTATCGCTGTAGTCTATAAGGATGGTAAAGCTACACATATTAATCATCATGGAAAGTTAGTACATAATAAATGGTATAAAAAACTTAATGTTTTTCATAAAGGGTATTCTATTGCAGAAGATCAACATGGTTGGTTTCATATAGATATTAATGGTGATCCTGTTTACCAGCAGAGATTTAAAATGGTAGAAGCATTCTATAATGGGATGGCAAAAGTTGAAACTTTTGAAGGTCTGTTAGGACAAATCGATATTACCGGAAATGTAAAGTTTAGTATTTTTGATTTAGGTAAAGAATCTCAAGTGCATAGGATTTCTGCAGAACTTTCAGCCTTTTGGAAAACTTACCTAACAAGCATTGCTATTGAACTTGATTTGTTAAATATTTTACCTGCAACTATGCCAGTTTTATCTAAAAAGATAAACATTATCGTACCAAATCTAGAAAGGCTGTTAAGGGCGTTGTGGGAAATAGGGTTTGTTGATTACGATAAGGACGAGGACTTATGGAAACTATCATCAAAAGGTAAGTGTTTTAAGGAAATACCATTTTTGCCAAAAGCAGCAACAATGTGGGCAAGAGTTGCCGCTGAAAAGAATTGGTTAAAGATTGCTGATATACTAAAACAGGAGTCAATCTCTTCATTTGAATCTTTTAAGGAAAGAGAAGCATCAGAAGATAAGAAAATAGCGTTTTACCAAGCATTGCTAGGATATTCTAGATTTGATACTAAAGAGTTTAATTCTAGGATTAATATAGATGGTGCTAAGAATATATTGCTATTTGGTGTACACTCTTTATTTCTTGCTTATTCTGATATACACAATAAAGGTTCTATAGGCCTATATAACGAACATAAAGTACCAAGACAGTTAGTAGAAAATTTAAAAGTCAAACTTATAACTCAGGAAGAACTATCAGTTACAAATTATGAATTAGGTGTCTTTTGCCGCTTTCTACAGCACTATGATGATGATAAAGTATTGTCTTATTTAAAATTGGTCAAAGGAATATCTCGTATTTTATTGATAGAAACTATTTTAGATTACCGCTCTCCAACTGGAGGCTCTGTAGATATTAATGTCATGGTTGAAACAGGAGGTAAACTAAGAACATTAAACGATTGGGAAAAAATACTCAAACAAGTAAAAGGATTCAAAATTTTTGCTGTTTTACCTTTAACAGATTACTTATCAGTTATTGATGTCAGGTGTTAATCACATGGAAACATTACAAAAAAATGGTTTTTTTATTATCAAAAATCTGGTTCCTTTAGAGCTAATAACTCAGTCTTTAAGTGATATAACAAATAAGATATCAAAGCTATCCCAAGAACTAAGTGTTTCAACTTCTGACTACTTAAACTGTACCGGCAGATGGGGCACGTCATCTCGAGTAACTAGAATTATCTCTCAAGCATTAGATAAAATTATTAAAAATTACCTTGAAAAGTCACTTCAGTGTCAGATACTGCAGAAAAAATCAAATGTTATATGTAAAACTGCTGATTTAATAGATGCAGTTCCCTTCCATCAAGACATCTCCTATAGTTTCAATGATCCTTACCACTTTTCTGTTTGGTTAGCTTTGAATAATGTAAGTGAAACTTCAGGTGCACTGCAAATTATAGAAAACAGTCATAAATGGGAAATACAGCCTTTAGTTGATTTTTGGTACCCATATTTTTTTGATCAGTACTCAAGTAATCGGGAAAATTACAAAATTAAGTCACTACCTATTTCAGCAGGAGATGCGATAGTTTTTGATTCACGGTTATGGCATGGTAGTGATAAGAATACAGATGCTAAAGATAGATTTGCTTATGTAACAAGGTGGATTATAAAAGATCAAGACCTTCCCTATGTGCCAAAACCTCAGCCTTCAGTTTTTGGTATACTCAATTGTGGTGAGTTAACAGAATCTATACTGAGAGAATGCTTGTCATTGTTTGGCTACCAGGAAAGTATAAAAGCAAAAAACATGGAAGAACTTATCAAGAGCTGGTTAGCCTTTATTACAGACACAACTACAAATATTTCTGAGATCGACACTACTGAGGCTAAGCGAGATTTATATAAGCTGCTTATTCTAAATCAAGCATCAGCACTACATGATGCTGGAGACATCTCAGGAAAAATATACAAAAATTTATGGTTTTCACTACTTGTATTTCTCAATAAAAAAGTTAAAGTAGTGGAGCTAGCATTGTAAATGAACAGAAGTAGAGTTGATAGCTTCAAATGTGTATTGATGTTCATCTTGAATATAGTATCTAAATTCAAGCTTAATGTACTTATAATGTCTTTAGTTGCTCTGGTGGTAGCTGTTGATTTGTCTTTTAGAAAGTATTTAGTAAAAAATATTCTAGATACAGCTGTAAAATATCAGGAAGGTAATGTAATTGAAAATCTTTTATTACCTGTAAGCGCTTATCTTGGCATGGCATTACTTATCACTACTGCTTTTAGATTCTATGGCTATTTTGTTGACATTCGAATGTTTACCTTAATGCGTCAAAAAATAGCTGATATATCTTTTTGTAGGCTACTCCAACAAGACCATTCCTATTATCAGAACAATTTATCTGGAAGCTTAGTACATAAGGTCAGTAGCTTAATGGATAGTGTGATAGAGTTAATAAGATTGCTTATAGATTGTTTTTTCGGTTACAGTATAGCATTAGTCTTAGCTATTTATACCTTATCATTAGTAAACATAAAGTTTGCAATCGCTACATTCACTTGGGTAAGCATTTTTATTTTAGTCTCGATTTTCAGCTTTCGTGTACTTACTGAACTAGCTGATAATTACTCTAAACAAAATTCACAAGTAATAGCTAGTATAGCAGATAGTATTTTAAATGTTATATCAGTAAGGCTATTTTCTCAGCAAGCACATGAGAGACACAAATTTTTTCAAATATGCAAGAAAAGAACTATTGCAGAGAGAAAATTGCAGTGGGCATACTTTTGTCTTTGGTTTATATATGGCTATTCATTCGATATACTCCAAGCAGTAAACTTGTATTTTTTAATTCATGATTATCAATTGAACAAAATCGCAATAGGAGATATTGTTCTTGTACTTGGAATTAATATATCGATTATAGAGTTTCTTAACCATCTAACTAGAAATCTTACCCAATTTTCTACTCATTTCGGCAAAGTTTCAGATGCATTGCCAATCTTGAATACCGTACCAGAAATTCAAGATAAGGAAAATGCTAAAGAATTAAATTTATTAAGTGGAAGAATAACGTTTAACAATGTTTCTTTTTCTTATGAAGGTCAGGAGCCATTATTTCAAGATTTCTCAGTTACCATTAATCCTTGCGAAAAGGTAGGTCTAGTTGGTTATTCTGGAGGTGGTAAATCTACTTTTATAAACTTAATCCTAAGGCTATTTGATGTTAAAAAAGGTAATATAGAGATTGATAATCAAATAGTATCAGAAGTTACACAGAGTTCTTTGAGGCAACAAATATCTGTAATACCTCAAGACCCATTGTTATTTCATGATACTATTTTAGCAAACATCATATATGGTAGACTTCAATCTACTATCGAAGAAATAATGAGAGCTGCAAAGCTGGCTGGTATTCACGATTTCATTATGACTCTACCAGATCAATATGGAACTACAGTCGGAGAAAAAGGCATCAAACTATCTGGAGGAGAAAGACAAAGAATAATAATAGCAAGGGCATTTTTAAAAAACGCTCCAATATTATTTCTTGATGAACCAACTAGTCAGTTAGATTCTATAACAGAAAAAACAATTCAAATGAGTTTATTTAAACTGATGCAAAATAAAACTACGATTACTATAGCACACCGTATTTCTACACTTTTACACATGGACCGAATTCTAGTATTTAACAAAGGAAAAATTGTCCAAGATGGTAAACACGCTGAATTAGTTTCTAAGCAAGGTCTTTACAAGGAACTTTGGAATGCTCAAATTGGTTGTTTGAATGGCAAGAAATAAGATGGAAAAAATTATTGATCTGAGAAGTGACACTACAACTCTGCAGAGCTCCAACGTTATACATGCAATAAGTAATGCAACTGTTGGAGATTTTGCTTATGGTGAAGACAAAAGCTGTAATGACTTATCAGAATATTGCAAACAATTATTCAAAGTAGAAGAAGCATTATTTGTAACCAGCGGTATGCTTGCAAATAGATTAGCCATTGCCAGTCAAACAAGTCCTGGTGATGAACTAATAACTAATTATAATTATCACATTAATTTTTTCGATAGTGCAGGCAATGCAAAAGTAAATAATATCGTATTTAATTGTATTAGAAATAATAGCGGAATCTTAGATGTTGATGAAGTAGAATATGCTATTAATTCTAAGCCGAGGTATAAAATTTTTGCTCAGGTGAGTCTTGTTTCTATAGAAAATAGTATAAATGGGTTTAATGGTAAAATTTATCCTTTTGAAAAACAAGTCGAGTTATATCACTTTTTAAAAGCTCACAATGTAAATCTTCATTTAGACGGTGCAAGAATATTTAATGCTCATATCGAAACAAATATTGCTTTAGCAGATTATGCTAAATATGTGGATACAATGAGCTTTTCTTTTACTAAAGGACTTGGCGCTCCTTTTGGTTCAATGCTTATGGGTAAAAGAGAGATAATTGAAAGGGCTAAAAAGCTACAGGTTTGGCTAGGTAGTGGTTATCATCAGATAGGGTATTGTGCTAATGCAGCAAAATACGTACTACAGAATAATATCTCTAGGCTTAAAGAAGATAATAAGCTCGCTAAATTGTTTGCAGATAAGATTAAAGAAATTCCACACATAAAACTGGTACTACCTTATCCAGAAACTAATATAGTAAGCTTCAGTATAAAAGCACTAAATGTAACTAATGAGGTTTTCTTGAGTAAGTGCCAAGCTTATGGTTTATTGCTTTTTCCTTGGCTCGAGTCTCATATAAGAGCAGTTACCCATCTTGGCACAAAGGAAACAGAAATCATGAAAGCTGCTGAAATTATAAAGGAGGTTGTGTTAAATTTAATATGAGAATAAAAATAGATTTCTTTAGCGATTCAAACACTGACCCTTCAGCTAAAATGAGGGAAGCGATGGCTAAAGCAAAAGTTGGAAACGAAGCTGCATGTGAAGATCCAACTGTAAACGAATTAGTGGCAACCGCATGTAAAATATTAGGTAAACCTGCAGGAATCTTTTTGATTTCAGGAACGATGTCCAATGTAATTGCTTATAAAGTACACATTCAAAGACCTGGTGATTACTTGCTGCTTGATGAAACTTCACATCCACTCATAGTACAATCTGGCTTGATCGCAGCCCAGGCACATGCCACTCCTTTGCCCATCAAAGGTACGAGAGGAATATTTACTGGAGAACAAATTGTTGAGTTTATTACTCGTCCTAGTTTAAGAAATATTCCGAGAGTTGGGCTTGTTTCTATCGAACAAACGACAAATTTTGGTGGTGGAGCTGTGTGGCCTTTAGAATATATTCAAGAGATCTCAAGTCTCTGCAAAGAGAATGACGTATTCACTCATTTAGATGGAGCAAGACTGTTCAACGCTTGTGCTCATACTAAAATATCTCCAAAAGAGTATGCAAGTTATTTTGATTCGATATTTATTGATTTTAGTAAAGGATTAGGTGCTCCAATGGGCGCAATATTGCTTGGAAGTGAAGATTTTATTGAAAAAGCTTGGTACTATAAGTTTCAAATTGGCGGAGGTATGCACCAAGCTGGCATTATTTCAGCTGCATGTTTATATGCTCTACATAATAATGTAAATTCTTTAGAAGAAGATCATAAAAAAATGCAGCACCTTATAGAAGGCCTAGGCTCTATAGATCAAGTTATAATTGATATCGACCTGTATAAAACTAATATAGCGTATTTTTCATTACATACTAATTGTATATCTACTCAAGAATTAATAAACGTACTAATGACAAATTATGGAATTAGAATGGCTAACATCAAAGGTAAAATCAGAGCTATAACACATAGAGATATAAGCTATGAAGATATTAATACTACTGTATCTGCTATAAGAAAGATACTAAGTAAGTAATTTTCTGCACTAATTGTTTGCAAACTTCTTGTCAAACAATATTATACCAATATAGTATTATGCTAGCATCTGCATAGAGCTATTTGGGAATAGGTGTGAACTTTGTCTTCTTTCAATATTTACTATTCTTCTGTGGATATATGCTGCTTTATTTATCAAGACAAAGTATACCAATTGCTCTACCACTGTTAATAGATACTGACCATGTAAAATTAAGCTATTTTTTTGCCTGCTTTTCTTTTTTTTATGGAGTATCAAAATTTGTTAATGGAATAATCATGGACTCCAAAAATAATCCATTATTTATGTTTGGGCTATGCAATATTGCAACTGGATTATTAACCATTGGTATAACTTTATCATATAATAATCTAACTTTATTACTGTTAACATTAATATTATTAGCTTGGACACAAGGGTTAGGTTGGCCAGCTATTACAAAGTTTATGGTTACAAACTCTAGCATCTCTTCAATTGCATCATCATGGGGAGTTATGAGCTCATCTCAGCAACTTGGTTCTTGTATTACTTTAATTGTATTACCAAGTATAATTAAAATATATGATGCAAAAAGTGCATTTTTGTACTCTGGTTTCTTATGCTTACTTTTTGGAATTTATATAATATTAAAGGCATATTACAAAGAAAGTGCCAACTTTACTACCTATTATAAGGTGCAGAAATCTCAAATAGGTATCAAGGTAACAAGTTCCATATGGTTTCTATGTTGTGCTACTTTTTGTGCTTATATTATAAAAATGGGAATCTTCTTTTGGTTTCCTATAATTTTAAAGAATAAATTACAAATTTCTCTTGTACAATCCTCACTAATAACAGGCGTATATGATTTAGGTGGAATCCTTGGAACTTTAATAACAGGAAGAATTAGTGATATGTACTTCTTTCAAAATAGAAGCTTGCTGGCATCACTTTATATGTTGGGTATAGCACTCACTTTTATTGCAATGAACTTTGGTCAAAACATAATTCTTATGAACCTTGGTGCAATCTTATCAGGATTCTTTATATTTGGAGTGCAAGTACTGACAGGTGTTATAGCTGTAGAAATTGCTCCACAAAATAATGTATGTGCAATTGTAAGCTTAACAGGATTATTTGGGTATATTGCAAGTTCAATATTTTCATGCGTGCTCTTAGGAGTACTTGTTAAGCACTGTGGTAACAGTATTATGTTTTCATTTTTTTCCATTTGCTCTGTTGTTGCACTCGTTTGCTTTTCCATACTATCAAGCAAAGATCTAAAAAAACTAAGTAAAGCGGTGTAAAAAAAATTTCTCAACAGTTAAACTTTGTAGATAGACTTTTTACCCAAGGAATAAACATGGTAACCATATCTTAGTAATAGCTCGCTATCTAATAAATTACGGAAATCAAAAACATTAGGTGCAGCCATAATACTCTTTAAACTTGCAAAATCTTGATTTTTAAATTCTTTCCACTCCGTTAACAATAACAAGGCTTCCGCGTCCCTTGCAGCCCCTATAGCATTGTCCGCGTATTCTATATCCTTTAGAACTTGCCTAGCATTATCCATCCCCATTGGGTCATATGCAGTAATTTTAGCCTTGTTATTCACTAACAATTGTGCAATATCTATAGCTGGGCTATTTCTTACATCATCAGTACCAGACTTAAAAGTTAGCCCCCATATTGCTATTTTTTTATTTTGGACTCCATTTAATACATATTCTACCTTTTTAGCAATGTTTGTTATATGATTATAGTTAGATTCTTTAACTGAATTTAAAATTTGTAGCTTAACATTGTAGTCTTCAGCAAGCCTTAATAAAGCTGACAAATCCTTAGGAAAACATGATCCTCCAAATCCTGGACCAGCTTTGAGAAATTCCTTACCTATTCTATGGTCCATTCCCATACTGTTAGCTAAAAGGTCAATGTCTGCTCCTAATAGCTCACATAAACCTGCCATCTCATTGATAAAAGCAACCTTTGTTGCTAGAAAGGCATTAGAAGCATATTTAATCATTTCAGCAGTAACTGTATCAGTGACTATTAACGGAATATTCTTATCTATAAATGATCTATATATAACTTCTAGTTTTGCCCTAGCTAGCTTAGTTTTTACTCCTATTATTATCCTATCTGGGTATAAAAAATCTGATACTGCAGAGCCTTGCTTGAGAAACTCTGGATTAACTCCTAAATCAAAGTTATAGCCCTTATTAGATAAATAATTATGTATATTTTCTGCAGTACCAGGAGGAACAGTTGACTTTATCACTATTAAGCAATCTTGATTAACTCTCTCAGAAACTTCACTTACTGCATTATATACATTCTTTAAATTTGCATTTCCTAGGGAGTCTGATGGAGTATCTACAGTTACAAATACTACTTCTGTATTGGGATTTATTTGAGAATACGAATCAAAAAATCTTATCCTTTGTGACTTTATATTATTCTCTAAATAATCTGCTAATCCAGGTTCATATAGAGGAATTTTCCCTGATTTCAAAAGTTCAATCTTCTCAGTATTTATGTCAATGCAATCAACTTTATGGCCCTGCTCAGATAACATTGTACCAGATACTAATCCTACATACCCTACTCCTATAATAGTTATGTGCATTTTATTATCACCTTAAAAATATAGCTTAGCATCTAAAATAAATACCATTAACAATTATAAACTTTTGTTGTTACATTATTTTTCTTAATTGCCTTACCTTCCGAATAAGCTATAAATAAGGTTGATGGTATTAATATCAAAGTACCATATAAAGCACTTTTATCAGGTAATTCATTAAATATAACGTATGCTACTATTGCAGAAATTATTAGCTCTATGTATCTATAAGGTGCAAGTGCAGTAGCATCAGTAAGAGCAAAAGCTTTTAACATGAAGAACAGAATTAGGTTTGAACTTATTCCTAAAATCAGCAGTAATACTAACTCCAACAAGGAAGGCATATGCCAATAAAATAACAAAGATGGAGTGGAAAAAATTGTTGTTGTTAGAGCTGAGTAAAATAATATACTTATTATTGTCTCCTTCATTACAAGCTTCTTATTAAGTACATCTAGTATAGCGAAGATTAATGCGGATACAATAAAAATAAGAATTTTAGGATTAAAATCCTCACTATAAGCTTTAGTAGTAATAGCAATACCAATAAAACCAATGACAGCTACTACCCATCTTTGCCAAATTATATTTTCTTCCAGAAAAGGAATTGCAAGAAGCATAACAAATAATGGTATTGAGAAACCTATAATCGTTGCAGTTACTATGGGGAAAACAGTCAACCCGTAAGTCCATAAGGTCATTCCACAAAACAACAACCCACCCCTGGTTATTTGAGTAGATATTTGACTTGTTTTAAAAGTTTCTATTCCATAGTAAAACATAAAAGGTACAAGGGTAATAGTGGTAAACAGAAAGCGGAAAAAAATTATTTCAAAACTCTGAAGGTGTAAACCGAGACACTTTGATATAGTATCATTAACTACACTACTAAGTAAACTGAGTATAAACCAGGTAACTCCAAGCAAATAAGCTCTTAGTCTGTGATCCATAAAACTCCAAATTTAATATTTTATGAGATAACTTTACTGTACAAAAGATCAATAATAGAAAAGGTTTCTTCTATCTACTGTTTAACCATATTCATAAATATTTAGTAGAAATAATTTGAGAAGTGTTATATAAAATGCAGCTTTATTGCATAATTTTAATAAACAGAAATGCTAACTGATTTTTTTGTAATATATGATAATACTTGCGAATACTCTCACATTATCAGGAAAAGTAATCGGGAGTACTGACGGCTGTGGCGATTTTACCAACTAGCTCCTCTGCTAGCATTAGCAATATGTGTTTTCAGCATCAATTTTAAAAGCATTAAATTTGAAGTTTATCAAACAACACGAATTAGCAGCAAAACTTTATGAAAATGCTTCAGTTGAGTTAGCTAAACAAGGATTTATAATGGTTAATATATTGACTATTTTTACTTGTATCTTAAACACAATTCAATTTTCACACTCATCGGCAGTTAGGCCACTTGCTCGCAAAATAACATCAGTAGAAACACCCGCCTTCACTAGATTTTTCGCAACCTTGATCTTTTCTGTTTTTTTAACTTTCTCTTTGCTATTCTTCATATCCCTAGATAAAAATTTCTTCACTAATTCTTGCTCTTCAGTTTTTCTTAGTAAATTAAGTAGTTCACTATCTTCATTTGTTTTAGGCAGCAGAACTTTAATATTCACTGATAATTCCCCTGCTATTTCATATAATTTATCAAATGATATTTCAGTATATCCTTTTTCATATTCGTGTATTTCCTTGAGTGTTACACCAACTTTATCCGCCAAATCTTTTTGAGTATACCTTCTTATCAATCTCCATTCTCTTATTCTTTGCCCTACTCTGTAATATATAGAATCAGTGCAGATTTCTCTCTCTGTATTATCATACTCGTAAATAGATAAGCCGGTTGCTTGGGAAATTATGTCAACTGAAACTCCTTCTTTAACTAGATTTTTTGCTACTTCTAATCTTGCCTCCTCTTGATTGATTTTCTCGCTAATATGAACAAACCTGATTAATGAAGGTACTATTTTGCCTAACTTTTGATTCTCGTATATTTTCGTTAGATAGAGTATTTCCTCGTCTTCATAGCTGTCTTCCCTTACTATTACTGGTTCAGGTAATAAATCTACAACGTCAACTGATAATACTCTTGCTATTATATATAGTACTTCAATTGGAATAGGAATATACCCATCTTCATAGCTGTTTACTTCTTGGTATGTTAAACCTATTTGACTTGCTAATCCTATTTGAGTATGCCCTCGCATTAACCTACAATTTTCTATTCTTTGCCCTATTCCGTAACTAACATTGCTTGCAGAAACAAACATTTATCCTCCATTTAAGAAAAAAACTTTATTGCTATAATTTTTTTACGAGCTATCCATCTAAAACCATATCAATAGATAAACCTACCGCTTGCAAAATAGTATCAATAGAAATTCCACCTTTTACTAGATCCTTTGCAACTTTAATCCTTTCTATCTCTCTCACTTTCTCCTCACAAATACGTATCCCTTCAAACAAAGATTTTATTAGTGCATGACGTAGTTCTTGGCTCTCAATTTCTTTGTATTCTTTAATCAAATTCGGTAGCTCATTTTCCACTTTACTACCTTCATCTTCCTCTGTTAGTAGATCTGTAATACTAATCGATAATGTTTCTGCTATCTCATATAATTTTCCCAGTGGAGTAGCTACGCGTCCTTGTTCATAGTTGCTTATTTCGTCACGTGTTGTACTCATTTTCTCCGCTAAATCCTTTTGAGTATACTCTCTCACTAGTCTCCATTCCTTTATCTTTTTGCCTATTTGGTAGTAGATAGAACCAACTTTTTCTTCAACACATTCATCAGCAGACAGACCAATTGTTTTTGCAACAATATCAACAGAAACTCCTGCTTTAACCAGACTCTTTGCAATTTTTATTTTTTCCGATTTTCTACTACTTTTCTCACTAACTTGGACAAATTTGGTTAGCAAACAAAACATCTTACGTAACTCCTGATCGTTAATCTTTTTATATTCTCTTACTAGATTTAATATTTCTTCTTCATCTTCAAGACAGCTTTTTGATACAGGAATAAGATCCGTAATACTGATTGATAGTGCCTCAGTTATAGCATACAACCTTTCAATTGGAACTCTACGATTCCCTTTCTCATATTGCAATATCACCCAGTATTTTACACCAATTTTCTCTGCTAAATCTTTCTGAGTGTACCCTCGCTCTAACCTCCAGCTTTTTAATTTTTCTCCCACTTTATAATCTAGACTTTTTTCCACAAAAAGAACCTTGCATATAATATTTTCTATTATAGCTCAAAGGCTCCAGATATAATAGCCAGACTCTGGAACCTTTAAATTAAAGTGCCCTACAAGTTTCTTTACTATTTTCACGTACTTTGTCTGCCCATGAAAACAATTTTTCACTTACTTCCTTCTGCTTTTCACTCCATATGCCACATCTAGTGAAACTACCTCTTTCTACCGCTTCTTTAAGTTTCACTCCTCCAAAGAGACAGTTTTTTCCTATTTCTTCGCCTCTTTTTTGTAACTCAGCCCACATTTCCTTATTTTCTACTCTCACTTGCACCTGATCTGCCTCTTGGTACAATATAATATTTAGCTTACCAATGCTTGTAGGAAATTCTAACATGATAGAGCTGCCATCTGAAATATCGGTATAGTTTCTTATACCTCCCTTCTCACTTTTAACTTCAACTGCATCATTACCAATTTTTAAGATATTACTTCCTAACTTTCTGTTTGCTTCCAGTATTTTGGCTACCTCTACCTTACTATTCCCAGAAAATTCTATATACGATGTTGTATTATCTATCTCAACATCTATTAATTCTCCTTCTTGCACAGCATTTTCGCCAGCTTCCTCTAGCTCTTCTAGTTGCTTATCTATCTGTGGCTGAACTTCTGGCTGTAGCTCATTATAGATTTCACCTATCAGTTTATTCTGCAGTAGAGTATCATGAAACTCTGCACCACTTAGCATTAATTTACGTATTAGCTTTTTACGATCAGCCTTATCAAATTTATGAAAATGTGTGCCCAGTATCACATATTCCGCGAAGCTCCATTCTCCATCATTACATGCATTTAGCCTTGCTCCAGAAGCTAGTACTTTGTCTATAACTTTGTGCAATTCATTTACGTTTTTTGCCTCTACTATAGAACTCTTAAACCAGCTCAGCTTCTCTGTATTTGGCTTTATTTTTTGCAAAACTGAGGCAAATGGATTTTTATCTTCTTGATCACTTACAGGTTTTGTGCCATATATATAATCAAGTCCTTTTCCATAGTTGATTTTGTTTTCGCGAACGTTTCTGCTAGGGAAAGGCATTGTATCTTCCAGTTTTATCTCCTTCTGGCTATTAATTTTACTCACAAATTTAGACTGCTCTATATCAACGCTTTCAAGAGCACCAAATATTTTCTTGTGATTAACATTAGTCTTTTTATTCTGATCTTTACTAGTCATATAAACCTCATATTAAAAATACTTTTTAAGTGTACAATAAACTTTGTTATTATACATTATATTACTCATTATAAATTAATATGAGTAGATTTGCAAATACTTTCTGCTATAACAATCCGTTTTCTCTAAAGCTAAAATAACCCCCACTTGTAATGATAATATGATCAAATAATCTAACGCTTACAGTACTACATGCTGCTGCTAAGCTCTTTGTTACTTCTTGATCTTCTTCTGAAGGTTCTAAACTTCCCCCAGGGTGGTTGTGTGACATTATTACTAATGTTGCATTCTTTATTAATGCTTTTCTTGTAATTTCCTTTATGTATACTGGTGCTTTTTCCATTTCACCAATATAGGATTCTTCTCCAATTAGTTGACGCCTTTTATTCAAGTACAGTATTTTTACACATTCCCTTTCTGAGTGGCCTATACTTACGTTTAAGTACTCTACTAGCCCTTGTAAGTCCATTATTGGCTCACTTTTGAGCTTTTCTCTCAGTACCCTTTCTAGTGTTTCCTTAACACACATAATCATTGCTACTGCAGAATCAGTTACTCCTTCTATAACTTTCAGGTCATCCATTTCTCTACCTAAAATCCTTCCTACTCCTGCATAAGTATTCACCAGATTTTTAGCAATTTCTTGAGCTTGCGGCCTTTCATGTACTGCACTTAAAAATGTTTCCATTATTTCACGATCAAGTAGTGCTTTGCCTTTGCTTTCTAATATTCTGAATTCTATTTCTTCTTTATTCTTATTATTATTCATATAATTTACCCTTCACTAACAACAAACTTTTTTTTTAATATTTACTGCTTTATCAGCATTGGCATAGAGCCATAGCTTCCGAGTGAAGTCAAATCAATTTTTCAATCTTTTTTACTTATTTTTTCATCAAAAAGTAAAGATATTAATAGATACTGATTTTTTATTTTAAATTTGTTGAATTTCGTCTAAAGAGATGCCTACTGTTTTTAAAATAATATTGATAGAAATTCCTTCCTTAACTAAATCCTTTGCAATTTTCATCTTTTCTGCTCTTTTCACTTTCTCTTCGCAAATTTGTATGCTTTCAAACAGAGATTTCATTAGTGCATGACGTAGTTCTTGGCTTTCAATTTTTTTGTATTCTTCAATTAAATTAGGTACCACTTTATCATCTGCATCCTCTGTTAGTTCAAGTAGGTCCATGATATTAATCGATAACGCCTTTGCTATCTCATATAATCTTCCCAGTGGAACAGCAGTTCTTCCTTGTTCATAGTTGCTTATTTCATCACGTGTTGTACTCATTTTCTTTGCTAAATCCTTCTGAGTATATTCCCGCACTAGTCTCCATTCTTTTATCTTCTTTCCTATTTTGCAGTATATAGAACCTATTTTTTCTTCAACACATTCATCAGCAGAGAGGCCAATTGCTTGTGAAACAATATCAACAGAAATCCCTGCTTTAACCAGGCCCTTTGCAATTTTTACTTTCTCTGCTTTTTTACTACTTTTCTCACCAACTCGGGTAAATTTTGTTAGCAAGTAAAACACCTTGCGCAACTCTTGATCATTAATCGTTTTATATTTTCTTACTAGATTTAATATTTCCTCTCCCTTATCTTCAAAACAGATTTTTTCATTTGATACAGGAATAAGATCCGTAATATTAATTGATAACACCTTTGCTATAGCGCACAACTTTTCAATCGAAATTTTTCGTGTTCCTTTTTCATATTGTAGTACTATTTGATATGTTACGCCGATTTTTCCCGCTAAATCTTTTTGAGTATAGCCTCGCTTTAACCTCCAGCTCCTTACTTTTTGTGCTATCTGATACCTTATAGAGATATTTGCCATAAATATTATACAGTTTAATACTACCAAATAAAGATATACAAAAGGGATGCTTCTTTCTATGTTTGAATTTTAGTTGAATATTTCTTCACAATTGTGTATAATTACTAATGCTTTTTAGGTTAATTCGTCATGGCTCTTTCGAAATTTCTTGATCCCAAAAATGACTTGAGCTTTAAAAAGATCTTTGGCTCTGAAAAGAATAAAAATATCTTAATTCACTTCCTCAACGATATCTTAGGTTTTTCTACTTCTGATCAAATAATGGAAATTGAATTCCTTAGTACCATTATGGATCCTGAAATTGCCTCTGACAAACAAAGCATTGTTGATGTTCTTTGCAAAGACTCTATTGGTAATAGATTTGTTATCGAAATGCAACTCGCTCGTGATAAAGGCTTTGAGAAACGTGCTCAACTTTATGCTGCTAAAGCTTACTCTCGGCAATTAGATAAATCTGGTAATTACATTCATCTTCAGAAAGTCTTCTTTATTGCTATTTCCAATTGTAACCTTCTGCCTGAAGAAGTTGACTATATTTCTACTCATAATATACGCGATATCAAAACCAATGGGCATTACTTGAAAGATTTACAATTTGTCTTTATTGAGTTGCCTAAATTTACAAAAAATAAGGTAGAGCAATTAGAGAATACTACAGAGAGATGGTGTTTCTTTTTTAAATACGCAGAAGATACAACTGAAGAAGATCTAAAAAAGATAGCAGCAGAAGCTCCGATAATAAAGCTAGCATATGATGAATTAGACAGGTTTCGCTGGAATGAAAAGGATTTGATCGCATATGAAGAAAGAATATTGAGCGTGCAGAAAGAAAACGCTATCCTTGCTCAAAAACTCGATGATGCTAAACATGAAGGAATCCAAATTGGAGAAGAGAAAGGCAGGAAAGAAGGCATCCAAATCGGCCATGAAAAAGGTAAAATTGAAGGTAAAATTGAAGTTGCAAAAAATTCACTCAAGGCCGATGTCCCTATAGATGTTATAGCTCAAATTACCGGTCTCTCTCATTCTGAAATTTTACAACTCAGGGAAAAAACATAAATACTACAACTTATTCACTTCAACATTTATGAAAATCTTCTTTAAGTTAGATATATTCCCTAATTAAGAATCTAATGAACTGTCTAAAATAGCTATAAGGATTGCACATAGAATTATATAAATTACTATCATAACGTTACTCAAACTTCTATATCAAAGCTACGTGCTGTAAGTTCAATATGGAAAACACATTAACCACTTAGTATTTAATGTCTACTTCATCCATTTTAGTATTAGGACCATCAAACTTGCTACTGGTTTCCCTAATTATTTTGGCTAATTTTGCTACCTTCACTTTAAAATTTTCACTACTTGGCATTTTATAGCTGCACCTCTTATATTATAACCTACCTATTGATATTACCTCCAAGCTTGGTTACTCCTATCTCAGAAAGACAAGTTGATACTTCTGAATGGCTGTGAACTGAAGCATTACTTAAATAACTTTGAGGCTCTAAACTTATCTGCTGTTTTTTTGTACCATCAACTTCTAATGTACCATCTCTGTTGTGTAATATCTGCTCTATTGATTGATTTAGCAGACCCTTATTAAATTGAGCTATAAACTTGTCAAATTTCTTCAGACTTAATTTACCAGCTTCTTTACCAGGGCATGCTTTCTCTACATACGATTTTAAAATCCCTGAAATTTCATTAAATTTACCACTCATGACTTTCCTAGTAATCTCTTTCTGCATTTCCATATAATCAATATTTAACCGGTGCATTGATATGCCACTTTTTAATGCAGCTTGTTCTACTACTTTCTCAAATTTCTCTGTAATATTCAATGCATAGCCCTGCGCTTCCAGTAATGATACGTTCTGATCTGATGTAAAAATGTATTTTTGACCCGTAACCTTTCTAACAAGCACATCAAGTAACATTATCGTACCATTTACATCTATTGGCGCATCAACTTGTAAAATTGAACTTGTAGTACTTGATGTTTCCTCAGGTAAAACAGCTCTAAACCCACCTACAGAACTTTTCACCCAACTAAACAAATCATTTATCCATGAAGATGGTCTTGTGCTACTACTTGCTGCTATTCCAGGTTGATTACTTGAATCTACAGAAAGGAATTTATGTGATGAGTGATTATGATTGCGATTGTGATCCCCGTGGTGATGACGGCGTCTGCGTTGCACAGGTTTTTCTCCTTTTTCATTGAGTTTTTTCTCTAAATATTCTGCAATACTACTATCTCTAGCAATATCTAGCGGTGCCTTGCCGTAATCACCTCTAGCATCAAGATTAGCATGAGCATCGACAAGAACTTTTACTATATCAAGACTGTTGGTATCAGCAGCATAATGTAAAGGTGTCCAATTGTCTTTGTCTTCAGCGTTAACGTTTGCACCACGATTAAGAAGCAATTTGACCACATTTAGTCTTTCATTTAACACAGCTCCATGCAAAGGAGTTGCTTGATATTCCCCATTTTTAGTTTCAATATTAGCACCATTATCAAGAAGGAGTTTAACTAGGTTTAAATCACCGATTTCAGCAGCTGAATACAGTAGTGTATTACCGTTCTTGTCATTGGTATCAATGTTAGCACCCTGAGCAATAAGACCTTTAGCTTCATTAAAACCATCGCTTTCCACAATAGTCAACAATTTTCTATCTAATTGTACTTGCTTCAAAATTCCTGCTATATCTAGGTAACCTTTTCGAGTAGCCAAATCTAAAGATGTTTGGTTATAAATATCTCTAACTTCAATATCAGCACCTCTGCCAAGAAGGAGTTCGACTGTATTTAATTTGTTTCCTTGTATAGCTACATGCAATGGTGTCCAACCATTATTGGTTATATTATTAATACCGCTAATATCCTTGTCTAAAAGAAACTTAACTATTTCAAGACTACTACTGTACTGGGCAGCTACATGTAATGGTGTATTACCATACACATCTTTAGCATTAATATTAGCATTGTTATTGAAGAGAAACTCAACTACACTAAGTTTATCACGAGAAGCAGCAAAGTGTAAAAGCGTCCAACCGTACATGTCTTTAGCATTAATATTAGCCTTCTGATTAATAAGATCTTTAACTTCATTAAGACCTGCATCTTGCACTGCAGCTAACAATTTTTTATCTAATTCCGTTTGCTTTAGAAACTCTGCTACATTTGTGTCATTCTCTTGAGCAGCTAAGTCTAAAGGTGTTTTACTATCCTTATCTTTAACACTGATATCAGCTCCTTTGTTCACAAGAAATTTTACCACATCTAAAGCATTGTAATATACAGCATAGTGTAGAGGTGTCCAATCACTACTGTCTTTAGTATTAATCATAGTTTCTTTATCTGAAAGAAATTGAAATATATCATTAAATAGACTCATATTACCATTGTAAACGGCATAGTGCACGGTAGTCCAGCTTGTTGAGAATTTATCTTTATCTGCAACGTCATCTTGATTTCTTTCAGCAGTTTTATCAAGGAAAAGATTAACTATATCCCACTTGCCATTTTTAGCAGCATATTGTAGCGGTGTATAACCGAACTTATCTTTTTCATTTATGAGAGACTTTAATCTTTCTCTTTGGCGAACTGCTTTTACTAGTTCATCAGGTTCTGAATACAAATTATCTTCAAAATTCATACTTTCAATTTTACCTATAAGAAACCTAATAGAACGCAATTTGCCTTCTTGAGCAGCAACATGAAAAAGTGTTTGGCCATCGTTATTTTTAGCTTCAATGTTAGCTTCGCACCCAGCCTTCTTTTGGCAAATCTCTGAAGCTTTATTAATCAGACCTTGTATTTCTGCTATATCAGACAAACTAAACCTGTCTAATCTCCGGATTATTATTGGTTCTAACCCTAAATCGAATTCCAATGTAGAAATCCTATAAGACTCAGAATTATTCCAATTTTTTACATTGATTACATGGTTAGATACTTCGTCGGAAAACACCAAATCTGTATTACTACTGGAAACCCTAATCTGATCTGGAGTAATATCTTTTAATATCACTACTCCTATGCGTTCTTCATCTTGCCCCACCGAAGTTAAAGTGCCATCTTGATTATGTGTGATACTGATAGACTTAGTGAAATCTATAACATATTCTTTTATAATTTTTTCATAATCATTCTTAAGTTTATCTTGATAGTCCATTATTCCATCAACCTCTTGCTGTAAACCTAAATATGGAAAAAAATTACCATTGTTCCACAGAAGAAAATTAACATCTCTCCATTTACTTTGGTCATTATAAAAATCTTCTACTCTAATAATAAAAGGAATCTCACCTTCTCTTGTTAATAAGAGATCATCTTCATCTTTATATTTCTCGATATCTTCAAGATTAGAATCAATCACTAAATGATCACCTTCAAAATCCTTAGGCAACAAAAACATATTCTGAGTCTGTGTGGCATGGAAAAAGGGAGATAATTTGCCACTTTCTACGGAAGAGCCAGCACATGACATTGATTGTACATAAGGAATAAAGGTTTCTCCTTTACTGTTCATAACCATAAGGTGCCTATAGCTGTTACCCTTAAGATAATTTCTTACTTGAACATGAGTATTACTATAGTTTAAATGCAAGTTACACTGTTGAATTGAAAACTCCTCAGGAACTTCTGGCATAACCAACATATCTAATTTTTTATCACCTGAGTTATTATCAATAATAATCTCTCTTTTCTCTGTGTTGCTATCAATAACATACATATCACTTCCATTTCCACCTCTAGCAAACATACTCCTTTGGTCAAAATTTATTATATCTTCTCCTGAAGAACCAAATACCATATGTTGGAATGCGCTATTGCTTTGTAGTTTTGCTCTAACAACACCAAAGACTTTATAGTCCTTATTATTAATGAGTATTTCCTTGTAATGATTTTCTGCAGCATCAAAGCTATCAAGAGAATGTTCTGTATGTAACTCGAACGAGTTAATTTTTGTAATGGATGATTCTAGTTTCTCAATTTTAGGAATAATATTACTACCATTTTTATCTATCAGCATAAAATTAGGTTGATTACTGCCTTGCTTAATATAATTTTTAATATCAAGGGTATATTGATTACCTTGACCCAGCCCTATTTTTAAAGATAAAGTATTATTAGTCGAGAAATAAGATATTTCATCACAATCATCTAGCAGATTAGTTTCCGGAAAGATTACAGTTCCCGTTCCTTTTACATCAATTTCTGAATATAAATCTTTAGCCTCGTAATCTGTGGTTTTTATATAAAAGGTATAATCATTTTCTGCACCTGTAACTTTAGTGTATGGCGCAATAGCTACTTTTTTACAATTATCAACTGTATCCTTCTCATTTTTGCTCAAACCTCCACCACTATTTATAAAGACGTCACGATTATCGTTTCTAGTAAGGCGCCTAGAATTATATGTACATAAAACATTATCTGTCTTATTTTGCCTTCCAATATAGCTATACCTGAAAGCATCGACATTGCTATCAACATAATCATTGATCAATCGATGAAGATTTGTTGTTAACCTTAAAAGACCGGGAGCGTTAGGTCTAAAACGATAGTCAATTTTTGCTTGTACAAAGTCGTATTCTGTTGATTGACTTAGGTCAAGTATATTAGTAGCATTACTTCCACCAATAATTTTACCCGAAAAACCTCCAGGTTTCACAAGAATAAATTTGTTAACAGTATTATTACCACCAGTTATTCCTGTGTTTCCTCTAAAAATCAAGAAGTAGTTATTTAATGTATTACTTCCAACAATGGTACCTTCATCTATGCTTTCTAAATTATAAAGAATTATTGTACCATTTTGCATTCTTCTTCTATCAGCAATAACCATTGTATTTTCACAGTGATGCACAGCTGTTGGAACTGATTTTTTAATACCTTTTTCATAAATTTCGCTAGTGACTTGTGGTAAGCAAATTATCGTAGCATTTTGAATTGGGTCAGGTATAACACGTGAAAGGTTTGTTGTATCAGCATCTGTTCTATTCATTAGAATCTTTCCATACCCTGCATGAAGAGATGGCGTGTCGCTATCCACCCCAAAACCAACTCCATAGGCAACTACATCATTAGGGCTATCACTTAAAGCTTTCCAGGCTCTTTTAGCTTGACTATTAACCATATTATTTCTGGCTGCAAGGTGTTCCAGATCATATGGCATAGATGAAAGTAAAAGCGTATGCAAAAAGATATCGAAATTCTCACCATGAGTTGTATCATACTTCTTTTCATACTCTATAATATTGCTAATACCACTATAAACTCCATGAGTTACCATGAGTCCAAATCCAACTCCAATACCAACTCCAGGCAGACTAGCTGCTGTAAGAGCAACACCAGAAACAAATGACACACCAGAAAAGGCTATAGAAGCTATATTATCTCTTATCTCCTTTTCTCCACATGGATTATTACTATCTTCTCTATTTTTACAGTCTACAAGGTTATTTGCTGATATGCCTATATCAATAATATCAAATATACCAGCTATAGCTCCTGCCGTGCCTTTCGCTATTTTACTTCCAAATTTTACTCCTGCAACTTGAACAACAAATTTTGTCTGCTTACCTAAAGTACCCGGTATAATCCTTCCTACAACTTTTTCAGCTGATGTTACAACTTTTGGAGCAATTTTAACCATTACATTCTCAATTGGTTGAGACGCAAAAGACCATCCTATTCCACCTAGATTTAATCCACAATCCGTTGCTGTTCCATCCTTGCAAGATACAATAGCACCATGAATTCCTCTTATTAATTGTATTCCACCTGCAGCATTCATTAATCTGCTTTTTAATTTCGGGTTTTTTGTTAAATCACTGTTTTGCTGTAAAACGTCACCATATAAATCCTTGATACGCTCATTCTGAATATAGCGCTCATACCCTTGGTCTCCAATCACCTTATCAACTAAATATTTATAGTCACCCTCAATATTTTTGTTTCCAATAAACTCTATTAGCTGAGCATTTTTCCCTTCATCTTGACTGCTTTTAACATAAGTTAGGAACTTTTCACTATCAATTATAACCTTACCTACATTATTTTTATCTACCCTTCCTTTACTAAACTTTTCCACATCATCCTTTGAAAATAAACATTTAATACTTCTCTTCTTTCTATTGCTTTGCTTTGCACAGCCATTAAGATTTAACTTATTCAAAGATTGTGTTGCTTCACCAGTAGGCAGCATATGAACTGAACTATGAACTACTTCAACAGGAATAAATCCTTCCTTGGTTGTCCTACTTGTTAAAATAAGTTTATTCGGATTATTAGATCCTTTATCGAAAACAACACCGATAAATTTTACCTCATCACCATCTGTAAGTGTTTTATAGGTAACACCTTCTTTGTACTCTTCATTTATTTGATCATTTGCTTCCCTCAATAAAGCTTGAGCCCCTTTACCCTGCCTTGATGCCTTAAGTTCTAACCCTATTGGAGTGTACTCCTCAGCATTTCCACCTTGAGCCACAAACTTAATACCATGAACTAGCATGTCAATACGTTCCCCTCTACCAGTTTGAAACTCAGTTAAAACTAATGCTCTAGTTTCTGGTGATTCCTGTAATTTTAAGTCACTATAATAACTAAACACTCCATTCAATATTCCCTGGAAATGAGCTTCTTTATTAACGAGACTCTTAAAAGGAAAGATTCCTTCTCCAATTTTTTCTAATAATCTACTATATCCTCTTATTGATAAGGATTGGATATCTAGTGCTTTATCAAATGTTTCTTTTAACTCATTAGGATAAGTAACTTCTTTAAAAGTACCTTGAAATCTATTATCTCCGTTGTTGTACTCTTGTAAAGAATTGTATTTTTCAGCCCAAATAGTAAGATATCTTTTAAAATCTGACTTGTATCTAGTATCAAAATTAAGACTTAATTCGATTATTTCCCTATTCCCTATTTCTCTATTTAATCTATCAAGAGGAAGAACTTCATTCAGCCCGTTCAAAACATCTTTTCTGTTAGCTTCAACAATATTCATCACATAAACCAACTTCTCTGTATTTTCTGGGATGAGCACCATTGTTACAACTGCATGGCTTGCATCAAGGTTAGCTGACAGTCTTTCTCTGGCTCTTTGAGCTGCCGGACGTCCAAGCCTACGAAGATTAGGATGCACTTCAGTAGGTATATTGTCTCCATAGATAAAAATATACTTTTTTAAACTTGTTCCTGAATCTTCACTTAATAATAATGATTGCCCTAGTAAAAACCTACTAAAATAATGATTATCTCCCTTCTCTGATGTACCAGGAAACGTATGATAAATACGTTCCATATTATCTTTTATCTGTTCTTTTAATTCTCTTTTACCAATCTCTTGCGTATCCCAATCATCAGAGGATTTTAACATATCTTGAAAAAGAGGAATTATTTCTTCTCCACGATTTGATACTTTAATATCAGAGATAGGAGACGGATTATCAAGGTTGACACCAACATATAAAATGTTATCTGCAGTAGTTAAAACTCGCTGAACATTTGGTTGGAAACCTTGTGCATACCTCTCTGCTTGTTGCAAAGCCTTATCTGGAGTGGCATTAGGACCTTCCCCTGCTTTTAACTCAATAATAATGGGAATAGAGTCTAATGCACGATCAGGACCACGAGCTAGCAGGATAATATCTGCATAACCCCTTCCTGCAAATTGCTCTGGATAAACTCTAAGATTATACCTATAGTGGAAATTCATGAAAACGCCTACCATAAATCCATGATGTGCTGCTTCACGTGCACTACTATCATAGATTAATGAGTTTTCATATTTAGAATGAACTTCACTAATCTTTCCAAGAACTCTCTCAAGAGATCTTTCAACTATTGCCTCATCAGAGCCATTTAGCTCAGCTATATCAACTTCTGGATGGCTTTGTTGCATAGCTAGTGTTGGTTGAGGTTATTGTAAGAAGAAAAGCTTTTTAATATATGGCTACTAACGAATTTTGTTGTAAAATAGGCATTTTTCAAACAAGTACAACTTATGCCACAAAAAATGAGAGTAAGTAACCAAAGAGAATATAACGAGTTTCTCAAAAAAAGAGGAAATGTTTTTCATTTTGTTAATCAAGCCATAGAAAATTGGTATGAAAATAGTCCAAAAGTTGCAGGTGGCAATAACACTTATAGTGATAAAGTTGTAATTTTAATACACATAATAGTTCATCTTTTTAGAATTGGCTTGAGACAAGCTGTAGGTTTTGTAAAAGGTTATATGGTACAAATAGGCAAAAAACTTAAGATTATCAGCTATACACAAGCTTCCAGAAGATTTAAAAAGCTTAATTTGAAGATTGATGACCATAGAAGCAATAAAGATGATCTGGAAAATGTTGAAATTGCCGTAGATAGCACTAGAGTTAGTATCTACAATAATAACGGTGGGCATAGTAAGCTTAATATTCGAAAAAGAAAATACAGTGGTTATGGTCAAGTAAGAAAATTACATGTTGTTTTAAACATAAATGATAAGAAAGCAATAAGCATGAACTACACTAGTGGTGTTGCTGTAGACTATTTGCCGGTCTGCGATATGTTAGAAGAAGTCAGTGATAAATATAACATTTGTTCTATTCGAGCAGATGCGGCTTATGATATAAAAAGTGTGTATAAAGAATGCAGAAAATACAATATTGTGCCTATTATTCGCCCTAGGAAGGATACTAAAATTTGTTTAGCTGACTACTTATCAGAAAGAAACAAGTATATTAGTAGAATTAGGTCATATGAGAATTATGAAGATGGTATTAATGAATGGAAGAAAAAAGTTAAGTATGGAGCACGGTCTTATATTGAAGTCTTTTTCTATAGGTTGAAGCAAATATTTGGGTTTGGCTTGAAAAATAAATCAGAGGTAAATCGTGAAAAAGAGCTGTTAATTAAGTGCTACTTATTGAACAAATTTACTGATATAGGTATGGCTGAATTTAAATTAGCTGCGTAAATTCACTGTGATTTACATGCCTATCAGTGCTATGCAACAAAGCCCTTCTGGATTATTCCATATTCCTTTTTCTATTTCATGAAATTCTTTACTAGCAGGGGAATCAAGTATCTCTTTAACTTCCATATTAACAAAAATTCCATCCTTTCCTTTGTAGATCTGTACTAATCTGGATTTTATTCTATCTTGAATTTCATTCTTAATATTTTGCTCAACGTTCCGATTTCTAATCCTACTCCTATCTATATTATTTCTTAATATGTTCTCCAACTCATTAACAGTAAACTGATGGCCACGCTTACCTTCTGAAATGGAAAATAAATCTATATTATTAATAGCATCTTCAGCATTTCCAATTTGACCATTTTTAAAAATAGCTACTTTTAAAGTTTTCGAAGTATCAAAACTAAAATAAATCTTTTTAATATTTAACTTTTCTGCAATTTCTGTATCCAGCAAAGTAGAAAAGCTTCCTAAGAAGAAGTGTGTAAAAAATCCTGCTTTTTCCACAGAGTGTAAATAAGATGGAATTTGATCCACAAATGACTGAAATCTTGTTTCAAAAGATTTAAAATCCTCTTCTTGCTTGCTTGTGCCAACTTCTGTACCTGCTTCCTCTATTAACAACTGTATTAATTCAAAGTCTTGAGGCCTTCCTTTACCCATGACTTTTTTTAAACCTTTTGCAAGCTCTACATCATTATCAACAATACCTCTCTCAAGACCAAAATTATAATGATTTCGGTTACCCGGTGCGCCAACATGAAATAACTGTATTTGAATATCTCCATTACCATATTGAGTTTCAACTTCACCAGAAACACTAATTGTTGCGCTAAGTATTCCACTCATTGCTCTTATTTCAGGTTCACCTCCCCAAGCATTAGGTTTCCGCATGTTCTCTAAGTAACTCTCAAAATTGCCCTCAATAAAACCTCTAAACTCGTTTCTATGAGAACTTATATGATTAACTACTCGATTGCGAAATACATTTCTTACTAAGTTTGCAAATGTATCATCATAATTCGCAGCACTTAAATTCCGGACCAAACCTCTAATATGATCTAAATTTTGGGTTACAGCTCCTTCATTTCCAAATAGTACTTCATACCTTTGTCGAAATAAATCATCGTCGTTTCTGACAGGTATTAAGTAAGCCATAGTAACAGACCAAAACAAGCAACTACCATCTCCTGGAACATCGATTCTCTTAACCTGACTTCCACTTTCGGAATCAACATCAGATCTACGATAACGCTTAAGTTGAGAAAATTCTTTAGCTTGCTCTATATATTGTATTTTACCCGATAATTCGGTAATTTTTGAATTAACGCCTTCTTTTGTTAGATGATCTGCTGGATATTGTGTCTTAAGCATAGAACCCCCTTCATTATATTATGCTAAACCCACTATATCAAGCTTATTATATAACAATCAGAGATATCAATAATAAAAGCTATTTTTACCCATATGCTGGCTTATGTATATAACATTTGTATTATAATACAACCTCTTTTTGATAGAAGCTAAAATAGTAATAAGAAACCACAACCTGCTTTATAGAATTGCCTTATAACACCTCTTAATTACCCAACTCTAATTGCTCACATGCTTTACTTAATTTAACCTCAGTTAAGCTAGTACACTCTTCAACTGTAGACTTACCGTATGATAAAAATTTATTTAGTGAATCAACATCTCTTTTCTCTAATACAGATCGTATATGCTCCGCTTGTCTAGAATCCATAAACTCCTTGATTTGATCAGAATTAGCTTTACTTAATACCGCCCATACTGGTTCCACACACCCCCTATTAATTAGAGGTACTAACAACCTTCCTTGAAACACTGGGCTACTTCTCATTTCTTCATTTAGTAATAAGGCACGATGGCTATCAAACCCTTCCTTTGTCCACATATGCATAAAAAGCCTTATTCCTTCATCTACGCAAGATTTTGAATAGCTTTCTATTTTTCTTATATACTTTAACCAAACACAATAATAATCTCCTGAAACATCACTTGGTTTTAAGCAATCAAACAATCTTTGAAATTGATCAAAGCGAAGTGCACCCTGTAGCGTGTTTAGACTACCATAATAACCATTTTCAGCTAAGTCTCTTTTTAGAAGTTCTGGATATTTATCAGGACTTATTTGACTAAAATAAAACTCGAATATTTCAGGATAACTATTACAACGGTTCCCTGCTACATATACTGCTGTCTTCATCAAGATTTCATCCTTTTTCTGTTCGCTCATCTCACTTTCAGGTAATGATTTTATTTTATTCCAGAAGAATTCCACTGCCTGCTCTTGCTTAAGACTCACAGCACATTTAAGCCCGTACTCATATGGATGACAGCCATCTAAATTTAGTTTAGAGATGTAACCACTAACAAAATGTGACCAAAAAACTATTAAAAGGTTGCCTCCTAGAGTCTTAACTAAGTGACCATACTCCAACAGACTGCTCTTACCTTGAGCTGATAGTTTATTTTTTCTCTCTTCAAATAGAGCAATAATATCTTCTTCCAGGCAATAACGACAGGCAATCTCATATCTTTTATCAGTACTAAAAGGACTATTTGAATTTTGCACAATCAATTTTTTACCTACCATTTGCCTATCAAGCTTAACTCCGTGTAAATTGTCTACTTTTTTCCAACAATCCTCGCTAGACAATACCTGTGCAAGAAAATTACGTCCTTTCTTGCCACTTTTTTGGTGCAGACGCCAATTTGCATAGCACCAGCGTTCAATTTGAAAAAGCTTAGATGCTCTATGGGGATCATCCTCTTTAATAGACGAAAACAAAACTTTTGGAATATCTGAACGCAACATAGCCACTACCTTAATTAATTAGATTATCAATTACATTTTAAGTATAGTATTCTATCTTTAAAACTTGTCAATCATTATTGTAGAAAATTTTCTAACCCAAAGTAGTTTTAGGCAAAAGTCTCTTAAGAAGGTCGGTACGGGATTTTTCTTTACCTTCAAATTCTGTTTTCATTATGAGTTTGCCTTAAATTCCTCCTTAAGAAAATTAGTATTAATCTAACAACGTATTTTACTAATAGCTTAAATAATATAGCCATTTTCAGTGCTCAAAACCAGGGACGGTGAGAACAATTTTTCTTGGAATCAGTTGGACTACCATGTGTACCGTTCGAACTTTTTAATATATTAGGTTTACTATACGCTAAAACTATCCATATTAGGCTATTTCAGCTAAATTTACATATGAACCAATTTGTCTAAATTTGTTGTAAAGATTTCAAGCTTCTATTTTCACAATCCTGCTTTTATTTGAGCTGCTCTCACAAAGGTAGGCACTTTTCTTGCGTCTTTTAAAAGAGTAAATGATCAAATTTGTTGTAACGCTATAGAATCCAGTATTTTCTGCAAACTATAATATAGTTCAGTTAATATATTAGTAAAGTTGACAATTGTTAAAATATTAATTAGAATATTAACAAGGTAAAAATGAATTTCATTCAGTATACTAGAGGAAACAGATTACGTTTGCATGATCAAGAAGTAGATATCAATAAATTGATAAGCTTTTTGCAAGAGAACAAAAATATTATAGAACTTTCTCTCAGTTCTTGTAAGATTGGTAACGAAGGAGCAAAAGCTTTAGCTAATAGTAATCTTACAAACCTTACTGAACTTGATTTACATCGCAATAATATTGGTAACGAAGGAGCAAAAGCTTTAGCTAATAGTAATCTTACAAACCTTACTAAACTTGATTTGTGGTTTAATGATATTGGTAAAGAAGGAGCAAAAGCTTTAGCTAATCTTACAAAGCTTACTCAACTTAATTTAAGTTACAATAATATTGGTAACGAAGGAGCAAAAGCTTTAGCTAATCTTACAAAGCTTACTCGACTTGATTTAAGTTACAATAATATTGGTGCAGAAGGAGTAGAAGCTTTAGCTAATGGTAATCTTACAAAGCTTACTCGACTTTATTTAAATGACAATAATATTGATGCAAAAGGAGCAAAAGCTTTAGCCGAATCTGAGAAATACTGCGAATTCATAGATAAAATTACTCAGATAGAAGGTAATAACGAACCTATGGGTTTTTGTAAACGTCTGAAAAAATTATGGTCTCAAGCAAGAGCAAAATCTAAGAGTAATGTTCGCAAGCTAGATGAAAGCACTATAAGGAGTTTGTTTTTTGATCTTGCACAACACGGTTATACAGGGGGAATAGAGGTTTTGCTGGATGACTATGATAAATATCCTTTTCTAATTAATTCAAGAAATGAGCAAGGACACACACTATCTCATTTCTATAATCACGACCCTGGAATGCAAAGGTTTTTCTTTGAACGTGGTATGATACCTAAACAAAGACCTGAACAAAAAAGAGATGACTTGCGCATTGTACAAGACCGTCAATCTGTCCATGCAAGTCCAGCAGTTAAAAAAACAAACTTTCTTGCTAAAAAACTGGTTGAATCGACGAAAGCAGATGAAGAACAGTTAAAGCAAGCAGCTACTTCTTACGTAGAAAGTATAGAACTACTTAAACAATATCAGAATGATCCAATAAGACTAAATCTTCTTAGTGTAAATGACAAAGAAAAAAGAAGTGTGATGGAGAAAACATTAGGTGATAATCCTGTGCCGAATGATAAAGATTTTATTGGGGATATTATTGATAAAGTTAAGGAAGCACTAAAAAAGAAGTATTTAAAAAAGAACTCCCACGATGAATATGACCAAGGATATCCTACACAAGGATTACAATATGATTATACAAAAGATGATGCAAAAATTACTATACCTGAATCTATAGGCCGTATAAAACTACTTATTGATAATTTTTCCATTCCATTGAAAGAAAAAAAAGAATTGCTAGTTACTCTCATTGCACAAAACCAAGATTTAGTAATGAGCAAACTCTCTTCAGTAAAAAGAGAACTTGGAGATTTCGATACAGAACAACTTGATAAAACGAAACTACATACATTGTTAAATGATATAGACGACAATAAAAAAGTAGATGTGTTATTTAAAGAAATCAGTGATCTAGATATAGAAAAGATCTGGAGAGAGCAAAAAGAGTTCATTCTTCTAAAACAAATATATATAGCGTCAACAACATATGGTGAAGGTAGCAGTGCCTGCATTCAAGGTACATGGAGTCAAATTATTAATAGTATAGACGAAATTAGCTCTGAGATCTTGGAACAATATGATCATTATTTAGAAGAAGAACTAAAGCTAGAAGAACAGAAAAATGCTATTACAGAAGAGAACATTAAACCATTTCTGGAAGGTTTGGCTAAGAATCTAGTTCAACATGCGGAATCTCATCCAGAATTGAAAGAAGCTCTTAAAGATTTTGCTGTGTGCAATGTAAATATTGATGATCCTGAAGAAATTACCTTTGAACAGCAAAAAATTTTAGCAGAGATAAATAAATATTTTAGTGAATATATTAAAAATGCTTTACCGAATTACAATAGAAATATACCAAATAATGATGAATACAAACTTATCATCGAGAAACTGTCAGAGGTAAAAGAAATGCAAGATTTTGCACAAGAGCCATCTAATCAGCAGGAGAATACCATAAGAGAAACGGAAGCTCAAATTGATGAGAATAGTGAGGATAAGTTTTTTGATGCAGAAAATTATAATAAAAGTCGTGCAACTATTAGAGAAAGCGACACAGATGAAGAATTTAAAGATGTTAATGAGTCAATTTTTCTAGAGGAAAATAATACACAATTAGTTCCAGAAAGATTACACTCAGAAACTTCAGTTGTAGCAACAGATCAAACAAATGGTATTCAAAATAATAATCAACAGCCAGGTAATTTAAATAATGATGCTTCACGAAGTAAAGAAAAAAATAAACGGCCTACTGTATGTGCTTTCACATTAGCAATAGCTGGAATTATTTCAGGAATAGCTATTGCAGTTTACTTAGAAATGCTAGCAGTGGGCGTAGCAGTTGGAGCTTGTTGCTTAGTTGTTGCCGCAATCATACACTATTGTAATAAGCCTTTAAAGTCACTTGAGAATAGCAATGATGAAGCTGTAGTGAATCAAATAACAGTGAAAAATATATAACTTAAGGTAAGAAATATGGTTCTGTCGCATCTATAAATTGTGGTACAAGAAGATCGTTAGGTTCTGTCGCATCTATAAATCCTGGTATGTAACATTTGTAGGAAAGTAGAAAAGAAGTGATATGATCATCTAAAAAAAAAGCAAAGATGTTTCGTATTAGTTCAAAATTATTGCCATATTTCAAAGGATTTAGCTTTTCAGCAGAGATAATAATGTTATCTGTATATATGAAATGTAGATTCTCTTTGAGCTATTGAGATTTGGAAGAAATGCTGAGTATAAGGGGAGCAAAAATTGATCATGCTACGTTACAAAGGTGGGTTATCAGATTTGTGCCACTGATAGATGAAGCGGTAAGGAAAAGGAAGAAGCAGGTTGGCAGTAGCTGGAGAATGGACGAGACCTACGTTAAATTAAACGGCAAATGGGTTTATCTATACAGAGCACTATTGGTAATACTGTAGACTTTCTGTTGTGTGCTCGTAGAGACAAGTCTGCGGCACTTGCGTTCTTTCGTAAAGCCTTTAGAGAGAATAACCTTCCTGAGAAAGTAGTAATTGATAAAAGCGGCAGTAATACTGCTGCTCTTGATGATTTGAATACAGAAATTTCTGAAGATTGTAGAATCATGGTTTTTCAAATAAAATATCTAAATAATATTGTCGAACAAGATCATAGATTTATCAAAAAACGAATAAAGCCAATGCTTGGTTTTAAGAGCTTCCACTCCGCAAAGATTACCATTACCGGCATAGAAAATATTCGTATGATTCAAAAAAGACAAATTATCGGGGCTAATGATAATGTTTCTACTTTTGAGAATTTTGCTATGCTAATTGCTCTATAACTCCCATAATCCCAGTTTAACGATCTTCTTGTACCACAATTTATAGATGCGACAGAACCTTCAATTGTATTAAATAAGAGTCTGATATTAGTTTTCAATTCTTCTATCAGTTAATTCATTCCCGTCAGATTAAGTTGTGTTTAGCACAATCTGTTCCACTGTTCTTCATCTAAAATTTCCACACCCAATTCCATTGCTTTTTTATATTTTGAACCTGGATCTTCTCCTGCAATTAAATAGTCAGTTTTAGTAGAAAGGCTTGAACTGATCTTTGCCCCTAAAACTTTAGCTCTTACTTTTGCCTCCCCTCTACTCATAGCACGTAGCTTACCAGTAAACACTATAATTTTGTTATTCAAAAAAGAATCGCTAGAGTTGGAGCTCACGGGAAGAATTTGCAGATATGCAGTAAGATCATTTAACATTTTAATGTTACGTTCCTGAGAAAAAAACGATTTTAAAGATTCAGCTACTTTTTCTCCTATACCATCTATACCTACCAACTCAACATCATTTGATGACATCGAATTATACCAGTTATCATAAGATACATAATAATTTGCGAGCAATTCTGCTACAACTTGGCCGATAAATCTGATACCCAAAGAAAATATGAACCTATCTAGAGAGATTACTCTTCTGCTTTGTATAGCACTTAATAGATTAGCTATTGACTTCTCGCCCCAACCATGATGCTCTTTTAAGGAAAACTCTTTTAATCTTTCCTCTAAAATAAAAATGTCTGGAATTTGTCTTATTAGTTCCAGATCATAAAAAAACTTTATTTGTTTTTCACCAAGGCCAACAATGTCAAATGCATCTTTTGACACAAAATGTTTTAGTTTTTCTACTATTTGAGCCTTGCAATTAAATTCTTCAGGACATCTTACTGCAACTCCTTCAATCTGCACTTTACTACCACATTCAGGACATATGTCAGGAAACACAAATTCAGGCATATTTGCATGACGAGAACCTTCATCTACTTTGACAATTTGAGGAATTACATCTCCAGCTCTTTTAATTGTTACAACATCTCCTTCTCTTATATCTTTACGTTTTATCTCATCTTGGTTATGTAGACTTGCTCTGCTAACTAGCACTCCGCCAATATTAACTGGTACCAAATCTGCAACTGGAGTTAAAACCCCCGTTCTACCCACCTGTATAAATATTTTATTTAACTTTGTCTTCGCATAAATCGCAGAAAACTTATATGCAAGCGCTGAGCGTGGCGCTTTGTGTGTACTTCCCAGACGACTTTGTAGCACCAAATCATTCACTTTATAGACTATCCCATCGATATCATAATCCAAGTTATAACGACAATCATAGATCTCGTTATAGAACTTTAGCATTCCATTCAAACTACTTGTTAAGGAACGATGCTCATTTACGCAAAAACCAAGTTTCTCAAGTTTTTCTAGTACTTCACTTTGACTTTTCTCTATTCCACCAATTAAAGAATAAGCAAAATATCTAAGAGGCCTTTTTGCTGTAATGTTCGCATTCAATTGCTTTAAAGAACCAGCAGCTGCATTTCGAGGATTAGCGAATTCATTATTTTCATTTAACTTTAAAAAGTCGCTGTTACTGATATATATTTCACCCCTTACTTCTAGTCTTCCTTGCACATCTTGTAAAAACTTAGGAAAGCCTTTTATTGTTGCAACATTGTGAGTTACATCCTCTCCTACAAAACCGTCACCTCGAGTTGCAGCTTTAACAAATTTCCCATCTTCATAAATTGCAGAAAATGACAATCCATCAATTTTTGGCTCACATAATATCTCTATTTCATCTGCAATTAAAAATCTCTTTATTTTAGACAAAAATTTTTCTACACCTTGCTCATCATAAGCATTCTCAAGAGAAAGCATAGGTTCTTGATGTTCCACCTTAGAAAATCTCTCATCAGGCGGAGCACCAACACTATCTTGTGTTGCATAAGCTTCTGGCTCTATTGCAGCTAACTTTTTTTTCAGTTCATCATATTCAGCATCACTTATCTCTGGCTTACTTTTTTGATAATATAAGATATTATGATAATTAATTTGATTTTGCAGTTTTTCTCTCATCTTTTCCAAGTCAGTCATGATACCAATATAATGCTCTTTGCCGTCAAGTCATGAATTTTTTCAAAAGGTACTATAAATTTATACTACTGCCCTGAAAAGCAATACTAATATTAATATAATTTTTGTACTTGTATATTAATGTTAGTATAGTTTTTAAATTAAGGAGTACATTATGAAAGAATACAATTACAAAAATTTGGCTGACGAATCAAACTTCGGCTCTCAAGTGTATCGTGCAGGAATGTTTGATAAAATTCTTGGTATAAGCAAAACAGCAAAAGAAGCTGCGAATCAAGTAATATCTAAAATGGGTAACGATTTAAAACTAGAAGCTAGAAAAGCAGCTCAAGATGAAGTAAAAAAAATAGAAGGAAAAATGCTAACTTTAGCTGAAGAAAAAGCTAACAAAATAGCTAGCGAAAAAGCTAATCAAATAGAAAAAAAAATATCGACTTCAATTGATAAGACAGTAAAGTCAGTAGAAGCAAACGCTGAAAAAGCAGCAAAAAATGCAGCTGAAAAAGCAGTGAAAAAAGTAGGACCAGAAGTTGCAGATTTGCTAAAGCCAGAATTCAACCACTATGGATTAAAATCCAAAGATTGAGAGAGAGCATAGAATGCTAACTTTCGACTTGAAAGTCACCAAATTTATCTTCTTTTTTAGAGTGATTTTCAATATAATTTTTTATCATTTCGTCAGTTACATTTCCGCTAGTCCTGACAAACTAGCCTACTGCCCACAACCCAATATCTCTTTTTTAGCTCTGGAAAGTTTTGCTGGATTTTTCTGGAACTTTTTCCTTTTATTAACTGCACTAACTTACTAATACTTAAGTATGGGGGTACAGAAACGTATACGTGTACATGACTTGACGCAACTCTACCTCTGATAATTTCTACTTGATTATTTGCACATACTTCTTGTACAACTTCTTTAGCTTTCTGTCCAATATCTCCAACTAGTACTGGATATCGATATTTTGTTATCCACACTATGTGATATATATACAGAGTGACTGCTTTTTCTATAATATTCCACATTCTTTCAGATTTTTCACCTTAAAATTATATTCTTAAAAGGATGGACTTCAAGTCCAGGGTTTTTCTCCCAAATTTGGGACAATAAAAACTCAGGTAGAAGAAGCAGTAAAAAAATACACTGAAGAAAAAATTGAAAGTCTTATCAAACCTGAAATCACAAGCAAAATAGGTGATTTCCTCACTGAACAAAGTGAAAAATCAAGCAAATTTCTAGAATATGAAATGAATAAGTTAATCGAAAATGCACATAGGGATTTGGATACAAGAATAGACAAGATTGAATGCGAACTTATAGAAGCAAAATCTGAAGTTTTAAAGACTGCTGCAAATAGTTTGAATGAGAGTGCAGACTTATTGTTTTCTGCTGCACGAGATGAAACATGTGAAAACCAAGATTTAGTGTATTTTTAATCATGAAAGGGGTTTTATGGGCAAAATTTAAAAAACCCATAAAACCCTTAGCTAAACCAAGAGAAAATATACTATATAGAATTACTTTGTTAAATATTCTCTACTCCCAGGTTTCGTTATGGGTAATTGTTTTAACTCACTTGGCAGTTCTTTCTCGCTATAGTTTTGAATGTTCAGTTCAATCAAAGATATAATAGAAAAAGGTAGTTTTGTTTCACTACTTCTCTTTATCAAAGAAGCTTCAACAACAACTTTACCTCCCTTCTCTTCTGCACATTTTACTGCTTCAAGTGAAGATTTACCTGTGGTAATCACATCTTCAATTAGTAATATCTTCTCACCTTGTTTAATCTCAAATCCACGGCGTAATTCAAATTTACCATTAACACGTTCGCAAAATATTGTTCGGATTCCAAGCTGTCTACCAATCTCATAACCCACAATTATTCCACCAATTGCAGGAGATAGTATTAAGTCTATGGGTTCAACAAGCTCTTTTCTTATTTTATTTGCCAATAGCTCACAAACCTTCATTGCTCTGCTTGGATTTTCAAAAATTTTAGCGCATTGTATGTAAGTGTTGCTGTGCAGCCCTGACGAGAGTACAAAATGTCCGTGCAAAATCGCACCAGCCTCTTCAAACTCTTTTATTATCGGATTGTCTAGTATCATTCTAAGTTTTACATTCTTTATTAATTATCTGCGTTACACAGACATCAGACCAAACATTTATTGCAGTTTCAAACATATCAATGATTGTATAAATAGGTAAAATCAGCCCCATAATGTACAAAGGAACGTTCATTGATACCAAATAACTAGTTGCCATAAAATAGCACCCCATCGGCACTCCAGCGTTGCCAATTGCAGCTCCTGTAGCTAAGAAAATCCATATGAACATCTCACTTAAGGAAAATGTGTGCCCATTCATCTCCGCAACAAACATCACTGTGATTAAAATAAATGCAGCACACGCATTCATATTGATAGTTGTACATATTGGTAGAATAAAAGATGACAATTTCTTTGGCACTTTTAGCTGATTTTGCACACAGTCTATGGTTGTCGGTAGTGTCGCACTGGATGATTTAGAAAAAAATGCCAGTATGAGTGCCGGCATAACTCCCCTTAGCGTCTGAATTGGTGATATACCTTTATACCACATGAGTAGTGGTAAAATCACAAATGCTTGCACGAAATTTGCAGACATTATGCAAGCAAAATACCAAAAAAGACTATGGAATTCGCTGCCACCTTTTAACTCGTATAAAAAACATGTGATAAAAGACCATACAGCAAGAGGAATAAACTTTAACAACCCTTGAGCAATTTTAAGAAGTGTATCAAACAGTGCAGAGAATATTTGGTGTAATATATCCTGTTTTTCTTTTGAGAGCGAAATAATAGCTCCACCCATCAAAAAAGCAATCAATATGCTGCCAATAACGTTATTTTCAAGAAAAACTTGCACAAAATTTGATGGAATGAGTGATTTTAAGTATGAGAAGTAATTGTGGTTGCTGTCACTCACACTTTCTATTGTGTTACTTATGAAATTTTTTCTTACTGGATCTATGAATAAATAGAAAGATAGCGCAACAAATGCAGCTATAATGGTTGTAAGCAGCGTATAAAACAGCGTCTTCTTAAGTAATACTTTAATTTCAATTGAGTCTTTAAGCCCTGAAATTGTGGATACGATAGATAGAAAAACCAAAGGTAAACTGATTAATTTCAACAAACTGATGAATATATCACTAAATAGCTTTGCTACTTCAAATATCACTTCATTATTTAAATAGTAAGCGACAACTGCAAATAGTATAGAAAAGAATATTGCAAGTTTGCGCATTGAAAATAAAACCTCAAAATAATATTATACAATAATTTTTGGAATTAGGTTAAGATAATCAGCAGCAGCTATCTACCTAACACTCTTATCTCCCACTCAAGTTCAATGTTAAATTTATCTTTTACTGCATCTTGTACTCTGTTGCCAAGGTTTTCTAAGTCAAGTGCAGTTGCATTATTGTAATTGAGTAGAAAATTACAATGTTTCTTAGAAATTTTAGCTCTACCGTTACTTAATCCTCGGCAGCCAGACTCATCAATCAGTTTCCATGCCTTGCAGCCTATTGGATTTTTGAATATACAACCAGCAGTTTTTCCTCTTACTGGTTGACTTTTATTTTTTTTATCAATAACTTCTTTCAATCTTTGCAATATAAGCTCATACTCTGAACTTACTCCTTTAAATTCAGCTTCAATAAAAATCCACCTGCCTTTTAGACTATGTCCACGATAAAAATATCCCATTTCTTCGCTGGAGAATTCATATAAATTTCCATCTTCTAGATTCACTGCCCTTATAAATTTTACAACACTCGCAATATCACTACCATATGCACCTGCATTCATCTCTACCCCACCGCCAACTGTTCCTGGAATTCCAGCAAGAAACTCAAGCCCACTAATTTGCTGTTCTCCGGCAAAGTATGCAAGGTTACTAAGCAGTGCAGCACCACCTGCAACTATGGAGCTATTATCTTTACATTTAATATACGCAAATTCCTTACCTAATTTCACCGTTATTCCTCGAATGCCACTATCTTGCACTATTATGTTGGATGTTGCACCGATAACGCTAATTGGTAACTCCGCATCTTTTATCAAGCACATTAGATCTTCAATGTCACGTGGCTTAAATAGTACATCAGCTTGGCCACCAACATTTAACCAAGTCATTTTAGACATTAAAACATTATAACGGTAGATTCCACATACTTTAGGTAAGCTTATAAGCATTTTGATTTTAACTCTAATCCTGCATCCATACCCATTTTTTCTGCATCTTCTACAAACGAAGTGCGTTCAGTAAAGTATATAACTCTCTCGCCCGCTAACATACAATAAAGATGTAGCATGTTTTCACTCACATATTCTGCTAAAGCTGCAAGCGGCGTAAAGCATGAACCATTTACTGTCTTCATGAAACTGCGCTCTGATTTTGCCCTTATAAAAGACATATTATTATTAATTTTCTCTAAAAGATCGATAACTTTTATATCATTCTTTCGGCATTGAATGCAAATTGCCCCCTGCCCTACTGCGCTTAACATGACTTTTGGTGGCAATACCTCTGTAATTAAGTAATATTTTTTTAATCTTATCAGCCCTGCTTCAGCTAAAATCATTCCATCAAAATTCTGATTTTGCAGTCTAGTTGTCACATTTCCACGCAGTGGCACTACATTTAAGTCTGGCCTGAGATTTAACAGCTGAACTTTTCTTCTTATTGAAGAAGTTGCAATTGTAGCCTGCTGTGGCAAAGTTTTTAGGCTCTTATATTTATGAGAAATAAATACATCACATGGACTTAGCCTCTCTAAAACACAAGGAATTGTTAAGTCCTTCGAGAAAAACGCAGGTACATCTTTTAGCGAATGAACCGCCATATCTATATTATTTTTGAGTAATTCAGCCTCAATCTCCCTGAGGAACAGTCCTTTACCTCCTATTTCAGCAAGATTTACATTAACATACTTATCACCAGAAGTTTTGATTTTAATGATCTCAACGGATAGATTAGGAAAAGACTCTAATAATCTTTGTTTTGCTTCCAAAGCTTGGATGAGCGCAAGGTCGCTTCCTCTCGTACCTATTTTAACTAGCATATATCCTTCATATTATATGTCTATATTCTATGCCCATTTTTTATTATCTCCAATTTAGTTATTGAACATTTTACAATTAGCCCTTAGTATCACGAACATTTAGTAATCTAGGAGTATGTATGTTTGATATTTTAAAAGATTCTAATGGCAGATTTAATAAAAAGAATATTTTACCTCTTGTATGTACTACTGTCGCTATTATTCTAACAGCATTAAGTGCAGTAGTAGCAATTCCCAGATTTTCCTCTCATCCTTCTCTATCTAGTCCTCTCGGTTGGAAAGATTTAAGTTATAATAAATTTCTTGCTAATCACATACCACTTAGCATAGTTATTTTCTTAACACTTGGTTTATGCACTTACCTTGCAATTGACAAAATTAGACAAAACAAACAGAGAATCTGAGAGCCAACTCTGAACCTAATACATGTGTTTATACTGCTTCATTCAACCACTATGGATTAAAATCCAAAGATTGAGAGAGAGCATAGAATGCTAACTTTCGACTTGAAAGTCACCAAATTTATCTTCTTTTTTAGAGTGATTTTCAATATAATTTTTTATCATTTCGTCAGTTACATTTCCGCTAGTCCTGACAAACTAGCCTACTGCCCACAACCCAATATCTCTTTTTTAGCTCTGGAAAGTTTTGCTGGATTTTTCTGGAACTTTTTCCTTTTATTAACTGCACTAACTTACTAATACTTAAGTATGGGGGTACAGAAACGTATACGTGTACATGACTTGACGCAACTCTACCTCTGATAATTTCTACTTGATTATTTGTACATACTTCTTGTACAACTTCTTTAGCTTTCTGTCCAATATCTCCAACTAGTACTGGATATCGATATTTTGTTATCCACACTATGTGATATATATACAGAGTGACTGCTTTTTCTATAATATTCCACATTCTTTCAGATTTTTCACCTTAAAATTATATTCTTAAAAGGATGGACTTCAAGTCCAGGGTTTTTCTCCCAAATTTGGGACAATAAATGATGTTCTAGAAGAACAAAATCAATTATAGAGATATTGGTTCTAGGCTTGTTTTTTATCTTTCACGGACCTTTTCATTTAGGTGCTTGTGATTAGCAACCATTCAGTTTACACTGTACCTAAGTACAGTTTAAATTTATGCTAAACAAGCTCACAGTTAAATCTCTTTCAGTGTTACTAATTTTTTTGCTGTCCTTATATATAATACTGCCAAATTTTATTGATAATAAGTTCTTTACCTCAAAAAAGAGAATAAATTTAGGGCTTGACCTGAAAGGTGGATCATCTCTGCTTCTAAATGTAGACTTAGATTTTTACTTCAAAGAGAAACTAAGCATGCTAACCGATGAAATAAAAGAAGGTCTGTTAACACAAAAGATTGAATTTAGCGCAAAAAACGATAAACAAGTGGTTGTAACTTTAAATAATATTGATGATTACAAAAAAGTTTCAACGTTAATACATAAAATAAACCCAAATTTAGAATTGAGTAGAAAAAATACTGCAATTTTCATTTCATATAAACCGCATTATAAGAATTCATTAATCAATGAAGTAGTTTCAGAGTCAATAGTTAATGTTCAAAGACGCTTAGATAAGCTTGGTACTAAGGAAGTAAGTGTGCAAAAACAAGGACAAAATAAGATATTAGTCCAAGTTCCTGGAGTAGAAGACACTCAGCAGATAAAATCTCTGCTTGGCAAAACAGCCAAGCTGGCCTTCCATTTGGCAAACACCAATGTAGCTAAAATGCAAGATATCGATCATGACACTACGATTATGCTCAAGGATTCTTTGGGTAATTCCTACCCGATATTCCGCAAAACTGAAATAGGCGGTGATTCATTAGTTAACGCATCAGTTAGATTTGGCAATTTAGGTAAACCAACAGTACATTTCAAATTCGACAGCATAGCAAGTAAAAAATTTGCAAAAATTACTAAAGAAAATGTAGGAAAGCCTTTTGCAATTGTTTTAGATAACACAGTCTTAACTGTACCAACAATACGTGAACCTATTCTAAATGGAGAGGGAGAAATTAGCGGTAATTTCACTGAAAAACAAGCGAGTGAACTTGCAATACTTTTAAAATCAGGTGCACTACCTGCACCACTTAAAATAATTGAAGAAAAAAACATTGGTCCAAGCCTTGGAGAAGAGTCAATAAAAGCAGGAGAAATTGCAGCAATAATCTCTATCATAGCCGTTGGTTTATCTATAATCATTACTTACGGCAAATTAGGCTTATTAGCGTCTGTTGCACTCGTTTTTAATGTAATCTCTATACTACTCATTCTTACCTTACTTGAAGCAACTCTTACTCTCCCTGGAATTGCTGGAATTGCGCTAACTGTTGGCATGTCAGTGGATGCAAATGTTTTAATATTTGAACGCATCCGCGAAGAAATAAGAGCAGGAAAAAGAACAGCTCGTGCCATTGAAGAAGGATTTAAAAACGCAATAAAAACAATTCTTGATTCAAACCTCACTACACTAATTGCTTCAGGAATAATGTTCATTATTGGTAGCGGAGCAATTAGAGGATTTTCTATCACTTTATCGATAGGAGTTTTATGCTCGATGTTTTCTGCAATTATAGTCACAAAACTTCTGATAGAATTGTGCATCAACCCACAAAAGCTAGTACTTTAGTATCTGTTCAGCAGAGTGACAAAATAAGATAGACGAGAAAAGACAACTAAATGGTTGTCATGAAAGTAGCTATCCAGTCTTTTCGTCGTCAAAAACGTTGTAACATGCTCACCAATTTAGTGAGCATAAAACCAATATATTTGTGGAAGAAAAGGAAAAAAGAAACAGAAACCATCTTCAGGCTATCACAAAGGATATGGCCATAAGATTAAAGATATGGATAGATTTATCAAATTTCTGAATGGAAATCAGGATATTAGAATTGAAAAGATATTATTACTAAAAATTAAACATCAAACCAACTTCAATATTATGAGTGGATATATCATCTGCAATAGGTATTGGGATACTAAAGTAACGATAGCCGAAAAAGGTTTTAACTTCTGGGATTATTGAGTAGTCAACACCAAGCTTTATTTGATAAGCAAACCAAGGAACATTCAGTGGCATTGAATTTTCTGGTGACCCATTAATCTTTTTTAATCTAAAAACTGTTGGCCCTATACCAAGACCAATATACGGAGCAAATTGTGTATCTTGAATGCTGGAGTTATAATAGAAGTTTAATAAAAATGCAAACACGCTTGCTGATTTCTCAAATACCGGAGGAGAATTACTATCTTTAATATTGGCTGTAGAATACATAGCTTCAAAATCAACTCGGCCATTTTCCCCAGCATAGTAACCTAAAGATACGCTCCTAAGCCACTGGAAATCAATTTTGCCGTTAAATTTCTCTATACTCTGAATTTCATCCACTAATCCCGCTTTGATAAACAATGATACTACTTTTTCTTGCAAAGAAAGATTAGGATTAGCTGTATTGATTAAATTAATAAACCTTTCTCCTATTGCCTTTATACCCTTTACAAATGTTTCTGAATTATCATTGTATATCTTACCACCGTTAGCACTAACATAGAAATCAAGTTTTTTTGATTTTGCCTTTGTAGGTTCAGCTTGATCTGTAATACGTGGCAACATATTTTTCTGACCAGCTGCTTGGAAAATAGAAGGTGAACTACTTTTAAGTTCTTGATATTTTATTGGTATTTCTCTTTCAGCAACCTCTTCAGAACGTATTACACTTTCATTATTATCTGTTTCTAATTTTAACGGTTGTACTTGCTCAATGTGTGTATTGTTACTGATATAAGTAATAAAAAAATAGACACACGGAATGAAGATGAAAAATAAAGCAATAGATATTCTAATTATCATAAATGAATTATCACTTATAGTATAACTACTATATCATATATTCCTTTAATGTACAAAAATTAAGAAATAATATTTCCAATTAAACAATTATTTTCTATTCCTTTAACATGAGCTTTCACAATACTTTTAGCTTGAACTCTTGATGTAAGTTTTATTAATGCAAAATTTTCTGTTCTACCAATATTATTCTGCTCAACCAAAACGCTTTGCTCAGTGCCGAGCAAAGATTGATAAAAACTGCTCATCATTTCTTTATTTATTTCTCTTAGATGCTTTACTCGTTCTTTACGTACATTCTCTGGTATTTGTGGCATCCGTGCAGCAGGTGTGTTTTTCCGCTCTGAATATGGAAAAGCATGTAGATAAACTACATTTATTTTTTTCAGTAAATCAACTGTATCCTGAAACATTTCATCAGTTTCTGTTGGAAATCCAGCAATAATATCAGCGCCAAATGCTATATTAGGTCTTAAGCTCTTCATTTTATGATAAAATTCTATCACTTGTTCTCTATTGTGACGACGTTTCATTCTCTTTAGTATTAAATTATTACCAGACTGTAGACTCAAGTGTAAGTGAGGCATAAGTCTTGACTCATTAGCTATTAAATCCATTAGTTCATCATCAACTTCAGCAACATCAATAGAGGAAAGTCTTAGTCTCTTTAACTGTGGTATATCCTTTAAAACTCTTCTAATCATTGAACTGAGTGATTGCTTACCAAACAAATCTGTACCAAAATCAGTAATATCAACACCTGTAAACACCACTTCTTGATACCCATTTTCTATAAAAATCTTAATTTGCTCTATAATATTGTTTACTGGCACAGATCGATTATTTCCTCTTGCCTCAGTAATTGAGCAAAATGTACAACTATGATTACAACCATTTTGAATTTCAATAAATGCCCTTGATTTATCTTCAAATCCATTAATGAGAATAGGTTCTACTTGGTTATCACTGACTAAGATTTCATCATTATTTAGTAGATAATTTTCAGCTCTTAGCTTGTCTTGATTACCTAGCACTTTACTTACACCAGGAATATCACTATATGATTTAGGATCTAATTGAACGGCACAGCCAACTACGATAATTTCTTTACTTGGGTCGTTTTTATAGATCTTACGTATTTTTTGCTTCACTTGGCGTTCTGCTTCGTTTGTCACTGCACAGCTATGCACTACAACAACATTTTCTCTCTTTGCTTTTTTTAATGCTTCTTTGATTAACTCACTCTCGTAGAAATTTAGACGACAACCAAATGTTATTACTTCATTCATGCTTTTGCTTTAATAGATCTAAATTATATCAAATATCCAAGCAAAATGACTATTTTTTTGGTAGATATTATAATTTAAGCATAACCTCTAGAGTTGAAAATCACAGGAAGAATTTGTAGATATACAGTAAGATCATTTAGCATTAAAAAAAGCTTAAGGCCAATGATGTTAACCTCAAGCGAATATAAACCAAAAAACATTTTGCTAAACCTTGAAGCTCTACCATGCAAATTCATCTATATCATTTGGTACATAAGTGTCAGAATAAGCTTCATCCAAACTTTCTGCTTTCCATGGAAGCCATGAAGAAGGTTTTATCTTCTCTAAAACTTTACCTGGTATTGATGTTATCTCTTGCTTTACGTCTTCTTTTAATTTTTCTATTTGTAACCGAGCAAAATCTTCCACGCGAACCATGAGTTTATCTGTTAGCTCTTTTATCATGTCTTGATTTTGTTCTGCAACTTTCTTTGTAATAGGTACGACAATTTTACTTATAATCTCCGTTCCTAATGGAACAACGATTTGCTTTGCAACCTGATCACTAACAGGTTTAATAAGGTAATCTGCTATACTCTTTGCTGTATCTCCAGTCAGATTTGTTACTTTTTTTAAACTATCACCAATAATACCATAGTTTTTTTGGTACATCATATCTTCATCAGCAACTTCATATCTTCCTAAATCATCATACATTCCCATTTGTTGGTGAGACAATCCATTTGCATCAGATACATATCCGTATTTATTAAGTGAATTGGAATTAGACCGCATAACATTCTTCTAATTATTTATATATCCCTATTTTAGTATGAAACAACTAACAAAACATTAACTTTTAAGAACTCTTCTCAATTAATACATCAATAAAGGTAAGACCATATAATTTTCTCCTTTCTTGATACTATTCTCCTCCGAACTTAGTTCACACAGTTATTCAGACACTTCTGAATTTACCACCCCAAATTCCACTGCTTTTTTATATTTTGACTAGGTCTTCTCCTACAATTAGATAATCAGTACTCTTATCTGAAATGTACCATATAACTACACCAAGCTACAAATATGACACAAGAGTTTAGATTATTTTAGTTATTCTCTTGTATAAGATACTCTTTATATCAAAAAGAGGACCATATGAGTGAAGCAACTTTTTCTGAAAAAAATCAGCTTTCTAGAGAAGACATAGCAGAGTTAACAGAACTTATGTGTCTTGAACGAAGTGAAGTAAGTGAAAGTGGAACAGGGCTATTAGAACTTATAGCTGAACAGGAGCAAATACTTGAGGATTTAGGAATAGAATCAAAAGAGCTTTTATGTTCTCAGCATACAGGAATGTATGAGAACCTTAGTCAGCCCTATTCTACGGATCTCGAGGTTTTATAGCAGATATATAGATTATCATTATTACTGATACCTACTCAAGAGTTGCTATGGCAAACAGAGAAAACTGCAATTACTGCCGCTAATCTTTTTAATATATCTTTCTTTGATGGTGCTATTATCGCGCATTTTGACTGATATGGGCTATGATAAACCAGAAAATCACAGCTATATTTAGGAATTGAGACAAGGCCTCATTTAGGTAAATATTGCTATGCAGACTTTTCTTGATAGCAAGCATATTGCTTTTTAGAAAAATATTAGTAGCATCAAACATAGAGATTGACATTAGTTTTTCTGTCAGATTAAGTTGCGTCTAGTACATATTATCAAGGTGAAATTTCACGTTTTTTATTAAGAGGATCCACATCTGGATCTTCTATATAGTTTTGAGGTTGTTCTTGAAACACAAGACGTGCTCCCTCAAAGTTATACTCCTCACCTTCATATAAAGAATCTTCTTCTTCAAAATTGTGTTCTATTTCTACTTCAAACTTGAATCCTAACTTCTCGCAGAATTTGTAGAAATATTCTTTAATGGTATCAAATAAACTTCTGCCATCAATTTTGTAATCTCTCAATTTTCTAGGCACAGTAAGTGACAATTTGCCATCTTTATATATCACATCATCTTTCCCATCTTGAGATTCAAGTGTAAATTCTAGTGAGCTGGATAGATCGCATACCTTGTCACCTAATTGAACATCACTCTCTTGGGAGAGTATTGGTAATGTCATATCAGATCTAACACTCACATTATTTTGGTCAACATAATAGATATTTATAACTTTTTTAGGTGAGAGTATTTTCAATGAATGTTGGCTAAGTGCAAATTGAGATTCTATAAATACACCAGCTTCATACCCTGCCTGATTACAATTGGTAACCAATTCCTCTAAGAGAGAGTCACTTGGAACCTGAGCGTTGGCATATTCAAATATTTCCTTAAAAACTTCTTTTGCAAATGCACGATAACTCTTGTTTTTATCTCCTTCTTTCGGTAATAGATGCGTGTGTTCTTTGCCTAAATCGTAAAATCTTTTAATCTCTTCTTTATATTGATCAGTTTTTTTATCACTAGGGATTTCCGGATCTTCACAATATTCTTCCCAAATCTTATCAAATCCTTCCTTATTTCTGTTTACCAGCGCTTTAATTAAGATTTTGTCTATATTTCTGTCTTTAATAACAAAGTCCATTCTGTCAAAATCTTTATATATAGCTTCACCAGAATTTGCTGCTTTATTATCTCTTGGAGCTCTTAACTTACTGAAATCAAACTTTTCTGCCTGAGCTTTTAGTGTAACGACTGGATTTTCATTTTTTTCCTGTGTAGAGTTGTTCATTGTTAATACTTTGATATGAATTGCTGATAGTATAATAATACATAAAAATAGTTAATATGTCAATAATATACTTAACATAGACAGTCATAATAGGGTGACAGGATTTTAGTAAGGCTCTATTATGAATAAACGGTTTTACACAGTATGAATGTTGATGAGCAGTCAAGTGTGCTGACTTTTCTAAATAGTAAAATTGAGAATATACCAAAGTTTCATTCCGCAATATTGCCTAAACTTTGCGGTGGAGACAGAGTAATGGACTTGCTGTTTTATAGGCCGCTCAGTTATGTGGATAGAAGTAAATCACTACCTGATGCTCAAGTAGGAGAATTTACAACTTTTATGGCAAAAGTGTATGAGCACCAGCGCCCCACTGTTAGAGGTAGGCCATATAAAATAATCGTTGAAAGTGAAAGTCAGTATTTATTTATAGTTTTTTTTAATTACTCAGTTAAATATTTGTATAAATTATTTCCAGTTGGAACAGATATAGTAATCAGTGGTAAACTTGAAAAGTTTGCCGAACATTGGCAAATTACTCACCCAGATTATATGTTATCTGATATCAATCAATTTAAAGAAATAGCCTGCATAGAGCCAGTTTACCAATTATGTCGCGGTATTACTAACAAGAGCATTAGAAACATAATAAGTTCTAATCTAAAAGATTTGCCTGATTTGCCAGAGTGGATAGATGAAACATTAATCAAGCAAAAGAAATGGCTGAATTGGAAAGAAAGCATCATAAGATTGCACAGACCGAGCTCACTCGCAGAAGCAGAAGTTTGCAGAGAAAGACTTGCTTATGATGAGCTATTTGCGTACCAGTTGGCACTAAAGCTTGCAAGGGAAAATCATGTAAAAAAAGAGGGAAAAGAATTTATAATATTGAGTAAATACAAAGAGCAGGTCTTAAATGAATTACCGTTCCAATTAACAAATGATCAAATTCGAGCGATAGATGAAATCTCAGAAAGACAAAAATCCAGATACCGCATGGTAAGTCTGCTGCAAGGTGACGTTGGGAGTGGCAAAACTGTAGTTGCACTCTTTGCGATGCTGAATGTGGTAGAAAATAACATGCAAGCAGCTCTAATGGCACCAACTACTATCTTGGCTGAGCAACATTATAATTGGATCGAAGAAGCTCTATCTTGTACTGATATAAAAGTTGCTTTGCTTACCGGTAAAACTGCGCGCAAGGAAAGAAAGATTATTATGAACGAACTTGCAAGTGGTATTTTAAATATAGTAATTGGTACTCATGCATTATTTCAAGCTAACGTTACATTTAAAAATTTAGGACTCGCAGTCATAGACGAACAACAGCGATTTGGAGTGATACAGAGGAATCGGTTGGTAGGAAAAGGAGAAAATACCGATATACTTTTTGTTACTGCAACTCCCATTCCAAGAACCTTGCAGCAAGCTATGTATGGTGATGTTGAATGTTCTATTTTAAGGGAAAAACCAAAATCTAGATTGCCAATAAAAACCGTTATTATGAACGTTAAAAAAGTATCAGATATTATTCAAAGACTGAAAAATGCTATAAATAGAGGCGAAAAAGCATATTGGATTTGTCCATACATAGAAGAAAACGAAGAACTCAATATTGCCGCAGCAGAAATGCGCTTTCAGGAACTACAAAAGACATTTTTTGATAGAGTCGGAATAATACACGGAAAACTAACTCAAGAGCAGAAAGATCAAGTGATGTTTTCCTTCAAGAGAAATGAATTTTCTCTGCTTGTTGCAACCACTGTGATAGAAGTTGGCATAGATGTACCAGATGCAACTATTATGATTATAGAGAATGCAGAGCAGTTCGGGTTATCGCAATTACATCAGTTAAGAGGTAGAGTAGGACGAGGAAATAAACCGTCTTTTTGTGTACTGTTATATGACAATCTCAGTAAAAGTTCGTATTCAAAGTTAAAGATTATGTGTGAGTCACAAGATGGATTTTATATTGCTGAAAAGGATATGATGCTGAGGGGTAGCGGAGATATTCTAGGCACAAAACAATCAGGGTGCATGGAGTTTAAATTTGCTGATTTATATGAGGACAGAGAATTGCTCAACCTTGCATATAATAGTGCAAAAGGTACAATAGCTAATTTTGAATTACTGCTTGATATATTTGAATATAGAAGTAGACTACATTTTTCAAAATTTCAGTAATCTTCCAAGCCATAACCTTCATGAGTAGAAATTCCTTGACAGACGGGAGTATTTAACAAACCATATGCGTCAAGTTAAGGAAAAATAAGAGTGAAGAAGAAGTTTTTACCATAAGAATAAATTGTGCAGAGTTAATAGCAGGCCCTGTAAACAAAATGTTAGCAGGTCAAATTAATCAAGGGCAGGAAGTATAAAAATGGAAAAAAAGCGGTAACTTAGCCTAATGACAATAAATATATATATAGAAGGTACCGTTTTAAAGAGCACAAAAGGAATACACAGTAAAAGCGAGAAGAAGTTGAGAATATGTATGGAAGCAGTGTGGAGAAGTGGCTGCCAATGATCAAAAATTTACCACAATTACAGAAGTATACACAAGAGGTTTAAAAGGTGATGCAAAAAGGGAATTTTGGCAAAATGACTTAAGTATGCACAACAAGATTTGCATAATTGATGATCAGATGTCATTCATGCTCAGCCTATATATAGAAAAAATTCTCAAGCTCAAGAGGGCTTAGGGTGGAACTAAAATTCATGGACTTGTTGACGCACGTAATTAATTTCTTTTTTTTAAGTTAATTAATGTTAACAAGCCACGTCTGCCTGTAATCATGTTAATACCAAAATATAATGTAAGAGAAGAAATGGGCAGTACTATGCAACAGTTTTTGTTTCTTTCTAACCATGCTTCCATATGAAAAACATATGACATAAAAAGGAAAACAAAAAGCTAAGAACCTTGACGCGCTTTACATCTTGGCTTTACCTTATTTATAATATAAACCTTACCACCCCTTTTCACAACTTTACAATTTTTATCTCTGTTACGATGAGATTTTAGCGATCCTTTAACTTTCATATCTACAGTAAGAATAGAATTACCTTACATTATTATCACTTACAGCGAGTTAGTCAATTGATTAAATTTTATTAAAATATTGTATAATTGTTGCTGATACTTCTTCGATCGACCTTTGCGTAACATCAATAATTGGCCAGTTATTTTGCTTAAAGAACTCCTCTGCTTCTTTAATTTCCTTTTCTACTTTTCTAGGGTCAGCATATATATTATTACCTTCATTATTAATTGAAGTCAGTCTATTTTTGCGTATTTCTATTAGCCTTCTTACGTCTATTGTTACTCCTATAGTCAGTTTATTTCTTAATTTTGCTAAGTCGACGTAAAAGGGTATCTCGCTAACAAAAGGAACATTTGCAACTTTATAGCCTCGGTAAGCTAAATACATACTAGTGGGAGATTTTGATGTGCGTGAAACTCCAACCAAAATTATATCGGCTTTATCAATATCTTGAATATTTTGTCCATCATCGTGATTGATGGTATAATTTATTGCCTCAATACGCTGAAAATACTCGTTATTTATTTCAGTATACAGGTCAAGTTTTTCATCCTTTTCAATTTCAAGATAGGATGAGATTTCTCTAATAATATGTGATAATATTGCTCGATATGGAATTTTTAACTTGATACAATTATCTTTTAGATATTTTCTGAGCCCATCATCAGTAATAGTGCATATAACAAAGTTATGCTCATCACTTTTTCTCTCAATTTCCTCCAGAATTTTATCGATCTGCTCTTCTCCTTTTACAAAAGACCAAACATATTCGATAGTTTCTACAGAACGAAAATGTTTCAGGGCTGATTTTGCAACTGATATAACAGTTTCACCACTTGAATCTGACACTAAGTGTAGGTTAAGCTTTTTAAGGGTCATCAACGTTATACTAAAAATAATAGCAAGCAATCTGCTACTGAAATTGTGCTAATTTATTATACTACGTAAATATAGAAAAACTATCTTGTTGATAAAACTCAAACTAATTGATAAATTCTTAACACAATTATTCTCAAAACAAATGTTTTTATTAAAGCCTACAAATTTCACTTCTTTTACTAAAAAAGCTCTACCTTGGCTTGGGGTTATTTGTTTCGCATGTTTTTTAATTGGAATGTTCTTAGCATTATTCTTCTCCCCAGGAGATTATAAACAAGGAGAAATCGTACGAATTATGTATCTTCATGTGCCTTCTGCATGGCTTGCTCTTGGAATATACGGACTCATTGCATCACTCAGTTTCATTTCATTGGTGTGGAACAATAGCGTTGCTAGTGTTTTGGCACATGCTGCTGCTCCTGCAGGGACAGTCTTTTCGGCAATATGCTTAATCACAGGTAGCGTCTGGGGAAAAGGAACATGGGGTACTTGGTGGGTATGGGATGCAAGGCTTACTTCAATGCTGATTTTGTTTTTTCTGTATGTTGGTTATCTTTCATTGTGGAGCGCTTTTGATAATCAAGCAAGAGCAGAGAAATCATCAGCAGTATTTGCCATTTTTAGTGCTATAAATATTCCCATAGTAAAATTTTCTGTGAATTTATGGTCTACTCTTCATCAGCCAGCAAGTATTTTTAGAAAAGGTGGAGTAGCAATAGAAGGTTCTTTACTGCTGCCACTCATTGCAATGTTTATATTTTGTACCACACTTTTTTTAGTAGTGTGGATACTTAATGCCCTTCATTTAATTAATTTGCAGAAGATAAAGAGAGAAATCAGCATGCGATATTAGGTATATAGTTCCAGAGTGTAATGTTGTGAACAGCTACGGAAATTAAAATGTAGAGCAATCATCAGCAGAGACTGAGTGGTATAAAAAATAGCTGAAGAATGTAAAAAAGGAAGTGGTATAGATAAACCTGTTACCGATAGAGAAGGTGAAATTGATACGGGCGAACCTGTTACTGATGAAGGAGAGAATGAAAATGGAGAAATTACATCTCGAAAAGTAACCTCAGATTGTTCCAAGTATGAAAATTGTGGGCCATATTCTCATTTTTATAAAGTTGATAATAAGATAGGTTGTCAAGGTTTTAGTGCATCTGATTTACTAAAGGAATTATATCCTGAGATGTACAGTAATCCTAAGATTGCAAAATATATAGAAGAGGGAGCAAATGGTAATTATGGTGCAGTAAATTTTAAATTTGCCTTTACAGAGGATCTTAATTCAATATCCTGGCTTGGTAATATAGAATGTGAAAAATGTGTGGATGATCAAATAGAGTTAGCGTGTCAAGAAGAAGAGATTAAGAGTTTCTGTTACCCGAACGTTTACCGTAGTAATCCAGAATTCAACAAGAGCTTTTTTTCCAGAGGAGCATGTCCTAATCTCTTTAGAGAGTCCAGTGAAACAAGTGTTGTAAAAGCAAAACAAGTTGCACCATTGATACTTGTTAATACCTTAGGACAAATGATAGATAAAGAGGGTAATAACACTAAAGTATACTATGATGCATTGAAGCGTTATCTAAATGATGATAGTAAAATCAAGGATTGTGGAGATAATCAAAAGTGTAAGGATTATATTCCAATTATGGAGAAAGTTGCATGGAATAGTGATAAGGAAGTACTATTAAAAACTGCTGTTAATAATACGCAAGAAGCAAATCCTTACTATTATGGAAATGAGGATAATTCTACTTCCGTTGAATTTGGTTCTATATAAGGCTGAATTTGTCTAATTTTTTCTACACTAGACACAATTTAGTCGTATCTGAACAAATACATAATCTATATAAAGAGGACGTAGGTACCATCTGTCCTTTTAAGGCATTTATGTCAATGATATGCGTAATCCATGATTTTAAACATGATGATCCTCCTAAGTAATACAAAAAAACTCAGAAAAATGTATATAGCTATGATAGAAGTTATCTATACATAAGTACAATATACTTTAACTAGAGATTATAAATTAATGAAGTTGAAAAGTCTGCAGACGAAGATAGATTTCGAGCTCTAGAATATCTTCACTATCAAAATAACAAAGCTGTCAAAATTTGTCAAGTAATTTTTATCGCAACTGTACAAACATTGCACAGGACAAATTTAAAATGCTGTAAAATGGTGTCTGTTCAGACGCATGTGAAACCAGTGCTTCTTTTCATCCCACTTCCATGCGGCTAAACCCTTTTCATAATCTCCTATCTATCATTTCTTAAACCACTCCCCTGAACGGATACAATTAAATACATTTTTAACATTTTTATAGAAAACTATTAGTATAGATTTGTATGCTGCCCTCATGGCTATTTTAAAATGTTTAATACTCCTTTTCATTATTTCTTGTACACATCTACCTAACAAGCAAAATTCTGTTAATATAGACAATTATAAGCACGATTATTCGTTGCAACAATATAATACTCCTTTGAAGAATAACGAACCAGCAATACCAGAAATGATACCTTTACCGGTAGAGTTTCCCGATCTTACAACCAGTAATCAGTTTCTTTCGATTAATGTTGATGAAAAAGTACCAGTAAAGGATTTACTGATTGAGATAGGAAAACTTTCTGACGTTAACTTAGACATAGATCCCAAAATATCAGGTAATATTATTTTAAAGCTAAAAGATAAGAACATAAACGAAGTAATTCAGAATATAGCCAACAGCGCCAAATTGCGTTACTCAATGAATAATGGTGTAATTAGAATTGAACAAGATTTGCCATATGCACAAAATTATTACGTAGACTTCATCAATATTCAACACTCTGCTCAAAGCAATTTTGTCGTTAGTGGCAATGTTACAAGCAGCGATGCTGACAGGAATGTTAGAAAGTCTCAATATAGCAGTGACTTATGGAGTTCATTAGAAAAAGGCTTAAATGCAATAATGGATGTTAATGGAGTGGATGATGGTGAATTTCTTTCATCCAACAGAGAAGCTGGTGTCATTATTCTAAATGCTAGAAAAGATATTCACAAAGCTGTTGAAGAATATATTAATAAAGTTAAGAAATTGGCGTCTTCTCAAGTAATGATCGAGGCCAAAATAGTTGAAGTTGTATTAGACGATAAATACCTTTCTGGTATCAACTTAAATGATTTGCATAATGAAACAAAATCTATAACAAATCAAGATAGTTCCATTACTAGCCTGGTAATGAACTCTGATTTAGAAAATTTAGTAAAAACTTTAGACAAGTTTGGCACTTCAACCGTAATTTCAAGCCCTAGAGTACATGCTATAAATAATCAGCAAGCAATGATTTCATTTACTAAAAACCATATCTATTTTACTTCCGATATACAGAAAGATACCGGAAACTCCAATCATGCCTTAATTACCAAGATGAATAGCACTCCAATAGGTGTGGTGTTAATAATCCACCCAAGCATTAACATTGATACTAATGAAATATTCATGGATATACATCCAACCTTATCAAGAATTAACGATTACACTAAAGACCCAAATATAGAATATGTCGCACAGCAGAATAAAATGAAATTAAATAGTGACATTCCAATTATTGAAACCAGAGAAATGCACTCTACGTTAAAAATTAAGAGCGGCGAAGTTATGGTAATTGGTGGGCTTATAGAGCATAGAAAAGATAACCAAAACTTATTGCATCAAAAGTCAAAAAAACTGGCTAAGACAGTAGAAACCGTCATCTTCCTGAAAGCAACAATCGTACCAACACTTGGTTTATTAGATATAAAAGATAGGAATTTATATATATATTAAACGTATCCGTTCAGGCAATGGCATCAACTTAAGGAAAGATGTTGGGGTTGCTATTATGATAAGAAGAGAGTATCAGAATGATAATTAAGACAGCTTAATCACAAATCTGTTGCAGTAAATTTAAGTTACTTTAGTCATATATTAAAGTTTTTAAACAGGTCTTAGTTTACTTACTTTACTGTTTTCTTTATTATCAAATATTGCTTTAAATAATATGGAGGAGCACATTGTCAGCAATTGCCGTTATTGATTTTGGTTCACAGTTTACACAGCTTATTGCAAGACAAATCAGGGAAATGGGCGTTTACTGTGAAATATTTCCAAGCAATATCGATTTCGAAACAGTATCAAAATTCAATGGATTTATTTTTTCTGGAGGACCGCAATCTGTAAATGACAATTGCTCTGAAGTAAGTGAAGTAGCACATAAAATTATAAAACTTAACGAAACAATAAACACTCCTATACTTGGAATATGTTATGGACAGCAACTCATTTGTCATTATTTCGGGGCAAAGGTAAGAAAAGAATTCAATCAGGAATTTGGCAAAACTAAAATCAAGATACTAAAAGAATCCCCAATTATAAAGGATACTTGGGACGTTAATTCCGAAGTCGATGTGCTAATGAACCATGCAGACAGTGTCGAAACTATACCGCAAGGATTTACTGCTATTGCCTCAGGTATAATAAATCAAACAATCGCAATAATTGCCAACGAACAGCGGAAGATTTACTGCACTCAGTTCCATCCTGAAGTTAAGCCTACGACAAATGGTAGTAAACTTCTCTCTAATTTCTTAGATATTGCAAATTGTGAGAGAGATTGGACAATGAAGTCATTCATTGAAAAACAGAAGGAAAAAATTCAAAACTTAGTAGGGGAGAAAAAAGTAATTGCTGCAGTAAGTGGGGGGGTTGATTCAAGTGTTGCAGCAGTTCTTACACACAAAGCTATAGGAAAACAATTAAACTGTATTTTTATCGATACTGGGTTATTGCGTAAGAGCCAGACCACTGCTATGTTAAAAGAAATTCCAATAAATTACGTTGATAAATCAAACTTGTTTTTAAGTAGGTTAAAGGGAATAACTGATCCGGAAGAAAAGCGAAAAATTATCGGCAATACTTTTATCGAAGTATTTGAAGAAGAGGCAAAAAAAATAGGTGATGTGGATTTTTTAATGCAAGGCACCATTTACTCTGATGTAGTTGAATCAGGGCACGCTTCAGGAAACACTAGTACAATTAAATCTCATCACAATGTTGGTGGGTTGCCAGAAAAAATGAATCTGAAATTAGTAGAACCTTTACGCTATCTCTTTAAAGATGAAGTAAGGCTGCTTGGCAAAGAAATTGGGCTTTCAGATGAGATAATATTTCAACATCCATTTCCTGGGCCTGGACTTGCAGTGAGGATCATAGGTGAGGTTGATGAAGAAAAGGTACGAATATTGCAAGAAGTAGATGAAATATATATCAACACAATGAAAAATTATGATCTGTATGATAAAATATGGCAGGCTTTTGCTGTACTGTTACCAGTAAAAACTGTGGGAGTTATGGGAGATAATCGTACATACGGATATGTTTGCGCTTTAAGGGCTGTGACTTCATCTGATGGCATGACAGCTGATGCATTTCCATTTGAAAATAAAGATCAACATTCGTTAGTATTTTGGAGGTTTTTGCAAGACGTCAGTAGTATAATTGTTAACAAAGTTTCCGGAGTAAATCGAGTTGTGTATGATTTAACTTCCAAGCCACCAGCAACTATTGAGTGGGAGTAGCAATAATTTCATTCCAGTTTCAGCTACTCGAATCACACCAAAGAGGCTGGTTGCATAACTCAAATTTTAAGGAAAACTATTTAATGTCATTCCAGCGCGTAACGCTGGAATCCAGAAAAAAAGAACCAGTGTCAGCTACTCGGATGACATCGAAATGTTCGTACAGATATTCGTCACACACCGGAATAAAAATTAGACTTTTGCCTTGTGCAAAATAATTTCAAGGCCGCATTGTCTTTATTTTGCTTATAGCTTCCACAAGCACTGCAAACATAAATGAAGAATACAAATATGCTTTTGGTAGTTCTATGTGAAGCCCTTCAAGTGTTAGATATACACCGACGAGTAAAATAAATAGAATGGCAATTACTTTTAAGCTTGGGTTGGATTTTATTACCTGAGCGGTATAATTTGATGAAAATAGCATCGCTAATATGGAAAATGTAAATGCTATGGCAATGATTATCATATTGTGAGTTAATGCTATGGCAGTTAATATTGAATCAACCGAAAAAACTAAGTCTATTAATATAATTTGTAGCACAACTAAAAAAAATTGTGATTTAACATTTGCCTTTGTTTTGTTCTCCTTATGTACAAAAATTTCGCTCCATAACTCTATAGAACTTTTAACAATAAGGAATAACCCTCCTGCAATCATAAGTAAATCCTTTACTGAGATATCTAGCGATACAGCGTGAAATATAGGCTTTTGCATTGATAGTATATATGATGTAAAAAATAGTATTACAAAACGCATCAATAGCGCTAAGCCAAAACCTATAAGGCGGGCTCTTTCTCTCAGCAGATTTGGCACCTTATCTATTGCTAGAGAAATAAAGATTAAATTGTCTATACCAAGTATAGTTTCAAGTAGCGTAATTATCAATAAAGTCCAAGCATCAGCTAGCATTTTCATTCCAAAGTCAGATTTTGTACTTTACAATAGATGTGTAAAAATTAAGTAACTTCGACTAGGTAATTAAAAAATCAGCCTTACCCGGAAAAGAAAGAGGCAAAAGGGCATTTTTATAATAAAAGTACTTTTGTAAGAGAAATAATGAAATTAAAAATCTAACTCTCTTTACGAAAATTTTAAATAGATTGTAAAATAGTTGTACCATGAAAATATATGCCTTCTTTATAGACTAAGATTTTTCTTTAAATTAAGATAGATACACGATAAAAGGAACATATGACAAAAGAATCATTAGCAAAAACTGATATAGTAAAAGTTGAAGATAAGAAAGCAACAAAGGGATTTTTTAAAATATTAGGTGAAGTAGCAGATGCTGTAAGGTCATGGGTTGGCAATATTGGCCCTGATTTAAGTAGTAGTCGCGATGTCGATAGTTTAGTCTTGAAGATGAACGAATGCTTAAACCCAAAGGGGGGTGAAGTCTCAGCACGTAAGAACACCGTATCTCTTGGTAATTTGTACTTGAGTTTATCAGAGGCAGGTCAAATAAAATTTTTACAAACCCTGGCAGAAAAGTTCAATCCGGATAAAACGAAAATAGATGAAGAAATGAAAGTATATAAGAAAAATCAAGATTCTGAGTCGAGCTATAAGTTTGAACAAGACTTAATAAAAGTCCTTGAATCACCACGCTCTAAAATATTGAAGCAGTTTATCTCCTTACCGGAGGGCCTTAAGTTTATTGTTGATATGCGTTCTGATGTACTCAAGCTGAAGAATCAATATAAAAGTCTAAGTCCACTAGAAAACGAATTAAAAAGTATACTTTGTACTTTGGTTGATGTTGATCTACTTGATCTTCATCAAATCACCTGGGATTCACCTGCATCATTGTTGGAAAAACTTATAAAATATGAAGCTGTACATAAAATTTCCTCTTGGGGTGACTTAAAAAACAGACTAGATTCTGATCATCTCTGTTTTGCTTTCTTTCATTACAAAATACCAAATGAACCTTTAATTTTTGTAGAGGTTGCACTGATGAATGAGATTGCAGATAGTATTCAACACGTTTTGGACGAGTCAGTTCCTTCAAGTGACCCAAGCAGTGCAAGTACTGCTATATTCTATTCAATATCAAACACTCAAACTGGTTTATCTGGAATTAGCCTCGGTAACTTTTTAATAAAGAGAGTCGTAGAAAAACTATCGCAAGAATTTAAAAGCGTAAAAGTGTATGCAACTCTTTCTCCAGTTCCTGGATTTACAAAATGGCTAAAAAATCAAGACGTAGCTTTATTAGGTAAGCTTAATATAAAACAATCAGGTACAGAAATTTTAGAAAGCATAAAAACTAACATTGAATGCGAAAAACAGTCCCTACTGAAACTTTGTGCACATTATTTGCTAAAGGTTAAAAGCAGTGGTGGAGGTGCTTATGATCCAGTAGCACACTTTCATTTAAGCAATGGTGCATCAATCAAACAAATCAACTGGATGGCTGATACTTCTGAAAAAGGCATTAGTCAGTCAGCCGGAATAATGGTGAATTATCTGTATGAGCTGCCTAAAATAGATAACAATCATGAGAATTATATGATTAATAAAGTGATTTCTCATTCAAAAAAAGTGTCAGCTATGTTAAAGGAATAATAGGAAGTGCGCAAGCATATAGAAAGTGCTAACATTCCCTAATGTTTATGTATATAATATTAAATAGTTTTATGAGGTAAAATGTATGAATAGTGATGAATTAGAAGAATTAAAGAAACTAAAACAAAAGATACAAGATGCAGTAGCACATAAAAAATTGTATGGTGTATTATTTGCAGATTCTAAAGAGATAGAGTTATTCAATAATTGTATTAGCAGTATTAAAAGTAATGGAATAGGCAAAGAGGAATCAAATGAATTGATAACCATTTATAAAGGACTTAATTCAATATTTGATAACATTAGTTCTGACTGGGATGGCAATAAGGGTAGCCTAAATGCTCAAAAAATTATTGTACATTATCAAAACTTAGAGTCTATCTTAAAGATAGTAAACATAATTAAAGAATTGAAGACAAGATTGGGCCAAGCATTCGTGATCTTCGACTTTGATGAATCCGGGTTAATCCAGGATATCGAATCACTCCAAAAAAAAATGAAAGAAGTGCTAGAAAACATGCAACAACAAGAACAAAGTGCAGCAAGGAAAAAAGAGTTAGAAGAGAAAGCTAAAGCAGAGTTTAGCAAGTATATAGAAAACGGCACTATTGATGCGATGTCAATCAAAAGGGATAGTAATTCAGATCTTCTTTATACAATAATTAAGCTAAAAGAAGACAATAAAAGCACAGATATTAAAGTAAGCGAATTTTTAAATAGTGATTTTTGTAAAGAAAACAATATTGCCGGTTTTCTTCTTTCAAGTGGAGATCAAAAAGAATTTATCAGTGGTAAAATACATGAGGGGATTAGATATTATCATATAGGTACCACAGTTCAATATGGAATAAAGTTTAACTGGTATGTAGACGGAAAGGAATGTAGCATTACATTAGGTGCTAACAGTGATGATAGTATTAGAATAATAAGTGATAGACCAACTGATGCGGATTTAGAAAAAAATAAAGATGTAAAGATTAAAGTTGGTGATGCTTACCTAAGCCTTGCTGATGCAGTAAAAACGTGTAGACAGCAAGAAGATCCAAGTAGCACAGTGAAGCAAGCATCAGCTAATGAGCATTGCCGTCCATTGGCAAGGACAGCTTAATGTTTTTAGCAAAGAGAGATATAAGTAATTGCTCTTGTAATACTTAAAATGTAAAATAGATCTACTTAAATAAGTAGATCTATGAACAATATAAGAAATTTTGCAATAATAGCACATATAGATCATGGGAAGTCAACTCTTGCTGATCGTTTGATAGAAGAATGTAACGGTCTTGAGACAAGGGAAATGACCAATCAGGTACTTGACTCAATGGATATAGAGCGTGAACGCGGAATCACAATCAAAGCACAAACGGTAAGACTCAATTACACTGCAAATAATGGTAATAAATATTGCCTCAACCTCATGGACACACCAGGTCATGTTGACTTTTCATATGAAGTCAGCCGAAGCTTAGCTGCATGTGAAGGCTCACTTTTGGTGGTGGACAGCAGCCAAGGAGTTGAAGCTCAGACTCTGGCAAATGTGTACAAGGCAATTGACAATAATCATGAGATAATAGTTGTGCTCAATAAAGTTGACCTTCCTGCTGCAGATCCAGAAAAGGTAAAGCTTCAGATTGAAGAAGTAATTGGTATTGATGCAAGTGAGTCAATTTTGATATCGGCAAAAACTGGTCTTGGGATAAAGGATGTACTTGAAGCTATAGTGACAAAACTTCCCGCTCCTCAAGGTGATACAAATGCTCCACTGCAAGCAATTTTAGTTGATAGTTGGTATGATCCTTACCTAGGAGTAGTAATTTTAGTGCGAGTTAAAAATGGAGTACTAAAAAAAGGCATGAGAATCGTTATGATGTCTAATAATGCTACATATCAGGTCGATAATATCGGTATTTTCACTCCTAAAAAAGTTATGACTGGTGAACTTTCAGCAGGTGAAGTTGGTTTTATAACTGCTTCAATGAAAGAAGTAGCAGACTGCAAAGTAGGAGACACTATTACTGAAGAGAAAAGGCCGTGCAGCAAGGCATTACCTGGCTTTAAAGAAGTACATCCTGTAGTATTTTGCAGTATTTTTCCCAATAACACAGATGATTTTAAATATTTAAGGGAAGCACTAGAAAAATTACATTTAAATGATGCTAGTTTTACATTTGATGCTGAAACGTCAAATGCCCTAGGTTATGGATTTCGTTGCGGTTTCTTAGGAATGCTACATCTTGAAGTCATTCAAGAAAGACTCGAAAGAGAATTTGATTTAGATCTAACAGCAACTGCACCGAGTGTTATATATAAAGTTGAAACACAAAATGGTAAAGTTTTAAATATCCATAACCCAAGCGATATGCCAGACCCTACAAAAATTGAAATAGTGGAAGAACCGTGGATCACTGCAACTATAATGGTACCTGATCAATATTTAGGAGAGATTCTATCTCTGTGTGAAGAGAGGAGAGGAGAACAGCAGGATTTATCTTATGTTGGTAATACGACAACAGCACTACTGAAGTATAAATTACCGCTGTCTGAGGTTGTTTTTGATTTTTACGATAGACTAAAATCAATTTCCAAGGGATATGCAAGTTTAGATTGGGAAATATCCGATTATCAGGAAAGTCAGATAGATAAATTAAGTTTTTTAGTTAATGGAGAACCTGTGGATGCGTTAGCCTGCATTGTTCATAAAAGCAGGGCAGAAAAAAGAGGCCGTGAAATATGTGCACGTTTGAAAGACTTGATACCACGCCAGCAATATAAAATCGCGATTCAAGCGGCAGTAGGCGGAAAAATTATTGCTAGAGAAACGATTAACCCGTATAGAAAAGATGTAACAGCCAAGCTCTATGGTGGAGACGTTACACGAAGGATGAAGCTGCTTGAAAAGCAGAAGAAAGGTAAGAAAAGATTGCATTCTGTAGGAAACATAAACATCCCACAAAATGCTTTTATTGAGGCTTTGAAAATAAATGATTAATATATATTCAAAAACATAAATTTAAAGAACTAAGTGATATTTTCTCAATAAATTTACTGACATTGATATGGGTAAATTTGAAATAGCTATGTGAATTTGTAAAACACTATATAAGATACCATACAACGAAATCATCCCAGTGTTAAACGCTGGGATGACAGAGAGCAGCTCAATTGCTCCACTCAATCAGTAAAAATCAGATATATGTAGACATTGGCTAAAACCATTCCAACAACATTTTAGTGAAACTTAACAAGCTTATCTATAGTTTTAATGATGATTCTTGGAGTATTTGGAGAGACTTCTGAGCCCAGTCTATTTAACCGCTCTATAGCAAACCCGCTGTTCTCATTTATTATGAAATCACATAAAATATTTTCTATATCTTTAATAACACTTTCATGCTTTCTCAGAGGATGGTTATTCGGATATCTATGAATGGTTTTGATGCTAGAATACTCAACGAAAGCTTGATCTTTAAAAGCAAGTTGTCTCAATTTCTCTTTGAATTTTTCTTCTTCATCTCTTGCTAAAAGGCAAGACTTTATCAGTGATTTTATAATCGAGTTTATAGCCTGATGTATTTCAGAATGCACTATAACTTTGATGATATTTTCTTCCACTATGCAATCATAAGTGCTTTTTTCGCTCTTTAATGACTCTATAAGCATTTTGCTATTTTGCGAATTCAATTCCAGATTCTCTTCACTTATAGGAGTCATTATAAAGGTATTCTTATTTACCCTGATGTAAAATTGTGGCAACCCTTTAGAACAGGCAAATGCTACATCCTTAGACTCAAGTGCGTGATTGTATGAAGAAGAAAGGGTGCTTGCTATAACGCTACTTGGTACTTTCATTCCATGATTACTTAGGTGATTTAACACATTCTCAACATCATGATATGTAAAACCTGTATCTTTTATCAATTCAACAACTTCTATGCAATTGTGTTGTTTATACTCTATTGTCACTTCTTCTGTAAAAAGAGTTTTAGCTGCTATATGCTTATCAAGCACTGTGAAAATCTTGATGAAACTCTCTAAATCTTGTTTGTTAATTAATTCAATACTAATTAAGTTTTTGCTAACAATTATAATATTTTTTATCATTTTTTCCCACTAAAAAAACTCACTAGATGAATTGTATTTTTAATTCATTAAAAATTGTTTAAAGTGGGTATGCCAGCAACAGTAAGACAAAAAAATCACATAAAATCTTCATTATGTATTATATTACATCCCTCGTGTTCATCACTGCCGCTTGTGTAAGCTGTTGCATTAATGCTATCTTCATTGTTATTTAACATATTATCCAACTTTCCTTCTTTTTCAAGATCCATCAATTTGTCACATCCAGCAATATGCTGTACATAATCACCATTTTCATCAGTAATAAAAATTTGTGGAACTGTCCTGACGTTATATTTTGATTTTATACCGTCAAACAAATCCGAGTTTCTAAGTACATCAATTTCTTCGTATTTCACACCTTTTTCATCCAATAACTCTTTTGCTTTCTTGCAGAATGGGCAGTACTTCTTCACATATATTACAACTTTTCCTTTAGTGTTTTTCACGATTTATCTCCATAGTTCATAAAATACAACTATTATATATAAAAAATATATATAAAATATCAAATTGTATGAAAATTATTTACAACTGTGAGCAAGGGATAAAAGATAATGTGGCACTAACTTTCGGAAATTTCGATGGCGTTCATTTAGGACATAAGTTTGCAATTTCCAATCTAAAGAAGGTAGCACAAGAAAGAGGATTACCCTCTGCAGTTTTAACTTTTGAGCCTCACCCATCAACTGTTTTATTTAGTAGGAACAATTTTAGGTTAATAGACCAAGAACAAAAAAAGGAACTAATCAGCAGCTATGGTATAGATTACTTGTATATTATTAATTTTAATAGAGGTTTTTCTGAGGTTAGCTGCGATGACTTCATTGGTAAGATTTTGGTAAAGAAGTATGGTGCTAAACATATAACTGTTGGAGAAAGTTGTACTTTTGGTCACAAACGATTGGGTAACATATTAACTCTAGAAAAATATTCTCAGATGTATGAATATTCTTTAACTAAATTAGAGCCATTGATAATCGATAGAAAAATTTGCTCTTCTTCCTCAATCAGAGAGTGTTTACAAAAAGGCGAAATAGAAATTGCTAATAAATTGCTTGGTAGGTCTTATCAAGTTTCTGGTATTGTAACAAAAGGTGCATGTAGAGGTAGAGAAATAGGGTTTCCAACCATAAACATTCCGATAGAAGATTACATGATAAAACCTAAGCTTGGTACATATTACGCCAAAGTTGCATTTTCTGAAAATAGTTCAAGTTGGCTATATGGAGTAGTCAACATTGGTATGAGACCTACATTTAAGGACTTAAAAAAACCTATAGTAGAAATGCATATATTTGACTTCAACGAAAATGTATACAATTTTAAGGTTGACATACAACTTTTAAAATTTATTAGGGCAGAAAAAAAATTCCATAGTATTAACGAGTTAACAAAACAGATAGACCGTGATATAATGAAGGCTTACCAGTTAAAGATAAACTTATGAAAAGGATATGTTTAGTTATTATATTGATTATAGTATCATTCGATCAAACAAGTAAATTGTATATAAACTCTTTGATTGATGAGGGGGAGTCAATCGAGATTACTAGTTTTATGAAATTAGTTGAAGTTTGGAATTCAGGAATTAGCTTTGGAATGTGTAGTACTCTGCCGCATGGCAGCTTCTTTTTTTCAGCATGTTCAATATTAATAATTGGTATACTTGCATACTTGATATATAAATCTAATGATAAGTCAATTTACCTTAGTTTTTCTCTGATGATTGGTGGAGCGATCGGAAATGTAATTGATAGAATCTATTGGGGAGCTGTATATGACTTCATATATTTTCATATCAATGATTGGTATTGGCCAGCCTTTAATTTAGCAGATCTATCTATAGTTTGTGGAATGTGTACATTGTTATATAAGTGGTATATATATGATAGGTCTATCTCTAAGCAAAATGAGGAATGAAATAATGCTTCGCAAATTCTTTAGTTTTTTTATACTATCTGTGTTTTTTTTCATTTGTCCGATTTCTTTGGAAGCTGAAATCATAAAGCATGCTAAGCTCAGTAACGGATTGGATGTTTATGTAGTACCTAATCACCGAATTCCAGCTGTTTTTCATGCAATAATATATAAAGTTGGGGGAATGGATGACCCAATTGGCAAAGCAGGATTGGCTCACTACTTTGAACACTTAATGTTTGAAACTACAGGAAAATTTAAAGACATAGAATCCACTTTGGGCAGCATTGGGGCCCAATTTAATGCTTTTACCACTAAAGAATACACCTGCTACTACGAATTAGTTCTCAAAAAAGATTTACCACTAGCAATGGAAATTGAAGCAGATAGAATGGGCAATTTTGATGTTACTCAAGACAAAATAGATAGAGAAAAAAATATCGTATTAGAAGAAAGAAAGATGAGATTTGATAATAATCCTGAAGCTTTACTATGGGAGGAAATGAACAGTGCATTTTATCGTAATGGTTATGGTAGGTCTGTTATTGGTTGGGAGAGCGATATTAAAACTTACAATCAAGATGACATAACAAGGTTTCATGATAACTATTATCATCCAGGTAATGCTATACTGCTCGTTGTTGGTGATGTAGAATTTGAAGAAGTAGTGGGATTAGCAAAGGAAAAATATGGTGCAATTAAAGCTGAGCCTGTAGTGAAGCATTATCCGAACCAAGATTCAATACATAATGCAGATATATCGGTAATTTTAGAAAGCACTGAAGTAAAAGAGCCAGTTTTATACTTTCGCTATAGTGTTCCTTTATTTGAGCAAATAAGTGAAACTTTTCCTGTTGATTTGGCAGTTGATGTTTTGGGGAATGGCAAGTCTAGTAAGCTATATAAAGATTTAGTTCTAGATAAGAATGTAGCAGTAGAAGTGTTTGCTTATTATAATAGCTTAGCTTTTAGTAATGGTTACATTGAGATTCGGGTAACTCCAAAAAGCGGGGTGAATTTGGATGCTGTTGCAAGAGAGTTAGAAAATTCTATTAATCACTTTAACTCTGAAGGAATAATAAGTGAAGAGTTGCAAAGTACAAAGTCTAAATACAAAGCAGCACAGCTTGATAATCTATCTGATTTAACTAATATAGCAATGTTTTATATACCACGTCTAGCACTAGGTATTCCACTTGATGAAATAGACATTTCATATAGCAAAATTAATGATGTCAATCTAGAGGATGTAAATAATAAAGTTCACGCTATCTTTTCTACTAATAAATTAGTTGGTCGTTTGCTACCAAAAGGAGGTAATAATGAAGATAAGTAAATATGTATTTCTATTTTTTTTCTGTCTAGGCTTTAATTTGCAAGCAAGCAGTCACTTAAATATAGAGGAGGTTACTACTAATAAAGGATTTAAGTTTTTATTTGTTGAAAACCATGATCTACCAAAAGTTTCACTTAATATATCATTCAAAGATGCAGGTTGTGTGTATGAAAGTGCAGAAAAGCAGGGGCTTGCTTGGTTTACTTCTCTTGTAATTCAAGAAGGAGCAGGAAAAAATGATGCCAAAGATTTTGCGAAAAAGCTTGAGGATAAAGGAATTAGTTTAAATTTTACTGCTGGTTTAGAAGCATTTAGGGTTTCATTAAACACTTTATCTGAGAATCTAGAGGATGCAATTTCACTACTGAGTGATGCTGTAATGCGCCCTAAAGTTGATCCTGAGGGGTTAAATAGAGTATTCGAAAAAGCCAAAGTAAACTTTAATAATTTTGAAAAAGACCCTTATTTTATTGCTGCAAAAGAGTTAGATACATTGTTGTTCAAAAAACATCCTTACTCAAGAGATCCATATGGAACTCTAGACACTATAATGAACATTACTAGAGACGATGTTTTAACATACATAAAGCGTAGTTTTACTAAGGATAATATCGTTATTAGTATTGTTGGTTGTGCAACAAAAGAAGAAGTTAGTACGCTGCTCGATAAATATTTATCTAAGTTACCATCAAAAAGATCGAAAGTTAGGAAGGTATCTGTAAAAAATGAATTTGGGCCTGCAGAAAGTAAGAGCGTTTTTATGGATATACCACAGAGTGTAATACTTTTTGCTCAAAAAGGCATAGCATATGAAGACCCTAATTACTATAATGCTAGTGTTTTGATTAATGCGCTTGGTGGTATGAGTCTAAACTCAATACTGATGAAAGAGTTGAGACAAAATCTAGGTATTACTTATGGTGTTAGTGCACGTAATGTTCCTAATAAGCATGGAAATATTATATCTGGATTTATGAGTACTGATAGTTCCACTGCTAGCAAAGCTATATCAGCAGTAAAAGATACATTTAGCAGAATAAAAGAGGAAGGAATTGACGAACAATTATTCAAGGATGCAAAAACCAGTTTAGTAAATAACCTTATCTTCTCTTTTCTATCCAATAATGCGAATACAGCAACGTTACTGGATAGTATGCAGATAGATGATCGTGATATTAACCATATAAATAATTATGCAAATATCATTAATGATGTTCAATTGGAAAAAGTAAACAAGCTGGCAAGTTCTTTACTGAATCCTGAAAATTTATTTTTTGTTGAAGTTGGAAGAAACGCTCAAGGTCAATAGTTAATACCTTCTACTATTGATCTTACTGCTTTTACATAACACTTATGCTCTTCAGCTAGAATGCGCTCTGAGAGACTGTGAACATCATCATTTGGTAACACTGGAACAGTAGCTTGAGCGATTATGGCTCCAGCATCAATTTCAGGAGTAACATAATGCACAGTACATCCTGTAATTTTTACACCCGCTTTCAGAGCTTGCTCCTGAGCATTTAGGCCCTTAAATGACGGAAGTAAAGAGGGATGAATATTTATAACTTTGTTATGCCATTTATTCAGGAAATTGGCCTTTATAATTCTCATAAACCCTGCAAGGCAAATTAAATCAACCTTATGTTGAACAAGTATTTCATGAATTTTATCAGTATCAAGTGGCTTATCTTCAACAACAAACGCTGAAACTCCTGCTTGCTTTGCTATTTTAAGGCCTCCAGCTTCACTATTATTTGTGATAACACACACAGTTTCAGCAGGGAAATTCTGATCTTGACATGCTTCTATTAAAGCCTGCATGTTTGATCCTCTACCTGAAATTAGTATTCCGAGTTTTATCTTTTTCATTTTAGTGCAGCCGTAAGAACGGATATTAATAAAATAGCTCAAAAGGAAAGTTTATTTTAGAATAAATACTATTGTGTAGCAATATTTTACACTGCTGAATAACATGGAATTAAAGAAATCATTCAGTTTGAAGTAACTTTAACATTTCATTTTAGGAATATTATACAATTTATGGTAAATAAATGCATATTTTTATGGCTGCGTTATTATTTATTTAACAAAGTATTAGTATAATTTACTACACTGAATTAAATGGAGAAAATTCAATGAATAAATTACCAAGCAATGCAAAAACAAGCAAGTCTCAGGTTACTCAGTGGGAGGTAATAAAAAATTGTGAATATTCTGATAATTGTTTATCAAAAGTAGTAACTTTATACGTCATTAAAATGGCAGAATTATCAGATATTTATACGAGTAATGAACCTGAAATTAATACTATACTTACAAGAATAAGCATAACAAGTGAAAATGCATTTTTAAATAAGGTTGTTGATATTGAAATTATGGAGGGCATTTTTCCGTACAAATTCAACAGCAAGAAGAAAAATAACATATCAAGGCTAGAAGATTTGTACAATTATTTATGTTCTACTGTTATTGATAGCCTTCCAAAAGAAATGCTTGAAAGCCTAAGAAGAGAATACAGAGACGCTGTTAACTTATTTAAAGCAATTACTTAACTAGGTGTAACATTTTTAAGACTTTACCTTCTATTTCAGAAATGCCACTTTCAAGATCTTTATCTATCAAACATATGGTAGATAAATATGTTTTCTGCTTCTTTTCAACATTGATAGTTAAAGTTCCAGGAGTAATCGTAACCGAGTTAGCAAATAATGCAATGGTCTTATCATTATGTCCTATGCATTCTCTTACAATAACAATTGGCTCAACTGTAGATTTGAATCGTAGCACCTTTTTTGTTACATAAATACTTGAAAAAATAATTTGGTAAATTAGCCAAGGTATATAACTTATAAGCTGATAAAGTGACAGCCTACCACTATCATTTAGAATTTGACTAAGGGCACTTTCAGCATCAATTAACCTTTTAAAGATAATCAATGTGAACACAGAAGAAAATACTCCACAGAGAATAAAAAAAGGCTCAAAATAACCAGACAATGTAATCCATAGAGAAGACAAAATCACAAATGATAGAGAAAAAAACTTAATATTTTGCCTGACTTTCATGATTTGGAGTATAACTTAAATGATTTTTTAGAAAAATAAAAAGTTCTTGATTTTTGTGTCAAAGAACATAATAACCAAGTTATTTTAATAAGTAGTGGAGATTATGACGCTTGATGATTTTCTAAAAATGCTTGAAGAAATAAATGATACTTCAGGTTTAAGCAAGAACAACATAGTTGAACGAATAAAAATAAAATTAGAAAGAATTGATTTACGGAGGTGGGAAGATAGTGGATTTAATATCAATCATATATTCACTACACATAGTGATCTAGATCCTGTAGAAACTACATTGTTGCATTTTGCTGCTAAGAGTGGCTATGAGAACATAGTAATAGCTCTAATTGAATATGGAGCATATGTTGATGCATGGGACAGCGATGGATGCACTCCTTTACATTTTGCTGCTGAATGGAACCACAAAGGCATATTAGACATTTTAATTGAAAGTGGAGCAAATGTTAATGCGTGGGACAATGATGTATGTACACCTTTACATCTTGCTGCCGAAGGTGGGAATGAAAGTGTAGTAAGAGCTCTAATTGCATGTGGAGCAGATGTTAACGCGCAGAACAATGATGGACACACTCCTCTACATTTTGCTACTAAGAGTGGCTATGAGAACATAGTAATAGCTCTAATTGAACACGGAGCATACGTCGATGCGTGGGATAATTATAGAAGCACTCCCTTGCATTTTGCTGCTGAAAGTGATAATGAAAACATAGTAAGAACTCTGATTGAACATGGAGCATGTGTTAATGTGTGGGATAGTTGTGGACGCACTCCTTTACATTTTGCTAGCGATCATGAAAGTATAAGAGATATTTTAATTGAAAGTGGGGCATATGTTAGTAAACAGAACAATAATAGATATGCTCCTTTACACTTTGCTATTGAATGGGGCTGCAAAGATGTGATAAGTTCTTTGTCAGGTAATGCTAGTCCTAGGGCTGAAATGGCAGTAGGAAGAGTGGAACAAATTACACTTGCAGGAAGATTGGAGCTTTTTTAACCAAACTTGCATTTACTGAGATAATTGTTTTGTTATGAATTAAACCAAAAGTTCTGTAATATATTGAAGCTTAAAGATATCTTTAGATATGGAAGTTATTGCAGAAAATAGAAAAGCAAGGTTTGAATACTTTATCTTAGAAGAATTTGAAGCAGGTATGATCCTCTTAAGTAGTGAAGTGAAATCACTAAGGGAAAGAAAAGCAAACATTTCTGATGCTTACGTTACTGAAAAAAAAGGTGAAATATGGCTAAACAATATGCATATCGCAGAGTATAAAGCTGCAAACCAAAAGAATCACAAGCCAAAAAGAGAACGAAAATTGCTTTTGCATAAAAAAGAGATAAATAAGCTAATTGGTCAAATCAAAACCTCTGGAATAACTGTTGTGCCACTTTCTATCTATTTTAATGATAAAGGGTTGGCAAAAACTAAAATTGCCATTGTGAAAGGAAAAAAACTCTATGATAAGAGAGCAACCATAAAGCAGAGAGAGTGGGAACGTGAGAAAAGTAGATTGTCTAAGAATAATTTGTAGTAAAATATGTCTTTAAGTCCAGTTATTTTTAGCATCGGTCCTGTTTCTATATATTGGTACTCTTTAGCATATGTTTTGGGTATAGTTTTTGCATATTGGTATTTACATAAGCTAGACAATCAAAAAATATTTACTAAGAATTTTTACGATTCGTTATTAACAGCCGTTATTATAGGCATTATCCTTGGAGGTAGGCTTGGGTACGTATTGATATATGATCCAGTTCTCTATATAAGCAATCCTATCGAAATACTAAAGACCTGGGAAGGAGGTATGTCATTTCATGGCGGTGCTATAGGAGTTTTGCTTGCAGTAATAATCTCCTGTAGAAGACATAACATTCCTATATTTTACACACTGGATCTAATTTCTTGTGGAGTTCCGATAGGTTTACTTCTAGGCCGCATAGGTAATTTTATAAATGGAGAGTTATTTGGCAGGGTTACAACTATGCCGTGGGGTATGGTATTTCCAGAAAGTGGTGATAATTTATTGCGCCATCCAAGCCAACTTTATGAGGCATTTTTTGAAGGAGCGCTACTTTTCGTAGTTGTAAATTCACTATTTTACTTGAACAAAATGAGATTGTATTATGGTGCAACAACTGGAGTTGCAGTTATGTTGTATGGAGTAGCACGTTTTATGGTTGAATTTTTCCGCGAGCCAGACTATCAAATTGGCTATTTATGGTTCAATTTAACTATGGGACAGTTGCTTTCTATACCTATGATTTTGTTGGGAATGCTTATATATTTAGGTGCGTTGAATTTTAGGTTTAATACAAAATCTATTCAATAGACAAGAGGTAAGTTGAATAAAAAAATATAGTAGAAGTTTATCTACTACATAGCATGTACAACTGTACGAACTTTTCGTGTTGCAGAGAATAAACGTGAGGGCACAAACCTTTTGTTGCATAGCTATGAAACAAACTTAGTAGCTACTGACCAAATTCATTATTAAGTAGATATTCATTTTTCAACAAAATCCCCTTGATTTAGAAGCTACTCTATTAAAACATATTTTTAAACTTTTGCCAAAACCCTGGTTTATTATCATTAACCTTTGTGAAGGCTATGTTTAAACTGTATCTTGGATCGTTTGGCACATCATATCTAATATTCAGTATTGAAACTTCGTTTTTATTATGAACAGAAACATCGTCATATGATAACTTTGTCGTGTAGCACTTTATATGCTTTTGCTTATCATATACTATATCACCTGATTCCCCTTCTAGTTCTACAAATTTAGTTTTTTTCTGACATTCTTTTATTTTTATTAGATCCTTGTCTAGTGATATTGAAACCGGTAGTGTATTACCAGCATACTCTTTAGCTAAAAGCTCACTTTGAGGATACATTTTTATTTCCCTTCCAAAATGTGAGTCTATAAAATTATTGCTCCAAAATTTGTCTCCAGAATGTACATATTTGTCAGTAGCATACGGTACACCACCATAATTGCATTGAACTTTGTAATCTCCAACACCATTATTTTGAAAAAAATCATGAATGGCAGCGTAACTATCAGCAGCATCATTTATGTAATCCATTACCTACCCCTTAAAACCTTTTAATTTATTATATCACAAGAAATTAAATCTATCAATAAAAAGACTTTTTTTGATATCAAGTATCTAGGGAGCATATTGATAGGATTGTGACATTCGTATTTCCCAGTTCTTCACATACTGCTGGACTAATTCAGGATAATTTTCAATAATTAATAAATTTTCAGCGTTTCCCTTTTCAGCTGTCTTACTGAGGTTAAACGATCCTGTGATGACTTTTTGATTATCAACAATTATTACCTTATTATGAGCAATTTTTGGCTTATTATCGATCCAAATCGGTATTCCATTTGAAAACAATTCGCTTATGACACTATATTTTGAATGGAGTTGTGATTTATCTAAGACGACTTTAACATCAACACCACGCTCTTTGGCGTTAATCAAAGATTTTGCAACTGTTCCAAGAGTAAATGTATATTCTTGAACTAAGATAGATTCTTTAGATTGGTCTATCTCGCTGATTATCGGTACAGCACAGTCTTCTTCAGGTGAGAAGCAAACTGTTGCTTTTGGGCAAGGCGAGAATGTAGGACCCACATAGTAATACAGAGAAAAACATGCCGACAAAAATAAAAGATATAAAAGCCTCACAAACCACACCTAAATACACGGCGGTAGTCTACATCATAGTTTAATCATCTGTCAACCCATATTCCTTCCACTTCTCTGTAACTTTCTTTATTATTTCCTCGCTCATTTCAATTTTTCTTCCCCATTCTCGTTTGGTTTCAGGTGGAAGTTTGTTTGTTGCATCAAACCCTATTTTACCTCCGAGACCACTTTCAGGGGAAGCAAAATCTAAATAATCAATTGGGGCATTCTCTATCGTAATTGTATCACGCACAGGGTCCATTCTTGTTGACATTGCCCACATCACCTCTTTCCAATCACGTATATTTATATCATAATCAACAACTATAATAAATTTCGTGTATAAGAACTGTTTGAGAAAAGATAGTGTGCCCATAACAATTCTTTTTGCATGCCCTGGATAAGCCTTTTTTATCGACACTACCACTATTCTATATGAACAACCTTCTGGGGGCAGATAAAAATCTACTATTTCCGGAAACTGATTGATAAGAATCGGCACAAAGATTTCGTTGAGTGCTTCACCAAGAATTGATGGTTCATCAGGTGGTTTGCCAGTAAAAGTGCTGAGATAAATTGGATCTTTGCGCATTGTAATTGCAGTGATGTTAAACTCAGGAAACTGTTCAACAGCATTATAGTAACCGGTATGGTCTCCATATGGCCCTTCATCTTGGTAATTATCCAAACTTACATATCCTTCCAAAACAATTTCTGCATGAGCTGGAACCTGAAGAGGAATAGTTTTACAATTTACAAGCTCAAGTGGTTTTTTTCGCAGCAGCCCGGCAAATTGGTATTCTGATAAAGTCTCCGGCACCGGAGTTACCGCAGCAATAATTGTTGCAGGATCGCTACCAATCACAGCAGCCGCAGGAAACTTCATATTTTGTCCCCTCTCCTTCCACCGTTTATGGTGACCTGCACCACCACGATGTGCAAGCCAGCGCATGAGAGTCGTTTTTTTATTCACAACCTGCATACGATATATTCCAAGATTGAAATTATCTTGCTTGTCTGCTGTTGGTCCTTTTGTTACCACAAGTGGCCAAGTGATAAGCGGTGCAGGCTCGTTTGGCCAGCATGTCTGAATAGGTAGCAAACTAAGATCCACCTCATCCCCAGTTAGCACCACCTCTTGACATGGGGCTTTGCTCACAACTTTGCTCCGCATCGACAATACAACTTTTAGTAGAGGAAACATTTTCACAGCATCTTTGAAGGTTTTTGGTGGCTCAGGTGATCGCAAAAATGCTAGAAGTTTACCCAGATCCCTTAATTCATCAGAATTTATACCAAGTCCGAATGCAATTCTCTCAATAGTACCAAATAAATTCACTAAAACGGGAATTGAATTTTTGCCATTTTCTGTGACAACATTTTCAAAGATGATAGCTGGTCCCTTGTTTGACAAAACCCTACGATGAATTTCTGTCATTTCAAGAATAGTTGAAACTTCTTTTTTAATTCTAATTAGATCTTTTTTTTCTTCTAATGCTCTGATGAAGTCGCGTAAGTTATTGTACATATTTTAAAAATTTTAAGCCTTTTAAGAAGTGCTTTTCCCAGCACAACTCATTCACTTATTATTATAGAGGCTCTAGAAAAATTATTCTCCAATTCGCTTTTTAAGTTTTTATATTCAGCAGTCTTTAATTCTTCATTGGTAATAAAGCTTTTCTTTATGGTTATTAAATTGCTAAATTCGGTTCCATCATTTTGATATTTACAGAACCTATTTACATATAACCAAGGAGAATTTATTTCAAAATTCAAATTTTCACAATTTTTAATTTTGATATCTTTTATTATCATATGGCTTTCCTTAGTTTTAGGAACACCAATAAAAAGATCTGACACTTGGTCAGAAGCTGTATTGACAACATCATTAAGCCAATTATCTCCTAAATTCAAAGCAGGTCCTAGATTTGTCTTAAAAATCTTATTTTTTTGCTGAAACTCATATTTGATTGTAAGATCTTCTACATTACGTAAAGTAAGGTCAGGCAATTCTAAGAACTTCTTTTCTTCTTCATCAAGATATACTCCACTAATCATACGAAAAACAGAATCCCTTAATTGCTCATTTGAATAATACAATCCAACCCCTGTTAAGCCTAAGGCTGCTTCCCCTTGCACGGTAAGCTGGCCATATTCATTTACAACATTATCTTCTATAGTTAATTCACTATGGGATATCACTTTTGAATTTTCACCTTGTACAGCAGGAATCTTTATGTAATCTGCTTCCTCAGAATCGAGTACTAGAGCGTTCCTATCAGCAATGTCTGGAAAAATACCCTGTGCCATACTGACGGTATTAGTTGGATCGATCCAATATATTTTTCCATCTCTATTTGTTACTTTGAGCATCACATGATTAAAATTACCCATATTAGGTAATGCTTCAGGATTAGAAGTGCTAGTAGTTCCTCTCATAACTAAAATAGGTTGAACTTTATAACCAAGTTTTTGCAGAATAGCAGCCGTGCTAGCAGAAAAGTCTTTGCAATCCCCGACTTGAGAATCAGCAATTTTCTCCAAATCTCTCGGAAAAAATTTTCCTGACACTGTACGCCAGTCTCCCATGTACTGAACTTTTTCATTCAATAAAGAAGTGACTGCATTAATTTTCTCCTCATCGGTACTCTCATTGTCAGCAAATTCTGCTATAGCTTCAAAAGTTGCAGGAAGCGGCTGATTGATAACGCTATGATATCCAGGAGCTAATTTTTTAGCTAAATCCTCCCATTCAGATAAGCTTGAAAGTGATACCCAAGTGTTGTGTTTTATGTTCAATATTCCATTATGTGGTTCATTTGTTGTGTTTTCATAAACTGCTTTCTTTAAAGCAATGCTTATAGAGTGTATATCATCATTTTTTTCCTCAGCGATTTCTAATACTTCTCTTGGATCATTAACTTTAATCTCCAGGGGTAATTCAGAATTGATTTTAGTATTTTCTGCTTGTAAATAAGCCCCATGATAAGAAAAGCTCAAGCCATAAAAGTTATCAACAGGAACCTTTTTGTTAACTTGTTTATACCTTAAATATACTTCTGTACCAATTTCTATTTTAGGAAACGATATAGTTACTTGCCTTAGCTGATCGAAGCCTTTACTAGGACTAGCTAGCGGTTTATCCTCTATCATGTCTTCAGTGACTATATATTCCTCTCCGTTATAAGCTGTTTTAGCTTCTAAAACAGTCAAATCTGCACTATCATCATTGTAGATTAAACTATACAGAGAAAATCTATCACGCCCAGACTCCTTGAGTATTTTTGCTTGTAGTTCTACTTCCGTTTCGTAGGTACCATCTCTATTAACATTAATGTTAACATTAGAAAACTTAACCTCGACAGAAGCATCTTCGTACTTACTCCACCTTGCTTCAGCTGTCGAAGCTACAAAAAATGCTAACATTGCTAAGTTAAAGACAGCTTTTAAAAACCTCATTTTTTACTTACATTTATTGAAAAATCATTCTATTATATCCGAACAACACTATCGGAAATGTAAGACTTAGTGTGTTCATATTACTTAGCGACGCGCTTACCGATATTATATGCAGCGATTACAAGATAATCAACTTTTTTGCTTACAATTTGCTAGAAATAGCGGTAAAGACTATCTAAATCTTTATAAATGCCTTACTTTGCAAAATTTTTCATCACCAAATCTTATGATGAACTTTACAAAAATATCTTAAATTTCATTTTATAAAGTTTGCATTTCTTGATAAAAATGTTTTAACATTAAGCATTTCTTTAATATTTGTATTCTTTAAGTAAGTATATGTCTAAGATACCATTTTTATTGATTTTTATACTTGCAGTAGCAAGTTTACCAGTAATAAACAATTGGCTTTCACACCGCAGTCAGAACTTAAATGATGATTATATAGGTGAGAGATTGGATAATTACATCAGTAAAAATTTTGATAGAGTTCTAAAAGCTCTCCAGGAAGAGTCAGCTAAAAATAGTTATGCTAATGCAACCAAAAATAAAATTTCTCAGCATAAAAATGAAATATTCGACTCTACTTATCCTTACTCAGGAAATGAAAATAGCAATATCATAGCTGTAGGTTTTTTTGACTATTCTTGTGGATATTGCAAAGCTATAAAGAACGATGTAAAACAATTGATCAATGATGGCAAAGTTAAGTATATCTTTAGGGATGCTCCAATACTTGGTAACAATTCTTTAAAGGCAGCAAAAGGTGCTTTAGCAACTTATTTTATCGATAAAGAAAAGTACTTAGATTTTCACTATGCTGCACTAGATCACAGAGGAGAATTTTCAGACGAAACTATATTAGATATAGTAAAAAATATAGGGATCAACGAGAACGATTTTAATAACTCTATGAAAAATAATGCAGACAAAATTGAGCAAATGATAAACAACAGCAAACTTTTAGTAAGGAATTTAGGAGTAGGCGGTACACCTTTTTTGATAATTGGAGATAGTCTTTTTGTAGGAGCAACTGATTTAAATGTGCTACGCAAAAAAGTGGATGAGTTAAAAGATTAATAAATTCCCTGCTTGACAGCATAAGAGAGTTTAAGTATAGTTAAGATATACTAAGTAACAATATGTATAGGCTACATATTAGTTCAAGAAAAGTAGGTGATGTTTGCTTGCAACACAGCACGACCTTAAGTAATTAGCCTTCCTAGGCTGATTAATCTATTAAAATACAATCATTATTTTGGAGTTATAACATGAAAAATTTCAACAGAAAACCAATTGCTCTTTTTCGGCAAGTCGAAAAAAGCACAAAATTAAGTCAATTTTTATTGAAGAATCTAGACTCTTTTTATTCTCAAAGGCTAGGAAGACTAGTTGATAAATTTCGGGCACAAAAAACAAAAAAAAGTAATTCATTGACTGATCTAAAGAAAGCTTATCCTGAAAAGCTAAAAATAGGAGCTTCTATATCAGAAGGAGATTGCTTTTTTGACTCCTTGGCTCAAGGATTGAATGAGCTAAATATAAAACCTGGTCATCGTTTTACCGCAAAATCATTAAGAGAAGATTGTGAAAATTATGCTAAAGCAAATGCAAATTCGTGGGTTTATAAAAAAATAACAGGAGATGCTGAAGAAGGAGGATATTTTGTAGGTGAAGGAAATTTGGATAGCAAAGTAATAGCGAAGGAAAGAAATAGCGAAGATGAAAAAGGCATATCTGCACAAACAGACTGGTGTAAAGGTGAAGAAATAATAACCAAATATACAGAAGAGGAGTTTTTCAGCTGGTTACTAGAGGAATATCGTGAAGATAGAGAAGGGAAGATTTTAGAGATTTTGAAAAGTAGATATGGCACAGATAATGATTTGTTACTAGAAGACTATAACGAATATGAAACAAGTAAAGATAAAGAAGAAGAAATAAGCGAAGATGAAGAAGAAATAAGCGAAGATGGAAAAGAAAAAGGAGAAAAAGTTACTATTAAGCCAGATAATTCCAAGTCTTTTTCTAAATATCTAAACAACATTAAAAATATGTCTACAGAAACTAATTCTCTAGCTATATGGGGTCGTCCAGAGATTGAAGGGAGAATGATATGCGACAAGTACAAAGTGGAACTTTATATTTATTCAATAGAGGAAGATAGTCAAAAAGTTACGGTAACTAAAATTACAGGACATGATGATGATCCAGAAGTTTTTATACAAGATATAAATCTCAATCAACTAGAGATAGATAGTAGCAAAAAAACTGTAGGAGTAGTGAATTACATGAGGCATTTTGTGCCACTTCTTAGCAAAATCCCTTCTGATATAACAGAAAATCAATCAGTTTCTAATGAAGAAATCTTTGGTGAGGTTACAGAAGCTTCTGCTTCTGATCAATCAGAGCAAGAAGAACAATATAATATCAGAACTAGCAAATCAGCAATTGTGCAAGATCATGAAACACAAAAAGAGAGAATTAATACCAGCGCTAGTGAGCCAATTCATACAGATACAGTAATTACTATTTCTCATCAACAAGGGCAAGAAACACAACAAGAGGAAATAGAAAAGAAATTAATCAATAGTTACAGAAGAGAAGCTATTTATAGCATAGCTGCTGTAATAACAGCTATAGCATTCACAGCATCTGCTATAGCTGCTGTTTTTACTCAACCAATGCCTTTAGCATGTTTTGCTGGAGTGGCTTTAGTTGTTGCATGTATTTGTGCATATCAGTTAACGCAGAGTCATCAAGACATTAACGAACTGAAAGGTAAGGTAGGAGAAAACAACACCTTTACTTTTTTAGAAGAAACGGGATTTAAAATTTATAGCCTGATTGATAAAGCAGCTTCAAAAATTTAAGATCTTTCCTACTTCATCTATATCAACTCAACTTTATTTTTACAGGAGGACATATGTCATTTACAGAAATTAGATTTCCAGAAAATATATCTTATGGCTCTACTGGAGGACCTGAATTTTCCACTGACGTTGTAACAACTCATAATGGTTGTGAGCAGCGCAATATCAATTGGTCTCGTGCACGTGCCAGGTATAACATAGCTTATGGAGTTAGGTCAAACGAGCAGCTAACAGAACTCATAACATTTTTTCAGGCACGAAAAGGTAAAGCAATAGGATTTCGTTTTAAGGATTGGTCAGACTTTACCGTTATCAATCAAGAAATTGGCATAGGAGACGATAAAAAAACGATCTTTCAACTGATGAAAACTTACATAAGTGGAAAAGACAAGCATACACGAACTATTAAAAAGCCAGTGCATGATACAATAAAAATTTACCTAGATGGTGAAAAGACAGAAAAATATTCAGTGAATTATTCAACTGGAGAAATAGCATTTATGAAACCACCAGCAAAAGGCAGAATAATTACTGCAAGCTTCGAATTTGATGTACCAGTACGATTTGATACAGATTACCTAAACGCTTCTATTGATAACTATGGCAGCAATAGCTGGAACAATATTCCCTTGGTGGAAGTGAAATAAAGTTAAAGTATGCTCCATAAAAGTTAAGCGATACTGAGGCTCATATTTAAATGAGCCTTGCACATTTTAAAGTCTATCGCCCATTACAATGTTCCACACTCGAAATTTGAGGAAATTCTAATGTAGTGTTTTCTCTTTCTTGTAAAATAGAAAGTTTTAATAATTCTTTTAGAACTAACTTTACAAGTGTTGTACCATTTTCCTTAAAGAGGTAGTCCATCCTATTGGTTTTCTGTATGTGATTGACAAAATTTCTAGCTTCCTCATTAAAAGCCTCGATTGTGTTGATACAAGATAATACTAAATCCGAGCTATTTATTGCTAAAATTCCATTTACGAAAATATCTAATTTTGTTTTATCTTCAGTCAAATCTTCAGCTAACCTATTTCTAATATCATCATTCTCAAACAAAATGTACTCTAGGTACGAAGCAGACTCAATAAGTATAAAGTCTTCTAAAGGTACTGATTCTAAACATTCGTCAATATAAGTAAGTATTCCAAACTCAGTAATACACCCTTCTTTTCTCACAACATAGCACTTAGGAAGACCACGATACATTGATAGCAAAGAAAAAAGACGTATTATACTTGTACCTCTATCTTTCATTTCCTCGAGAAGCTTTCTATCATTTATTAGTTTGTGCAAAATGTAATCCGTAGCAGGACCTGGTTTACGAAAACGAAACATATTATTTTCTGCAAAAATAGCCTCAGCTAATTCGATAGACTTTTTATCCTCATCTATAAAAGCCTTTTTGTCTCTATTTAACCGTATGATTTTAGCCTTGCTATCGCTGCGTAGTCTAGTTTGCCCTATTAGCCTCTCAAATATTTCTGTCTTCATATATATCTTAATATAGTTAATATTAATATTAACTATATTAACTATATTAAGAAAAATAAATGAAAATGTTAATAAATATTATACTTTTATAAAAAAATAAAAGTCTTTTTATATTTGTATAAGTATATAAAAGGTTTGATTGTTGTAAGTTATCTAAGTGCTAGAGTCTAATTAATAAGTCTGCTTGAAGCCGCTCAGTGTTTGTACAGTTGTACCTGCGCAACTTGCTTCAAAATTTCTGCTTGTTGCTGAGCATGGATATTAGCATAACCACATGCAGGAGATGCAGCAGCAGGTCTTGCAATGCACTTAGGTCTTTTTGCTTGAGCATTGAGGCCAGACAATACCTCTTCTATCAATGGGTTGACAAAGAACCATCCTCCCATATTTTTTGGTTCCTCTTGACACCATATAATTTCAGCGTTCTTATATTTTTCGAGTTCATTGTTTAGTTTATCGGCCGGGAATGGATAAAATTGTTCTAAACGCACTACTGCTATATCGTTTATTTTTTGTGCTTCAAGCATTTCAATTATGTCGTAATAAACTTTACCACTACATATTACAACTTTACGTATTTTATCACTTGCAACTAAACCTGTTCTACACTCTGGAATTACCGTAAGAAATTTTCCTTCAAAGTCAGAAAGGTTAGAAACTGCGCTTTTATGACGCAATAGTGATTTAGGTGTAAACACCACTAAAGGCTTACGAAAATCTCGATTAATTTGTCGGCGTAAAGCATGAAAATAATTCGCAGGAGTAGAGCAATTAACCACCTGCATATTATCCTCTGCACAGAGCTGCAAAAACCTCTCTATACGAGCAGAACTATGCTCAGGCCCCTGCCCTTCATAACCATGAGGCAAAAGTAGAACTAGACCACTTGACCGCAACCACTTTGTTTCTGCAGATGAGATAAATTGGTCGATCATAATTTGCGCGCCATTTGCAAAATCACCAAACTGCCCTTCCCAGAGCACAAGTGAATAAGGAGAATCAAGGCTATATCCATATTCAAAACCCATCACAGCATACTCAGATAGTGCGCTATCTATAACTTCAAAGCGAGCTTGCTTCTCACTTATGTTGTTCAGTGGAATAAACGTTTCTTCTGTTACTTGATCAACAAGTCTTGAATGACGGTGCGAGAAGGTACCGCGACCAGAATCTTGTCCTGACAAGCGCACTCCTATTCCTTCTTTAAGCAATGACGCGAATGCAAGACTTTCACCAGTTGCCCAGTCTATGTTGCTACCGGAATTTATACTGTCTATTCTGCCATCAAGTATTCTTCTGACTTTATTATTGAGATTAAAACTACTTGGAATATTGCTATTTATGTGTACACCCAATTTTTTTAGCTCATCTGGTGAAACACCAGAGTCCGTATAATATTCACTCAAATCGTTCAACTTTGCTCTCCTGAGTTTTAACCACACTCCATCAAACCAGTCAGCTTTCTTCGGAGTATAAGTCGTTGACTCAGTAAGGCTTTTATCCAATCTTGTTCTAAATTCGCTGCGTAATTTACTTACTTCATCGCTACCTAGCACTTTCTCTGCAGTCAGCTTCTCTTCGTACAGCGTGCCTGGAGTTTTATGCTTTGATATTGCTTTATACATAAGTGGCTGAGTAAAATTTGGCTCATCGCCTTCATTATGGCCATATTTGCGGTAGCATATTATGTCAATCACCACATCCTTTTTAAATTTCTGCACATACTCCATTGCCAAATTCGCAACAAAACTCACAGCTTCTGGATTATCTCCATTAACATGAAATATTGGAGCTTCTATTGATTTTGCTACATCAGTGCAATAAAAAGATGAGCGTGCACAATTAGGATTTGCAGTAAAACCAACTTGGTTATTAATGACAATATGCACGATACCACCAACTTTATAACCTTCAATGTTGCTCAAAGTCAGGGTTTCAGCAACCACTCCCTGCCCGATAAAAGCTGCATCACCATGAATTGATATGCCAAGCACAGATCTCGTATTTTGTTTTGCTCTTACTCTTCCAGCTAGAACCGGATTTACCGCCTCAAGGTGAGATGGGTTAGGACATAAACTTAAGTGTATTTTTTTACCACCAGCAAGTGCTCGATCAGAAGAGTAACCAAGGTGATATTTGACATCACCAGACACCTCAAGACCACTTGGATATGCAAGGTTGCCTTGAAATTCAGACAGCATTGCCGCATAATCTTTTCCCATCACTTTGGTTAGAACATTGAGCCGTCCTCGGTGGGCCATACCAAGAACTATTTCTTCAATACCAAAAGCTGCAGAATCACTAATAACTCTTTCAATTGCAACAATGGCTGACTCCCCACCTTCGATAGAAAAACGCTTATATCCAGGAAATTTCATATGGAGAAATTGCTCGAACATCTCAGATTCAATCAAGTGCCTTAGTATTTCTTTTTTATCCTGAAGGCTTAGCGTATAGACCTGATTTTCAATTTTCTCCTGCAGCCAAACTCTTTCCTCATAAGAGGAAATATGCATAAATTCAAAACCGATATTCTTGCAGTAAATATCTCTGTAGATTCTAGTGTCACTTGTAGGAGAAAGATTCAAGTATTTTTGATAATCTATTTCCTTATTTACATGCGGTGATAATGGATTTAAGTCTGCAAAAAAGTGACCATAAAATCTGAAAAAATTTGCTAAATCATCAACATCTACCTTAGCTTCATTCTGTGCCCTGCAGGGTTCTGCTTTATTAACTTCTAAATTGCTCGAAAAAATTCTGTGCCAATCTTCTCCAATTGATTTATCGCCTTGCAAGTAACGGCTATAAATTTCTTCCACAAATTCGACATTATCGCCATAAAGGCAGCTTAAATTCGACATAATCACTACAAAAGATATCAAATACTTATAAGTATAACTTAAGTTTTTTAAAAAAGAACTCCTTTAGTTTCTAATTATTAAGTTATACAAACACTGTAATCCGAGTTTTCCAGAAAGGGTGTCATTCTAGACTGACATCTAATCTTTCCATAAATGCTGTATTTCAACATAAAACAACTATACTCATCAACTTGTGCCCAATCATAATTCCTAGATTCCAGTGTTAGCTACTTGTTTTTTGGATTTCTATACTATTGCTGATTGAAGATTATTGAAATTTTTTGCACATTAAGGAACGCAAGCGTTTATGAGTCAGAGGATAAGTCATATAACATTTACTCGGTCTTAATACTTTGAATTTATATTTAAGTAAACGATAAACAGTAATTGGTATGAGTGATCTATTTAAAAGTGACAATTATGATAAAAATCTCAATTCTTTGATAAGAGTCATAAAGCTGAAGGATACAAAAAAAATTAATGAACAATATGATGAAACACTGAAAGATTTATCTCAAGCTCTGAAGAATTTTACAAACAACGCAAAAGATGTAGCCAAATTTGTTATATATAGCGACTTGAATAATTATGTAGAACCTTTGAGCACAAAGCCACTCGGTTTTATTGGAACATTAAAAGGGATATTAGATAGAGTCTTGGGAAAAGATATTCCAACTAATGATAATGACATAAAAAATTTTGTTGGTGATGAATTATCAGGTTTCACTATAGAAAAAGCAGCCGAATACACAAATATTTTAAGTACAATTAATCTATTCAAGAAAGGACTTAAAGAAATTTTAGATTCGAAACAGAGTGGAAAAGGCAATAAAGAACATAAATCATACGAAGTAAGCACGGAAAATAAAACGACATCAAAGCAGAAGGAAGATACTCCTAAGCTGCAAAAAGGAAAACAGCCGGCAGGAAAATCAGGTATGAAGAAAATAAAACGGCCAACAACGGCACCTCCGCCACCTCCTACTGCCTCAAAAAAGGTACACTTTAAACCAGAAATAGAGAATGTATCTCCTGAAGATTCAGGCTATGAAAGTTCATTAAGTGAAGAGTCTGGAAATGAGGAAATATCAAATTATCAAGAGAAAAGTAGTAAATCTTCAACAAAAGATTCGGAAGACTCAAAGTTAGCTAAAAAGGAGCCAACTCACAAAACGAAACCTAAGAAAAATGCAGGAACAAGAAGAGGATATAAAAAGAGACAGGCTCCAGAGCCACCAGCGCTAAACGCTACCAATCAAGAAATTAAGCAAGAAACTAAAGAAGATAAATCTGAAATACTGTCAAATCCTAAAAGGCTAGATATTGTTGATCAACAAGTGAGCACGAAACCAATAATAGTAGAAGTGACTTCGCAAAAATCAGCTGAAAGTAAACCAATCCTGAAAAAATCTGCTGATAAAGCATCATCAGAAGTAAAAGCGGTTATTATAAAAGAAAAAGTAAATAGCAAGAAGGACGGTAGAGTAAAGTCAATAGTAGGAAAGTTTGAGCAAAATCAAGTTGCTAAGAGCAAAGCCACCCCTGCAACACAAGCAGATATCGGTATGAAGAAAGATCCTGCACCATCGCAAGAAACTGCCTCCCAATCTCACTCATTTCCGGTAGGAAATAAAAGATCTAAAATGAACCCCATAACAGCAAAGTCCGATTCTAAACTTCCGGTTAGTAAAAAACCTCTTCTCACTCATGTTAGTGTAAAGAAAATAGCTGCACGATTTGAAAGCCATGGGAAGAAATAGTTGTAACCTATTGAACAAACCCTATAATATCCTTGATCTTTTTTATATTGTTATTTGCAATCTCTGCTGCTTTTTCTGTACCTTCTTTTAATATTTTATGTAAATGGAGCTGATCCCTCAAAAGACCGTTCAACTTCTCACGTATGGGTGATATAACACTGATGATTAAGTCAGCTAACTCTTTTTTAAAGTGTTTCATATCATGTTTATTCACTTCTTCACACACTTTTTCCACATTTAAATCACTAAGCACTGAATAAACGTTTACCAAATTGTTTACTTCTGGACGGCACTTTAAAGTAGCAAAATCAAAGCCTAGAATTGAATCTGTTTTTGCTTTTTCTATTTTCTTGACAATCAAGTCATCTGTATCGTCAAGGTTAATGCATGAGTATTCTGAAGAATCAGATTTGCTCATCTTGCTTGCTCCATCTCTTAAGCTCATTATCCTTGATGTACAATCCAAAGTTAAGATTTCAGGTATGATGAAATGACTACATTTATAATGATTGTTAAAAGCTGATGCAATATCACGTGCAAGTTCTAAATGCTGTTTTTGATCATCGCCAACAGGAACATATTTAGTTTGATACAGCAATATATCCGCAGCCATAAGTACTGGGTAGCTATATAACCCAAGAGAAGCTTTTTGTCTATCGCTTCCAGCCTTATCTTTAAATTGAGTCATACGATTAAGCCAACCAATTGGTGTATAGCACCCTAGCAGCCAGCCCAATTCTGCATGACCACTAACTGCGGATTGATTGAAAATAATCGACTTTTCCGGATCTATTCCACATGCAATATAAGTTGCTGCTGCTTTAAAAATATTATTTTTTAATTCATTTGCGGGAAGCTTATTTGCTGTGATTGCATGCAGATCAACAACACAAAAAAGAGATTTATATTTATCCTGCAAGCCTATCCACTGCTTAATTGCACCAAGATAATTGCCCAAGTGTAATACTCCACTTGGCTGAATACCTGAGAAGACAACTTCTTCCATACCTTGAGTGTTTTATTAGTTACTTTCGCAATCAGCAGATTTTTTAGAAAGAATAACCATTGCAGGACGAAGCAACCTATTTTTAATGGTATAACCAGTTTGTAGTACTTCTACAATAGTGCCAGGCTCTTTTTCATTATCTTCTCTTTCCACAACAGCTTGATGTAAATTGCTGTCAAAAGAGTTACCTATTGGATCTATTTCTTCTATTCCATGTTTTTTTAGATCACTCACAATCTTTTGGTGCGCCACTTTTATTCCTTCATGAATAGGATCACCATCTTTCAAGTTTTCCATTGCTTTTTTTAAATTGTCACAAGAGTCGATCATATCACGTGCAAATTTTGTGACTGCATAATCACTTGCATCGCTAATTTGCTTTTGCATTATACGTTTAACGTTTTCATTATCCGCAACAGCGCGACGTAAATGATCTTCAAGCTGAACTGCACGTTCTTTTAATATATTAAGCTCTTCACTTAAATCACCTGTTTGCTGATCTTCTTGATCATCCCCTTTTCGTTTACTGACCATATCTGCAAATTTCTTTTTTTTCTCTTTATTACTATCTGACATATCATTCACCCTTACAAACTTAATAAATATATAACAATCAATCTAAAAATATCAAGCGTTAGCTATCCTTGTCTTTCTATGCTTGCATTTAAAAAGTCAATCAAAGCAGTTTTATAAAGAGAATCAGAAAAAGTATCAATATTACTTTGCGCCATATTAATATAGTGTTTAGCTTCTTCCATAGAAACATGAATGGCATTATGATGATTAATATATTGTAATGCTTGGTCAAAATTGTGTCTAGCTGAAGAAAAAGATTTCTCCCAGAATTTTTGTTCTGATGAGCTGCCTTTTTCATATGCTATAATAGAAGGTAAAGTGACTTTACCTTCAAAGAAATCTTTTCCAAGTTGCTTTCCTAAAGTGCATTGATTAGCAGTATAATCTAGCACGTCATCAATTATTTGGAATGCCATGCCAAAATTAAACCCGAAATTCCTTAGCCTCTCTGTTTCGTCACTTGTGGCTCCAGATACTACTGATGCAGCCTCGGAGCATGCAGAAAATAAAGATGCTGTCTTTTCTCCAATGATATTAAAATAATTTTTCCTAATTGTGTTAGGGTCAAAACGCGTTGTCATCTGCTTTATCTCACCCTTGACAAGCAAATTAGATGCCTTAGATAAAATAGAGAGAACACTTAAATTCCCACATTCTATAAGCCATCTAAATGCTAAGGTCAATAATAGATCACCAACTAAAATGCTTGATTTATTCCCCCAAATTTTATTTGCTGTTGCAACTCCATGGCGTGCCTTACTTTCATCAAGCACATCATCATGAAGTAAAGTAGCGTTGTGTATAAATTCTACCGATGCAGCAATGTTGACCCTACTCTCTCCAGAGTAATTCAGCATTTTACATATAATAAAAATGAGCTTAGGCCTTATCTTTTTTCCTCCTGAATTAATAAGATGAGATGTAATATCGGTAGCAAGCTTAGTACCTTCATCATTGACATTTTTGAAGATAAAGTCATTCATAGCCAATAAATCAGAAGATACAATATCATCTAATTTACTACTTTTTGTTAAATCAGTGTTTAGCATTCAAGAGGACTTATGCTTCTTGCCCTTGTACTTTCTCAACTTTTTTCTTTTCTGTTTTTTTCGATTCTGTTTCTAAATCTACTATGCCTTTTTTAATGAACCACATTACCCTTTCAGTTGCTTGCGCTCCTACACTTAGCCAATGTTTTAATCTATCAGCTTTTACCACAACACGATTTTTATTGTCTTTTGGCAACATTGGATCATATTGTCCTATTCTCTCAATAAAGCGCCCATCTCTTGGTGCTCGTGAGTCGGCTACAACTATCCTATAAAAAGGACGTTTCTTTGCCCCAAACCTTGCTAACCTTATTTTAACTGCCATGTCAACCTTTATTCATATATTAATTACAATTTAAATACAATAAACAGCTCAAGTCAAACTAATTGTACCTCTTTTACCTAAAAATACAATATAGCCCCCTCTAATCACTCATAAAAGGAAGATAATAAACTTTTTTATATATCATCAATCATAGCATGATTAACTTCTACTCTATACTTTGATTTTAGATAGCTAATTAACTGTTCCTTTAGCGATATCATCACACGTTTTCCGGTGTCAAGCATGTTTAATTTACCATTTGATGAATGCATTTGTTTTAGAACGCCTATTATAATTTCATTATTGTATTGAATAGGATCTGTTACCGAATTAGTTGTTTTCATATTGAAAATCTCTTCTATGAAAGAAAAAGGGTAGTTTTGTTCATTGCGTTGTATTTGCTGGCCTTTAACCAATTTTATACCTTGCATTTCTTCCAAATCTGTCTTTTCTCTTAGTTGAACTGCTACTTCTTGTCCCATTTTAAACATTCTTTCTTTTATAAATTCACTACGCCAAAGCTTTATGGCTGATTCCCTACTTTCTTCAAAATTTTGTAATTTAGGAGGAACGATATCACTGATTTTTACACCAACAACAGTATCTCCAACACCCTTAAAATAATTCTTCTGATCTTTCTCGCGTGAAAAAATGAAAGAAATGAAATCACTGGAATTTCCTACTTCATTACCACTTTGGTCTTTCCCACTAGCATCTACTGGACCAATGGTTTGTATAGGTAAATTGTAATTATTGGAGATTTCTTCAATCGTTGCACCATTGTATATCTTATAATTCACTTGATTTATGAAATCATTGACTTTTTCAAAAGACTTTTGATTGGTTAAAACTGACCTTATGTCTTTTTTTAAATCAACCAAGTCTTCATCAGAGATTTGATGTATGCTTTCTACCTTTATTACGTGCCATCCAAAATTGCTTGTTAAAACTTCACTTACTTCACCTGTTTTGAGAGCAAATACCTTTTCTCTCATATTTTCAGGTAAGAAATCCTTAGTTATATTATTTACTCTGGTTTCATCGAGTTTCACTTTATTAAACTCTTCTATTATTTGTTCAAAGCTTGCTTTACTTTCTTCAAGTGCTCTTCTTGCTATTTCAGCTTTTTCTTTGGTAGGAAATATCACATTGAATATGTCTCTTTGATTTTTAAGTTCCTGATGTTCTATTATACTATCAACCTCTTCATCTGAAATTCTGATTTGATCTTCAAAATATTTTTGATCCAGAGAAATGTATTGCGCAGTTCGATACTCAGGGTAATAAAAATTGGACTTATTTCTTTCATACAAATCAAGTAAGGCTTGATCATCTGGTTCAGGAACGTCTGTAATTGCATTCTCAGTTATTTTAACAATATCAACTACTCTAGTTTGGTAGCGATTTTTGTATATCTGCTCATCAACACTCTCACCAAAAGTTACCGGATAATTATCTTTAAATAACGAAGTCATGAACATCATTGCAGGCAGGATTTTCTCTAGTTTTTCTATATATTCCTTTTCTGTTATATGCAGGCTATTTAGAGTTTGATGGAATTTATTATGGTCAAATTCTCCTTTATCGTCCTGAAAGTACTTGGTATTTTTTATGTGGCTTTTGATAGATTCTTCTCCAACTTTTAATCCAAGTTCGCTAATTAGGTTAAACAATAGTTTTTGCTCTATAAGTGCGTTAAGTAAATCATATTTCAGCTTTTTTACTTGTTCTTTACTTACATCAGATCCAGAAATTTGCTTTTTATAATTTTGATATAGTAATTTATATTCATCTGATGTTATAACTTCCTTTCCTACTTTAGCTAATTCTTTCCTTTCATCATCATTTGATAAAAGATTGCCAATCCCCATAAAGATTAATAAGCAAACTAAAAGGAGAACGATTGCCTTGGTAAAAAAATTTCTAATACTCATTGTAAACTTAGTTAACTAACACTTAAATTTAGAATAGCAATAATTTAATATTTGTAAATCTATTAACAAATTAGCTAATATATGTAATATTGTAGTGTATTAAATTGAATGGAAGCTTATATTAACCTAAGAGCCTGTAAGTGATCTCTGAATATGGTAAGATGAGGTATAGTTGACATGAGGTAAAGTATGAGGAATACATATCCAAGTGACATAAGTTGTGAAAAATTCGAAAAGATTAGACTAATTTTAGAAAGCGTGCGAAAGAAAACAAAGCCAAGAAGATTAGGTTTATATGAGTTATTTTGTGGTGTGCTTTATGTACTAAAAAGTGGCTGTCAATGGCGAATGCTTCCAAAAGAGTTTCCAAGATGGCGAAATTTTTACGATTACTTCAAGAAATGGAGTAAAAAAACGAATGAAGATAGAGAAAATGTTCTAGAAATTGTCTTTAAAAAAATTGGTTGGAGAGAACAGTGGTCGAAATACCAAAACAAGCTTCTGCATCATTGATGCCCAAAGTGTAAAAAATACCGATACTGCTGAAGAAAAAGGTTATGATGCTGGCAAGAAAATTTCAGTAATAAAGCGTCATATCGCAGTTGATACACAAGGTTTGACACACGCAATTCATATAACAACGGCAGAAATAACTGATCGTAGCAGTGCTTTGACAATGGTTAAAAATGCTAAAGAAAGTCTCTCTGAAGTTAAAAACATACTGGTTGATGCAGGCTACACTGGAGAAAATTTTGCAACACAGATAAAAGTAACTATTGGTGCAACTGTTGAGGTGAAGCACCTTTGCTGTATTGCCAAAAAGATGGGTTGTTGAGAGATCTTCTTTTGCCTGGTTGGAAAAATGTAGGCGACTTTGGAAAAATTGCGAGCGTAAATTTAATACTAGCCTACAAATTTGCTTTTGCTTCTTTCCTCTTCAAAAGATTATGAACAGGTTCTAAGAGATAAGAAATATAAACCAAAAAGCCATTGGATGACAAAGTTAATGCTTTTTTAGTTTTAATGGTTTATATTTTATTTCTATAACAGCAAAGGAATATTAAAATGGGAGATGTTTTTTCGATGTCAATGGAATCTTCTAAAGACAATAAAGATAGAAATGAACAATTTCTCATGCAAGTAGCTGCTTGGTTGGTTGATAACACTAGCTTAACTTTTGATCAAATAGCACAATGTTGCAAGTTATCCCTTGAAAAAGTACAAGACATAGCTGATGAGGAAATAGAAGTTGAAAAGTATGACCCTATTATTTCTGAAATAATTACTGAAAAAGAAATCGATAATTGCAAAAAAAATCCAAATCGTGTACCAAATTTGATTATAAAAAATATGAAAAAAAGGGCAAAGACGATTAGCTTTCTTGCCTTTGCTTCCACAGCAAGGCGTAGAGATAAACCTAATGCGATTTATTATTTGGTAAAAAAATTTCCTATCTTGAACAATAATGTAATAGCTAAGCTAGTTGGTACAACAAATTACACAGTTGAGCAGGTAAGAGATAGATCTCATCATAACATACTCAATATCAAACCTCAAGATCCTGTACTACTTGGTTTATGTAGCCAGGAAAATTTAGAAGCGGAAGTAGAAAAAGCGAAAGTAGAAGAAGAGAAGAAACAAAGATTAAAAAATATAAATAATAGCTATTGATGATTCTCAAATTCTTGTACTTTGTTAATATTAAATTGACTTGACTTGTTAGTTTTTATCAGTATAATGCAAGTAAAGTATCTAGTTTAATAATAATTAAGTCTAAATACGCACTGAAAACTAGCTCAGCCTAATTTATTGTTTTATATTCACGTTTTAGGTTAGTAAGCATCAATTAAAATTTTTGGAGGATTATGACAACAATCAATGAAGATGTCTTAGCAAAAGAAGGGGTTGTAGGTCAACCTGAAAAAAGCGAACAAATTCATAATGCTGACGCAGTAAAACAAATGACCAGTGAAGGTGCTGAAAAAAACAAGAAAACATTGGACCTGAGCGAATTGAAAGAGAAAACAGCAGAAGAATTGTTAGAGCTAGCTGAAGAAAGAAAAATTTCAACTAGTGGTAAAGGCAATGGCAGGATGCTAAAACAGGAAATGATATTCAGTTTAATGAAGAAAATGAGTGAAGAAGGAGGCATAACCACAGGAAGTGGAGTAGTGGAAATATTGCCTGATGGTTTTGGTTTCTTACGTTCATCAAGTGCAAATTATGCTCCAAGTACCGATGATGTTTATATTTCCAATGGCCAAATAAAGAAGTTTAATTTACGTACAGGAGATATGGCATGTGGAGAAATAAGGCCACCTGGTGATAAGGAAAGATATTTTACTTTAACTAAGGTTCACAGTATAAACTCTACTGAAATCAGTGAATTAAGAAAGTACGTACATTTTGATAATTTGCTTCCACTTTATCCTGAAAAAAGCCTCATCCTTGAAAACAACAGTAGCGGAGATAATAAAAAAGATATAAACATGCGTGCTGTAGATATAGTTACACCTCTTGGAAAAGGACAAAGAGCATTGATAGTTGCTCCACCTCGTACAGGAAAAACGATATTGCTTCAGCAAATGGCTCACTCTATAGCTACAAATCATCCTGAAATAGAACTAATAGTATTACTTATAGATGAAAGACCCGAAGAGGTGACAGATATGATACGCTCTGTAAAGGGTGAAGTGGTAAGCTCTACATTTGATGAACCTGCCTACCGTCATGTCCAACTTGCTGAAATAGTAATAGAAAAAGCTAAAAGAATGGTTGAACACAAAAAAGATGTAGTGATTTTGCTTGATTCTATAACTCGCCTTGCACGTGCTTATAATGCAGTCATTCCTTCGTCTGGAAAGGTTCTAACCGGTGGTGTAGATTCAAATGCGCTGCAAAGACCAAAACGCTTTTTTGGAGCAGCTCGTAATATTGAAAATGGTGGTTCTTTGACAATCATCGCTACAGCCCTTATAGAAACTGGTTCAAAAATGGATGATGTTATTTTTGAAGAGTTTAAAGGCACAGGTAATGCTGAAATTATACTAGATAGAAAACTTGCTGATAAACGTATATTCCCTGCTATTGATATTACAAAATCCGGAACAAGGAAGGAAGAGCTATTAGTTGATAAGGCCATACTAAATAAAATATGGGTATTGCGTAGGATACTTAACCCTATGGGATCTGTTGAAGCAATGGAGTTTTTACGTGACAAATTACTTTTAACAAAGAGCAATGCTGACTTTTTTAACTCCATGAATCACTAAAAGTAAGCCAATTCTGATGGAGCAAAAAAGCAAAGCTCTCTTATAGCTAAAATAATTTGGATTTATCAAAATATATTAAGCTGGCAATCTACCTTAAGTTGCTATTCCAACTTATAGCACTGATTTTGATCAAAAATTTTATGTAGTCAGTTTATTTACAATCGATTTTCCAGTGTCAGCCACTTAGATGACATCTTTTTGACTCTTAATATTAATATCAATTGTGTACCAGTGTTGAAATGACCCACTCAAAAGGGGATTGTATTTACTCTGAATCAGATGATAAATTAGATGCTTGGTAAGCGTAATTTGGAGCTTCCTGTGTAATGATTATATCATGAGCATGACTTTCTCTTAACCCTGATGAAGTAATAGTGACAAATTTGCAGTTTTTTTTCATCTCTTCTATATTACGGTTGCCAGTGTAACCCATTGCAGCTTGCAACCCACCAATTAACTGACAGATCACTCCTGAAGCTGGACCTTTAAAAGGAACTCTTGCTTCTACTCCTTGTGGGACTAAATCAAGTTTTGAATCTTGAAAATAACGGCTAGCTGACCCTCGTTTCATTGCACTAATAGATCCCATTCCTCGATATTCCTTATATGCTCTACCCTTATACATGATAATCTCACCTGGGCTTTCCTCAGTACCAGCAAAGATTGAACCTATCATCACAGTATCAGCACCAGCTGCAATAGCTTTTGCAACATCTCCCGAATATTTTATTCCACCATCAGCAATTAGTCTGACGTTTTTTGTTTTACAAACCTCTGCAATATTCTTGATCGCAGAGAATTGTGGCATACCAACGCCTGTAACTATTCTGGTAGTACAAATTGATCCTGGCCCTATTCCAACTTTCACTGCATCAACACCAGCATCAATCAACGCTTCAGCAGCCTCCTTTGTTGTAATATTTCCGCCGATTAATTGCGTATTCGGATACATCTTTTTTATTTCCTTAATAGTGCTGACAACGTTCTCGGAATGACCGTGAGCGGTATCTACAATAACCACATCAACTTCTTCTTCGACCAAAGCTTCACATCTTTCTATACCGTCTTTTTTACCAGTACCAATTGCAGCGGCAACTCTGAGTCGACCTTTACTGTCTTTACATGAATTTGGATATCTATTGTATTTTTCGATGTCTTTAACTGTGATTAGACCTATGCAACAAGAATTTTCATCAACAACCAAAAGCTTCTCTATTCTATTTGCATGCAACAATTTCATTGCTGAGGCGCTATTTACTGCCTGCTCTCGAACTGTTACTAACTTATCTTTTGTCATTACCTCGGAAACTTTTATATTCATGTTCTGGTCTTCAATAAACCTCACATCTCGATTAGTTAAAATTCCCACTAACTTGCGTTGATCAACTACAGGAATGCCGGAATAATTATACTCTCTCATTAATGAAACTGCTTCTGCAACTGTTTTATCTGGGGAAATTGTAATTGGGTTATACACGATCCAGCTTTCATATTTTTTCACCCTTCTTACTTCTAACACTTGTTCATCTATTGATAAATTCTTATGTATGCAACCTATTCCACCATGTTGGGCAATAGCTATTGCAAAGCCTGATTCAGTGACAGTGTCCATTGCAGAGGATATGAGAGGGATATTTAGTTCTATATTATTTGTTAGATAAGTTCTTGTGTCTGCATCACGAGGCAATACATCAGAATAGGCCGGTAAGAGAAGTACATCGTCAAACGAATAACAAGCTTCCATTTTTTTCATATGCTTTATTTAAAGCTTATACGCCAATTAATGAAATTGCAATAGAGCTTTTGCAAAATTAGCCTGGCTCCAGCTATTTTTAGATCAAAATAGGATAGAAGAGGTATGTAGCTCCTAATATATTTATCGCATAATTATATTATTTGCTAGCAAACAGAACTGCTCAATAGTTAAGCTTTCTGGACGTTCGTCTCCACTCAGTTTAGCATTCTCAAGAGTAGTTGAGACATCACTAGTTATACTTTGCAAGCTATTTCTCAGCATCTTTCTTCTTTGAGCGAACACAGCACGTGTTAGCTTTGTTAAGGTTTCTAAATTTACTGCAAATCTTGGAGTGGGTAAAGGTTTTACTGTAATTACTGAAGAATATACTTTTGGTCTTGGAAAAAATTCCTTAGGTTCAATATCAAATTCCTTTTTTATGTCGCATAGTAACTGGCTTAGCACTGATAGGGAACCATAATCTTTAGAATTAGGTTCTGCTGTAATACGCTCTGCTACCTCCTTTTGGAACATTAACGTCAAATTCGTAAAAAATTTTATATTATTTAACCACTTTAAAAATAACGCTACTGAGATATTGTAAGGCAAGTTAGCAATGACTTTGACTGGACATTCTACCAGCTCTTTTTCTACAACATTAAGTGCATCTGCTTCTATAATTCTATATTTTCCCTGATGCTCATTTAGCAATTGTTCGTGATGTTTCACTAAACTACTATCTTTTTCTATAGAAAGTAGAAACTTTGGATTATATGCCAATATTTCTCTTGTTAACGCACCATACCCAGGACCAATTTCAATAACATTAAAATCTTTCAGGCTACCAGCTAAGGCAACTATTCTTTTTATTATCTCATTCGATAAAATAAAATTTTGCCCTAGACTCTTTTTTGGCTTCAGTAAAAATTTTTTCATATGATCTTAGTATGCAGTATTTTAAAAATTAGTTGACGAAAATTCATCAATAATTGTATATTGTCAGTGTATTTAATGCCGGCTTAGCTCAATTGGTAGAGCAACTGACTTGTAATCAGTAGGTTGTCAGTTCAAGTCCGACAGCCGGCACTCTCATTCATATAAGAAAAATTGATGTCTTTTTTAATAGTAGCAAATTGGAAAATGAATGGAACACGTTCTTCATTTGTTGACTTTATAGGCAAACTTAACAACAAGAGCAACGAAATTACCTCTAAATTAGTAATTTGCCCTCCTTTTACATCATTTCAAAGCAATATAGAGTTGAACAACAATATTAAAATAGGAGGACAGAATTGCCATCATAAAGAGTTCGGTTCTTACACAGGTGAAATTAGTGCAGGAATGTTGAAGGAACTAGGATGTAGTTACGTAATACTTGGACATTCTGAAAGGGCTCATGAAAAAGATAGTGAAATAAAACTTAAATCGAAAACAGCAATAGAATCAGGATTACACCCAATCATCTGTGTAGGTGAAAACTCAGAAGATTATAAAAATAAAAAAACAAAAGAAGTAATAGAATATCAATGCAAAAACCGTTTGCCAACACAAGGTGAATATACCATAGCATACGAACCGATATGGGCAATAGGAACAGGAAATGTGCCAAATAATGACGCAATTGCTGAGGTGATAGAGATAATAAAATTGTGTACTGGTAAAAAACACATTATATATGGTGGCTCAGTCAGCTCAGAAAATATAGGAAACTTGCTCAGTATTCCAAATCTGTTGGGAGTTTTAATTGGTAGTGCAAGCTTAGATTTTGATCACTTTTATCAAATTATACAACAAGTCAAGAAAAAATTTTCTCTTAATTAATTCTAAAGGATAAATACTCTTATTGTCATGACGTCCAGTACAATGTTGCAAATTAAAAATCTCTCCATCCTGTGCTGGTTCTTCTATTCTAAACGCCACTTCTACCTGGTCATAACCAATCTGAATTCGTTCTACTAATGCTTTAATGATGCCACGCTTAGTTTGCCAATCTAGCTGTTCCAAATTAGATTTTACACTGGAATAAAGACTCTTTATACTGTTGATGATAAGGTTCATTCCCTTCTCTATCGCTTTTTGATCAACTACCTTTTTCTTCTCTTCTTCTATCCCTCTTAAGCGTTCCCTCATTCTTTTCATCGTCTGTTTAAATTCTTCCTCACTTATATATCCTTTATCTCCTACATTTTCTTGACTATAATAGTCTTCCATTAACTTTTCGATGCCTTGTTTTATTTGATTTTCTCTTCTTGCAAGCTTCTTATCTGATGATTCATCATTTTTATTTTCTGCAATTCTACGGTGATACTCATTTTTTATTATCTCTGGGTTTTTTAGTAAATTTTTCACCTTTTCCCATATAGCTGTTTCTAACATATCTGTACGGACCAATTTATTAGTACACTTCTCCCTACCATCAGTAATACGTATAGTACTACTACAGCGATAATAGCTAAACTTTTTTCCCTCAACTCCACATTGTGCACCACTATACGCATATCCACAGTTTTGACACACAACTAGACCTTGTAATAGGTATTTCTTTTTTCCTCCCTCTCTCTGCATCCTTGCTCTTTTTCTATTTTCATCCAGTTGCTTTTGCACTTTATTAAATAACCCTTCATCAACTATTTTTGGTACTGGTATATAAATCCAGCTGTCCTCATCTGTGCGACAGATAGAAACCTTTTGTTTATTTCTTTCTCTTTTTTCAACCCTCTTTAATTTACCAAACGCTGCTTGTCCTTTATATGCTGGATTTCTTAACACCTTCCAAATTATTATTGGACACCACACCTTCTTTCCAGTTCTTGTTCTAATTGACTTATCTCTTAGTCTACGTATCACTTCCCTTATACTTATTCTCTCTTGCCCTACCCACATGAATATCTGCTTTACTATTTTTGCTTCCTCTTCATTTATTTCAAACTTTGTCTTTTCTCTATCTACATGCTTTATACGATTATAACCAAAAGGTGCAATGCCAATTACACTTACACAGCCTTTTTTTGCTCTATGGAGTTTTCCCCTACGACTACGTTCCATAATCTTTGTACACTCATATTCTGCCACTAATCCTTGCATTCCCAATAACAATTTAGACTCTGGATTATTTTCAGTCTTATGATTTAAGAATATTACTTCTACTCCTGCTTTTTCAAATTCATCAAGTAGTATCATTTGATGTGCAGATTTTCTTGATAGTCGGTCAGGTGAATGAATATAAATTTTATCAATTTGATCTTCTCCTACTTTATCACGTAATGCATCTAAACCTTCACGTTCTAAACTCCACCCACTAAGCCCATCATCCTTAAATTCATACTCATTCAGTAACTCATGCTTATCTGCAGCAATTCTATGCTTGAGCTCGGCAATTTGACTCTCTATTGTATTGTTCTGCGCTTGACTCTTCGATGAAACTCTTGCATATAAGGCCACTGTTATCATTTTTCTTTATCTCCTTTTCATTGTTTCTTTTTACCGCATACCTTAGTAACAGCTCATAGGCGTCTGCTAGATGTTGTTCCGCTAATTCATCTGGCTCGTATCGGCAAGTTAATGTTCTTTTTCTCATAGTTTCTCCTGCAAATGTTTTTGTAGTGCAAGGAGCCTTACCACTCCTTTTTTCCATCAATCCATTTACTCTTATGAAAAAGACCAACTTTTATCAGCTACAGCCTTCAAATTTGGTCTAGCCCTTCCTTTACCAACTGCTGTTGCGCTTTCTGATACGACTCTTATTTTTTTAACAAACTTTCCATTTTCTCTGTTTCTTTCTTTAATACCTCGGCTATTTCTTTGCTATTTTTCGCATAATCCATCGCTATCATTCCAAATTTATCCGCTTGCTCTATTTCTCCTCCAGCTTTTATCAGCTCCTCCACTATTTCTTTTTCACCTACCATGCACGCAAGGTGTAGAGGTATGCATTTATTTCCATATTCCTCAGCATTTACGTCTGCTCCTGATTTTATCAATTCCCTCACGATTTCTAGACGTTTCTCCGTTACCGCTAGGTGCAGTGCTGTGTATCCTTTCACATCTGCTGCATTCACATTCACTCCTTTTTCAACTAATAACTTCACTGTTTTTGCGTCTACTGCATAATGCAGAGCTGTTCTTTCCTTCTCGTCTCTTTCATAAATATTTTCATATGAGTTCTCTAATAATTCTTTTGCTGACTTATTAAATTTGCCAAGCTTTAACATAATCCACCTCACCTTTTCTTTAAATTTAAATCCCTCTTTTAAACCTTCCTTTTCGCTACCTCATCTATCATTTCGTTCACTTGGCTCATTATTTTGCTTGCTAAATTTTTACATTCTTCCTTTATCAGTGATTTGTCTCTCTTCCTTATTTCTTCTATCTCTATTATTTTTAACTCCGGCAAATAACTCCCATTCAACATGTCTGCTATTTCTCCCACTAGCCTCTCTATTCCATAGCATGTCAGTTCTCTATTTTTTATTACTCCTCCTTTTTCTCTCAAAAATTTGCTTGCCTTTTCACTTTCTTTGCTATCACACAGAGAATACTTTTCACTTTCCCAGATGTAATACATTGGTGTTGCACCATATTTATTCAGTTGATTAACTTCAGCTCCCGCTTTTACTAGCTCTTTTATTATTTCAACTCCTGCTCCTCCTATTTTGCATGCAGAGTGCAATGGCGTACATCCACTGACATATTGAGTGGCATTTACTTCTGCTCCTTCCCTTAGCAGCACTTTTACATTTTCTAAGCTTTTTGCAAATACTGCACAGTGTAGTGGTGTATAACCATTTTTATCTCTTGCATTTACCTCTGCCCCTTTTTTTATTAATAACCTCACTGTTGTGTAATCGGAGATTTCTACTGCTTGATGCAAGATCGTCTCTCCTTCTTCATTTCTTTTATTAATGTTTTTAAACCCGTTACTTGATACTTCTTTAAAAAACTTACTCTTGCTAAAACTCATTTCATACCTCACAAAATTAGCTTTTCTAGCGCCAGACAAATTTCTTATATTTACCTGCTGCTATTCAAGTCATGTCCTTTTTAGCATGAGAAAGCAAGTCCTTTTCTTTTTATTTCATACACTTTTACCTATTATTAATATAATATATGAGGATCTAAATATAAGTGCTTAACTTATTAGAGATATTATTCGACTATCTTTCCAACTTCTGTGCAAATGTCGATGTTCGTGCCACTTCAGTACTCCCGGGTAAAATACTAAAATGTGCTTTTCTAATTCGTGTATTGAGTCTTTTTGCTCTGAATCTAAATCGTTTTTATAGTAAACGTTGTGTTCTGCTAAAACATATTTTCTGACCTTCTGATCTGTATAATTTTCTACTTTATAGTTGTGAGTAACGCTAAATCTTTCTAAAATTGGCTTGTGTTTTAAATTCCAATATTGCCCTGAAAGTTTATCGCTTCCCAATACAAATTTATTTCCTCTTTCTTCTACGCTACTAACTGGAAAGCACGTATTTATGTCTCCTAAATCCCAACTGTTGTAAGTTAAAAATATGATATAAAGGAGATAAGAGGGAGATAACCCTACTCACTATAGGAATAGAGTTATCACGGGCGTGTGCGACCGACCAACTGTTGGTATTATAACCGTTCGGATCAAGGTACACTAGCCCATCTCTCGATACGTTTGAATAGTTGCATGGGACATATGTATGCACCCGTTTACAATCTTAAATTAATTAAAACTAATCGAGGTTATTATGATTACATCTTATCAAAATTTTATTGGCATTGATATTGGAAAATTTAAAAATGTTGTTGCAGTTCACAAACAGAAGAACGCTGTCGAATTCGACAATGATACTGCTGGCTGGCAACAATTGTTTCAAGATTTTTCAAATATCTTACCTAATTCTTTAGTAACTCTGGAAAACACTGGAAAATATGAGCTTGGCTTAGCACATTTTCTTGTTGATAAAGATATTGCTGTACATCGAGCTAATACTCGCAAAGTAAAAAGCTTTGTTCTATCTCATGGAACTTTAGCAAAGTCTGATCAATCAGATGCAAGAGCCCTTGCTCAGTAAGGGTTTGAACGCTATAGTACTCTATCTCTATTTGCACCTATGTCAAAAGAACAAACAACCTTAGTTGCACTTTGTCAACGTCGTGATGACATTACAAAAATGAGAGCTCAAGAGAAATCTAGGCTTGCAGCACCTGAAAACGACCATATAAAAGAAAGCTGTCAGAAAACTATTGAATTCTTTAATAGCCAGATAGATGAGCTCAACAATACCATACAAAAAATTATTGATGAGAATCCAGAGTTACAAAAGCGCCAAAAAATCCTTAAAACAGTTCCAGGAATAGGTGCAAAATTATCTCAAGATTTTCTGTGTCTAATGCCAGAACTTGGTTATGTAAGTAGGGGAGAAATTGCAAGTCTTGCTGGAGTTGCACCTCATCCGAAAGAAAGTGGTAAAACTATTGGTTATCGCAGAATAAGTGGTGGCAGAAGCAACGTTCGTGAAAAGCTTTTTACAGCTGCGATGTCTGCTTCAAGGTCTAAGTCTGCGCTTGGTGCCTTCTATTCAAGGCTTGTTGGTAAAGGTAAAAAGAAGATGGTGGCTATGACAGCTCTAATGCGTAAAATCATAGTAATTTCCAATGCGAGGCTTAAAGAAGCAGTCAATGTGAATTAAAAAAATCTGCATAGAAAATAGGTTAACGAATATGTGGATAAATACGTCTACACACATTTAAAGTATTTATACACATATTCGTTAACCATAAGATCTAAGCAGTAACTGTTGTTTGATACAAAATTTTTCTATGATTAAGTTAGGGTTTTTATTGTCAAAAATGCACTTTTTACTCGAATAAAAAACAAAATTACAAACAAAAGTTGTAATGAAACTAAATTCAAAAAATTTTAAAAAACATAGTTGATCTGATGGCTCTGAAAATTTTATGTCCTCTCCTGGGTCTAAAAGCTGCATTGTTCCAGGTTCCAGGCCAGATAGTGCTACTCCTTGCTCACTTGCTTCACCTTCTCCCATGATATTTGCTTCTGGATCAAGTCTCGTAATAAATCCCGCAAACATTGCTGCAGTCTTTTTTCGTACTAATTCTGCATCATCATATTGATCAAGTTCATAGAGCTTTAGCAGTATACTCGAAAGCCATGGCTCTCCTCTAATTTGCCCAGGTCTTAGTGGTCTATAAATATGTAAAACATCATTTGCTGGTACTCTTACTGATTCTCCAAATGAGCCTTCTCCTGGATGTTCTCTAAATAAGTAATATGCTTCTCTTTGCCCAAGCTTGTTAAACTCAATCCCGTTTCTTATTACATTACCATTTGCTAAAGTTTGATTTGTTTTATTGTCTAAATGTTCAGACTCAAGTACTTGCAGTTGTAGTGGTACAGAAAATCTATCTTCCAGCTTTCTCGTTCTTAAACGTACAAAACATTCTCCTCCCTCTATCATACTTCTGCATACTAGAGCTTGTAATCCATAAAAATCACTTACTCCACTACTGTCTGCTTCATCTGTCCATCTTAGCCATAATTCTTGCACCTTCTTTCGAAATTCTCCATCTCTTGCTTTTGATTGTGGTTTTATTCCTGTTCCAATAGAGTTACTTACTATCGTATCAATTATATTTGCAGCGTAAGGATTTTTTCTCACCATATCACGTGATCTACTACGTAAAGTTTCAAGGCTTTGAGACAGCAAATTGTTTATACTTCCTAACTCTGGTTGAAAGTGAAAAAATCTTCTTCCTGAGCCTGCTGCATCCCAGGCTGAACTTTTGATTTTTGGCTTGTTGAATAATTGTTTGAAGGTTTTTAGTAGCATTTATAAAATTCCTTTACTCGTTGAAAAAATAATTTTCCTCTTTGGCTCCACTCCAGCAATCTTTAGCTCAGCTTTAATTCGTTGTCTTAAGTTTAGTAAATCATTTATATCTACTTCTGCATATCTTACCACATGATCACCATATGCAATTGATACTACTCGCTCTCCGTTTTGCAGCTTCTTTATCGCTTCTTCGACTTGAATTAAATAATCTTCGTTATACATTTATTACTGGCTTTGTTGCATAGCACTGATAGGCATGTAAATCACAGTGAATTTACGCAGCTAATTTAAATTCAGCCATACCTATATCAGTAAATTTGTTCAATAAGTAGCACTTAATTAACAGCTCTTTTTCACGATTTACCTCTGATTTATTTTTCAAGCCAAACCCAAATATTTGCTTCAACCTATAGAAAAAGACTTCAATATAAGACCGTGCTCCATACTTAACTTTTTTCTTCCATTCATTAATACCATCTTCATAATTCTCATATGACCTAATTCTACTAATATACTTGTTTCTTTCTGATAAGTAGTCAGCTAAACAAATTTTAGTATCCTTCCTAGGGCGAATAATAGGCACAATATTGTATTTTCTGCATTCTTTATACACACTTTTTATATCATAAGCCGCATCTGCTCGAATAGAACAAATGTTATATTTATCACTGACTTCTTCTAACATATCGCAGACCGGCAAATAGTCTACAGCAACACCACTAGTGTAGTTCATGCTTATTGCTTTCTTATCATTTATGTTTAAAACAACATGTAATTTTCTTACTTGACCATAACCACTGTATTTTCTTTTTCGAATATTAAGCTTACTATGCCCACCGTTATTATTGTAGATACTAACTCTAGTGCTATCTACGGCAATTTCAACATTTTCCAGATCATCTTTATTGCTTCTATGGTCATCAATCTTCAAATTAAGCTTTTTAAATCTTCTGGAAGCTTGTGTATAGCTGATAATCTTAAGTTTTTTGCCTATTTGTACCATATAACCTTTTACAAAACCTACAGCTTGTCTCAAGCCAATTCTAAAAAGATGAACTATTATGTGTATTAAAATTACAACTTTATCACTATAAGTGTTATTGCCACCTGCAACTTTTGGACTATTTTCATACCAATTTTCTATGGCTTGATTAACAAAATGAAAAACATTTCCTCTTTTTTTGAGAAACTCGTTATATTCTCTTTGGTTACTTACTCTCATTTTTTGTGGCATAAGTTGTACTTGTTTGAAAAATGCCTATTTTACAACAAAATTCGTTAGTAGCCATATATTAAAAAGCTTTTCTTCTTACAATAACCTCAACCAACACTAGCTATGCAACAAAGCCTTTATTACTTGCTGATCCATTTGCTTTTGACTATTTTCTTTGATTTTTTACTTTCCGGTTTTTCACTTAAACTATTCCATTTACTCTCTGGCCATCTATCTATTCCCAGTGCTATCGATGCTGCTCTTGCATAAATTCGGCAATCTAGTACTTCATTTCTTTCTCTTACCTTTTGCCACTCTTGTTTGGTATATCCTTTTACTACTTTGCTGACTAATTGCTCTGCCGTTAGCTGCTTAAAATACTCAGGTGCATACTCGGGAAAATGACAATACCCTGGCGGTGTTTCTTCACCTTCTTTTAAAATATTAAGTAATTGAAAAAGCTCTGACTTTAATATCGATACTCCGACTGGCCAGAGCTTTATTCCTCTTTTCAGCTTTTGCCCTCCAACTGTTATATCTACTCTACTTGGGCTGCTCAGCGGCACTAGTGCTTTATTTACACCTTTCACTGCCATTACTCTTCCAGACCCTTGATGACTTCTCACCCAGTTGTAAACTTCCTGCGTTGCATACCCTGCATCAACCGCCATCATACTTATCATATATTCAAGCCCATTTTCACCAATAAAATGATGATTGAGGAGCTCCGAAAGCTTTTTCCATACTTCTCTACTTCCTGTATCTCCTTCAAATACTCGGTAGTCTATTGACCAACTTTCACGACTTTTTCCCCATGCTACAACTTCCACCTCTAGACGATCTTTTTGGACATCTACTCCTGCAGTAAGTACCACTTCTCTCCTTGGTACTGTGCCAATCTGAAAAAATTCTCTCCTGTTAAATAATTGCTTCCAATCAGGTACTTCTCCTTTATCTACCCAGGTTTCTCCAAGCGTTGTGTTGATCCAAACTTTCAGTAATTGTTCACTTTCCTTTGCATGCAGAAAATCCTCTACTGCTTGTTGCCAACTATACCACCCAACTGGGCTATAAAGACTTGAAAGGTGAAATCCTATTACTTTGCTATTGTGTACTTGATTTGTAGCTCTCCATTCTCCACGTTCAAGCATCTCTGTCTTTTGATGATTTTCTATCTTTTCACCACATTCTATACATATATAGTGTGCTGTACTTGGATTTTTATCTTCCCATTTTATTTGTGACCATTTTAGAACTTGATAGTAATTACAATACGGACAGGGAACAAAAAAATATCTCTTATCTGTTGCTTCAAATTCTTTCTCAATTCTGCTTATTCCATGAATCGTTGGTGTCGATACTAAAAAAATCTTTCGCCTTGCAAATGTATTAGTTCGAGCAATACTGAGCAGTACTGGATCTCCTTCTCCTCCTGAATCTCCTGGGTAGGCATCTATTTCATCAAGAAAGAGATATTTTACTGGCATAGATCTCAGTCCTACACTACTATTCGCTCCAGTTATTACTACTATTCCACCTGGAAACTCCTTACTTTGTACAGTATTCCCTGAATCTCTTGACCTTGGGTCTTTTACTTTACTTTTTAAACATGGTGTACTCTCTATTAACGGTGCAAATCTTCCCTTCGACCAACGTTTTCCCATTTCAACTGTTGGCTGTACTACCAGCATTGGACCTGGTGTTTGATCGATGATATAGCCAATCCAATTGTTGCCAGCTTCTGTTCCCCCAATCTGCGCTCCTTTCATGAATACTACTTTTTCTGCAGGTGAAGATGGTGATAGTGAATCCATTATTTCTTTTAAATAAGGAGTTCTTTCTGTTCTCCATTTACCTGGCTCTGATGCTGCAGTTGGCGCTAAAACTCGATACTCATTCGCCCACTCTGATACTTTAAGCTGGGGATCTGGCCTTAAACCTTCAGAAAAAGATGTAGCGTATATCATTGTCTGCATCTACTCATAACTGGTTCTATCTCGACATCATTAACAATAGAACTACACTCATCCAATTCCATAAACATCTTTTTCTGAAATTCGTTTTCTATATATCTTTTGCTCATCTCACTTATCATTATTGCTATAACAAGCGCAAATACCCCTGTTATTGTTGCAAAAATGATTGCACTGCTTATTGTTGTTGTTATCAACCCTATATATACTGCTACTGCTATTGCGCTGACTGTAGTATAGATGCAGATAATATTATTATGTTTTTTCGTCCTTTTATCTGCTATTTCTCTCTGTGCTATATATTTATTATGAAGGGTTGGAAAATTAACAACGGTATCTCTGCAGAGCAAAGACCCATTTTTTTCAGTAAACAAAACTTTAAGTAACTCTAAATTGTTTGATTTAATTGCTAAATGTAAAACAGGTGTATAATTTGCTCCTTTTTTCAGCAATAACTTTACTACATGTAAATGCCCTTTTTCCGCAGCAAGGTAAACCGGTGATAAACCTTTATTATTTACAATATCAATATCGATTTCTTCTCTTAAAATTGCATCTACAATCTCAATTTCTCCTCTTTGTGCAGCTAAATGGAGTAGACTATTCTTTTCAGAACCGTATTTATTACTCATCAAAGCCTTCTTTATCTCAGGTTTAGCGTAATCAAATGGTGTTTTACCGCTATCGTCTTTTACCAGAGGGTCTATATCTTCTCGCGTTAGTAAAACTTCTATTGTTTTTAGTCTTTCAGCATAATGTAGTGGTGTTTTATTTTCGTAGTCTTGCAAATTTACTTGAGCATTAGGCTCCTTTATTAAGGATTTGAGGATATCAAGACATAAGTCTCTTTCATCGTAATTAGCATTACTTACAGCTATATGCACAGGTGACAATTTCATTGAGTTTTGTCCCATGCGTGCACTATTCACATCTGCTCCAAGCTTCAGCAGTAACTTTACTATCTCCAACTTTTTATTATTAACTGCATAGTGCATTGGTGTCTGATTTCGTGCATCAAAGACATCTATTTCAGCTTTTCCTTCTCTTATCAAAATCTTTACAACTTCTGCATGTCCTATGCCTGCTGCTAGATGTAATGGAGTATGGTGCAAAGCATTTCGTACATTAACGTCAATACCTTTTCTGATCAAATATCTCACTGCATTAATTTCACCTATCATTGCAGCTAAATGAAGTAAGCTATCTTGTTCTGACCCGTACTTGTTATTAATTAGTGCTTGTAATATTTCTGCTTTTTTCCCTTCTTTGGCGTAATCAAGAGATGTTTTACCTTCATTATCTTCCACAAAAGGATTAATGTTCTTCTTCGTGAGTAACAAATCTACCATGCTTAATTCATCAAACTCTATAGCGCAATGCAGTGGAGTTTTTCCGTTTAACCCTCTGACATTAACATCTAATCCAGGTTGATTGATTAAACACTTTATTAACTCTAAACTTAAGTTATCAGCCATTTTGTATTCAAAATCTTTTTATATTTTAAATTTAGCGTTAGATAATTCTTCAAGTGAGTTTGTAATCTCTTCAGTTAGCGTCTCGTGAATTTTTTCAGTGTCACTCAGTGATGCAAGCAGTGCTGAAACTCTATTTGGAACATTAAGCAAATTATTACGTACAACTCTTGCTACGTTAAATGCCTCACTTTTTACTTCCTCTACTGCTACAAGTTCTCCTATTTCAGCTTTTGCCTTTGCTTCTAGCAACCTTCCTCGCTCCATTTCATTTTTTATTCGCGTTTTTAGCAACATTGTAGAAAGGTTATTTGTATTTTCGTTTTCTGGATTTTTCCTCCTAAGTGGCTGACTTGGATCTCTTATTGCTGCCACCGCTTCATTTGCTTGTTCTCTATTGATCAAACCATCCTCCAACTCAACTATTCCTTTTTTTACTAAATAACAGACATATTGCTTTGATACTCCTATCTCTCTTGCCCATTCTGTTTGTGTGATTTTCACTTTTTTTTCTCCTCTCTCTTGTTTCTACGAATTTTCTTCTTGAATCTCTGAAAAGGTTTTGCCAGTATCAGCAATTTCCTACCTGTTTATACTTGCCGGCGTCTTAGAGATATTTTACTAATATAGAGCGAAGTACTCCGGTTTATAGCTGCTTTCTTTTTACATAGTGAAATTTGGCCATTTTCAACTAATACTATAAATTGCATCTTTGTAGTTATGAGATTCAACCACTACTTGCTCTAGCGTTAAACTGCTGCATTTGGCATCTTTACTATGGTTTTCTTCAAGCACTTTTGTCCTTGCTTCCTTTATTTCCTCAATGAACTTTCCATTAACTTTTTCTGGTTCAATTCTTTCCTCACAATATACAAGATTTGTGCAATTTGTTTTTCTGTAGTAATGTACTCCAAGGAATATCACTGATAGTGCAAGTATACTCGAGCCTATAAGTAGTGATAACCCTACGTTATTAATCAAAGCGTTCTGGTAAAACTTCTGTACACTATTAATACCACCTTCTACATACAGTAATAAAGGCAATACTATATTTGCAGCAACCAAACTGCTTAATAATGCTGTAAATAATGGCCTATCTTTGATTACTGATTCTACTTTATTTCTTCTACTAATGACTTTGTCGTCAATATTAATGAAGTTGTTCTTACCCTTCCAAGCGTTAAGTGTAAAATGTGAATGAGTACCATTGCTGTATTCAAGTTTGAATGATTTTATTACTTTATCTTTTGGTTGATACTTTAGCACCTGATTCAAAGTTTCATTCGCATTCTTTCCTCCTATTTGACACTCTTCAGTATCTCTAAATTGCTTTATTCCACAAAATATTGTGCTAATTGCAAGCAATGAAGTAATTGCTATCATTGGCATAGTAATATAGAGAGGGCTGTTTGCAAAAAATGCAATAAATTGTCCTTTATCCTGTAGATATACCAAAGCTGCAGAAGCGCTAAGTGCAACAGCAGCTATACCGAAAATTACAAATTCCTTCTGCTGCACTGCATATTTTACTCTTGGCAAAATTCTATTTGTTTTCTTTTCTTTTTTAATTAACGGGGTTTCTTCATTATCACTTTTTTCTGATGAGCTAGTTGAAAGTGTAACTGGACTATCATGATTTAATGACATATTCTCCCATCCTTGACTGCCACAAAACTCACTCATTTCTGTTACTTGAGAATTTGATCTTGTCATCTCTGCACTTCTATTGTCTATTCCACTATCACTTCCTTCCAAACTCTTTTTTAAAAATTTTGTATTCAGATCTACAGGTTCACCAATTATATCTTCTGATCCTTTCTTAATTGATGTTTCTTCAGAATTTGACTTTTCCATCTCCGGACTTTGATCGTTTATTTCACCATCTAAACCTCTTTTCGAGAATTTTTTATTTTTGTCTATAGTTGCATACATAGGTTCTCCTATAGCTTCTTGCTCATCACATTTTTCTCCATTTAATTGGAAAGAAGAATGTGGTAGCTTTGGTGGTGCAATATCCTGAATAATACTCAACCGATGATTTTCTGCTGTTCTAGGTGAAGGTGGAGCTACATTTCTAATATTGTCCTTCTCCAACATTCCATTCCTAGGTAACGGCTTTGGTTTATCTCCTAATTCTTTATCCTCTTCCTCTTTTTGCATTTCTTTTGTATTGTCTATTTTGGGGTTGGAAGATGTGTTGGATGCTGCCTCAAGCTGATCAAGAGAATACGGACGGTTATATTCTATTCCATTTGCCTCACAAACTGCATTAAATTCGTCCTCTATGTCTTTACCATCATCAAATACTAAAGAAGAACAACTCACTGAAAAATCAGCACCTGCTTCGTCTATTTTTGCTGTAATACTGCTATCGCTACTATTGCTAATCACATTTAAAGAAGCTAGTTTGCATTCAGTGTTCAGGTCAGGTTCTTGCTTCGTACCTTTTTCAAACAATTCAATTCTCTCCTTAACAGATAGTGTAGAATTTGAAACATTATTTTCTACTTCTTCAGAAAACGATGCTTCATTATTTGTTTGCGACGTTACTACTCCAGCTAACGTCTTTTCTTGATTCATTAAGTACACCACATTTAATCCAAAGTTATTTGTTACGCTAAACTCATTAAAATACGGTATATACCAGTAAATTAATATTACAACTACCAAGGCTTACTAAATTTCTGTTTGCGTTATCTTTTCCACTTTTTTCTTACTGTTTTTCTTCTTGAATCTCTGAAAAAGTTTTACCAGCACCAGAAAGAATTGCTTCCCTACCTGTGTACACTTGCCAACGTTTTATGGTTACATCTACAAATTTTGAATCTAGCTCTATTGTCCTACAAATTCTTCCTGTTCTCTCACATGCAATCAGTGTACTTCCAGAACCGCTAAATGGATCAAGTACTATGTCTCCTGATCTGCTGCTGTTTACTATTGCTCTCTCCATTAGCTCTACTGGCTTCATTGTTGGGTGCAGTGAGTTATGTATTGGCTTATCATAAAACCACAGATCACTTTGATTTCTACCGCCATGCCACTCACGTTTATTGCCGCTTTTCCATCCATAAAGCATTGCTTCGTATTGTCTTTGATAATCTGATCTTCCTAGCGTAAAGTGATTCTTCGCCCAAATGATAAAAGTTGACCATTTTCCTCCCGCTTCCTCAAATGCTTTTTGCAACGTTGAAAACTCTGATGATGATGCACAGATGTAAATTGCACCTTTAGTATATGCTAAAATATGAGTACAAATATCATAGAGAAAAAGCTCATACTTTTCACCTTGATTATCGTTTAGTATCTTTTTATCCTCTCTTTCTTGACTGCTACCATAATCAACGTTATATGGAGGATCACAAACAGTAATGTCTGCCATTTTATCATCTAACAGCGCTTTATATGATTCAACTACAGAGCTATCACCACAATAGATTCGATGATCACCTAAAATCCATAGATCACCTGGTTTTGTTATTTCTACCTTTTTGTCATCACCAACCAAGTCAGAAAAATCTTCTTTTTCACTATCTAAATCATCAAGGAAATGTTGAACTTTTTCTAATTCAAATCCAGTCATTTTAAGATCAAACTGTAAATCTTCTAACTCTTGAATTTCTACTTTCAAAAGCTCATCATCCCACTTTGCCCAATTAGCTGATTGATTTGCCAGTAATCGAAAAGCTTTAGTTTGTGGTTCATTTAAATTATCACTTAAGACCACTGGTATACTTTCCATACCAAGTTTTCTTGCTGCTTTAAGTCTTAAATGACCATCAACCACAGTGCCATCACTTTTTGCAACTATTGGTATACGAAAGCCAAATTCTCGAATAGAAGCACACATTCTGTTGACCACATCGTCATTTTTACGTGGGTTACGCTCATATTCAACTAGGTTTCGAGTAGGATAGTAGTGGATTGCTAAATTCATATCTTAATAATTAAAAAGTTAATATTTAAAATATATCTGACGCTAGAGAAGGCCTGGGGTCGAACCCACCAAACCCGCCATTATGGCCGAAAGGACCCACTTTTCATGGGTTTTTTGTCTTATTAATATCTTTACTAATATAGAACATTAATGCCAAAGCATCGGCCTCATTATCATCTCTAGGTGAAAAACTTTTTTCACGTATCGCTTCAATAACTTCACTCTTACTTGCATTGCCTTTGCCTGTTATAAAGCGTTTTATAGTTTTAACATTAACACCTTGGTAGGGAATATTGTTCTCTTCACACCAAGCAGACAGAACTGCGAGAAAACCGCCATAGCAATGCGCTGCATCAGTTCCTAGATGTCTTCTTACTTCCTCAAAATACACTGCAGTGAACTCATGTTTCAAAGAATTAAGCCAATTGTGAAAACTTAAAAAACACATTCCACCTCCACTGAAACGGCTACCATGAAAGCTTTTGCTTCCACTTTCAATTACTCCATCTGTTAGAATTGCCCAGCCGGTTTGCTTGCCGAGATCTAGCGTTAAGATTGACGTACAAAAACTCCTTTGTGTAATTAAAGTTCAATGCCCTGTATAATATATATGTACGATGACTCGCAAATTCGTCCGCAATTTTGAAAAAAAATTAAAAAAAATTTCATATCCTGCCATTTGAGTTTTTTTCATCTTTACTTATCTTAATAACTATTTTACATAACTTATATTACGCCAATATTTATATTATTATATTATCATATATTATATTTTACCTGTATTTAAATATATATATAATATATATAAGACTTCAGTAATCCGTAAATCCTCTTCACTGGCCGATTTTAGCCACTTAACTTTAGAAACGGCTTTTAGGAATAGAACATAAAAAAGACAATATTATCAATAACTTAACGATCACTGCTTTCTGAAATACTAATTAGTAACTCAGAAATTAGGTACGAAATTGGTAGTTTTTTACCTATGAAAAAGTAGCTTCAGTAGTGTATCAAAACGTTTAAATCTTATTTTAACTTTTAAAGATTTTATTCTTTTAGATAAAAAAATTATTACTACTTTTTTATAATAAATTAGTCATACAAAGTCTTGGTAAAAATCTCTATTCATGAAACTTTTGGAGTTTTTATGAAGAATTCTTATCAAGGAATCGATTCTACAATTGTTAAACATGTGAGATTTCAAGCTTCGCGCCTTAAATCCAAAAGCTGTTTTATTAACGAAAGTCTCGAAGATATAGAACAAGAGCTTTTTTGTCAGGTTTGGCAATATCTTAACCAGCACGATGAGAAAAGAAGTAGTTTTAGTACTTTCGTTGCTAGATTAGCTAATTATTGTGCTCGCAATATGTTACGCAATCAGTTGTGTCTAAAACGTAATATAACTTTTGATGATATAAACGACGATATTCCAGATCATAGGAACTCGGAAATCGAAGCGATAATTCGCACTGATATAAATAATATAATTTCAACTTTGTCTGAAAAAGATAGTAATTTATGTCAATTACTTAAGGTATTTACTATTACTGAAGTTTCTGTAATAACCAAAATACCAAAGACAACTATCTATCGCACACTAGAACGAATACGCGATAAATTCTCAGTTTTAGAGAAGTTATAAGCTCTCGATTATATTTGCTCAAAATTTTTTTTTTGCAAATTGCGGACGAATTGCCTAGGTCATCGTACATATATATTTAGGTACTGGGAGAAAAATGAAAATAATGAACAGCAATGAACGGCTAAAAGTTCAAACAGGTATAAAAATGGTCATCTTTGGTCCTTATGGTATAGGTAAAACTAGTCTCTTAAAGACCATAAATGAACCAACACTTTGTCTTGATTTTGAGGCAGGTTTACTTGCTGTTCAAGATTGGCAAGGGGATTCTGTAAGTATTCGTACTTGGAATGAGGCAAGAGATATTGCATGTCTCATAGGTGGTCCTAATCCTGCGTTAAAATCTGACTCAGCATATAGCCAAAGACACTATGAGCATGTATCCAGTAAATACAAAGAGCTTGCTTCGGAGTTTCTCAAGTATCGATGTGTTTTTATCGATAGTATTACAGTAGCCTCGCGTTTATGTCTTTTATGGGCAAAAATGCAACCTGAAGCTTTTTCTGAAAGATCAGGAAAACAAGATATGAGAGCTGCTTACGGGTTACTTGCTCAAGAAATGATGGCTTGGCTCAATCAGTTTCAACATATTCCAAATAAAGACATCATTACAGTTGGAACTCTTGGACAATACCTCGATGATTTCAATCGCTCAACTTGGCTACCTCAATGTGAAGGAGCTAAAACTGCAAGTGAAATTCCAGGTATTGTTGATGAGGTAATCAGTATGGTTGGAATCAAGAAAGATGATAGTACAGAGGTTCGTTCATTTGTCTGTCAGACGATTAATTCTTGGGGATATCCTGCTAAAGATCGAAGTGGTTGCCTTAATATGGTTGAAGAACCGCATCTAGGAAAACTTCTTACAAAAATTAAAACTAAAGCTTTTGCAATTCAACCTGTCACGCCCAACATATAGGAGGTTATTATATGCTACAAAACTTTTTAACTATTGGTCAAAAAATTCCTTTTTTCAGTGTGAAAAAATACTTGGACGATCGATCGCCAATACCAGAGGATATAATCTCACCAAGAATTCTAACTAAAAGAGGTTTGTTAGTATTTGGTGGCCCTCCTAAGATTGGCAAAAGCGACTTTTTGATCTCTTGGCTTGTTTACATGGCTGCTGGTAGATCATTTCTCGGTATGACACCAAATAGACCTTTGAAAATCTTCTACATGCAAACTGAAATTGAATATGAATATATGAAAGAACGTTTGCAACAACTTGATAATGAACTTTTGAATGTAGCTGCTAACAACTTAATCATTACGCCAAAAGTGCACTTATCATTTAATCATGATGAAATAAGTGAAATTAAGGAGATTGTAAATGAACGCTTTAAACCTGATGTTTTGGCCATAGATCCATTACGTAACATCTTTAGCAGTGAATATGGAAATGAAAATGACAATAGTGCTATGCTGTTTTTTCTGCAAAAGACTCTTGAAAAGCTACGCAGTGCTGTCAATCCAGATGCTTGTATTGTACTTACTCATCATACAAAAAAATTATCAAAAAAGATGCTCGAAGAAGATCCATTCCAAGGCCTAAGTGGTGCTGGATCTTTACGTGGATTTTACAGTACTGGTATGGTGATGTTTGCTCATGATGAAGAAAGTAGTGTACGCCAGATAGTATTTGAGCTTCGTAATGGTGAACGCGTGCAAAATAAACTTGTCGATAAGATAAATGGTCATTGGCAGCTAATGGAATAGCTAATTTTCACTTTAAAGTCAACTTATAGGAGAGCGTATGCTACAAGATTTTTTAACTGATTTTAATAACGCGAAACTGCAAAGCAGTTTAATACCAAAAGGTACAATAGTCAAGGTAAAAATGGCAATAAAGCCTGGAGGTTATGAAAATTGGTTCACTAAAAACTACACTACTGGCAGTATCTATTTAAATGTAGAATTTACCGTCACTGAAGGCCCATATGCAAAACGCAAGATTTTTCAGATTATAGGTATCAAAAATGGCAAAGCAGAAGGTGAAGAAGACATCTGGGGAGAATCTGGACGTTCTATGCTGCGTAGTATTTTGGAATCATCCAGAAATATTCATGCAAATGACACTTCAGAGAAAGCAGTTACCGCTAGAAGAATAAACTCTATAGCTGATTTCAACGATTTAGAGTTTACAGTAAAAGTAGGCGTTGAAACTAATAATACATACGGAGATAGAAATAGGATTACTACAGTTATTACTCCAGAATTACAAAAAAGTTTTCAAGATGATTGGTTGCCATTTTGAAGTATGACGAAGGAAAGTTGTGGGCTGCTGTTATTACTAGAGCTATTCAGGATGCAGCAGGAAAAAACCCTAAACTTAAAAAAGAGGCTTGTCAATGGATTCGCTCACGATCTTTTGAAACTGTTTGTGAGCTGGCTAATCTTGACTTTAAACGTCTAAAAAATATGTTGAACAAATTTGGAATAAACAAGGAGAATTTTATGGATTTTTCATCTAAAAATGCTTTGAAAATAAAATCATTATTAATTAATAACATCAAAGATTGTTTATCTTATTTGTTACCTGAAGGCAAATCTTACCAAGATAAATTCTATATTGGCAGTAGAAATGGAAATAAGATAATAGTTGAAATGGAAGGAGAAAATGCAGGAAATTGGTACAACCTGATCGAAGAAAAGAAAGGAAATATAATAGACCTTTGGACTTTAGTTAAAGGTAATATAGATTCTGCTGAAACATGGTTGAACGGTAAAGATGAAAGAAGTTCCATATTACAAGAAAAACAAAACGAAGGAAAAGCATTTTCTGTAAACCATTACTTAAATGACAAATCACCAATGCCACAAGATATAATAGGCCCAAGAATTTTGACACCAGGTGGTCTTTTGGTCATAGGTGGTACTCCAAAGATTGGCAAAAGTCATTTTCTTCTTTCTCTATTAGTACATCTGGCAGCAGGAAGATCATTTCTTGGCATGAAGCCTACAAGACCGCTAAAAATATTCTATCTACAAAACGAAATGGAATATGATTACATTAGAGAACGTATACAACAACTCAACAAACTTCCTCATTTAGCAACAGAAAACTTAATTGTGACGAACAAGATGAATTTGACCTTAAATGAAGAAGGTATAGAAAAAATAAAAAATATGGTAGAGGAAAAGTTTGATTTAGTTGTGATTGATTCTCCTTATAATTCCGTTAACTATGGTCTGCAGCATGCAATAGAAAAACTACGTTCCAAGATTAATCCTATGGCTGGAATAATCATCACAAATCACACCAAAAAAGTACCTACCTCTATATTGGAAAAGAATCCATTTCAAGCTCTCGTTGGTGCTAACGCTTTAAGAAGTTTTTATACATCTGGAATAGTAATATTTCAACCCAATAAACGTACAAATATCTTACAAGTAGTATATGAACTTAGAAACGGTAGATCTATACCAACAAAATTCATCAATAAGATTAATGGATGTTGGAAATCTGCTAACGTTATAGCTAGAACATAAAAATTCTTCAGGTAGGTATGGATATTTATTGTTCACAAAGAAATGGACATTATAAATTATTAGGGAAGAAAGAACAGTTAAGAACTCAACTCCTATCAAATATAAGGTCATGTCTTTCTTATTTACTGCCAAGAGGAACTTTTCGTGGTGATAAGTTCTATGTAGGTGATCTACAAGGCAATAAAGGACAAAGTATGATAGTGGAGTTAACTGGCAGTAAAGCCGGATTATGGCATGATTTTTCTACCGAAGAAGGAGGAGATATTTTTGATCTTTGGGCTGCTGTTACTGGAAAAAATCAATTTACTGATACGATAGAAGATATTGCTAAGTGGATTGGTTATTCGGAAAAAAATAACACTCTGGGGCAACCAACGGCATCATGGAACTATTACGATGAAAGTGATCAAGTGATTGTTACAGTTTATCGTTATAACACTGATTCAGGAAAAAGATATCTTCCTTTTTATGTAAAAAGGTCTAGTTTTACTCTACCAGAGACCAGGCCTTTATATAATATTCCAGGTATCATGAAATCTGATAAGGTGATTTTAGTTGAAGGTGAAAAGTGTGCAGATGCTCTGATAGAGCAAGGTATGACTGCCACAACTGCAATGTTAGGAGCAAATGCACCAATAGAAAAAACAGACTGGTCACCACTTAAGGGTAAGCATGTTATTATTTGGCCAGACAATGATGAGCCAGGTAAACAATATGCTGAGAAAGTTGTGAAAAAGCTTACTTTTCTTGGTGTTTTATCACTTACTCTTCTTGAAATACCGGAGAATAAACCAAAAGGATGGGATTCAGCTGATGGTATAGAAGAAAAGATGAATATTCCTGAATTCATTGAAAATAACTCGAAAAAAATCATCGTTAAGCAATTTCTTAATATTCAAGAATGGAGTGTGGAACGTTTTATAGGTCCAGTACCAGAGCAAAAGTTTCTTGTTGAAGGGTTATTTCCTTTAGGAGTGACATCTATTCTAGCTGCAATGGGAGATACTGGTAAAGGTATGCTTCTGCTTGATTTAGCACTGAAAGTTGCGAGTAGAAAAGATCAGCCATGTGGTTTTGGTCCTTTAGTTACTGAACATGGATCTGTGGTAATTTTCTCAGCAGAAGATGATATGAGTGAAATACATCGTCGTTTAGAGCGTCTTGATTCGCAATGCGAAAGATTAAAATATAAAGATAGGCTCTTTATTGTACCATTACCAAATGTTAGTGGATCACTTACAATCATAAAGAGTGTTTCAGGTAAAGTTATAGAGACTTCTCCTGAATTTGAATCGATAACAAAACAACTTAATAAAATAAAAGACTTAAAATTAATCGTATTTGATCCACTTGCATCATTCGTGCATGCTGATTTAAATACTGACCCAGCCGTAGGCGATTATTTGATGTCTTTATTATCTGATTTAGCAGGTAGCACTGGAGCATCAATAATTACTGCCCATCATATGAGAAAGCCAAAAAGTGAAAAACCTATATCGACTGTTGAGCAAGCACGTGATGCCATTAGAGGTACATCTGCTCTTGTTAATGGTGTTAGGTGTTCATACGCTTTTTGGTCTGTGGAAGATACAGCTAAACTGACAATTTTTAAATCAATAGGAGAATCTGTAAGACAGAACGCATTATTTTATGGAGCAATTGTTAAAGCAAACGGTTTGGCTGATCGCACTTTACGCACTTATTTAAGAAATGAAGAAACAGGATTGTTAGAGGACATAACTGAAAGATTAAGAATAAAAAATATGAACGAAAAAGATTCAAAGCAGCATCTTATAACTGCAATTACACGAGCAGCAATTTCTGGACATCCATTTACCCATACAGGAAGTACAGGAGTGTATAAACAGCGGCATAGACTACCTGAGGAGTTTCACAGTATAGGAAGAGATAGAATGGAGCGTATAGTTCAAGAGCTGTTACAAGCACGGAAGCTGGTTAAGGGAATGGCTACTGGTTCAAAAGAAGATAAATGGCTTGACATTCCTAGCGGACCATTTGCTCGTGGTGTTGGAAAGTTTAGCTGTGGAGCTGAGCTATTCTCCTAAAAAATTTTTCTGATATAAAAAAATATTTTGATTTTTGCGGACGAATTTTGAAGTCATCGTACATATATAATATAGGAGACTTAATTAAAAATGTCAATTCTCACACAGTCAGGAAGAGCAGCAATAGCAGCAAGTATAAAAGAGCAGTCTCTACATCTTGCCTGGGGCAGTGGTGACTCAAATTGGGAAAGTAGCCATCAGGTCGAAAAAGTTTTTGTTGAGGGTGAAATAGCTCTAGATCACCACACTATTAAAGATGTAAGGGTTTTTACAGGACAAATAATTTATCAGCCAAGTATAGACTATACAGTTGATAGCAGTACTGGTGTAATAAAACTTACGGAAAATAGCTCTATCACGGCAAATAGTGCAGTTACTGTAGAATATACTCAAAGCACACCACCTGAACCTATAAATTCTATAAAGCTCTTGAATGAACTTGGCAGACGTACTGCAGATGAGGTTCTCTTTTGCACAGGTGATGAGAATGGAGAGCTTTTGACTCCAACAGGGAGGTTTAGGTCCTCAAATGTACCAACCAATAATTTGTACCTTAAATTTACTTTCGATTTCACGGATGCAGCAAATCAAGTGATAAGGGAACTAGGAGTTATGGTTGGTACAAGGGTAAAAGAAAAATTGCCTCCTGGACAAAGGTATTTTGAACCACAAGATATAGAAGACCCAGGGATCTTATTAGTTTTAGAACATACAGTACCGCTCATTAGGACTTCAGCAACCAGGGAAACTTTTTCGTTTGTAGTGACATTTTAGAAAAAGAGAAAAAAGATGACCTTAAATAGCTATTATAACCGCTTTAATCCTGACAAAGAATACGAAAAAAGCTTGTTTCTAGCAGGAAGAGGTCTACAGTCAGCAGAATTAAACGAGACGCAAGAATATGCTCTCTCTAAGCTTAAAGGCATAGGCGATGCAATATTTCGTGATGGCGATGTTATAACAGGAAGCAATTGTATTATAGATAGAGAAACTGGTAAAGTTACACTTGAGTCAGGAAAAATCTATCTTCGTGGAGCGGTGAGAAAAGTAGAGGCAAAAGAGTTTGTTATTCCACTGAGTACCACAGTGCGTATAGGTGTTTATTACGTAGAATCTACCATTACAGAACTTGAGGACGAAAATCTTCGTGATCCTGCTATTGGTACAAGAAACTATCAGGAAGTAGGAGCTGCAAGGCTTAAAGTTTCCACCATTTGGGGATACCAAGTAGAAAGTGTTACTGTTAACTCTACAAATGGCGAATTTTACCCAATTTACAATATTGAAAATGGAGTATTGATAGAACATTCACCGCCACCACAAGCAAATATAGTAACTACTGCTCTTGCTCGTTATGACAAAGAGGCAAATGGTTCCTACGTTGTAAATGGCCTTGAAGTAATGTTCCTGCAAAAGGAAGAGGGGGAAGGAGGAAAAAAAATATTTGTAATTAATGAGGGAAAAGCTCATGTTGATGGCTATGAGATTGAGTTACCTCACAGTATTCGCATTTCTTTTGATGAAGATCCAGATATAAAATCAGTTGAATCAGAACCACATACTTTTCAGCCAAATAGCCAAAGAGTAATGGAACTGAAGGTTAATGATTTTCCAATAAGTGAAATTAAAAAAGTAGATATAACTGTTCAAAAAACCATTACCATTACTCATGGTTCATATTCAGGAGGGCTTTGTTGCATAGCTAGTGTTGGTTGAGGTTATTGTAAGAAGAAAAGCTTTTTAATATATGGCTACTAACGAATTTTGTTGTAAAATAGGCATTTTTCAAACAAGTACAACTTATGCCACAAAAAATGAGAGTAAGTAACCAAAGAGAATATAACGAGTTTCTCAAAAAAAGAGGAAATGTTTTTCATTTTGTTAATCAAGCCATAGAAAATTGGTATGAAAATAGTCCAAAAGTTGCAGGTGGCAATAACACTTATAGTGATAAAGTTGTAATTTTAATACACATAATAGTTCATCTTTTTAGAATTGGCTTGAGACAAGCTGTAGGTTTTGTAAAAGGTTATATGGTACAAATAGGCAAAAAACTTAAGATTATCAGCTATACACAAGCTTCCAGAAGATTTAAAAAGCTTAATTTGAAGATTGATGACCATAGAAGCAATAAAGATGATCTGGAAAATGTTGAAATTGCCGTAGATAGCACTAGAGTTAGTATCTACAATAATAACGGTGGGCATAGTAAGCTTAATATTCGAAAAAGAAAATACAGTGGTTATGGTCAAGTAAGAAAATTACATGTTGTTTTAAACATAAATGATAAGAAAGCAATAAGCATGAACTACACTAGTGGTGTTGCTGTAGACTATTTGCCGGTCTGCGATATGTTAGAAGAAGTCAGTGATAAATATAACATTTGTTCTATTCGAGCAGATGCGGCTTATGATATAAAAAGTGTGTATAAAGAATGCAGAAAATACAATATTGTGCCTATTATTCGCCCTAGGAAGGATACTAAAATTTGTTTAGCTGACTACTTATCAGAAAGAAACAAGTATATTAGTAGAATTAGGTCATATGAGAATTATGAAGATGGTATTAATGAATGGAAGAAAAAAGTTAAGTATGGAGCACGGTCTTATATTGAAGTCTTTTTCTATAGGTTGAAGCAAATATTTGGGTTTGGCTTGAAAAATAAATCAGAGGTAAATCGTGAAAAAGAGCTGTTAATTAAGTGCTACTTATTGAACAAATTTACTGATATAGGTATGGCTGAATTTAAATTAGCTGCGTAAATTCACTGTGATTTACATGCCTATCAGTGCTATGCAACAAAGCCATTCAGGAGCTGTTGATCCAATACCTGACTCTGCAGTACTTGAAATTATTCAAATTAAACAAGGTAATGTTATTTATGAAAATAGTGTAGATTATAAACTAAACGCAGGAAATATTGATTGGTCATTACCCGGCAAAGAACCAGCTCCTGGAAGTAGTTATCAAATAACTTACCGCTGTCGCACTCATGTAAGTCCTGAAGATATAAGTGAGCAGGGGTGTAAAGTAAAAGGAGCAGTTGATAACAGCTTGGTTTTGATTGATTATACCTGGAAAATGCCCCGCTTTGATTTAATTACTATCGATAGCAAAGGGGTGGTAAGGAGAATAAAAGGAATTTCCCATTCTTGGCGACCATCGATGCCTAAAGCGCCCTCTGGACAACTTTTGCTCTGCTACATTCATCAGACGTGGAAGAAAGGCGAAGGGGTAAAAATAGTGAATAATGCTATTCATGCTGTACCGATGAATGAGCTTGAAGCAATGAAAAAAGGAATAAATGATCTTTATGCGCTGGTTGCAGAGGAACGTTTACGCAGTGATGCAAATTCAAGAGAACCTACAACGAAAAAAGGAGTATTTGTTGATTCGTTCTTCGATGATGATATGCGTGATCAAGGAATTTCGCAGTCTGCAGCGATAGTAAACAAGGAATTAATTTTACCAATAGATGTAACGATTGCTGATATTGATGGAGGAGAAAAAACTTATTTGTTGCCGTATGAACTTGAACCGGTACTGGAGCAGCTTTTACAGACTACAGGAGAAAAAATTAATCCGTATCAAGCCTTTGATCCAGTACCAGCACAAATTACTTTAAATAAAAATATTGATCACTGGACGGAGGTAAAAACAAATTGGAAAAGTCCAGTAACCAGAGTATTTAATGTTAAAGAAACAACAGAGCTGCTGTCAAGTACCTCATACGAAACTGAATTTATGCGAGAAGCAACTCAAAATTTTGAGATTGAGGGTTTTGCAACTGGTGAAAAGCTTAAGGAATTAAAGTTTGATGGAATTTTTATTCAACCTCAAGCATAGAAAATATTTGAAAGAAAAACATGATCGCAACATTTATTGCTGATAACAGAGGAAAAATAAAAGGAAGATTTACTGTACCAAGAAACATTCCTGCTGGAACTAAGTTAGTGCAGTTCTTCGGTGATAAAGGCAGTTATGGAGAAGCAACTTATACTGGTAAAAAAACAATTACCATAGAGGAAAGAAGAAGAGTTATCGCGGCAAGAAGAGTTGATCCTTTAGCGCAAACATTTACTCTAAATGAAAGTAGGCACATAGGAGGCGTGGAACTATGGTTTGTAAATAAAGGCAAAAAACGTGTTGTTGTGCAGATTAGAGAAACAGCAGTGGGAATGCCCTCGCAGACTGTCATTGCTGAAAGTTATATTGAGCCAAGAGATATAAAGGTGGATGGCACAGCAACACGTATTACTTGGTCACCAGTGTTTTGCCATGCAGGACGAGAGTATGCAATAGTACTGCTTACTGATGATCAGGGTACTGCAGTAAAAATAGCAGAACTTGGCAAATATGATGCAGTAAATAGCCGTTGGGTAACGAGTCAGCCATATCAAGTAGGAGTATTACTCTCATCTAGCAACGCAAGTACTTGGACTCCACATCAGAACTTAGATTTAACGTTTCGGCTTTTGGCTGCAAAATTTAGCGAAGTTTCTCACATTATTGATCTTGGCAAGGTTACTGCAAATAACGTATCAGATTTAATTGTTTTGACGAACGTCGAAAAAGTAGCATTTGATACCAATGTAGAATTTATTTTAACAGATGAAGAAGGAAAAGAAAATTTTTTGTCTGATAATTTGCCGCTCGCACTGCGTGAAAGAATAAATGGGGAATTAACGGTAAAAGCAAGCTTAAAAGGAGGGCGAGAAAAAAGTCCAGTTCTTTATCCTGGGTTACAGTTAGTTCTGGGTAATCTTTCAGAGTTCGGAGATTATGTTACAAGAAGCATTACAGCAGGAGCTAACACTAAGATTACCATAACATATGATGCGCTGATACCTGGCACTGCAGATGTTAAAGCATATGTGCAAAAAAATGTGGATTGGCAATTAGTAAATTTAACATCAGGAAAACCAATTGGAGAAAATTGGGTAGAGAGAACTCATGTGCTGACAAACTTTAATGGCAATGAGACAAGGATAAAATTAGTTTTAAGTGGAACGGTTGTCTATCGGCCAAAGGTAAAAAACTTGCGGATTGTTATAACGTAAAAAAATGCCAAATAATGAAACGAGGCGCGGATATCCTTTACCACATCCAGAGAATATTGCTGTGCAAGATGTGGTACGTATTCGCAAAGCGGTAGAAAAAATAGATGAAGATATGAGTGAGAGGGAAAGTAAACACAACGATCTTCAAAAAGCATTTGAACGACTGAATTTTGAGAATTTTTTGAATTTTTGGAGTAATAACAGATGACTATCGCCAAAGAAGTAGTTTATGCATTGCATCAGAGACTGAAAGATCTATCTGTAAATGCTACCCCTGATCAACTCGCCTATCTCGCAAAATCTCTAGAGTCTATTGCTGGGCAAAGTACAGTACTTGATATTGTACAGATGACTGACATAAAATTAAAAGAACTTCTTGACAGTAGCACAAGTCATTTAAATAAATTAGATAGTAGTAAAAACAATGCATTAGCAGCAATCTCTGAATTAGAAGGAAAGTCATTAAAGAAAATAGATGAAAAAGGAATTACAAATTTATCACTACTTGATAGCAGAAAAGATTCACATGTTGCCACCATCAATAATGCCGGAGATCTAAATAGCATAAGAAACACATTAAATAGCCTTAAAGCCATAAGCGATATACCAACTGGTTCATCAGTTATGAAAGAAATAAAAACTAGAGAAGACCAATTAAAAATCCTTACAACTAAATTTAACTCGATTAATGATGTGCCAAATGGGTCATCAATTATAAAAGAGATAAGAAAGCGCAATATGGTTGAACCTGAATCATTACCTTTTCTGTTTGGCATTCTTAATCGATATAATGACTATGGTTGGTCTGATGATAATGGCTATTTCAAAACAGAATTAGGGCAGTGGTATAAAGATACAGCAAAAACCGACTATATGCTGCAGCTCCTTGCAGGTAGTAATACTTATGATTGTACGTATTCTAGTTTTTATCATCCACCACAGTTGTACTTCTTACAAGGAAGTAACGGTAAATTTCTGTACAGAAAAGCATTTTTACGTCGTAGTCACAGCTCAGATCAATACAGTTACCCATATGCACTACTTGGAGTAATATTTGTAAAAAACACTACAAACAGCGATAAAACACGAACGCTTCATTTTAGTGGTTCATCACGTTGGAGTTCAGGATATGAAGGAGCAGGGTTATTCGTAGGAACACCTAGTCACGTTAATACTAATAAATCGGCAATCTCAGGAATAACTTGGACAAATATTTACAACTACTCAACTAATTCTGCAGTATTTAGTAGTTCAAATAATATTACTGTGCCAGCAAATAAGACAGTAGCAATTTTATTTTACGCATCGCCATATTTTTACACATCTGATTATCACCATTACAGTTGGTTTATGAGGTGGAGTATTTATAACTTTCGGAGCAATTTTTTAACTACAGGGCTTGAGATAGATGTAGAGAGAACGCTAAGGGCTTGGCAATGTCCAGGATTATCTAACACGCATGAGATTTGGAGGTAACAAACAATGTCTATCTACATTAGATTTGAAAATGATAAACAAGTAGAAACAACAATACTTGAAAGCAAGCCAAAAGGTAAAAATTGGTATGAAGCGCCAAAAGATTTTGATTGGCAAAAAAGCTATTGTTTAACAGAAGGAGGAGAAATTGCTCAGCGGAATCAAGAAGATATTGAATTGGAGTTATTGCAAAATGCGAAATTTTCTGCACTTTCTAATCTTCGTGCTTATTATGATAACTATACTAACCAATACACAGGACATTCTCACCAGAAGTCTAAGTCGTATGCGATACAAGCGAAAGCCGCAAAAAGCATTCTAGCAGCACCAGAATCTATAGATGAAAAGGATAAAGAAATTATAGAACCTTTAGCAAAAGTCCGTGGTATTACAGTTATCGAAATGGCAAGGATAATCGAGGAAAAAGTGAAAAAAGCAGTAAAAGCGATAGTGAAATGCGAGGAGTTGGAAGACATGGCGAAGAGGAAAATTGAAGAAGCTAAAAGTGAAGTAGAGCTACAGGCTTTGCTCAATGATTTTAAACAAAGAATGCAAAAAAAATGACAGAGCAATTTTTACATGGTGTAAATGTTATTGAGGTAACCTCAGGGGCCAAGGTAGTACGCACAGCTAAATCATCAGTGATAGGTGTAATTGGTACTGCACCTGAAGCAGATGGGCAAAAATTTCCACTGAATAAGCCAGTACTGATAGCAGGAAGCTTAAAAGAAGCGGTAAAACTTGGCAAAAAGGGGACTCTTTTTTCAGCAGTAAATGGAGTATTTTCCCAAATTGGTGCAACAGTAGTAGTTATTCGAGTTGAAGAAAGTGATCCAAAATTAAAAGAAGAAGAGACGCTGAAGAATATAATTGGCGGTGTTGATGAGGAAACCGGAGAATATCAGGGAATTGAGGCATTTCTCAGCAGTGAAAGCATAGTTCATGTTGCGCCAAGAATATTAATTGCACCTCAGTTTACTCACCAACTACCAGAAGATGGCAAAAATCCAGTGGTTGCAGCATTAATTCCTATAGCAGAAAAGCTGAGAAGCATAATAGTAGCAGATGGACCAAATACTAATGATGAAGAAGCAATAAAATGGAGAAAAAGTGTAGGCAGCTCAAGAGTTTACGTGGTTGACCCATGGATTAAGTTATTTATTGAAGGAAAAGAAGAAATCTTGCCATCGAGTCCATTTGTAGCTGGTTTAATAGCTAAGATAGACAGCGAGCAAGGCTTCTGGCACTCACCTTCAAATAAAGAAATAAACGGTATTGTTGGAACAAGCAGGCCTATTGATTTTACTCTCGGTAATACAAATTGCAGAGCAAACCACTTAAATGAAAATGAAGTAACAACGATAATTCATCAAAATGGCTATAGGCTTTGGGGAAATAGAACATGTTCAAATGACTCAAAATGGGCTTTTTTGTCAGTGAGAAGGACTGCAGATTTAATTAATGATAGTTTACTTCGAGCTCATCTCTGGGCAGTTGATCGAAATATCACCAAAACTTATATAGATGATGTAATTGAGGGGGTGAATTCTTATCTTGCAAGTTTAAAAGCACAAGGAGCAATTATTAGCGGAAAATGTTATACAACACCAGAGCTCAATACACCGGCAAATATTGCAAGCGGGAAAGTATATTTTGATTTCGAATTTACACCACCATATCCGGCTGAGCAAATAATATTCAGGTCTCATCTTGTAAATAATAGTATAATAAGTTAGGAGCAAGTAAAGTGTTACCGAAAATACTGAGAAATTTTAACGTATTTGTTGATGGTCGTGGTTATGCAGGGAAAATTGATGAAATAACCTTGCCGAAGCTTACCATAAAAACTGAAGAATACAGAGCTGGTGGTATGGATATTCCAGTAAATATTGATATGGGCATGGAAAAGCTTGAAGCAGATTTCACTTTTGCTGAATACGATACAGAGCTCTTTCGGCTATTTGGGTTGATAAATGGAAATTCAGTAGCTTTGATGCTCCGTGGTGGAATGCAAGGTAGTGGAAGTAATGATATTGAAGCAGTAATAATCAATTTAAGAGGCATTTTTAAAGAATTTGATTTTGGTAACTGGAAACCTGCTGAAAAAGCAACGCTGAAGTGTACTGTAGCTGCTCATTACTATAAACTTACCATAGGTGGCAATGAGCTGATAGAGATCGATGCTGAAAATATGATAAGAAAGATAAATGGCGTTGATCAAATGGCCTTGCTGCAAACGGTTTTAGGAATATGAAAACTTATTTGAAATTTTATTTTTTAAGGAGAAGCATATTAAAATAACTTTAAAAGTGTAAAAATATTTTATTTTTTAGGAGAATTTTATGAAAACTATAACACTAAACAACCCAATTACAGTTGATGGAATTTCTGTCTCAGAACTTACCGTTAGACGTCCAAAAGTTAGGGATTATCTTGCCATAGATCGTCTAAATGGTAGTGATTTAAGTAAAGAAGTCACTCTGACAGCGAACTTAACATCAGTGGCAAAAGAATCAATTGAGGAGTTAGATATTGCTGATTATGTTAAAGTACAAGAGGTGCTCAAGGATTTTTTTTCACCAGTTATTCAAAGAACTTGAGGTCAGAAGTATTAATGTTCAGCTCTGTTGTAGGAGGCGGAGTTGAACAAATACTTGATATGGAGATTAGTGAATTTATTTTATGGAGCAAATTAGCTAGGGAGTTCAAATGTCAGTATTATCGATAAAAATAGGTGCAGTACTTGATGGCAGTTTTAATACTGTAATAAAGGGCAGTAGTAGTCAACTTACTCATCTTGGTGAGAACATAAGAAAGCTTGACTCATCTTTAAAATCAGTATCAAAATTTAAGCAGTTGGGTAGTGATGTTTTGACTAGCAGGAGGTCGTGGAAGGGCTTTGAAGATCAAGTAAAATCTTTAGCTAAACAAATGAAAGCAATAGAGAAACCGAGCAAAACTTTAAAAGCTGAATTTGATAAAGCTAAGTTTTCTGCAACAAAAGCAAAAGAAGCATATTTGAAAAAGAGAGATGCTTTGCATTCATTTAATGAAGAAGTAAGGAAAAGTGGAAGAAATATTAAGTCATTAGTAAGTGATCAATATAAACTTGGTTCTTCTATTGAAGTGCTAAAAGGTAAGTATGGTAAGCTTGGGTCTGCAATACGTAGTCACCAAAGTTTTTTAGCAAGCAAAGCACATTTTAAGTCACAAATTATAGAGACTATTGGGCTAGGGCTAACGCTTGCAGCTCCAGTTAAAGTTGCGATTGACTTTGAAAGTGCTATGGCTGATGTTACAAAAGTGGTAGATTTTAAAAAAGGAACGGATGAAGCAACTAAATTTGCAAAGAAGTTAAAAGAGATGTCACGCACTATACCATTATCAGCCGCAGAACTGGCACAAATAGCTGCAAGTGGTGGTCAACTTGGTATCAAGAAAGAAGATCTTTTTATGTTTACAGAAACAGTGGCAAAAATGTCTACAGCATTTGATATGTCTGCAGAGCAAGCAGGTGATTCTATAGCTAAACTCTCTAACGTTTATGGCATTGATGTTAGTAAAATGGAACATGTTGGTAATGTGATCAACCACTTATCAGATAACACTGCTGCTAAAGCAAGAGATATGGTTGAAACTCTAGCAATAGTTGGTGGTACTGCAAAGCAGTTTGGTTTGGATATCGAGAAAACAAGTAGTTTAGCAAATGCTTTCATTAGCTTAGGTAAAACACCTGAAAAAGCTGCAACTGCTATAAATGCTCTACTTAGTAAACTTCAGACTGCTGAAGAACAAGGAGGGGATTTTAAAGCAGCATTAGAGCAAATGGGAATAACTGCAGAAGAAATAGTACAAAGAATAAGCGAAAACGGCGAAGAAGCATTACTCTATTTTTTTCAAACTCTAAAGAAAATGGATAACCAGGAACGTTCTACAATCCTTATGAAACTTTTCGGTCAGGAATATCAAGATGATATTGCATTATTAGCTGGAAGTTTTAATAAGTATGAGGATGCAATAAAGTTATTGGCTAATACAGAAAAGTACAAGAGCTCTCTACAAGAAGAATTCAAAAATCGTGCAGACACTACAGCTAATAAATTACGACTTCTTCGAAATGCAATAGCTGAAGTTGGTATGAACCTGGGCTCAGTGATGTTGCCTACTTTAAAATCTATAGCTGAATTTTTACAAGAAAAAACTAGATATATAGCAGAGTTTGCAGAAAAATATCCAACTTTAACCACGGCGATCATGGGTACTGTAGCATCCTTGATAAGTTTAAAAATTGTAGCAGTAGGACTAGGATACGGATTTACATTGCTAGGAAGTACGATTTTTAGTCTGAAAGCAAACCTACTTGGAGTATTTTCATTTTTATCAGCTACAGTTTTTCCTGCAGTAGTAACAGGACTAAGAGCAATAACACTCGTTAACCCTATAGGACTTTTAGTTGCTGGACTTGTTACTGGTGCAGCTCTTGTTATAGCTAACTGGCAAAAGGTGAAAGACTTTTTCTCTAGCTTGTGGAAATCACTCATTGAACCTATAGGAAAAGCTTTTTCATGGATAGGGGAAAGTGTATTTGGAAAAGTATTGGAAAATAGCCCACTGAAAGAATTTGAAAAAAGAAAAACTGAAATAAAAGCAGTCCATACTCCCATAAAGAGTAATATTCTCAACAGTGGAAATCCTGTGCTAGGTAACAGTATAATTAAAGAATTTTCAAAGAGAAATAAAAATAGCTTCAGAGTCAAAAGCCTTATTGAGGAGACAGAGAGCGATAAGATATTTGCAAGGAGTAAGTTTGAAAATAAAGAACAAAATAAAACTCAGAACATCACTAATAATTACACTATCAGCATTAAAGCAGAACCTAACCAAGATGTTCGTAGTCTTGCAGATGAAGTAATAAAAAGGATAAGAGAAAAGTCACGTGATGTTTTATTTGATACGGTAGAGACATTTTATTGATGCTATCTCTTGGTCCGTATAAGTTTGCTCCCACAAGTTTAAAGTATAGCAAAGAAAATCGTTGGAGCACGATTGAGTGTATTGAAAATATGCCACTATTACAAAATATCGGTCAAGGTGTAGAAAATATAGATTTAGAAGGAATGATTTATCTGCATAATCTCAACGGGCTAAATCAATTAAAGAGTGTGAAAGAAGCTGAAAAACCACATATTTTAGTAGATAGTTTAGGTAATATTTTAGGACAATTCGTAATTACTAGGTTAGAAGAAAAGCAGATGTATTTTTTACCTAATGGACTACCAAGAAAAGTTGAATTTAGTTTGAGTTTAAAAAGCTATAGATGACTGTATACTATGTGAGTAAAGAAAATGAGATGTTAGATCTGATTTGCTGGAAACATTACGGATTTACTGATGGAGTAGTGGAATTAGTACTAGCAGAGAACTTAGGTTTGGCAGAATACGGAAGCTTTTTGCCTGCAGGATTAAAGATAAAGCTTCCTACTATTAAGAAAATAGTACAAAAGTCAAAATTAAAGGTCTGGGAATAAATGCAGCCAGATTTTATAATAGATAAATGTGAATCAATTAAAGATAGAGTTATATCATTGCACCTTACAGATGAATCAGGAATAATAGATGATGTAGTTGAAGTGTGTGTTAATTACAGGGATGAAGACATAGATATTCCGAATGAATTGAACATAGCACTAGGTTATAAGGAATTTGGAATCTTTCCAATGGGTATATATACAGTCAACGAAGTGACTATACAGGGTCCACCTAAGACTCTACTAATCAAAGCTCATGCAACAAATTTAAGAATATCTTTGAAGGCAAAAGTATCAAAAGAATGGCGCCAAATTACCATAGAAAACTTAGTAAAAGAAATAGCCCAAAAACATGGATATGGATACAAAGTCGCTAAGGAATTTAAGAGTGTATTGATACCCCATATTAATCAGGCAGATGAAAGTGATATAAGTCTGTTAACAAAGATCGCAACAGAGCGTGAAGCAATGGCAAAATTAGCTGGTGGGTATATATTGTTTATTTCAAAGAATATGGCAAAATCAGCCACAGGAAAAGCTTTAGGAACAACGACTATTAGACCTCAAGATACAATTAACTGGAAAGTACATTTTACCGTACGTGATAAGTATAATTCAGTAGTGGCAAAGTGGCATAGCTATGAAAAGGGCGAAACTATTAAAGAAACAGTTGGTAGTAGCGAGCCAAGTTATATTATGCTGGAACTTTACTCTAATGCAGAGTGGCTTTGTTGCATAGCACTGATAGGCATGTAAATCACAGTGAATTTACGCAGCTAATTTAAATTCAGCCATACCTATATCAGTAAATTTGTTCAATAAGTAGCACTTAATTAACAGCTCTTTTTCACGATTTACCTCTGATTTATTTTTCAAGCCAAACCCAAATATTTGCTTCAACCTATAGAAAAAGACTTCAATATAAGACCGTGCTCCATACTTAACTTTTTTCTTCCATTCATTAATACCATCTTCATAATTCTCATATGACCTAATTCTACTAATATACTTGTTTCTTTCTGATAAGTAGTCAGCTAAACAAATTTTAGTATCCTTCCTAGGGCGAATAATAGGCACAATATTGTATTTTCTGCATTCTTTATACACACTTTTTATATCATAAGCCGCATCTGCTCGAATAGAACAAATGTTATATTTATCACTGACTTCTTCTAACATATCGCAGACCGGCAAATAGTCTACAGCAACACCACTAGTGTAGTTCATGCTTATTGCTTTCTTATCATTTATGTTTAAAACAACATGTAATTTTCTTACTTGACCATAACCACTGTATTTTCTTTTTCGAATATTAAGCTTACTATGCCCACCGTTATTATTGTAGATACTAACTCTAGTGCTATCTACGGCAATTTCAACATTTTCCAGATCATCTTTATTGCTTCTATGGTCATCAATCTTCAAATTAAGCTTTTTAAATCTTCTGGAAGCTTGTGTATAGCTGATAATCTTAAGTTTTTTGCCTATTTGTACCATATAACCTTTTACAAAACCTACAGCTTGTCTCAAGCCAATTCTAAAAAGATGAACTATTATGTGTATTAAAATTACAACTTTATCACTATAAGTGTTATTGCCACCTGCAACTTTTGGACTATTTTCATACCAATTTTCTATGGCTTGATTAACAAAATGAAAAACATTTCCTCTTTTTTTGAGAAACTCGTTATATTCTCTTTGGTTACTTACTCTCATTTTTTGTGGCATAAGTTGTACTTGTTTGAAAAATGCCTATTTTACAACAAAATTCGTTAGTAGCCATATATTAAAAAGCTTTTCTTCTTACAATAACCTCAACCAACACTAGCTATGCAACAAAGCCATGCAGAGTCAGCGCTGAGTGCAGCAAATGCCAAGTTGAAACAATTGAAGCGTAACAATGAAGCTTTAGATATAACTATGCCTGGTAATCCTCAAATTTTTGCAGAAGCTAAACTTAATCTTATAGACTTTAACCAAGCGGTAGATGGTGAATGGATAGTTAATAGAGCGGAGCATACTTTAAATAGCTCAGGTTACCTTACTATGTTGTCAGCATCTTTGAGTAAGTAATGTTAATAAAAAATGAGTAAATGATCTATTTAATATTAAAAAGATGTTGAATATGGATAAATTGGGTCAAGATACAAAAAACAAGCTGCATTTTTGGTGGCTTATAACAGTAATAGTATGTATTATTGCTACCTATTCCTACATGAAGGCAAAGGCTGCAGATAATTATAAAACGATATTACGCATTGCTTCTCAAAATTGTAACTTAGAGACTGTAAAATTCTTAGTAGAAAATCTATTAGATATTAATGTGCAGATCCCTAAATTAACAGCACTACATTATGCTGCAGAAGAGGGATGTGCAGAGGTTGTAAAATTCCTAGTAGAAAAAGGAGTTGATATAAATGCTACGAAATATGAAAGATGGACACCTTTACATGCAGCTACATATGAAGGCAAATTGGAGATAATTAGATTTTTATTAGACAAAGGTTCAGACCCTACCATTAGAGATACAGATGGAAAAACACCAAGGAAAATTGCTGTATTAAGATCACGGCATAATAAGGACAAACCTTATGATGAAATCATTAAGCTACTTGCAGAAGCAGAGGATCGATACAAATCAATAGAAAGAAATCACTAAAGCTGTAAGTTTTCTATAATCTGTATATAAACTTCTAAAACTATCCATAACAAGTTAATATCTTCACATGAAAAAGCAAAAAATCCCAATCACAGTAATAGTAACGATAGTAATACAGACCATAGCAACAATTTGGTGGCTCGCTAAGCTTGATTTAAAAGTACAAATTCATGATCAATTTATAGAACGAAATCACGAACTAATGGAAACAGTTTATCGCCTTGAGGAGCGGGTAAAAAACCTCATTGAAGAAGTTAATGAGCTTGAGCAAAAACACAAATAAATTTCACAGTGGTAAAATACATTTTATCCGTTGATGGAGGTGGCATTAGAGGGATAATACCTGCCATTATTCTAGCAGAAATTGAATCTAGGACAAAAAAGCCAATTTCCCAGATTTTTGATTTAATGGCAGGAACCTCAACCGGTGGGATTATTGTTGCTGGACTTTGTAAAAGCAATAAACTTCAATACTCTGCCAATGATTTGGTTGAACTTTATCAAGAGTATGGAGCATATATCTTTCAATCATCATTTTGGAGAAAATCAATTGCTTCTTGGCTGAGTGGTTCTCAGTACTCATATAGAAATATGGAATTTATTCTCAACAAATACTTTGGTGAAAGTACTATGGCCGATGTTGCGAGTAATCTACTACTCACCAGTTATGACATTCACAATAGTTGTGAATTTTTCTTCAAAAGTTGGAAAGAAAAAAACATTAAGTTGAAAGATGCACTCAGAGCTACAACAGCTGCTCCAACGTACTTCACACCAAAACGTCTGAAAATTAGCCAAACAGAGAGAGTATTGATAGATGGTGGAGTGTTTGCAAATAATCCAGCGGCTTGTGCATATGCAAGTGGTAAGAGGTTATTTCCAAATGATGAGATTATACTGCTATCAATAGGCACTGGTGGAACAGATAGAAGTATAAAGTATGCTAACTCAAGGAAATTTGGCAAAATAGGGTGGATCAAGCCACTACTGAATGTGATGTTTGCCTCTGGATTGGATTGCGTTGATTATCAACTAGAACAAGTAATAGACGATAAATATATAAGAATACAATCGCAATTGAAAGTAGCATCGACTGAGATGGACAATATTACACTCAAAAATATCAAATCTCTTCAGCAAGAGGCAAATGCAATGATAGAGGACAACCAGAAATTAATAGATAAACTTTGCGATTTCATATCTTAATTTATACCAAGCAAAATTCAACTGAGCCAAAAAAGTTGGTTAGCAAATTCTGCTGGTTAAATCATTAACTAACTTTACTTATATCTTAAACACATTCAATTTTCACACTCACCCAACTCATCAGCAGTTAGGCCACTTGCTCGCACAATAATATCAATAGCAACACCTTCCTTAACTAGATCTTTTGCAATCTTGATTTTCTCTGCTTTTTTAACCTTTTCTTTACCAGTTTGCATTCCTTCAGATAAAGATCTAGCTACCGTATCCAGTAATTCTTGATCCTCAATTTTTTCGCATTTACCTATAAACCCAAAAACTGGCTCATTTTCATATTCTGTTAGTCCAAGAGCTTTAATGTTAACTGATAATGTCTTTGCTATCTTATATAATATTTCAATTGGAATGTCTGTATATCCTCGTTCATAGTCGTGTATTTCTTTAGGTGTTGAACCGATTTTATTTGCCAAGTCCTCCTGAGTGTATTCCCGTATTAATCTCTGCTCTTTTATCCTTTTCCCCACTTTGTAGAGTATAGAATCAGTACAAATTTCTTTCTCTATATCATCATATTCGTAAGTAGATAAGCGAGTCACTTGGGAAATAATATCAACTGAAACTCCTTCTTTCACTAGATTCTTTGCTACTTCTATTTTCGCTTCTTCTTGGCTAATTTTCTCGCTAATATATACAAACCTTACTAATGGATACAGCTTCTTGCGTAATTCCTGATCCTTAATTTCTCTATGTATTTTTGTTAGATAGACTATTTCTTTATCCTCATCTTCATACCAACTGTTTTCTCTTAGTACTGTTGGTCCTGGAAGTAGATCTATAACATTAACTGACAATGCTCCTGCTATTATATACGATTCTTTGATTGTAATAGCCTTGCACCCTAGTTCAAAGTTATGTATTTCCTTATGTGTTAAACCAATTTTGCTTGCTAATTTTGCCTGAGTATACCCTTGTACTATCCTACAACCTTCTATTTTTTTCCCCAGCTCGTAGCTTACTGAGCCAATATGCTCTGAATTATCATAGATAAATCCTCTAAAAGCTGTTTTTCCTACAGAAGCAAACATATATTCTATCACAAAAAAATCCACTATTGGCTAAGTTTTTATGAAATCACAAAAATTTCTCAATCATATAATTTGATAAGCCTGTCGTTTGCAAGATAATATCAACAGAAATTCCTTCTTTCACTAAATTCCTTGCAACTTCAATCTTCTTTTCCTCTCTGACCTTTTCTCTATAAACATGTATACCTTCAAATAAAGACTTGATTAGCATATCGCGTAATTCCCGACTCTCAATCTTTTTGTATTCTTCTATCAACTTTGATAGCTTTTCTTCCGCTTCACTATCCTCATCTGATTCGGGAAGTAGATCTATGATACTGATTGATAATACCTTTGCTATTTCATCTAACATTTCAAGTGAGACAGCAGCTCTCCCTTGTTCATATTCGTATATTCCTTGATTTGTTATGCCAACTTTATTCGCTAAATCTTTTTGTGTATATCCTCGTATCAATCTCCACTCTTTTATCCTTTGCCCTACTTTGTATGGAACCGGAATTTTGTTCTCCTCATACTCACCAATAGATAAGTTAGTTGTTCGAGAGATAACATGAGCAGAAACTCCTACTTTCATCAAACCCCTTGCTACTTCTATTTTTACCGCTTTTCTGCTTCTTTCCTCACTCAAACGAATAAATTTGGTTAATAAATAAAATACCTCGCTTAATTCTTTATCTTTATAACCCTTTACTAAATTTAATATTTCTTCATCTTCAAAATATCTTTTTTCATTTGGTAGCGTCTCTCCACAAACTAGACCTTTAACATTTACTGATAATGCTTCTGCTATAGCATATAATTTCTTAATTGGAATTTTACGACTCCCTTTTTCATATTGCAGTATTGCCCAGTACTTTACACCAACCTTCTCCGCTAAATCCTTCTGAGTATACCCTCTCTCTAACCTCCAATTTTTTACTTTTTGCCCTACCTCACAGTCTAGACTTTTTTCCATACAAAGAACCATACATATAATATTTTCTACTATAGCTCAAAGGCTCCAGATATAATGGTAGACTCTGGAACCTTAAAATAAATGAATTAAAGCCCCCTAAAAGTTTCTTTACTATTTTCACGTACTTTATCTACCCATGAAGACAATTTTTCACTTGGGCTATCAACCTCCTTCATAAGCTGCTTGCTATTCCATATGCCACATCTCATAAAACTTCCCTTTTCTACTGCTTCTTTAAGTTTTACTCCAGCAAAAAGACAATTTTTTCCTATTTCTTCGCCTCTTTCTTGTAATTTAGACCACATTTCCTTATTTTCTACTCTGACTTGTACTTGATCATATTTTTTTACATCGTGGTACAATATAATATCTAGCTTACCAATGCTTGTAGGAAATTCTAATATAATAGAGCTTCCATCTGACATATCGATATAGTTTCTTATACCTCCCTTCTCACTTTTAACCTCAACTGCATCATTGCCAATTTTTAAAATATTACTTCCTAGCTCTCTTTTTGCTTCCAGTATTTTGGCTACCTCTACCTTGCTATCCCCAGAAAATTCTATATACGATGTTGTATTATCTATTTCAACATCTATTAATTCTCCTTCTTGCACAGCACTTTCGCCAGCTTTCTCTAGTTCTTCTAGTCTCTCATCTATATGTGGCTGAACTTCTGGTTGTAGCTCATTATAGATTTCACCTATCAATTTATTCTCCAATAAAGTATCATGAAACTCTGCACCGTTTAGCATTAATTTACGTATTAGCTTTTTACGATCAGCCTTATCAAATTTATGAAAATGTGTGCCCAGTATCACATATTCCGCGAGGCTCCACTCTCCATCATTACATGCATTTAGCCTTGCTCCAGCAGCTAGTGCTTCGTCTACAACCTTGTGCAGTTCATTTGGACTTTTTGCTCTTACCACAGCACTCTTAAACCAGCTCAACTTTTCTGCACTTGGCTTTATTTTTTTCAAAGCTGAAGCAAATGGATTTTTATCTTCTTGATCACTTACAGGTTTTGTGCCATAAACATAGTCAAATCCTTTCCCATAGTTGATTTTGTTTTCGCGAACTTCTCTACCAGGGAAAGGTGCTATTTCTTCAGGCTTTTTAGCCTTATTAATTTTGCTTACAAAGGTGGATTGCTCCTTAGTACGACCAATTCCTACAATAGCATTTAACACCTCACCTTTTGATAATCTATCAAGATCAATGTTTAACTCGTAAGTACCTCCTTCTTGATCATCAAAAGGTACAATTATTTTATTAACCATATTAGCCTCCGCTATTAAATATACTTTACTAAGTCTATAACCTACTTTATTACTTTATTATTAATTCAATATATACTTTCTCATTAATTATAAGCAATGATTAATGTGATTGCAAATACTTTCTTCATTCAAGTAGTTAAACAACTCATGAAAATCTTCAAACATCTGCTTTATAACAGTCCTTGCTCTTTAAAGCTAAAATACCCAACACTTGTGATGATAATGTGATCCAGCAACCTAATCCCTATAGTCTGACAAGCTTTAGCCAAGTCTTTAGTTACAGCTTCATCCTCATCAGATGGCTTTAACCTTCCTTCTGGGTGGTTATGCGATATTATTATTGACGTCGCTTTTCTTATTAATGCCTTTCTTGTTACTTCTCTTATGTAAAAAGGTACCTTATCCACTGTACCAGTGAACACTTCTTCCCCCTTTAAACGGCACTTTTGATCAAAATATATTATTTTCATCTTTTCCTCCTCTGAATAACCAATACTCACCCTCAAATATTTTACTATGGTTTCCAAGTTATCCATTACAGGTCCTTTCTTTAACTCTTCTCTTGGTACTCTCTTTGCAGCTTCCTTTAGGCATAAAATTACTGCTACTGTAGAGTCAGTTATCCCTTCTATAGTTTTCAAGTCATCTATTTCCTGGCCTAAAACTCCTCCTATTCCAAAATTATCTATTAGCTTTCTAGCAATAATTCGAGCTTCTTCCCTGTCATGCACTGCACTTAGAAACGTTTCTATTACTTCACGATCAAGTAGTGCTTTACCGTTGCTTTCTAATGCTCTGAATTCTATTTCTTCTCTACGATCTTTCTTATTATTCATAAAAATTACCCTTCACTAATAACAAAATGTTTTTATATATTTACTGCTGTTTTTTGTCAGCATTGGCATAAGGCCATAGCTTTTGAGTGAAGTCAAATCAATTTTTCAATCTTTTTTACTTATTTTTTCATCAAAAAGTAAAGATATTAATAGATACTGATTTTTTATTTTAAATTTGTTGAATTTCGTCTAAAGAGATGCCCACTGTTTTTAAAATAATATTGATAGAAATTCCTTCCTTAACTAAATTCTTTGCAATTTTCATCTTTTCTACTCTCTTCACTTTCTCTTTGCAAACTTGTATGCTTTCAAACAGAGATTTTATGAGTACATGACGTAATTCTTGGCTTTTAATCTTTTTGTATTCTTCTATTAACCTTGATAGTTCCACTTCACTATTCTCATTTTCTCTTGTTTCTGGAAGCAGATCTGTAATATTAATTAATAGCATCTTTGCTATTTCATCTAACATTTCAAGTGAAACAGCAGCTCGTCCTTGTTCATATTCATATATTCTTTGATTTATTATGCCCACTTTACTTGCTAAATCTTCCTGAGTGTATCCTCTTCTCAACCTCCATTCTTTTACTCTTTGACCTACTTTATACGGAATGGAAATTTTTTTCTCATCATTATCATATTCATCAACAGATAAATTGGTTGTTCGAGAGATAACATGAGCAGAAACTCCTTCCTTAACCAAACCCTTTGCTACTTCTATTTTTACCGCCTTTCCACTTTCTTCCTCACTAATACGGATGAATTTAGTTAATAAATAAAACGTTTCACGTAATTCTTGATCCTTAATCTCTCTATGTCTTCTTACTAGATTTAATACCTCTTCTCCCTCATACCTTCCCTCATTTGATACTTCTTGTACGCAAGCTAGATCTCTAGCAGTTGTTGATAATGCTTCTGCTAATTCATATAACTTCTTAATTGAAATTCTGCGTGTTCCTTTTTCGTATTGAAGTATTACCTGATATGTTGTTCCGATTTTTTTTGCTAAATCTTTTTGAGTATATCCCTTTGCTAATCTATGATTTCTTACTTCCTGTCCTATTACTTTGTAATCTAAAAAATTAGAGCATTTATTCTCTTTTTTCACATTTTATACTCCATAACCAGAAGAGCTGTTACGTATACTTAATTGGGAACCTTTTTGACAAACTGAACTCATCTCCTTTCAAACAATTTTTCTATATCACTTAGTTTCATTTCTATATACGTTGGTCTTTCATGACCAGAATATGGAGTTTTCTCAATTTGTCTTAGTATCTCATTCATCTCTTCCAATTTCATTTTTCTTCCTGCTCCATGGCAAGCGATTGTGGCTGATATTTTATTCACCTTATCCTCTATTGACAACGTATCTTCCATTTCCGTTAACTTATCTACTATATCAACTAGCATCTCTTTTATATCTATTGTTCCCAAGATTGAAGGTATTTCTTTCACCATTATTTTATCTTCTGATTCTATTTCAATACCAAAACCCATTTCAAAAAGCTTATCTTTATAAGTTTTAACCATCTCCATTCCAGCTTGGTTTTTAATTTCAACTATTTCAGGAATGAGAAGTTTTTGTCTTTTTATGCTTGTTAAGCACTCGTATATCAACCTCTCATAGGCTGCATGTTGATCTACTATAATCAGCCTATCTCCAGCCTCAGCAATAATGTAAGTATTGTGGACCTGACAACGTGCATATCCTAGGGGATGATCCTCTACCAAATCAATTTGCTTCCTTTCTAAAACCATCGTTCCCTTTTGGGCTGGGGATTCTCCATACTTAAAAGTTTCTGGTAAGCTTTGCCTTCTTTCATCTGGTGCATTGAATTCTTTCATTAGACGATTTTCTAAAAGACTTGGTCTCTTTTCATAAAACTCTTTTTGATCTTTTTTCTCTTGACTATCAACCTGCTCTTGGCTTTTACTATCATTAAAAATTAGCTCCTCTTCAATACCTTGATCACCCGCTGCAAATCTCGTTGATAGTGTTTTTATTATCCCTCTTCTCACTATTTCATATATTAGCCTTTTATTCTGAAATCTTACTTCCGATTTATTTGGATGCACATTTACATCTACTTGGTCATATGGTACTTCTAAATGCACCACTGCAAAAGGATACCTATTGTTTGGAATAAAATCGTGATACGCATATCTAATTGCACCAACAAGTAGATTGTCTTTTATTGGCCTTCCATTAACAAACGTATAAATCTGAGTTGAGTTGCCACGATTGACATTAGGTTTACAGATGTGTCCCTTAAGTTTGATGCCTTCTTCTTCCTCTTTAACTTCCAGTGAATTGCTTTGAAATTCTTCTTCTATTTCACATAATCTGTTGAACAGCGAAGTTTGCTTAACATATTTTAAGAGCTTTTTATTACCAGAAGTGAGAGTAAACCCAATACTATAATTAATCATCGCTAAGTTATTCACAATATCAACAATACTTTGTGTTTCTGCCCTTTCGGTTTTTAGAAACTTTAGTCTATTTGGTGTAGCAAAAAATAAGTCACGAACTTCAATATATGTACCTTGCAACAAAGAACAAGGGGTAATCTCTCTTATTTTTTCTCCTCCCTCATACCTTATAGACCATGCTTCCTTTGCTCCACTTGCCTTAGACGATAATTTCATTCTGCTTACTGCTGCAATTGAAGGTAAAGCTTCTCCCCTAAACCCAAGGTGCTTGATTTCTATTAACTCACTATCGCTTAATTTTGAAGTGGCATGCCTCATAAATGCTAGTTCTAAGTCGTCCTTTTCTATTCCATTTCCATCATCTGTCACAGTTATAAGGTTACGTCCACCACTTTCTATTTTGATCTCTATCTCTGAACTTCCAGCATCTATTGCATTTTCTACTAATTCCTTTACTACACTCGCTGGCCTTTCTATTACCTCTCCCGCTGCTATACGATTTATAGTTTTTGTGTCTAAAAGAATTATTGCCATATTTTCAACTCTCAGTCTGATCAGTTTAATATCAATTAAAATCAGATTGTCTATTAAATTCTATTCTAAGCCCTTTCATGAAGATCATTAGAATTATGTATAATTATTAATGCTTTTTAAGTGGATTTCCTATTGTTCTTTCTAAGTTCCTTGGTGCACGTAACGATTATTCTTTAAAAAGAATATTGGCTACTGAGAAGAATGAAGACATCTTCATCAGAAAAAAAAGGGGCAAAAACAGAGAAAATTGACGTAGCTACTTAAGGCAGGTGTCTCTATTGCAGCTGAGACAACTGATCTACTCATGATCAAATGAAGAAGTTATAAGCATACAGATTGGATTACAGTATCTTTTTTAAGAAGAAGATTTATCTTGCTTAAAAACTTGTAGATACTATATTTTACATAAATTCTTCATGCGAGGCCTTTATGTTTACTAATAGAATATCTAATAATCTGGATCAGCTGCAATTTTTTGTAGAGTTTTTAAATGAAAATTATGAAATTCAGAAACATCTTAGTCTTACACCACTACATTTAGCAGCAGGAAATGGTCAGTTGGATTTAGTCAACACTTTATTAGGAGAAGGTTTAGATATTAATTCAGAGATTAAGTACGATGGCTTTACGCCACTGTATTTTTCAATTGCAAAAAATCGCTTAGAGATGGTTAACTTTCTTATTGCTCATGGAGCAGATGTAAACCATAAGACCATTCTAGGCTTTACACCTTTAAGTTTTGCATCCCAGCAAGGATATTTAGATATAGTCAACACCTTGATTGCAAATGGAGCAGATCTTAGTACTAAAACAGATAAACTTAATACACCTTTACACCTAGCAGCAGAGAATGGTCATCTAGATATAGTAAATGTTTTTATTGAAAAGGGATTAGATGTTAATGCTGTAAATAATGATCGAGCAAGACCTTTGCATTCTGCAGTACAAAATGGTAACCTCGAAGTAGTTAAAGCTCTTATTTCACAAGGGTCTAATATTAACGCTGGATCTTCAGGCATAGGTAATCATAAAGTTGATGCAAACATTACACCCTTACATCTGGGAACACAAACTGGTAGGTTAGATATAGTTAAAGTTCTGCTTGAAGCGGGAGCAAACGTTAATGCAAAAACAGATGATAAGATTACACCTCTACATTTAGCGTCTCAAAATGGCTTTTTAGAGTTAGTAGACATTTTACTAAAAGCAAAATCTAATGTTAATGCTAAGGATTATGAGAATCTTACACCTCTACATTTAGCAGCAGAACGTAATCACTTTGGAGTAGTTAAGTCTCTTCTTCTCGTAAGGGGAATTGATGTTAATGCTAAGGACCACGATAATTCCACAGCTTTACATATAGGATCTCAGAATGGTCACTTAGAAGTAGTGAAGCTACTAATAGAGAAAAAAGCCAATGTTAATGCTAAAAAAAACGAAGGTTTTACACCTTTGCATCTAGCAATTCAGCAAAGTCATTTCGAGGTGAGTGATTTTTTAATTAAAAATGGAGCAAACATTAACACCGTGGATGATCAGAATTGGACTCCTTTACATAATGCAGCATATAATGGTTTTTCTTTAAAAATAGTAGAGAGCTTAATTGCAAAAGGAGCAAATATAAATGCAAAGATGGATGATGGTAGAAGAGCTCTACATTTGGCAGCAGAACATAATCACTTGGAAATAATGAATTTCTTGATTGAAAATGGAGCAGATATTAATGCTCTAGATAACAGAAGTTGGACTCCTCTACATTGTGCAGCATATGATGGTAATTTAGAAGTTGCTAAATCTTTGCTTGATAAAGGAGCAGACATTAATGCTAAAACAGTTAAAAGTACTACACCTCTACACTTTGCAGTAGACCATGATCATTTAGAGGTGGTTGAATTGCTCTTAGAAAAGGAAGCAGATATTAATGCTTTAGATCACACAAATTGGACTCCTTTACATTTTGCAGCAGAAAAAGGTTATGATCAGATAGCAACCGTTCTATTGAAACATGGTGCTGATGTAAATGTAAAAGAAAATCAAAATAAAGGCACAGCCCTACATCTTGCAGCTCAATATGGTCATCCTAAGGTAGTTAAAACTCTTATTATAAATGGAGCGGATGTTAATGCAAAAATGGATAAAAATGCTACGCCTTTACACTTAGGGGCACAAATTGGTAATTTAGATATAGTTAGGTCTCTACTTATGAGCGGAGCATACTTTAATGCTAGAGCTGAAGGAGGTAGATATGTTTTACCATTACACTTTGCGGAAAGAAGAGGAAACCCAGAAGTAATAAAATTACTAAAATTGGTTGAGAAGTTATTTAAGGCTATAGAAGATAATAATTATTTAGGAATTGAGAGTTCCATTAGAGATGGAGCAATCATTGATTCGAAGAACGTGGATGGAAGAACGCCATTACATTATGCTGTTAATAATGGGCACATAAAAGTTGTAAATATCTTGCTAGCAAATGGAGCTGATGCTACTAAAGTTACTAACAAGGGTAATACACCATTACACACTGCTGCTTCCAAAGGTCATAAAGAAATTATTGAAGCTTTGTTACAACGTGTAAGCCACAATAAATTGAGTGATTTTATTAATGCTAAAACTACTTCTAGTGGTACTACATCACTTCATGTTGCAGCTAAAGGTGGCTCCTTGGAAGTTGTAAAATCTTTATTAAAACATGGTGCAATTTATAACATCAAGAATAAAGAAGGTAAAGCACCACTTGATCTTTCTCGAGACCAAAATATTACTAACCTATTGAAATTAGTAGAAGAGCTGTTTGAGAATGCAAAAAATGGTAATGTTGAAATTATCAGTAAGCTGAAAGCAATAAAACCTGATGAGCGCGTAGCTGTAACAAATGCTCGTAATGATCAAGACAAGTCATTAGTCCAGGTTGCAGTAATCAATAAACACTCAAACCTTGCAAGTAGATTATTAGAAATATTAAAAAGTCCAGATCAGAGTTTACAAGATGTCAGCGTAGAAAATCGAGTAAAGAGTTTAAAGTTATAGCTCTCTTAAATGAAACTCTAATGAGGGTGCCAAGATCTAGAAAATATACAAAAATTTTGTTACAAAATAGTGAAATTTAGGAGGATTTTAAAAATATGCTAAATAATAATATTAACAAAGAATTAGAAAAAGCAGTCTATGAACGAAACTTAGAAAAAGTTAAAGCTCTTTTGTCTGCAGGTGCTAATGCTAACCTTAGAGTAGAAAGGAATAGAGATACGTTACTTCATACTACTAGTAGTGTAGAAATTACTAAAGAGCTTTTGTTAGGTGGTGCCGAAGTCAATTCAAGAAACATGTATAGTGAAACTCCACTACATTCTGCTATAACACTGGGGAAGGAATTAGAATTAGTTAGAGAACTTCTGAAACATGGTGCTGATGTAAATGCAACAAACCGTAAAGGCAATACTGCACTGAACCATGCTGTAAAAAAAAGTGGTAAAAATCTGGAAGTAGTTAAAGAACTATTAGAATATGGAGCTGATATTAATATAAGAAATCGTGAACGACGGCTTTATGATAATTGTTCCACATCTTTAGATAACGCTGTAAGTGATCTAGCATGCGCTAAATTGTTGATTAAATTTACTTTAGTAAGGAACTTCAATAAGGATTACGGAAAAATTATTGACTTATCTCCTTATAAAGGAGGCAGTAATTACAGTAAATTATCAAGTTATCTAGATGACTGTGTTTGTGAAATTCTTCAAATGAAAACAGATGAAATAAAAGATAGCCTTCCACTATATGAATTTGTTACAAATAACTTCAACATACATGTACTATATAATAATCAATTATCTGTAAGACTAGCAAAAATTGATTATTCCATACGCTATCCTATATATAATGATATCATATTAGATAAGGTAAAACCTTTTTTAGAAAGAGCAGATTTGTTAAATAAGTTAAGTAAGATACAATTTTATACTAAATTAGATGTGGCAGATCAAGATGCCAAAGAAAAGAAAATTATTCTGGATCATGATTCTACATATAATATAACTGAATATCTATCTAATGATAACTTGTTAAACTTTATAGTAGCGTTTGATGATTCCAATAAACGTACTTTTCAATCTTTAAGTTCCTTAAATAATCTCGTAGAGCCTGGTACAAGACTTTATGAAACTTCTATAAGTAATGATACCAAACGTGCAAGATTAGAATAAATACATTTTTTGTCAGTACTAGAGTTTTTTATGAACAACAATTAGTCGTATGGTTCCAGAGAGGTGATACATAAGAGATTGCTATAATGCCAAAACACTAAACTTAGTGCTTTTTTATGTAAGTTGATCATCATTTCTCTTTGTTGTTTTCAAACGGGTTATTATTAGTAGGTGTTACTAAAAATTTAAACAACCAACACATTTCCCACACCCAAAATCAAATGTTGTGAAGGCTTTTCGTCCTGAAATTGCAGGATTAGTAGATATTCTCTCAAAAATATTTTATTAACAAAAGATGCTATTTTAATTTTTGCCATATTAAGTAAACTTTGCTATTCTAATACTGGTGTAAATATATCTCAGAGAGGGTTTATGCATGTACCTAAACAACAAACCAGTTTTTATCAAGAAGATAAACAGTTTTTATCACGTTCTTACACATCAAAAGAGGAGTTTATTAGAGAATATAAAAAGCTCTACCGCAGAAAAGCAAAAGCTGAAGAACTTTATCTCCTGGTTTTAACTGAACTCGAAGAGGCAATATCAGATGGTAATGTCGACAGCTTAAAAAAATTAAGCAATTTTATTGATTACATAACTGATGCAGAAGATCAAGTAACTTTGAGAGACTATTATGATAATGCTAACAATCCTGTTAAGAGTACTAACTTAGTTATCTTAGCTTGTAAACACAATAAGGTAAAGATTTTAGAATACCTACTTGGCAATAATAGTAAAATTCTCAGTAATTTATCTGTTGGCATCAGAGAAACTACTATATTACCAGATGATGAGGATGAAACATGCCATAATGCGTTTTATTATGCTATACGTTCAGGTAATGTTGAACTTCTTGATACACTCATTAATAAATGGCCAGGTAATTATTTTGCTGTTCATTTCAGGGAATTAGATGAAATTCTTTCACGAGCTTATGAGGAATTAAAGCTAAAGAACGTATTATTATCAGAAGAGATAGAAATTTTTGTTGAAAATAAATTGATAAACCTCCGTTTTTTCTCTAGTGCTTCTGGACAAGATCAGAATGTGAAGAGTTATCTTAATAACATAAGAGAGCGGATTGAGTTAGTACTTCAAAATATTAGCCTGTTAAAGGCAGAGTATTCAAACACAGAAAAAGTAGATGAAAAGTTTTTATTCATAGCAAAATTTATTGCACAAAATATTCATATATTAAAGCGGCAGTTGAAATCAACCTACGATAGACTACCTTGGGAAGAAATGGAATTTTGTTTGATCAGTTTTGTTTCTTCTCACATAAAACGACAGGAAATGAATCTATTCTATAATGCCACATTGAATAAAAGTAAAATACTAGACCACTTGGAAAATTTTGCAAAGAAACTTAAAGAAGAAAAAGATATTATAGAAGGTGTGGACATTGGTAAATTTGCTGATCTCCCGAAGTTAAAACGTGAGAGGGTTGTTGCAGAGATCGTTAGCAATTATCCTCAATTTGGAGAGTTGTATAGCGATTATCAACAAATTAGGGATATTCATTCTTTAGAGAAAATAAGTGATTATATAAAGTTGGCATTATCAGCTAATCCTAAAGAAAGGGAAGGACAGTTAATTATTACAAGGGTTTTACAGGTTATTGGTGAATATTTAAAAAACACTCTAGAATCTCCCAAGTTATCTAGCACTACAAGCGAGCTTCTTCTACTATCATTACCAAAGAACACAAGAGAAGTCATTATAGATTTACGTAATTCACTGTCACATGCTTACTCGCTCTCTAAAAGAACAGAGATTGAGGAAAATACAGATGTTAACTTTTTTATTGGTGTTCAAAATGATACTAAAAGAATCGATAATGTAATTACTGATATTCTTTACAATAACAAGATTAAAATAGTCATAATATTGCTAAAGAAAATTACCAGTAGTGAAAACTTAGACGAGATAAAAGAAGTTGCTGGAATATTTAGTAACGTTGAATTAGATGAAATGATTACAGAGAGTTTTAAAGTGATGGAACATGATAAGCTTGAAAAACTCATAAAAGAATTAAGCAATAATATAACTGAAAAGACGAATTATGAAAAGGAGCTGTTTAATAAAATTGATAACATAATCAATTTTGCAAAAACTAAATCAAAAAATATCAGAACTGATTATGTTACGGCGTTTATATCATTAAAGAGCTTAGATGTTGGTTTGAATGACAATAAGATTGACCATAATGTTATTAGAGGAATAAAATTCTTTGCTAATAAAACACTAGAGAATATTCCTTCCCAAATAGAGTCTCACAATCTTAAAGAAATAGCCGAACTATCAATGAAAATTTCTCATAGTGTTAGGTCAAGAATACAGGATGACAACCTTGATAAAGTAAATAGATTAACTTGTGAGATTTTTTACATTGCTGAACTTGGAACAGGTGACCTTAAATGGATTGAGGAATTAAGAAACAAGTTGAATGAGAAAGGTTCGTTTATTCCTATACATAAACAAAGGAAGGCTTACAACATAACAGAAGAAAAATACAATAACCAGCTTGAACTGAAGTTATCTGAACTGAAAAGTATTTTGAGGAATAACGCATTAAGTGGCAAGTTAACTGAAAAGCTTCCTTCCTACAAGAGGAATAAAAAGTTGCAAGCAGTAGTAGAAATGCTTGTTCTGGATATAATGTCAATTTTAGGTAGATCAGAGAAGCATCTAGAAAACAATCTACTTTTTTTAGATGATAACACTCCTTTATTAACTGGAAAATGTTTGCGTAATCATTTAGCACACGATAATACCTTAGTTGATGTATTGTTATCTGATCCCTCAAGGCTTTGTTGCATAGCTAGTGTTGGTTGAGGTTATTGTAAGAAGAAAAGCTTTTTAATATATGGCTACTAACGAATTTTGTTGTAAAATAGGCATTTTTCAAACAAGTACAACTTATGCCACAAAAAATGAGAGTAAGTAACCAAAGAGAATATAACGAGTTTCTCAAAAAAAGAGGAAATGTTTTTCATTTTGTTAATCAAGCCATAGAAAATTGGTATGAAAATAGTCCAAAAGTTGCAGGTGGCAATAACACTTATAGTGATAAAGTTGTAATTTTAATACACATAATAGTTCATCTTTTTAGAATTGGCTTGAGACAAGCTGTAGGTTTTGTAAAAGGTTATATGGTACAAATAGGCAAAAAACTTAAGATTATCAGCTATACACAAGCTTCCAGAAGATTTAAAAAGCTTAATTTGAAGATTGATGACCATAGAAGCAATAAAGATGATCTGGAAAATGTTGAAATTGCCGTAGATAGCACTAGAGTTAGTATCTACAATAATAACGGTGGGCATAGTAAGCTTAATATTCGAAAAAGAAAATACAGTGGTTATGGTCAAGTAAGAAAATTACATGTTGTTTTAAACATAAATGATAAGAAAGCAATAAGCATGAACTACACTAGTGGTGTTGCTGTAGACTATTTGCCGGTCTGCGATATGTTAGAAGAAGTCAGTGATAAATATAACATTTGTTCTATTCGAGCAGATGCGGCTTATGATATAAAAAGTGTGTATAAAGAATGCAGAAAATACAATATTGTGCCTATTATTCGCCCTAGGAAGGATACTAAAATTTGTTTAGCTGACTACTTATCAGAAAGAAACAAGTATATTAGTAGAATTAGGTCATATGAGAATTATGAAGATGGTATTAATGAATGGAAGAAAAAAGTTAAGTATGGAGCACGGTCTTATATTGAAGTCTTTTTCTATAGGTTGAAGCAAATATTTGGGTTTGGCTTGAAAAATAAATCAGAGGTAAATCGTGAAAAAGAGCTGTTAATTAAGTGCTACTTATTGAACAAATTTACTGATATAGGTATGGCTGAATTTAAATTAGCTGCGTAAATTCACTGTGATTTACATGCCTATCAGTGCTATGCAACAAAGCCATCCCTCAATAGCAGTTATCTTGAACGCTAAAAAACTTATTTCAGAAAATGTAATAAAAAGTAAGAAGAAAATTGGCAAGTCGGTAAGAGATGATCCTTCCAAGCTGAAAGATAAATACGATCAAAACCTTATCACTATTACTAATCAGGAAAAAATGTTTGCTGCGTTGGAAGAAGGAAATCTTGAAGACTTAAAGAGTTATCTCAAAAAAGGAGCAGACATCAATGCTAGAAGTATTAACTCATGGACTACATTACATTTTGCTGCTAAGGGACCTAGTCTTGAAATTATAAAATTTGTTCTTAATCAAAATTTAGACGTTAATGTTAAAGATATTAATGGTCAAAGCCCACTACATATTGCTGCTGCATATGGAAGGAAAAATATTGTGGAATTTTTTATAGGAAAAACAGGTGTATATGTTGATGATCTAGATAATAGTGGCAAAACATCACTACATATTGCAGCTAAAAATGGTCACAAAGATGCTGTTGAAATTCTACTAAAAAATAATGCTAATACTAATACCAAAGATATAGCTGGTTTTTCACCTTTACACTATGCAATAAAAAACAATCATATTGATGTTGCTAAGATTATGCTGGAAAAAGAAGCGAATGTTGACATCAACGAAACTATGGGTGGCTTTACTTCACTACATATAGCTGCAGAAAGTGGTTATCTAGGGCTAGTTAATTTTTTACTGAAAAATGAGGCAAATGTTAATGCAAGAAACGATAAGGAGGGAATACCATTACATACAGCAGCACTAAATGGCCACCTAGAAGTAGTGAATGCTTTAATTCTCAAAGGAGCCGATGTTAACTCCAGAGTTATAGATGGTTGTACACCATTACACTATTCAATAGAAAACGGTCATGAAAAGATAGCTAATATTTTATTGAAGCATGGAGCTAATGTTAATGTTGTTGACAAAACCTATAATAACACACCTTTGCACTACGCAGCAAAAGATGGACATGAGAAAATTGTTAAGGCTTTACTGACAAATAATGCAAATGCTAGTATTGCCACTGTGGAAGGTATAACCCCACTACATTTTGCAGTGCAGAGTGGCCACTTGAAGATAGTTGTTGCTCTTCTCGAGCATGGGGTTAACATTCGCGCTAAAGATAAAAATAATGCTACGCCATTACACTATGCAGCAGAGAGTGGTCATAAGGCAGTTGCTGAGCTTTTAATAAAAAATGGAGTAGAAATCAATGATAAAGCCAATAATAATCTAACACCATTACATGTAGCTGCTCTGAAAGGTCACAAAGATATTATTGAACTCCTAATAAGAAATAAAGCTGAAGTTAGAGCTCAAGACATTAAGGGTAGTACACCATTACATGCAGCTGCGATGAATGGTAGCAAAGATATTATTGATCTTCTAATAAAAAATAAAGCTGAAGTTGATGCTAGAACTAATGATGGCATGACGCCATTGCATGTAGCTGCTCTAAGTGGACATAAAGACGCTATTGCTTTTCTAATCAAAAGTAAAGCTGAAGTCAATACTAGTGCTAATTATGGTCTTACACCTTTACATGCAGCTATTGTAGGGGGTCACAAAGATATTGTGAACCTTTTAATAAAAAATGAAGCCAAAGTTAATATGGAAGGTATTGCAGGTAGTACACCATTACATGTAGCTGTGGAGGAAGGTTATAAAGAAATCGTTGGAATTTTGGTAGCAAATAGAGCCAATGTTAATGTTAAGAGTAACAACCTAACACCATTGCTTTCTGCTATTAAGCATAATCATAAGGAAATCGTTGAAGTTCTTGTAGAAAATGGAGCTAGTGTTAATGCAGAAGGTGGTGAACCTTTATCATTAGCAGTGCTCGCTGGTTATAGGGATATTGTAGAGATTTTGCTAAAAAACAAGGCCCGTACTAATATGAAAGGTCCTGAAGATGCTACACTATTACATTTGGCTGCTAAAAGAGGCCACAAGGAAATAGTAAATGCTCTGATAGCAAGGGGAGCCAATGTTGATGCTATGACTATTAATAGTACAACACCATTATATCTTGCGGCACAAGAAGGCCATGAAGAAGTTGCTGAAATTTTGATAGCAAACAAGGCTAACGTTAACTTTGTAAATGTTGAAGGTGCTCCACTACATATAGCTGCAGGACACGGCCATGTTAATGTTATTGAAGTCCTATTAAGTAATGGAGCAAAAGTTAATGTTAAGGACAATAAGAGCAGAACACCTTTAGAATTAGCAGTTGCACATGGTCATTTGCAAGTGGTTAAAATGTTACTGCAGTATAAAAAAGTAGATATGAATGCTAAAGGCAATGATGATTGGACTATACTGCACATTGCTTCACAGGAAAGTAACTTGGAAATGGTAAAATGTCTAGTAGATGAAGGGTCTAATATTAATGCTAAAAATGCCTCTGGATCAAAGCCTATACACATTGCAGCTAGAGAAGGTTATAAAGATACCGTAGAGTTTTTCCTTAGCAAGGGGTTGAGTATTAATGAGCTTGGTACAGCTAACCAGACATTACTACACTATGCTGCAATGAAAGGTCGGTTAGAAGTTGTAAAGTATTTGATAGCACAAGGTGCTGACGTTAATGCTAAAGATATTAATGGCTTAACCCCTATGCATATTGCTGCTAATTTTGGTTATAAAGACGTTATTGAAGTTTTATTAAAAAATGGTGCAGTTTATAACGCTGTTGACAAGCTTTGTAGAAGACCATTAGAAATGACTAACGATAAAGACGTTATCAATCTATTAGCATCAACTGAGAAATTATTTGAGGCTGTAAAACGTAATAGCTCTTCAGAGGTTGAGAATTACATTAAAGCAGGAGCGTTTGTTAATGCCAAAAATGCTGATAGTGTAACACCATTATATTATGCTGCATGGAAGGGCTATGATGGAGTTGTCAATATTCTATTACAAAATAAAGCTAATCCTAATGTGGTTGGTAACAAGGGGTTTACTCCTCTGCATTATGCTGCTAAGTTCTCTCACTTAAAAGTTGTAAAGGCCCTATTATCTAATGGTGCAGTATACAATGCTGTCTCTGACAGTGGGAAAACACCATCAGATTTTACTGTGGATAAAAGTATAACTAGCTTATTTAAACTAGTCAGTGAATCATTTAAAAAGGTTAAAGATGGTAATGCTCAAGTTATTAATGACCTAAATAAGATAAAGGATATTGATACAGTAAAAGCAGTGATGAGTGCTCGTAATAGAGAGAACAAAACGTTAGTAGTTGCTGCAGTACATAGTAACTTTTCAAAAGTCGAGCAGTTGAAGCAGATATCGCAAAGTGACGTATCCGCTCAGATTGATACAGCTTTAGTGCTCTTGAATCAAGGCAATTACCAAAAAGCCTTAAGTATTTTCAGAAGCGCATTTGAAAGAAGAAAAGAAATACTAGGACCAGACAATCCTGGTACTTTAGATATTCAGACATATATAGCCAAAGTGCTATATAAGCAAGGAATTTACCAAGAAGCTTTAAATATGCTTAAAGAGATTTTTCAGAAACAAAAAGAAATGCTGGGTTTAAACGATAAGGATACTTTAAGTACAAGAAGTACAATCGCTTTAGTGCTGCATAGACAGGGGAAAGATGAAGAAGCTTTTAATATTTATCAAGAAGTCTATCAGAGACAAAAGGAAATACTAGGGTCAAATCATTCAGATACCTTAAATACTCAGTTTCACATGGCATTAGTATTAGATAAACAGGGAAAATATGAAGAAGCGTTAAATATCAATAGGGCAGTTTTTGAAAAGAGGAAAGAAACACTAGGTACACATGATCTAGCCACTGTGAGTGCCAAAAATAATATAGCAATGGTACTAGCTAACCAAGGTAAATACGAAGAGTCCTTAAAAATCTATAAAGAGGTTTTTGAAAAGAAGAAAATAATTTTAGGTATTAATCATGCTGATACCTTGAGAACGTTACATAACATTGCTGGGGTACTCTTCAATCAAAATAAATATCATGAAGCCTTGAAAGCTTTTCAAGAGGTTTTAAATATCCAGAAAAAAGCTTTACAACAAAATCACCCAGAAACCTTGAATACTCAATACAACATAGCAAATGTACTTTTTGCTCAAGGGAAATGGATCAGCGCACTTAAAGTCTACAGAGAAAGTTTAGATCAAAGAAAAGCTGTTTTTGGACCAAGTCATCCGAGTGTTTTAGATATTTTAAAAAAGATAGAGATGATTAATTTTAGATTTAAGCTTGAGGGTAGCGAAGCATCAGAGGTTCTCCAGCATCTGCAGAAAGATATCAACATTGCTGCTAGTAAAGGTGATATACGAACTGTTCAGCGTCTGTTAAAAGATGGAGCTGATGCCAACGATAAAGATATTGATGGAAGAACACCGTTGCATTACGCTGTTAGCAATGGACACATAGATATAGTAAACATCTTACTAACAAATGGAGCTAATGTTAGTCAAGTTACTAATAAAGGTAATACACCATTACACACTGCTACTTCCAAATGTTACAAAGAAATTGTTGAGGTTCTGTTACAACATATCAGTCGTGATAAATTAAATGACTTTGTTAATGCTAAAACTACTTCTAGTGGTACTACATCACTTCATGTTGCAGCTAAAGGTGGCTCCTTGGAAGTTGTAAAATCTTTATTAAAACATGGTGCAATTTATAACATCAAGAATAAAGAAGGTAAAGCACCACTTGATCTTTCTCGAGACCAAAATATTACTAACCTATTGAAATTAGTAGAAGAGCTGTTTGAGAATGCAAAAAATGGTAATGTTGAAATTATCAGTAAGCTGAAAGCAATAAAACCTGATGAGCGCGTAGCTGTAACAAATGCTCGTAATGATCAAGACAAGTCATTAGTCCAGGTTGCAGTAATCAATAAACACTCAAACCTTGCAAGTAGATTATTAGAAATATTAAAAAGTCCAGATCAGAGTTTACAAGATGTCAGCGTAGAAAATCGAGTAAAGAGTTTAAAGTTATAGCTCTCTTAAATGAAACTCTAATGAGGGTGCCAAGATCTAGAAAATATATAAAAATTACAGTGGACTTTACATCTTACTAATTATAAATTAACTTACTACCTAATCAATTCCTGAGTTATGTATGAGTAAAATTTTGATAATATTAGCAGCAGGAAAGAGCAGTAGAATGAATTCTGAATATCCAAAAGCGTTGCACCAAGTGGGAAATCTTACTCTTTTAGAACATATAATTTCTAATGCAAAATCGCTGAGTCTAAAAAGCTTATCAATTGTTGTTAACAACTCCCTTCTAAAAGATTTAGAAAACTTTGATACTCTAAAAAGTATAATCGATCAATACAATATAAAACTAATAATTCAAGAAGATATTACAGGCACTGGCACTGCAGTTAAAATTGCTCTAGAAAATCTGGAGGAGTTATCTGATCAAGACATAGTTTTAATACAGTATGGAGACACTCCTTTTATATCTAGCGATACAGTTATGAAAATGACTGATTGTTTAAAGTATAATAATTTAGTTCTTCTTGGATTCAATAGTCAAGATGAACAATATGGAAGATTAGTAATTGATAATTACGGAAATGTTCAAAAAATCCTAAAAAATGGAGATAAAATGCTTCTTGCAAACTCTGGAATAATAGTTTCATATGCTAAAGATCTTTTTACCTTAGTAAAAGAAATAAAATTTAATAATTCGACCAATGAATATTGTCTTAATGATATAGTACCCATTGCAGCAAACAATAACTTGAGTGTAGGTTATGTAGTTTCTGATGAAAGAGAAGCAATGGGAGTAAATAATAAGGAGGATTTGATTAAAGCCGAACACTATTTTCAAGAAAGAAGGCAGCCAACTTTTATTTCATAACTACATTTTTTTATTCACTAATTTAAGTTGACATTTATTTTATACTGGTTTTATAATACCTTTTAATTCTTACTTGTAAGATAATTGGTACGACAAATTTTCCTAGTTGTAGTGAGAGGGTATACATGGGGATATTAATAACAGGTGCTGCAGGTTTGATAGGGTCAACCTTGGTGAAAAAGTTAGAAAATCAGGGCCATGAAGTAATAAGCTGTGATATTAGGTTTCACAACAATCCACTCAGTTTTTTTTCAGAAGATATAGTACCACTACTTGCTCAGTGTACAGGAATTATTCATCTGGCTGCAATTTCTCGAGTTATACATGGTGAACTTTATCCTGAACTGTGTAGAAAAATTAATGTTGATGGTACAATGCAGTTTTTAGGGTTATGTAAGTCACTTCCAAATAAACCGTGGTTTATATATGCAAGTAGTAGAGAAGTCTATGGAGAGCAGAAGGAACTGCCAGTTACAGAATCTGCTAGTATCGATCCAATAAATAATTATGCCAAAGGTAAAGCATTTATTGAGGAACAAATAACAAGTTCAAAAGATTTTAATGTAGCAATATTACGCTTTTCAAATGTATACGGTGGTTTACTAGATCATAACAGTAGAGTAATTCCTGCACTCTGTATTAATGCATTAAGAGGTGATCCAATTAAAATAGAAGGTAAAGAATGTGTTTTTGATTTTACCTATTTGGATGATGTTATAGAGGGTATATGCTTAACTGTTCAATATTTACAAAGCGAAAAATCTTCTCTTCCTGCTATTCATCTTACTACTAATAGCCCATGTACTTTAGAAAACTTAGCAAAAACAATATTAAAAGTCACAAAAAGTGATTCTAGAATTGATTTTTATCCTCCAAGAAATTTTGATGTAACTAAGTTTCATGGTGATTTTACTAGAGCTAAAGAGCTACTTGGTTGGTCTCCAAAACATTCATTAGAAGTAGGATTAAGTAAATTTATAAAAAGTCTACAAAACAATACACAAGAATATCCTAACAATATAGATATGGTAATATATGAAAATATTAAAAGTTATTCATGGTTACCCTCCTTATTATAGTGCTGGTTCAGAGGTTTATAGCCAAACTCTTGCTCATGAACTAGCAAATAACAATGAGGTACAAGTATTTACTAGGTATGAAAATAGCTTTTTACCTGATTTTTATTACACTACAGTTCTAGATCGTAGTGATTCCCGGATTTTACTGCATTTAATTAATATACCTACAGCTAAATATCGTTATAAATTTATCAATGAAGAAGTAAATATAAAATTTAAAAGAATAATAGATAACTTTCAGCCAGATCTTATACATTTTGGTCATCTTAATCATCTATCAATTACTTTACCAGAAATTGCTTTTAAAGAAAATATACCTACAATTTTTACGCTACATGACTTTTGGTTAATGTGTCCAAGAGGAAGGTTTATTCAACGTAATTCTGAAGATTTATTACAGCTTTGTGATGGACAAAAGGATCAAAAATGTGCAACCCAATGTTACAAGGGATATTTTACAGGAGATGAAGAATTCCTGAATTCAGACCTAAATTATTGGGAACAATGGGTTGCAACTAGAATGAAGCACACAAGGAAAATAATAGACTATATAGATTACTTTATTTCCCCATCGAAATTCTTGATGGATAAATTTACTCAGGATTTTAATGTTCCGATAAACAAAATTTCTTATCTTGATTATGGTTTTGATCTCAATCGTCTTAAGAATAGAAATAGAGCACAAGAAAAAGAGTTTATTTTCGGTTATATTGGTACTCATACTTCCGAGAAAGGTGTTGATCTATTATTGAAAGCTTTTTCTCACTTATCATCTAAAGCAAAACTTAGAATTTGGGGAGCAGAAAGAGAAGAAACTAACGCTTTAAAAGCGATTACCGATCAATTTTTACCTATTGTTAAAGAAAGAATAGAATGGATGGGAAGTTATGATAACAAGAATATAGTTACTGACGTATTTAATAAAGTTGATGCAATAGTCGTTCCTTCAATTTGGGGTGAAAATTCACCGTTAGTAATACATGAAGCACAGCAACTTAGAATACCAGTTATAACAGCCGATTATGGTGGCATGGCAGAATATGTAAGAGATGGACTGTTGTTTAAGCACAGAGATGCAAGTAGTTTATCAGAAAAAATGCAAATCCTATCTACAGATCAGGAGTTATATAGTAAACTTACCCAAAAAGGCTATCCTTATACTAAAAATGGAAATATACCTTCTATAAGTGAGCATACTGAAAAACTTAACAAGATTTACCGTAATGCTATTAAAAAGAAAGGCAAATCAGTAGCTGTTAAACCCGGTCCTTGGAGAATTACTTTTGATACTAATCCAGATTACTGCAATTTTTCTTGTATAATGTGCGAATGTTTTTCACCATACAGTAAAGTTAAAGAAGAGAAGAAAGCTAAAGGAATAAAACCTAAGATACTATCAATAGAAACTATCAGAAAAGTAATTAAAGAAGCAGCTGGTACACCTTTAAGGGAAATCATTCCTTCTACTATGGGTGAGCCTTTAATGTATAAAAGCTTTGATGAAATAATCAATTTGTGCCATGAGTTCGGCCTTAAGCTTAACCTCACAACCAATGGTTCTTTTCCCATTAAAGGAGCTAGAAAATGGGCTGAACTATTGGTACCAATTTTATCTGATGTTAAGATTTCCTGGAATGGGGCAACTAAAGAAACTCATGAAAGAATCATGAAAGGTTCAAAATGGGAAGTAGTGACAGAAAACTTAAAAACTTTCCTTGAAGTTAGAGATAAATACTTTAGCGACACAGGTGAAAGGTGTACCGTTACTTTACAATTAACATTTTTGGAAAGTAATTTACATGAACTCTATGACATAGTTAAGATGGCCATAAAAAACGGCATAGATAGAGTTAAAGGACATCATCTTTGGGCACATTTTGAGGAAATTAAGGATCTATCTATGAGAAGAGATGAGTTAGCAATTAGTAGATGGAATACAGAGGTGAGAAGGTTATATGAGCTTAGAGATAATATGCTATTACCAAATGGTAAAAAGATAAAATTAGAAAATTTTACAATTCTTTCTCAAGAAGGTATTAAGGATTTGGCTCCAGGTGGTCAATGCCCATTTTTAGGTAAAGAAGCATGGATAAACAATGAAGGAAAGTTTAGTCCTTGCTGTGCTCCAGATGAACTCCGTAAGACATTAGGAAATTTTGGTAATGTTAATGAGGTTAAACTCGAGGAAATATGGCAGAGTAGTGAGTACCTAAGCTTACAAAAGAATTATTTAAATTACAAATTATGCAAAACATGCAACATGAGAAAACCTTTGATCAATTAATCAAAGATAATCTTAGATCTATTAAAATTTCACCGTGTGAGAGCTTTCACGAATTACTAGGAAATCCTTTGTATGAAAATAGGTTTATAAAGGTTGGTAAATTTCATGAGCCCGGTCTTGCACCGGTTTATGATCAGACAGGTGCTTATCATATCAATGTAAGAGGAGAAGCAGTTTATCATAATAGATTTCTAAAAACTTTTGGATTCTACTTTAATAGAGCAGCCGTAGAAGATGATACAGGGTGTTACCATATTGATTCATTTGGATGTAGAGTATACAAACAGTCTTATCAATGGATTGGAAATTATCAGGAAGATGCTTGTGTAGTTAGAAGACATGATAAATGTTTTCATATTAATTTAAATGGCAACAGGATTTATCAGGAGGAATATGATTATGTTGGAGATTTTAAGGATGGTATCGCTGTAGTCTATAAGGATGGTAAAGCTACACATATTAATCATCATGGAAAGTTAGTACATAATAAATGGTATAAAAAACTTAATGTTTTTCATAAAGGGTATTCTATTGCAGAAGATCAACATGGTTGGTTTCATATAGATATTAATGGTGATCCTGTTTACCAGCAGAGATTTAAAATGGTAGAAGCATTCTATAATGGGATGGCAAAAGTTGAAACTTTTGAAGGTCTGTTAGGACAAATCGATATTACCGGAAATGTAAAGTTTAGTATTTTTGATTTAGGTAAAGAATCTCAAGTGCATAGGATTTCTGCAGAACTTTCAGCCTTTTGGAAAACTTACCTAACAAGCATTGCTATTGAACTTGATTTGTTAAATATTTTACCTGCAACTATGCCAGTTTTATCTAAAAAGATAAACATTATCGTACCAAATCTAGAAAGGCTGTTAAGGGCGTTGTGGGAAATAGGGTTTGTTGATTACGATAAGGACGAGGACTTATGGAAACTATCATCAAAAGGTAAGTGTTTTAAGGAAATACCATTTTTGCCAAAAGCAGCAACAATGTGGGCAAGAGTTGCCGCTGAAAAGAATTGGTTAAAGATTGCTGATATACTAAAACAGGAGTCAATCTCTTCATTTGAATCTTTTAAGGAAAGAGAAGCATCAGAAGATAAGAAAATAGCGTTTTACCAAGCATTGCTAGGATATTCTAGATTTGATACTAAAGAGTTTAATTCTAGGATTAATATAGATGGTGCTAAGAATATATTGCTATTTGGTGTACACTCTTTATTTCTTGCTTATTCTGATATACACAATAAAGGTTCTATAGGCCTATATAACGAACATAAAGTACCAAGACAGTTAGTAGAAAATTTAAAAGTCAAACTTATAACTCAGGAAGAACTATCAGTTACAAATTATGAATTAGGTGTCTTTTGCCGCTTTCTACAGCACTATGATGATGATAAAGTATTGTCTTATTTAAAATTGGTCAAAGGAATATCTCGTATTTTATTGATAGAAACTATTTTAGATTACCGCTCTCCAACTGGAGGCTCTGTAGATATTAATGTCATGGTTGAAACAGGAGGTAAACTAAGAACATTAAACGATTGGGAAAAAATACTCAAACAAGTAAAAGGATTCAAAATTTTTGCTGTTTTACCTTTAACAGATTACTTATCAGTTATTGATGTCAGGTGTTAATCACATGGAAACATTACAAAAAAATGGTTTTTTTATTATCAAAAATCTGGTTCCTTTAGAGCTAATAACTCAGTCTTTAAGTGATATAACAAATAAGATATCAAAGCTATCCCAAGAACTAAGTGTTTCAACTTCTGACTACTTAAACTGTACCGGCAGATGGGGCACGTCATCTCGAGTAACTAGAATTATCTCTCAAGCATTAGATAAAATTATTAAAAATTACCTTGAAAAGTCACTTCAGTGTCAGATACTGCAGAAAAAATCAAATGTTATATGTAAAACTGCTGATTTAATAGATGCAGTTCCCTTCCATCAAGACATCTCCTATAGTTTCAATGATCCTTACCACTTTTCTGTTTGGTTAGCTTTGAATAATGTAAGTGAAACTTCAGGTGCACTGCAAATTATAGAAAACAGTCATAAATGGGAAATACAGCCTTTAGTTGATTTTTGGTACCCATATTTTTTTGATCAGTACTCAAGTAATCGGGAAAATTACAAAATTAAGTCACTACCTATTTCAGCAGGAGATGCGATAGTTTTTGATTCACGGTTATGGCATGGTAGTGATAAGAATACAGATGCTAAAGATAGATTTGCTTATGTAACAAGGTGGATTATAAAAGATCAAGACCTTCCCTATGTGCCAAAACCTCAGCCTTCAGTTTTTGGTATACTCAATTGTGGTGAGTTAACAGAATCTATACTGAGAGAATGCTTGTCATTGTTTGGCTACCAGGAAAGTATAAAAGCAAAAAACATGGAAGAACTTATCAAGAGCTGGTTAGCCTTTATTACAGACACAACTACAAATATTTCTGAGATCGACACTACTGAGGCTAAGCGAGATTTATATAAGCTGCTTATTCTAAATCAAGCATCAGCACTACATGATGCTGGAGACATCTCAGGAAAAATATACAAAAATTTATGGTTTTCACTACTTGTATTTCTCAATAAAAAAGTTAAAGTAGTGGAGCTAGCATTGTAAATGAACAGAAGTAGAGTTGATAGCTTCAAATGTGTATTGATGTTCATCTTGAATATAGTATCTAAATTCAAGCTTAATGTACTTATAATGTCTTTAGTTGCTCTGGTGGTAGCTGTTGATTTGTCTTTTAGAAAGTATTTAGTAAAAAATATTCTAGATACAGCTGTAAAATATCAGGAAGGTAATGTAATTGAAAATCTTTTATTACCTGTAAGCGCTTATCTTGGCATGGCATTACTTATCACTACTGCTTTTAGATTCTATGGCTATTTTGTTGACATTCGAATGTTTACCTTAATGCGTCAAAAAATAGCTGATATATCTTTTTGTAGGCTACTCCAACAAGACCATTCCTATTATCAGAACAATTTATCTGGAAGCTTAGTACATAAGGTCAGTAGCTTAATGGATAGTGTGATAGAGTTAATAAGATTGCTTATAGATTGTTTTTTCGGTTACAGTATAGCATTAGTCTTAGCTATTTATACCTTATCATTAGTAAACATAAAGTTTGCAATCGCTACATTCACTTGGGTAAGCATTTTTATTTTAGTCTCGATTTTCAGCTTTCGTGTACTTACTGAACTAGCTGATAATTACTCTAAACAAAATTCACAAGTAATAGCTAGTATAGCAGATAGTATTTTAAATGTTATATCAGTAAGGCTATTTTCTCAGCAAGCACATGAGAGACACAAATTTTTTCAAATATGCAAGAAAAGAACTATTGCAGAGAGAAAATTGCAGTGGGCATACTTTTGTCTTTGGTTTATATATGGCTATTCATTCGATATACTCCAAGCAGTAAACTTGTATTTTTTAATTCATGATTATCAATTGAACAAAATCGCAATAGGAGATATTGTTCTTGTACTTGGAATTAATATATCGATTATAGAGTTTCTTAACCATCTAACTAGAAATCTTACCCAATTTTCTACTCATTTCGGCAAAGTTTCAGATGCATTGCCAATCTTGAATACCGTACCAGAAATTCAAGATAAGGAAAATGCTAAAGAATTAAATTTATTAAGTGGAAGAATAACGTTTAACAATGTTTCTTTTTCTTATGAAGGTCAGGAGCCATTATTTCAAGATTTCTCAGTTACCATTAATCCTTGCGAAAAGGTAGGTCTAGTTGGTTATTCTGGAGGTGGTAAATCTACTTTTATAAACTTAATCCTAAGGCTATTTGATGTTAAAAAAGGTAATATAGAGATTGATAATCAAATAGTATCAGAAGTTACACAGAGTTCTTTGAGGCAACAAATATCTGTAATACCTCAAGACCCATTGTTATTTCATGATACTATTTTAGCAAACATCATATATGGTAGACTTCAATCTACTATCGAAGAAATAATGAGAGCTGCAAAGCTGGCTGGTATTCACGATTTCATTATGACTCTACCAGATCAATATGGAACTACAGTCGGAGAAAAAGGCATCAAACTATCTGGAGGAGAAAGACAAAGAATAATAATAGCAAGGGCATTTTTAAAAAACGCTCCAATATTATTTCTTGATGAACCAACTAGTCAGTTAGATTCTATAACAGAAAAAACAATTCAAATGAGTTTATTTAAACTGATGCAAAATAAAACTACGATTACTATAGCACACCGTATTTCTACACTTTTACACATGGACCGAATTCTAGTATTTAACAAAGGAAAAATTGTCCAAGATGGTAAACACGCTGAATTAGTTTCTAAGCAAGGTCTTTACAAGGAACTTTGGAATGCTCAAATTGGTTGTTTGAATGGCAAGAAATAAGATGGAAAAAATTATTGATCTGAGAAGTGACACTACAACTCTGCAGAGCTCCAACGTTATACATGCAATAAGTAATGCAACTGTTGGAGATTTTGCTTATGGTGAAGACAAAAGCTGTAATGACTTATCAGAATATTGCAAACAATTATTCAAAGTAGAAGAAGCATTATTTGTAACCAGCGGTATGCTTGCAAATAGATTAGCCATTGCCAGTCAAACAAGTCCTGGTGATGAACTAATAACTAATTATAATTATCACATTAATTTTTTCGATAGTGCAGGCAATGCAAAAGTAAATAATATCGTATTTAATTGTATTAGAAATAATAGCGGAATCTTAGATGTTGATGAAGTAGAATATGCTATTAATTCTAAGCCGAGGTATAAAATTTTTGCTCAGGTGAGTCTTGTTTCTATAGAAAATAGTATAAATGGGTTTAATGGTAAAATTTATCCTTTTGAAAAACAAGTCGAGTTATATCACTTTTTAAAAGCTCACAATGTAAATCTTCATTTAGACGGTGCAAGAATATTTAATGCTCATATCGAAACAAATATTGCTTTAGCAGATTATGCTAAATATGTGGATACAATGAGCTTTTCTTTTACTAAAGGACTTGGCGCTCCTTTTGGTTCAATGCTTATGGGTAAAAGAGAGATAATTGAAAGGGCTAAAAAGCTACAGGTTTGGCTAGGTAGTGGTTATCATCAGATAGGGTATTGTGCTAATGCAGCAAAATACGTACTACAGAATAATATCTCTAGGCTTAAAGAAGATAATAAGCTCGCTAAATTGTTTGCAGATAAGATTAAAGAAATTCCACACATAAAACTGGTACTACCTTATCCAGAAACTAATATAGTAAGCTTCAGTATAAAAGCACTAAATGTAACTAATGAGGTTTTCTTGAGTAAGTGCCAAGCTTATGGTTTATTGCTTTTTCCTTGGCTCGAGTCTCATATAAGAGCAGTTACCCATCTTGGCACAAAGGAAACAGAAATCATGAAAGCTGCTGAAATTATAAAGGAGGTTGTGTTAAATTTAATATGAGAATAAAAATAGATTTCTTTAGCGATTCAAACACTGACCCTTCAGCTAAAATGAGGGAAGCGATGGCTAAAGCAAAAGTTGGAAACGAAGCTGCATGTGAAGATCCAACTGTAAACGAATTAGTGGCAACCGCATGTAAAATATTAGGTAAACCTGCAGGAATCTTTTTGATTTCAGGAACGATGTCCAATGTAATTGCTTATAAAGTACACATTCAAAGACCTGGTGATTACTTGCTGCTTGATGAAACTTCACATCCACTCATAGTACAATCTGGCTTGATCGCAGCCCAGGCACATGCCACTCCTTTGCCCATCAAAGGTACGAGAGGAATATTTACTGGAGAACAAATTGTTGAGTTTATTACTCGTCCTAGTTTAAGAAATATTCCGAGAGTTGGGCTTGTTTCTATCGAACAAACGACAAATTTTGGTGGTGGAGCTGTGTGGCCTTTAGAATATATTCAAGAGATCTCAAGTCTCTGCAAAGAGAATGACGTATTCACTCATTTAGATGGAGCAAGACTGTTCAACGCTTGTGCTCATACTAAAATATCTCCAAAAGAGTATGCAAGTTATTTTGATTCGATATTTATTGATTTTAGTAAAGGATTAGGTGCTCCAATGGGCGCAATATTGCTTGGAAGTGAAGATTTTATTGAAAAAGCTTGGTACTATAAGTTTCAAATTGGCGGAGGTATGCACCAAGCTGGCATTATTTCAGCTGCATGTTTATATGCTCTACATAATAATGTAAATTCTTTAGAAGAAGATCATAAAAAAATGCAGCACCTTATAGAAGGCCTAGGCTCTATAGATCAAGTTATAATTGATATCGACCTGTATAAAACTAATATAGCGTATTTTTCATTACATACTAATTGTATATCTACTCAAGAATTAATAAACGTACTAATGACAAATTATGGAATTAGAATGGCTAACATCAAAGGTAAAATCAGAGCTATAACACATAGAGATATAAGCTATGAAGATATTAATACTACTGTATCTGCTATAAGAAAGATACTAAGTAAGTAATTTTCTGCACTAATTGTTTGCAAACTTCTTGTCAAACAATATTATACCAATATAGTATTATGCTAGCATCTGCATAGAGCTATTTGGGAATAGGTGTGAACTTTGTCTTCTTTCAATATTTACTATTCTTCTGTGGATATATGCTGCTTTATTTATCAAGACAAAGTATACCAATTGCTCTACCACTGTTAATAGATACTGACCATGTAAAATTAAGCTATTTTTTTGCCTGCTTTTCTTTTTTTTATGGAGTATCAAAATTTGTTAATGGAATAATCATGGACTCCAAAAATAATCCATTATTTATGTTTGGGCTATGCAATATTGCAACTGGATTATTAACCATTGGTATAACTTTATCATATAATAATCTAACTTTATTACTGTTAACATTAATATTATTAGCTTGGACACAAGGGTTAGGTTGGCCAGCTATTACAAAGTTTATGGTTACAAACTCTAGCATCTCTTCAATTGCATCATCATGGGGAGTTATGAGCTCATCTCAGCAACTTGGTTCTTGTATTACTTTAATTGTATTACCAAGTATAATTAAAATATATGATGCAAAAAGTGCATTTTTGTACTCTGGTTTCTTATGCTTACTTTTTGGAATTTATATAATATTAAAGGCATATTACAAAGAAAGTGCCAACTTTACTACCTATTATAAGGTGCAGAAATCTCAAATAGGTATCAAGGTAACAAGTTCCATATGGTTTCTATGTTGTGCTACTTTTTGTGCTTATATTATAAAAATGGGAATCTTCTTTTGGTTTCCTATAATTTTAAAGAATAAATTACAAATTTCTCTTGTACAATCCTCACTAATAACAGGCGTATATGATTTAGGTGGAATCCTTGGAACTTTAATAACAGGAAGAATTAGTGATATGTACTTCTTTCAAAATAGAAGCTTGCTGGCATCACTTTATATGTTGGGTATAGCACTCACTTTTATTGCAATGAACTTTGGTCAAAACATAATTCTTATGAACCTTGGTGCAATCTTATCAGGATTCTTTATATTTGGAGTGCAAGTACTGACAGGTGTTATAGCTGTAGAAATTGCTCCACAAAATAATGTATGTGCAATTGTAAGCTTAACAGGATTATTTGGGTATATTGCAAGTTCAATATTTTCATGCGTGCTCTTAGGAGTACTTGTTAAGCACTGTGGTAACAGTATTATGTTTTCATTTTTTTCCATTTGCTCTGTTGTTGCACTCGTTTGCTTTTCCATACTATCAAGCAAAGATCTAAAAAAACTAAGTAAAGCGGTGTAAAAAAAATTTCTCAACAGTTAAACTTTGTAGATAGACTTTTTACCCAAGGAATAAACATGGTAACCATATCTTAGTAATAGCTCGCTATCTAATAAATTACGGAAATCAAAAACATTAGGTGCAGCCATAATACTCTTTAAACTTGCAAAATCTTGATTTTTAAATTCTTTCCACTCCGTTAACAATAACAAGGCTTCCGCGTCCCTTGCAGCCCCTATAGCATTGTCCGCGTATTCTATATCCTTTAGAACTTGCCTAGCATTATCCATCCCCATTGGGTCATATGCAGTAATTTTAGCCTTGTTATTCACTAACAATTGTGCAATATCTATAGCTGGGCTATTTCTTACATCATCAGTACCAGACTTAAAAGTTAGCCCCCATATTGCTATTTTTTTATTTTGGACTCCATTTAATACATATTCTACCTTTTTAGCAATGTTTGTTATATGATTATAGTTAGATTCTTTAACTGAATTTAAAATTTGTAGCTTAACATTGTAGTCTTCAGCAAGCCTTAATAAAGCTGACAAATCCTTAGGAAAACATGATCCTCCAAATCCTGGACCAGCTTTGAGAAATTCCTTACCTATTCTATGGTCCATTCCCATACTGTTAGCTAAAAGGTCAATGTCTGCTCCTAATAGCTCACATAAACCTGCCATCTCATTGATAAAAGCAACCTTTGTTGCTAGAAAGGCATTAGAAGCATATTTAATCATTTCAGCAGTAACTGTATCAGTGACTATTAACGGAATATTCTTATCTATAAATGATCTATATATAACTTCTAGTTTTGCCCTAGCTAGCTTAGTTTTTACTCCTATTATTATCCTATCTGGGTATAAAAAATCTGATACTGCAGAGCCTTGCTTGAGAAACTCTGGATTAACTCCTAAATCAAAGTTATAGCCCTTATTAGATAAATAATTATGTATATTTTCTGCAGTACCAGGAGGAACAGTTGACTTTATCACTATTAAGCAATCTTGATTAACTCTCTCAGAAACTTCACTTACTGCATTATATACATTCTTTAAATTTGCATTTCCTAGGGAGTCTGATGGAGTATCTACAGTTACAAATACTACTTCTGTATTGGGATTTATTTGAGAATACGAATCAAAAAATCTTATCCTTTGTGACTTTATATTATTCTCTAAATAATCTGCTAATCCAGGTTCATATAGAGGAATTTTCCCTGATTTCAAAAGTTCAATCTTCTCAGTATTTATGTCAATGCAATCAACTTTATGGCCCTGCTCAGATAACATTGTACCAGATACTAATCCTACATACCCTACTCCTATAATAGTTATGTGCATTTTATTATCACCTTAAAAATATAGCTTAGCATCTAAAATAAATACCATTAACAATTATAAACTTTTGTTGTTACATTATTTTTCTTAATTGCCTTACCTTCCGAATAAGCTATAAATAAGGTTGATGGTATTAATATCAAAGTACCATATAAAGCACTTTTATCAGGTAATTCATTAAATATAACGTATGCTACTATTGCAGAAATTATTAGCTCTATGTATCTATAAGGTGCAAGTGCAGTAGCATCAGTAAGAGCAAAAGCTTTTAACATGAAGAACAGAATTAGGTTTGAACTTATTCCTAAAATCAGCAGTAATACTAACTCCAACAAGGAAGGCATATGCCAATAAAATAACAAAGATGGAGTGGAAAAAATTGTTGTTGTTAGAGCTGAGTAAAATAATATACTTATTATTGTCTCCTTCATTACAAGCTTCTTATTAAGTACATCTAGTATAGCGAAGATTAATGCGGATACAATAAAAATAAGAATTTTAGGATTAAAATCCTCACTATAAGCTTTAGTAGTAATAGCAATACCAATAAAACCAATGACAGCTACTACCCATCTTTGCCAAATTATATTTTCTTCCAGAAAAGGAATTGCAAGAAGCATAACAAATAATGGTATTGAGAAACCTATAATCGTTGCAGTTACTATGGGGAAAACAGTCAACCCGTAAGTCCATAAGGTCATTCCACAAAACAACAACCCACCCCTGGTTATTTGAGTAGATATTTGACTTGTTTTAAAAGTTTCTATTCCATAGTAAAACATAAAAGGTACAAGGGTAATAGTGGTAAACAGAAAGCGGAAAAAAATTATTTCAAAACTCTGAAGGTGTAAACCGAGACACTTTGATATAGTATCATTAACTACACTACTAAGTAAACTGAGTATAAACCAGGTAACTCCAAGCAAATAAGCTCTTAGTCTGTGATCCATAAAACTCCAAATTTAATATTTTATGAGATAACTTTACTGTACAAAAGATCAATAATAGAAAAGGTTTCTTCTATCTACTGTTTAACCATATTCATAAATATTTAGTAGAAATAATTTGAGAAGTGTTATATAAAATGCAGCTTTATTGCATAATTTTAATAAACAGAAATGCTAACTGATTTTTTTGTAATATATGATAATACTTGCGAATACTCTCACATTATCAGGAAAAGTAATCGGGAGTACTGACGGCTGTGGCGATTTTACCAACTAGCTCCTCTGCTAGCATTAGCAATATGTGTTTTCAGCATCAATTTTAAAAGCATTAAATTTGAAGTTTATCAAACAACACGAATTAGCAGCAAAACTTTATGAAAATGCTTCAGTTGAGTTAGCTAAACAAGGATTTATAATGGTTAATATATTGACTATTTTTACTTGTATCTTAAACACAATTCAATTTTCACACTCATCGGCAGTTAGGCCACTTGCTCGCAAAATAACATCAGTAGAAACACCCGCCTTCACTAGATTTTTCGCAACCTTGATCTTTTCTGTTTTTTTAACTTTCTCTTTGCTATTCTTCATATCCCTAGATAAAAATTTCTTCACTAATTCTTGCTCTTCAGTTTTTCTTAGTAAATTAAGTAGTTCACTATCTTCATTTGTTTTAGGCAGCAGAACTTTAATATTCACTGATAATTCCCCTGCTATTTCATATAATTTATCAAATGATATTTCAGTATATCCTTTTTCATATTCGTGTATTTCCTTGAGTGTTACACCAACTTTATCCGCCAAATCTTTTTGAGTATACCTTCTTATCAATCTCCATTCTCTTATTCTTTGCCCTACTCTGTAATATATAGAATCAGTGCAGATTTCTCTCTCTGTATTATCATACTCGTAAATAGATAAGCCGGTTGCTTGGGAAATTATGTCAACTGAAACTCCTTCTTTAACTAGATTTTTTGCTACTTCTAATCTTGCCTCCTCTTGATTGATTTTCTCGCTAATATGAACAAACCTGATTAATGAAGGTACTATTTTGCCTAACTTTTGATTCTCGTATATTTTCGTTAGATAGAGTATTTCCTCGTCTTCATAGCTGTCTTCCCTTACTATTACTGGTTCAGGTAATAAATCTACAACGTCAACTGATAATACTCTTGCTATTATATATAGTACTTCAATTGGAATAGGAATATACCCATCTTCATAGCTGTTTACTTCTTGGTATGTTAAACCTATTTGACTTGCTAATCCTATTTGAGTATGCCCTCGCATTAACCTACAATTTTCTATTCTTTGCCCTATTCCGTAACTAACATTGCTTGCAGAAACAAACATTTATCCTCCATTTAAGAAAAAAACTTTATTGCTATAATTTTTTTACGAGCTATCCATCTAAAACCATATCAATAGATAAACCTACCGCTTGCAAAATAGTATCAATAGAAATTCCACCTTTTACTAGATCCTTTGCAACTTTAATCCTTTCTATCTCTCTCACTTTCTCCTCACAAATACGTATCCCTTCAAACAAAGATTTTATTAGTGCATGACGTAGTTCTTGGCTCTCAATTTCTTTGTATTCTTTAATCAAATTCGGTAGCTCATTTTCCACTTTACTACCTTCATCTTCCTCTGTTAGTAGATCTGTAATACTAATCGATAATGTTTCTGCTATCTCATATAATTTTCCCAGTGGAGTAGCTACGCGTCCTTGTTCATAGTTGCTTATTTCGTCACGTGTTGTACTCATTTTCTCCGCTAAATCCTTTTGAGTATACTCTCTCACTAGTCTCCATTCCTTTATCTTTTTGCCTATTTGGTAGTAGATAGAACCAACTTTTTCTTCAACACATTCATCAGCAGACAGACCAATTGTTTTTGCAACAATATCAACAGAAACTCCTGCTTTAACCAGACTCTTTGCAATTTTTATTTTTTCCGATTTTCTACTACTTTTCTCACTAACTTGGACAAATTTGGTTAGCAAACAAAACATCTTACGTAACTCCTGATCGTTAATCTTTTTATATTCTCTTACTAGATTTAATATTTCTTCTTCATCTTCAAGACAGCTTTTTGATACAGGAATAAGATCCGTAATACTGATTGATAGTGCCTCAGTTATAGCATACAACCTTTCAATTGGAACTCTACGATTCCCTTTCTCATATTGCAATATCACCCAGTATTTTACACCAATTTTCTCTGCTAAATCTTTCTGAGTGTACCCTCGCTCTAACCTCCAGCTTTTTAATTTTTCTCCCACTTTATAATCTAGACTTTTTTCCACAAAAAGAACCTTGCATATAATATTTTCTATTATAGCTCAAAGGCTCCAGATATAATAGCCAGACTCTGGAACCTTTAAATTAAAGTGCCCTACAAGTTTCTTTACTATTTTCACGTACTTTGTCTGCCCATGAAAACAATTTTTCACTTACTTCCTTCTGCTTTTCACTCCATATGCCACATCTAGTGAAACTACCTCTTTCTACCGCTTCTTTAAGTTTCACTCCTCCAAAGAGACAGTTTTTTCCTATTTCTTCGCCTCTTTTTTGTAACTCAGCCCACATTTCCTTATTTTCTACTCTCACTTGCACCTGATCTGCCTCTTGGTACAATATAATATTTAGCTTACCAATGCTTGTAGGAAATTCTAACATGATAGAGCTGCCATCTGAAATATCGGTATAGTTTCTTATACCTCCCTTCTCACTTTTAACTTCAACTGCATCATTACCAATTTTTAAGATATTACTTCCTAACTTTCTGTTTGCTTCCAGTATTTTGGCTACCTCTACCTTACTATTCCCAGAAAATTCTATATACGATGTTGTATTATCTATCTCAACATCTATTAATTCTCCTTCTTGCACAGCATTTTCGCCAGCTTCCTCTAGCTCTTCTAGTTGCTTATCTATCTGTGGCTGAACTTCTGGCTGTAGCTCATTATAGATTTCACCTATCAGTTTATTCTGCAGTAGAGTATCATGAAACTCTGCACCACTTAGCATTAATTTACGTATTAGCTTTTTACGATCAGCCTTATCAAATTTATGAAAATGTGTGCCCAGTATCACATATTCCGCGAAGCTCCATTCTCCATCATTACATGCATTTAGCCTTGCTCCAGAAGCTAGTACTTTGTCTATAACTTTGTGCAATTCATTTACGTTTTTTGCCTCTACTATAGAACTCTTAAACCAGCTCAGCTTCTCTGTATTTGGCTTTATTTTTTGCAAAACTGAGGCAAATGGATTTTTATCTTCTTGATCACTTACAGGTTTTGTGCCATATATATAATCAAGTCCTTTTCCATAGTTGATTTTGTTTTCGCGAACGTTTCTGCTAGGGAAAGGCATTGTATCTTCCAGTTTTATCTCCTTCTGGCTATTAATTTTACTCACAAATTTAGACTGCTCTATATCAACGCTTTCAAGAGCACCAAATATTTTCTTGTGATTAACATTAGTCTTTTTATTCTGATCTTTACTAGTCATATAAACCTCATATTAAAAATACTTTTTAAGTGTACAATAAACTTTGTTATTATACATTATATTACTCATTATAAATTAATATGAGTAGATTTGCAAATACTTTCTGCTATAACAATCCGTTTTCTCTAAAGCTAAAATAACCCCCACTTGTAATGATAATATGATCAAATAATCTAACGCTTACAGTACTACATGCTGCTGCTAAGCTCTTTGTTACTTCTTGATCTTCTTCTGAAGGTTCTAAACTTCCCCCAGGGTGGTTGTGTGACATTATTACTAATGTTGCATTCTTTATTAATGCTTTTCTTGTAATTTCCTTTATGTATACTGGTGCTTTTTCCATTTCACCAATATAGGATTCTTCTCCAATTAGTTGACGCCTTTTATTCAAGTACAGTATTTTTACACATTCCCTTTCTGAGTGGCCTATACTTACGTTTAAGTACTCTACTAGCCCTTGTAAGTCCATTATTGGCTCACTTTTGAGCTTTTCTCTCAGTACCCTTTCTAGTGTTTCCTTAACACACATAATCATTGCTACTGCAGAATCAGTTACTCCTTCTATAACTTTCAGGTCATCCATTTCTCTACCTAAAATCCTTCCTACTCCTGCATAAGTATTCACCAGATTTTTAGCAATTTCTTGAGCTTGCGGCCTTTCATGTACTGCACTTAAAAATGTTTCCATTATTTCACGATCAAGTAGTGCTTTGCCTTTGCTTTCTAATATTCTGAATTCTATTTCTTCTTTATTCTTATTATTATTCATATAATTTACCCTTCACTAACAACAAACTTTTTTTTTAATATTTACTGCTTTATCAGCATTGGCATAGAGCCATAGCTTCCGAGTGAAGTCAAATCAATTTTTCAATCTTTTTTACTTATTTTTTCATCAAAAAGTAAAGATATTAATAGATACTGATTTTTTATTTTAAATTTGTTGAATTTCGTCTAAAGAGATGCCTACTGTTTTTAAAATAATATTGATAGAAATTCCTTCCTTAACTAAATCCTTTGCAATTTTCATCTTTTCTGCTCTTTTCACTTTCTCTTCGCAAATTTGTATGCTTTCAAACAGAGATTTCATTAGTGCATGACGTAGTTCTTGGCTTTCAATTTTTTTGTATTCTTCAATTAAATTAGGTACCACTTTATCATCTGCATCCTCTGTTAGTTCAAGTAGGTCCATGATATTAATCGATAACGCCTTTGCTATCTCATATAATCTTCCCAGTGGAACAGCAGTTCTTCCTTGTTCATAGTTGCTTATTTCATCACGTGTTGTACTCATTTTCTTTGCTAAATCCTTCTGAGTATATTCCCGCACTAGTCTCCATTCTTTTATCTTCTTTCCTATTTTGCAGTATATAGAACCTATTTTTTCTTCAACACATTCATCAGCAGAGAGGCCAATTGCTTGTGAAACAATATCAACAGAAATCCCTGCTTTAACCAGGCCCTTTGCAATTTTTACTTTCTCTGCTTTTTTACTACTTTTCTCACCAACTCGGGTAAATTTTGTTAGCAAGTAAAACACCTTGCGCAACTCTTGATCATTAATCGTTTTATATTTTCTTACTAGATTTAATATTTCCTCTCCCTTATCTTCAAAACAGATTTTTTCATTTGATACAGGAATAAGATCCGTAATATTAATTGATAACACCTTTGCTATAGCGCACAACTTTTCAATCGAAATTTTTCGTGTTCCTTTTTCATATTGTAGTACTATTTGATATGTTACGCCGATTTTTCCCGCTAAATCTTTTTGAGTATAGCCTCGCTTTAACCTCCAGCTCCTTACTTTTTGTGCTATCTGATACCTTATAGAGATATTTGCCATAAATATTATACAGTTTAATACTACCAAATAAAGATATACAAAAGGGATGCTTCTTTCTATGTTTGAATTTTAGTTGAATATTTCTTCACAATTGTGTATAATTACTAATGCTTTTTAGGTTAATTCGTCATGGCTCTTTCGAAATTTCTTGATCCCAAAAATGACTTGAGCTTTAAAAAGATCTTTGGCTCTGAAAAGAATAAAAATATCTTAATTCACTTCCTCAACGATATCTTAGGTTTTTCTACTTCTGATCAAATAATGGAAATTGAATTCCTTAGTACCATTATGGATCCTGAAATTGCCTCTGACAAACAAAGCATTGTTGATGTTCTTTGCAAAGACTCTATTGGTAATAGATTTGTTATCGAAATGCAACTCGCTCGTGATAAAGGCTTTGAGAAACGTGCTCAACTTTATGCTGCTAAAGCTTACTCTCGGCAATTAGATAAATCTGGTAATTACATTCATCTTCAGAAAGTCTTCTTTATTGCTATTTCCAATTGTAACCTTCTGCCTGAAGAAGTTGACTATATTTCTACTCATAATATACGCGATATCAAAACCAATGGGCATTACTTGAAAGATTTACAATTTGTCTTTATTGAGTTGCCTAAATTTACAAAAAATAAGGTAGAGCAATTAGAGAATACTACAGAGAGATGGTGTTTCTTTTTTAAATACGCAGAAGATACAACTGAAGAAGATCTAAAAAAGATAGCAGCAGAAGCTCCGATAATAAAGCTAGCATATGATGAATTAGACAGGTTTCGCTGGAATGAAAAGGATTTGATCGCATATGAAGAAAGAATATTGAGCGTGCAGAAAGAAAACGCTATCCTTGCTCAAAAACTCGATGATGCTAAACATGAAGGAATCCAAATTGGAGAAGAGAAAGGCAGGAAAGAAGGCATCCAAATCGGCCATGAAAAAGGTAAAATTGAAGGTAAAATTGAAGTTGCAAAAAATTCACTCAAGGCCGATGTCCCTATAGATGTTATAGCTCAAATTACCGGTCTCTCTCATTCTGAAATTTTACAACTCAGGGAAAAAACATAAATACTACAACTTATTCACTTCAACATTTATGAAAATCTTCTTTAAGTTAGATATATTCCCTAATTAAGAATCTAATGAACTGTCTAAAATAGCTATAAGGATTGCACATAGAATTATATAAATTACTATCATAACGTTACTCAAACTTCTATATCAAAGCTACGTGCTGTAAGTTCAATATGGAAAACACATTAACCACTTAGTATTTAATGTCTACTTCATCCATTTTAGTATTAGGACCATCAAACTTGCTACTGGTTTCCCTAATTATTTTGGCTAATTTTGCTACCTTCACTTTAAAATTTTCACTACTTGGCATTTTATAGCTGCACCTCTTATATTATAACCTACCTATTGATATTACCTCCAAGCTTGGTTACTCCTATCTCAGAAAGACAAGTTGATACTTCTGAATGGCTGTGAACTGAAGCATTACTTAAATAACTTTGAGGCTCTAAACTTATCTGCTGTTTTTTTGTACCATCAACTTCTAATGTACCATCTCTGTTGTGTAATATCTGCTCTATTGATTGATTTAGCAGACCCTTATTAAATTGAGCTATAAACTTGTCAAATTTCTTCAGACTTAATTTACCAGCTTCTTTACCAGGGCATGCTTTCTCTACATACGATTTTAAAATCCCTGAAATTTCATTAAATTTACCACTCATGACTTTCCTAGTAATCTCTTTCTGCATTTCCATATAATCAATATTTAACCGGTGCATTGATATGCCACTTTTTAATGCAGCTTGTTCTACTACTTTCTCAAATTTCTCTGTAATATTCAATGCATAGCCCTGCGCTTCCAGTAATGATACGTTCTGATCTGATGTAAAAATGTATTTTTGACCCGTAACCTTTCTAACAAGCACATCAAGTAACATTATCGTACCATTTACATCTATTGGCGCATCAACTTGTAAAATTGAACTTGTAGTACTTGATGTTTCCTCAGGTAAAACAGCTCTAAACCCACCTACAGAACTTTTCACCCAACTAAACAAATCATTTATCCATGAAGATGGTCTTGTGCTACTACTTGCTGCTATTCCAGGTTGATTACTTGAATCTACAGAAAGGAATTTATGTGATGAGTGATTATGATTGCGATTGTGATCCCCGTGGTGATGACGGCGTCTGCGTTGCACAGGTTTTTCTCCTTTTTCATTGAGTTTTTTCTCTAAATATTCTGCAATACTACTATCTCTAGCAATATCTAGCGGTGCCTTGCCGTAATCACCTCTAGCATCAAGATTAGCATGAGCATCGACAAGAACTTTTACTATATCAAGACTGTTGGTATCAGCAGCATAATGTAAAGGTGTCCAATTGTCTTTGTCTTCAGCGTTAACGTTTGCACCACGATTAAGAAGCAATTTGACCACATTTAGTCTTTCATTTAACACAGCTCCATGCAAAGGAGTTGCTTGATATTCCCCATTTTTAGTTTCAATATTAGCACCATTATCAAGAAGGAGTTTAACTAGGTTTAAATCACCGATTTCAGCAGCTGAATACAGTAGTGTATTACCGTTCTTGTCATTGGTATCAATGTTAGCACCCTGAGCAATAAGACCTTTAGCTTCATTAAAACCATCGCTTTCCACAATAGTCAACAATTTTCTATCTAATTGTACTTGCTTCAAAATTCCTGCTATATCTAGGTAACCTTTTCGAGTAGCCAAATCTAAAGATGTTTGGTTATAAATATCTCTAACTTCAATATCAGCACCTCTGCCAAGAAGGAGTTCGACTGTATTTAATTTGTTTCCTTGTATAGCTACATGCAATGGTGTCCAACCATTATTGGTTATATTATTAATACCGCTAATATCCTTGTCTAAAAGAAACTTAACTATTTCAAGACTACTACTGTACTGGGCAGCTACATGTAATGGTGTATTACCATACACATCTTTAGCATTAATATTAGCATTGTTATTGAAGAGAAACTCAACTACACTAAGTTTATCACGAGAAGCAGCAAAGTGTAAAAGCGTCCAACCGTACATGTCTTTAGCATTAATATTAGCCTTCTGATTAATAAGATCTTTAACTTCATTAAGACCTGCATCTTGCACTGCAGCTAACAATTTTTTATCTAATTCCGTTTGCTTTAGAAACTCTGCTACATTTGTGTCATTCTCTTGAGCAGCTAAGTCTAAAGGTGTTTTACTATCCTTATCTTTAACACTGATATCAGCTCCTTTGTTCACAAGAAATTTTACCACATCTAAAGCATTGTAATATACAGCATAGTGTAGAGGTGTCCAATCACTACTGTCTTTAGTATTAATCATAGTTTCTTTATCTGAAAGAAATTGAAATATATCATTAAATAGACTCATATTACCATTGTAAACGGCATAGTGCACGGTAGTCCAGCTTGTTGAGAATTTATCTTTATCTGCAACGTCATCTTGATTTCTTTCAGCAGTTTTATCAAGGAAAAGATTAACTATATCCCACTTGCCATTTTTAGCAGCATATTGTAGCGGTGTATAACCGAACTTATCTTTTTCATTTATGAGAGACTTTAATCTTTCTCTTTGGCGAACTGCTTTTACTAGTTCATCAGGTTCTGAATACAAATTATCTTCAAAATTCATACTTTCAATTTTACCTATAAGAAACCTAATAGAACGCAATTTGCCTTCTTGAGCAGCAACATGAAAAAGTGTTTGGCCATCGTTATTTTTAGCTTCAATGTTAGCTTCGCACCCAGCCTTCTTTTGGCAAATCTCTGAAGCTTTATTAATCAGACCTTGTATTTCTGCTATATCAGACAAACTAAACCTGTCTAATCTCCGGATTATTATTGGTTCTAACCCTAAATCGAATTCCAATGTAGAAATCCTATAAGACTCAGAATTATTCCAATTTTTTACATTGATTACATGGTTAGATACTTCGTCGGAAAACACCAAATCTGTATTACTACTGGAAACCCTAATCTGATCTGGAGTAATATCTTTTAATATCACTACTCCTATGCGTTCTTCATCTTGCCCCACCGAAGTTAAAGTGCCATCTTGATTATGTGTGATACTGATAGACTTAGTGAAATCTATAACATATTCTTTTATAATTTTTTCATAATCATTCTTAAGTTTATCTTGATAGTCCATTATTCCATCAACCTCTTGCTGTAAACCTAAATATGGAAAAAAATTACCATTGTTCCACAGAAGAAAATTAACATCTCTCCATTTACTTTGGTCATTATAAAAATCTTCTACTCTAATAATAAAAGGAATCTCACCTTCTCTTGTTAATAAGAGATCATCTTCATCTTTATATTTCTCGATATCTTCAAGATTAGAATCAATCACTAAATGATCACCTTCAAAATCCTTAGGCAACAAAAACATATTCTGAGTCTGTGTGGCATGGAAAAAGGGAGATAATTTGCCACTTTCTACGGAAGAGCCAGCACATGACATTGATTGTACATAAGGAATAAAGGTTTCTCCTTTACTGTTCATAACCATAAGGTGCCTATAGCTGTTACCCTTAAGATAATTTCTTACTTGAACATGAGTATTACTATAGTTTAAATGCAAGTTACACTGTTGAATTGAAAACTCCTCAGGAACTTCTGGCATAACCAACATATCTAATTTTTTATCACCTGAGTTATTATCAATAATAATCTCTCTTTTCTCTGTGTTGCTATCAATAACATACATATCACTTCCATTTCCACCTCTAGCAAACATACTCCTTTGGTCAAAATTTATTATATCTTCTCCTGAAGAACCAAATACCATATGTTGGAATGCGCTATTGCTTTGTAGTTTTGCTCTAACAACACCAAAGACTTTATAGTCCTTATTATTAATGAGTATTTCCTTGTAATGATTTTCTGCAGCATCAAAGCTATCAAGAGAATGTTCTGTATGTAACTCGAACGAGTTAATTTTTGTAATGGATGATTCTAGTTTCTCAATTTTAGGAATAATATTACTACCATTTTTATCTATCAGCATAAAATTAGGTTGATTACTGCCTTGCTTAATATAATTTTTAATATCAAGGGTATATTGATTACCTTGACCCAGCCCTATTTTTAAAGATAAAGTATTATTAGTCGAGAAATAAGATATTTCATCACAATCATCTAGCAGATTAGTTTCCGGAAAGATTACAGTTCCCGTTCCTTTTACATCAATTTCTGAATATAAATCTTTAGCCTCGTAATCTGTGGTTTTTATATAAAAGGTATAATCATTTTCTGCACCTGTAACTTTAGTGTATGGCGCAATAGCTACTTTTTTACAATTATCAACTGTATCCTTCTCATTTTTGCTCAAACCTCCACCACTATTTATAAAGACGTCACGATTATCGTTTCTAGTAAGGCGCCTAGAATTATATGTACATAAAACATTATCTGTCTTATTTTGCCTTCCAATATAGCTATACCTGAAAGCATCGACATTGCTATCAACATAATCATTGATCAATCGATGAAGATTTGTTGTTAACCTTAAAAGACCGGGAGCGTTAGGTCTAAAACGATAGTCAATTTTTGCTTGTACAAAGTCGTATTCTGTTGATTGACTTAGGTCAAGTATATTAGTAGCATTACTTCCACCAATAATTTTACCCGAAAAACCTCCAGGTTTCACAAGAATAAATTTGTTAACAGTATTATTACCACCAGTTATTCCTGTGTTTCCTCTAAAAATCAAGAAGTAGTTATTTAATGTATTACTTCCAACAATGGTACCTTCATCTATGCTTTCTAAATTATAAAGAATTATTGTACCATTTTGCATTCTTCTTCTATCAGCAATAACCATTGTATTTTCACAGTGATGCACAGCTGTTGGAACTGATTTTTTAATACCTTTTTCATAAATTTCGCTAGTGACTTGTGGTAAGCAAATTATCGTAGCATTTTGAATTGGGTCAGGTATAACACGTGAAAGGTTTGTTGTATCAGCATCTGTTCTATTCATTAGAATCTTTCCATACCCTGCATGAAGAGATGGCGTGTCGCTATCCACCCCAAAACCAACTCCATAGGCAACTACATCATTAGGGCTATCACTTAAAGCTTTCCAGGCTCTTTTAGCTTGACTATTAACCATATTATTTCTGGCTGCAAGGTGTTCCAGATCATATGGCATAGATGAAAGTAAAAGCGTATGCAAAAAGATATCGAAATTCTCACCATGAGTTGTATCATACTTCTTTTCATACTCTATAATATTGCTAATACCACTATAAACTCCATGAGTTACCATGAGTCCAAATCCAACTCCAATACCAACTCCAGGCAGACTAGCTGCTGTAAGAGCAACACCAGAAACAAATGACACACCAGAAAAGGCTATAGAAGCTATATTATCTCTTATCTCCTTTTCTCCACATGGATTATTACTATCTTCTCTATTTTTACAGTCTACAAGGTTATTTGCTGATATGCCTATATCAATAATATCAAATATACCAGCTATAGCTCCTGCCGTGCCTTTCGCTATTTTACTTCCAAATTTTACTCCTGCAACTTGAACAACAAATTTTGTCTGCTTACCTAAAGTACCCGGTATAATCCTTCCTACAACTTTTTCAGCTGATGTTACAACTTTTGGAGCAATTTTAACCATTACATTCTCAATTGGTTGAGACGCAAAAGACCATCCTATTCCACCTAGATTTAATCCACAATCCGTTGCTGTTCCATCCTTGCAAGATACAATAGCACCATGAATTCCTCTTATTAATTGTATTCCACCTGCAGCATTCATTAATCTGCTTTTTAATTTCGGGTTTTTTGTTAAATCACTGTTTTGCTGTAAAACGTCACCATATAAATCCTTGATACGCTCATTCTGAATATAGCGCTCATACCCTTGGTCTCCAATCACCTTATCAACTAAATATTTATAGTCACCCTCAATATTTTTGTTTCCAATAAACTCTATTAGCTGAGCATTTTTCCCTTCATCTTGACTGCTTTTAACATAAGTTAGGAACTTTTCACTATCAATTATAACCTTACCTACATTATTTTTATCTACCCTTCCTTTACTAAACTTTTCCACATCATCCTTTGAAAATAAACATTTAATACTTCTCTTCTTTCTATTGCTTTGCTTTGCACAGCCATTAAGATTTAACTTATTCAAAGATTGTGTTGCTTCACCAGTAGGCAGCATATGAACTGAACTATGAACTACTTCAACAGGAATAAATCCTTCCTTGGTTGTCCTACTTGTTAAAATAAGTTTATTCGGATTATTAGATCCTTTATCGAAAACAACACCGATAAATTTTACCTCATCACCATCTGTAAGTGTTTTATAGGTAACACCTTCTTTGTACTCTTCATTTATTTGATCATTTGCTTCCCTCAATAAAGCTTGAGCCCCTTTACCCTGCCTTGATGCCTTAAGTTCTAACCCTATTGGAGTGTACTCCTCAGCATTTCCACCTTGAGCCACAAACTTAATACCATGAACTAGCATGTCAATACGTTCCCCTCTACCAGTTTGAAACTCAGTTAAAACTAATGCTCTAGTTTCTGGTGATTCCTGTAATTTTAAGTCACTATAATAACTAAACACTCCATTCAATATTCCCTGGAAATGAGCTTCTTTATTAACGAGACTCTTAAAAGGAAAGATTCCTTCTCCAATTTTTTCTAATAATCTACTATATCCTCTTATTGATAAGGATTGGATATCTAGTGCTTTATCAAATGTTTCTTTTAACTCATTAGGATAAGTAACTTCTTTAAAAGTACCTTGAAATCTATTATCTCCGTTGTTGTACTCTTGTAAAGAATTGTATTTTTCAGCCCAAATAGTAAGATATCTTTTAAAATCTGACTGGCTTTGTTGCATAGCTAGTGTTGGTTGAGGTTATTGTAAGAAGAAAAGCTTTTTAATATATGGCTACTAACGAATTTTGTTGTAAAATAGGCATTTTTCAAACAAGTACAACTTATGCCACAAAAAATGAGAGTAAGTAACCAAAGAGAATATAACGAGTTTCTCAAAAAAAGAGGAAATGTTTTTCATTTTGTTAATCAAGCCATAGAAAATTGGTATGAAAATAGTCCAAAAGTTGCAGGTGGCAATAACACTTATAGTGATAAAGTTGTAATTTTAATACACATAATAGTTCATCTTTTTAGAATTGGCTTGAGACAAGCTGTAGGTTTTGTAAAAGGTTATATGGTACAAATAGGCAAAAAACTTAAGATTATCAGCTATACACAAGCTTCCAGAAGATTTAAAAAGCTTAATTTGAAGATTGATGACCATAGAAGCAATAAAGATGATCTGGAAAATGTTGAAATTGCCGTAGATAGCACTAGAGTTAGTATCTACAATAATAACGGTGGGCATAGTAAGCTTAATATTCGAAAAAGAAAATACAGTGGTTATGGTCAAGTAAGAAAATTACATGTTGTTTTAAACATAAATGATAAGAAAGCAATAAGCATGAACTACACTAGTGGTGTTGCTGTAGACTATTTGCCGGTCTGCGATATGTTAGAAGAAGTCAGTGATAAATATAACATTTGTTCTATTCGAGCAGATGCGGCTTATGATATAAAAAGTGTGTATAAAGAATGCAGAAAATACAATATTGTGCCTATTATTCGCCCTAGGAAGGATACTAAAATTTGTTTAGCTGACTACTTATCAGAAAGAAACAAGTATATTAGTAGAATTAGGTCATATGAGAATTATGAAGATGGTATTAATGAATGGAAGAAAAAAGTTAAGTATGGAGCACGGTCTTATATTGAAGTCTTTTTCTATAGGTTGAAGCAAATATTTGGGTTTGGCTTGAAAAATAAATCAGAGGTAAATCGTGAAAAAGAGCTGTTAATTAAGTGCTACTTATTGAACAAATTTACTGATATAGGTATGGCTGAATTTAAATTAGCTGCGTAAATTCACTGTGATTTACATGCCTATCAGTGCTATGCAACAAAGCCAATCTGACTTGTATCTAGTATCAAAATTAAGACTTAATTCGATTATTTCCCTATTCCCTATTGGCTTTGTTGCATAGCTAGTGTTGGTTGAGGTTATTGTAAGAAGAAAAGCTTTTTAATATATGGCTACTAACGAATTTTGTTGTAAAATAGGCATTTTTCAAACAAGTACAACTTATGCCACAAAAAATGAGAGTAAGTAACCAAAGAGAATATAACGAGTTTCTCAAAAAAAGAGGAAATGTTTTTCATTTTGTTAATCAAGCCATAGAAAATTGGTATGAAAATAGTCCAAAAGTTGCAGGTGGCAATAACACTTATAGTGATAAAGTTGTAATTTTAATACACATAATAGTTCATCTTTTTAGAATTGGCTTGAGACAAGCTGTAGGTTTTGTAAAAGGTTATATGGTACAAATAGGCAAAAAACTTAAGATTATCAGCTATACACAAGCTTCCAGAAGATTTAAAAAGCTTAATTTGAAGATTGATGACCATAGAAGCAATAAAGATGATCTGGAAAATGTTGAAATTGCCGTAGATAGCACTAGAGTTAGTATCTACAATAATAACGGTGGGCATAGTAAGCTTAATATTCGAAAAAGAAAATACAGTGGTTATGGTCAAGTAAGAAAATTACATGTTGTTTTAAACATAAATGATAAGAAAGCAATAAGCATGAACTACACTAGTGGTGTTGCTGTAGACTATTTGCCGGTCTGCGATATGTTAGAAGAAGTCAGTGATAAATATAACATTTGTTCTATTCGAGCAGATGCGGCTTATGATATAAAAAGTGTGTATAAAGAATGCAGAAAATACAATATTGTGCCTATTATTCGCCCTAGGAAGGATACTAAAATTTGTTTAGCTGACTACTTATCAGAAAGAAACAAGTATATTAGTAGAATTAGGTCATATGAGAATTATGAAGATGGTATTAATGAATGGAAGAAAAAAGTTAAGTATGGAGCACGGTCTTATATTGAAGTCTTTTTCTATAGGTTGAAGCAAATATTTGGGTTTGGCTTGAAAAATAAATCAGAGGTAAATCGTGAAAAAGAGCTGTTAATTAAGTGCTACTTATTGAACAAATTTACTGATATAGGTATGGCTGAATTTAAATTAGCTGCGTAAATTCACTGTGATTTACATGCCTATCAGTGCTATGCAACAAAGCCATTCTGGATTAGATCTTAGGTAAATTATTGAAAATCTTGACTCTTTTAACTAAGTCCGATCAAATTTAAAAATGGCAGTTTATTGCATGCCTCATACGGCTAAGCCACTGAAATTCTTGGATTTTACTAAATTGACTGGTAGCTTTAAGATACCTGCTGCTTAAATTTAGGTGCCCATTAATTTTTCTATCGTAAATGTTTAAATTATAAGCTATTGATATTCTTGCTCTTTTTTCATCCTTAATCCAGAATTCGGGTGTATAGCATTTTTTCCTGCTAATAAAAGTATACAAAACTTTAGCACTGCGATTAGTCATCTACTAAATAATTGTACTGAATAAAAAATAGTAGCTTGACTTTTAAATTTATCACTACATTATGTAAATTAATTTTACAGTATGGAGGTTATATGGAAGCAAATATGCAGCCACAAGAGTCAACTAAGGAAGAAATAAAAAAGTATGAGGATATAACAGGGTTCTGTCGCATCTATAAATTGTGGTACAAGAAGATCGTTAAACTGGGATTATGGGAGTTATAGAGCAATTAGCATAGCAAAATTCTCAAAAGTAGAAACATTATCATTAGCCCCGATAATTTGTCTTTTTTGAATCATACGAATATTTTCTATGCCGGTAATGGTAATCTTTGCGGAGTGGAAGCTCTTAAAACCAAGCATTGGCTTTATTCGTTTTTTGATAAATCTATGATCTTGTTCGACAATATTATTTAGATATTTTATTTGAAAAACCATGATTCTACAATCTTCAGAAATTTCTGTATTCAAATCATCAAGAGCAGCAGTATTACTGCCGCTTTTATCAATTACTACTTTCTCAGGAAGGTTATTCTCTCTAAAGGCTTTACGAAAGAACGCAAGTGCCGCAGACTTGTCTCTACGAGCACACAACAGAAAGTCTACAGTATTACCAATAGTGCTCTGTATAGATAAACCCATTTGCCGTTTAATTTAACGTAGGTCTCGTCCATTCTCCAGCTACTGCCAACCTGCTTCTTCCTTTTCCTTACCGCTTCATCTATCAGTGGCACAAATCTGATAACCCACCTTTGTAACGTAGCATGATCAATTTTTGCTCCCCTTATACTCAGCATTTCTTCCAAATCTCGATAGCTCAAAGAGAATCTACATTTCATATATACAGATAACATTATTATCTCTGCTGAAAAGCTAAATCCTTTGAAATATGGCAATAATTTTGAACTAATACGAAACATCTTTGCTTTTTTTTTAGATGATCATATCACTTCTTTTCTACTTTCCTACAAATGTTACATACCAGGATTTATAGATGCGACAGAACCCTTTTTTGAACATTCCCTTTTTCTATCAAATTTTTCGTCCTTGCAGATTTATAAAAGCTCGCATTGTCGAGAACAATAGTCTGTCCAGGTTTAAATACAGGAACAAGTACATTTTCTACATAAGCATCAAAAATCTCGCTGTTGCAGTAGCCATCAATTATCCATGGTGCTTTAACTTTTCCTTCATTCAGTGCTCCAATCATGCTTACCCTCTTTCTTTTAAACCCTGGGCAAATAACCTCTTGACTCTTTGAGACTACCCATATTCATAAAATTCATTGTCCTCTATTCCAGACTCATCTATGTATATCAAGTTTTCTTTCTTCTACTTTTTTTATGAACTCTTTGCGTTTCTCTTTCTCGATAAAGAAAAGTTTTTTTATATGTATAGTTTACTTTGCTAAGGTAGTTATATACTGTGCTTCTACACATATTACAAAATTCTTCAATTATCTTTTCAATTCTAATATCCATCCAGAAATTTGATAAATCTATCCATATCTTTAATCTTATGGCCATATCCTTTGTGATAGCCTGAAGATGGTTTCTGTTTCTTCTTTCCTTTTCCTCCACAAATATATTGTTTTTATGCTCACTTTGAATATTTGACTGATTTTTTTATCGTCATTGTTTTTTTATCGACTACTTTGAAAACACGTTCTTTCAGATCCTCACTATATGGACTTGGCATCTTCTTCTTTCTCATTACTTATTATACCATTATAACCAATTTTGCCATATAGCTAAACCTTTCTTGGGTTAGCTATAGATGATAAAATATTTGATTCTAGTTCTTTATAGTCTACTAATCCGGTAGTTCTATTTGCTTGACTCATTTCAAACCTTCATTTTTTATATCAATTTATTACTTTTCTTTTCGGCTTGACACACTTTTTTGAACGTTCCCCACTTTTTCTATCAACTTTTCAAATTCTTCTACAGTTAAGTCTGTTATATTACGAAAATTTCTTGGGTGTTTCTTTATATTGTAGTAACTAAAGCTCATTTTTTTACCTTACTCTATCTGCTTATTCCTCTTCTACCTCTCTCCCATCATTTTATCATTACCTTTTGCAGCAGGTCTATTGATGCATGAGTCTGGAATCTAGGAATTCTGATTATATATTAAGTTAGTAAGTATAAAAGTTATGTAAAAATACAACGTTTTTAGTGAGATTACGGAAAGCCAGCGTCACACGCTGGAATGACATCTTTCTTGGTGGACTCAAACCATAATGTTTGTACGGTTGTGGACTTATAACTAAAGCAATCTAGAAAATTAATGATATTTTATTCCCCGGAGAACGCTCTATTTTGTTTTCCAACTCTAGTTCTAAAAGAGCCATTAGAGCTATGTTGGCAGAAAGTCCGCTTGCTAATATAAGTTCATCTATATCAACAGGTACAGAGTTAATATGATCAACTATAACATATTTTGCCTGTTGCAATTTTTCTTGTTTTTGGTTAACAGCATAGTGCTCAACATTAAATAGGTTTTTTTGCTGCGGAGGTAAACTAAACCTAATACTCTCTATTATGTCATCAGCGGATTCGATAAGCTTAGCACCGTTTTTAATTAAATAATTACTACCACTACAGCGTGAATCTAGAGGGAAACCAGAAACTGCAAATACCTCTCTCCCTTGATTTAAAGCAAAATCTGCTGTTATTAGAGAGCCAGAACGTTTCGATGCTTCAATCACTACAACACCCAGCGATAGACCAGATATAATTCGATTCCTTTGAGGAAAATACTGAGGTTTTGGTTTAGTAGCAAATGGAAGCTCAGTCATTACTAATCCGCCATTTTCAGTAATTTTTTTGTATAGATCAAAATTTTCTCTTGGGTATACTACGTCAATTCCGCTTGCTGTAACAGCAATAGTGGGGTAATTTTTGTATATTACACTGTTTGCTGCAGTATCAATCCCTCTTGCAAGCCCAGAAATTATGATGAAACCAGCTTGGCTTAAATCGAGTGCCAACTTATTGGCAAAATTTCTTCCATTCATTGAAGAATTACGTCCACCGATTATTGCAATTATCTCACGACTTAATAATGATACATCACCAAGTGTAGTTATTACAGGAGGAAAACCAGAGATATTCCTTAAAATGTCAGGGTAATCTGGATCACATGCTGGTGTTATTTTAGCTCCAATTTTTTCTGCATTCTTAATTTCTTCTCGTGCATTTTGAATTCCATAATCCTTGTTAGTCAACTTATTAAGATATTTAAGCACTTCATATAGCGACCCACATGCTCTAAGTATACTAAAGAACTTTACTGGTCCCACAGTTCTAGCCAAGCTTAGCCATATTTCTAATTCTTCGTTATTTAATTTATTTATCTTCATAAAAGGCTTGAATTTCTTATCAATTTAGTGTACCCAAGATAATGTAAATATACAGTGTTTTATGACGCATTTTGTTACAGATAAATGCATAAAATGTAAATATACAGACTGTGTGGAAGTATGTCCAGTTGACTGCTTTTATGAAGGTAAAAATATGCTCGTGATTAACCCAGATGAGTGTATTGATTGTGGAGTGTGTATACCTGAATGTCCAGTAGATGCAATTGTAACTGATGATTCCATAAAAGATATTCTAGAGCTAGATGAAGGCTTACTGAATAATGAACAAAAAATCTTTAAATCATTTTACAATATAAACGTAGAATATTCGCAAAAATGGCCAAACATTACAGCTAAAAAGCAATCCCTAGATACAGCAGAAGAGTATAAAGAAAAAAAGGATAAGACAGCTTATTTTGATGAAAATTTAGGGTCATAGAGTACAAAAATAGACTTACATTTTTTTGATTAAATAGACATTGAATTGTAAGCGTCTATTTCATCTGCCATAGACGATAATTGTGCACTCTCAAAACGGAGATTGTTTGCAATATCTATTAATTTCTCACTAATTTGTGAACGAGGTTCAGGCACTGGAAAGAAAACGTCACATCTAGCCTTGCATAGAGGTTTGTCTGTTTCATTGAACGCCTCTTCACAGTTTTTGTGGCAAATATGAGATAGGTTACGTGCCTGAAACGTTAATGAATTCGAGTTTTGTGTAGGTATAACCATAATATACTCCTAAATTAAAAAACTAACGCCACGGTAGCATTTATGTGTTAATAAAATTGTAATATTTATATCAGCATAATTACTTTCCAGATAAGTTTACTTTATTGAAAATTTCAGGAAAATATTGTACAATTACTCATGAACTTTGGTAAAACTTACGGCAAACGCTAATGTATCTTTCAGTAAAAAAACCGGTTCTGTCGCATCTATAAATCCTGGTATGTAACATTTGTAGGAAAGTAGAAAAGAAGTGATATGATCATCTAAAAAAAAAGCAAAGATGTTTCGTATTAGTTCAAAATTATTGCCATATTTCAAAGGATTTAGCTTTTCAGCAGAGATAATAATGTTATCTGTATATATGAAATGTAGATTCTCTTTGAGCTATCGAGATTTGGAAGAAATGCTGAGTATAAGGGGAGCAAAAATTGATCATGCTACGTTACAAAGGTGGGTTATCAGATTTGTGCCACTGATAGATGAAGCGGTAAGGAAAAGGAAGAAGCAGGTTGGCAGTAGCTGGAGAATGGACGAGACCTACGTTAAATTAAACGGCAAATGGGTTTATCTATACAGAGCACTATTGGTAATACTGTAGACTTTCTGTTGTGTGCTCGTAGAGACAAGTCTGCGGCACTTGCGTTCTTTCGTAAAGCCTTTAGAGAGAATAACCTTCCTGAGAAAGTAGTAATTGATAAAAGCGGCAGTAATACTGCTGCTCTTGATGATTTGAATACAGAAATTTCTGAAGATTGTAGAATCATGGTTTTTCAAATAAAATATCTAAATAATATTGTCGAACAAGATCATAGATTTATCAAAAAACGAATAAAGCCAATGCTTGGTTTTAAGAGCTTCCACTCCGCAAAGATTACCATTACCGGCATAGAAAATATTCGTATGATTCAAAAAAGACAAATTATCGGGGCTAATGATAATGTTTCTACTTTTGAGAATTTTGCTATGCTAATTGCTCTATAACTCCCATAATCCCAGTTTAACGATCTTCTTGTACCACAATTTATAGATGCGACAGAACCCCTCCCGAATCTCCTGGATAGGCATCTATCTCATCAAGAAAGAGGTATTTTACTGGCATAGATCGGAGGCCTACACTGCTGTTTGCTCCAGTTATTACTACTATTCCACCTGGAAATTCCTTACTTTGCACAGTATTGCCTGAATCTCTTGACCTTGGGTCTTTTACTTTACTTTTTAAACATGGTGTACTCTCTATTAACGGCGCAAATCTTCCTTTTGACCAACGCTTTCCCATTTCAACTGTTGGCTGTACTACCAGCATTGGACCTGGTGTCTGATCTATGATATAGCCTATCCAATTGTTACCAGCTTCTGTTCCTCCAATCTGCGCTCCTTTCATGAATACTATTTTTTCAGTTGGTGAAGAAGGAGATAGTGAATCCATAATTTCTTTTAAATAAGGAGTTCTTTCCGTTCTCCATTTTCCTGGCTCTGATGCTGCAGTTGGTGCTAGAACTCGATACTCATTCGCCCACTCTGATACTTTAAGCTCTGGATCTGGTTTTAAACCTTCAGAAAATGATGTGGCGTATATCATATTGCTAGCTCTTCACCATCATTAGATGATACTTCAACATCACTTAAATTAGGACTACTTGTTTTCTCACTTTCGAGTTCATTCAACCACTATGGATTAAAATCCAAAGATTGAGAGAGAGCATAGAATGCTAACTTTCGACTTGAAAGTCACCAAATTTATCTTCTTTTTTAGAGTGATTTTCAATATAATTTTTTATCATTTCGTCAGTTACATTTCCGCTAGTCCTGACAAACTAGCCTACTGCCCACAACCCAATATCTCTTTTTTAGCTCTGGAAAGTTTTGCTGGATTTTTCTGGAACTTTTTCCTTTTATTAACTGCACTAACTTACTAATACTTAAGTATGGGGGTACAGAAACGTATACGTGTACATGACTTGACGCAACTCTACCTCTGATAATTTCTACTTGATTATTTGCACATACTTCTTGTACAACTTCTTTAGCTTTCTGTCCAATATCTCCAACTAGTACTGGATATCGATATTTTGTTATCCACACTATGTGATATATATACAGAGTGACTGCTTTTTCTATAATATTCCACATTCTTTCAGATTTTTCACCTTAAAATTATATTCTTAAAAGGATGGACTTCAAGTCCAGGGTTTTTCTCCCAAATTTGGGACAATAAATTATCCTTATCCTTAAGCTTTTCATTGCTAAATAATCTGTATGCACCCTTAGCTTCTTTCCATCCACTACAGCTTTGATTAATTGATCCAGACACCTTACCCTCTATACAATAGCCTGTTTTAATAAGTCTCTTATGAAGTCTTGTATCTCCTAAATTAACGTGTTTTAACTCTCTTTCCAGCCATTTATCCCCTAAGCCATCAGTATATTGCACATTTGTACTTACTTCACTCATTTTAATCCCAAATTTATTTGGTATCCATTTTACTCACTTTTTTATTTGTGGGTAAAAGTGAGATTTGAATCCGATTGAGAAGTTCTGATCAAGCACGCCATAAGAAAGTCTCTACAAACCTTTTGGCCCAATATTAATTCGGCTATTGATTTTGTCTTTCAGAGTGCTCGAGCAGATCTGACTTCGGTTAGCTATAGCAGCTATAATGTGCTTGCAACAACTAATTCACTACGGCAACTGCACCGTGACAGTGTTTGTATTTTTTTCCAGAGTTACAAGGGCACTTGTCATTTCTTGAAACTTTTGGAAGTCTGCTATTTTTAGTAGAGCGTGACCTATTGCCTATTTCTTGATTGTCTAGCAACTTAAAGTGCGCTAGGCGGTGAATGGTAAGCTCCCTCCACTTTTCAAGCATCGACTCAAACATTAAGAAAGCTTCGCGTTTAAATTCATTCAGTGGGTCTTTTTGCCCCATGGCACGCAAATTTATGCTTTGTCTTAGGCTCTCTAAGACCGAAAGGTGCTCCCTCCATAAATGATCAAGTGTCATGATCATCACTTGTTTCACTATCGTATTCCACAAATCTGTAGTTTGTTGACTATTGAAATATTTTTCTTTCTCAGTAAAAAATTCTTGTATTTTGTCATTTATATAATCCAAGGCTTCTTGTTTATTCAAAAACTCTGCTAGATTAAGCGTTATCCCGTATCTTATGTGGAATTCTTTTGCAATATCTTCAACATAATCTTCGTAATAACCACTTTGTACTATACCTTCTATTATATCCTCATTTACTTCACTATATACTTCAACTAAATCATTGATTTCATTGTTTAAAATATGATTTCTCTGCTTAAAAATAACCTTACGTTGATTGTTAATTACATCATCAAACTTTAGCAAAGACTTCCGCACATCATAATTTCTAACTTCAACTTTCTTCTGTGCTTTCTCAAGTGCTTTATTAATCCATGGGTGATGAATAGCTTCATTGTTCTTTAGTCCCACTTTTTGTAAAAAATTCCTCATTCTATCAGAGCCAAATATTCTCATTAAATCATCTTCAAGTGATAGAAAGAACTTAGAAAGTCCAGGGTCACCCTGACGACCAGAACGGCCACGCAGTTGATCATCTATTCTCCTGCTTTCATGCCTTTCGGTTCCGATAACACATAAGCCACCAGCTTTTATAGCAATTTCCTTATCTTTTTTTACTCTTTCGACTATTTCTTGATATTTTTTTTCTCTTTCATCAGCATTTTTTATTTTCTCGAGCTCTATTTTTGCAATCATTTCAACATTTCCACCAAGCTGAATATCAGTTCCACGTCCTGCCATGTTTGTTGCTATAGTAATGCTGCCTGGTATTCCAGCTTGCGCTATTATGTACGCTTCTTGTTCATGATAACGAGCATTTAGTACTGAATGCTTAAGAGAATAGCTTTGCAAAAGCGCAGAAAGTTTTTCAGAGTTTTCAATACTTACCGTACCAACAAGGATTGGTTGTAGGCGTTTGTGGCATTCTTCTATGAACTTCAATACAGCACTAAATTTTTCTTTTTCTGTGCCATAAATTTCATCGTCAACATCTATTCTTTTAACAGACACATTAGTTGGAATTTTTACTACATTTAATCTATATATATCATGAAACTCCTCTGCCTCTGTTACTGCTGTTCCTGTCATACCAGAAAGTTTGTTGTACATACGAAAGTAGTTCTGAAATGTGACTGATGCTAAAGTTTGACTTTCATGCTGAATTTCAAGATTCTCCTTTGCCTCCAATGCCTGGTGAAGACCATCAGAATATCTCCTACCTTCCATCATGCGCCCAGTAAACTCATCAATAATTACCACCTTACCGTTTTTCACTATATAATCTTTATCAGCAGTAAACAGCTTATGTGCACGAAGTGCTTGATCTATATAATGAGTCAGTATAATATTGCTAGTATCATAGAGCGAGGAATTTTCAGGAATGATGTTATACGATTTTAGTAATTCCTCCACTCGTGAAATGCCATTTTCAGTGAGGAACACTGCTCTACTCTTTTCATCGACTTCATAGTCAGAATCAACTAATTTGATTACTATTTTATTGATATGCTTATATATCTGATTATTTTCCTCAAGTGGGCCAGAAATAATGAGCGGAGTACGCGCTTCATCAATCAGTATAGAGTCTACTTCGTCTACTATCGCGTAATTGAAGCCTCTCTGAACCATATCTTCTTGAGAAAATTTCATATTATCTCGTAGATAATCAAAGGCAAGTTCATTATTTGTTGAGTATACGATATCTGCGCTATAAGCCTTTTTTCTCTCGTCGTCTGTCAAATTATTTGTAATAAATGCAACAGAAACTCCAAGAGAATTATATAATTTACTCATCCACTCTGTATCTCGTTTTGCAAGATAGTCGTTAACAGTTACGATGTGCACACCTTTTCCTTCTAAAGAATTTAGATATGCAGCTAAAGTTGCGACGAGTGTCTTTCCTTCTCCTGTTTTCATTTCTGATATCATGCCATTATGGAGAACCATGCCACCAATTAGCTGAACGTCGAAATGCCTCATGTTAAGGAATCTTCGTGATGCTTCTCGTACAACCGCAAATGCAGGTACGAGAAGGTCATTTAGTGTTTTTCCATTTTTCAGTTCTTGTTTTAATTCCGCAGTTTTACTAGCAAGATCCTCATCAGATAAGCTCTGCATTTCTTGCTCTAGCGCATTAATCTGCTGAGCAATTTTTCTGAAGGATTTTATTATCTTCTTGTTCGTTGATCCAAATATCCTTTTTATAAAAAAAAGTGACAACGTAAAGATGAAGAATATAAGAATAGTTGTTAAAACTAACGTAGAGTCTGGCATAAACTTAGGTAAAGTTTTATTTAATATGAGATTATATTACTAAACGTAACCTGCGGCAATTAGATTCAGAAAATCTTTATTTACAAACTAAGGAAAAGATTCTTGCAGATGAAATGTAAAAGAGTCTATTTATTTTATTAAATATTATAATTAATAATTAAACTTTCTTGATAAATTATTAAAATAGTCTTAAGCTACATGTATAAAACGGTTAGTGGAGTTACAATGTTAAGCAATATTATAAAAGTAAAATTAGAGAAAAATAGTTGTCCTTTTGAAGAATTAGAAGAATTTTTTGCTTCATTAAAATTTGGTACAAAAGGGTTTAAAGATTCTTCATTCAACCACTATGGATTAAAATCCAAAGATTGAGAGAGAGCATAGAATGCTAACTTTCGACTTGAAAGTCACCAAATTTATCTTCTTTTTTAGAGTGATTTTCAATATAATTTTTTATCATTTCGTCAGTTACATTTCCGCTAGTCCTGACAAACTAGCCTACTGCCCACAACCCAATATCTCTTTTTTAGCTCTGGAAAGTTTTGCTGGATTTTTCTGGAACTTTTTCCTTTTATTAACTGCACTAACTTACTAATACTTAAGTATGGGGGTACAGAAACGTATACGTGTACATGACTTGACGCAACTCTACCTCTGATAATTTCTACTTGATTATTTGCACATACTTCTTGTACAACTTCTTTAGCTTTCTGTCCAATATCTCCAACTAGTACTGGATATCGATATTTTGTTATCCACACTATGTGATATATATACAGAGTGACTGCTTTTTCTATAATATTCCACATTCTTTCAGATTTTTCACCTTAAAATTATATTCTTAAAAGGATGGACTTCAAGTCCAGGGTTTTTCTCCCAAATTTGGGACAATAAAATTAGTTTGCCAAGGATGGGGTGTGCCGTAGAGACACAAAGAAAGATCAGAAATGAGCAAACTAAGTGCTTAAGCTGCACAATAGATGAGGGAAAGGTCCCTCACAGTCGGCTTGCAAGAGCAGGCTTTAAACAACCATAAGCTGCTTTGATAAAGAGTCAAGGTAGTGAGAGTTATGGATAAAGGCACAAATACGTGTCATGTACGAAATAGAGAGGCGAATGAAAATGAACCACTGATGAAGGGTTCTGTCGCATCTATAAATTGTGGTACAAGAAGATCGTTAAACTGGGATTATGGGAGTTATAGAGCAATTAGCATAGCAAAATTCTCAAAAGTAGAAACATTATCATTAGCCCCGATAATTTGTCTTTTTTGAATCATACGAATATTTTCTATGCCGGTAATGGTAATCTTTGCGGAGTGGAAGCTCTTAAAACCAAGCATTGGCTTTATTCGTTTTTTGATAAATCTATGATCTTGTTCGACAATATTATTTAGATATTTTATTTGAAAAACCATGATTCTACAATCTTCAGAAATTTCTGTATTCAAATCATCAAGAGCAGCAGTATTACTGCCGCTTTTATCAATTACTACTTTCTCAGGAAGGTTATTCTCTCTAAAGGCTTTACGAAAGAACGCAAGTGCCGCAGACTTGTCTCTACGAGCACACAACAGAAAGTCTACAGTATTACCAATAGTGCTCTGTATAGATAAACCCATTTGCCGTTTAATTTAACGTAGGTCTCGTCCATTCTCCAGCTACTGCCAACCTGCTTCTTCCTTTTCCTTACCGCTTCATCTATCAGTGGCACAAATCTGATAACCCACCTTTGTAACGTAGCATGATCAATTTTTGCTCCCCTTATACTCAGCATTTCTTCCAAATCTCGATAGCTCAAAGAGAATCTACATTTCATATATACAGATAACATTATTATCTCTGCTGAAAAGCTAAATCCTTTGAAATATGGCAATAATTTTGAACTAATACGAAACATCTTTGCTTTTTTTTTAGATGATCATATCACTTCTTTTCTACTTTCCTACAAATGTTACATACCAGGATTTATAGATGCGACAGAACCCATTTATCTGCTGGAAGTGAAGAAAACAATCGTAGAAACGGGAGGAATGGCAAGACTTTGAAGACAAGCGCAGGTTCATTTGAACTATTGACACCAAGAGACAGAGAAGGAAGTTTTGAACCACAAATAGTGAAAAAAAGGCAAACAAGCTTACATCCAGAGCTTGAAACGAAGATTTTGAGCACATTTGCCAGTGGTATGAGCTATAGAGATATAGCGTCACACGTTGAGGAAATTTATGATCACAAAATATCTGCAGCAGAGATATCAAGTATTACCGACAAATTACTGCCGTTAATCAATGAATGGCGCAGTCGTCCACTGCAATCTGTATATCCAATAGTATTCATGGATGGCATGTTTTTCAAAGTCAAGGAGGACGGGCATTGCGTAAGTAAATGCATGTATAATATATTAGGCATAGATCAAAATGGCAGAAAAGAAGTACTAGGCTTTTATTTAGCCGAAAGTGAAGTTCTGGTTAGGAGTGTTAAATGACCTAAAAGAGAGAGGGGTAGAGGATATTCTGATTGCATGTGTTGATGGTCTAAAAAGTTTTCCTGCGGCTATAAATAGTGTATTTCCCAAAGCAGAAGTACAAATATGTATAGTGCATCAGATAAGAAATTCATTGAAATATGTATCCAGCAAAGATGTGAAAATTTTCATGAATGATTTGAAAAAAATATATCGTGCTTCAAGTAAAGAAATCGCTGAAAATTATTTGCTTGAGCTGGAAGAAAAATGGGGTGAAAAATATCCTTTGGTCATAAAATCGTGGCAAAACAATTGGGAAAATTTGTCTGGTTATTTTAAGTATTCTGGCCCTGTTAGAAGGCTAATTTATACCACCAATCCAATTGAGGGGTTGCATAGACGAATCAGGAAATTCATTAAAACCAAGGGCTCATTTACCAGTACAAATGCCTTGTATAAGTTGGTATATTGTGCTATAAAAAAAGTGGAGCAAAAGTGGATTATGGCTCTCCCTAATTGGGCTTTAACTATGTCTCAACTTGACATCTTCTTTCCCAACAGATTGAAAATTGAGTTGAACTAAAAATGCGGCTTGACACACTTTTTTGAACATTCCCGCCTATTCGAATTTGCCTCGTAAATCCCTTACATCACACCTTCTCATTGGTAGCCATGCAACAAAGCCATCCAATATCTCCAACTAATACTGGATATCGATATTTTGTTATCCACACTATGTGATATATATACAGAGTGACTGCTTTTTCTATAATATTCCACATTCTTTGAGATTTTTCACCTTAAAATTATATTCTTAAAAGGATGGACTTTAAGTCCAGTGTTTTTCTCCTAAATTTGGGACAATAAAATCTAACGTGACTTCGCGCCAAATGTGATGCTGCTCAGCAGGTAAGCCAATTAACGGGCTACATTTATATACTGCACGCATTGCATTATCTGCTGCTGATCTAAAAAGAGGATTATTTTGATAAGAACTACTATCTGCTACGTTGGCTACAACGATCTCGCCTTTACTGGATAATAATAAGTTAATTTTTATACTAAAATTTTCTTTATAAACTATGCTCTCAGGAATGCTCCAACACTCTGTCAGTTTATCCCTTATAGAATTAATAATTTCTGTTACAGCCAATTCATCATCTTTGTTCTCAATATTTTTCTTATCTCTTATTTCATTTTTCACCTCTTTGATGTCTTCTCTTAGTTTTCTTTCTACACCCTTTTTTCTTTTGGGAATTGGAATACCCTCATCAATTTCCTGTATTTCAATAATTTGCCTCGGTTGTACTAACTCAACTAATTCTTTTTTTCTTTGTGGTATAGGAATAACTGACGAATCATCCGTTTGGGCTTTCATTGAAAAAAGCAAAAAACAACATAGAAACAAAAGAAGAGTATAATTAAAATAGAGAGGGCGCATATGTTAAGCAGCTTGTTTTACTGGTTTAAAGCTAATATTGCACATAAAGTCAATATATTTCAGTTGACTTAAACTCAAATTTGCTACACTAATTTTATTATCTCTATAATATCATATGGTCAATATACTCTGAATGAGATGGAAAGATGAAGGTGTTATTATAGCTGTTAAAAAATACGGTGATAAAAATTTAATTCTTTCTCTATTTACAAAAAATCATGGAAAGTGCAGAGGATTAACTAGGTTAACAAACAATAGCAATTATAAGTTTCAAATAAGTAATCTATTACATGCAGAATGGAGTGCTAAGCTACCTGAAAATCTAGGTTTTTTAAAGTGCGAATTGATTGAATCTCCATTTCATCATTTCTTTCAAGATAGGTTAAAAAGCATTGCTATTGTTTCTTTCTCGTCTATATTAGAAAAAGTGCTTCCAGAAAGTGAATCCTGCATCAAGTTATATGATAATTTGAGACACTTCATCGATGTAATAAAACATAATAGCCAGTTTTGGCAAAGTCATTACCTTAACTTAGAGCTTCTGCTTCTTACGCAACTTGGATTTAAGTTAGACCTATCAAAATGTGCTGTAACAGGTGTGAAAGAAAATCTACAATTTATTTCTCCAAAAACTGGTAGAGCAGTGTCAAAAAAAGTAGGTGACTGTTATGCAGATAAATTACTACCTTTTCCACAGATGTTGCATGATGTATACAATAACAACCTACAAAATAGCTACTCATATCAAGAATTCAGACTAGGGTTAAAAATTACAGGGTATTTTTTAAATAAATATCTATTTCTGCAGTTAAATGCGAAATTTCCGGAGTTGAGAAATTTTATGCTATCATTTGAATCTTAGTTACTACTTATTTGAAAGAACTTCAACCAGTAACCACTCTATTTCTACCACTGTTTTTTGCTTTATATAAATATTTGTCAGCACGTACTATAAATTTTTTAACATCATCAAGGTCAGATCTTTGCATTGCTGAAATTCCAATGCTCACAGTTACATTATGGGTTGTATTTTTACCCACAAGTATAAAAGGTTCTTTGGCAATAATTTTCCTTATTCTCTCTGCAATAGTATACGCATCTGATACATTGGTATCTGGCATTACAACAACAAATTCCTCACCACCAAACCTAGCTAATAAATCTGTCACTCTGATATTTTCAGAAATTCTTTTCTGTATTTCCTTTAAAAGTTCATCTCCAGCATTATGCCCAAAGTTATCATTCACCATCTTAAAATAATCTATATCAAGTATCATAAGAGATAAACTTCTATCTTTTTCCACAGAATCCTTAACAATATTTCTTAAGTGTGCATCAAAATATCTTCTATTATAACAGTTAGTTAATGGATCCTTTATAGACATTTCTACATTATTAAATAAATTCATTCTCAAGGCATCTTGATACCTTTTGCGTTTCACTTGCAAATTAACCCTAGCTATTAATTCACTCTCATCTAAAGGTACTGTTAAATAATCATTAGCACCTACATCAAGTGCCTTTACTAAATTGCTTTTATCATAATCTTCAGAAAGGATCAGAATTGGTGTATAACGTGTTTCTACTTTACTACGAAACTTAGAACACAACCGTAGGCCGTCAGTTTTTGAAAACTGCATGTCAGAAATAATCAGGTCGTAATTATCCTTAATACCAACCTTTAATGCTTCTTTTGGATCGTGCAGTATTTTAATTGATCTGAAGCGTTGCTTTAGAACATTGTGTATCTGCTCTGCTTGAAAGGTGTCCTCATCTACAACAAGTATGTTAGCATCAAAAATCTGATTAGAATAATCCATAATACTGCTTTCTGCTACTCCACCAATCTCAGCATTAGTTTCTCCTCTCAAGCACAACTCATCTATTATCATCTTTAAGCGCACAAGAGACTTAATTCTTGCAGATAAAGCAGTTTCATCTATCGGCTTAGTTAGAAAGTCATCCGCACCAGCATTAATTCCTTCCACTCTATCATGAGTGTCATGCAGCGCAGTTACCATAATGATTGGAATATAAGTCGTTAAGGGATCATTCTTTAGCTTCTTACAAACCTCAAAACCACTCATTTTTGGCATCATGACATCAAGTAAGATAATATCTGGCTGCTGTTCCGCTACTAAATCTATCGCCTCCTCGCCATCATAAGCTACAATAACTGTATAGTACTCTGCTTTTAGCTGAGCCTCCAAAAGCTTAACATTAGATGGTATATCATCTACTACTAGGATTTTTGCTGTCATTTTTTGTACTATCTACATTGTAAGTAGGATAAAGCTTGCCATCTTCACCAATTATGTAATTGACTTTTTCAACGTTATGCCCTTCATATAATTCTTTAATTCCGGTATCCTTCAACAATTTCCTAACTCTTGATTTTACAACCCAGAAATACCTATATATATTTTTAATAAGATTAAGAAATACAGGTACTTTACTTTTATCAAAAACAATTATACTCACTAAAGCTACAACTAAAATTTCTGAAAGACCTATATTAAACATTTTTCCTATGAAGCAAGTACTTTAATTCTCCTGATTATGAGTATTAATTTACTTAAATCAAGTTTAGAAGCAACCATCTCATCTAAAAAGCTATTGTAACGCTCTATATAATCCTTATCATTAAGAGCCCAAGTTTGAACCTTATCTATATGATTATCAGTAGCTTTTATAACTTTAACAGCTAGCTTATGATGATAATTGCTTAAATCATCTAATAAATCATTAATTAAGCTGCGATCCCAATAAGAAGAATGGCTTTTAATCTTGACAGCAATTGTTCTAATCATATCAAACCTTAGCAGCGACTTTAATTTAAAGTATATTCTACCAGCTTCAAAGATTGATAAAGATGTCTGTTCAGCAATAGATATAACGTCCAGCGCATAAATAAGAATACGTAAATCAGCAACCTTTTTTGCTAGATCTTTATTTATGTTAAGCTCTACCAAAGAGGTTAATCCATGATTATAGATCTTTAACAGGCGATCATCTAAAATATCATGGCCTAAAGTTTCAATTGCACCCCTAAATTTTGTAACACCATCTAGTTCTACAAGATTAAGCTTACCAAGATTTTTTACTAACCAAAATGATACCCTACCAATAAATTTTTGCACACTTCTCACTACTTGCAAATATGAATCAACATCAATTTTTCCATCCAATTCATCAATTTTCTGCCAAAGGCTACTTAAATTATATAGGTGATTAACAACGATATATATGTTAACTGCTTCATGTACTTTAATTCCAGTACTCTCAACCAAATTATTAATAAATATACAGCCCATCCTATTTACTACATCGTTTGTAATGCAAGTAGAAATAATTTCCCTACAAAGTTGGTGTTTCAATATGGAATCCTTGAACTCTGTTACCATCCTTTGTGGAAAGTAATTTAGTAAGTAATCACGGCACAAAAAATCTTTTTCAGGTAGCTCAGAGTGTATAACTTCATTTTTTATTGCTGTTCTTGCATAAGACATCAGAACAGAAAGCTGAGGAGAACAGAAACCTTCTCCATCAGTTAACATTCTTGCTACCTCTTCTTCAGCTGGAAGAAATTCTACATCTCGGTTTAGCAGCCCAAATTTCTCTAAACTGAGTAATAATTTATGGTGCTGCTCCAACTTTTCTTTAGCTTGCAAGCACTCAAGAAGCAATGCTTTTGTTTCAATCCTGTTATGGTTTTCAAGTACCTTAGATGCAACTTCATCTATCATGCTAGCCAGTATTTCATTCCTTTTTTCCAAGGAAATTCCCCCTTCTTTCATAATTGCAACAAAAGCAATCTTGATGTTAACTTCAAGATCAGAACATATTACTCCTGCTGAATTATCAATAAAATCTGCATTGATATACCCACCTATTTTAGCGTATTCTACCCTTCCAAGCTGCGTGCAACCAAGGTTGCCACCCTCTATAAACATAGAAGCTCCAATATCATGACCGTTTACTCTTAATTCATCATTTGCTTTATCGCCAACCATGCCATGGCTTTCACTTTTTGCCTTAACAAAGGTGCCAATTCCTCCATTCCATATGAAATCCACTTTTGCCTTGAGCAAATATCGAATCAAATCATTTGGAGATAATGTATCTTCCGTTATATCAAAGCACTTTTTCATTTCTTGAGAAATTTCTACTTGTTTGCTACTACGTTCAAATACCCCGCCACCATGAGAAATCAAATCTCTATTGTAATCCATCCAAGTGGAAAACGGTAATTCAAAGAGCCGTTTACGCTCCACGAAACTCTTTTCCGCATCAGGATTTGGATCAACAAAAATATGCATATGATTAAATGCTCCAATTAAACTCATATTTCTTGAAAGCAGCATGCCGTTCCCAAATAGATCGCCAGCCATATCTCCAATTCCAATAACAGTTGTATCCTGGTAAATATCCTTATTCATTCTCCAAAAATGGCGTTGTGCTGCAATCCATGCACCTCTTGCTGTAATACCCATCTTTTTGTGGTCATAACCTGCTGATCCACCAGATGCAAATGCATCTTCGAGCCAAAAGTTACATTCAGAGGATATTTCGTTTGCATAATCAGAAAATGAAGCAGTGCCTTTATCTGCTGCAACTACCAAATATGGATCATCTTCGTCATACCTAATCACATTTTCTGGTGGAGTTATTTTGCCATCAACTACATTATCAGTAATATCAAGCATTCCTCTGATGAAATTCTTATAGCATTCAACACCTTTCTCCCTTAAAATGTTTTTGTCTTTATAAACTTGCTTTATTACAAACCCACCCTTTGCGCCAACAGGTACAATGACCGCATTTTTTGTCATCTGGGCTTTCATGAGTCCCAAAACTTCAGTGCGAAAATCTTCCGTTCTATCCGACCATCTCAAACCACCACGAGCCAACTTCCCTCCTCTTAGATGTATTCCCTCAAAAAGGTTTGAATAAACATACAATTCACGGTATGGGCGCGGGTCAGGTAAACCATTTATTTTACTTGAATCAAATTTGATAGATAAGTATGGCTTATCATCTTGATAATAACTGGTTCTCAAAATTGCCATTATCAAGTTAAATATCGAACGCAAAACGTAATCATGTGAAACGTTGCTGATCTCTTTTAGTAGTTCTTCAATTTTTTCTATCAAAATGCTAGTAGTTTCTGCCCTATCAATATCTATTTTAGTATCAAATCTTGAATGAAATAATTCTACTAAATACCTTACTACTTTTGGATACTCTGATACTACTTTCTGGATATATTCTGGGTTATAGCTAAATGATGTCTGCTTTAGGTAGGCGCTTAGCGCTCTAATCAGAAGCACTTCCTTCCACTCGAGCCCAGCAATAATGATCAAGCTGTTAAAATAGTCATTTTTTATTTCCTTGCTGAACACTTTTACAAGTGTTACCTCAAACTGCTCTTTTAAAGTAATGTTGTCTATTAATTCATCAACTCTTGACAACACAAAATGATGTATCCATATTCCACCGTCGATTTCTATATAATAACCATTATGAGATAGAATCTTAGCCCCTAAATTCTTAGTAACCTTTAATATCTTTGACAATTCAAGGCCTCCGTTGCTTGGAGTGTAAACCTTCAATTGATAGTTGAGATTGTCACGAGTAAGCCTCAAATCAACTTCGCTGACTTTTTTCTTTCTCACTATCTCCAATTTTTTCATATCATAATACGCATCATGAGGTTCAAAATTCTCTTGATAACTTATCGGAAATGCCTTGCAATAGCGGATAAATATATCCTCAACAGTGCTAAAAGTATTATATAAATTGTCTATAAAACGATCTTCCCACTTTTCTGTAATGTTTCTTAACTTGTTTTCGATACGCAAAACTTCATCATCAAAAATGCTAGCGCTTTTGGTTCTTAGCACCACGTGTAATTTCATCAAATCATATTCATTGATAATGTGATTGTTATAAATATCTGAACTTTCTGCATTCGTTTCATCTTTCAATATATCGCGTATCTTAAACATTAGTCTTGCACTAGCATAACGCATCGGTATCAATACTATGCAACTAATAAAGTTCCCTACCTTTCTCAAAAATAATTTGACTCTTGGTCTAATCGCAAGAGACATGATCGAGGTGCAAATTTCAAATAACTCGTCTTCATTTGATTGGAATAATTCGTCACAAGAAAATGCCTGTAAAATGGAAATTAAAGCTTTATTGTTATGGCCACCAGGAACAAATCCTGCCTTTTTTTCTATTGTTGTAACCTTATCCTTTATTACCGGAATAGTTCGAATATCTTGCACTTCTGCTATAGAAGTAAATAGCCCAAAAAAATGCTGTTCCCTTATTACATCACCCTGATCATTAAATTCTTTCACTCCTATACAATTCATATAGGTACGCCGATGAATTATTGAGATTAGGTCTGATCTTAGTATGTATAAAGAATTCAAGCTTTCAGAAAAAATTGATGAATTTTGGTACTCTTCACTTGCTCTCATTAACCCGAGGCTCTCCTTACCACTTAGAGCAAGCTTCCCTTCTTTATTAGTAATGTATTCTTGATAACCTAAAAATACAAAATTGTTATTTTTCAACCAAGCTAGAAAATCTCTGCCTCCAGCATCCAATGCCGGATGCTCAAGAAGCTTCTTGAGCATCAATTGCCAGTCCTTTACAACGCAGTTAACTGCTTTTAGCGTCTTTCGTAGAGATTCTTCTAGTGTATCAACAAAGCTACCGCTTATGCCTTTAATAATTACATATATTACTGACTCTTTGATTCCATTACTTTCTTCTAAAAGATGAATTTTATCTATTAGGCTATTTTTTCTTTGAACATTAATTATGCTGTTACTATAATAGCATATAGTTAAACCGTTTGACTTAATAGTGGAAATGACAGAATCCACTAAAAAGGGCATGTCATAATTTGTGATTTTAATTATAGTGAAATTGCCTTCTATTCCTGAAATATCATTTACATTACTTACTGCCAATTTACTTTCTTCTTTTTCTTTTTTAAGAATGAAGTTGTATGCATCTTCTGCAATGTATAAAAGAAATTTATCGTTGACTTTTAGGTCACTATTATAAACAAAATTATAAAAGTACTGTATAAACTCTTTAATTTTTTCTTTCTCTTTTTTATTCCCTTGATCAACTAGCTTAAATAAAGACTCAACATTAACATTATGATTTATACACATTTTTCAAAACAAAAATACACAGCGTGTCTAGATCTTTTTAACTAAGATTTCGTTACCAGAAGTATACACTATTAGCTCATCTCCTTCTACTATTTCCCCAGATAAAACTAACTTAGCTAGATTATTTTGAATGCATTCTTGTATTACCCTTTTCAGAGGCCGCGCTCCATATTCAGGGTCATATCCAGTTTGTGCTATTAGTTCTTTAGCTTCTTGCGATAAACTAATACTCAGTTTACGCTTAGCAAGCATCTTTTGTAAATAAGAGAATTGAACATCTATAATTTTATCAATGTCATCTTTGGTTAAGCTGTGGAATATAATAATTTCATCCAGTCTATTTAAAAATTCTGGACGAAACGCTGACTTAACTATTTTCATCACCTCATCTTTCACAGATTCGGTAGCTCCTCTTAGCATCATCTCAGCTCCAAGGTTAGAAGTTAAAATTAGTATGGTATTACGAAAATCAATTAATTTGCCATGGCTATCGGTTAGTCTACCTTCATCCAAAATCTGCAGTAGTATATTAAATATATCTGGATTTGCCTTTTCTATCTCATCAAACAAAATTACCTGATATGGTCTTCTCCTTACTGCTTCGGTTAATCTGCCACCTTGTTCATAACCAACATATCCTGGAGGCGCACCAATTAACTTTGAAACGGAGTGTTTTTCCATATACTCTGACATATCAAAGCGTAGAAGTGCTGATTGATCATCAAACAAAAATTCGGCAAGAGATTTTGCTAACTCTGTTTTTCCAACTCCGGTTGGACCTAAGAATAAAAATGAACCAAAAGGTCGATTAGTATCCTGAACACCAGAACGGGAGCGCCTTACTGCATTACTTATCGCTTCAATTGCATCTCTCTGCCCTATTACTCTTTTTCCTATTTCATTTTCCATGTTAAGGAGCTTTTCCTTTTCACTATGCATCATGTTATCAACTGGAATGCCTGTCCATTTTGAAACAATATTTGCAATATCACTCTCAGTAACTTCTTTCTTTAGGAAACTATCAGTAACTTTTTCCTGATTTTTTAACTCATTTTCAAGTTGAGGAATCACACCATACATCAATTCCCCTGCCCTTCCTAAATTTCCATTCCGCTGAGCCAATTCTAGCTCTTTCCTCGCATTATCCAATTTTTCAGCAGTTTCTTGTATTTTAGCTATTTTATTCTTTTCCATCTGCCATTTACTGCTTAAGTCAGCAAATTTACTGTTTAGACTCTCAATTTCCTCATTTATCTTTTTTAAACGTTGCTTAGAGTTTTCATCACTTTCTTTTTTCAAAGCCTCTGACTCAATTTTCAGCTGTATAATCTTTCTTTCAAGCTCATCAACAACCTCAGGCTTGCTGTCCATTTCAATTCTAACCCTACTTGCTGCTTCATCAATTAAATCGATCGCTTTATCAGGTAAAAACCTATCTGTTATATATCTATTAGAAAGCGTTGCAGCAGCGATTATTGCACCATCTGTGATTCTAATACCATGGTGCACCTCATACCTCTCCTTCAAACCCCTCAGTATTGAAATAGTATCAGTCTCAGTCGGTTGAGAAATAAACACAGGCTGAAAACGCCTTGCAAGCGCAGGGTCTTTCTCTATATGTTGACGATACTCATCCAAAGTTGTAGCCCCTATACAGCGAATTTCTCCACGCGCAAGAGCAGGCTTGAGCAAATTTGAAGCATCCATCGCACCACTTGTCGCTCCTGCTCCCACTAAAGTATGAAGCTCATCTATAAACAAAATAACTTTGCCCTCTGCTTTTAAAATCTCATTAATCACTGCTTTTAGTCTCTCTTCAAACTCCCCTCTAAATTTTGTTCCAGCAATTAATGCACCAAGATCCAAAGCTAAAACTTTTGCATCACGCAAACCAAGTGGTACATCATTTGCAACAATTCTGTTTGCTAAACCTTCAACTATTGCAGTTTTTCCAACACCAGGTTCACCTATCAGTACTGGATTATTTTTTGTTCGCCTCAACGATACCTGCATAGTTCTTCTGATTTCCTCATCACGACCAATTACAGGATCAAGCTTACCTTGCATAGCAAGCTCTGTAATATCTTTTGTATACCTCTTTGCCGCATTTAATTTTTCCTCGCTATTTGGAGAGTCTGCACTGCCACCTTTTCTCATTTCTGCAATAACTGAATTTAATTTTTGCGGTGTTACACCACCTTCTGCTAAAATTTTACCTACAATTTCATCTTTTTGTGCAGCAAGGCCCTGCAACAACCGCTCAACAGTAACAAATGTGTCTTTATTTCTCCTCGCAATACCAATTGAATCATCAAAAACTTTTGCTACCTCTCTTGAAAGCTGAAGTCCAACACTACCTGGTCCTCCAACCACTGGAAACTTTTTAATTGTACTACTCACAGCATCAGAAATATTCTGAACATTTCCATCACAGGTGCCTATCAAATCCTGAACTAAACCTGACTCATCTTCAAGCATTACTTTAAGTAAATGTTCAGGCATAAAAATCTGATGCCCAGCTCCCAATGCTTTCATTTGAGCGCTCTGGATTAGGCTTTTTGCTTTTTCGGTAAATTTATTCAAGTCCATAATACAAATTTAACTCATACTTGCTGATATATATAACAACTACTTTCTCAATTTTAAACTTAAAGTCATTCAGCATTCAACCACTATGGATTAAAATCCATAGTGGTTGAATATTTGATCGTAGGGCTTATCTTTGTTATGCCTTGACCTTAACACAGCTACATTTCTAGGTTTTTCCATCATCGTTTATAATGTTAGGATTAGCGCCTTTTTCTAGCAAAAATTTGATAATCCTTAAATCACCATAATATGCAACATTATGTAGTGCTGTGCTTACATACTTGTTAATAATGTTTACGTTAACTCCCTCATCTATTAAAAACCTAACTATCTCTAAATATCCCCTTCTGCAGCATAATGTAACGCAGTTAACTTAGGCATGTGTGTATCAGTATCTAATAAATTTTTTACTGAGAATTTTACAGTTTCTAAGTTACAATTTTGAGAAGCAATGCGTAATATCGTTTTATAATTATCTGCAGCTTTTGACTTCATGTAGTAATAGGTAGCAATAATACATACTATTAATGTTATAAGCCACCAAAAATGCAGCTTTTTTTTTGTATCTTGACTCAATTTATCCATATTCAACATCTTTTTAATATTAAATAGATCATTTACTCATTTTTTATTAACATTACTTACTCAAAGATGATGACAACATAGTAAGGTAACCTGAGTTGGCTTTGTTGCATAGCGAGTAGAGATGGGAGAAAAAAGGGAGAAAATCTAAAGAAAGTGGTTACTTTATTAAGAAATGAACATTGTGTAGAGTATATGCCAAAGAAGATGAAGGTCAGTAATCATTAAAGAGTATAATCAATTTTTAGAAAAAAGAGGAAATGTCTTTCATTTTATCGATGAAGCTATAGAAAACTGGTACGAAAGTTCAGAAAAAATTCCTGGAGATTTATAGCGATAAGGTTGTTATTGCAGTACGTATAGTCGTTAATCTATTTGGAATAGGCTTAAGGCAAGCAGTTGGATTTATAAAAGGATATTTACAAAGTATAGTGAAGAATCTCCAAGTATTCACAAGCTTCTCGTCAAACTTAATTTGAAACTATGTGACCACAGAACAGATAAAAATGACATAGAGAATATTGAAATTGCTATAGATAGTACTGTAATGCATATTTATAGTAACAGTACTCAACATAACAAAGATAACGCCAAGATAAGGAAGTATAATGGTACAGATCAAATAAGAAAGCTATATGTTGCTTTGGACGTAAACAGCAAAAAGGCAATAGCAGTTCGATATACTAATTTTCTTTCACATGATAGCATCTAAAATACTAAAGGAAATGGGTGATATCTATAAGATTAAGTCTCTGCGTGCAGATGGAACTTATGATACAGATAATTTATATAAGTTGTGCAATCAATACAATTTGAAACCCATCATAAAGCCAAGAAAAAATGCAAAAATCTGCAGCAATATAGATTATCTATCAGAAAGAAACAACAACATTAGTATAAGGAAAACTTACCCACTGGAAAAAGAAGACAAGGTATGAAATACGTTCACGTATCGAGAGTTTTTTCCTGAGGCTCAAAAAAACATTTGGATTTAGTTTTAAGAATAAATCTGAGGTAAATCGCTCTCAAGAGGTGCTTTTAAAATGCTATTTTATTAATAACTTTACTGATATAGGTATGCCTATTTTCAAATTTGCCTCGTAAATTCCTTTCATTACTCCTCCTTATTCCTTGCCATTCAACAAAACCTGGGAAGGGCTATACTTGGCAGTGGCTACACTTCTTACGGCAGAGCGATAAATGATTGCTGGTTAACCAAATGCTAGGAGAGGGTATGGGTAGTTTGATTTTTTATGTTGTTCTGAAAAGAAGATGTACTATATTTAGTATAAAATTCATAGTTACATGTTAATATTATACTAGTTTTTTAATTAAGGAGAATATTATGAAAAGTAATACAAAAAGTGCTGCTGCGTATAATACTAGAGAAGAAGCGTATGAACAATATTACCATTGCATACGCGCATGTCCTAAAAGTCATCAGGATAATAACGAACTACGTAGTGCATGCATTAGTAAATGTAGGGAAAGTGATTGGAGCTTTGAACAGGATGTAAAATTTAGTGATCAATTAAATTCTATTACGTCTCAGCTCCAGGAAGGGCTGAACGATTTATCTGAGTTGTCATCAGATCTAAATCTAATGAAACTATAAAAAAGAAGATACTTAGTATCTTCTTTGCTATGCAAGCTACTCTTATAGTTGAGTGTCACTAATTAGAGAAGTTTAAGCAGCGCATAACCTTGCTTATATTTTGCATAATATACATTTACGTATATTATAATAGGTATATAGATATTTTTTATTAAAAAGGAAGGGGAGGTGCCTTCGTGTGTTGACATCCTCCCCGCCCTAAAGGGCAAGGATTCCTACCACGTTCAGACCGAAGTCTGAATCATCTCGGTGGGTTCCTGCTTCATCGGGAGGCTAAATGCACTATCCCCTCCACAGGCACAACACGGCATGCCCTGCCGCTAAATCTATTATGCTTTTGTGCATATTCGGTGTCAACACCCGCTTCCGCCTTATATCCCCGCCCTGAAGGATGGGGTTTTACGGTGTTTTTTTGATAAGAAAAAGTCTTTTTCGGTGGTTACACCTATATTCTTTATTTCAGCTTTAAAACTGTTAAAATATAGCCCTTCCCATAATAGTCCAAAAAAATCATAAGAAGTAAGAATCGACAGCATGACGAAAAGATGTGAATAGAGGAATGTTTTTCCTAATTCTATTTTCTATAGCAAACCAATTATGCTCAATTTTGTTAAAATCTGGAGAATAAGGAGGTAGATATAAAATTTCTGCACCAACTCCTTTAGCAAGTTCAGTAATCTTATTAACCCCAGTTATGGATTAGAAAGTAGAATTAATAAAGAGAGGAATAGGGTAAACTCAGGTATTTTAGCAAAAATTAAGAGGTTATCCATGAAGAAAGATATTTTACTGTTTTATAGAAGATTTTTGTCACATTGCTGATGAAAAACTTTCAGAAAAGCTTCTATCAAGTGGCAAAAAAACAAAAAGAATACCTGAAATTACCGTGCCAGAAATACTTACTATAATCTTACTTTACCACAATCGCTGTGCAAAAATTTCAAGTTTTTTTACTTGAGTTATCTTAAATTATTGTACAGTTCTGAGTTTTCAAAACTCCCTTCGTATCATAGATTTGTTGCTCTAAAACTCAGGGTTTTATGGTATTTGGCAATGCTTTTGCAGTGGTTCTGCGAGCAAGCAAAAATCACTCTATATTGATACAACTGCAATCGCTGTTTGCCACACAAAAAGGATCGCAAAAAATAAAGTTTTCAAAGAGTTGGCAAATATAGGAAAGACTACCTATGTTCGGTTTTAAATTGCATCTGGTAATCAATGAAATAGTCGAAGTTCAAGTTATTACGCTAACTAAAGGCAGCGTTGACGACAGAAAACCTACACCAAATTTGACTAAAAAATTGACAGGACTTTTGTTCAGAGATAAAGAAGAAGGACCTCTTTGAGAAACTCTTCGATAGAGGTCTAAAACTCGTCACTCAAGTGAAAAAAGGCATGAAAAACGCACTGATTTCTTTAAAAGAGAAGATTCTATTGAGAAAAATTGATTATTGAGACAGTTTTTGGTTGTTTGAAAAATAAATTTGAGCTTCGGCACAGATCCCCCATAAATTTTTTGGTACATACTTTTTCAACATTAGTTTCGTATTCCATGCAGTCGAAAAAGTCCTCTATTTCTAAGCTTTATTGACTCGGATAATCCATAACGGCTTTGTTGCATAGCTAGTGTTGGTTGAGGTTATTGTAAGAAGAAAAGCTTTTTAATATATGGCTACTAACGAATTTTGTTGTAAAATAGGCATTTTTCAAACAAGTACAACTTATGCCACAAAAAATGAGAGTAAGTAACCAAAGAGAATATAACGAGTTTCTCAAAAAAAGAGGAAATGTTTTTCATTTTGTTAATCAAGCCATAGAAAATTGGTATGAAAATAGTCCAAAAGTTGCAGGTGGCAATAACACTTATAGTGATAAAGTTGTAATTTTAATACACATAATAGTTCATCTTTTTAGAATTGGCTTGAGACAAGCTGTAGGTTTTGTAAAAGGTTATATGGTACAAATAGGCAAAAAACTTAAGATTATCAGCTATACACAAGCTTCCAGAAGATTTAAAAAGCTTAATTTGAAGATTGATGACCATAGAAGCAATAAAGATGATCTGGAAAATGTTGAAATTGCCGTAGATAGCACTAGAGTTAGTATCTACAATAATAACGGTGGGCATAGTAAGCTTAATATTCGAAAAAGAAAATACAGTGGTTATGGTCAAGTAAGAAAATTACATGTTGTTTTAAACATAAATGATAAGAAAGCAATAAGCATGAACTACACTAGTGGTGTTGCTGTAGACTATTTGCCGGTCTGCGATATGTTAGAAGAAGTCAGTGATAAATATAACATTTGTTCTATTCGAGCAGATGCGGCTTATGATATAAAAAGTGTGTATAAAGAATGCAGAAAATACAATATTGTGCCTATTATTCGCCCTAGGAAGGATACTAAAATTTGTTTAGCTGACTACTTATCAGAAAGAAACAAGTATATTAGTAGAATTAGGTCATATGAGAATTATGAAGATGGTATTAATGAATGGAAGAAAAAAGTTAAGTATGGAGCACGGTCTTATATTGAAGTCTTTTTCTATAGGTTGAAGCAAATATTTGGGTTTGGCTTGAAAAATAAATCAGAGGTAAATCGTGAAAAAGAGCTGTTAATTAAGTGCTACTTATTGAACAAATTTACTGATATAGGTATGGCTGAATTTAAATTAGCTGCGTAAATTCACTGTGATTTACATGCCTATCAGTGCTATGCAACAAAGCCATCCATAACTGGGGTTTGTAGCTTTTTGTCCACTGTTGTGTTATTAAAATAGCTTCTAGGTTTATTATCAGCAATGTCATTAGGTTGATATCCACCATTAACTATCTGCTGCTTATCAAACATCTTTTCAATATTGCCTTTTAAAATACTCAAAAACTTCTCATTTTCCGGATAGGCTTCTTCTGCGGCTGAATATAATGTACTTGGTATTTTAGAATATCTTTCGTTCCTTACATGACCTGCTATATCTGAATACACTTTAAAAAAGTCAAAACCTTTCACTGATACACCAGATTGTTTAGCTGTTTTTTTAAGTGTCTTTTTAAATTCTTCCATTATATTAAGTGTATCAGCCAGCACTTCTTCATGAGTAGCAGAACAAAACTTAGGAAGAGGATATTTTTTATCTAGGAAACTTTGTAATAAGAAGAATCCTAAACCAAAATTGTTACTGATACAAACTTCACTACTAAATTGGCTAGTACCAGATGTATTAGAATAATTTGCTGAAGTTTCAGGTAGAGCAGCTCTCGAATCTAATAACCCACTCACAGAGCTTTTTACCCAACCAAATAAATGATTTATCCACGAAGATGGTTTTGCACTGCTACTCACCATTCTACGGTTTCTAATGTGCTGCCTATGTCTATGAGGTTGATCAGATAACATGACTTCTGTAAACACATCATCGTACACTTGATCCTTATATTCTTTTTTCACAACATTAACGTCTCTTGCTGTACTTATTTCTTTCTCATAATCTTTTAACACTATCTCTTTATCAGTAAATTTTATTGATAACGTTTTCATCTTAGGTGTTTTATAGAATTTACTAAGTGTAATACTGCAAAAATCATCTTTAGTAATAGTCGAATCAAAAGCATTAGTTATTATTAGATCATGACCATTACTACGAACAAACGTATTGTTTCCTCCTTTTCTAGGCGTGATAAGCTCAGCATCTTTCTCCACATCTTGACCCGTTACCACAATAATTTCTTTATCCTTTTCAAAGATCAAAGGTAGTGGCTTTAATTCTAATTCAGAACTTATTTTCATAGGCGCACTATCTGAGATAATATGAAGATTTTCATACCAATCCAAACCGTCTTTTAATCTTACTGTTAGCACTTCTAATAAAAAACTTTGTCCCATTTCTGCTTCTAACCTAACTAGCAAATCATTTCCATCTTGAAAAATTCTTGGCAGATTAATATGTATTTTCAAATCATCTTGTATTATTTTTATCACGTTACGTAAATCTAACGTATCTATAGAACTTGCTTGATCAGGATTGTAGATGTTTATTTGTGGCATAGAAAAAATATTATGTTCATATCTTTGCTCACCTGAGGCTATAGTAATTACGTATATGTTTTTACCACCATTTCCAATTAAGTGACTGTTATAGATTGGATTATTGTAAATTACCTCACACTTCCCATAGCCAACAAGTATAGATTCATCACCATCTTGAACAGCGATAGTCATATTGAGTTTATTTGCTATAGCTGGGTAACTTTCTATAATTTCATCAATAGTTTTATTAGTATTCTGTATTGCATACAAGTTTCTTTCCTTACCTACTTTTATTTCAGCACTGTCTTTTAATTGATAGATTATATTGTTCATTATGTTATATGAGATAGATATACTAAAGTTACTATTTGCAACTTTTGAGGAAAAATCGAACTTTATACTATTGTGATCTTTAATATCAATACTCTGAATATCAGCAAGCAAGTAGTCGAATATAAACCTATGGTTATTTTCGAAATTAGCAAGTAATTTAACAGATGCACTACCTTTTTGAAATGGTACAATATAGTTAAAGTTACCTTTGAGTGCTAGATTATTTACTTCAGTGTAATTTCTAACTATTACTTGTATATCATAGACACAGTTATTATCTTTTATTTCCAAATAATCAAGTTGATCTTCCTTACCACCATTACCATCCAAGAATTTAGTTTCACATGCACTAAATATATGATCTGCCTTAGCTTTTCTACCAAGCACTCTTTCTACTGAATTAATTTGAAATCCAGAATAACCATATCTGTTGTACACAATAGTGCCAATATTTGTATTTAAATACACATTCACACTCACAGCTTCTTGAGCAAATCCAGTCAGATCTAAGGTATCAATTCCATCTTCTCCGTACAAGGACCCTTCTATCAGATCTCCCTGTAAAACAAAGATATCATTCTTATTTCCCCCATAATATTCTTTAGACCCATCATTCACTACAAATACGTTCGGACTATCCTTAAATCCCCTGGCATAATCTTCACCTTCTCCTAAATTAATTAGATTATATCCTTCTATCTTGTTATTAGATAAACCAATCGCATTTTCGCATAAATATGACCCATAATTTGGAGCAGGTTCGTCATTTCCCTGCGAGAAACAAAACAATTTTCCACCACTTGGATTATTCGGCCTTGCTCTACTCCATTTTATATCGGTTCCTTTTCCATCAAGCAGTACTTTACTGTCTAAGTCTATCTTAAACTTAACTTTGCATTCTTCAGTGTAAAGTGTAACATTAATTCTTCTCATGCATAATTCTCCAAATCCAGCGCCATCACACTGAAGCACTTGGTATGGCACCTGACGACAAGAACTAACAACTGATTGACCAGTAGGGAATACATAACTTTGAATATCATTATGCTGCTTCAAATACTCAAATCCTTGCTTAACTAATTGGTTGTAAAGTTGTTTTTCTTCTATTAATTCTTCTATATATTGTTCAGGTTGCATACCTATAAATGCACGCAATCCTTCAATAAATTTTTCTCTTCCACTTAAGTGAATCAATTGATCAATCTTATCAACTCTCTTTACTGCCATGTAAACATCAGTACCAATAAATACTACATCTCCAATTTCTGCTCCAATTAGTCCAGTAACACTTGATATTCCTTCTAATATTTCAAAACCTTCAGCAACTTCGATGCCAATCTCTGCAGTATTAACACCTAGGTAAATACTATCTCCTACTACGCCAACTAATTCTTCTTCCGTACCGTTTCTAAATGCTTCTACCTGATTTACCAGATCATAAACAACAAAGGTAGAAGTACCACGAGCAAGAAAAGAAGATGCTACTCTTAAAGATTTACCGAGTAATGCTTTTCCTTCTGAGAGTAAATTTAATCCTTTACGAGATGCAACTTCAGCAACTTTAGCAAATCCTTGACCACCGGCAATAAAGCCAACATTAATCGCTACACCCTGATAATCTCTGTTTAAAAAATCAGCTAAAATATTTTTAGCCATCATTCCATGCATAGTTATGCTAGAGATTTTTTTTACTCTATTTAAATGATTCATAACCTTCTGATTACTGGTAAGCTTATTGATTAAATCATGAAACTCACCTGTAACTTCAACTTTACCTGCTAGCTCAATTAGCTGAGAACGTTTTTCTTCTGGTATATCTTTTATATAGTCAATAAACTTTTTACTATCTATTTTAATTTTACTAAAATCTCTTTTCTCATCTTTTTCTGTATTGAATTCATCTACGTCTTCCCAAGACAGTTCACATTTCCCAATTTTTGCTTCTCTTCTGTTCCTTAATGAACTCGTACTCGGCAAACATTCTTCAACTTTACTCCTTTGATATATTGCAGAAGCCCTTTCTAGTAAATCTTTTGCTCTCTGAACATTACCTAAAGCTCCATCGGCAATAGCTAAATCTTCTAAGGCTATAGCTACTTCAAAATGATTTTCTCCATAATGCTTCTCTAAAATAGGTAAAGCCCTTTCTAGCAACTTTTTTACTCCCTGAGTATCACCTAAACCTCTATAGGCGATACTCAAATTTACTAATATTTTACTTACTTCAACATGATCTCTTTCATGATATTTCTCTAAAATAGATAAAGCTCTTTCTAGCACCTCTTTTGCTTCCTGATTATCACCTAAGGCTATATAATCAGTGCCTAAACTTTCCAGAACCATACCTATTTCAAAATGCTCTTCCCCATAGTGCTTCTCTAAAATAGGTAAAGCTCTCTCTAGCAACTCTTTTGCTCCTTGATAATTATCAAAGTATCTATAGATGGTACTTAAATTTACTAATATTTTAGCTACTTCAACATGATTTTCTCCATAATGATTCTCTAAAATAGGCAAAGCTCTTTCTAGCAACTCTTCTGCTCTTCCATAATCATCTAAAGCTATATAAGTGATACCTTGATTTGTTTTAGCTATAGCTACCTGAAAATGATCTTCTCCATAATAATTTTCTAAAATAGGTAGTGCCCTTTCTAGTAACTCTTTTGCTGTCTGATAATCACCAAAACCTCTACAAGCAATACTAAGATTTACTAACATTTTAGCTGACTCAAAGTGCTCTTCTTCATAATTGTCACCTAAAATAGAGAATACTCTTTCTATTGACTTTTTCGCTCTTTCATAATCACCTAAAGATCCATAAGCAATACTCAGGTTTATTAGTACTTGAGCTAATGAAGAACGATCCTCCCGATAATGATTCTCTAAAATGGGAAAGGCCCTTTCTAGTAACTCTTTCGCTGTCTGATAATCATCTAAAGCTCGATAGCTGATACTCAGATTTACCAGTGTTCTAACTAATTGAAAACGCTCTTCTTCATAATCTTGCTTTTCAATTTTTAAAGCTCTTTCTAGCAAATCTTTTGCTCTTTGGTAATCACCTAAAACTAGATAACTGTTGCTTAGATTTACTAGTCTTTTAAATACTTCAAAATGATCTTCTCCGTAATGCTTTTCTAAAATAGGCAAAACCCTTTCTAGCAACTCCTTTTCTCTTTTGGGATTACCCAAATTAAAATACCCATCACTCATCCATGTCAACAAATTTTCAAGATAATCCTTTTCTATTTTTTCTTTATCTTGAGGGTTCTTTTTTAACCAACTATCTATACGTGATAAAAATGCCTCTAAGTGCGGTAATAATTCTCGTTTCTTTAAATAGTCTTCTAATTTATCACCATTATAAGGAAAACTTGCTCTGAGTAGCTCGAAAGTCTCTTTCATAACTTCCTTATTCTTACCTTTCTCTACCAACGCTATTTTTGTCACTTCTTGAACTAATTTATGAATACTCAACACACCTTGCTCTTGTTCACCATTAACCATAGAATATTTTATAAGTAAACGAACAGCAGACCTTAATTCCTCTTCATTATTTCCTGTCAAATCTAAAAAGAATTCTCTACTAATATTGTCAGGTGCAAGATAAGAGATAACATCAAGAATCCTTAAAGCTAAATTTCCATGCTTTTCATTGCTTGCTATCTTATCGGTTGTAATCTTCCAAGTTGTGAAAGTTGTTTTTGCATAGTTATTATCAATTCCTCTAAATCCTTCATAATTAAGCAAATCTTTCGCTTTTTTCTCATATTCCTTTAGGTAATCATCTATATCAAATTTTCTAGTAACTCTTTGATCTTCAATATATGATATTGCTTGCTGTATAGCTAAAGGAAAGTGTTGTAATTTCTCTACCAAAGCTTTTATCTTTTCATTTTGAGATTCATCTTCTATAATCAAGCCCTTTTTTACAAATTCTATCGCTTCTTCTGACTTTAATTCGTTCAGATTAATAACTTCTATCCCCCTTTCCCACTCTCGATTACGAGAAGTAATTAAAATATAAGGTCCATTACCACCCGGTAATGAATCATGAATTGGTAAAAACTTATTCAAATAATTACTTTTCTCGGCATCATCAAAAATAAACAAGCTTTTACTATTACTAAAAAAATTGTAAACTTCTTCTACGATAGATCTTATATCCTTTTCTTTTCCATTTGCATCTTTTGTATCAATTTTTAGCTTATCCTTCGCTAATCGAGTAAATGATTCAACAAGAGCTATCTCACTTTCAGCATTGATCCATATAACGTTGTCATAACAATCTTTACTATATTCTTGAACATATTGTCTAGCTAACTCAGTTTTTCCTATTCCTCCTAAACCGCTAATTGAGGTTATTTGTGATATTACTGTTACTTTTTCTGAATTAAGTTGTATCTTATTATGTAGGTCAATTAACTCTTCCCTTCTTCCAGCAAACAAAATTACTGGCTTTTTCACATTAAACCAAATAGGCTTTCTTACTTGCTCTCTTGCTACAACTGCATCATATATCTTATCAAGCTTTTTATCTATTTTCTCGAAACTTTTTTCACTTTCTTTCCTTCCTTCTACAATAGAATCTGCTATCTTGTGACGTTGCCTACTGGCTTCCTGATATTGACTCATTAATTCATCAAAGACTCCCTTAATCTCATTTTGATTACTTTCTATGTAACCTGATAACTCATTAAAATTCTTACCTATATAATCCTCTAATTCATTGAAGTTTTTTTCAGCTTCCTGTTCCATTTCTCCTTTGAATTTGCTTAGTAACCTCTCTTCGACTAACTTCGGATCTTGCTTATTAATCTCATTCAATAATTCATCTTCCCATTCTTCATTTGTTTTCCCATCTGACTTTAAAACATACCTATACTCTTCTCTGGGAGGATTTTCTTCACTGTATTCTTTCATGAATTTTTTTATTTTATTTTCCAACTCCCACTTCAAAAGAAGACGATAGCCATATTTGCTAGTATCACTCTTTCCGTCTATTCTCCTATAGTATTTATCAGCACGACCATCGCTCTTTATCGTTACTAATCCCGCTTTATCAAATATTTCTGCAGTATTCCATGAATTTTTACTTTCTAAAGTATGTCCTAGCTTAATATGAGGAACACCAGTGTAGGTTTGTTTATATCTTTTTGATTTTCCAAAAATAATACCCTCAGTAATTGAGGAAGCACAAAGCTCTTTTTCAGTATTTTTTCTATAGTAATCAACCACTCTATTCACAGCATCTTCTGCTAATTTTGTCATTGCTCTCCGCCAACTTCCTTCTGCTGTTACTTGTATAAATTGGCTCTCAAAACTTTGAAAGATTTCAATACCAGATTTTACTAACTCTTCCCTGACTTTGATTGGATCCTTTTTAAATATATACAATTGATCTATCAGCTTTTTAAGCTCTGCTCTATTATAACTACTACCAATGCTGGATATTGTTGCTCGAAGAATGTTAATTCCAATAAGAGGAATTACTTTTGATTCCGCTTCTCCTTGTTCTGTTCCACCTTTTCCTATATATATTATCATATTAACAAAATCAGCCCATTTACCTTGCTTTCCTCTTTGATTTTCTAGTCTCTTATAGTACTCTGATAAAGAGCGTTCATAAATAAAAACAAAATCTTCAACAAACTTTCTTAGCTTTTCATGTACTTCCTCCTCCTGTGCAGAAAGTCCTTTTACTTGATCAGAAAATTTTTTTAAATGTTCTTCTAGAGTCCTAATAATCTCTCCCTTATTTTGTTGCTTAGCAATATCTAGTGGAGTTTTACCTTGATTATTTTTAATATTTGGGTCTATACCAGACACATTCAAAAGAAGTTCAACAATGTCTTGATGATTTTTGCTTACAGCAACATGTAGTGGTGTATTACCACCATCATTGAGATCAATATCATTAATATTTTCTACTTGAGTAAGTAACCCTTCAATTTCACTAATCTTATTTAGCTGAGGATTATCCGTTCTATGCTCACGTATCGCAAGAAACAACTTGGCAATATTAATATCATTAGGGTTATATTGACGTCTTATTCTATTTTTAAATTGAAAAGATTTTTCTTCCCTATCTAACTTAACTGCTTGTGAATCTGTCCTGAGATAATCTATTACCTTCACCATAAAGTTAATTACTTATTTTATATTTAAATTTAAGATCATATTAGATTTTATTATATATTAGTAAATGAAATCGATAATACAAGTAACTTTTATAGATATTGTATCTTTAGGCTATTTTATTGTCCCAAGTTTGGGACAATAAAATAACCATTTCCAGCGCTCAAAATCAAGAGACGTGAGAAGTGTTTTTCTTGGAATGTGTTGATCTAGCGCCATTCTGTTAAATGAAGGTACGGATACCTTATCACTTATGCTCCTTCATTTTATTGCATGCACCAGTACCTATTGTCAACTAACTGCTGTGAGTCACTATTTTCCAATTGACTATTAACTTTTTCCTCTAACTTATTACAAATGTCACCTTGCATTCTATGATCAAGATCTTCAAATTGCATTGATGTGTCTGATACGTTATCTTGAAGCAGTTGTATATTCGGCGTATTTTCCTTAGATATTGCACTTGTATTTTCTAATCTTCTTTTCTTAGACTTACCTAAATGTATAGTTGTCTTCTGTTGTTTTCTATGTGATTGCACTTTTAAGTCTGAAGAACAAGGGCCTGAGGACATAATTGATTGCGCTTTAACATTTTGGTCATGAATAGCAATACAATAACGCAAAAGATCTTTGTATTCTAGATTCATAGTAGCCCCTTGCTCTAAAAGGTATTCAATAATATCTAAGCGACCAGCGATAACAGCGTATTGTAGAGGACTAACACCATTTCTATCCTGTAGATTTACATTAGCTCCTTTTTCTACAAAGTATTTAACAATATTTAGGTGACCAGCAATAACAGCATAGTGCAGAACCCCCCTACCACGCTTATCTTGTAGATTTATGCAAGCTCCTCGCTCTAAAAGGCTAGGAATAATATTTAAGAGACTACTGAATTTTAGATTCATATTAGCCCATTTATCTGTAAGGTATTCAATAATATCTGAGCTAGCAGTGACAACATAGTGTAAAAAGCTTATACTGTTTCTACAATATAGATTTACACTATCTTCATATAAAGTATTACCAACAGCAAAATCAATTACTTTGGATTGTGGAAGAAATGATTTTTTCTCTATTTCCTTTTCTAAACATTTTTTTCTTTCACTTTCAGTAGACATTTTTTGTGTAGTACCAAGATGATTTAACCCTATTCTTCTCTCCTGTAACTCTTGCATGTTTTTAAGTTCTTGTGATGCCCCTTTTTTTCCAAGATAGGCATACCCAACAGATAATTGTATAAGATTTTTATAAAAACCTATATGATTGCTTTCATACAACTCACCTGAGCTAATCAAGTTGTTGAACTCCGTTAACACTTCATCTAATAGATTTCTTTTATCTTTCATACTTATCATTTTTTCAATAAAAGGACTTCTAAGTATGAAAGGACTTTGCTTTTGGTATTTTAGAATATCAAATAAACATTCTTGTAAAATCGATGAATTCAATTTATGTAAGTTGATATGTGGCGATGTTGTTGTAAGATAGAAGTATTTTTCATCTTGAATGCTATAAAGTTTTCCTAAGGTCCGGGTGTATTTGAGGTATGAAAAATACAATAAGTCATGGTTTTTAAAAAAATCTTGATAGAAATTATCTTTTCCCGTAGAATTAAATTCTACTTTAAAATGTTCAACGTAGTACAATACTGTAAATGCACATAGATACTCTTCCTTCATTACAAATACTCTAGCCAAATCAATTGATAGAGTTGCCAATCTACTTGATAAGTTATCACTGACAGAAAGTAGAGAAGCACAACTTCGTAAATAATCTAATGCACAATCATACTTCTCCTCTATGGTGTAAGTAATAACTATAAAATGATCTAGAAGCATTTGCTCAAAATAACCCCTGTAGCTGCTTTTTCTGAGTTCAAAAAGCTCTTTTAACCCTGAACAATCTTCTAATGCAACTAACGCAAGGGCACGTAAATATCTAATTTTTAAAGAATTTTCCGTTGAAGATTCAATAATCGGCAATATTCTTGTTGAAAGCCTGACAACTTCCTTATACTCGCCCTCTAAATGTAAACGTGTGATAGATCTAATCACAAAAGGCTCTTCTTCTTTAAAAGTGTTATAGTTTCCAAGGTAATCGACTAAGGCTATAAGATGCAAAGTATCAGTTTTTTCCAACAAATTGCTAAATTCATCTTCAAATATTTCCACAGCAGTTAGCAGTATATCCTCCTTTTGATCTTCAGCGATTTGCGAACGTATGGCTTCTTTTATCGATTCATGTATAACATACATTTTTTTTCTGCCTATCATTTCTATATCAAGCAGAGAATAATTTTCCATCAATTTGAAAGTAGACTCTAGTTCAACCAAAACTAAAAACATATCAGGGTCAATGTAGCTATTACCCAAATGAGCCATAACTTTCAAACACCTAAAAGGTACTCCACCATTTTTCTTTTCCATTACCTCCATGGAAATGCCTGTTGTTACTAATAAAACCCTATCATATTTGTCCTGCTTATTATTTTTTGGAATTACCTGATCAAGATCTTCATATTTTATTAAATATTCATGAATTCCAAATGCTTCTTTTGAATTACTTAACTTACTATTTCTAATATAAGCTGCTGCTAGCTTTATAGCTAATGGAAAACCTTCAAGCCTTTTTACAAATACTTTTATTTGTTCGTCTTGTGATTTATCTACTATTCCTAAAATTCTTTTAGTAAGTTGTACAGCTTGATCTTCTTCAAAAGCATCCAAAGCGACTTCTACTACGCCTTTACAAGGCTGATCAGGAAAAGTGAATAAAAAATCAAAACCTACTCGATCCTCTACCTCTAGAACCTCTTCTATGTCTTCTCTTTTAGCATTATGACAAATAATTAGACATTTTTTACTTCCTATTAGTGATTTTTTTTCTTCCATATATATACCTAATTTCCTTTTGGTTAAAGAAGAAAAACGCCTCTCTATAGGTAACATGTTACTGTCTTCTATCTCATAGATATGGCTATAACTTTCTCTACTTTCCTCAGCACACTTTCTAGCCAGTTGAGTTTTGCCCATGCCATATTTACCAGTTATTACTACCACTGCTCCTTTTTCCTTTTGCAGTTCTTGACATATCCTTTTTACTTGCTCTTGCCTTCCTGTAAAGTCATCTACTGCGGGACACACATCTTTAAGCTTCTGTTTCTTCAATTTAGATTTAAATCTTTTTATAGAAAAGAAAGATTGATTAATTCCCTTTATACTAAGCTGAAATCCATCAGTTTTTTTTGTGTCATTATAATGTAATTCAAAGGATTTCTTATACTCTTGAAAAATTTCCTCAGTATGGCTTTTAAATATTTTTTCTAGCTTAGAATAATAAGCTAAATCTTGTAACTTTACTAGACTGTCTTTTACTAAAGACATATATTCAAGATTTTTTTCAGATTTTTTTAGCCGCTTTATGCTTGCTGCCGTATCTCGAGCACTAATGGGCTTTCTTTTTTCTGCTGTGATTAAAGATTCTTGACGACAGAGTAGGCTTGTTTTTCTTTTTCTATGAAGAAACTTAATTTCCTTAAATAAAGACTCTGCTTCTTTCTCAATGTGTGATCTAACCTGTTCGACAAGATTATTCCATTTTCCTCTACTTGGTATTTGAATCTCTTCATTAACAATAGAGAACACCTCTTCCACAGTGTTTACAAAGCTTTGTTGATCTAAAGTATATACGTAATCCTCAAATTCCGTACTTGTAGTTTTTACTTCATCATACACTTTTCTCAACTTCTCACATATAAAAAGACGACGATAACCATACTGACTAGATTTATCTCTTTTTTCATAATAGATAAGAGAGTCTTCTTTCCCCGTTACAATTCCAATATTTTCATACAGATCTATGATATTATAACTCCTCTTTCCATACTGTGCCACTTTACCATGTATTTTCTGTGAATATTTATCTAGAACAAGAGCTTCAACTATGCTTGCACCATCTACACTCCTATCATATTCTTTTTGAATATAATATTGAATTATCTTATCCACAATATCCTCTACTACACTTGAAACTTGATCAAAACCAATTTTCTCAAGTTGTGCTTCAAAGCTTTGAAAAATATCACACCCAGCATCTACTAACACTTTCCTAAAAATGAGCTTACAACTGTCAAACATTTCTATTAAATCTGATAGACAAGAAAAACTTCTGCTCCTATATGCTCTCTCACCACCTATTGTCCTTACACCTCTACATACTGAAAATCCAAAGATGCTTCGTACGAAATCTTTGTTAATTACTTCTTGTGGAAGCACTTCTTTTTTCCTTCTTATCATCTCTCCAAATGTAGAATATATAATAAGCTTCATTTCAAATGATTGTACAAAGCTCTGAACAAACTTTACTAAATCTGAATATTCTGTTTGGTAAAATTGACAGTGATTCCTATTTTTATAAAACAAGCGTATTTCATTATTATGACATTCTCTTTGTTTACCATAAGTTTCGGATGAATTTTCCTTACATACTGTTATTGCAGTTTCTAATAGCTGGGACATTGCTTTTATCTCATATGTACCACCCCAAGCTTTAGGACTCCTCATACATTCTAAATATGCTTCAAATTGAAATTTACGAACCTTTTTAGGGTTATGTATCTTCTCAAGCTCAATACAAATGTCATCTACTGCATTACTATTGAAGTGGCTAGGCTGGAGTTTACTAGACTCGATTCCATACTGCTGCTTAACTTCAATTTCAGAGCCAAAATCAGAAAGAAATTTTTCTTTAAAGCTACCATTTGTTATATAACCTTCATTTTTACTCTCAAAAAAGTCTATCATACTAATCTCGTCTTTCAATTCCTCTTGAAACGAACGCATTTTTTCAACAACTCTTTCACGAAATATTTTCTCTACTAACCACCTTAGCATATCATTTTGGCAAATATGTACATCACCTTGGATTAGCCTTTGGATTGTTTGTACATCATGGCCGTCTCCAAATAATTGGTAAAATCTCTTGCAGAATTTATTATTGTCAAATTTTACAGGAGTTAAATAAGCTAAAGCAACAGACCAAAATAGGCAACTACCATCTCCTGGAACATCAATTCTTTTATACGAAACAAGTGGTTGCAGTATCTTAGCAATACCCTTCCTGTTATTACTTCTAGCGATGTCTATGGAAGTCTTACCCTCCATGTTTAAAATATTAGCGTTAGCTCTTTTTCTCAATAGAAACCTGATAATTTCTAACTCGTCATTACAAACAGCAATATGTAACAGTGTATCACCACGTTGATTAACCTGACAATTAACATCCAACCTTGGATGTGCTCTAAAAAAAACTTTTAGCTTTTCAAGCTTTTCCATTTCTAAAAGACTACAGTCCTCTATAGTATTAATAAGTTCTTCATATATTTGCTCCAAGGACAGTTCTTTCAACATACTCTGAACTTGAGTTAGGTCAGAATAAGGTAATGGTTGCTGAACTTCCTTTCTGAGTATTGGCTCAAAATGAGAATATCCTCCATTTATTATATGCAAGATACTACCATCGTTATAATCAACTTTATCATATCCACCTATATTTCTTAAACCTGAATCATCTATTAATTGATGCAAAAAAGGCTCTTGTTGATTATCATTAGTATACCATGGATTGCTCTCTATAACATGTAGCTTGACATTATACTTTTTACAAATTAGCCTTCCCTCAATCTCAACCCTACCCCATATAGGAGCTTGTAATGTACTTCCATACTTTGAGCCAGTTAATGCTTGATGCAAGGGTAGATTTGTGCTCTTCATTTTTTCTATATCTTCAACAGTATATTCTATGCTATCCAAGTAAGCACTCCATAATTCATCATCATTAATACCAGGCTGCGGAAGTATTACTCCATAACCCTCAAGCTTTCTAGCATCCTGTATAACTTGCTTTCTTAATTGTTGATCATTTAAAGTTAGCTTCTTACAAACCTGACGTAAAGACTTAACAGTAAATTCCATGCCAGGCCTAAGCTGTCTAAGTCCCTGTGCAACTGCATCAAAGAAACAATCTCCTCCTCCAATTGCTTTTCCTATTGTAAAACCTTCTGGCAGCTTTAATATTTGCTGACTGCTAGATAGTAGTGTGTCTTCTTTTTGCATTCTTATTAACCTAGATTGATTATCTATTACTTGTTCCTTTGTATTTTCTTTACCTAACATAAAGCCCCCTATATTTTAATATTCATATTTTGATGATTTTGTCGTAAACCTCTTTTCTAAAGATTGGTTTCAACATTTGATTCTTATACAGCTGTACCAAAACAATTTGCTGTAGAAACCTTAAGTTAATTTCAAGTAACTTTGATTGCTGAGTAACAGTGTGCTTTTCTTTTGATTTCTTACTAAACTAGATATATTCTTAAAAAAGCCAGGATTGCTTTCTGAATGATGTACATAATACAATGCATCTGACTCAATACCCCATGTATTTATTATGTTAAACTCGACTATAGCTAAAGAAATCTAGCAGAACAAGAACTTTTTTCATGTTTTAATATTTTTTTAAAACTAAAGCCAGTGCTTGCAAAAATACTTCTATTTTTTTACTTTAATGTACTAACTGATCCTTTCTACTTTTAAATAAATTAATACCCACTTAATCTCACACATCACTAAAAACCTAAACGACACAGCCATTTCCAGAACCCAAAACTAGCTAGTGAGAGAAGAGTTTGTTTTGGGATGCGTTGGACTACCGCGCGATACATACGAACTTTTTTGTATTCTGACTTTGCTATACGCTAAAACTAGCCATATTAGCCCATTTTATCCATATATACATACGAACTGTTTTGCCTAAGCTTATGGAAATAATTTAAATCTTCTATTTTTATAACCTTATTTTTACGCAACTTGTTCTCAAAAATATACGATCTTTTTTGAAGGAGTAAACAATTGAATTGTTTATAACACTAGCTAGCATGGTATCTTCACTAAAATATTTTTTGAAAAAGTTAATTGACTTATAAATAATTCTCTACTAATACTGGCATGTGTTTGTTTATTCTGCTGAAGTTGCTCCATACAGGTTTGCTGTAAAAACTTCAGCAGTTTCCGTACTCCTTTAAAGCATAATCCATCACGCTCTTAATAATAGTGATATCAAATATAGGTCTTAACTATTTTAATCTATAGTAAAATTAGCTCAAATTTGCAGTCATAAGCAACTTTTAACCTATCTACATACTCCATTGTTACTCACCATAAAAACTTAACAAAAATATGAGTAGTAAAAAGATTGTGTTGAAATTAGCTTGACCAATATTATATATTGTACATAATATATTCTATATCTAGGCTAGGAGGTAGTATGGATACAGAGTCAGTAAAATATGTTGTAGAATCTATCAGTGAACAAAAGCTAGGAGAGGAATTAAATACTGAGCCATGGCATTCAAAAATTGAGTGTAATAGCAATGAGGGACCAACGCCTGAAGATGACATAACAGATTTAGATGATTATAGTTTGTTTGTTCAAGGAATAAGTAATCGTTCGGAATGTTATGACCTTGATCAGAGACATGAAACTAGGGAGGCTGTTGACACATGTGTAAAACATACATTGTCGTATCAGAGTGAAACTGATGATAGTGATTTATATTGGAAAAATTACCCTATTAGTCCAAGAGACTCTGCTTTAATTAAGTTAGATCTACTACTGACTGAAAGTGAGAGAAGTCTAATTGATGAATTTCGTAAAGAGTTAAAAGATGTAGTAACAAAAAATGATCAAGGTTATAGGGATAAGCATGAAAATTTTACAAACACTGCTTTAGAGCGTATAGAGTGCATAACAAATAAATATTTGCAAAAAGGGATAAGACTCAATTCAAAATATAACGATGATAAGTATACTATAACAAGTTTAATTTTTAAGGAAATAAGAAATATCCCTGATAGAATACGACAGCATAAGGGATTACCACCTTATGAGAGTTTATCAGACGATAGTGAGACTATAACAAGTTTAGTTTCTAAGGGAATAAGAGATATTCCTGCCTACGAGGGTGTATCAGATGATAAAAATATAGGTATTATACGCAATATCATGAGTAATTTACTATTAAAAGGTGGAAGAGTAAAATGCAGTTCCTTTTATGATGATAAGTTATTGTATGCAACTTATGGGTTCAGTTATGAGATTTTTGCAGAACGTGAAGAAATCGATAACAAGCTAAAAAGCGTAGCAGATGAAGGTATTATAAACAGTAGTGCCCAAGGCAAAGCTTTACACGTAGAAATGGATAATGGATATTTTTATGTAAAATATTCGCAAGATAGCACTGTTGAGGTTGCAAAAGTTATAAATAATCCAAAAGTGAAAGATTTAAGTTTTAGACATCATATATTTCATGTTGGAAAGAGTATAGTAAGAGTTGAAAATGTAGGAGGAAAAAGAAATTATACAGACGTTTTAGAAGGTGGCATTGAAATGTCTTTTACTACTGAAGTAGGAAAGATTAGTATTCATCTACGTTCTAGTGATAAAGACAACAATAAAATTGAAGTAAAGATAAGTGACGATGACAAGAAGAAACTTGATCAATTAAAAGATAAGGAAGAAATAGGAGAAAATTGCTTACTTGGTGGATATTCAGTACATGATGCGATTAAACGAGGATATTTTGAAAAACATGAAACACTACGTCAATCTTCTGAAAAAATTACCTTATCTAATGAAAAGAAAAAAAATAGTTGGTGTGAGATAGTAACAAATTCAAAACAGACAACAAGCCGTACTGTAGGGTAAATGCTAAACTGCTTGATTGTCTAAAGATCTTATATTACTCACCATAAAAACTTAACAAACGACATAAGTAGTAAAAAGATTATGGTTATTGACTTAATGTTACATATCGCATACAATGTATCATATATCTTAGCTTAAGGGGTAAGTATGAGTGAGTCTACTGGGATGGTAAAATCTATCATCAATCTACTAAAGCCAAAATCCAAATCAGAACTATATGATTTCGAATATGAGTCCATTATAGAACATCTATCATCTAAAGAGCATTTATTAAATGAGCTGATGAATGATATGTGGTACTCAGGAGACTTACCATCAGTCAGAAACTATAATGAACCATTATCTTTGATAGATAGCAAACTTGGATTAAGTGAACAAATTTGTGTTTGGTTTGCTCTGGACCATGATCTTACGCCAAGTCAAAAAATTTTAAACAAAAAGTTACTTAGTGCTCTAAAATGTTTAGCTTCTAACTGTGGTTCATTTGATAATACTGAGCCCCTTGAAGAATTTTTACATGATAATAAAAACAATAAAGATTTAAAAGTGATTCTTAACCTAAGAAGAGGAGAATCTCAATCAACAGTATTGCATGCGATTGCAGGAGCAAATATTGGTGGATTTCGTCGCATAGGAAATCAGGCTATAGATTTACTCTTAGAAGCAGGCGCAGATCCTAACATACAAGATAATAAAGGAAAAACACCATTATGCCTTGCTGCTGCCAAAGGTCATTACGATAATACAAACTCTCTCCTCTCAAAAGGAGCTAACCCTAATATAACAAGTAGAAAGGGTAAAACTCCACAACAAATAGCAACTAATAAACTCTGCTATAATATAGCAGAATTATTTTTAACTGATAAACAGAAAAAGATGAATAAGGAATTGTATGACTTACTTGCACTAGATTCAGACTGCACTAAAAATTTAAAGGAGTTTTTAAGTAAGCATAAAAGAGACTCAGACCTAAAAGTGGTGCTAAATATTCGGCACGGAATGGGTGAGTCAAAAGTGTTCTCATATGTTGAACGTTTTGCTTGGGACAATGAAGATCTTGCTCAAGAGTTAAGAAAAATATTTCTAGAAGCAGGAGCATTAGATTATGATAAAAATATTATTTATCGTCAGCAAAAGAAAGGACAGGTCAGTAAATTACTCGTTAATTTAACCTCAAATCAAAAGGAAAAGTTAAATGAGTTTTCTGATAAGGTGTTTCAGGCTCAAAACATGGCTGAACTTGAAGAGATTGTAAACGATGCTATAAAGTCTGGTGTACGATTAAACTATTCTCTTTCACAAGATTTCTTTTCAGGTAATGAGTACACTTTTACCGATTATGTGATGAAAAAAATCAGTGAGTTGGAAAAAAATCCTAAAGTTGCTAGTAATATAATATGTCAATTAGTATCAAAAGGGGCAGTGTTTGGTAATACAGTTGATGCTAACACACTGACATCAGAATTTAAAGAGCATAAAACTAACCTAAAAAAAGCTTATAGAGATTATATTAGCAATTCTCATAAGTTTATTGAAATCGCAAAAAGTGCAACCAATAGCGAGCTAAAAGATGCAAGAGTAGACAACTCCGTTTTTTACTTAGAATATTCTAAAGATAGTAAAATAGACATTATAAAGATAACAGATGGGGCAAGGGATTTAGGTCTAACAGATGGAGATGTAAAGTGTGGAAGAAATATAGTAAAGATCGGTAATAGTGAAGTAGAAATTAAAACTGAAGATGGCATAAGGAATTATACAGATCTTACAGAAGGCAGCGATGTAGTATTAACTTTCTATACTAGTTTGGGAGAATTAGAAGTTAGGTTATATCCTGATGAGAAAAATAAAAATTGGATAAAAGTAGAGGTGAGTGAAGAAGGCCTACTTCTACTTGATAAAATAGAAAGTTATAATGAAGCAATAGAAGATTGTAATGAGGGAATAGAAAATTATGAAGAAATAGGACAAAATTGCTTACTGGGAGGTTTATCAGTCATTGAAGCCATAGACCGAGGTGTTTTTGCTAGATCTGGTGGGTTAATGCGTCCTGAATTAATAAGCGAATCCAATAAGCAGAAGGGTTCATGGGTAAAACGTGAAGAATTAAGAAGAGTTTCTGATTCTAGGGAAAAAATTGCTAATTTACCATAAAAGTTGAAAATTATTATTTAAATATAAATTACTACAGTTAATAAATTATTGCAAAGGAGTCGAATCGATATCAATAATCTTTTAAGAATACTCTTTTATGTTGTTTTTCAGGAAAATGAGATGTCATTGTACAGGAGCTGGCCACAAGGTGTATTTTCAGGATATGAGACTGTATTAAAACACGATTGGCTGAGCCGACCTTTTACAGAATTTTTTTTCCAGATCTATAGCTCTTTTCACAATAATCCAAATAAATCATAATATGCTACTGGCCTACTATAGCCATAAACACATATCTTACCCTGTTCGGACTACTATAAGAAAAGCTATACTATTAAAATATGCAGCTAAATTGTATACATTGTCTACCACTGTTGCATCTAGTATGCTAAAATCTTCATCATCTATATTAATATTTTCGCATAATTGATTTTGTAACATCGACTTACATCAATCTCAATATCTTTTGGCATGGCCCTTTGTAGCAGCTCCTTCTTGCACATACTCTTTTCAATCTCCCGTTGCTTTTGTAAATTAAGATGCTAATCCATAAAATTTCTCTAATTGCTCGCTCCACAACATCGGTATTTCTTTCAAATCAGATAGCTTCAAACCTCTTGGCTGTCTCCCATTTACTATGTCTTCCTTAATCTTTGGTGCTAAATAATTCAACCTTAAAATTTGTTGTATACGTCTTGTACCTATATTAATTTTGGCACTCAGCTCTCCTACACTTGCATATTTTCCCTCTTCTAGCTGCCGTTTCCACAGATGAGCTCTCACCACTGCTTTCAGTAGCGCATTATTTGTTTTTCCTTCTGGCTCTACTACTGTGCATTTGTTTCCTTTCTTCTTCATTGGTATAAATTTTTCCTCTGATTCAGAACATACTTCTATTCCATCTTCTTTTACCATTACTCCCTTTATTAACTTTTTCACTACTTCTTTCTGTTCTCTGAAACTTAAATTTTTCCATTCTTCTCCCCATTTTTCATATAGCTGCTCTGTCTTTCTCATTACTTCTTTTTCCACCTCTCCCGCTACTATAGTTCTGTTTATTGATTCACAACCTTTTCCCCTTAAATGGTTATTGCACACGTAATATCGGTACCTTTTATTTTCTTTTTTTGCATACGTTAGTGTCATATTTACACCACAGCTCTTGCACTTAATTATTCCCCTAAGCAATGCTTCCTCATATTTTGCTTTTCTATATGGTTGATTCTTTATCAATTCCTGCGCTTTTTGCCATTTTTCTTCCTCTATTATTGCTTCATGCTTTCCTTCATACTCTTTCTCATAATGTCTTATCTTTCCCACATATATTGGATTTGTTATTATTCTTCTCACCGTCGCTTTCTTAAAGATATCTGATTTTGTTCTGTAACCTTCTCTATTTAACTCTCTTGCCAACTCTGCCATTGACTTCAACTCCAAATATCTTTCAAATATGTGCCCTACTATTTTCGCTTCTTTTTCATTTATTATTAATTCTTTATCTTTTACATCATATCCAAGCGGCAAAGTTCCTCCCATCCATAGTCCGTGTTCTTTTGATGTTGCTATTTTATTTTTTACTCTCTCTACTATCATCTCTCTTTCTAGTTGTGCTGCTCCTGATAATACCGTTTGTACAAACTTTCCCATTGGCGTATTATTGTCAAATATCTGCGTTACTGCTACAAAATTTACTCTATGCCTTCTAAAAAATGACGTTACTTCGATGCTGTCTTTTGTTTCCCTTGATAGCCTATCTAATGTATATACTACTACACAATCTACTTCTCCTTTTTTTACATCTTCAAATAATTCCTTTATTGCTGGTCTTTCTAAATTCTTTCCTGAGAAACCTCCATCGTCGTACCTTTTGGCCAATGCTACCCAGCCTTCTTTGCTCTTTATGTACTTCTCACATGCTACTCGTTGCGCATCTAAACTGTTAAACTTCTGCTCTAGACCGTCTTCATTTGACTTTCTCGTATATATTCCACATCTTATCCCTTTACACATTTTCCTTTCCCTTTTGATCACGCAAACCAAATAGGAGCGGCCCATTGTAACTCATTCCCATTATTTTCCCGGCTACTGCTGATAATGATGTGAAAAATTCTTCTCGGTAGATTAAACCCTTATCTGTTACCATTACCGCATGCGTTTCTTCCCCTCTCTCTAATATTAGCTCTGTTCCTGCTACTGGAAGTTTGTCACTACTTATTCTTTTTCCCTTCTCTAGCCGATCTGCCAGATATTCTAGTCTTTTTGCTCCTTTTCTTGACATTTTTCCATACGCTTCCTCCTGCATTCTATATGCTAATCTAGGTATCAGATATTTCTTTGAATGTTTAGGTGCCTCTTCCCCAAATACCTTCTTCCACGTTTTTCTCAGCTCACTCAAAGGTTTTCTCTCTAAATTCATTACTTTCTTTTCTACTTCTTCCTCCATATTTTTAGCCCTTCATAAATAGCTTCTCAATTCTGTCTGTTTCTTTCTTTAATACCTCGGTTATCTTTTTGCTACTTTTAGCATAATCCATCGCTGTCATTCCAAATTTATCCGCTTGCTCTATTTCAGCCCCTGCTTTTACTAGCTCCTCCACTATTTCCACTTTCCCCACCATACATGCAAGGTGCAATGGAGTGCATTTATTTTCATATTCTTCCGCATTTACATTCGCTCCTGATTTTATCAATTCTCTCACGGTTTCTAGACGTTTCTCCGTTACCGCTAGATGCAGTGCTGTATATCCTTCCGCATCTGCTACATTCACATTCGCTCCTTTTTCAACTAATAACTTCACTGTTTTTGCGTCTACCGCGTAATGCAGAGCTATTCTGTCTCTTGCATAAATATTTTTATATGAGTTCTCTGATAATTCTTTTGCTGATTTATTAAATTTGCCAAGCTTTAACATAATCCACCTCACCTTTTCTTTAAAATCAAGTCCCCTTTTTAAGCCTTTCTTCCTACTACATTTTCTACCTCATCTATCATTTCATTCACTTGGCTGATTATCTTGCTTGCTAAATTTTGACATTCTTCCTTTATTAGTGATTTGTCTCTCTTCCTTATTTCTTCTATCTCTATTATTTTTAACTCCGGCATATAGCTCCCATTCAACATGTCTGCTATTTCTCCTACTAGCCTCTCTATTCCATAGCAGGTCAGTTCTCTACTTTTTGTTATTCCTCCTTTTTCTCTCAGAAATTTACTTGCCCTTTCACTCTCTTTGCTATCACACAGACGATACTTTTCACTTTCCCAGATGTAATACATTGGTGTTGCACCATACTTATTCAGTTGATTAACTTCAGCTCCTGCTTTTACTAGCTCTTTTATTATTTCAACTCCTCCTATTTTGCATGCAGAGTGGAGTTGCGTACATCCAGTGACATATTGAGTGGCATTTACTTCTGCTCCTTCCCTTAGCAGCACTTTTACATTTTCTAAGCTTTTCGCAAATACTGCACAGTGTAGTGGTGTATAACCATTTTTATCTCTTGCATTTACCTCTGCCCCTTTTTTTATTAATAATCTCACTGTTTTGTAATCAGAGATTTCTACTGCTTGGTGCAATATCGTCTCTCCTTCTTCATTTCTTTTATTAATATCGTTACTTGATACTTCTTTAAAAAACTTACTCTTGCTAAAACTCATTTCATACCTCACAAAATTAGCTTTTCTAGCGCCAGACAAATTTCTTATATTTACCTGCTGCTATTCAAGTCATGTCCTTTTTAGCATGAGAAAGCAAGTCCTTTTCTTTTTATTTCATACACTTTAACCTTATATTAATATAATATATGAGAATCTAAATATAAGTACTTAACTTATTAGACATATTACTTGACTATTTTTCCAACTTCTGTGCAAATGTCTATGTTCGTGCCACTTCAGTACTCCTGGGTAAAATACTAAAATGTAATTTTCTAATTCATGTATCGAATCTTTTTGGTCTGAATCTAAATCGTTTTCATACTTAATATTGTGTTCTGCTAAACCATATTTTGTAATCTTCTGATCTGTATAGTTTTCTATTTTGTAGTGGTGAGTAACGCTAAACCTTTCTAAAATTGGCTTGTGTTTTAAACTCCAATGCTGCCCTGAAAGTTTATCGCTTCCCAATACAAATTTATTTCCTCTTTCTTCTACGCTACTTACTGGAAAGCACCCATTTATTTCTCCTAATTTCCAGCTATCTGACAGTACAATCTGTGCTTTGGCAAACTTAATTTCTGGTAATAAACTCTGTGGTAATGGATATAGTGCTTTTAAATTGTACCACTGATGATTTCTTTCATAGATGCCTTTGTAATCCTTTGTGTGAGGCTCTGTTTCTCCAAGTACTGCTACATCTAATCGATATATGTCATTACTAAATGCTTGCTCATAATGAACCCGAAAAGTGCTAAACTTAAAATTTGGATTTAAGCTTTTTAGCTCAAATGTGTTCTTTCTACCAAATGACAGTACTGGTCCATCTTTTTCAACTTTTCTACCTGAATAGTCTGACAATAAGCTGCCGAATAAACTTTCATCTAAAATAAACCTATCAACGTTATGGTGATCATTGAAAATCCTCATTAGCCTTGATCTTGCTGGTAATGATAGTTTTGCAAGTTCTACTACTGCATCCACAAAAAAGTCATTTGGGACATCCTTTATTCCTATTTGCAACTCGAAAAAATGTTTACCAGGTGGTTCTTCTATGATTGTAATATCTTCTATATTTGCCCATTTTAGTGCTATTTTTAGTGATGCTGGAGTTCCTCTCAGTCTTTGAAATTTTACTCCTTCTATTACGGCTTTTCTTCTATCTTTTACCCAGCGCAGTATTTCTTCTAAACCATATTCTTCTATTATCCAAGGCAATGTTTCTTCTTTAAGACTAAACTTAAATCCTCTGATACAGCTCGGATCAACCTTATAATCTGTTGCATCAACCAGTGCTTGCTCTTGCTTTGTTGCGTTTGGGGGTAATAGCATTACTCAATCTTTAAATTTCGCAAATTTGCACATTCGTTACCTAGCACCACAACATCCTCTCTTGGCTCGATCAATTCCACATTTTCTACACCATCTACAAATAGGTTTGCTATTATCCATGATTTTGTAACATTCCATCCCAACCTTCTACTTGCTTCAAACTTCTCAATAAACTGCTTCTTGATTTCCTCCTTTGATATTATAGGACTTATACTCATTCTGCTGTGAATATCTATTTCCGTAATATTGCAACCTATCACTGTTACTGTATCTGTTAAAACTCTTATATCATCTCTAGTAACTTGCTTTCTTACAATTTCAAGTAGCTCTTCTGACACTATGCCAGTTGTGGATAATTGTGTTGATAAGATTGAAATTTGTACTTTCCCTGGTATAGTTGATTCCACTAGTGCATCTTTTACTCTACTATCTGCTGACAGTGCATGATATCGATAGTGTTCTTTGCTTCCACACGTGCTTGAGCCCACTATTTTTGCTTTAATTCTTTTTCTAAATCGTTCATCATCTTCTTCTTTTTGCCTCTCCACTCCATAAAACTCAGCTAAATTATCAAGATCTTCTCCCGTTGCAAATTTTAGTAAATTACCCTTTACAGCTTCGTTTATCCTTTGTCTGAGTAACAACTCTCTCCATGCTGCTACTTCTAATACCTTCATTGCTGGATCCGATTCTACTAATCCTGAAAAGGTTTCATCTCTACGGACTAACTCTTCTTTCATTCTCGAAAAGATTTCCTCGAAATTTGGCTTTTCTACAATATTTAGCTGCTGCATCTTTAAACTACAATTTCATCAAAATGAATGTTTTTCCCGCTTGGTAAGTATAATCCTTCTAGATCAAGCGTTACTTTTCCTTCTTTCACCTCTGTCATTTTTACTTTTTCTAGCTTAAATCTTTCCTCCCACCTTTGTAGAGCTTCTGCTACTGCTGAATAGATTTCCAAAGTTAAATCTCTATTTATTGGCTTATCTACTAATTCAAATAGTCTTGACCCATAATCTCTCTTCATTATTCTACTGTTAATAGGAGTGGTCAGTATATCAATTATCGACTGCTTTAAGTGCTCTATTCCTTCAAGAGCTTTTCCCGTTTTAGCATCCATTCCTCGCATATATTTTTCATGGCTCTGACTGAATACTTGCATGTTTTTCACGTGCTATAGAAATAGCCTTTCTTAACTTCTTTTCAAGAATTTCTTTAGAAGGAAGCTGTGTTAAATACTGTGCAACATGAATATTAGAGCCTTCGAGTTCAAGATATTCTATATCCTCTTGATCCTTATCAGCACATAAAATAATCCCTAACGGTTTTTCTTCACCTGCTTTTCGTTCATTTTTATCTAACCAATTTAAATACCATTCCATCTGTCCTTTATAAGCTGGTTCAAAGCGACCTATTTTTAGTTCTATTGCTATAAGGCGTTTTAATCCTCTGTGAAAAAATAGCAGGTCCAAATACCTGTCAGTTGTTTTAGTACTCATCCTTTTTTGACGTGTTACAAAACAAAAATCATTCCCAAACTCTTGTAAAAACTTTGTCAATTCATCCAAGATTATATTTTCTAGATCAGTCTCACTATAACTTGATGGCAATTCCATGAAGCTAAGGAAGTATGGGTCATGAAAAATGAATTCTGGTGCTAACATATTTTCTTCACGTAAATTTTTTATACTCCTTCTTATGAAATCTTCAGGTTTTTTTGCTAGTGCTGTACGTTCATACAACATAGTATCGATTTTACTACGTAGTGCCCTAACACTCCACCTTTCAATACGACACATTTCTATATAATAATGGCTTTGTTGCATAGCTAGTGTTGGTTGAGGTTATTGTAAGAAGAAAAGCTTTTTAATATATGGCTACTAACGAATTTTGTTGTAAAATAGGCATTTTTCAAACAAGTACAACTTATGCCACAAAAAATGAGAGTAAGTAACCAAAGAGAATATAACGAGTTTCTCAAAAAAAGAGGAAATGTTTTTCATTTTGTTAATCAAGCCATAGAAAATTGGTATGAAAATAGTCCAAAAGTTGCAGGTGGCAATAACACTTATAGTGATAAAGTTGTAATTTTAATACACATAATAGTTCATCTTTTTAGAATTGGCTTGAGACAAGCTGTAGGTTTTGTAAAAGGTTATATGGTACAAATAGGCAAAAAACTTAAGATTATCAGCTATACACAAGCTTCCAGAAGATTTAAAAAGCTTAATTTGAAGATTGATGACCATAGAAGCAATAAAGATGATCTGGAAAATGTTGAAATTGCCGTAGATAGCACTAGAGTTAGTATCTACAATAATAACGGTGGGCATAGTAAGCTTAATATTCGAAAAAGAAAATACAGTGGTTATGGTCAAGTAAGAAAATTACATGTTGTTTTAAACATAAATGATAAGAAAGCAATAAGCATGAACTACACTAGTGGTGTTGCTGTAGACTATTTGCCGGTCTGCGATATGTTAGAAGAAGTCAGTGATAAATATAACATTTGTTCTATTCGAGCAGATGCGGCTTATGATATAAAAAGTGTGTATAAAGAATGCAGAAAATACAATATTGTGCCTATTATTCGCCCTAGGAAGGATACTAAAATTTGTTTAGCTGACTACTTATCAGAAAGAAACAAGTATATTAGTAGAATTAGGTCATATGAGAATTATGAAGATGGTATTAATGAATGGAAGAAAAAAGTTAAGTATGGAGCACGGTCTTATATTGAAGTCTTTTTCTATAGGTTGAAGCAAATATTTGGGTTTGGCTTGAAAAATAAATCAGAGGTAAATCGTGAAAAAGAGCTGTTAATTAAGTGCTACTTATTGAACAAATTTACTGATATAGGTATGGCTGAATTTAAATTAGCTGCGTAAATTCACTGTGATTTACATGCCTATCAGTGCTATGCAACAAAGCCTATAATAATTACGCTTCAGCTCATCAGAAATTGCAATAATTTCTACAAAATGTGACCAACTCAATTGTTGTGACAGTGTCGCGACAATCTCTTGATCAGGAAAGAATTTAGAAAATTGCACCATACGAAATAATGACGCTCTATCAAACCCACGTCCATATTTAATCTGAAGTTCTTTTGCAAGTTGGGAGATGATTTGCTTCCCATAATCTGCGCGTTTGTGCTTTAGAATATCTTGATCAATTCTGGAGCCAATTTCCCAGTTTAACAATACTAGAGTAGAGTTGAATTGAACAGAAAGATGATTCTTTGCTCTATCTATTAAATTACTAATGTCTCCTAATAGGCTAATAGTTATATCCATGTTCATAACTTTATTTTTGGTAAGTATAGCAGATGGTTTATTTTTATCCTGAAAAAACATTACTACTACCACTTATTACTTTAGAACCACAAGATATTGAATCTCCAACTCTTCCTATACTATAGCCATTTGTAAACACTGTTTTTGACCCTTTAGTTAATGCTCTTCCTTCTGTAAAATTATCTCCTTTTCGGCAAACTGGCTTACCATTTACAAAAACATTGTTACTCCCACTAATGCAAAAATGCGGTGTTACTTCTACACAATAATCTCCTACTCGTACAACCGATTTATTCATTTAATTAAGGTTTATTCTATCTGCTTTCAGTTTTATTTCGCTCTTCGTCATCTCTATGCTCGATTCCCCAGCTTTCAGTGTTATTTTGTCTACTACTTCAATCTCTAAATGATGCTTTCCTTTATCATATGTAAACTTCGTCCCATCTTGAAATTTTATACTATTTATTTCTTTTTTATTCTCTGGTGCAGAGTATTTTTCCTGATATATTCCTCCTAATACCACTCCTAATGATAGTTCACCAAAAGGAGAAAATATCATAACCTGTTCACCGATATCTGGTGGAGACCAATCTCTATCTTTTCCTGCTTTGCTCGTTATCCATGGTAAATAATCTGTTAAAAATTCTCCTATTTTAACTCTTACTTTTGCTTTTTCATAATCTATTTCTTTTACAACTCCTATACGAACAATGTTGGCCATTTTCCTCTGTAGTTCCGAAATTGCAAAATTATTTTCTAACATTTATTTCACCGATTTCTATTTTGTGTGGCATAAATTTTCCTTCTTTCCAAATAGATCGCCCTACGTGTATTGTATGCACCCATTCAACCATCCACACTAAATATGCATCGAGCTCTGGTCTAAAGTCATCTCCTCCTCCTGATATAAATTCTCCTGGTGAAACATTTTTCACGTTCCAAGTATTTTTATTTACTACTTTCGCAACCTCAGCAGCTAATGTTCTGACAATAATAGGGGCATTTTCTATTGTGCTATCAATCACAATTCGTGCTTCAAATCTTGCTTTCAGCGCTAATTCCTCTGTTCCAGGATCTTTTCCCGATTCTAAACTCACAAGCTCTACAAATAACGCTGGCGCTAATAATTCTTTTCTTATCGATGGATAAATTTCACATGTCTGTATAGCCGGTATTTCTTCCTTTAACTTAGTACAAATTGCTTGATGTAAATCTTTCCAGAACTTTGTCATATCTTTAACATATAGTTTAGCTCATGCTTAAAGTATTTCTCAAACACTCTCTCACTCTCATAATCAACAAGATCTTTTATTATTCTTGAGCCTTCAGGTTCCAGTGGTAGCTTTACTTCTTGTATTGGCAATGCTGCTCTTCCTTCACGTTTAAACATACCGCTATTTCCTTTTGGCATAACTGCTGCAAATCCTCCTATAAACTCATGCTTTCCTACTTTCGATCCTCTTCTTGTTTTTTGTATTTTACCAATTGTCGATGCTCTAATGTCGTAGAGATTTGCTCTAATTAACACTTCTAATCTGCTTGTTTTTGCTTTAAAAATTCTTAATCTCTTTCTTATAAAACTTAATTTTATCTTCTTTTCCTCACTAATTTCTTTTGCTGTCTTCAATTTTAGCCATAGTGCTGTTCTGTTTAACGCTCTCACTATTGCTAATTCTATTTTTTTTCTTTTAGCATTTACACTTTCTATTACCTCAACTTCTATATGAATAGACATTTTACACCCCAGACGCTTTTATTTTCCACGTTATTCCAGACTTGTCTCTAAGTGGCGGTGAGTGTACTTTATATCTTCGATCACCTATAACAAAAACATCTCCTACAATTGGCTTTAACACATCAAACGCACTTACTTCTAACGCTAAAGTTTCTCCTACAAATTGTCCTTCACCAATTTCGTATAATTTATCTGGCTGTTGCTTTAATACTTGTACCATGTATGACTTATCCTTTGATTTATACAAAGCCACTTCTCCTAAATGGGCAAAACAATCTTCTAATAATCGCTTAATATTCTCTTGCATATTTCTTTTTGATATACTAACCTTTACATGCTAAGAAAGCGCATACCGGTAGAGTCGTTCTGTGCCTCACCAACTTGTTACTCTACCAGTATGTTATGCTATAGCGACTTTTACTAATACGCCAGGTCTATGGCACATTGGCAGAGGATTTGACTGTGTATGTAAATCTGTTCCTCTATCAAATCTCCTTGGCTCTTGTTTTGCATAGAGTGGCTGTCCAAGAGTATTTACTGTTTCATTAAAGTCTGCTGGTGCAAAATATGTTGTAAATGTACTTGCTGTTCCTACTGGAAAACAGTGCCCTGTATCTCTTTCTATAAATCTTCTCACCGTTCCTTCAGGATCAGTTGCTTGCCCTCTATATTCCTCAAATGTTATTCCACAGAATGTAAATCCTGACCTCATATCATTCCTTAGCGCTGCTCCTTCTTGCCATCTTTCATATGCTTCTTTCACTTTACTATGCGAAGTTAATGCATCAAAAAACTCAGGGCTTACCAAGGCATGAATTCCGGTCATATATTCACCACTTAGATTATCTTCTATATGCCGGAGTACTTCCAGACACTTACGCTTTACATCTGTTGTTGCTGTTCCTAGTGCAAAATTTACTACTTTTGGTGTTATTTCAAATTCGTTGTACAGATTTAGTAATTCTGACCCATCAGCATCTAAAATTATTCCTTTCAGCGCTCCCATACGCAAATGCTCCAACGTTATTGCATGTTTATTTCTCATTAGCTGCAAATGGTCAGTTATTACATCTGCCAGCGCTTTCAGTTCACTCTCTGATCCAAATGCCCTTATTCCTTGCACTTCTTCTGGCAGGACTACATCATCATGTGGAATATGTGGAACCGTAAATGTTCTTACCTTTCTTTTGCCACGTTTTCCTATTGTTGCTGGTGCTCCTGGAACTTGTGTTGGCAATAGACTTAAAACTCCGTTGTGTTCTTCTATGGTAATATGTCTAAATCTTACTGACCTACTTGGAAACAAATTTAAATTTTCAACTCGTCCATAATTTATCGGCAATATATTCATTGCATTTGTTAGTGCCGTCATGCTAAATGCTGTGTTTGTAAATGGATTTTGCATTTTTTATTTTCCCCCTTTTGTGTTTTTAATAGTTTTTTTAAGCTCCCTTGCGGATAATGATCCCTCGTCCTTCAAGTTGCTTTATTGCTGCAGCTTTCTGTTCTTCAGTGATATTTGCTGGCCACACAACCGCACGATCAGCTAGCATTGCAACACGAGTAATAATTACTGCTTTAGCATTTTCTGTCGCATTTACATCACTTACTATTGCACCTATTGCTGTTTGTGTACCATCTGTGGCAGTTGGATTTATTATCTTAACCATGCTATCTTTATCGAGAGCCACTACTGTACCAAGTTTAAGATTTTGTCCCTTTGCTACTGTTATCTGATCTCTTGAATATAGACTTGACACCTCATACTTTAATAGGTCACCAAGATTATTTTGTTCGCTTATACAACTCATAAAATTTCCTCATTTATTTTCCCCTTTAGTTTTACCGCCATGTTTATAATTGTTGTACGCGGCGGTTATAAAAAAACTTAAATACTTGATTGTGCTCTAGCTTTAGCTACTTGTATCATCAAATCTTCTCCTGAATTCTGTGGTATTGCACTCAGTATCTCTGTCTTCTTTGTTCTCTCTGCAAGTAATTCCATTAAAACCTCCCTTGCTTGCTCAACACTTACGCCCTGCTCAATAAATTCTCCTATCTTTTCTGGCATCTTCGATAAATTACATAAACGTATTAATTCAAGAACTTCAGTACGATACTTGGTTAAATTATCAGTTTCTAGGTCATTTGTAGTTTGTTCATTCATAGTAATACTCCTGTTTTTATTAATAGATGAAAGAATTGTAATTCCGTCTGCAAGGCCTATTTCTACTGCTTTCTCCCCAAAATATAGCCCTGCTTCCGTTGATTTGATTGCTTCTATAGAAAGATTTCGATTACGTGCTATTAGCTGGACGAACATCTCATATAAACGATCTATTTCCTCTCTCAAACTTTTTAAACCTTCAGAGTTAATAGGCTCATGTGGATTTAAATCATTCTTTCTCTTGCCTGTAAAAATAGTTGTGTATTTTATTCCACATTTTTCATCAAACCCACTTTGATCTATGTGACTTGCTATTACTCCAATACTGCCAACACCAGAAGTGCGGGTGAGAAAAATCTTCTCAGCGCTTGAAGCTATAGCATATGCAGCAGAGTATGCATCATCGTTTGTTATTGCCACAATTCTCTTTTTTGCTCTTGCACTGTAGATAAAATCAGCTAAGTCGAAAATACCGTTTACCTCTCCTCCGGGACTATCTATGTCCAGTAAAATAGTCTCTATACTACTATCTTCTAATGCTTGCTTTACTTGTACTTCTATTTGCTCATATGATGTCATCCCGAGCATTTCATCAAACGCACCCGGTTTTTTAGTTAAAATTCCATGAATTGGTATAATTGCAGTTCTTTCTACGTTACTTTTGATGGAGTGCTTTATGTTTTTAAACGTGGGATGTTTTTGATTGTTTAATGACAATAGCTCAAAACTCCTTGGTTCAAGCATTAATGGTTTTCCTAAGAGCATCATAATCCTTTACAATCAGAGTCAAATATTAAGTTGAGACTATTTGCACGCTTTTGATCTTCTGCTATTTCTTGGTCAATTTCTTCAACATCGTAACCCATTTCTGATACTACTTCCGATCGACTCTTAAATCCATTCCTTACTGCCATTTGCTGTGCTTGCTGGTCTTTCAGTGGATCCACCCAATCAAATCCCTGTGGTATCCATTTTACTTCTTCTTTCACTACTTTTTCATCTGTACTCAGTTCTCCAGAAAGTACTGCTAACTCTAGCCATCTACTCCATACTGGTCTGCAAAATTGAAATACCATAATGTTGTGTTGCAGCATAGCACATCTACGACGAAACTCTATTAATCCTGCTCGAATGGATGAATAATTAACACCTGTTAAATCTCCTGTTAGCTGTTCATATGTTATCCCTGTACCAATCGCTATTGCCCTGAGTTGCTGTCTTATAAACGCTTCATAACTTCCTCCAACATTGTAAGTTAAAAATATGATATAAAGGAGATAAGAGGGAGATAACCCTACTCACTATAGGAATAGAGTTATCACGGGCGTGTGCGACCGACCAACTGTTGGTATTATAACCGTTCGGATCAAGGTACACTAGCCCATCTCTCGATACGTTTGAATAGTTGCATGGGACATATGTATGCACCCGTTTACAATCTTAAATTAATTAAAACTAATCGAGGTTATTATGATTACATCTTATCAAAATTTTATTGGCATTGATATTGGAAAATTTAAAAATGTTGTTGCAGTTCACAAACAGAAGAACGCTGTCGAATTCGACAATGATACTGCTGGCTGGCAACAATTGTTTCAAGATTTTTCAAATATCTTACCTAATTCTTTAGTAACTCTGGAAAACACTGGAAAATATGAGCTTGGCTTAGCACATTTTCTTGTTGATAAAGATATTGCTGTACATCGAGCTAATACTCGCAAAGTAAAAAGCTTTGTTCTATCTCATGGAACTTTAGCAAAGTCTGATCAATCAGATGCAAGAGCCCTTGCTCAGTAAGGGTTTGAACGCTATAGTACTCTATCTCTATTTGCACCTATGTCAAAAGAACAAACAACCTTAGTTGCACTTTGTCAACGTCGTGATGACATTACAAAAATGAGAGCTCAAGAGAAATCTAGGCTTGCAGCACCTGAAAACGACCATATAAAAGAAAGCTGTCAGAAAACTATTGAATTCTTTAATAGCCAGATAGATGAGCTCAACAATACCATACAAAAAATTATTGATGAGAATCCAGAGTTACAAAAGCGCCAAAAAATCCTTAAAACAGTTCCAGGAATAGGTGCAAAATTATCTCAAGATTTTCTGTGTCTAATGCCAGAACTTGGTTATGTAAGTAGGGGAGAAATTGCAAGTCTTGCTGGAGTTGCACCTCATCCGAAAGAAAGTGGTAAAACTATTGGTTATCGCAGAATAAGTGGTGGCAGAAGCAACGTTCGTGAAAAGCTTTTTACAGCTGCGATGTCTGCTTCAAGGTCTAAGTCTGCGCTTGGTGCCTTCTATTCAAGGCTTGTTGGTAAAGGTAAAAAGAAGATGGTGGCTATGACAGCTCTAATGCGTAAAATCATAGTAATTTCCAATGCGAGGCTTAAAGAAGCAGTCAATGTGAATTAAAAAAATCTGCATAGAAAATAGGTTAACGAATATGTGGATAAATACGTCTACACACATTTAAAGTATTTATACACATATTCGTTAACCATAAGATCTAAGCAGTAACTGTTGTTTGATACAAAATTTTTCTATGATTAAGTTAGGGTTTTTATTGTCAAAAATGCACTTTTTACTCGAATAAAAAACAAAATTACAAACAAAAGTTGTAATGAAACTAAATTCAAAAAATTTTAAAAAACATAGTTGATTGTATGGTACGTGATGTTCTTCACACCAAGCAGACAGCACTGCAAGAAAACCACCATAGCAATGAGCTGCATCAGTTCCTAGATGTCTTCTTACTTCCTCAAAATACACTGCAGAAATGTCTTTCAAAGAATTAAGCCAATTACGAAAATTTAAGAAGCACATACCGCCTCCACTGAAACGACTACCATGAAAGCCTTTGCTTCCACTTTCAATTATTCCATCTGTTAGAATTGCCCAGCCCGTTTGCTTGCCAAGGTCGAGTGTTAGGATTGACATTTTCTTTGTGTTTGAAGCGTATAGAGGTAAACTAACCTCGTTGAAACAATGCCCTTCTATTATATATATACCGGATTTCTTACTACTTTTTCCGGGATTTTCTAAAAAAAAAGTTAAAATAATTTCAAAACTGCTCACCAGCTAAAGAATAAAGTAGATAGTTCTCTATTTTTAGAGTTTTACAGTTGCTTGTCTTTTTTACAAATAACCTATATGCTACTTGAAGTAAGGTAGAGTAGATATGATAATAAATGAAAACGAAATTTTATTATATACAACTCCAGATGGAGACGTGAGAATTGATGTTTTGTATCGAGATGAAAACATTTGGCTTACACAAAAAAGAATGGCGGAGTTGTTTGATGTTAATATTAGAACAATTAGTGAGCATTTACAGAACATATTTGCTAGTCAAGAGTTAGATAAAGATTCAGTTATCCGGATTTCCCGGAATACTGCTGAAGATGGTAAACAGTACCCTACACAATTTTATAATTTGGATAGCTATTGGTTATCGAGTTAATTCTAAAAAGGCTACATCTTTCAGAGTATGGGCTACAAAAATTTTGAGAGATTTCATCATCAAAGGATTTGCATTAGATAGCGAACGGCTAAAAAACGGCCTAAAGTTTGGCAAAGACTACTTCAATGAATTACTTGAAAAAATCAGGAGCATCCGAACGTAGGTTTTACCAGAAGATTACTGACATTTATGCTGAATGCTCTGCAGACTATGATCCAAATTCAGAAATAACAAAACAATTTTATGCAAAAGTACAGAATAAATTATATTGGGCGATTTACGGCTTGACTGCAGCAGAGCTATCGAGTTGATCATAAAAAACCACATATGGGACTAACTACTTGGAAAGATGGTCTAGGTAATAAAATTCATAAGAGTGATGTAAGTGTTGCAAAAAACTACTTGACTGAAAAAGAATTAAGTGAACTAAATCACATTGTCTCAATGTATCTAGATTATGCAGAACTTCAAGCAAGAAAGCATCGGCTAATGAAAATGCAGAATTGGGTTGAAAAGTTGGATGCATTTCTATTGTTCAATGATTATGAAGTACTTAAAGATGCTGAGTGCTGAAGTTGCAAAAGCTCTAGCTGAAGGAGAATACGAAAAGTATAGAGTTATACAAGATAAATTACATGAATCTGACTTTGATGAATTAATTAAAGCAAGTAAAGAAAGTGAGAAAATAACTACAACAAAAACCAGCTTGTAGTTGAGCTATCTGTGTTTGACATCTTGCTTTTGTTTTAATTTCAAGGGGGGTGAACCACCCTTTAGAAAGCCCTATCTGCCAATAAATAGTGAAAACATAAATCTTTGTCTCCATTATACGAGATAAAATTAGAGACGTAAATAAATAAATTTTGATCTTTGTCTCCATTTTAAGCGGTACATAAGTTTTAGATGCAGAAAAAGCTCAATAGAAAAAAATGATTCATTTCTGTAATTTTAGACACCTATGCCTAAAGAACAAACAAATCATATCCTCTTTTTCCGGAATACTCAATAAATTGGCTGAAATCTTGAACGGAATACATATTGTAATTTAATTGTTAGGACATTTATATTATAAGCAAAGCAGAAATTTAATAACTAAAGGAGAAAACCTATGTTTTAAAGCTAGCCACAACTTTTAAGCAAAAAAATACTCCCCTGATTAAAGATCGCTTATAAAACAACTCTAAACTCAACTAAAAGGTATTTTAATTAATCTTACTATCACGAAAGAAACTTACATATAAGTTTAACACGGTTTTCATGCCTTGTAAAGAAAATTTTTTAAAAAGAATTTAACGTTTCCTGTCTCAAATCCTTTTTTTTTAGAGAGCTATCTATAAGAGTTAAAAAATTAAAGAATAAATAAGAATGAAAAATATAAAATATAAATAGGGTATTATTATATACCTTATTTTTATTATTTATAATAATAGGGTTTTTCTCTAAACTAAGAAACACTCAAAATCAGCCAAGGAACAGCCTTTTATGATATTATAGTAGTTTGCTTGACTTGTAACCTTAAATTATGTTAAACTCCCCTACAGTAGCCCACTTCTCAGCTTAATGAGATTTCATTTTCCAATCTAAAATGGCTTAAACTGCCAAAAGTCTATATAATCTCGAATCTAAAGTACTTAATTCACAAATAATTATTATTAATAGTTTTACTAATATAGCATTTTTACGGCTACCTCTTATAGACGGAAAATCTCTCACCTGGGTATATTGTAAACACGTTAAGCTCTATTAAAGTTTAATAGAAAAATCGTAATAAAAAAAATTTTAGAGCAATTCATATTTCAAACCACATTTACAGTATATATCTGTTATGGAGGAGAAGAAAAGTAGTAGATAGCTTATTTGATTATGTAAGTGTCTCATAAGGAAAGTATAGTATATTTTGCAACATAATGCAGATGCAACTTATAGGTGGCCTTTTTGTTTAAAGTTAAAATGAAATTAAATTTTGTAATTTTTTTGAGGAGTGTAAGTTGAGAGCAGAGCTAAATTTTCAATACCACCATTGTCCTTTACAGAATTTGCGTTACCTGTTCATTTTTGTAATTTCAATGAAAAATTTTTAGAGCAAATCATATTTCGGACTGCATTTTTAGTCGTTAGAAAAGTAGGTCATTTAGTGGAGTATGAAAGCGGAGTTGTGCAAAATTTTTTAAAAAAGTGAACAGTTTTTAGAATTTTTGTGAACATATATAGTAAGGAAATAGTGTAAGTTTAAAGTCAGATGTTTTTATAATAAGGAGTAAACGTGTTTTGGAAAAATTTCCCTCACTTCCGGAAAGATCGATAAGGGATCCGGTATACTATAGTCAATGGTACAGAAATATAAGCATCTCTTGAGTTATGTTAATAAGTGAACTTAGTTTATGCAGTAAGCAACTGTTATAAATTTTCTAGCATATAGGTATATTTACTTATTAAAGTAAGCTTCAAAATGCAAATCATTTGGCAAACCTACCAAATAACCAGATGAACTTACAAAGAGAAATACAAGAAAATCAATACCTTAAGAGAATTTCAAATGGCAAATAAAATTTCATTTGGCAAAATTGCCAATCGGCTCCAAAGCTGCGTATATGTGGAGGTTTAACCAAAATGTTAAATGGCAAATTTCCTTATATATAATATATATTACATACTATAAATATGTAATATATCAATGTGACAAAATAGAAGCATTATGATTATTTAATAGGAAGTTGACATAGTGAGGAAAATATTGTAGAATTATATTAGAGTATTTTGTCTTAAAAGAAAGAAAACTCTAAGAGCCTTCAATCTTACCTTTACTGTAAACCTGAACTGACTTCCTTCACTTATTAATATATTTTTCAAGCTTTGCCAAGAGAACCACCTACTACATTTTTTACTTCATGATAAGAGAACAAGACCGCAACCAATACAGCCTTGCTCAAAAACCTTTCAAACACTTAACTTTAAAAGGAGCTTCAACCTATGGTACAAGATTTTTTAACTGATGTCAAAGAAAAAAATACTTTAAATTATGATTTTAACGACGCTGTCTCACATTTAGAACCATTAGAACAATTTGATGTAGAAGAAATAAAAAGACAACTATTATTAAACATCAGATCATGCCTTTCTTATTTATTTCCAAGAGGAACTTTTCATGGTGACAAATTTCAGATAGGTGATGTACAAGGTAATAAAGGCAAAAGCCTCAAAGTTGAATTAGCGTATGGCAAGGTCGGATTATGGATTGATTTTGCAACTGGGGACGGTGGTGACATTATTGATCTTTGGGCAGCTGCACATGGGAAAAACGCTAAAATAGAATTTGTTGAAGTAATTTCTTCGATAAGTGAATGGATAGGATGTAACAAGCGACCTACTAAAGAGCAAAAGAGAATAACTCAATGGGACTATCTCGATCAGGATAATCAGTTGATTGCCAGCAAATATCGTTATGATACTGCTTCAGGAAAAAGTTATCAACCATTTGATGCTAAAAAATCTACCTTTACTGCACCTGAGATCAGGCCTCTGTATAACATTCCAGGCATCACTAAATCTGATAGAGTGATATTGGTAGAAGGGGAAAAATGTGCTGAGCTACTCATAGAACAAGGGATCACTGCAACAACAGCAATGTTTGGAGCAAAAGCACCTATTGAGAAAACTGATTGGACTCCACTTAAAGGTAAACACATTATTATATGGCCAGATAACGATGATCATGGAAAAGATTATGCTCAAGAAGCCGCAAAAAAGCTTTCTGGTTTTGGAGTTGCATCACTTTCTATTCTCAAGATTCCTCAAGATAAGCCAAAATCTTGGGATGCTGCAGATAGTGTGCTAGAAGGAATGAACGTTGAAGAATTTATCCTTAACAACAAAAGCCCTTATTCTTCAAGAAAGTCAAAAAGAATTGATACTACAGTTTGGACCAATATCCCTCCAGAAAGAAAGTGGGTTATTAAGGATTGGCTCCCTGTAGGAAGTGTTACAGCTCTTTATGGTGATGGTGGTGTTGGAAAATCTCTCCTTGCTCAACAATTAATGACAGCCGCTGCTTTTGGTAAACCTTGGCTTGGAATAGATCTGGAAAAAATAAAGACATATGGTGTGTTCTGTGAAGATGATGAAGAAGAACTTTGGCGTCGGCAATGCGCAATAAATGAATTTTATCAATCAGGTATGGAATCTTCTGATTTTCAGGATAATGTTGGCTTATGGTCACGAGCAGGGCACAATAATCAACTTATGGTTTTTAATAACAAAGATACTGGTCAATTAACTACGTACTTTCAAGAGTTACTTGAGGATATTGAATCGTTTCAGCCGAAGCTTGTGATATTAGATACAGCAGCAGACCTATTTGGAGGAAATGAAAACGACCGTTCTCATGTGAGACAATTTATTCAAGGTTGTTGTGGTCGAATAGCTCAAGCAATAAAAGGAGCTGTTTTATTACTTGCCCACCCTTCTGATGCGGGAATAATACGTAAAACTGGCACAGGCGGTTCAACAGCATGGAATAATACAGTAAGGTCTCGTTGGTATTTGACTAGACCAGATAAAGCTAATGCTTCTCCTGATGAGAGAATTTTATCGCGCAAAAAATCTAACTATTCGCAGTGCAATAACGGGCAAATGACACTTTACTGGAAAAATGGGGCATTTGTACATGACAATTCAGTTTTAAATTCAGAACCAATAATCAGAGATCAATATAGTAAAAAGTTGGATTTAGAACGGATGAGAAAACATGAGGTTATCTTGAATTTAATTCGCAGTAGCGCATATCAAGGTAATATTTATACTGCTGGACAATTTGCAAAGCGTTTTGAAGGAGAAGAGGGGCTTGGCAGTGAGCGCAATATTAGAGAAAGAATAAATAATCTTGCAACTCTTGGACAGATTAAATTCTTTCGTAATGCTGCAGGATATGGGACCAATTCTAAATATGGATTTCTTTGTGTGCAGGATATGGAATTTAAAGTTTCAGTAGGAGATAAAGTAGAGCACAAGTTAATAAAGCCAACACATTACTATCTACAAGCAAATGGTGCGGTCTTGCCTATTAAAGATTTAGATGTTTTGTGGTAATTTTTCAAAAAGTTTCTGAAAATAGCAATTACTTTTATTCAAATTTTCAGGATGTTGAGAGCATTTAAGAGGGGCAAGTGAGTTTTCTAAAAAACCTTCATACAAAATTTTCTTTACAATGAATAAAAATGACGATAAAATTATGTGCAAGTTTATTTTATACTAATAGAATTAGTATAAGTACATTTTATTCAAATTTTAAAGGGCATTACAGACGCTAAAGAGATACAATCGATTGGGTTGGACACACTCGCTTTAGAACTTAATTACAGGCTTTTTGGTGAATTAAGCAGTAGTTACCTTATTTCAAACAGAGTGGTCTAAGAGGTTTCATCAATAAAAACCATACTTGAAAGTAGCACACACTCAATTATAACTATGGGGCGTCTCTTTCTAAAATTTTACTTAAGAATTACTACAGATGCTAATTTAACGAATTTTGTCTGTTCGATGGTAGTTATTTTCCTCTAGAAAATCAAAGTGGACTTTACATCTTACTAATTATAAATTAACTTACTACCTAATCAATTCCTGAATTATGTATGAGTAAAATTTTGATAATATTAGCAGCAGGAAAGAGCAGTAGAATGAATTCTGAATATCCAAAAGCGTTGCACCAAGTGGGAAATCTTACTCTTTTAGAACATATAATTTCTAATGCAAAATCGCTGAGTCTAAAAAGCTTATCAATTGTTGTTAACAACTCCCTTCTAAAAGATTTAGAAAACTTTGATACTCTAAAAAGTATAATCGATCAATACAATATAAAACTAATAATTCAAGAAGATATTACAGGCACTGGCACTGCAGTTAAAATTGCTCTAGAAAATCTGGAGGAGTTATCTGATCAAGACATAGTTTTAATACAGTATGGAGACACTCCTTTTATATCTAGCGATACAGTTATGAAAATGACTGATTGTTTAAAGTATAATAATTTAGTTCTTCTTGGATTCAATAGTCAAGATGAACAATATGGAAGATTAGTAATTGATAATGGCTTTGTTGCATAGCACTGATAGGCATGTAAATCACAGTGAATTTACGCAGCTAATTTAAATTCAGCCATACCTATATCAGTAAATTTGTTCAATAAGTAGCACTTAATTAACAGCTCTTTTTCACGATTTACCTCTGATTTATTTTTCAAGCCAAACCCAAATATTTGCTTCAACCTATAGAAAAAGACTTCAATATAAGACCGTGCTCCATACTTAACTTTTTTCTTCCATTCATTAATACCATCTTCATAATTCTCATATGACCTAATTCTACTAATATACTTGTTTCTTTCTGATAAGTAGTCAGCTAAACAAATTTTAGTATCCTTCCTAGGGCGAATAATAGGCACAATATTGTATTTTCTGCATTCTTTATACACACTTTTTATATCATAAGCCGCATCTGCTCGAATAGAACAAATGTTATATTTATCACTGACTTCTTCTAACATATCGCAGACCGGCAAATAGTCTACAGCAACACCACTAGTGTAGTTCATGCTTATTGCTTTCTTATCATTTATGTTTAAAACAACATGTAATTTTCTTACTTGACCATAACCACTGTATTTTCTTTTTCGAATATTAAGCTTACTATGCCCACCGTTATTATTGTAGATACTAACTCTAGTGCTATCTACGGCAATTTCAACATTTTCCAGATCATCTTTATTGCTTCTATGGTCATCAATCTTCAAATTAAGCTTTTTAAATCTTCTGGAAGCTTGTGTATAGCTGATAATCTTAAGTTTTTTGCCTATTTGTACCATATAACCTTTTACAAAACCTACAGCTTGTCTCAAGCCAATTCTAAAAAGATGAACTATTATGTGTATTAAAATTACAACTTTATCACTATAAGTGTTATTGCCACCTGCAACTTTTGGACTATTTTCATACCAATTTTCTATGGCTTGATTAACAAAATGAAAAACATTTCCTCTTTTTTTGAGAAACTCGTTATATTCTCTTTGGTTACTTACTCTCATTTTTTGTGGCATAAGTTGTACTTGTTTGAAAAATGCCTATTTTACAACAAAATTCGTTAGTAGCCATATATTAAAAAGCTTTTCTTCTTACAATAACCTCAACCAACACTAGCTATGCAACAAAGCCATCCTGGACCAGCTTTGAGAAATTCCTTACCTATTCTATGGTCCATTCCCATACTGTTAGCTAAAAGGTCAATGTCTGCTCCTAATAGCTCACATAAACCTGCCATCTCATTGATAAAAGCAACCTTTGTTGCTAGAAAAGCATTAGAAGCATATTTAATCATTTCAGCAGTAACTGTATCAGTGACTATTAACGGAATATTCTTATCTATAAATGATCTATATATAACTTCTAGTTTTGCCCTAGCTAGCTTAGTTTTTACTCCTATTATTATCCTATCTGGGTATAAAAAATCTGATACTGCAGAGCCTTGCTTGAGAAACTCTGGATGGCTTTGTTGCATAGCTAGTGTTGGTTGAGGTTATTGTAAGAAGAAAAGCTTTTTAATATATGGCTACTAACGAATTTTGTTGTAAAATAGGCATTTTTCAAACAAGTACAACTTATGCCACAAAAAATGAGAGTAAGTAACCAAAGAGAATATAACGAGTTTCTCAAAAAAAGAGGAAATGTTTTTCATTTTGTTAATCAAGCCATAGAAAATTGGTATGAAAATAGTCCAAAAGTTGCAGGTGGCAATAACACTTATAGTGATAAAGTTGTAATTTTAATACACATAATAGTTCATCTTTTTAGAATTGGCTTGAGACAAGCTGTAGGTTTTGTAAAAGGTTATATGGTACAAATAGGCAAAAAACTTAAGATTATCAGCTATACACAAGCTTCCAGAAGATTTAAAAAGCTTAATTTGAAGATTGATGACCATAGAAGCAATAAAGATGATCTGGAAAATGTTGAAATTGCCGTAGATAGCACTAGAGTTAGTATCTACAATAATAACGGTGGGCATAGTAAGCTTAATATTCGAAAAAGAAAATACAGTGGTTATGGTCAAGTAAGAAAATTACATGTTGTTTTAAACATAAATGATAAGAAAGCAATAAGCATGAACTACACTAGTGGTGTTGCTGTAGACTATTTGCCGGTCTGCGATATGTTAGAAGAAGTCAGTGATAAATATAACATTTGTTCTATTCGAGCAGATGCGGCTTATGATATGAAAAGTGTGTATAAAGAATGCAGAAAATACAATATTGTGCCTATTATTCGCCCTAGGAAGGATACTAAAATTTGTTTAGCTGACTACTTATCAGAAAGAAACAAGTATATTAGTAGAATTAGGTCATATGAGAATTATGAAGATGGTATTAATGAATGGAAGAAAAAAGTTAAGTATGGAGCACGGTCTTATATTGAAGTCTTTTTCTATAGGTTGAAGCAAATATTTGGGTTTGGCTTGAAAAATAAATCAGAGGTAAATCGTGAAAAAGAGCTGTTAATTAAGTGCTACTTATTGAACAAATTTACTGATATAGGTATGGCTGAATTTAAATTAGCTGCGTAAATTCACTGTGATTTACATGCCTATCAGTGCTATGCAACAAAGCCACTCTGGATTAACTCCTAAATCAAAGTTATAGCCCTTATTAGATAAATAATTATGTATATTTTCTGCAGTACCAGGAGGAACAGTTGACTTTATCACTATTAAGCAATCTTGATTAACTCTCTCAGAAACTTCACTTACTGCATTATATACATTCTTTAAATTTGCATTTCCTAGGGAGTCTGATGGAGTATCTACAGTTATAAATACTACTTCTGTATTGGGATTTATTTGAAAATACGAATCGAAAAATCTTATCCTTTGTGACTTTATATTATTCTCTAAATAATCTGCTAATCCAGGTTCATATAGAGGAATTTTCCCTGATTTCAAAAGTTCAATCTTCTCAGTATTTATGTCAATGCAATCAACTTTATGGCCCTGCTCAGATAACATTGTACCAGATACTAATCCTACATACCCTACTCCTATAATAGTTATGTGCATTTTATTATCACCTTAAAAATATAGCTTAGCATCTAAAATAAATACCATTAACAATTATAAACTTTTGTTGTTACATTATTTTTCTTAATTGCCTTACCTTCCGAATAAGCTATAAATAAGGTTGATGGTATTAATATCAAAGTACCATATAAAGCACTTTTATCAGGTAATTCATTAAATATAACGTATGTTACTATTGCAGAAATTATTAGCTCTATGTATCTATACGGTGCAAGTGCAGTAGCATCAGTAAGAGCAAAAGCTTTTAACATGAAGAACAGAATTAGGTTTGAACTTATTCCTAAAATCAGCAGTAATACTAACTCCAACAAGGAAGGCATATGCCAATAAAATAACAAAGGTGGAGTAGAAAAAATAGTTGTCGTTAGAGCTGAATAAAATAACATACTTATTACTGACTCTTTTATTACAAGTTTCTTATTAAGTATGTCTAATATAGCAAAGATTAATGCAGATACAATAAAAATAAGAATTTTAGGATTAAAATCTTCACTATGAGCTTTGGTAGTAATAGCAATACCAACAAAGCCAATAACAGTTACTATCCATCTTTGCCAAATTATATTTTCGTTTAGCAAAGGGATTGCAAGAAGTATAACAAATAATGGTATAGAAAAACTTATAATCGTTGCAGTTACTATGGGGAAAACAGTCAACCCGTAAGTCCATAAGGTCATTCCACAAAACAACAACCCACCCCTGGTTATTTGAGTAGATATTTGACTTGTTTTAAAAGTTTCTATTCCATAGTAAAACATAAAAGGTACAAGGGTAATAGTGGTAAACAGAAAGCGGAAAAAAATTATTTCAAAACTCTGAAGATGTAAACTTAGATATTTTGATATAGTATCATTAGCTACACTACTAAGTAAGCTAAGTATAAACCAGATAACCCCAAACAAATAAGCTCTCAATCTGTAATCCATAAAGCTTCTGATTTAATAGATACGATGTACTCATATAATTTTACTACAAAACTAATAATATAAAAGTTTTCTGATGTACGTCCCCAGAATGTGATCGTAAGGGTTCATTATAAATAATTCGGGAAATTTCGTCTCTTTAGACATATTAAGAGCTATGTAACGAACGTTTATATTTGTGAGTAATAGTAAGGCTCAAGTAAGGAAAATGCTAGTGAGGTAAAGTAGAATAACGTTGATTTGATAATTTAAGCTCATTCCCTCTTGCTACATCTCTCTTTAAATATCTCCTCTTTTGCAGCAGGTCTATAGAATTATACAGAGTATTTTATCTTCCAATACAGGCAATCTTGACGTTCTTCCATGGCATTTCTTCTGTTCTTGAACTTTTTCCCACTCTGGGCGCACTTTTTCTACAATCTTTTCGAATTCTTCTATTTTCAAACCTGTTACATCTCGAAAATTTCTCGGATGTTCTTTTAGATTATGGTAGTTTAAGCTCATCTTCCCTCTCTATTCTCTTGCTATACCTCCCTATTTTATAACCATTCCTACTCTTTTGCAGCAGGTTTAAAGAAATACTAAAAGCAAAAGATACGCTTGCGTAGTTCGAAAGCTTTCTATAGGATAAGTCTCACCTGATTTACAAATAGAATTGTTATGTTAGATGTTTGCTATTTATTCTTAAGCTCATTTTAACAGCATTTTGCTTTTTTTAGTATGTAGGGGTTTTCTAGGAATTATCCTATTGAATTCTATGATATTATTTTTTGTAACATTGTTATACATATCATGGCAAGGGAGTTGGCAAAATGTGTCAAGGAGTTTTCTATTGGCTAAGGTTGTGACAATAAAGTTAAGCACTGCCAAAAACTATGGAAGAAGTCATTATAATTTGTATTATATCTTTATAAAATGGTTCGCATAAGTTATCTAGAAGTGCAACTAAACAAATACAAAAATCAAAGTGTTGCGGTTTTCGGCCTTGGTAAAACTGGTTTGTCCGTTATTAATGCTCTAACAAAAAGCAGTGCAAAAATATATGCATGGGATGATAATAAAGAGCAAATAGCAAATGCAAAAAAGATATATAAAGAGTGTAACTTTACTCATCCCAATGAGTATAATTGGCATGAGATAAGCACACTAATTTTGAGCCCTGGAGTGCCAATACCAACGCATTGGGTAGTAAAACTTGCAAGAAGCTTTGACTGCAAAATAAAATCAGACATTGAGCTATTTCTTGAAACTAAAACTACAAATCAGAAGGTTATAGGCATTACAGGAACAAATGGCAAATCAACCACCACGTCACTAATAGGGCACATATTAAAATCCACAGGGAAAAAAGTAGCTATTGGCGGGAATTTAGGTGTGCCTATTTTGGATTTAGAAAGAGATGCAGAAATTTATGTAATTGAATTCTCCTCTTTTCAATTGGAGCTAATAAATAAAATTAATGTAGACATTTCTGTATTGCTAAACATCACACCAGACCACATAGATAGACATGGAAGTATGAATAACTACATAGCAACTAAATTAAAACTGATAAACAGTAGCAAGATTGCCGTGATAGGATGTGATAACAAAATTACCGCTGATGTATTCAATAAATTCACTGGGAACAAAATTCCAATTTCAGTAACATATTCCCTGGTGTCATTCCAGCGCGTGACCAGAAAAGAAAAACCATTGCCAACTACCCAGATGACAGAGGGTAGTGCAAGAGATCTAATATCATTGGCAGATAACAATTTGCTTGATTATAGTGAACAGATTACTGGTATAGATCGAAATTATCTGGATCCCAGTGTCAGCTACTTGGATGACAAAAGGAGTGCTGAGATTCAGGAGATCTCGCTAAAACTAGAGAATCACAACTTATCAATGAGTGATATGAAAGTAAACCTAGTATCCAATGTAGAAAATATAGTAGCTGCACACGCTGTGTGCAAGTTACTTGGAGTAGATAGCAGCACTATTGTCAATGAAATCAAATCCTTTCCAGGGCTAAGACACAGAAATGAATTTCTTGGCAAAATACATAATGTACTTTTTATCAACGATAGCAAAGCAACCAATGCAGAATCGACCGAAAAGGCAATTTTATCTTATAAAAACATATACTGGATTGTTGGCGGAAAAAGCAAAAAAGGCGGAATAGAATCATTAAGCAAGCATTTCACCAAGATTAGAAAAGCTTTTCTTATTGGAGAATCAACTGAAGTTTTTGCAAACATTATGGAGAACAAAATAGATTATATGAAGTGCTATAATCTAGAAAACGCATTTAAACTGGCTTTTGAAGAGGCCATAAATAGCAAAGAAGAAGTAGCGATATTACTTTCTCCTGCATGTTCTTCTTTTGATCAGTGGAAAAATTTTGAAGAGCGCGGTGAAGCATTTTGCAGAATGTTTGAAAATCTCAGGTATAATTATATGTGATGTTTAGTATAATATTGTATGGAACAAAAGTTAATAGTAGATGAGCTGATTAAGGTTGTTCCATTTGAAGGAATAAGTGATGCAACCTTATTGAAAGTGTGCACGAACCTTAACCTAGCCAATAGTTTTTGTAAATTTCAAAATGGAATATATAGTGCTTTGGAGTACATAGCAGAGGACTTAAATAGCTCAATGGAAACTGAACTTTGGAATTCCAATTTAGAAGATATGAAGGTAAGAGAGCGGATAAAGTTAGCTGTCCAAATACGCCTTTCAAACTATGCTAAGTTACAAAATTACAGAGAGTTTTTAAAAAATGTTTTATCATTCTCTATATTACCCCAAAATACATATTTTTCTAGTAAACTCTTGTACAGAACTGTTAGCGCGATTTGGTATGGCATTCATGATCAATCAACAGATTTTAACTACTATACAAAAAGAGCAATATTAGCTGGAGTGTACTTAAGTACGATACTTTTTTTTATCAATGATTATTCAGAAGATTTTGCAGATACCCTGTCGTTTCTTGACAAACGTATCAACAATGTCATGACATTTCAAAAGTTTAAAACCCGTTTGAATAGAATGGTAAGAAACTTCTTATAGCCTCTTTACTTATACGAGTTACTCGTATTTATACCTAAAGCTGCCTTGATTTTTATGTTAAGATAATTGACATCCACTAACAGTGAGCTTAACAAAGAACTTGATTGAAAGCAATACATTAGAAAGTAGTTTTGCTGGAAACTTGAAGTAGACAGAATTGATACACATAAAGCTGATCCATGTACAAAAGTATCTGTTCAGATACACGACTAATGCTGTGTGATCCATAGAGGTTATTACAATAAGAATGTAAGATCAAATAGAAATTTGGATTTGCAGTAGTTTATAGACCTTATTACAATTGCAAAGGATAAATTCTAGGGTTAAACTACGTCTGAGTTGGATAAAACTATACAAAGAGTTGGGTCATGCAGGAAAGGTATGTCAGCATTATGGTATTTCACGTTTTACCTTACGTAAATGGTACAAACGTTATGAAGAGTTAGGTGAAAAAGGATTAGTAGATCTCAGTAGTAAGCCTAAAACTTCACCTTTGCAAAAGATCAATGAATCAGATGAGCAGCTTATTCTTCATCTAAGACAAACTAGAAAGCTAGGGGCAAGGCGTATTCAAACCGAGTTAAGACGTCTATATGATTTATCCTTGTCATTGGCTACTATACACAAAATTTTCAAAAAACATGATGTAAGTCTTCTGCATGTTAAACGTCATTATCGCAAACAGGTCAAGCGTTATAACTGTAAAGTACCTGGAGAGTGTGTGCAGATGGATGTGTGCAAAATATCGTCAGGGCTTTATTCAGGAAATTGTGGACTTTAATATATCGGATTTAGTAACTTCAATAAATTGTGATATCTCTCTTACAGATTCATTCAAACTTAATTAAGTGGGAGTATTGTTAATGCGAAAAGGGTTTAATTAAAATGGTATGGCGTGTGAGGAAGACATACATCAATTGGTAGAAAGTGGATTTGATATTAACTCAAAAGATGTAAGCGGAGTCACTCTCTTGCATAAGTTTACAAAAGAAGGCGATTTAGTTGGAGTAAAATCATTATTAGAGCACGAAGCTGACTTTAATGTTGTGGACAATGAAAATAGAAATCCACTGCATTATGCTATTATGCATGGACACAAAAAAATTGCTAAACTTCTTGTTAATCAATTGACAATTAATTCTAGAGATAAAAATGGATTTACTCCACTTCACCTTGCTACACTACAAGATGACACAGAATTAATGGATTTTTTAATAACAAAAGGCGCAAAAATTAATGAAAAAGATGCTGAGGAAGGCTATACTCCTCTTCACATAGCTTCATTATACGGTTCTAAAAAGAGCGTCCAGATTTTAATTGATAGCGGAGCAAATCTTGAATGTGAAGATAACAACTTTCGTACTCCTTTATTTTTGACCATTTATCAATGTACTACACATTATGAAAGTAGAGCAGAGATTATAGAATATCTGATAAAGAAAGGTGCAAACATAGAAGCAAAAGATGCAGAAAATAATACTACGCTTTTTCTAGCAGCATATAACAACAAAATGCAACTGGTAAAGCTTATTGTAAAGCAAGCAAAAGCTAAGTTAAAAGAGTTTATTTGCACAAAAAATAAACATGGTTTTGATGCACTGGATTGCGCTATTAAGCATAATAATAGGCAAATGGTAACATTTCTTGTTTCAAAGGGAATAGAAGCAGATGACCAAGATTGTAGCGGTAACACCAGGTTACATAAAGCTAGCTATAATGGTGATACTAAAGCAGTTAAGTTCTTATTGGAGCTTAAGGTAAACGTTAATGCCGTCACTAGATGCAACAGAACTCCTCTGCTACTTGCAGCTAAAAAAGGCCATGTAGAAATTGTAAGAATGTTGTTAGCAGTAAAAGCCAATATGAATATTTGTGATCAACAAGGTTTTACACCTCTGCATCTTACTATTCAAAAGGATTATTTTGATATAGCTCAGCTATTAATAGAAAAAGGGGCAATTAATTGTAGTAATGATTATACTGCAATAGATATGTTTATTGACAAGGCTCATAGCAAAAAAAATATTGAAGAAAATTACAAAAAATTTTGTAGGTTTTTGATGCTTTACTTGAAAGAGCTACATAGTAAACACAAAGCCTTTTGTGTACTTTCAATCCTAGCTCTAAGCTTAACAATTATAGGTTTACCATTTATTTTCAAGCCTATTATTAAATATAGAGAAAGAAGTAAAATATATAAAAAAATTAGGGCTATGCTGATTTATATTTAAGTATAACAGGAGAACTAAGCTAATATATGACAATTATCTGCTCGATAAAAATGGAATTAAATGTATCCGTTTAGCAGAGTGGCAAAATAAAATAGACAAAACCATAAAAATAAATGGTGTCATGCAATTTGAGCTTCGGCATAGATCCCACATAAATTTTTTGGTACATATTTTTTCAACATTAATTTCGTATTCCATTCAAAGAATATTAATATTGGCATATAAGTATGAATATTATGCTAATATAATTACTTTTTAGGTATACATGGCAAATTTATGCCTGGAAACAGTTTTTCCTACACTTTCTTTATAAAAATCACAGGCGCCTGTTATTAGCTAAAGTAAAGGTCAAGTATCTGGAATTCTGGACATAAAATCCTCCTGTATAAAAAGATTAGAAAAAAATGCAGCGCACATATGACAGACCGCTGAAAAAGATACGCTACGTTTTTTATTGAAAAGTTAACTGAAAGTCTGCAGACAAAGATAGATTTTGAGCTCTTAAAATATCTCTAATTGTCATTATAATCAGATTCAAAATATGCGGAAGTAATTTTTTTTGACAATAGATTTCTTGCATAACCAAGTGTCATTCCAGCTGGGATCCAACTAAACACTTTACAACGTTTTTTGCGCGAAAAGGCTGGATGCCAGTGTCAGCTACTTGCATGACATCGTCTTGGATGAAAATCAGTACGTGATGCACCAAAAATTGTGCATCAAAAGGGTGTCATTTGAGTAACTTTTTTGTTGTCGTGCCAGTGTCAGCTACTTTCATGACACCTATTTGTTCCTATGATAGTCTTATCTGTCTATCTTATTTTGCTACTCTGCTGAACAGATACGTTTTTTTTACCTTTTTTATTCTGTAAATTTTTTAGTATTTGTATGTTTAACATAAGAACTACACAAGACTACAAATGGTGAATCAGCATTACCTTAAAGAGAGTACCCATATTTTCAGTTAACCTTAAAAATTCACTGAAGATCTTATTCTTCTGTTCATTACTTGCATTTTCCATTAAAGCTTGCGCTCTTTCCTTTATACCAAACAAATATAAAAATTCTCTTTGAGTTAAAATCTCACAATTTAAGTATTTTAATGAATCTTTTAACGCTTGAAAGTTTACAAGTGCAGTAATATCACTGTTACCAATATTTTCAAGAAAATTAGCATACTGATGCTGCCTTATCGATTGCAAAGTGCTCTTATATTCAGGATATACATAACCATAATCTATAATCAGGGCAGCTCCTCCGTTATTGACTATCTTATTCTCAAGTTTCTTTAATATTTCGATTCCGGCTAGGCATACTTCCACTACTGCACCATTGAAACCCCCTGTCATTCCAGTCTGGAATCCAGTTTTTGGTCTGGTTAAGCACTGGAGTGACAATGAAAGACTGCCATCATCTTGTTTTATTACTCTATTTTCATACCACTGCCCATCACGATAAATAAATTGGTCAATTGGAAGGGCGTCAAATAACTCATTTGCAAAAAAAATAGTTGGCTGATTTGGTAAGTTGTCGACATCTGTGTGCCAATTAATATCTAATCCCTTTAATTTTTCCTTTTGTATTTTCTGTAAAATAGGGCTTATCTCAACTAGATGAATGTCCATTGAGCTAAAAAAACAGCTATATTTTTTGGTGACTCTTATTACATCATGAATGAGTGTTCCTTTACCTGGTCCAAGTTCAACTAGAGAAAATTTTGATGGCTTTCCTAATTTTTCCCATGTATTCATTATCCACACTGCAATTGTTTCACCAAATAGCTGACTAATTTCAGGTGCAGTAATGAAGTCACCATCTTTGCCAAGTGGTAATTTATTCATGTAATAGCCGTACTCTTTATGATATAGAGCAGCGTTCATAAAATCACTGATAGATATTGATCCTTGGCTTTTATCAATTAATTCGTGTATATAAGTGAGCATATTATTAATAAACATTTAACTATAGCGTGCCATACTATAAAATAGTGGAGTATTTATATATATAATATAAGTTTAAAAACATATGAGTAGTATTCCTTTGGTTATGGACAATCAAGATACGGATTATGTTACCCTTATACCTCAAGATGATGGTATTGAATATAAATTTAAAGAAGCTATCAATTTTGTAGAAAATAAGGTTGTAAGTGCTGATGGATTAACTTTAGCGGAGGTATTTCAAGCATTGGTTCAAATGTTGAATGGTGATCTAGAGTTAGTAAAAAAAGTGTTAGCATATACTAATATTATGGTAAAGCATGGAATGAGGGTAGCAAAAGAGTCACAGCTAAGCAGAGCCGATGTTCGTCGAGCTTTAGAAGGCAAAGAAAGTGTGTTTAATAGGCAAGATTTTATCAAAAAACCACCTCTTGTATCTTCTATAAAATCGGTTAAAAAGAAAAGTAGAGGTCTTTAAATGGTTGAGTCTATAAAAAAATTTACTGTACAGTGTGATTTCAAAGGACAGAATGCACCTTTTGCAGTATATATAGGAAATCCAAAGGGTGATACTCATCCAATTCACCATCAAGATTCATGGCTTGCAAAGGAGCGTGGAGGAAACATTCCTAATAAAGTTAAAGAAAGTTTGCAAAAATTATACAAGCTGTCTCAAGAAAACGGGATCTCTTTTCCAGAATTATGCGCATATGCCATTACTATAGTTAGTAATAATGATAAAAAAAGTGACGGTAAGTAGTTAGATTCTCAATATTTCATTTATAGAAGTTTTTGATCTCGTCTTCTCGTCCACTTTTTTTACTATAACTGCGCAATAGGTTGAAATGTTGTTTTTAGGTGGAGTAGATCCTGGTACAACTACAGAGTAAGGTGGTACTTCACCATAAAATATCTTGCTTGTTTCTCTGTCAATAATTTTTGTTGATGCTCCAATAAACACCCCCATACTAAGGACTGATCCTTCTCTTATTATAACACCTTCGGCTACCTCACTGCGCGCTCCAATGAAGCAATTATCTTCTATAATGACTGGAGAAGCTTGAATGGGCTCAAGAACTCCGCCTATTCCCACTCCACCGGAAATATGGCAATTTTTTCCTATTTGTGCACAACTACCAACTGTTGACCAAGTGTCTATTATTGTGCCAGAATCAATGTATGCACCAACGTTGATAAAGCTTGGCATTAGAACAACATTTTTACCTATGTAAGCAGATTGGCGGACAAAACATCCAGGAACTGCTCTAATTTTTGAATGGTAAAATTTTTCTTCATTCCATTCACTAAACTTACTACCGATTTTGTCAAACCAGCAATTGGTGTTGTCTATTATTTTGCTTTCCTCAGTGAGGAAATGTAATAATATTGACTGCTTTATCCACTTATGTACTATCCATTCTCCACTTGATAGCTTTTCTGCTACTCTAATTTTACCACTGTCAAGTAACTCAATTACCTCTTTGATTATTAATCTTGCTTCGTGTTTTAGATTATAGTCGTTAAGTTTTTCTTTATCTTTCCAAATATTTTCTATCTCATCTTGTAATTTTTTAGTTGCAAATTTTTCATTTATTATATACATATTGATATCAAATTTATATTATTTTATACGTAAGCACTATGAAAATACAATGTCATAATTGTACTAAAACTTACTTAGTATCTCGTGGGCAAATAGGTGAATCTGGAAGAAAAGTGAAATGTACAAACTGCAATCACATGTGGCATGAGTATCTAAAAGAAATGTCAAGTGAATTGTGCCCTGCTGGTATACAAGAAAAAAAAGCTAACTGGAGGCAAAGTTTAACTCTAGCTTTTGCAACAGTTGCAGGGTTATGCGTTATAATTGTTGGTGGTATCTTTCCAGGAGAGGTAAGTAAGATATATAAAGCAGTTAGTTCATATAAAGATTCAATAAGCCATAAATTAGGATACAAAAAAGTGCAAACGGAAAATTCAAGTGCGAGAGAACTTGTTGTAAATGAGTTTTATCAAGATTACCTTTTTCTATCTAATTTTAGATCTAATTAAATAGGCATAAGTCATCAATGTTATGCAAATAACTACACTTATTCCTTTATGATAGTGTCATTCCAATTTCAGCTACTTTCATGACGCCCTATGGTTGTTATTACATCGTTTACTATAGATTTGTTTCAGAAGCTTACATCCAGAAAACTTGTATAGATTTTTTCTACTTCTGTGATATTATAAGCCTGTGATGATAAAATAAGTGGATATGGATAAGTCAGCGTATGAAATCATAGAGCATGAGTATGATGTGGTGATAGTGGGTGCAGGTGGAGCAGGGCTTAGAGCAACACTTGGAATGGCTGCAACTAATTTTTCAGTTGCCTGTATTTCTAAGATTTTCCCTACACGGAGTCATACAGTTGCAGCACAAGGCGGAATTAGTGCAGCCTTGAGCAACATTGCTGAAGATGATTGGCGCTGGCATGCGTATGACACAATAAAAGGTTCAGACTGGCTTGGCGATCAAGATGCAATAGAGTATATGTGTAAAAATGCTGCCAAAGCTGTGATTGAACTTGAAAATTTTGGTGTACCCTTTTCTCGTACGGAAGATGGAAAAATATATCAGCGTGCCTTTGGTGGAATGACAACTCACTTTGGTAAAGGAAAATCGGCTCAGCGTACTTGTGCAGCAGCAGATAAAACTGGGCATGCAATTCTTCATACTCTATATCAGCAATGTCTTAAATTTAACGCTGAATTTTTTGTCGAATATTTTGTAATCGATTTGATTATGGACAAAGGGACATGCTGTGGGGTGATAGCTTGGTCGCTGTGTGATGGTACGTTGCATAGATTTCGTGCACATTTTGTGGTAATAGCAACAGGTGGTTATGGACGTGTTTATTTTTCTGCAACAAGTGCACACACCTGCACAGGTGATGGTAATGGCATGGTGGTAAGAGCTGGGTTGCCACTTGAAGATATGGAGTTTGTGCAATTTCATCCAACAGGAATATATGGCTCAGGGTGCTTGATGACGGAAGGATGCCGCGGTGAAGGTGGGTACCTCGTTAATTCTCAGGGTGAGAAGTTTATGGAACGTTATGCGCCAAAGGCAAAAGATTTGGCTTCTCGTGATGTAGTAAGTCGAGCAATGACAATTGAAATTAGAGAGGGAAGGGGAGTTGGGCCAAAGAAAGATCACATGTACTTGAATATATCGCATCTTGATCCGGAAGTGATCAAACTCAGATTGCCAGGTATTAGTGAAACAGCAAAAACCTTTGCAGGAGTTGATGTTACTAAAGATCCGATACCTGTTATTCCAACTGTTCACTACAACATGGGCGGTATTCCGACCAACTATCATGGGGAAGTGATCACGTTGCAAAAAGGTAAAGAAGAAGTGGTAGAAGGATTATTTGCAATAGGAGAGGCAGCATGTGTTTCTGTACATGGTGCAAATCGACTTGGCTCTAACTCGCTTCTTGATCTTGTGGTTTTTGGTAGAGCTGCCGCGCTTAGGGCAAAAGAAAAATTGAAACCTGATACACCACATAAAAAATTGCATTCAGACTGCACAGACTGGATAGTAGATAGATTTAATAAAATGAGATTTGCTTCCGGAGAGTTCAAAGTAGCAAAAATACGAAGTGAAATGCAGCACACTATGCAGAAATATGCATCGGTATTCCGTGTTGCTGAAGTTTTAGAGGAAGGTAAAAAAGCTATAAAAGAAGTAGCAAAAATGATGCCTAACATTGCAGTTGAAGATCGTAGTATGATATGGAATAGTGATTTGGTTGAAGCTCTGGAGCTTGCCAATATGATTCCACAAGCAGTTATTACCATGGAATGCGCAGCTAATCGCGAGGAAAGCAGGGGTGCTCATGCTCGTGAAGATTTCCCTGAACGTGATGATAAAAACTGGATGAAGCATACTATAGCATGGCTTAAAGAAGAGAAAAGCCAAGTTAGTGTAGAAATTGACTATAAAAAAGTTGCTGAAAAAACTCTGAGCGATGAGATTGATTTCATCGCCCCGGAAAAGAGAATTTATTAGTTAACCCATCTGGTTTATTTATAAATTGACGTAGTATTGATACATAGCTCATTTGAGTAGCTGGGCTTTCTGTATGCTCCGATTGATTTGACGATCTTTGTACTTCTTGCTCTGCTGAGTTGTTAGCTAAATTTTGTTGTTCAGTAATATTTTCAGGTTGTTTTGCAGCTAGGTGATCATCTTTACGGCTTTGCTTATCGTTGGTTAATTCCTTAACAGACTTCCTAATGCCGCTAAGTCCCAAAGTGAATATCAGACAGACCACTCCTGTTATAGCTATGATGGGTAACGCTGCTCCAATTGCAATTTGTCCTTGAAAGCAAGAAAGTGTTACCATTGTAATAATAGTAGTTGCTACTGTGATTGCTAACAATACACTAGCTCTCCTGCCCGGATCAATGCATTTCCATACAACAGATGCTCCTTTTTTTACACCAGAACCTAGCTTTTTAATGCCTGATTGACATTTTTTCGAAGCAGTTCCACAGTGGTATTTTTCCTCAAGCTTCTCTTTTAGTTCTTTAGCTTTCTCCTGTGCTTTCTGTGGAGTGCTTGAACAATCTTTTAGATCTCGTAAAGTTAAATAGTACTTTTTAGTATGGAGTTCTGGATCTTCTAACCATAAAGAATCAGGGTTAGCACCGTTTTGTAATAATGCTGCACAAAACTTTGTTGTATTATCATAATTAGTTGCTAAATCAAAAATTGTTTCTTGCGATAGGTATTCGATACTTTTTTTTTCTGCTTTTTTCTTTAGTGCTAATTCTAGAGGTGTATTTCCTTGCCTGTTAGTTGCTTTTATAGCTTCATCTAATTTATCTTCAGATATTTTTCTTTCTTTTACTAAGGCTGATATTAATTTCAAGCATGTAACTTTTTGCTTCCCTCTCAGCAAGGCAATATGGTGTAAAGCATTATTGCCATTTGCATCTTTAAGGTTAATATCTGCTCCTTTTTTCAATAATTCCTTAAAAGATTTTTCATCTTTATCTTTAATTGCTAAATGTAGTTGATAATTATCATTACTATCTGGAGTATTTATGGTATGGGCTATAACTTCTTCAACTTTTGTTTTTATTTCTGGTTTTCGCTCAGCCAATTTCTCTAAAAATTTAAGATAGTATTCATTTTGCTTTTTAGATAATTTTTCTAAATCCTCTGTAGGTAAGCTTAGCTTGGCTCCATACTTTAACAATTTTGCAAGAAACTTAAGTGTGTTATCGTTATCTTGGATTGTGTGAGAATCATGTTTCCCTTTTATTATCTTGTTAATTAGTGCTACCTGAAAAGGAGTCTTTCCTTCTTGATTTTCACTATCAACAAGTTGTACTAAATTTTTCTCGTTAGCTATTTTTATCAAGGTATCTAGAAACTTAAGCTTTTGTTTCTTTTTGAGCGATGCAATAAGGTGTAAAATATTATTTCCTTTTTCATCTGTTATGCCACTGATATTTGTGCAATCTTTTAGGTATTTTCTAAATTTCCTGTTGTTTCCATTTTGGATTGCATTTAGTAATTGAACGTCATTATCAGAATCCGATATTCCGTTTATTCCATCTTCAAAATCGCTATCAGAATCTGATATTCCGTTTATTTCATCTTCAAAATCGCTACCGTAGCCACTGTCTTGTTCGCTGTACCTACTAAAACAACTTTTAGTGACTTCAGAAATTACTTGTTTTTTTGTTTCATTTGATATTCTTTTCGATCGTTCTATTACTTCACCTAGCACTGGAAGGAAACATTGGACATAATATCTGTGATATTTTTCCTGTTCTCTAAGCGATTCTTCTAATTTAGTTAATACTTCAGGACTAGCGCCTTCCTTAAATAACCTTTTACATTCCTTGAGTGTTCCATCTCGACTTCTTGGTTTTTCATGCTTATGTTTTTCTTTTTTTACCTTTCTCTCTATAATATTATACAATTGCTTGTCTTTTTTATCTTGTTTTTCATTTTTGTTTATACATTTGTCTAGTTTATTTGCATTACTAACTAATACACTTGAATCTATACTCATATTAAAACCTCAATATTAAAAGCTATTTGGCGTTAACGAATTGTATTAAACTTTTAAATTGAGCTAGATGTTATCGAAATATAGGTGAAAAGGCAGAAAACTAGTTTCTATTAGAAAATCTATTGTCATAGTCAAATCCCCACTTTAGCACTTGTCTACTATTTTAACTATTTTATCTTAAAAAATAATAAATGTGGCTAAACTGTGAAACGTGAATGCTGCTAAAAGAGATAAACAAATATTTTTATAGATCTTTCAAACTTGATTTTTCTTCTAATTTTTTAAGCATTCCTTTACTTAGTATTGATTTTATCTCTTCTACGCTTTTATCAAGATTATCATTAATTATTACGTAATCATATTTATTACTTTTACTTATCTCTTTTTGCGCTTCGGCTAATCTACGCTCTATTTCAATTTCATCATCACTATTACGCCTTTGTAGACGCAGTCTAAGCTCTTCCATTGAGGGAGGTAGTATAAAAACACTTACAACTTTTTCTCTTAAGATTTCAAACAAATGAAATGCTCCTTGCCAATCTATATTCAGTAAAACACTTATTCCACTGCTCAGGTTTTGTTCTATAAAATCTTTTGGTATACCGTAAAAATTCTCAAAAACTTTGGCATATTCAAGCATTTGACCAGCCTTACATAGTTCGTGAAACTTTTCTTCAGTAACGAAAAAATAGTCTTTTCCGTTTACTTCACCGGGACGAGGTTTGCGTGTAGTCATAGAAACAGACATAACTAAATCAGTTGATTGCTCAAGTAATTTTTCTGAGATAGTAGTTTTTCCAGCTCCAGAAGGAGAGGATAGAATCAGTAGTATGCCCTCATTTTTTACGGTCATTTTTCTTTATTTAACAAGTACATTATAGAGCTTTTTTAAGACTTTGTATTTTTTAAATCAAAGTTTAAAAGACTAGAGCCCTCTAAATTAGAATTTGATAAATTGGCATCAATAAGAGAGGAATTATCAAAGACAGTATAACGTAAATCGGCTTTTTCAAGATTTGCCTTATTCAAATTAACGTTTACAAACTTTGCTCTGCTTAATATTGAATTAGAAAAAATAGCATTTTCTAAATTCATATCTTTAAACTCAAAGTAAGAATAATTTACATCAAATTTTTCACCCTGCGATATTTTCTCTTGCAGATCTTTAATTGAAGTTATAGCACTCTCTAGACCTGTAATTTTGCTCTGTCCCTGATTGTCAATCATAATTGAATTATCAAATTTGCAATCTGTTAAATGAATATCAGCAATTGAACTTTTATATATGCTTGAAGAGAGGAAAGAGACATCACTCACTGTTGAATTATTCAAATTGCTAAGAAAAAAACTAGTCTTTCTAAAGGCATTATCATAAAACACGGAGGATTTGAAATCACTTTCAATAAAGTTTGAATTAGTGACTTTTGACTTAGACCAGCTCGAATTATCAGCTAATAATTTGAAGAATATTGAATTTTCTATCTCACTCGAATCCATATTATGGTGGGAAAGAGTACTATTATAAATTTGAGAGTCTTTAATTTTTGTCTTATAAATTGAAGTTCTAGAAAGATCTGAATCTTCTATTTTTGCAGAGGTAAACAATGAATGATCAAAGAACGAACCACTCATGTCAGAATTCACAACTTTAGTATTATGAAACTTTCCATGACAAATGTTAGCGTTATAGGTATTAACTTTATACAATTCACTAAAACTAAAATCAATATTAGATAAATCAGCATCCTGAAGGTCTGCTTCGAAAACATATGCATGTTTTATCTTGGAACCATTTAGTATAGATTTAATGAAGTTTGAATTATCCCCTTTCACATAGGAAATTTGTGAATTGCTTAAATTGGCTTTTTCGAAATTACTGTTGACTATAATGGAAGAATTAAAATAGGCGTTTGAAAGATTGCTACCTGTAAAATCCGATTTTTTTATTTCTGCACCATATATGTTAGCATTTTTTAATGAAGAAAATTGTACCTTGAGCTTATGTGCATCCACTCCAAAGAAACTTGCGTTGTCGAAATTATTTTTCTGCATAACAGTGTCGTTTATTTCACTATCACTAAAATTGATGTAGCTTGCACTTGAGTTTGATAAATTGGAGAAATTCATTTTTACATTCAAAAACTTGGTATGCAAACCAATTATATTACGCATACTTACTTTGTTGAGATTAGAATTGATAAAATCAGCATAACTGATATTAGACTGATCAAATATGATATCTGTTAAATTTGTAGAAGCAAATTTTGAAAAACTTAAATTTGTGCCTTTTATTTTAACGCCATGTAAATTAGCATTGGAAAAATTGGCACCACGCAAATCAACATCGATAAAAGACACATCTGATAAATCGGTGTTAGAAAAATCGGCACCAATTAAACTTACTCCATCAAAAATAGATTTGCTTAAATACAATTGACTAAAATTAGCACCATTTAAATTAGGACCAAAACCTTTCTTAAAATCTTGTGGTATGCTGGCTTTATTACACTGTACTAAAAATTTAGCAAAATCTTTTGTATTGTAAGATATGTATTTTACATCGTGCAGAGCACTTAAAAAATCATTGATTGCATCATCTCCATAGCATAAATGACCAACTAAAATTAATATCAAAAGTCTAATTATCTTTTTCATCGCAGGTACTTTCTTTTGTTTTTATAGCAAAGTTATACATCTCTGAGTCTTCTTCATTGTTTATTTCTTTATCCTCTAAAAGGTATGGCATCATTTCAGCAATTGCATTTATTATATCGATCTTCTTTTTCTCAATTGCTATGTCGATAGGGGACTTAAAATTATTATCAACTACTCTAGGATCAGCACCTTGTAATAAGAGAAAGCGAACTGTGTCTATTTGACCTTGTTTCACTGCATAAATTAGAGGAGTATCACCCAATTTATTTCTAAATCTTAGTATTTCTTGAATTGTTAATCCAATTTTTTCTAGCTTATTTATTACTCCTCTTAGACAAATTAAGTTGCCCTTCTTGATGCAGTAAAAAAATTGCTTACTGTAATCATCAGTAAATATAGTTTTAGGAAGGTGCTCATTTAGGCTATCATATTGTCTTTTATATATAGACTTGCTTTTATGTTTTTTTATTTCTTTGTTTAGCTTTGTCCATTTTTCGCTTTTTTCATTTTTTTTGTTCACAGGTGTTATATTGTCAGGCTGTTCTTCTTTCTTTTTCTCTGTTAATTGGCTTGTTGAAAGTTCGGTGTCTTTTTTGCTAATCTCCTCTTCAGGCTGTAGGTTTGTTTGATTATTGTGACTGATTTTCTTCTCTTCAGGTTCTTCTTTTTTTTCTTCTGATAAAGGACTTGTTAGAGCTTTGGTATCTTTTATATTAGTCTCCTCTTCAGACTGTAGGTTTGTTTGATTACTTGAAGGTACTTCTTCATTGATTACATTTGTTGGGTCTGTGATTTCTTTGAGTTCGCTCAGAAGCGGCGAAGTTTTTTCAGCATCAGTGTTGCTTTTCGATACGTCTTCTTGATTTATACTGCTTTCATTTTTATTTTCTTCAGGCTGTTCTGCAGCAAGCAGGTTAGATATAACAATTAATAGTATGAAGAATGCTTTATATTTCATAAACATTGCAAATATAGGCTTAATTAAAATGATACTATAATCAAATGATTAATCTACAGTAAAAAGTGCTTTAGTTATTGTACAAGTATGATTATGTAAAAATTTATTTTTCTCTTTTATCTAGGTTTCATCTGAAATTGTCATTCGAGTAGTTGACACTGTTTTTTTTCTCGATTCCAGCGTCACGCGCTGGAATGACACCTTCATAATGTTATTCCATTTCTCTTGTCATCCCAGTACTTGATACTGGGATCCATTGTCCATCATCATTAGAAACGTTATATTTTAGCATAACTTTTATGCTCGCAAATTTAACTGGATCCCAATGTCTGGGTACTGGCATGACATCTATCATTTTATGTTTATAGTATTTTTTGCAAATAAATGTTCATAATTATGACATAGAGTGAAAAATGCCTTATTTATATTTGCTAATAGAAAATAAAATGCTAAAATTAGATAGGCTATTTCGGGTGAAATTAATACTTTTTCTTACTCAAGCTTTTTAAAATTATATAATTTTTTTAGGGGGTATATGTTATCACAAAATAAACAATTACTAGATGCTGCTAAAAGCGGTCAGCTAAATCTTGTTAAGCAGGCTATACAGGGCGGAGCAGATATTGATGCTGCAGATGAACATGGAAGTACTGCATTAATGTTAGCTGCTGTATTTGGTTATCCAGATGTAGTGAAGTTTCTGATAGGAGTAAAAGCAGATGTTAATATGAAAGATAAAGAGGGAAACACTGCTCTAATTTGTGCTGCTGAATCGGGTAATTTAGGTATAGTAAAGTATCTGATAGGAATAAAAGCAGATGTTAATATGAAAGATAAAGAGGGAAACACTGCTCTAATGTGGGCTATTAGATTAGGTGAGGTGAATATAGCAAAGTGGCTGATACACGCAGGAAAAGCAAGGATTGATGAAAAAGATACCTGTGAATACACTGCATTAATGTTTGCTGCTGGATTGGGTCATTTAGGTATAGTAAAGTATCTGATAGGAGCAAAAGCAGATGTTAATGTTATAAGTCGAAATAAAGGAAGAACAGCACTAATGCTTGCTGCTTTAGGAGGTCATTTAGATATAGTAGAGTGCCTAGTAGAAGCAAAAGCAGATGTTAATATGAAAGATAAAGAGGGAAACACTGCTCTAATATGTGCTACTAAAGAGGGTCATTTAGAGGTAGTGAAGTACCTGGTAGAAACGGCAAAAGCAGATATTAATACAAAAGACAATAATGGAAACACAGCACTAATTTGGGCTGCTAAAAATGGAAAACCAGATATAGAAGAATATCTTAAAAATTATATACAAAAAAAAAGTTACATACAAAAAAAAGAACTTTTGCAGGAATATATCTATGTTGGTGTTGGTAGTGCAATAGGCTTAGCTTTAGGTATGGCAATAGCATATTATGCAGGAGCAGCTATTGGAGTTTGTATAGCATCAGCTGTCGTTGGTCTAGCGCTAGGTGGAGTAGCTGGTTACGTAATTGCAGAAGTGAAAAAAGAAAAGGATAGAGATCCAAATATAGACGTAGCTACCGCACTTAAAAATGTTTTCACTACTCAACCTTTAAGTGAAAATGTGATAGCTTTAAAGTGGAAGTAGTAAACTAAAGCTGGCTTTGTGTTTATAGTACTTTTTGCAAATAAATGCTCAGTGGTAATTTGCGTACTAAACGGTGTCATCTAAGTAGCTGACACTGGTTTCTATCATTATCAGAAACGTTATATTTTAGCATAACTTTTATACTTGCAAATTTAACTCGATGCCAGTGTCAGGCTACTTTCATGACATCTATCACTTTGCGTTTATAGTATTTTTAGCAAATAAATATTTGCTAAATTAAGTGCAAAAATTACTTGACACATTTTGTAGTTTGATTATTATTAGTGAAAATGAGGGTATTTTAGAGCTCGAAATTCACCTTATTCAAGTCTGCAGACTTTTCAACTAATCTCTCAATAAAAAAATATAGCACAGTCTACTTCAGTGCGTACACGTACGCTTAATTTCTGTCATAAGGTGTGTTATATTTTTCTAAATCTTTTCTTTATAGGAGGGTCATTATGTCTAAAATTCCTTAAACATTAATTTTTAACTTAAACATTTATTAAATAGTGCAGTACTGCCTTACGCGTTGCTAATCCAAACTTTACTTGCTGTAAAATAACACAATCTGCTATATCATTGCTAATCTCAATGCCTCTATTTATTGGTCCTGGGTGCATAACAATTGCATCGGGTTTTGCATGCGATAGTTTTTGTGCATCAAGTCCATACAAATGAAAATATTCTTTTTCTGAAGAATTATTATTCATGCGCTCTTTCTGCAACCTCAAGAGCATAATTACATCAGCATCCTTTATACCTTCAGTTAATGAATAATGAAGTGAATCTACTTCAGGAAGATGCTTACAAATCAAAGCTGGTGGTGCAACTAAGCTTATTTTTGCTCCAAACATTTTTAGCAATCTTATATTTGATCTTGCAACTCTACTGTGCAAAATATCTCCACATATCACAATTTTGAGGTTTTTTATTTGCTTTTTATGACTGATAATTACGAGATAATCTGCAAGAGCTTGAGTTGGGTGTTCACTGCTTCCATCGCCTGCGTTGATTAGCGAGCAGTTGACATGCTTTGCCAATGTATTAATAATACCACTACTTTTATGCCTGATTATCATATAGTCAGGATTCATTGCATTTAGTGTTTTTATCATATCTTTTAGATCTTCCCCTTTGTTAATAGAAGAAGATTTTATTGGTAAAGTTATAACATTTGCTCCAAGGCTCTTTGCTGCTATTTCAAAAGATGCGAGCGTACGTGTTGAATCTTCAAAGAATAGGTTTATGACTATTTTATTTTTCAGAACATGACTATTTTCAACTTTTTCTTCAAGGTATTGGTTGGCTAATTTAGTTATATTTTCTACATCACCGATTGTGAGGTCTGAGATATTTAATAAATTCCTTCTCTTGTCCATAGCTCCTTTTTTGAGCTTATTCTACTTTCTTAATTTCAATTACACAACTGTAAAGTAAAGTAGAAGGAAGCTATAAAATTTTATTTCCACTTACATTCATCTGCTATCATAACAGCCTCAAAGAGATGCTTCTCAAGCTCACTTATAGGCAGAGTACTTTGTAGGTAATTTCCCCAAGATTTTAACACATCAGAAGTTTCAATACCTTCAACAATAGGATATTCTTGATTTTTTTTAGCATATAGCTCTTGAGCCTGTTTGCTTACAAAAAACTCCAATAAAGCTATGGCATTTTCTCTGTGTTTTGCGTTTTTTGTTACTGCTGCACCACTAATATTCACCATTACACCATCACTCGGAAAGAAAGCTCCTAACTTTTCTGTGATATTCTTTTTATTTTCTGATGAAAGGATTCTTGCAAAGTAGTAGCTGTTTACTATTGCAACATTGCCTTCACCAGCGGCTACAGCATAAATTTGATCTGTATCACCACCGCTTGGTTTTCTTGCCATGTTCCTTACAATTCCACTCACCCATTCTTTTGTTTTTTCAAAACCATTTTTTGCAATCATAAAAGCGATCAATGATCGGTTATATGGACTTGTGGAAGAGCGTACTAATATTTTCCCTTTCCATTTTTCATTCGCTAAATCTTCATAGGTACTTAATTCCTTAGGATCTACTGATTCTTTATTGTAAACCAATATTCTAGCTCTTTTTGTGAGACCAAACCAATAATCTTCATTATCTCTAAATTTTGCAGGTATGGCATTTTTTAGAGTCTCTGAATCCACTTGAGATAAGAGCCCTCTTTTTTTGGCTAAAATCAAATTCACTGCATCTGCAGTTAAAAACAAATCAGCTTCACCACCATTTTCCATGCGTGAAAGCAATTGGGAATAATCGTCAATGATATAACGTACCTTGATGCCAGTGGTTTTTGTAAAATCATCAAACAAACTATGTACTAATTCTTCTTTACGAGATGAATAAACGTTTACTACTTGTGAATCATCAATTCCGCTATTTTTATATAAAAAATTAACGACTATCAATAAAGCCGCTACTAAAGATATAAATATTAAACCTTTTTTCATAAACAAACCCCTTCCTTGTCATCATCTCAAGCTATCAAAATAGCAAGGTCTTAGCAAGTGTAAATCTTCAAAACGTTGCAGTTACAGTACTGGAATAGCGATAAAAAGAAGTACGAGCCAGATTTAATTAATAATATAAGTAATATCTGGATGGCCACATCGTTCAGCAACTACTTGTAACAATTTTGAACTAATCTTTTCTTCACTCTTTTTGATAGTTCTAATAGCTGTTTCATTGGGCTTTCCACTACTAGCATCTTTTGTATCTAATAACAAGTAATCTTTAAAATCAGTTTTGCTCCAATGATGAATTGTGCAAGCTAAAGTGAAAAGCAGTAGAGTGCCTGAAATTGCAACGATTGGCCAGTAAATAGTAGGATTTGTGTATGAACTTACTATGTTGCTCAAACCACCTGTTGAATAAAGTGCTAAAGGGAAGGTTATGTTTCCAGTAATAAGAACTGTTCCTAAGATAGGAAGCCATATTCTATCATTGATTAATGAATTTACTTTACTCTTGTAATAGATTGGCTGGCCTGTAAGTTCTACGATGTTCGGATTACTTTTTGCTTTTTCTGGAAGAGAGTGAAACGTAAAGTAAACACGATTACCGTTGCTATATTTTAATACCAAAGATTTGATGCATTCCTCGTCTTTTGAAAGTGTATTTGATATCTCATCTAAAACTTCTTGAGTATCTCTTTTTGTGATCTTGTGCTCCTTAGTACGTACTGCTTGCATAAATTCCCACATAATTCCCAAGGCTAAACAAGACGCTAATACTCCGACAAATATAGTAACAGGATTTACGCTGCCGATGAATCCAATGAATTCTCTTTGCTTCACAGCTAAAACGATTGCTGTAATACAACACGCCGTAACAAGGCCTACAAAAGGCATTGTAACTTTCTTCTTTTGCATCGTATATTTTACTTTCTGTAAAAATCTGTTTGTTTTTTTATTATCTCCAAGCAAAGAATTTTCAGAGCCGTCTGTTTGATATGATGGTAGAGGAGAAGATGATCTGCTAGCTGATACACTATCTGAACTCTTTTTCGAAGTTTTTTTACTTATATCTATTGATGCATAAAGAGGTTCTGAACTGTTCACATTCGATCCTTCTTGCCTTTCTTCATCAGAACTTGATTCGCTAGCCGAATTTGTTTGTAACGCTGTGTTTCTAGGTGCTGGTGTTGGTGGAGTTGCTGCACTATTTTCACTCACCGTTGTATGAGAAACCAGTGTGACGTTATCTTTATTTCCTGATCCAGGCATATTCGCTCCAAAATTAATTACTATATTGTGTTGATTACGTTATAATTATTAAGATATGGTAAATACTAATTTAAAGATAAATATGAAGAATTTAGTATAAAAATTGCTTATCAAAAATCCTCTCGTCTAATGAGCAATCTTTATCAAAAAGCAGAGTGACTGTGTTTTCATGATCTTTCTGCATTTTTATCTGCGATATATCAGGAAATTCCTTGTAATCTGATACTACAAGTGCTGGACGATTTTCCACGTCGTTGATATCAATTTGCACTATTGTATCATTTGAGATTAGTGCTCCATTCCAACGCCTTGGGTAGTAGCTATTAATGGAAGTCAGTGCAAGTAAATTTGAATTAAGTGGTAAGATTGGCCCGCCGGCAGAGAAGTTATATGCAGTGCTGCCTGTGGGAGTAGACAATATTATGCCATCCCCTCTGAATTTTTCTACTTTTAGCTTATCATTAATGGTAATATTCATCTCTACTATTTGATTTGCATTTCTAAAGACATACACTTCATTTACTGCGATGTAACGGTGTTTTTTGCCACTTATGTCTGTGGCTTCCATTTTTAGTAAAGTTAGCTGAGTAGGAACTGCATGTTCTATATGATCAATTAGATCTTCAAAGCATTTATTCATCAAAAATCCGACGTTACCGGTATTTATTCCATACACATGTATATCTTTATTTCCTATGACGTAGTTGTGTAGGGTGCGTAGCATAAAACCATCGCCACCAACAACTATCAGCAGATCAACTTCATGCTTACCTGCTTCTGCTATATTGATAAAATTGAGTTTCTGTATTAGTTTAGATACTTCCTGAGACTTGGGTAGCGAAGAAGCAATATAGCCTACATTTTTATATTTATACATGTTAAATAAAGAGGGGAGGAACTAAAAAAAACTCCCGTATTTATCATTAAACTTAGCTATTTTACTATCCTTCTCCCCTGAACCGCTTGTCAAACTTCCAGTCCATGCAGGATGAGTAAGAGGATCTCTATCAAGCTTTATTCTTTGACCTTCTTTTCCATAAGTGGAATAAGTTTCAAACTCTTGACCATCTGTCATAACTATAGTAACTTTGTGATAATCGATTTCTGCCATTGTTCTTACAAATTTCTTACCAGCTAAGATTTTAGTGAATCTGGTTCATTTGGTCAATCATTATTGTGAAATATTGACAAAAAATAAATAAAGTAGTATTCTCAATGAAGAATGAAAAATTTTTTATGATTTTTGCTTTTCCTGGTCAGGGCTCCCAATTTGTAGGAATGGGAAAGAGTTTATATGATGAATTTTCAGTTGCAAGGAACGTATTTGATGAAGTAGATGACATATTGGGTAGAAAGCTGTCTCATTTGATTTTCAATGGCCCTATTGAGAAATTAACCATCACGGAAAACGCTCAGCCAGCTATAATGGCGGTGTCAATTGCAACGCTACGTGTTATGAAGCACGTATTTGGTGAATCTCTTTACAGCGTTCAGTATGTTTGTGGGCATTCAGTTGGCGAGTATACAGCGCTGTGTGCTGCAGGGGCATTGACGCTTGAGTCTGCAGTCAAATTGCTAAAAGTTCGTAGCGAAGCAATGCATGAAGCTTCACTAAAATGCAAAGGTGGAATGTTTGCTCTACTTGGAGCAGAAATAAGTGAAGTAGAAGGTATATTAAAATCAGCTCAAATTGATTGTGAAATTGCAAACGATAATGGTGGTGGGCAGGTAGTGGTGAGTGGTACTGCAGAGGCTCTTGAGGTCTTACCTGATTTATTCAAAAACTCAAGTGTCAAGAAAATGATAAAATTACAAGTTAGTGGGCCTTTTCACTCATCTTTTATGAAACCTGCTGATGAAAAACTTCTGGAATTTTTAAAAAGCATCAACATAACTCGCCCTTCGATTCCTTTTGTATCAAACGTTACAGCTAAGGAAGAAAGTGATCCAGAGATCATAAGAGCTTTGCTCGCTAAGCAAGTTGTAAGTAGAGTAAGATGGAGAGAGATGGTTTTATATATGACAAGCCATGGCACTAATAAGTTTGTTGAAGTTGGCCCTAACAAAGTTTTATCTAATCTAGTTAAAAGAATTGACCAATCTATCAATACAAAAAGCATAGGTAGCATTAGTGATGCTGATAACTTCTTTAATGAATCATTAATGTTGACAGCAAAAAATTTAAAAATAAAAGCTTATAACTAACATAAAGTAAAATTTGTACTATTTTTTGCTTTGATTATTGATAGCAGCGGAATGTCAAACATCGACACTAAAGAATATGATCTAGCGTTGGGTGATACCACGGTTAAGCTTTTTATTAAAAGTAGCGATACAAGTGGGATCAATTTTATTAATGTGCATCAAAATGAAGTAACTTCAAAAGGGGCTGGTGAGCATATACTCCAGCAGTTTGGTGGAAGAATGCTATACATTACTCATGGTGATGGTACTCCGCGTAATGTAGAATTTTACTTAAATGGTGAGCGGTATGAATTCGATCCCAATCGCATGTTTGATGATATAGGTGCAGAAGCTAGCTTAAGAGAGTTTGGCAGTGTTTCAGAAGATGCTTTGAGAGCTGTTAGAAACTTTGCAGAAAGAATTTTAGATTTTTTACTTCCTGGTCAAGATCACGTTATCGCTCTGCACAATAACTACAATTCTCCCAGCTACTCATTCAAGAGCTATTTTTCTCCACCACTTTCTCATGATGTGCTAAAGATTTCTCCAGAAGTGTGTCCGGAAAGTGGAACGGGTGAGTTTTTCTATACGACAGTTGAAGATTGGTTCGATGCTTTAAAACAGAAAGAAATTTTTAATATAGTATTGCAAAATAACAAAGCAGTTGAAGATGATGGTTCTTTATCTGTATATGTAGGGAAGAATAATATTCGGTACTCTAATGTGGAAGCTGAGCATGATCATTTAGAGCAGCAAATAGATATGCTATCTTCTATACACAGTGTTTTATTTCCTCAACCCTTAACAATAGAGTTATAGCAACATGGAACGCACTAACGAACTACCTGTCATTTCATTTGGCTTTTTGAGTCCAAGTAGCTGTAAAATAGTAGGAGCAATATCAGATAATTTTCCATCTCTCAGTTTTAAATTTTCACAAGATATAATAAATGGAACTTTATTTAGAGTGTGCGCTGTGTGAGGTGTGTTATTTTCTTCATCGAACATACATTCCACATTACCATGGTCTGCTGTAACAATGAGTGCAGTATTACCCACTTCTTTGACAACGCTGAGTACTTTTGCAAGGCAATCATCTACAGCGAGCACAGCTTGCTCGGCTGCTTTTATATTACCTGTGTGTCCCACCATATCAGGGTTAGCGTAGTTTACAACTATCAGCGCAAATTCTTGAGAATGAATTTTTTTTACAAGCTCTTCTGTGAGCTCAAAGGCTGACATTTCAGGCTGCAGGTCATAAGTTTTAACTTTTGGTGAAGGAATGAGTATTCTTTCTTCACCAGAAAAAGGTTCTTCTCTTCCACAATTAAAAAAGAAAGTCACATGCGCGTATTTCTCAGTTTCAGCAATGCGCAGTTGCCGTAATTTATTGTCTTCTATTATCTGTCCCAAAGTGTTGGCAAAAGATTCAGGAGGAAAGAGATAAGGGATTTTTAAGTCCGCTTTATATTGCATCATACTTAAAATTGAAGAAAATTTTGCTACCTTAGCGTAATCTGTTTTGCCTAGCAAAATACTTGCCAATTGTATCATTCGATCAGCACGAAAGTTAGCCAATAGCAATCCATCTTCTGGTTTTATACCTTGATAATCTCCTATTATTGCGGGCCTGATAAATTCATCGGTTATATTATTTTGGTAATTTTCATCAATAAGCGATACTGCATCATCATAACGAGGCGCCTTTGCAAATGCGATGGCTTCATAAGCTTCAATTGTTCTTTCCCACCTATTATCACGGTCCATAGCATAATAACGCCCAGAGATAGTGGAGATTCTTATATCATTTTCCTTTATGCTTTCTGTAAATTCTTGAATGCATCTTTTCCCTGAATTTGGCAGTGTGTCTCTGCCATCTAAAAATGCGTGTATTACAACTTTAATTCCGTGCTGTGATATTTTGTTTGCTAAAGATGAAATGTGCTTTTGATGCGAATGAACACCGCCATCTGATATCAATCCCATTATATGGCATATGCCATTCTTACTTTTTAGATCATTAATAAAATTCTGTAGATTTGCATTATTTTCTATCGTTTCGATTTCTTGATTAATACGCTGAAGGCTTTGCATTACCACTCTACCACTGCCAATATTCATATGGCCAACTTCTGAATTGCCTATTTGGCCTTCTGGTAATCCAACATCAGTTCCACAGGCAGATAAACTGCACTTTGGATAATTAGAGCTAATATGTTGCCAACAAGGTGGATTTGAATTGCTAATAGCATTGTATTTACTATTTTCTATTCCATTACCCCAGCCATCTAGTATACATAAAACGACTGATTTAAAGTTCATATAAAAGTTAACATCGAAACCCTCAATGGTACCAAAAACAAACTCTTCTCACAACTTTTGTGTTAAAATAAGAGATAGAAAAAGCTGCTTGGAGGCAATGGTATATGAAGTTTTTCATAAAATATTTTATTAAAGTGATTGACAGTTGCTGAAGTGTTTACTAAAACACTTGCATAGCTTTAATAGTGAGGTCAAATGAGTTATAGCCAATATGTAAAGGATAATACTTTAGCAACATCAGGTGCTATAATTAATGTTGATAGATTAGTAAACTTTTTAAAAAGCAATACAAACATTACAAGACTTATTTTACGATGTTCAAAAATTAATTATGAGGTTATAAAAGAATTAGCTCAGCTTTCTCATCTTACTTCACTTGATCTAAGTTGCAGTTATGTTGGTACAGAAGGTGCAAAGATTTTAGCAAGCGGGAATCTTATAAATCTTACTTCGCTTGATTTAGGAGGAAACGAAATTGGTGATGAAGGTGTAGAGGCTTTAGCCAGTGGAAATCTTACAAGTCTTACTGAGCTTAAATTATATGATAATAAAATTGGCGATAGGGGGGCAAAAGCTTTAGCAAGTGGAAACCTTCAAAAGCTTATTTTACTGAGTTTAGGATGGAATGAAATCAGTAATGAAGGTGCAGAGGCTTTAGCAGCAAGTGGAAACCTTAAAAATCTTATTACACTTAAAGTATATGATAACAGCATTAATTACAGAGATGTACAGACTTTGGCGAGTGGAAATTTGGTGCGTCTTACTTCGCTCATTTACAATTATTGCAGTATTGATGAAACATTGCCAAAAAATGTCCTTCCTCAATTAAAAAGGAAATGTAATAAAAGAAAAATAGGAGAGGAGCCAGATAGCAAGCTAAGTGAAGCGCAGACATCTTTGCATTTTGACAGTAAAGGCTTTAAAACTATATAACTTCACACGTTTTGTCTGTTTAAGAGACAAAAAAAAGGTAGTGAATTTTGGGCTAAAAGTGAAATGTACAGATTGTATAAAATAGTGCTCCCCGGGCCGGATTCGAACCAGCGACCAATTGGTTAACAGCCAACTGCTCTACCACTGAGCTACCGAGGAATAAACTGCTTTCAACTTATCACATTGAACGCCGATTGTAAACGATTTTTATGTAGACTTTAGACCTAGATATCATTCCAGTGCATGGAGCTGTAATCTAGTTCTTATTACCTGATATGCTCATTTGACAGTTAAGTCTTCTCTACCCCTATTTGCATAATACCTTCGTTTACGGTTAAAAGATATCGAGGTAGTAGGGTGTATTAGTTTTTGCAAGCTGTTATTTTGCTATGGATTGCTGTAATGGCATCATCTATTTTATTGTTATCACAGCCTGTTTGGGCAAGTTCGGCATTTCCACCGCAATCCCTTCTGGTTACAGTAGATACTAGCTCTTTTGCATTGATCTTATTAGTTAAATCTTTACTTACTTTGACAATCAAAACTGTTTTATCCTTTTCTGTTACCATGAAGGCTATTACAGTTTTCGGTTTTTGTTGCTGTAGAGCAAATTCCCTTATGATACTTCCTGGAACGTCAGTAAAAGTGTGGATTACGAAATTTATTCCATTTATTTCAGTACTTTTTATATTTTCTACACTGATAATCTTTTTATAAAGATTTTTTATTTTGGTTTCAAATTCTTTGCGCTCTTGGCTTAAAATACTGAGTCGACTTATTATTTCATTTACTGGTGCTTTTACGCATTCTGCAACTTTTTTTAAGCTAATTTCGTTATTGCGTACATAATTAATTGCTTCTTGACCGGTTAAAGCTTCAATTCTTCTTACTCGAGATGCAACGGAACATTCTGCTGCTATCTTAAACAAACCAATTTCTCCGGTACGCTCCACGTGTGTACCACCACATAATTCTTTTGAATCTCCAATTTTTACAACCCTAACATTATCACCATATTTTTCACCAAATAAGGCCATCGCTCCTTCGTCTATTGCCTCATCCATACCTTGAACTTTTGTGGACGTAGAAAGATTTTCTCTGATTAGAGAGTTTACTATATCTTCTACTGAAGACAGCTGATCCTGAGTGACTGGCTTATTGTGACTAAAGTCAAATCTTAGTCTATTTGGTGCGACTAGAGAACCTTTTTGAGTAACGTGATCACCTAAGATTTTTCTGAGTGCAAAGTGTAGAAGATGTGTAGCTGAATGATTTCTTCTTAAGTCTTGTCTTCTTTTTTTGTTAATACTAGCTGTAACTGTATCACCTTTACGAACTGAACCAGACTCCACTATACATCTGTGTAAATATAGGTCATTAATCTTGTTGGTATTTTCCACTATGATTACGCCTAAATCTGGTGTCATTCCAGCGCGTGACGCTGGAATCTGGATCCCAGTATCAAGTACTGGGATGACAAGAAGGAACTTTCCAATATCTCCCACTTGTCCACCTGACTCTCCATAAAAAGGTGTTTTATCAAGTATAATAGTTATCTTTTCTCCTTCTTTTGCAGAATCAATTACTTCATTTTTAGAGGAAATTATTGCGAGTACTGTTGCATCCTTTACTTCATCACGTTCATAACCAACAAATTCCGTTTTGCCAAACTGATCGATTAAATTAAACCATACTTGTTCAACAGATTTTTCACCAGATCCAGTCCAATTAGCACGTGCTCTTTCTTTTTGCTCTTTCATTGCATTATCAAAACCTTTTTGGTCAAAATTTATTTTCCTTTCTTTCAAAATATCAAGTGTGATATCCAAAGGAAATCCATAAGTGTCATATAGTTTGAATGCTGATTCTCCAGATAGAGTGTCACCTGATTTTAAATCTGCAGTGAATTTGTCCAAGAGATTAATGCCTTTCATTAAAGTGTCTTTAAAGTTTTCTTCCTCTGATTTTAACGTTGTTTCTATTAAGCTTTTAACTCTGATTAGCTCTGGATAAGCATCTCCCATATAAGCCAAACTTGTGCCATCTATGAGTGCAGGAAAAACAAGGTTCAATAGAGAATCATTATATCCAAGTAGGTGGATATAACGTGCTGCTCTCCTGATCAATCTGCGTAGTACATAATTTCTTCCTTCATTTCCAGGAAGCACTCCTTCTGCGATGAGAAATGCAGCTGCACGAAGGTGATCTGCGATAATCTTATGAGCTACTTTATTTTCCGTATTTCCACAGTACTCTTGCGATTTACTTACCAGAGCAGAAAATAGGTCAATATCATAGTTATCATGAACGTTCTGCATAACAGCTGCTATTCTTTCAAGGCCCATTCCGGTATCGATGCATTTTTTTGGTAATTTTTGTAAATTACCTTCTTCATCTTTATTAAATTCCATGAACACCAGGTTCCAAATTTCAACAATTCTGTCGTCTTCATGTAAAGCGGAATTTCCATGATCGTAAAAGATTTCAGAACATGGGCCACATGGACCAGTATTGCCCATGCTCCAAAAGTTATCATCTGTTGTAATTCTTATGATTTTATCATCTGAAAAGCCACTTATCTTACGCCAAATTTCATATGCTTCATCATCAGTGTGGTAAACAGTTATGGATAGTCTGTTTTTATCAAGAGACAATTCTTCAGTAATAAATTTCCACGCAAATTCTATCGCAGTTTCTTTAAAGTAATCACCAAAGCTAAAATTTCCGAGCATTTCAAAAAATGTGTGATGCCGAGATGTATAGCCAACATTTTCAAGATCATTGTGTTTACCACCTGCTCTGAGACACTTTTGACTTGAGACGGCACGTTTCATTTCAGTTTTTTGCGTGCCGGTAAAGATGTTTTTGAACTGTACCATACCAGCATTTGTAAACATGAGTGTTGGATCATGCTCTGGAATCAAAGGAGAAGAAGGAACTTGCTCGTGATTATTATTTACAAAAAATTTTATAAATCTTTCTCTAATTTCGTTTAGCTTCATCGTTTTTACTGAGGTTATCTATGCATAATAAGTTGTAACAGAAGTAAAATCAATTTATCAATCTAAATATTAATATATACATTACTTAGTATAATAAAAGTAACTTTTACATAAAAATTTTAATAAAAAGATATAGGTTTAAATATTTTATCCACTAACATAGAGAAGTATTTGTTAATTCAAATAATATTTTTGTTAATTAATTTAAGGAGTGTGAAATGCCAAAAAAATTCCAAAACACTAAGAATAGCATGCGAAAGAGAGAAACAACAAATAAGCAGGAGATGGATGGTCCAACAATTAGAATTGTATCTGACTTGGAAAGTATAAAACAAAACAGAAGAGTAGAATTTTTAATTAAAGGAGAGAATTTAACAGTAAAAGACCTCTCTATATCTTCTAGAGCAGCTGAGATAGGCTTGGTTACAGGAATAGTAAATTCAATAGACATTCCTCAAGCAATTCGTGAATCGACAATAGATGGAATTATTTTAGGTCTTAAGAGTGGAGAAATAGAAAAAAGTAAAGAATATAATTATAGAGAATTTAAGAAAATATATCTAAAAAACCTTGTAGATGAATTGGGTAAGGATAGTTCAAAAAAGCTAAAAGAAAGAACTGATGAAAATAGCCAATTGAGAGAATCTACTACTGAAGAAATTGATTATCAGATGCAGGAAGATGTAACTATCGAATCAGCTTCTTTAACAAAACAAGAATTCGATTTTGCATCAAGCAAAGTAACTACTAAAGAGATTAATGACGTAATAAATGAAATAGAAGAATCAAATGCTAGTTATGGAATTACTCCTGAAGATATAAGTAGTGTTTCCCGTTTTGATAGTAATTCACAAGAAGTGTTAGATCATTCTATATTTAATAGCACAGATGTGGAAGGGCCTAAATTACCCGAAATAAATGGAGGACAGTATATAGGAATAGCAGGGATTGCTGGTGGTATATTTGGTGGAGTGCTAGCAGTAGCTTTTGCAGGATTAGGATACTTTGTATGGCATAGAAAAAATAGGGAAGGTAGCTACGATGTTGAAAAAGCGATGAAAAACCTTCCTGAACAAGCTCAACTTGAGCATTCCGGATCTACATCAGAAATAGAATCTTTGCTCAGCAATGCTACATCGGTAGCACATCTATCTTCTCAGATTAGTGTCGAGTAAGATTCCAGAGTTTGATGGCACAACAGTGCCATCAACTTAGCTCTTACAGCACTTATATGCTCTGGAACCAAAGGAGAAGAAATTTTCCTGTCTTACAAAAAATTTTATAACTCTTTCTCTAATTTTATATCGTTTTTACTAAGGTATAATAAATTGCAATGAGAAATTCAGATATTAATATATGTATTATTTAGTATAATAAAAATATAAAAATCTTAGTGAAAAGATGTGGACTTAAATAATTTATCTTTTATACATAAGGAAATATTGGTCAGCTTGGGGGTCATATATGTCAAGAAGATTTAAAAATACTGTAGGAAAAAAAAGATCAATCAATAAGGAAAAAAGGAATAGATGGATTAGTATTGAATCAGAATTGCGAGATGTAGAACAAAACAGAACAATATATTTTCTATTGGGAGGAGGTGATTTAAAACTTAAGTATGTATGTATGCTTGACGATACATCTTATCGTATTCTTGTTGCTGAAGGAGAAATAGTGCATGCAGAAAATCCAAAAGTGATGATTGATGATATTGTTTCTGATCTCAAGAGTGGAAAAATACGAAGTTATAAAAGATATAATGCCAAAGAGTTTTATGAAAAGTATCTCAAAGAGTTTTTGAGTAATGAGAACTTGCAAAAGCTGGAAGCTGGTGATATTGAAAATACAACAGCAGAACTACCAAACTTAAAACAAGTAATGGAAGAAATGAAAAAATCAAACGCTAGCAATGGAATTACAATGCGAAATATAGAAAGTGTTCAAAATACGACGAATATTTTGGGTAATCCTATGATTCATGATACAAACTTGAGAGAGTTTAAATTATTGGAAACACCTTCAAACGAGAAAAATAATATAGTGTTCACAGTAGGTATGTTAGCAGTAACAGTAGCTTTGGTAGCAGCTGTACCATTTAAATGTTGGTTTTATAATAGAAAAAATAAAAGCCATAGTAGTGCTAAGGAAGAAACTCCATCTAGTTATTTATTAAGTGCAATAACTTTAGAAAGTGGAACTAATTCTATTCGTTAGCCAAAATATTGCAAAAATAGAATTTTTTTATTATTTTTTTACAGTTTCCTCATTTAATAATTTTTATGCTCTAATTATTATACTTAATTTATCATTACCTGTTGTGTAAACAGGATGAGAATTTTCAATAATCTACATCCTTTAGTAAGAAAAAATCAATACATTCACGATAAATTTACCTCATATCTGTGTTTTATATGTGGAATTTCGAATGGAAAATTATGCAGGCAAAGAAAGAAGAATAGTGAATATAGTTACTCAACATTGGAGTGATATAAAAGGATCAGATAGAGAATGGCCAGAAAGACATGAAATAGACACTGCAGAAATCATGGAGTCATGGCAGCATTGTTTTATCATTGAAGTTAAAGATCGAGGTTATATTTGTGAAAATGCAGGAGAAAAAGCTATTGAATTCTATGGTTTTGAAAAAAAGATGTACATCGATGATAAGTATGCAATTGATGCACCATTTTTGCGGTTATATAAAATAGATGCAGTTATTGATAAACTTGAGACTGTAATAGAGAGTAAATGCTCAATTAACGAAGAGGAAGAAAGTGAAAGTGTTAAAATAAGGCAAGTATTGCTACCAATTGGGAATGAAGAAGGTATAACACATATACTGGGTGTGATTACATTCAAGCTGCTTTAAAATACAATTTTAATTTGATTCTTTAATAAAATTATCTATACTCATACTTAATTACTAATAAAGAACTAAATAGTGGTGTTTGTAAATTTGTTTAGAATATGACGAAAATAAAATTAAAAACAAAATCTTCTGTCAAAAAGCGCTTTCACCTTACAGCTAAGGGTAAAGTCATCTCTACTCAGTCAGGTAAGAGACATGGCATGGTAAAAAGAAGTAAATCTAATATTCGTAATCAACGCGGTACAACGATTCTCAATAAATCTGACTCGCGTATAGTTAAACTTTATATGCCTTATGGTATTTAATAAAATGGAGGTAAGATAAAAATGGCTCGGATAAAGCGTGGAACCGCTACTCATGCTCGTCATAAAAAGGTATTAAAATTAGCAAAGGGTTATAGAGGACGGGCAAAGAATTGTTATAGAATTGCATTACAAAGGGTTGAAAAAGCACTACAGTATGCTTATAGAGACAGAAGAAATCGCAAGCGTGATTTTCGTGGTTTGTGGATAATACGTATTAATGCAGCGGCAAGAGAACATGGACTTACTTATGGTAGGTTTATGCATGGTCTTAAACTTGTTGGAGTTGATTTGAATAGAAAAATTCTTGCTGAGATGGCTGTTAATCATAAGGATGATTTTGCTAAATTAATAGAAACTGTAAGTAGTAAGTTAGCAGAAAATTCCTAAAGCAAACACACCTGAAAACATGAGAATTATTTTCATGGGGTCACCGGGGTTTGCTGTTGGTGCGTTAAACTTACTATTGAAATTACAGAGTGAAGTAGTAGCAGTATATACCAAAGCTCCAAAGCCTTCTGGACGTAGGCAGAGGTTAACAAAATCGCCAGTACACATCGTTGCTGAAAAAAGTGACATAGAGGTATGTACTCCTGCCTCTTTAAAATCTTCGATAGAGCAAGAAAAGTTTGGAAATTTTAAGCCAGACGTTGCAGTTGTTGCTGCGTATGGATTGATACTTCCAAAAGAAATTTTAAATATTCCCAAATATGGTTGTATTAATATTCATCCATCATTGCTGCCTAGGTGGCGCGGTGCAGCTCCGATACAGCACACAATTTTAGCCGGAGATCAAGAAACCGGAGTTAGCATTATGCAGCTAGATGAAGGATTAGATTCTGGCCCTATTTTAAAACAGAAAAAATTTCTTATTGAAAAAAGCGATAATTATAAGACGTTGTATGATAAATTGTCTGAATTAGGTAGTGATTTACTGCTGAAAGTACTAAACGAAATTGAAAAGCAAGTTCCCTTAAAACAGAGCGATAACGATGCGTGCTATGCTGACAAAGTAAAAGACTATAAAATTTACGCAAGTGACACCTGTGAAATTGCTTATAGAAAGGTTAAAGCATTTTATCCAAAAGCATTCATTAAGGTAGAGAATAAACGTATCAAGATACTTGATGCTGAATTTGAAGCCTTCACTTCAGGACAAGGTGAGATCATTAATGATAATATGCATATAAGTTTAAAAGGTGGTACTTTAATTCCTAAAGTTGTACAAATGGAAGGAAGAAATCCTTGCGATATTAAAGATTTTGTTCGTGGCTTAAAATCAAGTTTAACAAAAAAATTTATAGAATAGACTACTTTGAAAGGAGAGTGAGGAGAGCTAAAGCAACTTCTACAATTTGGTATTCCGCTGCTTGTTAGCGGAATCTACAACAAGATACCGCGTTTTGGTGTACGAACATTGCAATTTGCAGGTAATTTGAGTAGTAGATGGTCAGTGCTTGACACTGGAATCCAGTTTCTATTACCTGGTGTGCTCATTTAAAGTGAAGTTTTCTGGATCCCAGTGTCTGGGGACTGGGATGACATCTTTCTTGATCTCTTGTATCACAATGTTCGTACAGCTATGTGCTTGTTAGCGGAATCTACAACGAGATACCGCAGTGGTATGACGTAGTAGCTATATATAGACAAATTTTCTTTTCTTAGATATAATCTTAAGAAACCTTCCATATGAAAATTAAAAGAGCTTTAATATCAGTATACGATAAGACAAATATAATTGAACTTGCATCGTTTTTGATGCAGCAACAAATAGAAATTCTCTCAACAGGGAATACTTATAAAGTGCTATCAGGTGCGGGAATAAAAACGCAAGAAGTTTCAGATTACACACAATTTCCAGAAATACTAGATGGCAGAGTGAAAACTTTACATCCTAAAATTCATGGAGGAATACTCTGTGATCGAAAAAGGCACGAAAAGGAAATGCAGAATCTAGAAATTAAGCCGATAGATCTGCTTATAACTAACTTATATCCATTTTGGAAAACGGTTAATAGCAACTCAAGTGAGAAGCAAATCATAGAACAAATAGATATAGGTGGAGTAGCATTAATTAGAGCTACAGCAAAAAACTTTCATTTCACTTCAGTGATTTCTAGCATTCAAGATTACGAAACACTGAAAGCTGAGATGATCAAAAATAACAATCAGACAACATTAGAATATAGAAAACATCTAGCAACTAAAGCATTTGCTCTGACTGCACAGTATGATTCTAATATTTACAATTGGTTTTTATCACAGGGTAAAAGCAATGAGTTACCAGAGTTTTTTACTTTATATGGATGTAAAGCACAAGGACTCAGATATGGTGAAAATCCTCATCAAAAAGCTGCATTTTATAGCAATCAATTTAGCAAGTATCCACTGGAGAAAATACATGGAAAAGAGTTGAGCTATAATAATATAGTCGACATAGAGTCTGCACTTAACATAATTTCTGAGTTTCAAGAACCTGCAGCAGTGATAATAAAGCACAATAATCCATGTGGCGCTGCTGTTAGTGATAGTGCTTTAAAAGCATATGAAAAAGCTCTATCATGTGATGAAATAAGCAGTTTTGGTGGAATAGTTGCTTTCAATCGGGAGATAGATTTAAAGCTAGCAGAGAAATTAAACGAGATATTTTTGGAAGTGATGATAGCACCATCGGTAAACAATGAGGCACTAAAAATTTTACAAAAAAAGAAAAATTTAAGAGTGATTATTCATCAATCTCTTCAGCAAAATGCAAAATATCAAATCAAAAATGTTGTTGGCGGGTTCTTAGTGCAAGAAAATAATAACCATACAGTAAAAGTAGAAGAAATAAACCGAGTGACAGAATGCACTACAACAAAAAAAGAGAAGGAAGATCTTATTTTTGCTTGGAAAATATGTAAACATGTAAAATCCAATGCAATAGTGATAGCAAAAGACGGTTGTGCTATTGGCATCGGTGCAGGACAAACAAGCAGAATAGATAGTGTGAATATTGCAGTAAAAAAAGCAGGTGAAAAATGTAAAGGCGCAGCGCTTGCTTCAGATGCATTTTTTCCATTTCCAGATAGTATAGTAGAAAGTGCAAAGCATGGAATTACAGCTATAATTCAGCCAGGTGGCTCATTGAAAGATCAAGACGTGATAGCAGCTGCAAATGAGAATAAAATTGCCATGTTTTTCACTGATGTTCGTAACTTTCTCCATTAAGCTTTGTATCCTGTCAAAATTATACCCACACAGGGCTTTGTTGCATAGCAGCTTATAGGTATGAAAATTGTAGTAAATTTATGTAGTTACTTTAAACTCAACTATACCTATCTGTAATTGTAAGCTGTACTCTTGAGCTCCTGATGCGATTTATAGCAAATCCTAAAATGCCTTGCTGTTTTTCCTTATAGACATTCAGCTTACCTTGTACATTAGCCTATCTGGATGACATTTTACTTTTTCTAGAATATAATAATTCCCTAGAAATTACCCTACTCAATTCTATTGTACCTTGTTTAACATTGAAACATGAGTCTGGAATCTAGAAATTTTTTAAGAACAAAAGTTATTCTAAGTTTTTGTTGGTAAGAAAGACTGGATTCCAGTGGGCTTTGTTACATAGCTCAGATAAAAAGAACTGGAAGTTACTGACGAAATTCACTATAAAACAGGCATTTAACCTACGAAAGAAAAATATGTCACAAAAAATGAGAGTCAGTAACTGCCATGGATATAACAGATTTCTGCAAGAAAGAGGAAATATTTTTCATTTTATTAATGAGGCAATAGAAAATTGGTACGAAAATAGCCCCAAAATGCGAGGTGGAAATTATATTTATAGTAATAAAGTTGTGATTTTAGTGCATATAGTCGCTAGTCTCTTTAGAATTGGCTTAAGACAAACGGTAGGGTTTATAAAAGGATATTTGCAGCAAGTAGTTAGCAGTCATTAGCTATTCGCAGGCTTCAAGAAGGTTTCAATATTAAGATCAATGATTGCAGAGTTGATAAAAACAATATGGAAGATATTGAAATTGCCATAGACAGTACAAGTATCAGATAATACACCTGGTCACAGTAAGGAAAATAGCGAAGTATCGCAGTTATAAACAGGTAAGAAAGCTACACGTAATATTGAGTATAAATAGTAAAAAAGCTATAGCTGCACAATATAGCAATGGTGCCTACTCCGACCATTATGGTGCTTGCGACTTGCTCAGCTTTCAGCATGCTATAAAAGCATTATATGCAGACAGAGCCTATCAAGCTTTATAAATTGTGCAAAAAATATGATATAAAGACAAAATTTTACCGAAAAATCGTGCAGCGGAGCATACAAAATTGGATTATATGGCTGAAAGGAATGCTGCCATTAGATTATGTGGTAAAGACGGTGTGAAAGAGTGGAAGAAGGAAGCAGTTTATGGAAAAAGGTCATATATTGAAGGATTTTTTTCAAGATTAAAGCAAATATTTGGGTTTAGTTTTAGAAATAGATCTGAAGTAAATCGAGAAAAAGAGTTGCTAATAAAATGTTACTTACTCAATAAATTTACTGATATTGGCATGGCTAAGTTTTAGGTAGTTTCATGAATTTTTTATGCTTTACCCACTATCCGATAAGCGATGCAACAAAGCCATCCCAGTGTAAGCTACTCGGTTGACACCATCATAGAGATCAGCTACTTGGATGATAAAAGTAAGAAATATCGAAGTGTTGTGCTAGACTTTATACCTCTTGCATTCAAACTCACATAAATCATGAATTGTGCACGCTTCACACAAAGGTTTTTGTGCCTTGCAAATGTATCTACCGTGTAAAACTAGCCAATGATGAGCATAAAGTAGGTATTTTTTTGGCACTACATTCAAAAGAGACTGCTCTGTTTTAAGTACATCTTTTTCTTTCACAAGCCCAACTCTATTGCTCACTCTAAAAACGTGAGTATCAACTGCCAATGTTGGAATACCAAGCCCTGAATTTAAGAACACATTAGCGCTCTTTCTCCCAACCCCTGGTAAAGATACCAAATCATCGAAATTAGTAGGCACTTTGCTATTGTACCTCTCAATCAATATTTTGCTGAGCCCGATTATATTTTTTGCTTTGGAATTATATAAACCAATACTGCTTATGCATTTTCTCAGCTCACTTTGCCCAAGATTCAACATCTTTTCTGGCGTATCAGCGATACTAAATAGCTCCTTTGTAATTTTATTAACACTTATATCGGTCGTCCGCGCTGACAGAACTATTGCAACTAATAACGTAAAATGATTGGTATAATTTAGCTCTATTTTTGGCGCAGGATTTGACTGTTGAAATTTTTCAAATATTAATTCTACTTTTTTTGAGTCCATGCATAGAGCTAAAAGCTTATACTATACTGTTTGCTGTGCAAATTCAATTGCTTGAGGATTAGATAGTCCTTCAGTATTAACATCAGACATATCAGTTTTTACCTCATCAAAATTCCTCTCAGCAAATTTGCTTGCCACTTCTGCAAAACACTTTCTAACAAGAGGCATAATTATCGGCATTAATAGCCTTCGTGGATCATACCGTCCTAACAGATCAGTCTCCTTTTGCACTCTATCTCTTGGATCCTCTTCTAGTAAATCTTTTGTGTGCTTGTCAGCATATATTTCACAGCCTTTTGAGAAAACAGGAGCTAACATTTCAATTAATACTGCCAATAACAATAGTGGACCAAGTACAGCTCCACCAACAGTTAATCCATTAGCAATGAAATTTATTGTAACTAAATAAACAGAAAAAGCAGCTAAAGGATAGTTGATAAGAAGCTTACTACTTAGCTCGATATAGCTCATTTTACTCATGAATTCATCAGTAGAAATTTCTGAATTTTTATACTTTTCCATATAATAATTCACTAATAAACCAGAGGCTCTACTAATAGCGATGTTAAATGCTATGATCCACCATGAAAAATAGCAACCTATAGTAACTGTAGTTAACAGGCCTAAGGGTAGAACACTAAGAGTCCGAATAAATAGTAAGGCATTTTTACGTTCTATAAATCTTAACGCTAATTCTTTTTTATCCTCATCTACTAGGTTCTTTTTTTCCTTTAGAGGAGAAATATAATTGAATAATTGTATGCTTGGCTTTGCTATATATTGATATAACTCTTGCATTAACTTTGCACTTTGTACACTCCTCTGAAAATTATCTAAATTTGGATTTAGCAAAATCCTCTCTATTTGAGCCTGAAGTTCATTATAGCTTTTTAGGTCTTCTCCAAACGAACAATCATTTCTTTTTAGTATAGCAATCAACCCATCAAAATCTTTACCTACAGCTTCTTCCTCACTGATTTTTAGCTCGTTAAACAACTTTCTCCTATAGTGAAACTCTCTTGCCGTTAAACGTCCATTACTTTCAGCATCAACGCTGACTTTAACACAAGGATTTCCTGACTCCAAAGGTTTAATGTACTTTTTTAGCTCTTGATAAGCTTTATAAATCTGATCAAATCTATTTTTGTTTCCACCTTTGTCAGGATGGTTTACAAGTATCAATTTATTATATTGTTTTTTCAGAAACTTGCTAAGAGCTTGATAATCTTTACCTACAATTTGTTCAGCTTTTATCTCTAGTACGTTAAACAGACCATTACTATCATAAAACTCCTGACCAGTTAACTTAAAATGTTGACTCATTACTACACCTCACATAAATACACGATGCTATCAGTATAATATATTTAATGTTTCACACAAGCATAAAAATATCAAGCAACCACTAAGAGAAGAAACCCTCTTTCCCATCATACAAATACAACTTATCCATTCTCACCACATCAAAATTGTGTTCCTCAAATTTGATTAGCAAGTTATTCACATCACTATTTGTAATTTCATTATTTGCAATAAACCTGCAGATTATTTGGTCACTTGAAGACTTTGAGCCTCCTGGCCAAATTGCAAGTCCTTTTGAGTATATTGCTATCATTTTCAGATTACTCGATTCAAATAACCTAACTATTTGATCAAAATTGTTGGATTTGTCCCAAGCAAGCGTTATATCACTACCCACTAGCTTTTTAACTTTGTAATCTTGTTCGTAATTGTCTTGTACTTTATTTATTTTACTATCCGAATCACTGCTAATTATAAGCTCAGATAACGTTGTGGGTTTTTTCCCTAGATTATCTATAACAGCTTTTGCAAATTCTTTTGTTCCAACCTTTTGTTTACTCTTTTTCTCCTTATATAAATCAGCGGTATGTACTCCATCTTCCAAAGTCTTGAGCCATGCATCGTAGATTAGTTTTGCAGTACTCACTTGACCAATATAGACCAACATATGTACTGCGGCATTTAAAAGACCAGAAGGATTAGCTATATTTTTTCCTGCAATATCAGGAGCAGAGCCGTGAACCGCTTCAAACATTGCATATTCATTACCTATATTGCTACTTCCTGCAAGCCCTACAGAACCTGAGGTTTGTGCTACTATGTCTGATAATATGTCGCCATATAGATTTTCAGTTACTATAACATCGAAATTCTCGGGTTCTGTGGCAACACGTGCCATTCCAATATCAACTATATAATGTTCCGCCTTTATATCCGGATATTCTTTTGCAATACGATCAAACGCTGCATGAAAAGCGCCGTCAGTCATTTTCATTATGTTGTCTTTAGTCAGGCAAGTTACTTTCTTTCTGTTATGTTTTTTCGCATATTCAAAAGCATACCTGCATATTTTTTCTGAGCCAGATCTAGTAATAATTTTAGTGCATTGGTACGAGTCACCAGTGAGCCTATGCTCTATTCCGGTGTAAACGTCCTCTTCATTTTCGCGTATTACAACAACATCAAATTTATCGAATTTATTTTCTATAACAGGGTGATACGAAATGCATGGTCTAATGTTTGCATACAGCCCTAAGTTCTTTCTGAGTGCAACGTTTAAGCTTTTGTGCCCTTTACCTTGAGGGGTTGTTGTTGGAGATTTGAGTAATATCTTTGTCCTTTCGATAGATTCCCAACCACTTGGAGAAATGCCGTGAGACCATTCTTTACTATAAACACACTCTCCTATTTCAATAATATCTACTGAAATCTTTGCTTTCGCTTCACGCAATATCGATAGCACCGCTTCCATAATTTCTGGTCCGATACCATCACCATACGCAACTGTGACTGATGTTGACATAACTTCCTTAACTGTAAATGATTTAATGTTAATTCAAATAATATAGTGGCACAAGCAGCTAGTACTGTACAAGTTGACATATTTACAGTTATTTAATAACATGTTCTTATGTCAGTTAGTAATGCGGGTGGGGTTATATGGATACTAAAATAAGCTATGCAAGAGTTACGAGACGCATTTTTGCATTTGCGTTTGATCATATTTTATTAACGGCGATAAAGTATTTTATTGGATTTAACGTTGGATGTACCTTAGGTTCTTTAACACCCAATGCGGTTAAAATAATTTCAGACAACGCAACAATTCTTAATGTAACAGCGCTAATATTGGCATTAGCATTTTATGCATTTACGATAATAGAATTCGGCGGAACTCCGGGACAATTATTGCTTCGTATGCATATAAAAGACAAAAATACACTTGAAAAAATCACTATAACACAAACAATAATCAGAACAGGAACTTTTGGAGTGTTATATTTTATAATTTTTTATACAATATTGAGTATTTCTAGTCTATTTATAATTTTACCAATTATTATCATATTGTTTGCAACATTTGATAAGCATAAACAGTTCCTTAATGACAAAATTGCAAAAACAGTAGTGATAGACTATAAACCTAGTTGATGTTTTTCTTTAGTTGTTATCACCAAGGGTGTTATTCCAGCGCGTGACCCACATCTGTACGAACATTGCAATTAGCAGGTAATTTGCATAATAGACGGTGTCATTCCAGTGCTTGACACTGGAATCCAGTTTTCCATATAATCTCATCGAAAACGTTGTAACCACTTTCTATGCTAGTGTGCTTTCATCAACCTGGATCCCAGTGTCAGCTACTTTCATGACAAGAAAAGAAGCACTGGTTTCACATGAATCTGAACAGATATCATGTTTTTCTTTAGTTTACTGCTTGCAAAGTGACTTTTTTCGTTTCTGCATGAGCTAAATTAACTACCAATATCATACCTGAAGAACCCACCTGACCATTCTAGAAAATTTAATGCTGAGTACACTTTACTTTTAGCTTCTTCCACAGTGTTTCCTTCTCCTACTATATTTAGTACCCTTCCGCCATCGGAAATCCAATTACCATTTTCATCTAGCTTAGTACCAGCATGAAATACTAGCACTCCAGGAATGTTTTCAATTTTATCCAATCCTTTAATTACCTCTCCTTTTTGATAATCACCAGGATAGCCTTTACTTGCAACGACTACACAAACTGTAGTTTTGTGATTAAACTCCACCATTTTTGTATTTAACTTGCCTTCTGCAACTGATAACATCAACTTTAGCAAATCACAATTTGGATCAAGTCTAGGTAACATAGATTGTATTTCCGGATCCCCAAACCTAACATTATACTCAAGAAGCTTTGGACTATCTTTGCAAATCATTAAACCAGCAAAGAGTACTCCTTTATAGGATGTTCCCATGTTAGTCAGTGCTTGAATTGTAGGATATATTATTTTTTGGATAATTTTTTGCTCCATCTCCTTACTTATAATCGAAGGTGATGAGTATGACCCCATGCCTCCAGTATTTTGTCCCTCATTATTTTCACCAACTCTCTTGTAATCTTTTGCACACCCAAGGGTTACTACCTTCAACCCATCAATAAGAGCAAAAAAACTTACTTCCTCTCCAATTAAAAACTCTTCTATGATTATTTCTTCACCTGACTCACCAAGATTTTTCTCCACTAGCATTGAATCTATTGCTGAAAAAGCCTCATTTTCTGTGTGGCATATTATGACACCTTTCCCTGCTGCAATTCCATTTGCTTTAATTACAAGCGGCAATTTTATTTTATTACTACGGACAAAATTTTTAGCTAACCTTTCATCAATAAAACGTTCATACTTGGCGGTCGGTATACCATATTGTTTACATAGTTCCTTCGTAAAAGACTTTGATGCCTCAAGTTTTGCAGCTGCTTGACTTGGAGCAAAAACGTTTATCCCCTCCGCAGTTAAATCATCAGCAAGTCCATTAATTATCGGTTGCTCTGGACCAATAATTACTAGCTCTATATTTTCTTTCTTGCAAAATTGTGTAACATCCACTGAATCTTGAATATTTATATTCACAAGAACTCCAAAATTCTCCATGGCCGGGCGACCAGGAGTAACATATAACTTAGTCAAGATAGGAGACTTCTTTAGAGCCCAAAGTAAAGCATGCTCACGCCCACCAGAACCTATAACCAAAACCTTCATCTTTATTTCCTCGCTTTTCTATATATGTCAAAATTATTGTTTGCTTATAACAGTATCATTACTCATGTATCTTTGCAACACGTTTGGTATTGTAACTGACCCATCGGAATTTTGATAATTCTCCATTATGGCAACAATTGTTCTTCCTATGGCTAAAGCTGAGCCGTTTAAAGTGTGAACGTATTTTTTTGTTTTTCTGTCATTTTCTAAGAAGTATTTAGTGTTCATTCTTCTTGCCTGGAACGTACCGCAATTTGAGCAGCTTGATATTTCTCTATATTTATTTTGCTCAGGTAACCATACCTCTATGTCATAAGTCTTTTGTGCAGCAAAACCCATATCGCCACTGCAAAGTAGCATTACTCTATACGGTAGTTCTAATTTTTTTAATATTTCCTCAGCAGCATTTGTCATGCGTTCAAGCTCATCATTTGACTGGTCTTCAGTTGTGATGCTTACCAACTCCACTTTACCAAATTGGTGTTGCCTTATCATACCTCTTGTATCTCGTCCTGCGCTACCAGCTTCTTTACGAAAACATTCTGAATATGCAGTAAAACGAATAGGCAGTTCTTTTTCTTCTATTATTTTGTCAGCAACTAAATTTGTTAAAACTACTTCACTTGTGGGAATTAATCTTAATTTATCGGTAGTTAAATATGAATCATCAAAAAATTTTGGTAGTTGACCAACATTATACATCGCCCTATCCTTTACTAAAACTGGATGATGCACTTCAGTATAACCAAATTCATTAACATGTGTTTCCAGCATAAAATTTATTAATGCTCGTCCAAGCTTAGCTAACTGTCCTTTTAGTATTGTAAACCTTGATCCAGAAATTTTTGCTGCTTGTTCAAAATCCATCAAGCCTAACCTTTCTCCGAGTTCATAATGAAATTTTGGTGTAAAATCAAATTTTCTTCTCTTTCCATATTTTCTGATTTCTACGTTGGAGCTCTCATCTTCACCTGTTGGTACATTTTGTGCAGAAATATTTGGTAAGTTAGATAAAATATCCACTAACTTATTTTTTTCTGTTTGCTCCTTGAGGCTGATTGTCTCTATCTCACTTGTGATGCTTTTTGATAACTTTACTTGTTCTTCACATGGGCTTTTGTTCATTTTAAGCCTCTTTATTTCTTCCGTGACCTCGTTTCGTTGCTTATTTAAAGCTTGCAATTTAGTAGTCAGTGATCTTTTTTTATGGTCAATCTCTAATATTTCTTTTGCAGTAAATTCTTTCACCCCTCTGCTTTTTATTGCTTTTTCAAATCCTTTAGGGTTTTTGCGTATATGTTCTATATCATGCATATGTTGTGCTATTACTAACATCATTACTCTACTTCAAAAGCTTTGAATGCTCAATATTTTTACATATAAATGCTAATATTGATTTTACCTTCATAATTTGCTAGAATTAATAAACGTGAAATATAATATGTTAGCCATCATAGAAAGATACAATAAATCTAAAGAGAGTACTCACTTCACTAAACTTAAGGCTAGTGGAAGATTTGCTGTCTACGCTTTTTGTATATATTTGGCGACTACATTTACCATTGGCTGTTTGGGATTAATAATGGGATCTTTCCTCTTAACCTTACCACTTGCTATGCTCATCTCCAACCCTATAGCTTGGATCTTAATGGGAATAGTGCTTGCAGCGACATACAAGATGGTTATTGAACCTTTATTTTACTTGGTAAAAGGTTATGTTGATGAAAAAGGAACTGTAAAGGAAGAAAAGAGTCCAAAAGAGCAAAAATTCACAAGAAGTAAATCACTGGATAGTGGACTAGATACTATATCAAGACAAACAAATGATTCGGATCAGAGGGTACGTAGAAATTCCTATTCTCCATCTACAGATAGTGGTATTGTACCAGGAAGTGAACCTGCCTCAAGTAACAATAGTCGTAGAAATTCTAATGCTTCAGGAGATAGTGGTTTGGGTGGCAAAGAGTTTCATGAAAATTTACAAACTCTTATGCATCAGACAAATAGAGAAAATTACTATTACTGGCTACAAGAACATGATATTTCTCATATTGCAAGAGCTGTATATAACTATTCAGAAAATTCAAGTGGCAATGTAGTTTTTTGTATTCCTGGTGATGTGAGTACTTTAAACTCAAAACTGAAAGAGTATAAAATAGAACAAGGGAACACAAAAAAAATCTTTGCCTCGATTATTAATTTAGGAGGAAATCACTGGGTAACACTGATAGTCACATGTAATGGTAACAGACAATTTAGAGCTTATTATTGTGACTCATTTGGTAATAAATTACCAAATGAGGTTGAAGGAAAGGTAAAAGACGATATAAGTCTTGCTAATGAGATTGCTGAGAAGTGTCTAGTACCCTTAAATAATGAGGTGGGAAGTTTAATACGGAAAAGAGAAAATAATCCAGATAATGCTAGCCTTAAAGAGAAAAAAGATGATGTTGAAAAAACATTAGGTCATGCAAGAGAATATAGAAATAAGTTAGTTAGTAAGCCAATTGATACTAGTTATATAGTGGGCATATTGCAGGAAACCTTAGAGATAGGAAATGATAGCATAAAGAGTTCTGCGGTTGATCAGCAAAAAGATGGCTGTAATTGTGGAGTATTTGCTTTAGAAAATGCTCATAGGATTACGGAAATGCTCAACGAGGATAAATCATTTGATGAAATTGACAGAGAGTTATCAAAGTACAAGCCTAGTCCAGGACAATTGCACGAGAAGAGAAGAGAGTTCGCAAAAGCACTTATGGAGGATGAAGAGTGGAAAGAATCCATTGCTGAAGGTGGAATTTTACATGATACTATACAGCAGCTCATTTCTGAAGATAGTAAGAAAGAGGAGGCACAATCTACCATAAGTTCGATTATTCAAAATGTTACCACAACGTGTGCAAGACGTTTGGGCTTAAGTAATTAATCTATAAAATCTATGTCCCTACAAATAGGAAGTTTGACGATTGATTCTCCAGTTATTTTAGCGCCAATGTCTGGAGTGACTGACTATCCATTTAGGAGTATTGTAAAGAAACTTGGTGCAAGTTTGCTAGTCTCAGAAATGATTGCAAGCAGAGCTATGATCATGCAAACTCGCCAGAGCATGCAAAAAGCAAAAGTCGATGAACTAACCGCTGTACAACTTGCTGGTTGTGAGCCTGATGTTATGGCGGAAGCTGCAAAGTTAAATGAGGGCATGGGTACAAAAATCATAGATATAAATTTTGGTTGTCCAGTTAAAAAAGTTGTAAACGGTTACGCAGGGTCAGCACTTATGCGTGATGAAAAAAAGGCTGCTGAGATAATAGAAGCTGTAGTCAAGGCAGTGAGTGTGCCAGTTACAGTAAAAATGCGTACTGGATGGAATGACGAAAATCGTAATGCTCCGCGCTTGGCAAAAATTGCAGAAGATTTGGGAGCAAAGATGATTACTGTACATGGAAGGACAAGGGCACAGCTTTATAATGGTCAAGCAGATTGGAAATTCGTTAGAAATGTTAAAGAGCAGGTAAAAATTCCAGTTATAGTAAATGGAGATATTAAGAGTTTGAATGATGTTCAAAGTGCACTTAAAGAATCTGGGGCAGATGGAGTAATGATAGGTCGTGGTGCTTACGGCAAACCTTGGCTGATTAATCAAGCAATAAACTTTTTGAGTGGAAATAAAGTTTCTGAGCCAACAGCCTCAGAGAGATTAAGCATAATACTCAAGCATTATGACAGTATTCTTGAGTACTATGGAAGCGATACAGGAATAAAGATGGCCCGCAAACATATAGGATGGTACAGTAGCGGGCTTCAAAACTCATCTGAATTTCGTGTAAGAGTAAATAACATAATAGACAGCACAGAGGTGAAAGAAAATATAATTGATTTTTTTAGTTAAAAACAGATTAAACATACTACCTCATTAGATATATTCAATTTGACTGATCATAGTGCGATGCCACCACACTCTCTTCTTCATCAGAATGTAATTGATAACTATTATCACTCAGCAATTTTTCGTCATAAGTCTCAATATCAAAATATTTTTCATATTTATCTATATTTTCACAAAGCGAAAGTGCTTTCACCTTATTCATAATCAGACCCGTACCAGCAGGAATTAACCTTCCTACTATAACATTTTCTTTTAACCCACTCAAAGGATCACTCTTTCCGCAAAATGCTGCTTCCGTAAGTACTTTTGTTGTTTCTTGGAAAGAGGCAGCAGAAATAAAGGAATTAGTTTCAAGGCTTGCTCTAGTAATTCCCTGCAGAATAGGAAGATAATGAGCAGGTCGTTTTCCAGAGTTATTCATAGCATCATTTTCTCTATCAATTTCCAGCCTGTCAATATTTTCTCCAATTAAGTACATAGTATCACCAGGATCGGTAATTTCTACTTTTTGTAGCATTTGCTTTAAGATCACTTCTAAATGCTTGTTATCTATGCGCACACCTTGCAATCTATAAACTTGCTGTATTTCAGAAATCATATAGTGTGCTAACGCTTCTAACCCAAGCACACGTAGAATATCATGAAGATCAGGATCGCCATCCATCAATAAATCACCTTTACGCACAAAATCACCTTCATTAACTATTACATGCTTACTTCTTGATACTAAATACTCAACTGGAGAAGCTTGCTTATCTACAGGTTTAATTACTATACTGCGTTTTCCTCTACGGTCTTTTTCAGAGAACATTACATAGCCATCTATTTCACTAACGATAGCATGCTCTTTAGGACGACGTGCTTCAAATAATTCTATAACCTTAGGCAAGCCACCAGTAATATCACGAGTTCTAACTGACTCTCTCGGCGTTCTTGTGATAACATCACCTGCATGAACCTTTTGGCCATCCTGTACATTAAGCACTGCACCAACTGGTATAAAGTAACATGCTTCCACACCACTTGAAAGTGTTATTACTTTTTCATTATCATCAAGCAGTGCAATACGAGGACGTAAATTAGCTACACCAGAGTACAATTTCCAATCTTTTACTACTCTATTTGATATCCCTGTAGATTCATCCATCACTTCAGTGATTGAAATTCCATCTTTTAAATCCTGGTAAGATATTGTACCACTCTTTTCCGTAATAATAGGTAGTGTATACGGATCCCATTCCGCAACTTTATCACCAATTTTTACTAACTCACCCTCATTTACATAAAGTTTAGCACCATAAGGCACACTGTGCTTCAATTTTTCACTACCAAGGCTATCAATTAAAACGACTTCACAGGAACGGCTTATCACAATTTTATTTCCGTTTTTATCTATAATTATATTACTATTGTTTAATTTTATTCTAGCATTAATAGAAGCTATAATATTTGAGGATTCAACACCTCTAGTCATTACCCCACCTATATGGAAAGTACGCATCGTTAACTGAGTACCTGGCTCTCCAACAGATTGAGCAGCGATAACACCAACTGCTTCACCTATTGAAACAATTTTACCAGTTGCAAGGTCTCTTCCATAACACAAAGAACACACACCAGGACTTATTTCACAAGTTAAAGGCGATCTAATTTTTATAACATCAAGACCTGCAATGTTGATTTGCTTTACTTTACCTTCATCAATTAGTTCCCCTGCTTTTAATAATAACTCTTTGGTTACTGGGTTATATATATCATTTGCAGCTGTTCTACCCAGTACAACACTCTCTAGAGATGCAACTATAGTACTACCTTCAACTATAGCTCTTACAATAAGGCCATTTTTCGTTTTACAGTCATGTTTTGTAACTATGCAATTTTGAGATACATCAACCAAGCGACGAGTTAAGTATCCAGAGTTTGCAGTTTTAAGTGCAGTATCAGCTAAACCTTTACGCGCACCGTGAGTAGAATTAAAGTATTCAAATACATTTAATCCTTCGCGAAAATTAGAAATTATAGGTGTTTCTATAATTTCACCAGAAGGTTTGGTCATTAACCCTCGCATTCCTGCTAACTGCTTCATCTGGGAAGTAGAACCTCTTGCACCGGAGCTAACCATCATATATATTGAATTGTACTTACTATTTTCATCATACAGAGATATCGCTTTTAACATATCATTCGCTATTATATCTGTGCACTTAGACCACTCATCTATAACTTTATTATACCTCTCACTTTTAGTGATTAGTCCGTCTTGATACTGTGCAGAAAATTTCTTAATTTCACCCCTTGTATAATCAACGTGTGTAGCTTTAGTTTCAGGTATGACCATATCGCAACGACTAAAAGAAGTACCAGAAAATGTAGCATACTCAAAGCCAAGTGTCATCAATTTATCAGAAAATACCACTGTAGCACTTTGACCGCAGCTACGATATACTAAATCAACAATACTAGTTATTTCCTTAACTGTTAATACCTGATTTATTAAATCGAAGCTTAGATTCTCATGTTTAGGAAAAATCTGCCATAATATTAAACGTCCAGGAGTTGTACAAATAGTTTTATACTGAATGTTTCCATCGCTATTGATGTGTTCCATTTTGTACTTTATATGAGAATGAATATGCAGAGTACCGTTGTTTAAGGAATGCTCAACTTCACAAAAAGCACAAAAAAGTGGTAAATCATCCTTCTTAAGTTGCTGTAAAGTTAGGTAGTATATACCAAGCACTATATCTTTACTAGGAACTATAATCGGTCTTCCATTAGAAGGACTTAAAACGTTATTAATTGACATCATCAACACTCTAGCTTCAAGTTGAGCTTCCAATGAAATTGGCACATGTACTGCCATTTGATCACCATCAAAGTCAGCGTTAAATGCTGTACAAACAAGTGGATGAAGCTGTATTGCTTTACCTTCAATAAGGACTGGCTCAAAAGCCTGAATACCAAGCCTATGTAGCGTAGGCGCTCTATTTAGCAAAACAGGATGCTCTTTTATTACTTCTTCAAGCATATCCCAAACTTCTGGCTTTTCTGCTCTTATTAACTTACTAGCAAATTTAATAGTTGGAGCCATTCCATATATTTTAAGCCTTGAGTAAACAAAAGGCTTGAATAGCTCAAGAGCCATTCTTTTCGGTAATCCACACTGATTTAGTTTCAAAGTTGGACCAACAACTATTACAGAACGTCCAGAATAATCTACCCTTTTTCCTAAAAGATTCTGACGGAAACGACCTTGCTTTCCTTTCAGCATATCGCTAATAGACTTTTTATATCCAGTAGCGCCAGCTTTATTTACCAGAGCATTACGACGACTATTATCAAAAAGAGAATCAACTGCCTCTTGTAACATTCTTTTCTCATTACGAATCATAATCTCAGGAGGATTTAAACTTAACAATTTTCTCAATCTATTATTTCGATTAATAATAGTTCTATAATGATGATTTAAATCAGAAACTGCAGGTCGACCACTTTCAAGCGATACCAAGGGACGCAAGTCAGGTGGTAAAATAGGTATAGCTGTAAGTATCATCCACTCAGGTCTGTTTCCAGACTTGATAAAATTTTCAACAATACGTAATCTCTTTATAATTTTCTTTCTTCTCATTTCAGAAGCAACAGACTCTAACTCCTGTCTTAAATTCTTCCTAATTTCATGTAAATCAAGGCGTATTAGCAATTCTCTTATAGCTTCAACACCTTGCATAGCTATAAAGCTATCGACCCCATAGCTATCTTTAGCTTCATTATAAGCTTTCTCACTAATAATTTCACCTTTTTCAAAAGAGGAAACAAGAGGATCTATTACAACATAATTATCACTATACAAAATACTTTCGATATCTCTAAGAGACATATCTAATAATGCTCCAATTCTTGAAGGAAGTGACTTCAAAAACCATATATGAGCAACAGGAGATGCAAGCTCTATATGACCCATTCTTTCTCTTCTTACTTTAGAAGATGTAACTTCTACTCCACATTTTTCGCATATACGGCCCCTATGTCTTCTTTTTTTGTACTTTCCACATAAACATTCATCATCATTGACAGGACCAAAAATTTTAGGACAAAATAATCCACCTTTCTCAACTTTGAATGTACGGTAGTTTGCAGTTGAAACATCTGTTATCTCTCCATAAGACATACGTTTAATACTTTCAGGGCTAGCAATGGAAATGCTAACCTCATTAAAAGATTGCGCGATGTTAGTATGAGATATATCTTCAATTACTATGTCATTTTGCTTCAAATCCACATTAAAACACAAGGAACGCAACTCTTTTATCATGACATTAAAGGATTCAGGAATTCCACATTCAAAGTTACTGTCACCTTTTATTACCGATTCATAAATCTTAACCCTGCCATTAATATCATCAGACTTCACAGTTAACATTTCCTGCAAAGTGTAAGCAGCACCATAGGCTTGCAATGCCCAACATTCCATTTCACCAAAACGCTGACCACCAAAATGAGACTTTCCTCCAAGAGGTTGTTGAGTAACTAAGCTATAAGGTCCTACTGAACGCGCATGAATTTTACCATCTACTAAGTGATGCAACTTAAGCATGTACATGTAACCAACTGTAACTTTGCGATCAAACTTCTCACCCGAGCAACCATCATATAATACAACTTGCCCAGAGTTATCCAATCCAGCAAGTTCAAATAGCTTTACTATTTGTTCATCTTTTGGACCTTCAAATACAGGTGCAGTAACAGGAATGCCATCACGCAACTTATACGCAAATTCAATGAGGTGATTATCATTAATATCGCGAATGTTATTACAAATAGATAAATTACTGCCACAACTATAAACCTCAATCAGGAAGTGACGTAAACTACTGTGTGCATCTTTACAAGAGTTGAAATAATTCTCTACTAATGTAGTCAATTCATTATTTAATTCATCCTTATTAGGCGTATCTAAAATAGAAGCCGTTATTTCATCATCATTAATATCCTCAAATTTTTTATTATCAAGATATAATGCTGCAAATTTTTCAAAATCATCATCACTGAGAGATCTAATTGCCTCACAAAAAGCACGTTTGATTTTATTGATCTCATCAAGAATATTGCCTACTTTTTCTCCTAATTTTTTACAAGCCCAACCTACATGCGTTTCCAATATTTGACCTACATTCATTCGCGAAGGAACGCCAAGAGGGTTAAGAATAATATCAATAGGAGTACCATCTTCTAAATAAGGCATATCTTCTACTGGAACAACTCGAGAAATCACACCTTTATTTCCATGTCTACCAGCCATTTTATCCCCTGGCTGCAAACTATGTTTTACAGCAATAAAAACTTTTACTGACATCGACACACCTTGAGGCAGATCATAGCCTTCATGCAATTTTTCTACTTTTCGCTTAAAGTTTGCTATCGCATGTGATACTTTTTCATCAAAATCTTTTTTTAAGCTCTCAACTTGCTTAGAAATAGATTGGTTTTTCAATCCTATATCCCACCATCCCTCACGTTCAATAAAATTAATACTTTCTCGATCTTGAGAGCCAGAATTAATAAGAATTTTTCTTAATTCATCATAGAAATATTGATTAATAACATTGATTATATGGTCTCGTTCTTTCTCAAAGTCGTTTGCCTCTTTTTGTTTAATAAGAAACGCCCTTTCGTTTTCTTCTTCCCCTCTGCGTGTAAAGACCTGCACATCAATCACTATCCCTTCAATATCTGGAGATGTATATAAAGAGGAATCCACACAATCAAATGACTTTTCACCAAAAATTGTCATTAACAATTTTGTCTCAGGAGGCAATGAAAGAGAATGCTTAGGTGTAACTTTCCCCACCAAAATATAACCTGGACCAACTCTTGTACCAACCTTTACTATACCACTATCATCCAAGTGATAAAGATTTTCTTCATTAACACCGGGTATGGCACGAGTTATTTTTTCCGACCCTAAAGGAGTGTCATGTACAACACATTCAAATTCTTCTATATGAATAGAAGTAAATAGATCTTTTTTAACAACTTCACTAGAAATAATGATTGAGTCTTCAAAATTATAACCTTGCCAAGACATAAAAGCGACTAGCAAGTTTTGGCCAAGTGCCAATTCACCGTTATTAATAGCAGGACCATCAGCTATCACATCACCTTCCTTAACACAATCACCTACATGCACCAGTGGTTTCTGGTTAATACAAGTATTATGGTTAGAACGCTGAAATTTTCTTAGATGATAAATATCTACATCCAAGTAGTTAATTCCTCCTTTGTCAAAAGCACGTATAACTATAGAGTTACTATCTGAGCTGTCAACTATGCCACCACGTTTTGCTAAAACTACAGCACCAGAGACAGAAGCTACGAAAGATTCCATGCCAGTAGCAACCAAAGGAGCAGTAGGCTTCAATAAAGGTACAGCTTGACGCTGCATATTTGAACCCATTAACGCTCTATTAGCATCATCATTTTCTAAAAATGGAATTAAAGAAGCAGCAACCGATATTACCTGCTTAGGAGATAAATCAATGTAACTTACTTGATTACTATTTACCATTACAAAGGTACCAGCATACCTACAGTATAACATATCATCAACAAAGCAGTTGTTCTCATCAAGCTTTGCGCTGGTATCGGCTATATAATATAAACCTTCATCTATAGCAGACAGATACTCAATTTGATCAGTAACAACCTTATTAACTACTTTCCTATAAGGACTTTCAATGAACCCATATTTATTAATACGAGCGTATATAGCTAAGCTATTAATTAAGCCTATATTCTGCCCCTCAGGAGTTTCAATAGGGCAAATTCTTCCGTAATGAGTTGGATGAACATCACGCACTTCAAATCCCGCCCTCTCTCTTGTTAAACCACCAGGACCTAACGCTGACAACCTTCTTTTATGTGTTATTTCAGATAATGGATTAGTCTGATCCATAAATTGAGATAATTGGGAAGAGTTGAAAAAATCTCTTAAGACATTGGTTAACACTTTTGGATTTATAAAATCAGATGGAGAGACTTTATCTAAACTAGAAGTAGACATAGAATCAACTACTGCCCGTCCCAATTTTAATAATCCAGTTCTAAATTGATTTTCTATAAACTCTCCAACTGAACGGACTCTTCTATTTGCTAAATGATCAATATCATCTACAGATCCTTGACCATCACGTAACAATACTATTTTTCTTATAATTTCAATAATGTCTTCATGTGTTAAAGTAGTTAAATTTTCCTCATAATTTAACCCAAGGCAAGAGTTAAGTTTTAATCTACCAATGTTAGACAAATCATAATATTCCGAACTGAAGAAAAGATTACGAAAAAACTCCTCTACTATCTTTAAAACAGGAACTTCACCAGGACGCAAAACCTTATATATTTCATATAGAGCGTTCTCATAAGACATGTTTTCATCTAAGAAAAGTGTGTTTAATATGTAAGGTCCAACAGAAACATTATCTATGTTCAACACTGATATTTTATCTATAGATAATAATTCAAGCTTTTTTATATCCTCTAATTTTATAGATTCACCAGCAGATAAGACTTTTGTAGAACTAGCACTATCTATTAAATCTTCTGCAAGAAATAAACCACATATAGAATCATAAGGAATTAGATACTCTTTCAATCCGTTATCATATAGATTTTTAGCTAATTTTGAAGTAATACGAACATTGGCTTTAAGTAACACATTGCCTTCAACATTCTTTAAATCAAAAGGAAGCCTCACTCCCTTGAATTTATCAGGGGAAAAAGGTACTCTCCAGCCACTTTTATGTTTTATATACTCTATTTTTTCATAAAATTTATTAAGTATGTCATTATTTGATAAGCCCAAAGCCTTTAATAAAACTGATATTGGCAACTTTCTCTTTCTATCAATACGAAAATACAAATGATCTTTAACATCAAACTCAATATCAAGCCAAGAACCTCTATAAGGAATAACTCTAGCAGAATAGATCAATTTGCCAGAATTGTAAGTTTTTCCCCTATCACTATCAAAAAACACTCCAGGAGATCTATGCATTTGTGAAACGATAACTTTCTCTACGCCATTGATGATGAAAGTACCTTTATCAGTCATCATAGGCAGTTCACAAAAGCGAACCTCCTGCTCTTCAGCAGATTTTATAACAGTTGCAAGCTTAGAATGATCATCATCTTCTTTAATCTCTTGATATTTTTCAAGAGAAACACCATCCTGCATAATAACAAGACGTATAGAAGCAATAACCTGAGCAGAAAAAGTTATACCACGTTTTATACATTCAGATTCACTATACTTAAGATCATCTACCCTACAATTCAAAAATTCGATAGTAGCCCTATGCAAAGGATCAGATATTGGAAAAATTGTATGAAAGATAGCTTCAAGTCTTTCATTACTCTCATTATTAGGAGTAAAGGAATTATATGACCCCTTTTGGACTTTAACCAAATCCAACAAAGAATCTTTTAAATCAATCGACCTGGAATAAGAAACTCTAGGAACAAAAGCACTAGAAGCACACATATAAGAAGAATCAACCATTAAAATACCTTCACTAATTAAAAGAGCTATATCAACATAAAATTAATATACTAACATTTTATTCAAGCTCAACTTTAGTTGCTCCTGCTTCAATAAGTTTTTGCTTTATTTTTTCTGCTTCGTCTTTAGAAACATTAGCAGTCAAATCTTTGGGTAAAGACTCAACTAATTCTTTCGCTTCTTTTAAATTCAATGTAGAATTAACTTCTCTAATAGCTTTAATCACTCCTATTTTTTTGCTTGCATCAATCTCTTTGATTACAACTTTATATTCAGCTTTTTCTTGAGCAACAGGAGCATTAGCATTATCACTAATAGGCACCCCAGCACCAACAGCTCCACCAAGAAAAGAACCACTAGGCAACCCTATTTTTTCTTCTAGAACTTTTACAAGTTCAGAAGCTTCTAATAGATTTAAAGATAATATTTTATCAACCAAATCACTTGTTACATTATTCATACTGACCACCTTATTTAACAACAAATTTATTTTTTAGAACTATAGTAATCCAAAACTCTCATAAGCCTCATAGAAGATGAATTAATAGACAATGCTAACCGAGCAGGAATATCATAAGATATTAAACGCATAATTTTAACACGCAATTCATCCAGAGAGGGAAGCTTAGCCAATTTGTTAACATCTTCCACTGTTAACAATTCATTTATATGAGCCGCACAAATCACAGACATTTTTTCTTTGTTAGCATTAATAAAATCAACTATTAACTTTGCAGCTTCTACTATAGCACTAGAATATATAATAGCAACAGAACCAGAAAATTTACCTGATAAATAAGAAAATTTACCAGTCCTTTCCAAAGCCAAGCAAGCTAGAGTATTTTTAACTACTAACATCCCACCCATTACAGATTTTAGACTATTCCTAAGAATTAATGAATTGCTAACATTCATAGACTTGAAATTTACCAATATTAAGAAATCATTATTTACAAACACATTCATTATGTTTTGTATAAATTCATCCTTATCTTTACGCTTCACAACTTCGCTCCCTTAAATTATATCTTCTACTTTGTTTATTTTATGAGCTTTACCCATAGTTGAATTTAAAAAAACGCTTTTAAAGTAAACTCCTTTCACAGAAGCAGGTTTATTGTCTCTAATTACTTTAAGAAAGGCTTTTAAATTTTCCAGCAAATCATCAATATCAAATTTAATACTTCCTAATTTACCATGAATAACCCCATTTTTATCCGTCCTGAATTTTATTTGACCAGACTTAATGGTTTTAGTAGCTTCCGCAATGTTAGAAGTCACAGTACCAAATTTAGGGTTAGGCATCAGCCCTTTAGCACCCAATACTTTTGCAATAGGAGTGATTTTTGCCATGAAATCAGGAGTAGTGATGCACCAATCAACATTCAACTTTCTACCTTTTTTTATCTCTTCAACTAAATCTTCTCCTCCTGTAATATCAGCACCAGCTTTTTCAGCTTCTAATAAATGTTTATCTTGAGCAAAAACAGCTACTTTAATATTCTTCCCGATACCTTTAGGCAAAACTACTGTACCACGCACCTGCTCTTCAGATTTACGTGAATCTACACCTAAATTGACTGCGATATCAACTGATTCATTAAATTTTGCTGAAGCAGACTCAACAATCTTCTCCAAACACTGCTTAGAATTATCATTATATGTACTCATTTACCTAACCTTCCACAACTTCTATACCCATAGATTTTGCAGTGCCTATAACCATCTTCACTGCTGAATCTTCATTATCCACTTTCATATCAACCATCTTACACTTTGCCACTTTAATGATAGCAGACATAGATAATTTAGCCACTAATTCTTTACCAGAATTACCAGAACCTTTACTTAATTTAGCTTCCTGCTTAAGCAAATAAGCCACAGGCGGACCGCTGACAGTAAAATCATGAGAGCGATCATCCTTTATGGAAATTCTCACTGTTACTAAATCACCTACTTTATAACTAGCGTTAGCAGCGCTAGTAGCTTTATTAAAAGCTTCACAAAATTTAGGAACAGGTATACCACGCGGGCCAAGTACTGAAGCAATTTTCGGTCCTGGAACTGCTTTCCCAGCTTCCATAAGTAAGTTAATCTTAGCAACTATATTACTCATAATTAATCCTCTATTTTCTCTACTTGAGCCAAATCAAGCTCTATTATTGTTGGCTTACCTAAGATTGATACTTCAACATTAATAATTTTTTTCTCGTCATTTACCATATCTACCTTACCAGTAAAATTTTGAAAAAGACCATCATTAATTTTTACTTTTTCACCTTTCTCATAACCATAACTCAACTTTTTCGTTTCTTGAGCATTGTAAAGCGCACTACACATTGAACGAATCTCATTATCCTCAATCACCTTTGGAACATTACCATTTTTCAAAAATCCATAAACCTTAAGAGATTTTGGTATATTATTAATAAAATTTAATACCTCATCGCATAAATTCATGTATAAAAAGACATAACCAGGAAAGGACTTCCTTCGTTTAGCATTTTTTTTAGATTTTAAATCCATCTCACTTAATTCTTCACAAGGAATAAAAACCCTATTAAAATAATTATTAATATTCAATCTCATAGAATTTTCTAATATATATTGGCGCACTTTCTCTTCATAATTAGAGGCAACTCTTAAAATGTACCACTTATACCTATTAAATTCCTTACGTTTTAAAATTACTTCATCATCTGAAATCATCTCAAAATGACCAGACTCATCACCACAAAACCCAGTCATTTGATTCAAAATATTTTTGCTTTCATCACACAGATGCATACATATATATACTTCACATAACTCTTTTATATCAGATTTTACATCACATACTGTCTGATAAGGAATAAACACCTCCTTAAAGTAAACAGTATTGGTTGCCAACTCGCATATATCCTTCTCATACCCGTAATCGACTTTAATGATATACCATTTATACTTATATTCCATAAATAATTCCAAATAAAGTCTTAATTACGTAAAGAGACATAAAATCTACGAAGCAAAAGAAAATCGAAAAGCATAATATAACAGTTATTACAATAAACAAAGATGACAATACCTGCTGTTTTTTTATCCAAGCAATTCTCCTTATTTCTTGCTTTATATCGCAAAAAAAAACATACAGGTTTTTTAACATTTCTACCATAATATTAATGCAGGAGCGATAGGAATTGAACCTACAACCTCTGGTTTTGGAGACCAGCGCTCTACCAATTGAGCTACACTCCTATAATTCAAAGTTTACTCTAAAATTTCCGAAACAACGCCAGAACCAACAGTTCTACCACCTTCTCTTATCGCAAAACGCAATCCTTTATCCATTGCTATTGGTACTTGCAACTCCACTTCTATACTTACATTGTCCCCTGGCATTACCATCTCCTTTCCATCTAGCAATTTTATGCTCCCAGTTACATCCGTTGTCCTTAAATAAAACTGTGGCTGATAATTTCCAAAAAATGGTGTATGCCTTCCTCCTTCTTCTTTCTTCAATATATACACCTCCGCCTTAAACTTTCTATGCGGGGTTATTGTCCCTGGTTTTGCCAATACTTGCCCTCTCTCCACTTCTTCTCTCTTTGTTCCTCTTAGTAGTATTCCTACATTGAGTCCTGCACTTCCCTTATCTAGCAACTTCTTAAACATCTCAACACCAGTACATATCGTCTTTTGCGTCGCTTTCAGACCTATTATCTCTATCTCATCTCCTGCCTTTATCTCCCCCTTCTCTATTCTTCCTGTTACTACCGTCCCTCGGCCCGATATTGAAAATACATCTTCTATTGGCAACAAAAACGGCAAATCTATAAGCCTTTTAGGTGCTACCACATACTCATCTAACTTCTCCATCAATTTATCTATTGATTTCTTTCCATACTCACTACTATCATCCTCTAATGCTTTTAACGCAGACCCAACTATCACAGGCACTTCATCACCTGGAAATCCATACTTATTCAGCAACTCTCTCACTTCCATTTCTACCAAATCTATCATATCAGCATCAGCAACATCAGCTTTATTTATATATACCACGATATATCCAACACCCACCTGTTTTGCCAGCAATATATGCTCTCTCGTTTGTGGCATCGGCCCATCAACCCCTGACACTACCAATATCGCTGCATCCATCTGTGCTGCACCTACTATCATATTCTTTACATAATCAGCATGTCCAGGGCAATCAACGTGTGCATAGTGTCTCTTTTCTGTTTGATATTCAACATGCGCTGTTGCTATTGTTATACCTCTCTTTCTTTCTTCTGGCGCTTTATCTATTTGATCATATGCTACAAAATTACCATAATGCTTTGTTATCGCCGCTGTTAACGTTGTCTTCCCATGATCCACATGTCCTATCGTTCCCACGTTTACATGCGGCTTTCCAAATGCTTCTACTATCGCTGTCATAATTACTAACCTTTAATTATACTTTAACTTTAACTCATCAACCACATATTGTGGCACTTGTTCATAACAAGAAAAATGCATACTATACTGAGCTCTTCCCTGAGATATAGAACGCAAAACATTTATATAACCAAACATATTTGCAAGAGGAACCGAAGCAGTAATTATTTTGCTATTATTACCTAAATCCAGCATATCAACAACACTGCCTCTTCTACTATTTATATCACCCATAACATCACCCATATATTCTTCAGGAGTAATGATTTCCACTTTCATTATAGGTTCTAGCATTTTTGGACCAGCTTTATTTGCCATTTCCTTAAAAGCACCTTTAGCAGCAAGTTCAAAAGCCAAAGGACTAGAATCAACATCATGAAAAGCACCATCAAGAAGAGTAGCCTTAAAATCAATCAATGGAAAGCCAGAAATTATACCACCTTCTTTTATCAACTCTAAGCCATTTTGCACTCCAGGTATATACTCTTTTGGAATAGCACCGCCTACAATTTTACTTTCAAACTGAAAGCCAAAACCAGGCTCAAGAGGTTCGAATTTTATTTTAACTTTAGCAAACTGACCAGCACCACCTGATTGTTTTTTATGAGTGTAATCAATTTCAACAGATTTAGTGATAGTTTCACGATATGCAACTTGAGGCGCACCAACGTTAGCTTCAACATTAAACTCGCGCTTCATTCTATCAATAATAATCTCAAGATGCAGCTCACCCATACCTTTCAATATAGTCTGCCCACTCTCTGCATTTACTGACATCCTTAAAGAAGGATCTTCTGCAACCAATCTATTCAAAGCAACACCTAATTTTTCCTGATCTGAGGTGGTTTTCGGTTCTATAGCAATTTCAATAACAGGATCAGGAAATTCCATACGCTCTAATAGTATAGGAAAATCAGATGAACATAAAGTATCACCAGTAATTGTTTTCTTTAATCCAACTAAGGCAACTATATCACCAACTTTAGCTTCGTTTATATCTTCTCTGTTATTTGCATGCATAAGCAACATTCTACCAATTCCTTCAGTCTCATTCTTTCCAGCATTTAATACAGCAGATTTAGATTTTAACTTACCGGAATAAATACGAATAAACGTCAAGCTACCTACAAATTTATCCGTCATCACTTTAAACGCAAGAGCAACGAATTTCTCTTTTTCTGAAGGTTTGATCTCAATTTTCTTTTCTGAATCTTTAGGATCAGTTCCAATAATTACATCAACATCAATAGGAGAGGGTAAAAAATCAACCACACCATCTAAAAGTGATTGCACGCCTTTGTTTTTAAAAGCTGACCCACATAATACAGGGACAAATTTTCCTTTAATGGTCCCGCTTCTCACACACTTTTTCAACAAATCAATTGGCAGATCGTTAGATTCAAAGTAAGTATTTATCGCCTCATCATCCATTTCAGCTGCAGTATCTAATAAAAGATTTCGATACTCTTGAGCCTTATCAAGCAAATCAGAAGGAATATCTTCATAAGAAAATTTAGCGCCTAATGTTTCTTCTTGCCATATAATAGCTTTCATAGAAATAAGATCGATTATGCCTTTAAAATCTTTCTCACTTCCTATTGGCAACTGAATAACTAAAGGTGATGCGCCAAGCTTCGTTTTTATCATATCGATACATCGATAAAAATTTGCCCCTATTCTATCCATTTTATTAACAAAGCAGATACGAGGAACGGTATATTTATCAGCTTGACGCCAAACCGTTTCAGACTGAGGCTCAACTCCAGCAACTCCATCAAATACAGCAACTGCACCATCCAAAACCCTCAAAGATCTCTCAACCTCAATAGTGAAATCAACATGACCAGGAGTATCTATTATATTAATCCTATGATCATTCCAAAAACATGTTGTTGCAGCAGAGGTAATTGTAATGCCACGCTCCTTCTCTTGCTCCATCCAATCCATAGAAGCCGCACCATCGTGCACTTCACCAATCCTATTTTGTTTACCAGTATAAAATAAAATACGCTCTGTTGTGGTGGTCTTGCCAGCATCTATATGAGCCATTATTCCTATATTTCTATACCTAGATATTAAAACTTCCATACCACAATCAATCAGCTAATATTAAAAACGAAGATGAGAAAATGCCTTATTAGCTTCAGCCATTTTATACTTTTCTTCACACATCTTAAATGCACCACCACATTTATTATAAGCATCTAATATTTCAGACTGCAAACAATAAACAGTAGTTCTACCACTCTTTTTGCGAGCAGCAGAAGTTGCTCTAGCAATCCACCTTAATGCCAAAGAAATTGCTCTATCTTGACGAATTTCAACAGGGACTTGATAAGTTGCACCACCAATACGCCGAGAGCGTACTTCTATAGAAGGGGTAACATTTTCTACTGCTGTTTCAAAAATTGATAAGGCATCTTTGCCTATTTTCTTTTCAGCTAAGGACAAAGCACTATAAGCAATCTTTTCTGCAATAGACTTTTTACCACATTTCATAATTATATTAATAAAACGCATAAGCAAGACACTACCATAACGAGAGTCAGGGCTTGTTCTTTTTTTTGCTTTATTACGACGTGCCATAAATTTTAACCAGATTTCTTTACACCATATTTCGAACGGGCTTTCTTTCGATTTTGCACACCACGTAGATCAAGAGCACCTCTTATTATGTGATAACGTACACCCGGCAAATCCTTAACTCGCCCACCACGTATTAAAACAACGGAATGCTCTTGTAAATTATGACCTTCGCCAGGTATATAAGCCGTCACTTCACCGTATCCACTAATCTTTACTCTAGCTACCTTACGTAGTGCTGAGTTAGGCTTTCTAGGAGTTGTAGTATATACCTTAGTGCAAACACCCCTTCTTTGAGGATTGCATTTTCCCAAAGCTGGCACCTTCTTCTTGCGAGTTAACCCTGATCTACCCTTACATATTAATTGATTTATCGTAGGCATATACTGTAAATTTAAAACTCTGAAAATAACTAAGTCTTAGTTATAAAATAATAAACCTCAATAGTCAATATAAAAATAAACATTACTACTCTAATAATCTCAGCCCAATTGCTTTGAAAGCTACTGATAATTATATGCTAAAGCGCATATTGGTTTTAATATTAAGAAATTATCACTTGCTGTGGTCGAATTAATATAGATATGGAACAAGTAATATACTGTGATGGCTATCAAAGAATATGCAGAAAATAATCCTTATAATAGAGCCAAGAGTTTCTAACATTAATGCAAAAATACTAACCGAATTACCAGTAAAGCCAGATGATTTTTACAATCCTACTCTTGACACTTAGATTTAATACAGCTACCCTAAGTTCAAAATTCTATATTCAATTTTGCTGTTCTTGCATACAAGGAACACGTTTTTAGAATAATGAAAACAATCAGCGCTTTAATTAAAGAAGGGTCAAAGCTACTATCATCACATAGAATTGAATCACCACATTTGGATTGTGAAATCATCATGCAGTACGTACTTGGAGTAGAAAGATCATTCACAATCATGAATCACACCAATCAGGTACCAAGAAACAAAGAGCTTCTATTCTGGAAATTAACAAAAAAAAGAGCAGAAAGATATCCAATATCGCAAATAATAGGTAATCGTGAATTCTGGAGTAAAAATTTTATAGTTAACCAACATGTTCTAGATCCAAGACCAGATAGTGAGACAGTAATTTCAACAGTGTTAAAATATTACCAAAATAAGAAGCAAAAAATAAAAATTGCAGATTTTGGCACAGGCACAGGCTGTTTGTTGATCTCCATACTGAGTGAGTATGAATATGCTATTGGAGTTGGTTTTGAAAAAAGCCTGGAAGCATACAAAATTACCTGCCAGAACACAAAGAAACATAATCTTCTCAACAGAGCTAAAATATTTCCAAATTCGTGGACAGAATGTAGAGATTTATTTGATCTTATAATAAGCAATCCTCCATATATTAAAAGAAGTAAGTTAAAAAATCTGCAAGCTGAAGTGCAAAAAGAGCCAAGAATTGCTCTTGATGGTGGTATCGATGGATTGAGCTGTTACCTGAGTATTTTTCCAATATTGAAAAAGTGCCTTAAAAAAGATGGGTTTGCGATACTGGAAATAGGCGAAGATCAGAGCAATATTGACAAAATAATACCCTTATATGGACTGGCTTTTCAGGAATACGTATACGACTTGGCTGGAATGAAAAGATGCATTGTTGTAAAGCAAGATAAAGAACATGACTAGTAGAACGCTAGCTTTCTAAGAACCTGTTCATAATCTCAAGAAAGGCATAAAGTAAGAAATAGAGTGTATAAATTAGGATATATGAGGAGTGTATACCCAAGTGACATAAGTCGAGAGAAGTTTGAGATTATTTCACCAGATCTGGAGTCTTGTGGAAAAAACAAAACCAAGAAAACTTGATTTGTATGAATATATTTTGCGGAGTGTTGTACGCCCTAAAAAGTGGTTATCAGTGGAGGATGCTACCAAAAGAGTTTCCCAAAACGGCGCAATTGTTATGATTATTTCAAAAATGGAGTGAAAAAGTAAAAGGAAATAAAAAAAAGTATTTTGGAGTGCATGTTAAAAAAAATAGTTAGTGTGGTCCGACAAAACAATGTTTGGAAAGAAAAAATCAGCTTTTGCATAATTGACACTCAGAGTGTAAAGAACGCAGACACTGATGAAGAAAAAGGCTATGACGCTGGTAAAAAAATCTCAGGAATAAAACGCCATATCGCACGAGATATAGATGTTTGCTATTTATTCTTAAGCTTGGGAGTGTTAAATAGCATTTTACTTTTTTTTAGTATGTAGAGATTTTCTAGGAATTATTCTATTGAATTCTATGATATTATTTTCTGTAGCATTGTTATACATACCATAAGAGTGAACTGACGAAATTTGTAAAGGAGTTTTATGGCTTAGCTACATGGTACTAACACTCAAGTAAATTTTCATCAATGACGCAATTTGCTATGTCTATATCTCACATAGCTTACAACTTGCTTTACTCCTTTTACTTTTCTTGCAATTGCTATTACAGCTTTTAATTCCGCCTTATTTTGAGCTATACCCATCAAATAAACGACTCTATCAACTGTATTAACGCTATAATTAATTGATTTAATATTTCTTTTTCCCAGAAGCCTCGTGCTTATCTCTGCTGTTATCATACCATCTACAGTAACATCTAGCATAGAAGTCATTTTAATTGGTGTGACTCTTATTTCATTTATCACTTCTTTAATCTCTTTTTGCTGCCAAGCTATTTTCTCTGCTGTGAGTTGCTTTTCATGATTATCAACATTTCCAATGAGTAATACTCTTCCTTCACTCACTTTAACTTTTATAGATGAGAACAGTCCGTGTTTTAAGAGTCCCTTATTGATTCTTATTACTATAGTTGTATCATCAATAATGTTTCCCAAGGATTTATCTTGCATTGTTATTGCTGTAGCCGCTGCAGTTGCTGTTACCACTATACCACTTACAAGAGTCGTACAGCCACTCTGTGTAATCAGAAAAATTGCGAGTAAGAAGCTTGCTATTAATCTCATTATTAATTTCCAGAGTTTAGAGCCTTAATTAAAGAATATTAATAAGCTTTTTTTATTGTGTAAATACTATAAATTGAATAAGCCTTGAATATTTCTAAGACAGTACTTATCTTAATAGTGTTAGTTAAAGTAATTTAGGCTTAGACTCATAGTGGAGTTAACCAGTATTATAAGTTCAGTCTGTGGTACTAAAATCTAATCTTTAAATTGCATAAGATGACAGAAGTGGTTATCTATAAGTTAATGAAGGGCTCTTGCGGATATGGCGAAATTGGTAGACGTGCCAGGTTTAGGTCCTGGTGAGCTTGCTCGTGGGGGTTCAAGTCCCTCTATCCGCACTTAAAGTCATGTAACTCAGGTTTTAAGAGAAAATTTATAATCACTAAGTACACTTTTGTTTGTATAAGAACCTGTTCTTAAGGATTGTATTTAACTTAAATTCTGGTAAAATGGCTTTATTAAAACATAAATAAAATATTGATAACAGGTTGTAATGTCTAGTAATATACCTCAAAATGCAGTCGAAGCAGATACATTAAGTAATATATATACCTATAAGGAACTTAGTGTAGATAAACTAAAGTATGAGTATGAAATCACAGTTAGTAGTGATTATATAGAACAAAAGATAAACTCTAGATTACAAGAAATAGCGAAGAATGCAAAATTTCCTGGATTTAGATCAGGAAAGATGCCTTACGATCTTGTTATTACAAATTATAAAAACGAAGCTTTGGAATATGTGATAAACGATACGATTGACTATTGCTCAAGTGATTTAATGAAAAAAATCGAAGTTAAGTCTCACATCCATCCTAAGGTTGATATTATGTCATTACCAAACCTTGATAAAAAGGATAAAAAAGGTGACTTTCTGTACAAATTATCTTTTGAATCGATGCCAAAAGTGCCAGTAATAGATCTTGATAAAATAAATTTGAAGAAAGTTAAGGCAAAAATCAAAGAGGGAGACATAAAAGAATTTATTGATTCTATAAAAACAAAATTTCCTAACTTTGTCTCTGTTGATGATGCTTCTTATCAAGCAAAAAACGAGGATAAACTGATAATTGACTTTGAAGGGCGAATTAGAAATAAGCTCTTTCAAGGTGGAAGTGGCAAAAATTTTACTGTTAATTTAGGATCTGGAACATTTATAAATGGTTTTGAAGATCAATTAATTGGCATGAAAAAAGGGGAAACAAAAAGCTTTAAGTTGAGATTTCCTGAAGATTACCAGGTAATTTCCCTTGCGGGACAGGAGGCTGCTTTTTCTGTTCGAGTTAATGACATTCAGGTTGCCAAAGATTTGCAAAGTGATAATGAAATAGCTAGGAGAATTGGTTTTGAAGATCATTCTTCGCTAATAGATCATGTAAAAGAAGTAATTGATAATCAGTGTAAAGAAATGGAAGATCTCTTAATTAAGAAAGAGCTATTTGATTGTTTGGATGCTAGTTATAGTTTTGATTTGCCTATAGAAGTAGTAAAACAGGAACAGCAGAGAGTGGAAAGAGAGTTGAATGCTAAAGATGATTCGTGTAAAGAAGCTGAAAGACGCGTAAAGCTTGCAATGCTATTCATGGAGTTCAGTAAAGAACATGAAATATCATTAACTCAAAGTGATATTATGAATGTTATTGTAAATCAATATGTCAGTAAAGATGTATCATTTGACAGGGTATTTAAACATTTTAAATCAGATGGACAATTTCAGGAATTAGTTAGAGGGCAAGCGCTTGAGTATAAAGTGACGGATTATATGATAGAAAAAGCTAGTAAAGAAGAACAGATTGTTTCTGTGAAAGAATTAAAGGAATTATTTGATAATATTTGATAGGAAAAGGTATGACTCTTATACCAATTGTAGTTGAACAAACTAGTCGCGGTGAGCGGGCTTATGACATATATTCAAGGCTAGTAAAAGAAAGAATAATTTTCGTAACTGGCCCTATTGAAGACAACATGGCCAGCGTAATAGTAGCACAGCTTTTATTTTTAGAATCGGAAAATCCCGATAAAGACATTTGTATGTATATTAACTCACCAGGTGGTGTTGTAACTGCTGGTTTGTCGATCTACGATACAATGCAGTATATAAATCCAGACGTTTCAACTTTGTGTATAGGTCAAGCTGCATCTATGGGTTCTTTGTTGCTTACAGCTGGTGCGGAGGGTAAACGTTACTCGCTACCTCATTCAAGAATTATGATACATCAGCCATCTGGTGGTTATCATGGGCAAGCAACTGATATAGAAATACATGCTAATGAAATTTTGCGAGTTAAGAAAAAATTAAATCAAATTTATGAAAAACATACTGGAAATTCACTAAAAAAAATTGAAGAAATGATGGAAAGAGATAAATTCATGGATCCTGAAGAAGCAATGAAAACTGGCTTAATTGACAGAGTAATAGCTGAGCGTAAAGATATGAAGATTGAAAATATTAAAGTTAAACAAAAGGTAGTTTAATGGATAACAATAATGATTTACACTACTGTTCTTTTTGTAACAAGGCACAAAACGAAGTAGATAAATTGATTACTAACTCTTCAGATGGTTTAAAGGTGTTCATTTGTAATGAATGCATAGAGTTATCCCATAAAGCAATAAGTCAAAAGAAAGAGAGAGCTTTTAATTCAGATCATATATCTGATATGAAGCTATTACTAAAGAAACCTGAAGATATAAAAATTTTTCTTAGTAAGCATGTTGTAGGTCAGGAACATGCGCAACACGTTTTATCTGTGGCTATGTATAACCATTGTCAATCCATGGTGCAACTTCATTCTATAAGTGATATTGAAATTGAGAAGTCAAATATAATGCTTATTGGCCCTACTGGTTCTGGTAAGACTTTGCTAGCAAAAACACTTGCTAAAGTTTCAGATGTGCCATTTGCTATGGCCGATGCGACAACTTTGACTGAGGCAGGTTATGTAGGTGATGATGTAGAAAGCGTGTTGTCACGTCTATTACAAGCTGCAAATTATGATGTTGCAAAGGCACAGCATGGTATAGTGTTTATCGATGAAATAGACAAGATTACAAGAAAATCTGAAAGCACTTCAATAACCCGTGACGTTTCAGGTGAAGGGGTCCAGCAAGCTCTGCTTAAGATTATGGAGGGTACAGTTGCTTATGTTCCGCCACAAGGAGGGCGAAAACACCCGCAACAAGAGTTTATACAAGTAGATACTAGTAATATACTATTTATTTGTGGAGGAGCTTTTGAAGGCCTAAATAAAATTATTGAGGCAAGAAAAAAGGGAACATCAGTTGGCTTTGGAGCAGATATAAGTCAGTCTAAAGCACAAAAGAAAAAAAATGCTTTACGCGATGCTCAACCTGAGGACTTAATCAAATTCGGTTTGATACCCGAATTTGTAGGACGAGTTCCAATAACTGCTGTTCTAGATGAGCTGGATCACGAAGATTTAATACATGTGTTGACAGAGCCAAGAAATGCGCTAGTAAAACAATATAAAGCATTGCTTGCATTTAGTAAAGTAAACCTTGAGTTTTCAGATGAAGCAATATCAGCTATTGCTAAAAAAGCTATAAGCTATAAAACAGGTGCAAGGATGTTACGTGCTATCTTAGAGTCACTTTTGCTTGATGTTATGTATATATCCGGCAACGGAGGTTTTGAAGGTAGCACTATAACGGTTACTAAGAAAATGGTAGAATTAGGCAAAGTGACGATTAATCATAATAATAAGGGTAGTGTTATAACGGTTAATGATTAATTTGAGGCATATATTATGAGTATTGGACGTGCTGTAAACTTTAATTCTACTGTATTACCAGTATTACCTCTAAGAGATGTAGTAATTTTTCCAAATATAATGTTGCCTTTATTCGTAGGTAGAGAAAAATCTGTTCATGCACTAGAGTATGCAATAAGTAGCAGTAGTCACCAAAACGAGATTTTTCTCATAGCACAAAAAGATGGTTCTATTGATAATCCAGAGCCAGAGAATCTTTATGAAGTAGGCGTGTTAGCAAACATTATACAACCATTAATAAAACTGCCTGACAATGCAGTAAAAGTCATGATTCATGGGGTAAGAAGGGGAAGAGTTATAGAATATATTAGCTCTCACACTTTGTTACAGGCCAGAGTAGCGTTAGATGGTCATTATGAGTATGGAGAAAATGAAGATAATATTGATTTAGAAGCTTTAAGGCGTTCTGTTATAGATGCATTTGACAATTGGTGTAAACTAAGCAAGAAAAGTCGGCCCGAGATTATTATTGACCCCATTGATCAAGTTAAAGAGGTTAATCAAATTGTAGATATGATAGCTTCGTACTTAAATATAAAGGTATCAGACAAGCAAAACATACTTGAAGTTTATAACCCAAAAGAGCGTTTAAAAAAAGTTTTTGCTCTTATTGAGAGAGAAATAAGTATTTTGAGTGCACAAAACCGCTTGTATAAGACAATTAAATCACAGGTTGAAAGTACTCAAAAAGTTTACTACCTTAATGAGCAATTAAAAGCTATACAGAAAGAATTAGGTGAGTTTGAAAATGGAGATGAAGGGAATATACTCAATGAATTTGAAAAAAAGATAAATGAAACAAAGCTTTCTGAGGAAGCAAAAGAGAAAGCCATAACTGACTTAAAGAGATATAAGAAAATGAATCCCATTTCTCCTGAAGCAACAGTTATATCTAGTTACTTGCATTGGTTGCTTGATTTGCCATGGGGAAAGTACAAAGATGCAAAAATTAACTTAAATGCGGCTAAAAAAATCTTAGATGAAAATCATTATGGCATAGAGAAAGTAAAAGATAGAATAATAGAATTTTTAGCAGTATTAAAGAGAGTAAAAGAGATAAAGGGTCCTATACTTTGCTTAGTTGGACCACCTGGTGTTGGTAAAACTTCTTTAGCTAAGTCTATGGCAAAAGCAGTAGGAAGAGATTTTGTTCGCATATCTCTTGGTGGTATACGTGATGAGTCTGAAATACGAGGACACAGGAAAACTTATATTGGCTCAATGCCTGGTAAAATCATTCAACACATGAAAAAAGCTAATTCATGCAACCCGCTTTTCCTGCTTGATGAAATAGATAAGATGGGTTCTGATTCGCGTGGTGATCCTGCATCTGCATTACTTGAGGTTTTGGATACTGAGCACAATAAACATTTTACAGATCATTACTTGGAAGTTGAGTTTGATCTTTCAAGTGTAATGTTTGTAGCCACAGCAAATAGCTTAAATTTACCGCATCCTTTGCGTGATAGGATGGAAATTATACAATTATCTGGGTATACCGAAGACGAGAAGATCAGTATTGCTACACATCACCTTATTCCAAAATTAAAAAAAGAGCATGGTTTGCATCAGAAGGAGTGGGAAATAACCAATGAAGCATTATACGAGTTGATACGTTTATATACACGTGAAAGCGGCGTGCGAAGCATGGAAAGGGAACTTGCAAAACTCATGAGAAAGGCAGTTAAAGCAATATTAACTGATAAAAATAAGAAAATATCCGTAGAGACTGGTAATTTACAAGATTATCTAGGGGTACGTAAGTATACCTTTGGCATTGCAGAAAATGAGAGTTTGGTAGGGATAGTAACTGGTCTTGCCTATACTGAAACAGGTGGTGATATTTTAATGATAGAGTCAGTCCTAATTCCGGGCAAGGGGGAAATAAAATACACAGGAAAGCTTGGAGAGGTTATGCAAGAGTCTATAAAAGCTGCGTATAGTTATGTGCGATCAAATTGTTTATTTTTCGGTATAAAACCCGAAAAATTTCAAAATAATGATATACATTTGCATGTACCTGAGGGTGCTGTGCCAAAAGATGGTCCCTCTGCTGGCAGTGCAGTATGTACATCTATTGTTTCTCTTATGACAAATATACCAGTTAACAAAAGTGTTGCTATGACAGGTGAAGTAACATTGCGTGGTAGAGTGTTGGCTATTGGGGGTTTGAGAGAAAAATTGCTTGCTGCGCTAAGAGGATCAATCAAAACTGTGATTATACCAAGTGAAAATGAGAAAGATATGCAAGAGATTCCTGCAAATATAAAAGAAGAAATCAATGTAATTTTTGCTGAGAATATTGATGAAGTTATAAAAGTTGCTTTGATGCACCCTATTACTTCAATTGATGATAATAACGAAATTAGTGTGTCTACCTCCATAGAAAATAAGGATAATACCTTCCCTTCATCAGAAACATTAAAGCACTAAATTGAAAAGGTTTATGCAATTTTCGTTTCTTTTTTTTAACCTCAAAGCTCTGATTTGAATATATAAATTACAAGTAACATATATGGCAATTTCATAAGTTCATTTTTCAAGCATATATTGCAATATCTCACTAGCAATTGCAACATCTTGGCGTGGAGTTTTACCATGTTCTATAAACACTGAGATTGCATAGCGCGGATCATGGTAGGGGCCATAAGCGATAAACAATTTATGACTTTCACCTTTAGAGTTTATCTCTGGTGTTCCGGTTTTGCCAGCAATTTGTATACTGCCTAGTCCTTTTCTATAGTTAGAATTCACCACGTCAAACATAGCTTTTCGAACCACACTAAGATGCTCATGATTCACATCAATATCAAGAAAGTCTTGCCCTGATTTACTCATCTCAATGTGGGGAATTACCTCCTTTCCTGTTGCAACCCTCGCTGCAAGAACTGCAAGCTGTAATGGCGTTGTAAGTAAATACCCTTGTCCTATAACTAAGTTAATGGTATCACCTAAATACCACTCTGAATATAGCTTGCGTGCACGCCAATCCACATCAGGCAACAATCCCGGAGCTTCTTCCTTAAACATTCCAATTAATGGTCCACTTCCTATACCAAATTTGCTAGCCATTTCTAGTAGAGAATCTACATTTATTTTTTTTCCTATATTATAAAAGTAAGTGTTGCATGAGAAGGCCATTGCCTCGTTTAAAGATACATATCCATGGACTTTGCTTTTTAGGCAACGAAATTTTCGTTCACCTATTTTCATATAGCCCCTACACGAGAACTTTTCTTCTGGTGTTATTATTCCATCTTTTAAACCCGCAAGCGCATCTATTATTTTAAATATTGAACCAGGTGGAATTTGATATGATAATGCACGGTTTACAAGCGGTAATGAAGGATTGTTTAAATTTTTCCAAGTTTCATTTGATAATCTGCTAGTGAAAAGATTATTATCGTAAGAAGGTGAATTATATAATGCTAAAATTTCTCCGTTATTTACATCAATTACCACTGTGGAACCTTGGTGATCTTTAAATATCTCTGCAATTTTCTTCTGTAAATCAACATCAATTGTCAGCTGTATATCTTGTCCATCTTGCTGCGGTATGCTAGATAACTCTCTCATGATACGCTTCTTAGAATTTATTTCCTGCTCAGATTTTCCGGTCTTGCCTTTTAATACATGATCATATGTATATTCAATTCCACTAACCCCTGCTTCATTTATGTCTTGCTGTTTTTTTGTATATCCGATTATATGAGAACATATCGAACCAAACGGGTAATAACGTTTATAAAGAGCAGTTATTTTTGTATCTGATGATTTTGTTGTATCAGGTTTAATTTCTGATAACATCTGCAAATCAACTTCCCTAGTAAAGGTTTTTTGCCCATCAAATAAAACAATATACGAAATTTTGTTTACTGCGAGTTCAACGCTATTCCTATCCAAAATCCTGCCTCGTTTAGGCACAATAGTAACAACTTTTATCCTATTATTATTGGATAGCACTTCATATTTTTGTCTATCTCGTACTTGTAAAGTATACAACCTATAACTAAAAATAGCAGAAATAGTAAGCTGAATACCACCTAATATGAATGCCCTGCGGTTGAAGACCTTGTTTTTTGTCCACATAGAATTCCTTTAGAACGCACTCATTCTCCTTTTATTGACACATTTCTAGCTTTCACTACATCACAAACCCTTTCTTCCCACTCACTTAAGGTAACAAGTTTGTAACCCGATTTTTTTAGTATTTCAATAATCTGAGATAAAGCTTCAACTGTATTTGATTTGTTATCGTGATCATGGAACAATATAATCGCTCCATTATGTACATTGCTTAAAACTCTTTCAACCAGAATTTCTGATTTATCGCCTTGCCAGTCCAGAGAATCAACTGTCCATAATATGGAATACATATTTAATCGATTAGTATTTTTGATCAAATTATCGTTATGACATCCATATGGTGGACGAAACCATTTTACATTCTGTTCTGTTGCATTTTTAATTGCCACATTTGTCTTTTCCAGTTCTTGCAATTGCTCCTCACTTGAAAGTGATGTCAACTTCCTATGCGACCAAGAATGATTACCTAATTCATGACCTGCTTTATGGATTTTGTTTACTATTTCAGATGTTTTTTTATTTATACGCTCACCAAGCACAAAAAATGTCGCTTTTGTTTCATTGCTCTCCAGAATATTAATAATATCTCCTGCTCTATTATAAGACGGTCCATCATCAAACGTAAGTGCAACGAACTTATCTTTGTTATTCAATAATTTCTTTATATTACTTAAATTTCTATATGATAGATCCAAATCACAACTGAGCCCACGATATGGTAAGTTAAAGTTACAATCACTACAGAAAACTGCGCTTGAATATAGCAAAAGAAAAGCGATTATTCTTATAAACATATATAATCAGCAAAGTGATAGAGTACTACACTTTTTTGCTAAATTAAACCACTTTTAGCAGCTACTGTTTACTTCGTTACTTTGTCAATATATTATATTAATAACTTTATATAATATAGTATGATTGCAAATATAAATACCGTTGCTCTTCAGGGAACCAGCACAGTAAATATTAATGCACAAATTCACATGGCAAATGGTATTCCAGCTTTTAAAGCAACAAGGACAACATTGCAAATTTAGAGTTCAAAAGGGTTATTCCTCGAGAACTACTGCGTCAGAAAGCTGGCGTTGAATTTGTATATAATGTTGATCTTGGAGGTTTTTATGAATAATAGTGAGAGAAAAGAGAAATTAGAAACTCGTATTCTATCAAGCAGAGGTAGGTCTTTGCTTGACCATGAGCTACTGGAACGTAATCTATCTGCATACACAGAAGGAAGAGAAGTTGCCAAAAAGTTAATGGAGCTCTTTAGTAGTTTAGGAAGGGTAATTAATGCTGACTTTCATGAACTAAAAAATGTTACAGGAATGAATGATGGAGCAATAGCAAATATCTTTTGTCTGAAAGAGATTTTTGATAGGATATTGAAAGGTAAGTTAAAAAAGCTGTCGATTCTTGATAATAGAGAAGAGCTATTAAAATACTTTAAAGCAGCAATAGGGCAGTCACGAAAAGAAAGCTTACGAGTGGTATACTTAGATCGAAGTGGTCATTTAATATATGAGTATATTCAAGATTGTGGAACTATAGATAGAGTACCTCTATATGTGAGGGCAATAATAAAACAGGGATTACTGATTGACGCATCATCTGTTGCAATTTCACATAATCATCCAAGCGGAGATATAGAACCATCAAAGGAGGATGAGGATAATACACCTACGACAATGTTGCAAATTTTTATTTTCCTTTCCATTATGTCCAGAAGAGTTCGGTAGCTCTTTTACGCGAAATACCACATTTACGTCCTCAAGGTTAATTTCAATTCTCTTGACCAATGTTCTGATAATATCACGTTTAGTTAACCAGTCTGCGTTATCAAGGTTTAACGTAATATTGGAAGAAAAGTCTTCTAAATTGGCCACAACCAGAGTTACCTCCTGTTCTAATTCCTTTTGATAAAATATCTTTTTCTTCTCTTCTTTAATTGTTTTTAAGCTTTGTTTCATTGCTTTAATTCGTGGTTCAAATTCCTCTTGATTGATATATTCTTGAGCATAACTATCGATAAGTCTAGCAATACCACGTTTTAATTTATTTTCTTGTTTCTCTAGCAGGTCACTTTTTTGATCCAATGATGATTTTTTTAGTTCTGAAAGCCTACGCTTGTATTCTTCTAAAATCCTGTTTGGATTTTTCAATAACTGCTTAACCTCTTCCCACACAGCTGTTTCTAATGCATCTGAGCGAATGGGTTTATTGTCACAAATCTTATTACCACCAAAACGGTAAGAATCTTTACCACTACAACGGTAATATGCATAATGACCACCTTCTTCTTCTCGTCTACTTCTCATGCAAGTTCCGTAACATCCGTAATTACAACGCTTACATATGACTAAACCTTGTAGTAAGTACTTTGCTCCTCTTTTTCTTGTCCTTGCTACTTTTCTATTTTCAGCTAATTGTTCTTGAACAATATCAAATATATCTTCATCTACTATATTTGGCACTTTAATATAAATCCAATTTGCTTTTTCAACAGGATAGACAGAGTGGTTACTTTTTGGCTGCTCACAAGAGCCTTTCTGTGGTCTTACTTGCTTTAATCTTACTCCTAACCTTCTTCTACCAAAAGCTGCTTGTCCTTTGTAAGCAGGGTTTTTCAACATACTCCAAATTGTACCTTTATTCCAGCGTTCTTTTCCTTTTTGTGTCTTAATGGACATAGTATTTAGCCGACGACATACTTCCCCAATACTTGTTCTTTCTCTGCCTATCCACAAAAATACTTTACGAACGACATCAGCTTCTTTTTCGTTAATCTCAAATAAAGCTTGTCCTCCTCCCATATGCTTATCTATATAACGATAACCATAAGGAGCTCCTCCCATTACATTTACATAGCCTTTGTTAGCTGCATAGATTTTACCACGACGACTTCGTTCCATAATTTTCGCACGTTCATATTCTGCTATCATACCTTGCATTTGTAACAGTAATTGAGATTCTGGGTGGCTTTGTTGCATAGCACTGATAGGCATGTAAATCACAGTGAATTTACGCAGCTAATTTAAATTCAGCCATACCTATATCAGTAAATTTGTTCAATAAGTAGCACTTAATTAACAGCTCTTTTTCACGATTTACCTCTGATTTATTTTTCAAGCCAAACCCAAATATTTGCTTCAACCTATAGAAAAAGACTTCAATATAAGACCGTGCTCCATACTTAACTTTTTTCTTCCATTCATTAATACCATCTTCATAATTCTCATATGACCTAATTCTACTAATATACTTGTTTCTTTCTGATAAGTAGTCAGCTAAACAAATTTTAGTATCCTTCCTAGGGCGAATAATAGGCACAATATTGTATTTTCTGCATTCTTTATACACACTTTTTATATCATAAGCCGCATCTGCTCGAATAGAACAAATGTTATATTTATCACTGACTTCTTCTAACATATCGCAGACCGGCAAATAGTCTACAGCAACACCACTAGTGTAGTTCATGCTTATTGCTTTCTTATCATTTATGTTTAAAACAACATGTAATTTTCTTACTTGACCATAACCACTGTATTTTCTTTTTCGAATATTAAGCTTACTATGCCCACCGTTATTATTGTAGATACTAACTCTAGTGCTATCTACGGCAATTTCAACATTTTCCAGATCATCTTTATTGCTTCTATGGTCATCAATCTTCAAATTAAGCTTTTTAAATCTTCTGGAAGCTTGTGTATAGCTGATAATCTTAAGTTTTTTGCCTATTTGTACCATATAACCTTTTACAAAACCTACAGCTTGTCTCAAGCCAATTCTAAAAAGATGAACTATTATGTGTATTAAAATTACAACTTTATCACTATAAGTGTTATTGCCACCTGCAACTTTTGGACTATTTTCATACCAATTTTCTATGGCTTGATTAACAAAATGAAAAACATTTCCTCTTTTTTTGAGAAACTCGTTATATTCTCTTTGGTTACTTACTCTCATTTTTTGTGGCATAAGTTGTACTTGTTTGAAAAATGCCTATTTTACAACAAAATTCGTTAGTAGCCATATATTAAAAAGCTTTTCTTCTTACAATAACCTCAACCAACACTAGCTATGCAACAAAGCCATTCTGGGTTACCGTTAATCTCATAATTTAAAAAAACCACTTTTGCTCCTGCTTTTTCAAATTCTTCAATCAGCACCATTTGATATGCATATTTTCTAGATAAACGATCAGGAGAATGAATGTAAATCTTATCAATTTTACCTTCTGTTACTTTATCACGTAATTTTTCTAAATCAGGGCGGACTAAATGAGATCCACTGTAGCCGTTATCAATAAATTTATACTCACTTAACAATCTGTATCCGTCCAGATTAATTTGCTTCTCTAAAGCTGCAATTTGACTTTCTATCGTATTTCCTTCTACTTGTTTCCCCGAAGAAACTCTCGCATATAAACATACTGTTACCATTTGACCCTCCTTGAATCCCATTTTTATGTTTTAAGTTTTTTTGACTTATTTCCTTTGACACTACCTTTTCATAAGCATCTGATAAGCATTGTTCTGCTAACCGATTAGGTTCATAGCTACAGCTAATTTGGATAGCTAATCTCTTGTTTCTCATGACTTTTCCTTGAAATAATATGTTCATATCATTCCTTAAAGCCGATGGTTAATTGATTATTAGCGCTATAAGTAAATCGGACTCTTGGTTCTGGACACAGAAGTTTTCGAGAAATGGTTTTCTCTAGTTTTATTTTTATGTTTTTTGCAACATTGTCGGTAGTGTAAAAGCGCTGTTATCCGATATATCCACTTAGTCTCTTTTTCCATCTTTTCCAGTTTTCACTTCAACTTCACCATCACCTATTTTTAGGATATTGCCACCAAGATTTAAATCTCCCTTGCTCAGGCCCAAGTTTTTTGCACCTTCTATAACTTTTGCAACATCAACTATGCAGCTATGTGAAAATTCAATATAGAAGGTCTTATTATCGATTTCTACATTTTCAACAGTCCCTTCTATAGTAGCGTTCTCTCCAACTTCCCTGAGCTTTTTGAGTAGATTATATATTTGTGGCTCAATTTCTTTTTGCACTTTTTCAGTTATTTTCTTATCAACTTGTACATTAAATTCTGCTCCATTTAAGGCTAACTTCCTGATTATATCTTCTTGTTTATTTCCTTTGAATTCATCACGATAAATCTTAAACATTGTAACGTTAGCGAAGCTAAAGCCATCTTCATTGGCAGCATTTATTCTTATTCCTAAGTCCAAAGCTTCATCGATAACTTTACTTAACTCGTTTATATTTTTAGCTGCAATAGCTTTTTCCAGGAATTCATTTAGTTTCATATTTTCATATTCACTTAGTCTTGTCCTGCATAAAGCTGATCGAAATGGATTGAGCTTCTCAGGATATGTTAAGACAGGTAATTTACTAATCTTTTTATTCGCTGTTGGAGCAGCTTTTATTAAATTAGGCAATAATCCTTCTTTTGCTATTCGCTCTACCGCTTTTAACATTTTACTAGACAATCTTTTACTATTTATTTTTTTCATTGTAACTCTCACTTAATCTAATTACTATTCGATCATATCGTGATAAATATTATTTAATTGTTAATATTATACGACTTATTAATTTACTGTATATTATAATAACAAGTTTTACGGGCATTTACACTAGAAAAACACATCTTGTAAAAATTATTTCAATTTCAATCAAAGTTGGGTATTATGATTGTAAAACTGAAAGAAATGGATCTCTTGTCTTACTCCACTGAAAAGTTGAAGAAGCATTGTCAGCTACTTGATAATGAAGAAAAAATAATTCTATATGAGCAGCTGCTAGACAAGGCTAAAGACATACTTGAAAATTCAAGAGATAATGTTTCTGAACTGAAAAAGATCAGTAAAGCTGCTTTAGCAATAGAGGAAACTACCGATAAGCAGTTACTAGAAAAGTTTAATGATGACCACCCGCTAAGAGAATTGGATATTCTGATCTATTCTCCTCAAGGAAACACTGACGTAGCAAACTATTTATTCAGTATAGATAACTCATCAGAGCTTTATGATTTAAAAAAAGATAAGGATAAAGCTCTTTATAATGCAGTTAAGTCAAATGATGTTGAGCTCATAAAAAAGCTGCTCATGATTCTTGTACCTGAAAAAGTAAGTAATTTTGATACGAAATATTTGGAAGAATTAAAAATATCGTTATCAGGAATTCACAAAGAATTGCAATTATCACAAGATATGAAAAATTATCTTGTGAAGACGATAAAGTTCTATAGTTTTTTATGTAGTAATTTTAGCTTATTAGTTGCAAATCCTACTGATGTAAAAGCTATGATCAATCTATTTGCTGATCAACCAAATATTGATTACCAAATAGATAAGCTTCTCCTTTCTTTTATTGTGAGAGATATTGAGGAAAAAAAGCTAAATTCTGAAATCAGTCACATGATAGAACTCCTTGAAAAACATGAAAAATTTGCTGAGCTCGAATATAAGGTTAGGAGATTAAGATCAGAGTTTACAGGTGGCAAAAGTAGATATTCAGCTGAAGTAATAAGAAATAGCATTGCAGAGCGAGAAAAAGAGATGAGGGAAATTGAGAAAAAATACGTAAGGCCAAGCGATTTAATTAGCGAGAGGCAGAAATTATTAAAGCAATTACTTTGCTAGCTTTTTCATAAAATTTGTTGTAAATTGAATAGCTAAAATTAAAGGTGGATCGCATACAATTAGGTAAAAAAATAAAACAACTTAGGTTAGATCGTGGTTTGACACAGACCGAATTAGGAAAGAGAATAGGTGTTTCATACAGACAGATACAAAAATACGAAAATGGTTCAAATTGTGTTTTAGCCAGTAGGATATATGACTTAGCAAAAGCTCTATCTATTGATGTTGCTAACTTTTTTACTGATATGCATGCTGACTCACATGAAGCTTATGATGAAGAGGTGTTAAAGTTAGTTAAAGGATATAACGAAATTAAGAGCAAAAGGTTACGTAGTGCAGTTTATATATTGGTAAAATCTTTTTCTCAAAGTGATAATACATAGTTAATATTACCTGATACGTAAAATGACTATACAACATCCTATCGATAAACAAATAGGGGAAAGAATAAGGAAAAGAAGGTTAATGTGTGGTTTTAGTCAAAGAGACTTAGGAAAGAAGCTTGGAATTTCATTTCAGCATATACAAGGATATGAAACTGGAGAGGTAAGGCTTGTAGTTGATAGATTGTATAATTTGGCAGAAGCTTTGTCAGTTGATATGTCATATTTTTTTACCAAAGCCTCTGAAGATTTGCATGATAAGGCCTTTCGTAGCGATGTGGGCAGCGAAGAAATATCCCGATTAGTAAGGGAATATAGAAAAATTAAGGATGAAGCATTGCGCGATATTGTTCATTTAGTGATTAAAGCTCTTGCTAACACAGGCTTCAAATGGGATGTTAAATGCACGTCAATCTCAGAGTAGAGAAGTTAAGGTATTGTTTCAGTATTCTTTCCTCAAGCCACCTAATCAGTTATTTGTACTTTATACTATAGAAAGACAGCAATTCCATTTTTTTAATTCTTTAACATGGATAGCGCTGTTTCGCGCAGGAAATTACTTTATTCCAGAAGACTGTATTCTATTTTGTAATTATTGAGTTTACTCTACTTTCCGGTCTTTTCTGTTTTCCTTTAATCCAAAACTTGCATTTTTAAAATAAATATTGCACTGTAAAATGTTTATACATAACCTATTAATGCAAAGAGCTTTTTGGTGAGGATTTTGTCAATTTTAGAGAGGGTTAGATGCCATCAGAGCAGTTTGAAAATATAAAACAAGCTATAAGAAATAATAATAACAGAAAAGTTGTAGAACTTATAAACGATAATGTGACTATTGCTGGGCATTCTGACGTAGATGGGTGGAATTTGCTACACTATACTGCTCAGTATGGCAACTTAAACGCTACAGAATTTTTAGCAAACTTAACAGGTATAAACCTTATCGATGGTAAAACCAATGCTCAGCAGAAGCCTATACATATTGCTGCAGATAATGGACATACAAAAATCGTAGAGTTTTTTATTAATGAGAAAAAAATGGATGTTAATGATCCAGGAAAAGATTACGTGACGCCACTTCACTATGCCGCTAAAAAAGGTGAACTTGAGATGGCAAAGTTTTTAGTAGGAAAAAACGCAACGATTGATGCTCTAGCTAATGGTGCTTGGACACCATTGCATTACGCTTCTGAAGAAGGTAAGTACTCAGTTGTGGTATTCCTCGTAGAAAATGGAGCAGATATTAGCAAAAAAAATCCTGTTGGTAAAACACCATTACAGCTTGCTGAGGAAAAGAGGTTTCAATCTATTACAGAATTTTTGAGGGGAAAAGAATCAGAAAGGGAAAAGTTACGACAAAATAAAGCATTGCTTGATGCTGCAAAGGAAGGAAGTAGTAAAAAAGTTCAGGAATGTCTTGAAAAAGGAGAAATTGATTATAAAGATCAGAATGGTTGGACAGCCTTACATTATGCTTCTAATAGAACAGTAGATGATTTGGAATTTGTAAGGTTTTTAGTAGATAAAAATGCAGACATTAATTCTAGAAATTCTGATAATAATAAGCCCTTGCACATTGCTGCAAGAAACGGACATGAAAATATTGTAAAGTTCTTTTTGGATGAAAAAAAACTAAGTGTTAATGATCAAGGAAAGGATAATTGGACACCCCTACATTATGCTGCTGAAAGTAATCGCGTTGATGTCGTTAGGTACTTAGTAGAGAAAAAGGGAGCAAATATCAATGCTAAAAATTATGGCAATAAAACTCCATTTGACCTCATTAAAGACAAGGACTATGAAAAAGTGAAAGAAATACTGCTAGGTAAGGCATTAATTGATGCTGTAAAGCAGAATGATATTACAGAAGTCTCAAATCTTATTGAGAGGAAAGCTAAAGTTAGTTATCTGTATGAAAGTAATAAGTGGACTCCATTACACTATGCTGCAAGTTTAGGTTATAAATCTTCAGCAGAAGTGCTCATAGCAGAGGATTTAAGTGTTATTAATGCTAAAGACTATGAGAGAAATACGCCTTTACATATTGCTGCTGATCAAGGTCATAAAAATATTGTAGAGCTTCTTCTTGAAAAGGAAGCAAATATTGAAGCTATAAATTCTGGTAACAAGACACCGTTACAATTAGCTAAAGAAAAAGACCATCAGGCAACAACACGGTTATTATTGAGTAGAGCATTGCTTAATTCAATAGAAGAAGGAAATATTAATAAGATCAAAAAATGCCTTGAGGAAGGAGCTGAAATTAACCGTGAAGATAACAACCGATGGACCCCGTTACATTATATTGCTAATAAAAAAACAGAAGCTCAAGAGCTGGTAAAGCTACTAGTGGAAAGAGGAGCAAACATTAATGCTACAACTAATGATGGAGATAAACCCTTACATATTGCGTCCAGCCATGCACATACAAAAATTGTAAAATTCTTCATTGATGAGAAGGGACTAGATATTAATGATCAAGGAAAGGATAATTGGACACCGCTACATCATGCTGTTAACAAAGGTAGCAGCGATTTAGTAAAGTTTTTGATAAAAAAAGAAGCAGATATTTATGCTGAAAATTCTAATAGTGTAACTCCACTTGACCTTGCTCAACAGCTTTCCCAAGGTGAAAGTAATCGGCAAGAAGTTAAAGCAATGTTGCAGGGCAAGGCGTTGATTGATGCTATAAGGAAAAATGATGTATCAAAGGTCAGAAAATATATTCAAAATCTTAATTATTCATACGAGAAAAATGGATGGCAGCCGTTACATTACGCTGCTAGCTTAGGGTATAAAACGCTAGCAACAGAACTTATCAATAAAGATCCAAATGTTGTTAACGCTAAAGATTCTGACGGAAATACACCTTTACATCTTGCTGCTACTTATGGCAAAGGTGACGTGGTAGAGCTTTTTCTGAGTAAGCAAGCAAATATTGATGAAGTAGGAAAAAATAACTGGACACCGCTTCACTATGCCGTTTATAAAAATCGATTACCGGTAGTAAAATTTCTTATAGAAAAAGGAGCAAATATTGGCGCTACGGGTTTAAGTGGAGAAACGCCGTTGCAACTTGCTGTTGAAAAAGGAGATAGTCACAGGGAGGTGGCAAAGTTATTGCGGAGTAGAGAGCTATTCAATGCTGTAAGAGGAGATAACTTTGGTGATGACATTAATAAGATTAAAGGTCTTTTTGCAAATGAGATTGATGTTAACTATTCAGATCTGAATAACTGGACACCACTCCATTATGCTGCTTGCAACGGTTATACAAAAGCAGCAGAATTTCTGGTAGAAAAAAAAGCAAATGTAAACGCAAGAGCAGATAGTAGGGAAAAACCTTTGCACATTGCTGCAAAAAATGGGCATAAGGTATAATAGTTTAGACTTGATCTGACAGACTAATAAAGTAAGATAAAAATATAAATAAATTTTAAAGGAGTGTCAGATATGAGTATAACACAAGAAAAAATACTAAAACCAAAGTTGGGTTGCAAAACAATTAGGGAATGTATCACAGGCATGTAAAGTGATGGGATATTCGAGAGATACATTTTACCGTTTTAAAGAACTGTATGAAGCAGGAGGAGAAAAAGCATTATATGAGATAAACAAAAGCAAACCATTACTTGCCAATAGAGTACCAAAGGATACAGAAGAAGCAGTAGTTAGTAGAGTTTCCAGCATATGGACAAGAAAGAGCAGCTAATGAATTAAAGAAAAAAGGAATTCTAATATCTGCTAGCGGCATAAGGTCAATATGGCAATCTCGAAAATTTTAAAAAGAGATTGAAAGCACTGGAAGCGAAGGTGATCCAAGACGGTATAATTTTGACAGAGGAGCAAGTTGCTGCTTTAGAAAAAACCAAGGAACAAAAAGAGGCCAATGGCGAAATTGAGACACAACACCCTGGATACTTAGGTAGTCAAGATACCTATTATGTAGGTAATATCAAAGGTATTGGACGAATTTATCAACAAACTTTTATTGATACCTACTCTAGAGTGGCCTTTGCTAAACTTTATACGGAGAAAACTGCTATCACAGCTGCAGATCTTCTCAATGATAGAGTTATACCATTTTTTGACGAACAGAAAGTTCCATTGCTACGCATTTTAACTGATCGTGGTACAGAGTATTGTGGCAAGCCAGGAAATCATGCTTACCAGTTATATTTGGGAGTAGAAAATATTGATCATTCTAGAACCAAAGCTTACTCTCCACAGACTAATGGTATATGTGAAAGGTTTCATAGAACTATGCAAGATGAATGTTATAATATTATTTTTAGGAAAAAGATTTATAGTACTTTGGAGGAGCTTCAGTTAGATTGGTTGCATTCTTACAACAGAACTAGACCTCATTCCGGTAAGTATTGCTATGGTAAGACTCCTATGCAGACCTTTTTTGATAGTATGCATATTGCTTACCAAAAAAATATTGATAACATTAAAACAGATTCTGATATCGGTTTTGACTTCGTCGATTCTTCTGTCAGATAATTCATGACTGTCAGATCAAGTCTAAACTATTACACATAAGGATATTGTAGAATTTTTTATCGATCAACAAGGATTAAGTGTTAATGAACAAGGGGAAAATAAGTGGATGCTGCTGCAAGCAATAGCCTTAATGTTGTACAATACTTGATTGAAGAAAAAGAAGCTACTATTGATAGCAAAGATAGAAATAATTGGACAGCTTTACATCATGCTTCTAAAGGAGGTCATATTGAGATTGTAAAGTTTCTTAGAGCCTGTTCATAATCTTTTCAGAAGCAAAGCAGCGAAAGCAAGAAAGACCATTTGTAGGCTAGTGTTGAGTTTCCGCTCGCAATTTTTCCACAATCGCCTACATTTTTGCAACCAAGCAAAAGATCTCTCAACAACCCATCTTTTCGGCAATACGACAAAGGTGTGTAATTCGTTTCGCTTTATTATAGCGCTTCCCATAATAGTCCAAAAAGAGTAAGATGTAGATTTATAGTAGTGAAGGTAAGGATGCCAGTAGCATATAGTTATGACTTAAGGAAAAAGGTAATGGAAGCGTTGGATGAAGGGGAGAGTGGAGAAACTGTTGCCAAGAGATTTAAGATCGGAAAAACAACTTTATATGAGTGGAAGAAAAGACGTGAGAAAACGGGAGATTTTCAGTCAAAAAAGCCTGGAAGCGTGGCATAAAATTACCGACTGGAATGCATTTGCCGAATTTGCAAATGAGCAAGGTGGCAAAACTCAGTCAGAGATGCTGGGGCAATATTAGTAGACAAACAATTCATCGAGCACTTAAAAATATAGGATTCACAAGAAAAAAAAGACCTACGGATATAAAGAAAGAAATGAAGAAAAGCGAGCTCAATTTTCAAAGGTTATAGCAACAAAAGAACCTAAAGAATTAGTGTATATAGATGAGTCTGGCATTGATAACACTGAACCTATGGGTATTGCCAGAAAGGACAGCGGTTTTATGCCCTAAAATCTGGGAAGAAAACTCAACGAATTAGCATGGTTGCAGCCTTAAGTGGAAGAAAAATAATTGCTCCGTTAACCTTTGAAGGCCACTGCAATATGGATATCTTTAATAAATGGTTTGAGCAGTTTCTGACACCGATTTTGGAACCTGGACAAACTGTTATCCTTGATAATGCTACTTTTCATAAGTCTAATAAGATTACCGAACTTGCTAAAGGGGTTGGTGCAGAAATTTTATATCTGCCTCCGTATTCTCCAGATTTTAACAAAATTGAGCATAATTGGTTTGCTATAAAAAACAGAATCAGGAAAAACATTCCTCTATTCAAATCTTTTCGTCATGCTGTCGATTCTTCCTTCTTATGACCTTTTTGGACTATTATGGGAAGGGCTATACTTCAACGGTAGCGCCAATAGTTGCTTTTATTTGTGTTGCAAAATTTTCTCCTGTGTAGCCAGCATCAACTATAGTATTTTCTAAAATGGATGATAAAGTTCCATTATGGTATTACCAACCAAAAGCTGTAAGTCTGTATATTTATACATGAGAGGTCTGAGGCGGCTTTTGATGGTATGCCAACAGTATTCTATAGGATTCAAATCTGGTGAATATGTTGGAAGATACAGCAAATGACAGCCAAAAGACTCTATTAATGATTTTGTTTTAGTGGTCTTATGAAATGTAGCATTATCCATAACTATAGTTGTGCCAAGTGGCAATGTAGGTAATAACATCTTCTCCAACCATGTATTGAATACCTCTTTGTCACACCCACCTTTGAAAGTCATTGGTGCAATAAATCTCTTTCCAATCCACCCGGCTACTATACTGATTCTCTCTCGAGTTCTCCCTGGAATATCTGCATAAATTTTCTTTCCTCTTGGAGCGCGTCCATATTCTCGGTATAACTTATTATCAACTCCTGCTTCATCTATATATAAGATGCTGGAATGGTCTATTTTTGAGATTTTATCAATAAATTGCTCCCTATCTTCTTGATTGCGCTCTTGATATAGTGTGACTTTTTTTTAAAGTAATTTTTAGCTGTTTTAGTCTATACCAAATTGAGTTTATTCCAAATCCAAGATTTTGTTTCATCTCTGCCAGAGTATGATCTGGATTCTTTGTAACATATTCTTCGAGTATTTTGGGGTCTATTTTTCGAATAAAGCTACCGTTTTTAGATGGCTTGAGGCTTTCACCAGCAGCTTTCTTTTTTAACCAACGGTACAGAGTTGCTATTCCTATCTCCATAAGCTCTGCTACCTCAACCTTTGTCTTACCTTTTTCTATCATCAATACTGCCTTTTCCCTTAAATCCACACTATATGCCATTATAACTCAAATACTTTATTATACCTTTATCATTTACTTTAGGAAATACTATACCTTGCTTAAACCAATGAATATGTGCGTTTAGTGTGTGTGGACGCACATATTCATTAACTAATTTTAATTATTGCCATGTAAATTTCTAAACATGCAAATTAATTGCTTCTTTAAGTCTGGCATTGGCGATGACTATAATTTTACGCATAAGTGCAGTGAGTGCTACCATCTTTCTTTTACCACTATCAATAAGCTTACAATAAAAAGCAGCAAGTTCTGACTGGCTTTGTTGCATAGCTAGTGTTGGTTGAGGTTATTGTAAGAAGAAAAGCTTTTTAATATATGGCTACTAACGAATTTTGTTGTAAAATAGGCATTTTTCAAACAAGTACAACTTATGCCACAAAAAATGAGAGTAAGTAACCAAAGAGAATATAACGAGTTTCTCAAAAAAAGAGGAAATGTTTTTCATTTTGTTAATCAAGCCATAGAAAATTGGTATGAAAATAGTCCAAAAGTTGCAGGTGGCAATAACACTTATAGTGATAAAGTTGTAATTTTAATACACATAATAGTTCATCTTTTTAGAATTGGCTTGAGACAAGCTGTAGGTTTTGTAAAAGGTTATATGGTACAAATAGGCAAAAAACTTAAGATTATCAGCTATACACAAGCTTCCAGAAGATTTAAAAAGCTTAATTTGAAGATTGATGACCATAGAAGCAATAAAGATGATCTGGAAAATGTTGAAATTGCCGTAGATAGCACTAGAGTTAGTATCTACAATAATAACGGTGGGCATAGTAAGCTTAATATTCGAAAAAGAAAATACAGTGGTTATGGTCAAGTAAGAAAATTACATGTTGTTTTAAACATAAATGATAAGAAAGCAATAAGCATGAACTACACTAGTGGTGTTGCTGTAGACTATTTGCCGGTCTGCGATATGTTAGAAGAAGTCAGTGATAAATATAACATTTGTTCTATTCGAGCAGATGCGGCTTATGATATAAAAAGTGTGTATAAAGAATGCAGAAAATACAATATTGTGCCTATTATTCGCCCTAGGAAGGATACTAAAATTTGTTTAGCTGACTACTTATCAGAAAGAAACAAGTATATTAGTAGAATTAGGTCATATGAGAATTATGAAGATGGTATTAATGAATGGAAGAAAAAAGTTAAGTATGGAGCACGGTCTTATATTGAAGTCTTTTTCTATAGGTTGAAGCAAATATTTGGGTTTGGCTTGAAAAATAAATCAGAGGTAAATCGTGAAAAAGAGCTGTTAATTAAGTGCTACTTATTGAACAAATTTACTGATATAGGTATGGCTGAATTTAAATTAGCTGCGTAAATTCACTGTGATTTACATGCCTATCAGTGCTATGCAACAAAGCCATCCAGTATTCCAAATATATTCCTGAACGCCTACGTCTGAGTTAGGCTCAAGGTCAAACCCTCCAAAGCAAATCTGTAATCGATTGCCGGCCGGACTAGACAATTGACTAGAAATATCTCCAATATTTCCAGCTTCTTGAATGGCTAAAATGTCTAATCCATAATTCATCAACGCTTGCACAACATTCCAGCGCGGGCCGTTGGTATTCCATGTGGCTGATGTGAACTCATGTACGTTATTTTTTTGAGGTGGCTGAGCGTTACATATTGTCATAATAAAGCATGCAAGTAACATTGTGAAAAAACATTTCGACATTTTACTTTTGTATAATAAAGATTTCACGTTTTTTAACATATTACATCCTTTTTTTGATTAGAAGATTTTTTACTATCTTTGTTCTCTTAAAGCTGAATTTTCTTTTGTAGTTCCTGCGCTTCAAGTTTATGTTATATATATACAAGATTGGTAAAAAAAACGTCCAAATTATTTTTTAAAATTCTATCTTTTTCAAAAAAGCTTTGAATTTTATAACTCTCTCATCAGAAAAAAAGTTTTTCATAAACTTATATCATGTTGATAGCATATCAATTACTCTTTGGTGACTTTCTATCATTGCCTTTGCTTCTTGCTGCAAGCATTTAATATTTTGAGGTGTTATATCATCCATTTCAGCTGATGCTACTTTCAATTGTGATTGTATTCGCATATATTTATCATCTATTACTTGCTCTAGTTGATAATCAACACAATCCAATCCAGAGGCAAACATCACATTCAGTAGTGGCTTGACCCACCCTATTTTTCCAAATCTTCTTGAATTAACATACTCTATGCTCCTATCTGTTCTGCCAGTACCTATTGATACCAGTACAATATCATCATTTGGAAATAACCTCTTAGCACTTGCATATGCACAAGCAGCTGGATTATTGGCAAACACTCCGCCATCTATCAACACTCTCTCTGTTTGGCTAATTTTCAGACGTTTTGGTGTAAAGTACGTTGGAGCAGCTGTTGTAGCTCTGAGTGCATCTTTCAACTTAATGTTTTCTTCTTTCCAACTTTTGAAGAAAAATTCACAATTGTTGTGAATGTCATAACTAGTGAGCAGTAGATTACTCGCAACATCGGCCATAGTGCTTTCGCCGAAGTATTTGTTGAGAATAAATTCCATATTTTTATATGAGTACTGAGAACCACTCAGCCAAGAAGCGATTGATTTTCTCCAAAGTGATGCTTGAAAGATATATGCTCCATACTCTTGGTAAAGTTCAACCAAATCATTGGCAGAGTATTGAAGTTTATTGCTTTTACAAAGTCCAGCAACAATAATTCCACCGGTTGAGGTACCTGCCATTAAATCAAAGATCTGAGAAATTGGCTTTTTTATCCTAGATTCAATTTCTGCTAGAATAATTGCAGGAATTATTCCTCTAATTCCTCCTCCATCAACCGATAAAATGTACTTTGTCATTTTTGTCTCTGCTCAAGCTCGTTAACTTCTTCAGCAAGGTTTTTGACTCTTTCTTCAAGACGATAGATGATTTCTGTAGTCCTTTGATTTTGCTCTATAAACCTGTCATGTATCTGCACTCTTAAGTCAAGTTTGGCCAGCCACCAGATAAATGCTATTGTTTGTATTACCATAGTAGCAATTACTGCTACAGGGATCTTTCCTGTACTTTGGTTTTTCATGTTTTTGTACAAAAAGCTGTATACTAATATATACAAGATTTGTCAAAAATACGTCCAAAAAAATCTTAAGAATTTTTCTTAAAGCTAACTCATTGCATTAAGCAAGTAATGTAAATAATATCATAGATATGAAATTCAGCATTTTTCGAAAACTATTAGTAAATTCGATAATACCAATAATATGTGTTATCTTTTTGTTTCAGCATTGTAAACCATCAAAAATTATACCAATAGAAAGTAAAACAACTAGTGAAGATAGAATAGCATTACGTATTGCAGCTGAAAGCTGCAATTTGGATAACATAAAATCCTTAATAAAAAATGCAGTAAATATCAATGACACCTACTATTTTGGTGCAACATCATTACACTATGCTACAAGTGGAGGCTGTTTAGAAGTTATAAAATTTCTGGTTGAAGAAGGCATTGATATAAATACTACTGATGCTTTTGGCTGGACAGCTTTGCATTATGCTGCACGAAAAGGACATCTAGAAATCACTAAATTTCTACTGGAAAACGGAGCAAATCCTCTTGCTAAAAACAAAGATAAAAAAACTCCTTTAGATCTTGCTGTAGAGGAATTAAATAATAATAAAGAAAAAAAAGATATCTATGAGGAAATTATCAATTTACTTTCCCGTGCCTCCGTAACAGCTGTTATCATACTACGATAGCCCAGGTTATCAATTACATGCTCAGCTTTATTTATTATCCAACCACCATAAACTCCTTTGCGAAATCCCAAAAGGTTGATCTTTGCTTCGGTAAATAATTCAGGATTTCCTGCCATTGTAATGTTGAGTGTTGCTGTACTGCTCATCAGCTGATTTAATTTTGCAGATGCTGCACTTTGCGCCAAATCACTGCTTGCATAAACATCTCGCAGAATATAGCTTGGTTCTTGATCACCTATTTTTTCTGTTATAGTCTCTGCTTTTTCATAATCATACCAATAGGCAATAACCGAGCCATATTGATTACGCTCATTAAATCTTACTTGCCAACTTGTAATATCTCTAGGTGTTAAAGTAATAGTGCTTAAAGTTTTTCCGGTAACTGATTTTGCTTTCCCTTTTGAAACAAAAAGTAAATATCCTCCTGCAGGTTTTGCTATTGCTCCATAAATTTGAGCAAGCCTGGTTAAAAAATGCATATCGCTCTCTGCAGTCTGATCAATATGCGATATCATGATATTTGCAAACTCTGCAGCAACTTTAGCTTGATAGCCATGTTTGTTTGCAATTTTTTCCACTAAATCATTTAAAGTAATTTGATGCCACTCATTAAACACTTGTTCCTTTAAAGACTGTTTTAAATCTGCTGCATAACTCTTAATCTTTAGCACCTGTGGTGGACCTTGTAGCGTAATTTCATTCACTATGTAATCTCCCATTGGCACAATACCAGTTTCCTTATACCCGAGTAAAATATTTAGCTTTGCCCCAGTTCTAGGAATCTCAAATAATGAATCACGGTCATCAAGATGAATTACAGCAGTATCACTTATTACTCCAGCTTCATCAGTAATATGCATTGATACTAATCGACTCTTTATTAGCTCAGTAATTAAAATTCCTTCTACTGAAATACTAAAGTCTGGTGTCATTTTAATCCCATAGTTTTACTACTTGCTTTTGTATCGCTTTTTGAATAACAGGAAGTTTAATGACTAATCCTGCAGGAAGAAGCTCGTACTCTGCAAGCCCAGGATTAGCTTTTAATACAACTTCAACTGTGCCAGAGCTGAATCCATAGTGTCTCCAACAAATAAAATCCAACATGTCATTTTCTTTAGTCTTGTAGTACATCATTGTCAGTTACAGTAAAGTCAGTAGTGCTATTTCGTGATGATAAATTGCTATCTAGTAATACGTTATCATAACGTTTTAAACTTAAATGAAACTCAATCTTCCTTGGTTCGCCATTTGGAAAAAAGAATTTCTGTGTTTCTTCTATTTTCACAATAACAAAATGGCCTAAAATATTACCTTGGCCATCAATTAGCAAGAAAGGTTTTTCTGAATTTCGCATATTATTTATTTGCTCCAGTCCTCCTGAATAAATTACTCCTGCAAGCTCAATAATATCCTCCCCAGGGCCAATACTTTGAAGCAATGGCTTTTCTCCAATGCGCTCAAGCGCGGGCCAACGATATTCATTTCTACGTGTGAAACCTTGCTCAGTTAATGAAAATCTATATGGACCAAGAGACAGCATAATTCAGTTTACATCGTAAAGTGCACCACTAAATTGCTCTCTAATTCGCTCCATCACTTCATCAGCAATACTGCGTGCATCTTGGCTTGAGTGAATATTAATACTAAGGTGATTATTTTGCGTTCTATTCTCTACAGTTTTACTGTGCGCTGCAATTGGGTGTTTAAGAGAATCTCTTATAACGTTATTTACAGACTTAACTTCTAGTTTAGACTCATTCCTTTTATTCCACAGATTACTGATTGTTCTAAAGGGCTGAGTAATATTATTCCAAAATTTTCCTACCCAATCAGAAAAAGACTTCCATACAATTTTCACTGATTCCCAGATAGTAACAAAAAAGTTCTTTACTGCTTGCCATTTGGTAATTATCAAAGTTGCAGCAACAGCAATACCACCAATAATCAGCCCCATAGGGTTGCTCATCACAGCAATTGTTAATGCTTTAAATCCAGCAATAATTGCTGGAAAAACTGCAGAAAGACCTATTTTTACCAAAGTAATAACAGATCCAAACACTTTCCAAGTAGATAAAAGAGCCAATAAAGAACCTTTTACAAAAGTCCAAGCATAGCCAAGAGATATAGCTGCTATTTTAATGCTAATCAACGCTGTAGTAGTACTCATGATTACTGTAGTCAATACTGGATATTCCTTGGCATAAAGTGCTACTTGTGTAGTTGCTGACCTCAGAAGATTAACAGTAAAATTTAAAGGTGGTAATAATACATAACCAAGATTCATTCCTACTTCTGCTATTGAGTTTTTAAGTAACTGAAGGTTATTTGCTGTAGTATTTGCTCTATTTTCAAACTCTCTTTGCATTGAGCCATGATATTCTTCGTTTATTAATCGCAAAGATTTTCTATATTCATCTAGACTACCAGTAAGTAGCGCTATATCATCCTGATATTCAAGACCAAAGAGGTCAAAGAGAACGCTAGAACGTTCTTGCTTATCTAATTTTGCAACTGTTTCTAAAAACTTAAGTAATGTACCTTGTGCATTCTTACCGATTGCTTTCTCAAACTCCTGAGCATTTATTTTTAGCACTTGAAACGCTTTTTGAAAATTGCCACCTTGTTTACTCGCTGTTTGCAGCTTGCTGAGCATTGCATTAATTGCGGTGCCTGCTTTTTCAGGAGTCTTACCAAGACTAATAAAGCTACTTGCTAAAGCTCCTGCTTCTACTGCAGTTAAGCCAAATTGCCTTGCTGTACCACCGATTCTGTTTAGTGTAGGAATAATGTCTTTAGCTTTTGCTGCAGTGTTATCAGAGATATGATTGATAGCATCGCCAATGTTTGCCATTTCACCAATTTCAATTTGATAAATATTAGAAAGTTTAGCAATAGCGTCTCCTGCCTCTTCTGCTGACATATCAAACGCAGTTGCCATTTTAGCTACAGTGTCTGTAAAAACCGTAAGATCTTTAGCTTCAATACCAAGCTGACCACCACTTGCAGTAATTTGTGCAAGTTCTGCCGCAGATAGCGGAATTGTCCGTGACATTTCCTTTAATGTTTCACCAAGTTTCGTTAAACCATTTACATCTCTATCTTCAAATTTTACAACTTTCTTTATATCAGCCATGGCGCTCTCAAAGCTAATTGCAGCCTTAAGTGGTGCTGCAAGGGTGAGGCCAAGTGCCATGGTATCCATGATTTGAGCTCTAAAATTTGCTCTTTGCGCTAAAACTCCTTTACGTTTTTGCATTACAGAATTTAAAGCTGTATAGTTATTTTTAAGCTTTTGAGTAGAAGAGCCAAGTTTAACTTGATCTCCAATAAGAGATTTTATATCTCTACCACTTTTACTGAACTCTGTGCGTAATAGGTGGAGAGCACTTCTTTTTTGTAAATAAGCTGTTTTAGCTTTCAGTGCTGCAGTTTTAGACCTTGTAAACTCATTTTGCAGGCTCTTACTTGGTCCTTCTGCGTTTTTTATCTGCTGAGCAAGAGATTTTGTTTTTATTTCTAGTTCATTCCAAGAACGCCGAGCAAGCAGAGCATCGTGGCTGAGCTCTTTAAACTTAGACACTGATTTACTTGATGATTCAAGTTGTTTTATCGTACTACCAATACGAGAAAGTTGCTTCGTGCTACCTGCTATCGTACTATTAAAACTGCTTTGCAGTGTTGCTCCAATTACTATAGAAATTGCCTTCATTTGTATAATTTTCCGCTACTTTCAAACCAAGTAATAAATTCTTCAATATCCATATCAAGCCACTGATTGATTCCACCACCAACCATTGAGCTAAGTGATAATATGCTCAGCCTTAAATCTTCTGCTGAGACAAAAAATCTTGTAACGCTGCTTGAATCTTACTGTAATCTGCAAGATCAAGTTCTTCTACTGCTTCTCTTGAAATACTTGCAAGATTTGCAATCAGTGCTACTTCTTTTTCTGCATCATTATTACTCATACGTTCAACAGCTAGGCGATCTCGAACTTTTGGACGGCGTAGAGTTATCTCTGAAACTAAAATTCCATCAATTTTTATTGGTTCAGTTAATTTAATGTTTTGCATTGTTTTACCTCCTCATTTAAATTCCTAGAGCTGTGCGCATAGAAGCCATTTGATCAACACCATCGATCTTGCGAATCATGTTTTCTGCATCAATTTCAATTAATTCTCTGCTATCAATAGTGAGCTTATAATAGTTGGCAGCAACCATACATTTTAGTGTTGCTTTTTCAGCAGGTTTCCAGCTACCAAAATCAAGTTCTTTAAAGAGCCCTCTTAAGTTAACTACTACCGATTCAGCTTCACTATTACTTCCTTGTAATCCTCCACGTAAAGTAAGAGAGACTGCATTATTATTTATCAAGCCGAAAAGCCTAAAGAGCTCAGAGTCATATTCAGCAAAAGTGAGCTCTGCTTCTAATTTCTCCATGCCCATGTCAATGCTGACTGGTATATCCATTCCACCTGCGCGATATTCTTCAGTTTTTATCGCAAGTTTTGGTAGGCTAATTTCATCGATACGACCAGCATAACCTCGACCATCAACGAATACGTTAAAATTCTTTAGGATCTTTGGTAACACCTCTCTTTCTCTCCTTTTTACAATATTACGCCACTCACAAGGTGTGACCTGAAAGTAACCTGTTCAGCTGGATATGGTGGCGTGAACTCAAAATCAAAAAACACTTTTCCACTTGCAATATTTATTGGTGTATTGAGTTCAGGTGTTGCATAACATTTTCCGCTAATAATCGCCCCTTGTGCTTTTAAACTTGCCAGGTAGAAATTCACCCCCTCAATCACATCATCTATATAAGTTTTGGTGATATTGCGATCAACTGCCCATAAATGAGCTCTAAGTAGACTGTCGTTAATTAAGTCTGCAGTTCTTCTCACTGACAGAAAAGCCCATTTTGAATCATCTGAACATGTTCTATTGCCCCAAAGCCTATAGCCATTTTGATGAATTATCGTTGTTACTTCACTTTCATTTAAATGGTTTGCTCTACAATTTGTATTACCGAGCGTAAAATCAATAGGCCTGCTTGTGCCAACAATACCGTTTATCTCTTTATTTGAAGGTGAGTGCCAGAAGCCTTGCTCGCTATCTACTTTCGCTATTAAACCAGCTACAAATGGGCTAGACGGTAAAATTTCTTCTTTTCCTTCAATAAATACCTTAACCCATGGATCAACTACGTAAACTCTTGAGCTGCCTACACTTTTTCTCCCCTTGATTGCTTCTTCATCATTGGTATTTGGTCCATCTGCTACTATTATAGCTCTTAATTTTTCTGCTACAGAAATTAATGCTGCAACTACTGCATCTTCTGGTAGTTGGTGAGTAAACTGAGGTGCAATTAGTATTCTAGGTAGCACATGAACTATACTTTCACTACTAAGAAATGCCTCAATTCCCTGATATTCTCCCGTTTCTTTGTCAACACCGCCAATTATATTCTTCAGCGTCTCTTCTTCTTTTAATTTTGGATCACTTTCTTTAACTCGAATAACTACTACTGTTGCCCCAATTTGGGAAAATATTCCATTTACTGCAGAAGGTAGTGTTCCACTCTTTCCAAGCTTTGCTGCTTCCTTTAAGCTTCCTGAAATTAACACTGGTTTATTTAGCGGAAATTTTTGCTCATCAGCTTCAGGTGCAGTACCAATTACACCTATCACTGATGATTTAGTTGTACGTACTGTCTTTGCTCCTGAGGTTACCTCAATAACATTTACTCCGTGTAAAAATTCTTCAGCCATTTCTTTGTATCTTTTGTTTAAAATCGTTTAGTAAGTTCTCTACACTTTTGGCTTCTGCAATTTTCTTCTTGGCAATGTCTTCCAACTCTTCACATTTAATTATTTCTTTTACTGCTTTTTTTGCTTTTTCTTCAATTATTCTTGCCATTTCAATAACTGTAATACCACGGACTTTTGCTAATGGCTCTATAATTTCCGCATCCTTTTCATTCATAGATTCTGGTGCTGCTAAAATGTTCTCTGCGGCTTTCGCTTGAATCTCATAAGATTTAGCTTTTTGGTGAGAATGACCTGCGTATTGGTGAGTATAGTTATCATAATAAGCACGAAGATTAGAAAGTGCAGAAAACTTCGCATTTTGCAGTAACTCCAATTCAATGTCTTCTTGATTTCGCTGAGCAATTTTGCCTCCTTCTGTTAAACAATAGCTTTTTTGCCAATCAAAATCTTCTGGTGCTTCATACCAATCATTTCCAGTTGGCTTGTTTTCAAGTGTTGTTGTTTCAATCTGCTTGTGGTTTTCAAAACGTATATAAATAGTCACAAATTCCTCCTCATTGCCATATTTGATCAGTTCGTTCTAATCCTGGACATTGCCAAGCTTTTAGCGTTCTCTCTACGTCCACCTCAAGCCCTGTAGTTAGAACATTGCTACGTATGTTATAAATCCCCCACTGAATAAATTGACCATAGTTGTGTACATAATTTGATGCAAGCATACCTTGACTAACTTGTGTTCTGGAATACAGATAAGATGATGTGTAAAGTAATATTGCAACTGTTTTTCCTGCTGGAATCTTCACATTACCAGATCCGGCTAACTTGCTATCAGAACTTGTGTATTGGTAAACATTTTTCCATACTATTTTTGAAATACTTGATTTATTAGAATTAGTGTTATCAGGAGTTCCCACAAATAATCCTGCTCCCCCATACTCCGTACTCGAATACGATGATCCAACAAATTCTATTGTTTTATTTATGTTCACATTGGTTGTATTTTTTACAAATACTACTCCAAGTGCAGCATACGGGTAATAGTATATCTCATCATAACTACCAGAAAAACTTTTTGTGCATAACTCTCCGTAAATAAATGTTCCTTTACTTCCCTCTATAAAACTTAGTTGTCTTGGCCGATAAAAACTAACGTAATCTGTATTGTACGTATGGCTACCTGCTAGTAGTTGTAACATATAGTCAGTTTTTGTTATATCACTACTCCACTTTCCAAGCTCTGTCGTAAAAGTTCCGTGGCCAAAATAATTATTTTTTCTGCCAAGTACACCAAATAAGAAAGGTAATGACCCTGGTTCAACCATGTTGCGCTTTCTTATTTCATTTATGAGAGACACTTTTAACTGTTCATCCCGAGTTTTTACCTCATTAGAGATGTTTTCAATTCGAGTTTCTATTTCTCCTATAATTGATGAGCCAGATGGTACATTATTAACAGCACGAAAATCTTCTACTAAACCTTTAAGACCATCTTTATGACTATTACTAATGCTATTTATTGCTGCAATATTGGCATTCTTTCTCGTATCAAGTAGTGATAAATTTGTTGTTCCTTTTTCATCAATTCTCTTTAATAACTGCTTCTCTGATTCAGAGATCACTGCTAAAGAACTAGCTTTTTTATTATCCAGATCAGTTAAGTGTTTTTTTGCACTATCAAGAAGTTCTTTTAGCTTACCATCTGTCATCTGCACAATTTCAGAAACCGCACTTTTGTCGATTATTGATTCCAGTGCTTTAGCAAGATATGCTAATTGATCTGGTGTACTATTTGCTGCTAAATCCTTAAGCCTTTCTTGTAGTGCATCAATTATTTCTTTTACTTTAGTCATTTGCGCAATATCAGAAATAGCTTTTTTACCTATCATCGATTCCAATGATTTAGCAAGGTACGCTAATTGATCAGGTGTGCTATTTGCTGCTAAATCTTTAATTCTTTGATGCAATGCATCTATGGCTTCGTTAGCAATGGTCATTCCAAAAATTCAAAAAAGTCTCAAAATTCAGTCGTTCAAATGCTTTTTTAAGCTGATTGTGCTCATTTTCTCTTTTAGCGATATCTTCATCTATTTTCTTAATTGTGGTACGGATACGAACAACATCTTCTACTGCAATATTTTCTGGATGTGGCAATGGATATCCTCGTTTGGTTTGATCAAAAGTCATTTAAATTTTATGTTACTATTACTCTGAGATTTTTGACTTTAGGACGATAAACAACCGTTCCACTTAAAACTAATTTTACTCTAGTCTCATTAGCATTAAAATTTGATAGCACATGAGTTCTCTCCACCCAATTTTCCCCTATTGGTTTTCCTGATGTTAAATTGACTAATTGCCATTCTCCCATGTTTTTCTCTACATAAGTTTTAATGTCTGCAGTGCCAGGTATCAGCGCATCATAGGTAATTGTTATCTTAGTGTTAGAACCTGCTGTAATACTTCTTGTAACATAATCTCCGAACTCTGAAAGATTACCCATAACTAGCTGTAACCCAGGATAGAGAACAGGACTTTTTTCTCGCCCTCCTTTTAGGCTTGCTTTTACCGTTAGCTCTCCAGATAATCTTTCACGCAATGCAAGTGGCAAATTATCAGACAAAAAGTTTTCTCTTCCCTCTTCATCTGTTAAGATAAATTCTACATTAGTATCAAATGCTACTTTTTCGACGTTCGTCAAAACAATTAAATCTGAAGTATTGGTTGCTGTAACTTTGCCAAGATCAATAACATGAGAATTTTCGCTAAATTTTGCAGCTAGTAGTCGAAACGTTAAATCTAAATTTTGATGTGGAGTCCACGTACTTGCATTGCTTGATGACAGTAATACTCCTACTTGATATGGCTGGCTTGTTACCCAACGGCTATTTACCGCATCATATTTGCCAAGTTCTGCTATTTTTACTGCAGTACCAGGATCATCAGTAAGTAGCACTATTGCATACTCTTGTTCTGCATGGCAAAACACTGGTGACCACTCTATACGTGTTGCTGTGCCATCTACTTTTATATCTTTCGGCTCAATATAGCTTTCAGCAATAACAGTCTGCGATGGCATTCCCACTGCTGTTTCTCTAATCTGCACAACAACACGTTTTTTGCCTTTATTTATGAACCATAGCTCTACACCTCCTATGTGTCTGCTTTCATTTAGAGTAAATGTTTGGGCTAAAGGGTCAACTCGTCTTGCTGCGATAACTCTTCTTCTTTCTTCTATGGTAATTGTTTTTTTACCAGTATAAGTTGCTTCTCCATAGCTTCCTTTATTCCCATAAAATTGCACTAATTTAGTACCGGCTGGAATGTTTGCTGGTACTTTCACCTTTCCCTTTAATTTTCCCTGGTTGTTAGCTCTTTTTTCCACTTGCCTTCTATGCTATTGGTTGAATACTTAGGCCATCAAATTTTACTTCCTTAAGCTTTTCATCTGGTTCAAAACCTTCGATCTCAAAATTCTGTATTGCTTCTCTCATAAATTCAGTTTCGTATGAAGTACTTGACAGCAGCTCTGTCGTTTCTTTAACATTAAATACTCTTGTTACTGGACTTTTCCAATTCGTGGTAACCTCTGTCCAGTGGTCAATGTTTTTATTTAGAGTAATTTGTGCCGGTACTGGATCAAAAGCTTGGTATGGATTGATCTTTTCTCCTTTAGTCTGTAAAAGCTGCTCCAGTACCGGTTCAAGTTCATACGGCAAAAGATATCTTTCCCCACCTTTTTCAATATCTGCAACTTCTACATCTATTGGCAGAACTAGCTCTCTATTTACTATTGCTGCAGACTGCGAAATTCCTTGATCACGCATATCATCATCAAAGAATGGGTCAACAAATACTCCTTTTTTGGTAGTAGGTTCTCTTGAATTTGCATCACTGCGTAGACGTTCCTCTGCAATAAGTAGCATAAGATCATTTATTCCCCTTTTCATTGCTTCAAGCTCATTCATTGGTACAGCATGAATAGCATTATTCACTATTTTCACCCCTTCTCCGTTTTTCCATGTTTGGTGAATGTAGCAGAGCAAAAGTTGTCCAGAGGGTGCTTTAGGCATTGACGGTCTCCAGGGATGGGCAATTCCCTTGATTCTTCTCACCACTCCTTTTGCATCTATAGTGATTAAATCATAGCGGGGCATTTTCCAGGTGTAATCAACCAGAACCAAGCTATTATCAACTGCTCCTTTTACTTTGCATCCCTCTTCACTTATATCTTCAGGGCTTACGTGGGTACGGCAACGATAGGTTATTTGATAACTACTTCCAGGAGCTGGCTCTTTACCTGGTAACGACCAATCAACATTTCCTGCGTTTAGTTTGTAATCTGTACTATTTTCATAGATAACATTACCTTGTTTAACTTGAATAATCTCAAGTACCGCAGAGTCAGGTATTGGATCAACAGCTCCTGAATATGAACCATGAGTAATGGTAACGGTTTTTTGAACAGTTATATCTACTTTTTTGATTTCACTTATTGGAAAATCATTAACCTTCAGTTCCATTACCCTTTGGCTATTTGGCTGAAAAGTATGTGGTTCTGATTCAACTGATTTTATATCCGGATCTTCATCAAAAGAAACACGAATACTGTGAGGAAGTTCAATCTCATAGCCATCAACATGAGCTTTGCCCTCATTAATCACAAATATTTTTTTTCCTCTTTCTCCCTCTTCCTTTTGCAGGAACATTACTTCAAGACCATTTACGACGTAGGAACCATTTGCTTCTTTGTCATAACGAGCAAGAGCAGTAGTTACTATATTTGCTTGTGGTGGCGGTGAATGTTCTATCAATACTCCATTTTCAATATGGTAAATTGGGTAAAATTCGCCATTTGTAGAGTTAACAGTAACACTTTCTATTTGGTATCCCCAAATGGTGGAAACTTTAAGCCTTGCAGCCCCTACTTCTTGATAATTTCTTGTACCAACAGCAGGATCACGAAGATCCTCATCCTCAAGTTCTGTAATAGTAGATAGGGTGAAAAAAACACCTATACGAACTGTGGTACTCAGTGGAATAATAAATTCTTCTTTTTCGACTTTTCTAACTGCTCCACGAAGATAGATTTTTCCTGATTCAAGCGTAACTTTACCAGTTTCTCTATCTATAATACAATTGCTTCCTGTTATAACATCACCATCACGAAATATTGCATCACCTATGTCTTTAAGCTTAGAAAGAGCATACTCCTGAGTCTCGTTTAATTCTGCAGATTGCAAACCTCTTCCTGCAAGAAATAAGCTTTTCTCATATTCTTTGTCAGGATTAAAGCGGTTATAATAACTATTTAAGGTCATTTTGTTTCAAAAAGTTACAACAAATGAAAAAGTTTCCCGAGTTGCAGATGTTCTGATAAGTGGCACGGTGTGTTCTAAAACTAACAAAATTCCAGGATTTTCCACGTCTTTTGGCTCAAAATATCTCTGCCCAGATGACACTTTTTCCTTTACCTTTGTACCAACCATAACCCCGAGCTCCCTTATTACTTGATTTGCTGCGTCCGTGAAATCGAAAGTAAATTTAAGATAGAGATTATTAGTTGGTACATTAGAGGGTTTAAACCTACCTGTGGGAGTTAGAAGCTCTCCATCATCATCACCAGTACAAAAGAGTATCTCATCAACAACACGACGTCCAACTTCCTTAATTAATGTTGCAGAAGTAATTAGTTCCGGTGGTGTGTCTTGAGTGTACTCTATAGTGATTACGCTATCTGCTATAATTGCACCATTTTCTACACGCTCAATAGTGCCTGAGCTACTATCAACTATATAATCTATGCTTGACTGATAAATTGTTTGCCCTGTATAAACTTTTACATCTTTAATAGTGTGGTGATCTAAACTTATCTTGCCGCCTGCTGCAAAAGTTTTTTCAACTTTGTAGCTGCTTTCCCAGGTAGAATCTCCAGATCCCCAAGCAAGATGTATCGGTTGCTCTTTTATGCTCGCAGCAATAGCTGCTCTGCCTGATTGTGTGAGTACTGACATAGTTGATTGTGCAGTTGATATTATGTATATACAAGATCCGTAGAAAAAACGTCCAATTTTTTTGCAATAATAGGATCAAAATCTTTCCAAGGGCGATTTAAGTGGCGATGTTCATGCCAAGTAACCATACCTAGATAGAATGCTGCTACGTAATTTTCTAGCTCATGAATGGGATCTTTCTGTTTTGAATCTGAATCATTTTTACAATCAACGTGATATTCCACTAAATTAGACTCTATTATTTTTTGATCAGTAAAATTCTTCGCTTCATAGTAATAAGTTATACTAAATCGCTCTAAAATTGGTGTACGTTGAAAATTCCAAATCTGCTCAGAAAGTTTATCTTCACTTAAGTGAAGTGTATGCTCTATTTCTTCATAAGTAGTTGATGCAAAACAAGCATTTATATCCCCTAAGTTCCAACTATTGTAAGTTAAAAATATGATATAAAGGAGATAAGAGGGAGATAACCCTACTCACTATAGGAATAGAGTTATCACGGGCGTGTGCGACCGACCAACTGTTGGTATTATAACCGTTCGGATCAAGGTACACTAGCCCATCTCTCGATACGTTTGAATAGTTGCATGGGACATATGTATGCACCCGTTTACAATCTTAAATTAATTAAAACTAATCGAGGTTATTATGATTACATCTTATCAAAATTTTATTGGCATTGATATTGGAAAATTTAAAAATGTTGTTGCAGTTCACAAACAGAAGAACGCTGTCGAATTCGACAATGATACTGCTGGCTGGCAACAATTGTTTCAAGATTTTTCAAATATCTTACCTAATTCTTTAGTAACTCTGGAAAACACTGGAAAATATGAGCTTGGCTTAGCACATTTTCTTGTTGATAAAGATATTGCTGTACATCGAGCTAATACTCGCAAAGTAAAAAGCTTTGTTCTATCTCATGGAACTTTAGCAAAGTCTGATCAATCAGATGCAAGAGCCCTTGCTCAGTAAGGGTTTGAACGCTATAGTACTCTATCTCTATTTGCACCTATGTCAAAAGAACAAACAACCTTAGTTGCACTTTGTCAACGTCGTGATGACATTACAAAAATGAGAGCTCAAGAGAAATCTAGGCTTGCAGCACCTGAAAACGACCATATAAAAGAAAGCTGTCAGAAAACTATTGAATTCTTTAATAGCCAGATAGATGAGCTCAACAATACCATACAAAAAATTATTGATGAGAATCCAGAGTTACAAAAGCGCCAAAAAATCCTTAAAACAGTTCCAGGAATAGGTGCAAAATTATCTCAAGATTTTCTGTGTCTAATGCCAGAACTTGGTTATGTAAGTAGGGGAGAAATTGCAAGTCTTGCTGGAGTTGCACCTCATCCGAAAGAAAGTGGTAAAACTATTGGTTATCGCAGAATAAGTGGTGGCAGAAGCAACGTTCGTGAAAAGCTTTTTACAGCTGCGATGTCTGCTTCAAGGTCTAAGTCTGCGCTTGGTGCCTTCTATTCAAGGCTTGTTGGTAAAGGTAAAAAGAAGATGGTGGCTATGACAGCTCTAATGCGTAAAATCATAGTAATTTCCAATGCGAGGCTTAAAGAAGCAGTCAATGTGAATTAAAAAAATCTGCATAGAAAATAGGTTAACGAATATGTGGATAAATACGTCTACACACATTTAAAGTATTTATACACATATTCGTTAACCATAAGATCTAAGCAGTAACTGTTGTTTGATACAAAATTTTTCTATGATTAAGTTAGGGTTTTTATTGTCAAAAATGCACTTTTTACTCGAATAAAAAACAAAATTACAAACAAAAGTTGTAATGAAACTAAATTCAAAAAATTTTAAAAAACATAGTTGATCTGACGGTTCTGAAAATTTTATGTCTTCTCCTGGGTCTAAAAGCTGCATTGTTCCTGGCTCTAAACCTGATAGTGCCACTCCTTGCTCATTACTTTCACTTTCTCCCATGATATTTGCTTCTGGATCGAGTCTCGTAATAAATCCAGCAAACATTGCTGCAGTTTTCTTTCTCACCAGCTCTGCATCATCATATTGATCAAGTTCGTAGAGCTTTAGCAGTATATTAGAAAGCCAAGGCTCCCCTCTGATTTGCCCAGGTCTTAATGGTCTATAAATATGTAAAACATCATTTGCTGGCACTCTCACTGATTCTCCAAACATACTTTCACCAGGGTGTTCTTTAAATAGGTAGTATGCTTCTCTTTGCCCAAGCCTGTTAAACTCAATCCCGTTTCTTATTACATTACCATTTCCTAAAGTTTGATTTGTTTTATTATCTAAATGTTCAGACTCAAGTACTTGTAGTTGTAATGGTACAGAAAATCTATCTTCCAGCTTTCTCGTTCTTAAACGTACAAAACATTCTCCTCCCTCTATCATACTTCTGCACACTAGAGCTTGTAATCCATAAAAATCACTTACTCCGTTACTGTCTGCTTCATCTGTCCATTTTAGCCATAATTCTTGCACCTTCTTTCGAAATTCTCCATCTCTTGCTTTTGATTGTGGTTTTATTCCTGTTCCAATAGAGTTACTTACTATCGTATCAATTATATTTGCAGCGTAAGGATTTTTTCTCACCATATCACGTGATCTACTACGTAAAGTTTCAAGGCTTTGAGACAGCAAATTGTTTATACTTCCTAACTCTGGTTGAAAGTGAAAAAATCTTCTTCCTGATCCTGCTGCATCCCAGGCTGAGCTTTTGATTTTTGGCTTACTAAATAGTTGTTTGAATGATTTGAGTAGCATTACTTCTCTTTATCTGAAACTTTAGATAACTCAGCTTCTAATTCCTCTATCGTTGGTAAAGCTGTCTTTATATTCTCTGGTAGACTTTCAGTTATTCGATATTCTGCTAGTCCTATTGGTTTTGTCATATCTTTTAGAGTGTATTTTGCTAGTACATCATTTTTAGATTTACATAAAATCAACCCTACAGATGGTTGATCTGTCTCGTGTTTTAGCAAGTCATCTACTGCTGAAAGGTAGAAATTCATTTTACCGGCGTATTCTGGTTTAAACTTATTATCTTTCAATTCAATTACTATAAAACAACGTAATTTTAGATGGTAGAATAATAGATCGACAAAGAAGTCTTCATCACCAACATCTAAATGAAATTGTCTACCTACAAATGCAAAGCCTTCACCAAGTTCTAACAAAAACTTCTCCATATGTCCTACAAGACCTTTTTCTACTTCTCTTTCATGAGCATCCTTTCCTATACTTAAAAAATCAAAAATATATGGATCTTTTAACGTGTAATGCGCTAGATCTGATTGAGGTGAAGGTAACTTCTCTTTAAAATTAGTGATAGCCTTTCCTTGACGTTTATGTAACCCAAGTTCAATCTGCATTACCATGATGTTTCTTGACCAGCCATGTTCTATAGCTTCTTTTATGTAGAATAGCCTCGCTTCTTTGTCCCGAACTAAGTCCATCAGAAATACATTATGTCCCCATGGCAATTGGGCAACAAGTTGTTGCACAAATTCAATATCTTGATATTCCCCTGCAAACTGCCTCATATATTTTAGATTTCTTGTGCTAAAACCTTTCATTTCTGGAAACTCAGCCTTTAAGTCTCTACTTAACTGCTCAATTACTTTGGATCCCCAACCTTGGCTCTTTTGTTTTTCTAGAATCTGTGTTCCAATATAATGATAAAGTAGTAGTAGCTCTTTATTTACTGTTCTTGCTGCTTTATAACGACTAATAGCAATCTGTTCTTTCAGCTGCTCTAAAAATTCTGTATATTCTTTTGCTATAATTTTTGTCATACGGTTCCTTTCAACGATTTTCATCATTATATGATCCCCTTACTCGTTGAAAAAACAATTTTCCTCTTTGGCTTCATGCCCGCAACTTTTAACCCCGCTTTTATTCGTTGCCTGAGCTCCAATAAATCCTTTATTTGAACTTCCCCGTACCGTACAATATGGTCACCATATGCAATTGATACTACTCTCTCTCCATTTTGTAGTTTCTTTATCGCTTCTTCGACTTGAATTAAATATTCTTCGTTATACATTTCACTTCTCATTCAACCATTGGCTTTGCCTTACTTTTTTAGGCTTTTTGCTTTCCATTTTTCCACTCAAACTATTCCATTTACTCTCTGGCCAACGATCGATTCCAAGCGCAATAGATGCTGCTCTCGCATAAATTCGGCAATCTAGTACTTCATTTCTTTCTCTTACCTTTTGCCACTCTTGTTTGGTGTATCCTTTTACTACTTTGCTGACTAATTGCTCTGCTGTTAGCTGCTTAAAATACTCAGGTGCATACTCGGGAAAATGACAATACCCTGCTGGCACTTCTTCTTTTTCCCCGTTTTTTAAAACATTAAGTAGCTGAAAAAGCTCTGATTTTAATATCGATACTCCCACTGGCCAGAGCTTTATTCCTCTTTTCAGCTTTTGACCACCAACTGTTATATCTACTCTGCTTGGACTGCTAAGTGGTACTAGAGCTTTATTTACACCTTTGACTGCCATTACTCTTCCACAGCCTTGATGACCTCTTATCCAATTGTATACTTCTTGCGTTGCATATCCAGCATCTACTGCCATCATACTTATCATATATTCAAGCCCATTTTCACCGATAAAATGATGATTTAACAGCTCTGAAAGCTTTTTCCATACTTCTCCACTTCCTGTATCTCCTTCAAATACTCGGTAGTCTATTGACCAATTTTCTCTGCCTTTTCCCCAGGCTACAACTTCTACTTCCAAGCGATCTTTTTGAACATCTACTCCTGCTGTGAGAACTACTTCGCCTTTTGGTACTGTGCCAATCTGAAAAAATTCTCTCCTGTTAAATAATTGCTTCCAGTCCGGTACTTCTCCTTTATCTACCCAGGTTTCTCCAAGCGTGGTATTTATCCAAACTTTCAGTAATTGTTCACTTTCCTTTGCATGGAGAAAGTCCTCTACTGCTTGTTGCCAACTATACCAGCCAACTGGACTATAAAGACTTGAAAGATGAAATCCTTTTTTCTCACCTTCTTTTGCCTCTGTAGCTCTCCATTCTCCACGTTCTAGCATCTCTGTCTTTTGATGATTTTCTATTTTGCCGCTACATTCAGTGCAGACATAATGTGCTGTTCTTGAGTCGTTATTTTCCCATTTTATTTGTGACCATTTTAGAACTTGATAGTAATTACAATGCGGACATGGTACAAAAAAATATCTCTTATCTGTTGCTTCAAACTCCTTCTCAATTCTGCTTATTCCATGAATCGTTGGTGTTGATACTAAAAAAATCTTTCGACGTGCAAATGTATTAGTTCGAGCAATACTGAGCAGTACTGGATCACCTTCTCCTCCTGAATCTCCTGGATAGGCATCTATTTCATCAAGAAAGAGATATTTTACTGGCATGGATCTAAGTCCTACACTGCTGTTTGCTCCGGTTATTACTACTATTCCACCTGGAAATTCCTTACTTTGTACAGTATTGCCTGAATCTCTTGATCTTGGGTCTTTTACTTTACTTTTTAAACATGGTGTACTTTCAATCAGTGGCGCAAATCTTCCTTTTGACCAACGCTTTCCCATTTCAACTGTTGGCTGTACTACTAGCATTGGTCCTGGTGTTTGATCGATGATATAGCCAATCCAATTGTTGCCAGCTTCTGTTCCTCCAATCTGCGCTCCCTTCATAAATACTACTTTTTCTGCTGGTGAGGACGGAGAAAGTGAATCCATGATTTCTTTTAAATAAGGAGTTCTTTCCGTTCTCCACTTTCCTGGCTCTGATGCTGCAGTTGGTGCTAGAACTCGATACTCATTCGCCCACTCTGATACTTTAAGCTGGGGATCTGGCTTTAATCCTGAACAAAAACTGGCACTGTAGATCATTATGCTCCACTCAAACAACTGTTGTGTAAACTTTCTACTTCAACACTATCAATTTCTGATCTGACACTTTCTGTGCCTCTTTGCCCTTCTAATTCCATAAACATCTTTTTCTGAAATTCCTTTTCTATATATCTTTTGCTCATCTCACTTATAATTATTGCTACAACAAGCGCAAATATCCCTGTTATTGTTGCAAAAATGATCGCACTGCTTATTGTTGTTGTTATCAACCCTATATATACTGCTACTGCTATTGCGCTGACTGTAGTATAGATGCAGATAATATTATTATGTTTTTTCGTCCTTTTGTCTGCTATTTCTCTTTGTGCTATATATTTATTATGAAGGATTGGAAAATTAACAACGGTATCTCTGCAGAGCAATGCCCCATTTTTTTCAGTAAATAAAACTTTAAGTAACTCCAAATTATTTGATTTGATTGCTAAGTGCAAAACAGGTGTATAATTTGCTCCTTTTTTCAGCAATAACTTTACTACATGTAAATGCCCTTTTTCCGCAGCAAGGTAAATCGGTGATAAACCTTTATTATTTACAATATCAATATCGATTTCTTCCTTTAAAATTGCATCTACAAGCTCAATTTCTCCCGTTTGTGCAGCTAAATGGAGTAGACTATTCTTTTCAGAACCGTATTTATTACTCATCAAAGCCTTCTTTATCTCAGGTTTAGCGTAATCAAATGGTGTCTTGCCGCTATCGTCTCTTACCAGAGGGTCTATATCTTCTCGCGTTAGTAAAACTTCTATTGTTTTCAGTCTTTCAGCATAATGTAGTGGTGTTTTATTTTCATAGTCTTGCAAATTGACTTGAGCATTAGGCTCCTTTATTAAGGATTTGAGGATATCAAGACATAAGTCTCTTTCATCGTAATTAGTATTACTTACAGCTATATGCACAGGTGACAATTTCATTGAGTTTTGTCCCATGCGTGCACTATTCACATCTGCTCCAAGCTTCAGCAGTAACTTTACTATCTCCAACTTTTTATTATTAACTGCATAGTGCATTGGTGTCTGATTTCGTGCATCAAAGACATCTATTTCAGCTTTTCCTTCTCTTATCAAAATCTTTACAACTTCTGCATGTCCTATCCCTGCCGCTAGATGTAATGGAGTATGATGCAAAGCATTTCGTACATTAACGTCAATACCTTTTCTGATCAAATATCTCACTGCATTAATTTCACCTATCATTGCAGCTAAATGAAGTAAACTATCTTGTTCTGACCCGTATTTGTTATTAATTAGCGCTTGTAATATCTCTGCTTTTTTCCCTTCTTTGGCGTAATCAAGAGATGTTTTACCATCATTATCTTCTACAAAAGGATTGATATTCTTTTTTGTGAGTAGCAGATCTACCATGCTTAATTCGTCAAACTCTATAGCGCAATGTAGTGGTGTCTTTCCATTTAATCCTCTAACATTAACATCTAATCCAGGTTGATTGATGAGACACTTTATTAACTCTAAACTTAAGTTATCAGTCATTTTATATTCAAAATCTTTTTATATTTGAAATTTAGTGTTAGATAATTCTTCGAGTGAGTTTGTAATCTCTTCAGTTAGCGCCATATGAATCTTTTCAGTGTCACTCAGTGATGCAAGCAGCGCTGAAACTCTATTTGGAATATTAAGCAAATTATTACGAACAACTCTAGCGACGTTAAATGCTTCAGTTTTTACCTCTTCAATTGACACAAATTTGCCTACTTCAGCTTTCACTTTAGCTTCCAAAAGTTTACCACGCTCGGTTTCATTTTTTATTCGCGTTTTTAGCAATATCGTTGAAAGTGTTTCTCCGCGCTCTTTTCTCCTCAGTGGTTGACTTGGATCTCTTATTGCTGCTACCGCTTCATTTGCTTGTTCTCGGTCAATAAGTCCATCTTCCAGCTCAACTATTCCTTTTTTTACTAAAGAACAGACATATTGCCTCGAAAACCCTTTTTCCCTTGCCCATTCTGCTTGCGTAATTCTCACTTTTTTTCTCCTTTTTAGCACTGCTCAGCTATAATTTCGTAAGTAGTTAACATTTGAAATATGTCTAACGCTAAAGAAGGCCCGAGGTCGGGACCACCAAATCCTTCAGCCTGGCCGAAAGGACCCACTTTTTATGATACTTTTAATGTATTAAAATCTTTACTGAAATTCATAACATAGAACATTAAAGCTAAAGAATCTGCTTCATTATCATCTGTTGGACAGAAACCCTTTTCCTGTACTGCTTCAATTACATCAGCTTTACTTGCATTGCCTTTGCCTGTTATAAAGCGTTTGATAGTTTTCACAGATACACCTTTGTATGGCATATGATGTTCTTCACACCAAGCAGAAAGATGTGCTAAAAACCCTCCATAGATATGTGAAGCATCAGTTCCCAAGTGTCTTCTCACTTCTTCAAAGTACACAACTTCAATACCTGGAAATTTATACTTAAGTGCATTAAGCCAATTACGAAAATTTAAAAACTGCATTCCACCACCACTAAACCTGCTAACATGAAAACTCTTACTTCCACTTTGTACTATTCCATCATGTAAAATAGTCCAACCAGTTTGTTTGCCAAGATCTAGGGTGAGCATTTCCTTTCAATTGCTGAGTACATATATATACAAGATTTGGAAAATTTTCGTCCAAAAAATCTTCAATTTTTGAAAAATTTTTTATAATTAACTCTTTCTTGAAGATGTTTATTTAAAAACCTTACTTACCCTAAATATGATTTTTCTACTTTTAGAGTTTTTTTTATTATTCTAAATCTTATATTTTATATGTTTTTATATATGTGTATATTTTTATATATGTATTATATATATATTATATATAAGGGTTTTAGGAAGCTGGAACCCTCCATATTGGCGGACTTCAGATATGCCGTTCCTAGGAACGGTTTTAGGAACGCATGGTGAAAACCCACCATACAGGCTAATTCTAGATTCCTAATTCCTGATTTAGGAAGCCAGTAATTAGGAACGGAACTTAAGGTTATAGAGAGCATACTTTTCAAGTATTTTCCTCTTAAAAATTTAAGCTATTCTTTTAATAGCGAAATCCACATTTTTAGCTCTTTAGGTGATATTGAATTTCAAAATATGAAATTCTTATATATTTTTAATATAATTTTAGGAAGTCTGAGCTACCCATTCTTTGAAATCCATTCAAAATAGGTTCCAAAAACCTGAACTGTATTATTTTAAATTGCACCGGTATTATTCTCAAAAAAAAATAACAGAATATCAATAGATTAAAAATCGCATCAGTATTATTTATTTTTGCTCCTGTCCTACATAACGGCATTAATAACTCTCATCCTTAAAAGCATCAATTTGTTTTTAAGGAAAGTTATGAAATTACAAAACTACCATATAGTTATTAAAAATGTAAAATATCAAGCTTATAGACTGAAACTTGCTAAGTGCTTTATTAATGAAGCTCACGAAGATCTTGAGCAAGAACTCTTCTGTGAAATTTGGCCATGTCTTGATCAATATGATGAAGATAAAAGTAGCTTTAACACTTTCGTAGCAAGATTAACTGAAAACAAAGCTATTAACTTGCTAAAGAAACAGCGATGTGCAAAACGCGATATCAATAACTATATTAGTATCGATGTAACAGAGCTACTTGAGAGTGAAATAACAAAACGCATTGATGTAGACTATATGATCTCGGTTTTACCAAAGGAATGGCAAAATATATGTGAGCAACTTAAATTTTTCAACTTACATGAAGTTGCCAAAATGAACAACGTTTCAAGAACCACTTTAAACAATATTATCAAGAAGATACGTGCCAAACTTTCTTCTATTTACTACGAAGGCAAAAAGAAAAATTGAACAAAATTTTTGCCTTTCTTGTATATATACATCGTAGCATGGATAAATAATGATTCTTAAAATTTTGAATAATAATGAAAGATTGCAAACAATATCAAGTGTAAAGATGGTCATCTTTGGTCCTTATGGTATTGGTAAAACAAGTCTACTAAAGACTATAGATGAACCAACACTTTGCCTTGATTTTGAAGCAGGGCTTCTTGCTGTTCAAGATTGGCAGGGAGATTCAATTAGTCTTCGCACTTGGAATGAAGCTAGAGATATTGCTTGTCTTATAGGGGGATCTAATCCTGCGCTGAAGTCTGATCAAGCATATAGCCAAAGACACCATGAACATGTATCTCGTAAGTACAAAGATCTTTTTTCTGAGTTTTCTAAATACCGATGCATTTTTGTAGATAGTATAACCGTTGCTTCACGTTTATGTCTTTTATGGGCAAAAATGCAACCTGAAGCTTTTTCTGAGAGATCAGGAAAACAGGACATGAGAGCTGCCTATGGATTACTTGCTCAGGAGATGATGGCTTGGCTCAATCAGTTTCAACACATCAGAGACAAAGACATCATCATAGTTGGCACTTTAGGTCAATATCTCGATGACTGCAATCGTCCAACTTGGCTACCTCAATGCGAAGGGGCTAAAACTGCTAGTGAAATTCCTGGAATAGTTGACGAAGTAATCAGTATGGTTGGAATCAAGAAAGATGATGGAACGGAGAAACGCTCTTTTGTTTGCCACACTTTAAACCCTTGGGGATACCCAGCTAAAGACCGTAGTGGACGCCTGAGTATGGTTGAAGAACCGCATTTAGGCAAGCTGCTTACAAAGATTAAAAGCAAGTTTTAAAATTTAAACATGGAGAGTGATATATGTTACAAAACCTATTAACTGATTTTAACACTGTAAAACCGCAAAGTAGACTAATACCTAAAGGTACAATAGTAAAGGTAAAAATGACAATCAAGCCTGGAGGTTATGAGCATTGGTTTACTAAAAGCCCTACTACCGGTAGCATTTATTTAAATACAGAATTTACCGTTATTGAAGGTCTATATGAAAAGCACAAGATTTACCAAATAATTGGTATTAAAAGTAATAAAGCAGAAGATACTTGGGGAGAAATGGGTCGCTCTATGCTTCGCAGTATCTTGGAATCAGCACGTGACATTCATCCACATGATAACTCAGAAGGTGCAATCCTTGCTCGTAAGCTAAATTCAGTTGCAGAATTAAATGGGTTAGAGTTTACAGTAAAGGTAGGTGTTATAACTGATGAATATGGAGAAAAGAACAAAATTGCTTCAATAGTTACTCCGGAATACCGTAAAAATTATGAAATTGACAGAATACCATTTTGAAGTACGACGAGGAAAAGCTTTGGTCTGCTGTCGTTACTAGAGGTATTCAGGACGCAGTAGGAAAAAACCCAAAGCTAAGAGAAGAAGCAATTAATTGGCTGAATTCAAAATCTTTTGAAACTGTTTGTGAGCTAGCTAATCTCAACTTTACACGTATGGAAAATATGTATGGGAGTTTTATGTCTAAAAAGCAAGAAAAGATAAAAGCATTATTAATTGATAATATCAAGGAGTGCCTTTCTTACCTACTTCCAAATGGTGAGTTTTACCGAGAAAAAACTTATATTGGAGACTTAAATGGAAATACAATTACAGTTAAAATAGTAGGTAAGGAAGCTGGTGATTGGCGTAATTTTACTGAAGGAACTGGTGGTGATATTATTGATCTTTGGATTTTAATTAAGGGTGATATATATTCTGCTAGAAAGTGGCTCAATAAAAAATCAAAGAGTGGAGAAAAAAAAGGGGGGAAAAGAGAAGAAAAAATATTTTCTGTAAAGCAGTACTTAAATGATCAATCACCAATACCAGAAGATATAATAGCTCCACGAATTCTCACTCCAGGTGGTCTTTTAGTCATTGGTGGTACTCCAAAGGTTGGCAAAAGTTATTTTCTTCTCTCTTTGCTTGCACATCTTGCAGCAGGAGTGTCGTTTCTTAAGATGAAGTCAGCAAGGCCACTAAAAATAGTCTATCTGCAAAATGAGATGGAGTACAATTATATCAGGGAACGCATACAACAAATCATAACTAATCAAAGACTGCCAAATCTAGCAGAAGAAAACTTGATTATTACTACAAAGATGAGATTAATTTTAAATGATGAAGGTATAGAGAAAATAAAAGATATTATAAAAGAAAAGTTTGATATCAAAATGATAGACCTTATCGTTTTGGATTCTCTTGACTATGAAAATATATTTTCTGGCCTGCAAAGCAGAATAGAAAAATTACGTTCTATAATTAATCCTATGGCTGGAATAATTATTACACGTCATACCAGAAAAGTATCCACAGCTACACTCGCAAAAAGTCCTTTTCAAGCTTTAATTGGTGCTAATGCTTTAAGAAGTTTTTATACATCTGGTATGGTAATGTTTCAACCAAATAAACGTGCAAATATCTTGCAAGTAGTATATGAGCTAAGAAACGGTAAATCAATACCAGCAAAATTCATTAGCAGAGTAAATGGGCGTTGGCAGAACTCTAAAATTATAGCTACGGCTTAATTTATCCACAAAAACCGACACTATGCTAGAGCTAAAAACTCAGCTTTTGCAAAACATCAGATCTTGTCTTTTTCATCTTTTACCAAGAGGGACATTTCGTGGTGATAAGTTTTATGTAGGTGATGTACAGGGTAACAAGGGCAAAAGTACTGTAATAGAGTTAACAGGCGAAAGAGCCGGATTATGGAAAGATTTTGCAACGGGAGAAGGTGGTGACATTATTGATCTTTGGGCAACGGTACACGGGAAGAATGCGAGAATAGAGTTTCCTGAAGTAATGCTCTCAATAAGTGAATGGCTTGGAAAAACCAACTTCAAAGAACAGAGAAATTTAGAACAGTACTTAACTTGTAGTTGGAACTACTACGATGAAAATAACCAATTGATTGTAATAGTCTATCGTTATGATCCTCCTTTAGAGAAAAAACAATTTAAACCATTTGATGTTAAAAAACAAAGGTTCAAAGAGCCAGAAATAAGGCCACTATACAACATTCCAGGTATTTTAAGGTCCGATAAAGTTGTTCTGGTTGAAGGAGAAAAATGCGCAGAAGCACTTATAGAGAAAGGAATAACTGCAACAACAGCAATGTTTGGAGCAAATGCGCCTATTGATAGAACAGATTGGACTCCGCTTAGAGGTAAACATGTTATCATTTGGCCAGACAACGATGAAGCAGGTAATAAATATACCAAAAACGCTGAAAAGAGACTTTTAGAACTTGGTGTTGCATCACTTGCTACGCTTAAGATTCCACCGGATAAGCCAAGGAGTTGGGATGCTGCTGATGCTGTACAAGAGAATATAGATATTTTTGACTTCATAGAAAAAAACTCAAGAAAAATAATTATTAAACCACCGCTCGATATTTTCAGCTGGAGTGTAGAGCGTTTTGTAGGTCCAGTACCAAAGCAAAGATTTCTTGTTGAAGGGTTATTTCCTTTGGGTGTAACATCTATTTTGGCTGCAATGGGTGATACTGGTAAAGGTATGCTACTTCTTGACCTAGCCCTCAAGGTTGCGGGTAGCATAGATCAGGTATGCGGATTTGGTCCACTTGTTACTGAACATGGATCTGTGGTGGTATTTTCTGCAGAAGATGATACAAATGAAATACATCGTCGCTTAGAACGACTTGATCCCAAATGTGAAAGATTAAAATATAAAGATAGGCTATTTATTGTACCACTGCCAAATATAGGAGGATCTTTTGCCATACTTAAGAATGTTCGCGGTAAAGTTGTAGAAATATCTCCAGAATTTGAGTCTGTAATGAAGCAGCTGAGCAGGATAAAGGATTTAAAGCTCATTATATTTGATCCCCTTGCTTCTTTCATTCATGCAGATTTAAATGCTGACCCAGCAGTAGGGGATTATCTCATGTGTTTATTATCTGATTTAGCATGTAGCACTGGAGCTTCAATAATTACTGCACATCATATGAGAAAGCTGAAGGGAGAAAAGCCTATATCAACAGTAGAGCAAGCACGAGATGCTATTCGAGGTACTTCTGCTCTCGTAAATGGAGTCAGGTGTTCTTTTGCTTTTTGGCCTGTTGAGGATATAACTAAACCGATGATTTTTAGGTCAATTGGAAAAATCCCAAGACAAAATGCACTATTTTATGGAGCAGTTGTTAAAGCAAATGGCCTTGCTGATCGTACCATACGCACTTACCTAAGAAATGAAGAAACAGGACTATTGGAAGACATTACTGAACAATTAAAAGCTCAAAATACTAGTAATAAGGATCTTAAAATATATCTTATTGATTCAATTGCGCGAGCTGCTATTTCAGGACATCCATTTACTCATACAGGAAGTGCAGGAATACATAAACAACGGCATAGACTGCCTGAAGTTTTTCATAGTATGGGAAGGGATAGACTAGAGCGTATAGTTCAAGAGCTTTTACAAGCAAAGCAAATAGTTAAAGGAATGGCTAATGGTTCAAAAGAAGATAAATGGCTTGATGTAAAAACAGGACCATTTGCACGTGGAGTTGGAAAATTTACTCATGGAGCTGAAAATTTTTAAAATCAGGAAATTCTATTTTTTTATAGTCAAAGTAAAAGGGTTAATACGATAACCATATGATGATCTTTGCCAACCAAGGGTTTGTATTACATCATCACGTTCAATACTTAATCCTAATTTCTCAGCAAGCGTAGCTTTGATTGTTCTTTGCATTTTATTTAATGGTTTTCTGATTTGATGTTCTAAATCTGCTTCTAAACTAAGTCCCAAGAGTTTTTCTAACTGATTAATATTGAGAAGTGTATGTTTTTCAGGTGGTAATTCTTTCTCACAGTCATGTAAAAATTGCCTAAATAATATTCGAAAAATATTAAGACATGATGCAGCTTTTTTATTTATAACTTCAATACTATTAACATATACCATACCTTTAACTACCTGTAACTCCAAAAGCTTTGTTGGTATAATTGGTTCAACACGTTTAAGCGAAATATATGAAGCTGGTAAAACTTGCAAAGAAGTATTTTCTACTACCTTTGCTACTCCTCTTTTAGCTGCCTCTCGGAATATCTCAGTTACAGTCTTAAGCTGACAAAACAGTTTCACCATTGGCACTACATATAGATTCAGTAATAGATTTGGTATATCTTTTTTTAGAGTGATGAGAACTGTAGGGTGGACTCTAAGTTTATCTATAGTTAAAAATATCGCATCAGTACAAAAATCAAGGATTATTAGATTTACAATACGACCTTGATTACAAATATAATAAACTCCTTGTTCCACTTTTTCCCACATAAGTCTTGAATCATTCAACTTTGTTTCAAACCAGTCTATGACCTTTTCTGTATTTAAGTATATGGATAAGAGATGAAATCTCTGTTTTTGATAAGTGTTAGGTAAAATATGACGAGAACAGTTTTCACAAATAGCGTCATCACATGCTTCATCAAAGTCTGAATCAATAAAAATCTCATTACTACAACTTGGATCAACTACATTTGGCCAATCAAGACGATCTTCCTCACGAGAACAAACAATATAATACCTTTCTTGCATTTTTATCCATCCAAGATCAAATAAGTATCTTGCTGCTTTAATATGATTTTGGCTTGGATTTACCCAAGAACTATTTGAACTTAAAAGATCAGCAATTTGCTCGTGAAAGAATTTTAAGACCATAAGATTGTTCCATATGTTTCTTCAGGTCCTCTCTTTCTTTTTTATTGAGTGGATGCTCTGAATAATAAACTTCCCCACTTATTTTGAAAGAAAATGTTACCTTTTTGTTTTGGAACATTACTTTAGCTGATTGAATAGATTGTAGTATGTTGCCAATAGCTGGCTTTAAAATATGTAACTCTGGTGCAATAGGATCATATGGCTTTACACTCAAAGTAAGATATGTATTACTATTTTTAAAATAATCTGACTTAAAATTTAACTCAAATATACAAATGTCAGAGTCAGAACCATCTATACATGCTTGAAGAAATTTGTTCACTTGTAATGGAAAGTTCTTATCTTGTATACTTACAAAAGTACATTCGCAGTCAAAATACCCACTTACAATGCTATTTGCTATTTCCACAGCCTTGTTAGTATTTTTAGCACAGAGATTAACCTGAGTGCCATCAAGAGAAAAGTCTAAAATCATCCACTCAGGTTTATGACCATGAACAACTTTGTTTGAATTAAGCAGTAAATCCATGTCACTTCCTCGACGTACAAACATATATATTCGATCTTGATGATGGAAAAAACCCTGCAACTGGTCATCATCCTTAAGTATCTGCTCTACGGCTTCTCGTGACATAAATTCCTTAAATGAAGTATGTATTTGTCTTGGTGATTTCTGTAAAGCAAATGATACGAAACCTTTCTTTTGTACTTTATCAAAATGATAGACAGATTTTAGAAGTTCACAATTTATGTGAAATAGTAAAAACAATAAGGATCTTTTATCATACTTGGTATTGTTTTTTACCAGGTACGATCTCATTAACTTCTCAGTCAGAGCAAATCTTGCTACTTCACTAACTGTAGCCTCAAGTTTTGTACGATCAAAGTAGCTAATGAGATAATAGTCAAAAAGAGAGTCAGAGTAACTGGTAAGTATCTTACGTTTTTGTTGAGTGGATCTATCGTCATAATTTCCGTCCTGAAAAAGTTGCCCATTTAAATGATTTTTAAAGCAATGCTGAAAAATGATGCTAAGTTGTTTACCAGAAAGGGAATCTAACCAAGATTGACGTACATTAGAATCCTGAAAACGTTCTAGTAAGAGGTTAACAGGAACTTCTAAATCACTCTCCCAGAATTCATTACTTGGATAAACATTCATGATACTTTAAATAAGCTATATCATAATATATAATATGATAATTTAAGCAAAGATTTTTTGGACATAATTTTTTCAAATCTTGTATATTTATTAGGGAGAATTTGTGTGAACTAGACAGCTACCTTGAATAAGGTATCCATTGGTTTAGTCTAAAATGGTAAAAGTTTTCTTTTAGCTGTTGATAAGAATTCTCCCAACCTATTGGAAAATTCACAGGAAGAAAAACATGCAAAAAGGGGATTTAACTATTTATTGCCGTTATGAACCTCATAGGTTAGCGGGTACATATTTGGCAGATGCTTATGAACAATTATTGAAATATAGAACTAAGGAGGTGAAAGAAAATGACAACCGTAAGCTTGTATGCAAGAGTTTCATCAAGACAACAAGCACAAGAGAATACGATAGAGAGTCAGATTGTAGAATTGGAGCGTCGCATTAGTAGCGATGGACATGAGTTATTAGATGAGCATAGGTTCATCGATAATGGCTACAGTGGATCAAACTTAGAACGTCCTGGCTTAGAGAGTTTACGTGATAGAGTAGCAGAAGGTAAGATTGATAAGATATACATTCATTCACCTGATCGGCTATCACGTAAATTTTCATATCAAATGATCTTACTCGAAGAGTTTAAAAAGGCTGGATCTGAAATAGTATTTTTGAATCATAAGTTTGATGATAATCCTGATTCCCATTTATTTCTACAGATTCAGGGAGCAATAGCAGAGTATGAACGTGCAAAGATTATGGAACGAAACCGTAGAGGTAAACTTCATGCGGCCAAAGCTGGGTGTATAAGTGTGATGGGTAGGGCGCCTTACGGTTATCGCTACATAGCAAAACACGTAGGTGAAGGAAGTGCTAAATTTGAGGTTGATGAAGAAGAGGCAAATATAGTGCGTAAAATATTTAGTTGGGTTGGCCAAGAAAGAGCAAGTATAGGAGAAGTTGTACATAAACTGAATAAGATACCGGTAATAACACGAACAGGAAAAAGGTATTGGAAAAGGAGCACTATTTGGAACATGTTAAAAAATCCTGCTTATATAGGACAAGCAGCTTATGGTAAAACTAGGACATGCTCAAAACCACAAGTAAAAAAGTCAAAAAAAGGAACTTGTGGTAAACTTAAAAGTGGTCGCTTTAACAGTGATAAAGAGAATTGGACTTATATTCCAGTACCAAAAATAATCAATGAAAATTTATTTGATTCAGTGCAAACACAATTAGCTGAAAATAGACAAAGAGCAAGAGTAAGGCAAAGAAGAGAAACATATTTATTACAAGGTTTAATGGTATGCCAACGTTGTCAATATACTTATTGTGGTACAAACCACGTTCATAAAAAGTCGACATATTATTACTATCGTTGCTCTGGTACAAACTCTAGCAAATTCAATGGCAATAAAATCTGCGATAATAAATCAATACGCACTGATGTATTAGATGGAGTTATATGGGAAGAAGTCAAGAGTATCTTGAAAGAGCCAGATAGGATTGCAAATGAATATCAACGTAGATTGTCAGAGAACAAAAAACCTTTACATAATCAAACACGTGAAAAGCAAGAAAGTAAGCTAAGATTAAGTATCAAAAAATTTATTGATAGCTATGCCAAAGGGTTTATAAGCCAAGAAGAATTTGAACCAAGAATCACAACAATGAAACAACATTTGAAAGAAATTGAAGAAGAGAAAGAAAGAACACTCGATCAAAAGAAGTTACAACAAGAATTGAGCCTTGTTACAGATAGCTTGAAAAACTTTTCCTCAAGCGTTGAGTCAAAACTTGATCTGGTAGATTGGCAGACTAAGCAAAATATTATTAGAATGTTAATTCATCAAATTGAAATCAACCACAATCACCTATATATAGTATTTCGCATAAAAAATCTTGCAAATTTTGATCAAAATAGCCATAATAGAATTATGCAATGTTGTACTAGCAGTCAAAGCAACAAGGACAACATTGCAAATTTAGAGTTCAAAAGGGTTATTCCTCGAGAACTACTGCGTCAGAAAGCTGGCGTTGAATTTGTATATAATGTTGATCTTGGAGGTTTTTATGAATAATAGTGAGAGAAAAGAGAAATTAGAAACTCGTATTCTATCAAGCAGAGGTAGGTCTTTGCTTGACCATGAGCTACTGGAACGTAATCTATCTGCATACACAGAAGGAAGAGAAGTTGCCAAAAAGTTAATGGAGCTCTTTAGTAGTTTAGGAAGGGTAATTAATGCTGACTTTCATGAACTAAAAAATGTTACAGGAATGAATGATGGAGCAATAGCAAATATCTTTTGTCTGAAAGAGATTTTTGATAGGATATTGAAAGGTAAGTTAAAAAAGCTGTCGATTCTTGATAATAGAGAAGAGCTATTAAAATACTTTAAAGCAGCAATAGGGCAGTCACGAAAAGAAAGCTTACGAGTGGTATACTTAGATCGAAGTGGTCATTTAATATATGAGTATATTCAAGATTGTGGAACTATAGATAGAGTACCTCTATATGTGAGGGCAATAATAAAACAGGGATTACTGATTGACGCATCATCTGTTGCAATTTCACATAATCATCCAAGCGGAGATATAGAACCATCAAAGGAGGATGAGGATAATACACCTACGACAATGTTGCAAATTTTTATTTTCCTTTCCATTATGTCCAGAAGAGTTCGGTAGCTCTTTTACGCGAAATACCACATTTACGTCCTCAAGGTTAATTTCAATTCTCTTGACCAATGTTCTGATAATATCACGTTTAGTTAACCAGTCTGCGTTATCAAGGTTTAACGTAATATTGGAAGAAAAGTCTTCTAAATTGGCCACAACCAGAGTTACCTCCTGTTCTAATTCCTTTTGATAAAATATCTTTTTCTTCTCTTCTTTAATTGTTTTTAAGCTTTGTTTCATTGCTTTAATTCGTGGTTCAAATTCCTCTTGATTGATATATTCTTGAGCATAACTATCGATAAGTCTAGCAATACCACGTTTTAATTTATTTTCTTGTTTCTCTAGCAGGTCACTTTTTTGATCCAATGATGATTTTTTTAGTTCTGAAAGCCTACGCTTGTATTCTTCTAAAATCCTGTTTGGATTTTTCAATAACTGCTTAACCTCTTCCCACACAGCTGTTTCTAATGCATCTGAGCGAATGGGTTTATTGTCACAAATCTTATTACCACCAAAACGGTAAGAATCTTTACCACTACAACGGTAATATGCATAATGACCACCTTCTTCTTCTCGTCTACTTCTCATGCAAGTTCCGTAACATCCGTAATTACAACGCTTACATATGACTAAACCTTGTAGTAAGTACTTTGCTCCTCTTTTTCTTGTCCTTGCTACTTTTCTATTTTCAGCTAATTGTTCTTGAACAATATCAAATATATCTTCATCTACTATATTTGGCACTTTAATATAAATCCAATTTGCTTTTTCAACAGGATAGACAGAGTGGTTACTTTTTGGCTGCTCACAAGAGCCTTTCTGTGGTCTTACTTGCTTTAATCTTACTCCTAACCTTCTTCTACCAAAAGCTGCTTGTCCTTTGTAAGCAGGGTTTTTCAACATACTCCAAATTGTACCTTTATTCCAGCGTTCTTTTCCTTTTTGTGTCTTAATGGACATAGTATTTAGCCGACGACATACTTCCCCAATACTTGTTCTTTCTCTGCCTATCCACAAAAATACTTTACGAACGACATCAGCTTCTTTTTCGTTAATCTCAAATAAAGCTTGTCCTCCTCCCATATGCTTATCTATATAACGATAACCATAAGGAGCTCCTCCCATTACATTTACATAGCCTTTGTTAGCTGCATAGATTTTACCACGACGACTTCGTTCCATAATTTTCGCACGTTCATATTCTGCTATCATACCTTGCATTTGTAACAGTAATTGAGATTCTGGGTGGCTTTGTTGCATAGCACTGATAGGCATGTAAATCACAGTGAATTTACGCAGCTAATTTAAATTCAGCCATACCTATATCAGTAAATTTGTTCAATAAGTAGCACTTAATTAACAGCTCTTTTTCACGATTTACCTCTGATTTATTTTTCAAGCCAAACCCAAATATTTGCTTCAACCTATAGAAAAAGACTTCAATATAAGACCGTGCTCCATACTTAACTTTTTTCTTCCATTCATTAATACCATCTTCATAATTCTCATATGACCTAATTCTACTAATATACTTGTTTCTTTCTGATAAGTAGTCAGCTAAACAAATTTTAGTATCCTTCCTAGGGCGAATAATAGGCACAATATTGTATTTTCTGCATTCTTTATACACACTTTTTATATCATAAGCCGCATCTGCTCGAATAGAACAAATGTTATATTTATCACTGACTTCTTCTAACATATCGCAGACCGGCAAATAGTCTACAGCAACACCACTAGTGTAGTTCATGCTTATTGCTTTCTTATCATTTATGTTTAAAACAACATGTAATTTTCTTACTTGACCATAACCACTGTATTTTCTTTTTCGAATATTAAGCTTACTATGCCCACCGTTATTATTGTAGATACTAACTCTAGTGCTATCTACGGCAATTTCAACATTTTCCAGATCATCTTTATTGCTTCTATGGTCATCAATCTTCAAATTAAGCTTTTTAAATCTTCTGGAAGCTTGTGTATAGCTGATAATCTTAAGTTTTTTGCCTATTTGTACCATATAACCTTTTACAAAACCTACAGCTTGTCTCAAGCCAATTCTAAAAAGATGAACTATTATGTGTATTAAAATTACAACTTTATCACTATAAGTGTTATTGCCACCTGCAACTTTTGGACTATTTTCATACCAATTTTCTATGGCTTGATTAACAAAATGAAAAACATTTCCTCTTTTTTTGAGAAACTCGTTATATTCTCTTTGGTTACTTACTCTCATTTTTTGTGGCATAAGTTGTACTTGTTTGAAAAATGCCTATTTTACAACAAAATTCGTTAGTAGCCATATATTAAAAAGCTTTTCTTCTTACAATAACCTCAACCAACACTAGCTATGCAACAAAGCCATTCTGGGTTACCGTTAATCTCATAATTTAAAAAAACCACTTTTGCTCCTGCTTTTTCAAATTCTTCAATCAGCACCATTTGATATGCATATTTTCTAGATAAACGATCAGGAGAATGAATGTAAATCTTATCAATTTTACCTTCTGTTACTTTATCACGTAATTTTTCTAAATCAGGGCGGACTAAATGAGATCCACTGTAGCCGTTATCAATAAATTTATACTCACTTAACAATCTGTATCCGTCCAGATTAATTTGCTTCTCTAAAGCTGCAATTTGACTTTCTATCGTATTTCCTTCTACTTGTTTCCCCGAAGAAACTCTCGCATATAAACATACTGTTACCATTTGACCCTCCTTGAATCCCATTTTTATGTTTTAAGTTTTTTTGACTTATTTCCTTTGACACTACCTTTTCATAAGCATCTGATAAGCATTGTTCTGCTAACCGATTAGGTTCATAGCTACAGCTAATTTGGATAGCTAATCTCTTGTTTCTCATGACTTTTCCTTGAAATAATATGTTCATATCATTCCTTAAAGCCGATGGTTAATTGATTATTAGCGCTATAAGTAAATCGGACTCTTGGTTCTGGACACAGAAGTTTTCGAGAAATGGTTTTCTCTAGTTTTATTTTTATGTTTTTTGCAACATTGTCGGTAGTGTAAAAGCGCTGTTATCCGATATATCCACTTAGTCTCTTTTTCCATCTTTTCCAGTTTTCACTTCAACTTCACCATCACCTATTTTTAGGATATTGCCACCAAGATTTAAATCTCCCTTGCTCAGGCCCAAGTTTTTTGCACCTTCTATAACTTTTGCAACATCAACTATGCAGCTATGTGAAAATTCAATATAGAAGGTCTTATTATCGATTTCTACATTTTCAACAGTCCCTTCTATAGTAGCGTTCTCTCCAACTTCCCTGAGCTTTTTGAGTAGATTATATATTTGTGGCTCAATTTCTTTTTGCACTTTTTCAGTTATTTTCTTATCAACTTGTACATTAAATTCTGCTCCATTTAAGGCTAACTTCCTGATTATATCTTCTTGTTTATTTCCTTTGAATTCATCACGATAAATCTTAAACATTGTAACGTTAGCGAAGCTAAAGCCATCTTCATTGGCAGCATTTATTCTTATTCCTAAGTCCAAAGCTTCATCGATAACTTTACTTAACTCGTTTATATTTTTAGCTGCAATAGCTTTTTCCAGGAATTCATTTAGTTTCATATTTTCATATTCACTTAGTCTTGTCCTGCATAAAGCTGATCGAAATGGATTGAGCTTCTCAGGATATGTTAAGACAGGTAATTTACTAATCTTTTTATTCGCTGTTGGAGCAGCTTTTATTAAATTAGGCAATAATCCTTCTTTTGCTATTCGCTCTACCGCTTTTAACATTTTACTAGACAATCTTTTACTATTTATTTTTTTCATTGTAACTCTCACTTAATCTAATTACTATTCGATCATATCGTGATAAATATTATTTAATTGTTAATATTATACGACTTATTAATTTACTGTATATTATAATAACAAGTTTTACGGGCATTTACACTAGAAAAACACATCTTGTAAAAATTATTTCAATTTCAATCAAAGTTGGGTATTATGATTGTAAAACTGAAAGAAATGGATCTCTTGTCTTACTCCACTGAAAAGTTGAAGAAGCATTGTCAGCTACTTGATAATGAAGAAAAAATAATTCTATATGAGCAGCTGCTAGACAAGGCTAAAGACATACTTGAAAATTCAAGAGATAATGTTTCTGAACTGAAAAAGATCAGTAAAGCTGCTTTAGCAATAGAGGAAACTACCGATAAGCAGTTACTAGAAAAGTTTAATGATGACCACCCGCTAAGAGAATTGGATATTCTGATCTATTCTCCTCAAGGAAACACTGACGTAGCAAACTATTTATTCAGTATAGATAACTCATCAGAGCTTTATGATTTAAAAAAAGATAAGGATAAAGCTCTTTATAATGCAGTTAAGTCAAATGATGTTGAGCTCATAAAAAAGCTGCTCATGATTCTTGTACCTGAAAAAGTAAGTAATTTTGATACGAAATATTTGGAAGAATTAAAAATATCGTTATCAGGAATTCACAAAGAATTGCAATTATCACAAGATATGAAAAATTATCTTGTGAAGACGATAAAGTTCTATAGTTTTTTATGTAGTAATTTTAGCTTATTAGTTGCAAATCCTACTGATGTAAAAGCTATGATCAATCTATTTGCTGATCAACCAAATATTGATTACCAAATAGATAAGCTTCTCCTTTCTTTTATTGTGAGAGATATTGAGGAAAAAAAGCTAAATTCTGAAATCAGTCACATGATAGAACTCCTTGAAAAACATGAAAAATTTGCTGAGCTCGAATATAAGGTTAGGAGATTAAGATCAGAGTTTACAGGTGGCAAAAGTAGATATTCAGCTGAAGTAATAAGAAATAGCATTGCAGAGCGAGAAAAAGAGATGAGGGAAATTGAGAAAAAATACGTAAGGCCAAGCGATTTAATTAGCGAGAGGCAGAAATTATTAAAGCAATTACTTTGCTAGCTTTTTCATAAAATTTGTTGTAAATTGAATAGCTAAAATTAAAGGTGGATCGCATACAATTAGGTAAAAAAATAAAACAACTTAGGTTAGATCGTGGTTTGACACAGACCGAATTAGGAAAGAGAATAGGTGTTTCATACAGACAGATACAAAAATACGAAAATGGTTCAAATTGTGTTTTAGCCAGTAGGATATATGACTTAGCAAAAGCTCTATCTATTGATGTTGCTAACTTTTTTACTGATATGCATGCTGACTCACATGAAGCTTATGATGAAGAGGTGTTAAAGTTAGTTAAAGGATATAACGAAATTAAGAGCAAAAGGTTACGTAGTGCAGTTTATATATTGGTAAAATCTTTTTCTCAAAGTGATAATACATAGTTAATATTACCTGATACGTAAAATGACTATACAACATCCTATCGATAAACAAATAGGGGAAAGAATAAGGAAAAGAAGGTTAATGTGTGGTTTTAGTCAAAGAGACTTAGGAAAGAAGCTTGGAATTTCATTTCAGCATATACAAGGATATGAAACTGGAGAGGTAAGGCTTGTAGTTGATAGATTGTATAATTTGGCAGAAGCTTTGTCAGTTGATATGTCATATTTTTTTACCAAAGCCTCTGAAGATTTGCATGATAAGGCCTTTCGTAGCGATGTGGGCAGCGAAGAAATATCCCGATTAGTAAGGGAATATAGAAAAATTAAGGATGAAGCATTGCGCGATATTGTTCATTTAGTGATTAAAGCTCTTGCTAACACAGGCTTCAAATGGGATGTTAAATGCACGTCAATCTCAGAGTAGAGAAGTTAAGGTATTGTTTCAGTATTCTTTCCTCAAGCCACCTAATCAGTTATTTGTACTTTATACTATAGAAAGACAGCAATTCCATTTTTTTAATTCTTTAACATGGATAGCGCTGTTTCGCGCAGGAAATTACTTTATTCCAGAAGACTGTATTCTATTTTGTAATTATTGAGTTTACTCTACTTTCCGGTCTTTTCTGTTTTCCTTTAATCCAAAACTTGCATTTTTAAAATAAATATTGCACTGTAAAATGTTTATACATAACCTATTAATGCAAAGAGCTTTTTGGTGAGGATTTTGTCAATTTTAGAGAGGGTTAGATGCCATCAGAGCAGTTTGAAAATATAAAACAAGCTATAAGAAATAATAATAACAGAAAAGTTGTAGAACTTATAAACGATAATGTGACTATTGCTGGGCATTCTGACGTAGATGGGTGGAATTTGCTACACTATACTGCTCAGTATGGCAACTTAAACGCTACAGAATTTTTAGCAAACTTAACAGGTATAAACCTTATCGATGGTAAAACCAATGCTCAGCAGAAGCCTATACATATTGCTGCAGATAATGGACATACAAAAATCGTAGAGTTTTTTATTAATGAGAAAAAAATGGATGTTAATGATCCAGGAAAAGATTACGTGACGCCACTTCACTATGCCGCTAAAAAAGGTGAACTTGAGATGGCAAAGTTTTTAGTAGGAAAAAACGCAACGATTGATGCTCTAGCTAATGGTGCTTGGACACCATTGCATTACGCTTCTGAAGAAGGTAAGTACTCAGTTGTGGTATTCCTCGTAGAAAATGGAGCAGATATTAGCAAAAAAAATCCTGTTGGTAAAACACCATTACAGCTTGCTGAGGAAAAGAGGTTTCAATCTATTACAGAATTTTTGAGGGGAAAAGAATCAGAAAGGGAAAAGTTACGACAAAATAAAGCATTGCTTGATGCTGCAAAGGAAGGAAGTAGTAAAAAAGTTCAGGAATGTCTTGAAAAAGGAGAAATTGATTATAAAGATCAGAATGGTTGGACAGCCTTACATTATGCTTCTAATAGAACAGTAGATGATTTGGAATTTGTAAGGTTTTTAGTAGATAAAAATGCAGACATTAATTCTAGAAATTCTGATAATAATAAGCCCTTGCACATTGCTGCAAGAAACGGACATGAAAATATTGTAAAGTTCTTTTTGGATGAAAAAAAACTAAGTGTTAATGATCAAGGAAAGGATAATTGGACACCCCTACATTATGCTGCTGAAAGTAATCGCGTTGATGTCGTTAGGTACTTAGTAGAGAAAAAGGGAGCAAATATCAATGCTAAAAATTATGGCAATAAAACTCCATTTGACCTCATTAAAGACAAGGACTATGAAAAAGTGAAAGAAATACTGCTAGGTAAGGCATTAATTGATGCTGTAAAGCAGAATGATATTACAGAAGTCTCAAATCTTATTGAGAGGAAAGCTAAAGTTAGTTATCTGTATGAAAGTAATAAGTGGACTCCATTACACTATGCTGCAAGTTTAGGTTATAAATCTTCAGCAGAAGTGCTCATAGCAGAGGATTTAAGTGTTATTAATGCTAAAGACTATGAGAGAAATACGCCTTTACATATTGCTGCTGATCAAGGTCATAAAAATATTGTAGAGCTTCTTCTTGAAAAGGAAGCAAATATTGAAGCTATAAATTCTGGTAACAAGACACCGTTACAATTAGCTAAAGAAAAAGACCATCAGGCAACAACACGGTTATTATTGAGTAGAGCATTGCTTAATTCAATAGAAGAAGGAAATATTAATAAGATCAAAAAATGCCTTGAGGAAGGAGCTGAAATTAACCGTGAAGATAACAACCGATGGACCCCGTTACATTATATTGCTAATAAAAAAACAGAAGCTCAAGAGCTGGTAAAGCTACTAGTGGAAAGAGGAGCAAACATTAATGCTACAACTAATGATGGAGATAAACCCTTACATATTGCGTCCAGCCATGCACATACAAAAATTGTAAAATTCTTCATTGATGAGAAGGGACTAGATATTAATGATCAAGGAAAGGATAATTGGACACCGCTACATCATGCTGTTAACAAAGGTAGCAGCGATTTAGTAAAGTTTTTGATAAAAAAAGAAGCAGATATTTATGCTGAAAATTCTAATAGTGTAACTCCACTTGACCTTGCTCAACAGCTTTCCCAAGGTGAAAGTAATCGGCAAGAAGTTAAAGCAATGTTGCAGGGCAAGGCGTTGATTGATGCTATAAGGAAAAATGATGTATCAAAGGTCAGAAAATATATTCAAAATCTTAATTATTCATACGAGAAAAATGGATGGCAGCCGTTACATTACGCTGCTAGCTTAGGGTATAAAACGCTAGCAACAGAACTTATCAATAAAGATCCAAATGTTGTTAACGCTAAAGATTCTGACGGAAATACACCTTTACATCTTGCTGCTACTTATGGCAAAGGTGACGTGGTAGAGCTTTTTCTGAGTAAGCAAGCAAATATTGATGAAGTAGGAAAAAATAACTGGACACCGCTTCACTATGCCGTTTATAAAAATCGATTACCGGTAGTAAAATTTCTTATAGAAAAAGGAGCAAATATTGGCGCTACGGGTTTAAGTGGAGAAACGCCGTTGCAACTTGCTGTTGAAAAAGGAGATAGTCACAGGGAGGTGGCAAAGTTATTGCGGAGTAGAGAGCTATTCAATGCTGTAAGAGGAGATAACTTTGGTGATGACATTAATAAGATTAAAGGTCTTTTTGCAAATGAGATTGATGTTAACTATTCAGATCTGAATAACTGGACACCACTCCATTATGCTGCTTGCAACGGTTATACAAAAGCAGCAGAATTTCTGGTAGAAAAAAAAGCAAATGTAAACGCAAGAGCAGATAGTAGGGAAAAACCTTTGCACATTGCTGCAAAAAATGGGCATAAGGTATAATAGTTTAGACTTGATCTGACAGACTAATAAAGTAAGATAAAAATATAAATAAATTTTAAAGGAGTGTCAGATATGAGTATAACACAAGAAAAAATACTAAAACCAAAGTTGGGTTGCAAAACAATTAGGGAATGTATCACAGGCATGTAAAGTGATGGGATATTCGAGAGATACATTTTACCGTTTTAAAGAACTGTATGAAGCAGGAGGAGAAAAAGCATTATATGAGATAAACAAAAGCAAACCATTACTTGCCAATAGAGTACCAAAGGATACAGAAGAAGCAGTAGTTAGTAGAGTTTCCAGCATATGGACAAGAAAGAGCAGCTAATGAATTAAAGAAAAAAGGAATTCTAATATCTGCTAGCGGCATAAGGTCAATATGGCAATCTCGAAAATTTTAAAAAGAGATTGAAAGCACTGGAAGCGAAGGTGATCCAAGACGGTATAATTTTGACAGAGGAGCAAGTTGCTGCTTTAGAAAAAACCAAGGAACAAAAAGAGGCCAATGGCGAAATTGAGACACAACACCCTGGATACTTAGGTAGTCAAGATACCTATTATGTAGGTAATATCAAAGGTATTGGACGAATTTATCAACAAACTTTTATTGATACCTACTCTAGAGTGGCCTTTGCTAAACTTTATACGGAGAAAACTGCTATCACAGCTGCAGATCTTCTCAATGATAGAGTTATACCATTTTTTGACGAACAGAAAGTTCCATTGCTACGCATTTTAACTGATCGTGGTACAGAGTATTGTGGCAAGCCAGGAAATCATGCTTACCAGTTATATTTGGGAGTAGAAAATATTGATCATTCTAGAACCAAAGCTTACTCTCCACAGACTAATGGTATATGTGAAAGGTTTCATAGAACTATGCAAGATGAATGTTATAATATTATTTTTAGGAAAAAGATTTATAGTACTTTGGAGGAGCTTCAGTTAGATTGGTTGCATTCTTACAACAGAACTAGACCTCATTCCGGTAAGTATTGCTATGGTAAGACTCCTATGCAGACCTTTTTTGATAGTATGCATATTGCTTACCAAAAAAATATTGATAACATTAAAACAGATTCTGATATCGGTTTTGACTTCGTCGATTCTTCTGTCAGATAATTCATGACTGTCAGATCAAGTCTAAACTATTACACATAAGGATATTGTAGAATTTTTTATCGATCAACAAGGATTAAGTGTTAATGAACAAGGGGAAAATAAGTGGATGCTGCTGCAAGCAATAGCCTTAATGTTGTACAATACTTGATTGAAGAAAAAGAAGCTACTATTGATAGCAAAGATAGAAATAATTGGACAGCTTTACATCATGCTTCTAAAGGAGGTCATATTGAGATTGTAAAGTTTCTTAGAGCCTGTTCATAATCTTTTCAGAAGCAAAGCAGCGAAAGCAAGAAAGACCATTTGTAGGCTAGTGTTGAGTTTCCGCTCGCAATTTTTCCACAATCGCCTACATTTTTGCAACCAAGCAAAAGATCTCTCAACAACCCATCTTTTCGGCAATACGACAAAGGTGTGTAATTCGTTTCGCTTTATTATAGCGCTTCCCATAATAGTCCAAAAAGAGTAAGATGTAGATTTATAGTAGTGAAGGTAAGGATGCCAGTAGCATATAGTTATGACTTAAGGAAAAAGGTAATGGAAGCGTTGGATGAAGGGGAGAGTGGAGAAACTGTTGCCAAGAGATTTAAGATCGGAAAAACAACTTTATATGAGTGGAAGAAAAGACGTGAGAAAACGGGAGATTTTCAGTCAAAAAAGCCTGGAAGCGTGGCATAAAATTACCGACTGGAATGCATTTGCCGAATTTGCAAATGAGCAAGGTGGCAAAACTCAGTCAGAGATGCTGGGGCAATATTAGTAGACAAACAATTCATCGAGCACTTAAAAATATAGGATTCACAAGAAAAAAAAGACCTACGGATATAAAGAAAGAAATGAAGAAAAGCGAGCTCAATTTTCAAAGGTTATAGCAACAAAAGAACCTAAAGAATTAGTGTATATAGATGAGTCTGGCATTGATAACACTGAACCTATGGGTATTGCCAGAAAGGACAGCGGTTTTATGCCCTAAAATCTGGGAAGAAAACTCAACGAATTAGCATGGTTGCAGCCTTAAGTGGAAGAAAAATAATTGCTCCGTTAACCTTTGAAGGCCACTGCAATATGGATATCTTTAATAAATGGTTTGAGCAGTTTCTGACACCGATTTTGGAACCTGGACAAACTGTTATCCTTGATAATGCTACTTTTCATAAGTCTAATAAGATTACCGAACTTGCTAAAGGGGTTGGTGCAGAAATTTTATATCTGCCTCCGTATTCTCCAGATTTTAACAAAATTGAGCATAATTGGTTTGCTATAAAAAACAGAATCAGGAAAAACATTCCTCTATTCAAATCTTTTCGTCATGCTGTCGATTCTTCCTTCTTATGACCTTTTTGGACTATTATGGGAAGGGCTATACTTCAACGGTAGCGCCAATAGTTGCTTTTATTTGTGTTGCAAAATTTTCTCCTGTGTAGCCAGCATCAACTATAGTATTTTCTAAAATGGATGATAAAGTTCCATTATGGTATTACCAACCAAAAGCTGTAAGTCTGTATATTTATACATGAGAGGTCTGAGGCGGCTTTTGATGGTATGCCAACAGTATTCTATAGGATTCAAATCTGGTGAATATGTTGGAAGATACAGCAAATGACAGCCAAAAGACTCTATTAATGATTTTGTTTTAGTGGTCTTATGAAATGTAGCATTATCCATAACTATAGTTGTGCCAAGTGGCAATGTAGGTAATAACATCTTCTCCAACCATGTATTGAATACCTCTTTGTCACACCCACCTTTGAAAGTCATTGGTGCAATAAATCTCTTTCCAATCCACCCGGCTACTATACTGATTCTCTCTCGAGTTCTCCCTGGAATATCTGCATAAATTTTCTTTCCTCTTGGAGCGCGTCCATATTCTCGGTATAACTTATTATCAACTCCTGCTTCATCTATATATAAGATGCTGGAATGGTCTATTTTTGAGATTTTATCAATAAATTGCTCCCTATCTTCTTGATTGCGCTCTTGATATAGTGTGACTTTTTTTTAAAGTAATTTTTAGCTGTTTTAGTCTATACCAAATTGAGTTTATTCCAAATCCAAGATTTTGTTTCATCTCTGCCAGAGTATGATCTGGATTCTTTGTAACATATTCTTCGAGTATTTTGGGGTCTATTTTTCGAATAAAGCTACCGTTTTTAGATGGCTTGAGGCTTTCACCAGCAGCTTTCTTTTTTAACCAACGGTACAGAGTTGCTATTCCTATCTCCATAAGCTCTGCTACCTCAACCTTTGTCTTACCTTTTTCTATCATCAATACTGCCTTTTCCCTTAAATCCACACTATATGCCATTATAACTCAAATACTTTATTATACCTTTATCATTTACTTTAGGAAATACTATACCTTGCTTAAACCAATGAATATGTGCGTTTAGTGTGTGTGGACGCACATATTCATTAACTAATTTTAATTATTGCCATGTAAATTTCTAAACATGCAAATTAATTGCTTCTTTAAGTCTGGCATTGGCGATGACTATAATTTTACGCATAAGTGCAGTGAGTGCTACCATCTTTCTTTTACCACTATCAATAAGCTTACAATAAAAAGCAGCAAGTTCTGACTGGCTTTGTTGCATAGCTAGTGTTGGTTGAGGTTATTGTAAGAAGAAAAGCTTTTTAATATATGGCTACTAACGAATTTTGTTGTAAAATAGGCATTTTTCAAACAAGTACAACTTATGCCACAAAAAATGAGAGTAAGTAACCAAAGAGAATATAACGAGTTTCTCAAAAAAAGAGGAAATGTTTTTCATTTTGTTAATCAAGCCATAGAAAATTGGTATGAAAATAGTCCAAAAGTTGCAGGTGGCAATAACACTTATAGTGATAAAGTTGTAATTTTAATACACATAATAGTTCATCTTTTTAGAATTGGCTTGAGACAAGCTGTAGGTTTTGTAAAAGGTTATATGGTACAAATAGGCAAAAAACTTAAGATTATCAGCTATACACAAGCTTCCAGAAGATTTAAAAAGCTTAATTTGAAGATTGATGACCATAGAAGCAATAAAGATGATCTGGAAAATGTTGAAATTGCCGTAGATAGCACTAGAGTTAGTATCTACAATAATAACGGTGGGCATAGTAAGCTTAATATTCGAAAAAGAAAATACAGTGGTTATGGTCAAGTAAGAAAATTACATGTTGTTTTAAACATAAATGATAAGAAAGCAATAAGCATGAACTACACTAGTGGTGTTGCTGTAGACTATTTGCCGGTCTGCGATATGTTAGAAGAAGTCAGTGATAAATATAACATTTGTTCTATTCGAGCAGATGCGGCTTATGATATAAAAAGTGTGTATAAAGAATGCAGAAAATACAATATTGTGCCTATTATTCGCCCTAGGAAGGATACTAAAATTTGTTTAGCTGACTACTTATCAGAAAGAAACAAGTATATTAGTAGAATTAGGTCATATGAGAATTATGAAGATGGTATTAATGAATGGAAGAAAAAAGTTAAGTATGGAGCACGGTCTTATATTGAAGTCTTTTTCTATAGGTTGAAGCAAATATTTGGGTTTGGCTTGAAAAATAAATCAGAGGTAAATCGTGAAAAAGAGCTGTTAATTAAGTGCTACTTATTGAACAAATTTACTGATATAGGTATGGCTGAATTTAAATTAGCTGCGTAAATTCACTGTGATTTACATGCCTATCAGTGCTATGCAACAAAGCCATCCAGTATTCCAAATATATTCCTGAACGCCTACGTCTGAGTTAGGCTCAAGGTCAAACCCTCCAAAGCAAATCTGTAATCGATTGCCGGCCGGACTAGACAATTGACTAGAAATATCTCCAATATTTCCAGCTTCTTGAATGGCTAAAATGTCTAATCCATAATTCATCAACGCTTGCACAACATTCCAGCGCGGGCCGTTGGTATTCCATGTGGCTGATGTGAACTCATGTACGTTATTTTTTTGAGGTGGCTGAGCGTTACATATTGTCATAATAAAGCATGCAAGTAACATTGTGAAAAAACATTTCGACATTTTACTTTTGTATAATAAAGATTTCACGTTTTTTAACATATTACATCCTTTTTTTGATTAGAAGATTTTTTACTATCTTTGTTCTCTTAAAGCTGAATTTTCTTTTGTAGTTCCTGCGCTTCAAGTTTATGTTATATATATACAAGATTGGTAAAAAAAACGTCCAAATTATTTTTTAAAATTCTATCTTTTTCAAAAAAGCTTTGAATTTTATAACTCTCTCATCAGAAAAAAAGTTTTTCATAAACTTATATCATGTTGATAGCATATCAATTACTCTTTGGTGACTTTCTATCATTGCCTTTGCTTCTTGCTGCAAGCATTTAATATTTTGAGGTGTTATATCATCCATTTCAGCTGATGCTACTTTCAATTGTGATTGTATTCGCATATATTTATCATCTATTACTTGCTCTAGTTGATAATCAACACAATCCAATCCAGAGGCAAACATCACATTCAGTAGTGGCTTGACCCACCCTATTTTTCCAAATCTTCTTGAATTAACATACTCTATGCTCCTATCTGTTCTGCCAGTACCTATTGATACCAGTACAATATCATCATTTGGAAATAACCTCTTAGCACTTGCATATGCACAAGCAGCTGGATTATTGGCAAACACTCCGCCATCTATCAACACTCTCTCTGTTTGGCTAATTTTCAGACGTTTTGGTGTAAAGTACGTTGGAGCAGCTGTTGTAGCTCTGAGTGCATCTTTCAACTTAATGTTTTCTTCTTTCCAACTTTTGAAGAAAAATTCACAATTGTTGTGAATGTCATAACTAGTGAGCAGTAGATTACTCGCAACATCGGCCATAGTGCTTTCGCCGAAGTATTTGTTGAGAATAAATTCCATATTTTTATATGAGTACTGAGAACCACTCAGCCAAGAAGCGATTGATTTTCTCCAAAGTGATGCTTGAAAGATATATGCTCCATACTCTTGGTAAAGTTCAACCAAATCATTGGCAGAGTATTGAAGTTTATTGCTTTTACAAAGTCCAGCAACAATAATTCCACCGGTTGAGGTACCTGCCATTAAATCAAAGATCTGAGAAATTGGCTTTTTTATCCTAGATTCAATTTCTGCTAGAATAATTGCAGGAATTATTCCTCTAATTCCTCCTCCATCAACCGATAAAATGTACTTTGTCATTTTTGTCTCTGCTCAAGCTCGTTAACTTCTTCAGCAAGGTTTTTGACTCTTTCTTCAAGACGATAGATGATTTCTGTAGTCCTTTGATTTTGCTCTATAAACCTGTCATGTATCTGCACTCTTAAGTCAAGTTTGGCCAGCCACCAGATAAATGCTATTGTTTGTATTACCATAGTAGCAATTACTGCTACAGGGATCTTTCCTGTACTTTGGTTTTTCATGTTTTTGTACAAAAAGCTGTATACTAATATATACAAGATTTGTCAAAAATACGTCCAAAAAAATCTTAAGAATTTTTCTTAAAGCTAACTCATTGCATTAAGCAAGTAATGTAAATAATATCATAGATATGAAATTCAGCATTTTTCGAAAACTATTAGTAAATTCGATAATACCAATAATATGTGTTATCTTTTTGTTTCAGCATTGTAAACCATCAAAAATTATACCAATAGAAAGTAAAACAACTAGTGAAGATAGAATAGCATTACGTATTGCAGCTGAAAGCTGCAATTTGGATAACATAAAATCCTTAATAAAAAATGCAGTAAATATCAATGACACCTACTATTTTGGTGCAACATCATTACACTATGCTACAAGTGGAGGCTGTTTAGAAGTTATAAAATTTCTGGTTGAAGAAGGCATTGATATAAATACTACTGATGCTTTTGGCTGGACAGCTTTGCATTATGCTGCACGAAAAGGACATCTAGAAATCACTAAATTTCTACTGGAAAACGGAGCAAATCCTCTTGCTAAAAACAAAGATAAAAAAACTCCTTTAGATCTTGCTGTAGAGGAATTAAATAATAATAAAGAAAAAAAAGATATCTATGAGGAAATTATCAATTTACTTTCCCGTGCCTCCGTAACAGCTGTTATCATACTACGATAGCCCAGGTTATCAATTACATGCTCAGCTTTATTTATTATCCAACCACCATAAACTCCTTTGCGAAATCCCAAAAGGTTGATCTTTGCTTCGGTAAATAATTCAGGATTTCCTGCCATTGTAATGTTGAGTGTTGCTGTACTGCTCATCAGCTGATTTAATTTTGCAGATGCTGCACTTTGCGCCAAATCACTGCTTGCATAAACATCTCGCAGAATATAGCTTGGTTCTTGATCACCTATTTTTTCTGTTATAGTCTCTGCTTTTTCATAATCATACCAATAGGCAATAACCGAGCCATATTGATTACGCTCATTAAATCTTACTTGCCAACTTGTAATATCTCTAGGTGTTAAAGTAATAGTGCTTAAAGTTTTTCCGGTAACTGATTTTGCTTTCCCTTTTGAAACAAAAAGTAAATATCCTCCTGCAGGTTTTGCTATTGCTCCATAAATTTGAGCAAGCCTGGTTAAAAAATGCATATCGCTCTCTGCAGTCTGATCAATATGCGATATCATGATATTTGCAAACTCTGCAGCAACTTTAGCTTGATAGCCATGTTTGTTTGCAATTTTTTCCACTAAATCATTTAAAGTAATTTGATGCCACTCATTAAACACTTGTTCCTTTAAAGACTGTTTTAAATCTGCTGCATAACTCTTAATCTTTAGCACCTGTGGTGGACCTTGTAGCGTAATTTCATTCACTATGTAATCTCCCATTGGCACAATACCAGTTTCCTTATACCCGAGTAAAATATTTAGCTTTGCCCCAGTTCTAGGAATCTCAAATAATGAATCACGGTCATCAAGATGAATTACAGCAGTATCACTTATTACTCCAGCTTCATCAGTAATATGCATTGATACTAATCGACTCTTTATTAGCTCAGTAATTAAAATTCCTTCTACTGAAATACTAAAGTCTGGTGTCATTTTAATCCCATAGTTTTACTACTTGCTTTTGTATCGCTTTTTGAATAACAGGAAGTTTAATGACTAATCCTGCAGGAAGAAGCTCGTACTCTGCAAGCCCAGGATTAGCTTTTAATACAACTTCAACTGTGCCAGAGCTGAATCCATAGTGTCTCCAACAAATAAAATCCAACATGTCATTTTCTTTAGTCTTGTAGTACATCATTGTCAGTTACAGTAAAGTCAGTAGTGCTATTTCGTGATGATAAATTGCTATCTAGTAATACGTTATCATAACGTTTTAAACTTAAATGAAACTCAATCTTCCTTGGTTCGCCATTTGGAAAAAAGAATTTCTGTGTTTCTTCTATTTTCACAATAACAAAATGGCCTAAAATATTACCTTGGCCATCAATTAGCAAGAAAGGTTTTTCTGAATTTCGCATATTATTTATTTGCTCCAGTCCTCCTGAATAAATTACTCCTGCAAGCTCAATAATATCCTCCCCAGGGCCAATACTTTGAAGCAATGGCTTTTCTCCAATGCGCTCAAGCGCGGGCCAACGATATTCATTTCTACGTGTGAAACCTTGCTCAGTTAATGAAAATCTATATGGACCAAGAGACAGCATAATTCAGTTTACATCGTAAAGTGCACCACTAAATTGCTCTCTAATTCGCTCCATCACTTCATCAGCAATACTGCGTGCATCTTGGCTTGAGTGAATATTAATACTAAGGTGATTATTTTGCGTTCTATTCTCTACAGTTTTACTGTGCGCTGCAATTGGGTGTTTAAGAGAATCTCTTATAACGTTATTTACAGACTTAACTTCTAGTTTAGACTCATTCCTTTTATTCCACAGATTACTGATTGTTCTAAAGGGCTGAGTAATATTATTCCAAAATTTTCCTACCCAATCAGAAAAAGACTTCCATACAATTTTCACTGATTCCCAGATAGTAACAAAAAAGTTCTTTACTGCTTGCCATTTGGTAATTATCAAAGTTGCAGCAACAGCAATACCACCAATAATCAGCCCCATAGGGTTGCTCATCACAGCAATTGTTAATGCTTTAAATCCAGCAATAATTGCTGGAAAAACTGCAGAAAGACCTATTTTTACCAAAGTAATAACAGATCCAAACACTTTCCAAGTAGATAAAAGAGCCAATAAAGAACCTTTTACAAAAGTCCAAGCATAGCCAAGAGATATAGCTGCTATTTTAATGCTAATCAACGCTGTAGTAGTACTCATGATTACTGTAGTCAATACTGGATATTCCTTGGCATAAAGTGCTACTTGTGTAGTTGCTGACCTCAGAAGATTAACAGTAAAATTTAAAGGTGGTAATAATACATAACCAAGATTCATTCCTACTTCTGCTATTGAGTTTTTAAGTAACTGAAGGTTATTTGCTGTAGTATTTGCTCTATTTTCAAACTCTCTTTGCATTGAGCCATGATATTCTTCGTTTATTAATCGCAAAGATTTTCTATATTCATCTAGACTACCAGTAAGTAGCGCTATATCATCCTGATATTCAAGACCAAAGAGGTCAAAGAGAACGCTAGAACGTTCTTGCTTATCTAATTTTGCAACTGTTTCTAAAAACTTAAGTAATGTACCTTGTGCATTCTTACCGATTGCTTTCTCAAACTCCTGAGCATTTATTTTTAGCACTTGAAACGCTTTTTGAAAATTGCCACCTTGTTTACTCGCTGTTTGCAGCTTGCTGAGCATTGCATTAATTGCGGTGCCTGCTTTTTCAGGAGTCTTACCAAGACTAATAAAGCTACTTGCTAAAGCTCCTGCTTCTACTGCAGTTAAGCCAAATTGCCTTGCTGTACCACCGATTCTGTTTAGTGTAGGAATAATGTCTTTAGCTTTTGCTGCAGTGTTATCAGAGATATGATTGATAGCATCGCCAATGTTTGCCATTTCACCAATTTCAATTTGATAAATATTAGAAAGTTTAGCAATAGCGTCTCCTGCCTCTTCTGCTGACATATCAAACGCAGTTGCCATTTTAGCTACAGTGTCTGTAAAAACCGTAAGATCTTTAGCTTCAATACCAAGCTGACCACCACTTGCAGTAATTTGTGCAAGTTCTGCCGCAGATAGCGGAATTGTCCGTGACATTTCCTTTAATGTTTCACCAAGTTTCGTTAAACCATTTACATCTCTATCTTCAAATTTTACAACTTTCTTTATATCAGCCATGGCGCTCTCAAAGCTAATTGCAGCCTTAAGTGGTGCTGCAAGGGTGAGGCCAAGTGCCATGGTATCCATGATTTGAGCTCTAAAATTTGCTCTTTGCGCTAAAACTCCTTTACGTTTTTGCATTACAGAATTTAAAGCTGTATAGTTATTTTTAAGCTTTTGAGTAGAAGAGCCAAGTTTAACTTGATCTCCAATAAGAGATTTTATATCTCTACCACTTTTACTGAACTCTGTGCGTAATAGGTGGAGAGCACTTCTTTTTTGTAAATAAGCTGTTTTAGCTTTCAGTGCTGCAGTTTTAGACCTTGTAAACTCATTTTGCAGGCTCTTACTTGGTCCTTCTGCGTTTTTTATCTGCTGAGCAAGAGATTTTGTTTTTATTTCTAGTTCATTCCAAGAACGCCGAGCAAGCAGAGCATCGTGGCTGAGCTCTTTAAACTTAGACACTGATTTACTTGATGATTCAAGTTGTTTTATCGTACTACCAATACGAGAAAGTTGCTTCGTGCTACCTGCTATCGTACTATTAAAACTGCTTTGCAGTGTTGCTCCAATTACTATAGAAATTGCCTTCATTTGTATAATTTTCCGCTACTTTCAAACCAAGTAATAAATTCTTCAATATCCATATCAAGCCACTGATTGATTCCACCACCAACCATTGAGCTAAGTGATAATATGCTCAGCCTTAAATCTTCTGCTGAGACAAAAAATCTTGTAACGCTGCTTGAATCTTACTGTAATCTGCAAGATCAAGTTCTTCTACTGCTTCTCTTGAAATACTTGCAAGATTTGCAATCAGTGCTACTTCTTTTTCTGCATCATTATTACTCATACGTTCAACAGCTAGGCGATCTCGAACTTTTGGACGGCGTAGAGTTATCTCTGAAACTAAAATTCCATCAATTTTTATTGGTTCAGTTAATTTAATGTTTTGCATTGTTTTACCTCCTCATTTAAATTCCTAGAGCTGTGCGCATAGAAGCCATTTGATCAACACCATCGATCTTGCGAATCATGTTTTCTGCATCAATTTCAATTAATTCTCTGCTATCAATAGTGAGCTTATAATAGTTGGCAGCAACCATACATTTTAGTGTTGCTTTTTCAGCAGGTTTCCAGCTACCAAAATCAAGTTCTTTAAAGAGCCCTCTTAAGTTAACTACTACCGATTCAGCTTCACTATTACTTCCTTGTAATCCTCCACGTAAAGTAAGAGAGACTGCATTATTATTTATCAAGCCGAAAAGCCTAAAGAGCTCAGAGTCATATTCAGCAAAAGTGAGCTCTGCTTCTAATTTCTCCATGCCCATGTCAATGCTGACTGGTATATCCATTCCACCTGCGCGATATTCTTCAGTTTTTATCGCAAGTTTTGGTAGGCTAATTTCATCGATACGACCAGCATAACCTCGACCATCAACGAATACGTTAAAATTCTTTAGGATCTTTGGTAACACCTCTCTTTCTCTCCTTTTTACAATATTACGCCACTCACAAGGTGTGACCTGAAAGTAACCTGTTCAGCTGGATATGGTGGCGTGAACTCAAAATCAAAAAACACTTTTCCACTTGCAATATTTATTGGTGTATTGAGTTCAGGTGTTGCATAACATTTTCCGCTAATAATCGCCCCTTGTGCTTTTAAACTTGCCAGGTAGAAATTCACCCCCTCAATCACATCATCTATATAAGTTTTGGTGATATTGCGATCAACTGCCCATAAATGAGCTCTAAGTAGACTGTCGTTAATTAAGTCTGCAGTTCTTCTCACTGACAGAAAAGCCCATTTTGAATCATCTGAACATGTTCTATTGCCCCAAAGCCTATAGCCATTTTGATGAATTATCGTTGTTACTTCACTTTCATTTAAATGGTTTGCTCTACAATTTGTATTACCGAGCGTAAAATCAATAGGCCTGCTTGTGCCAACAATACCGTTTATCTCTTTATTTGAAGGTGAGTGCCAGAAGCCTTGCTCGCTATCTACTTTCGCTATTAAACCAGCTACAAATGGGCTAGACGGTAAAATTTCTTCTTTTCCTTCAATAAATACCTTAACCCATGGATCAACTACGTAAACTCTTGAGCTGCCTACACTTTTTCTCCCCTTGATTGCTTCTTCATCATTGGTATTTGGTCCATCTGCTACTATTATAGCTCTTAATTTTTCTGCTACAGAAATTAATGCTGCAACTACTGCATCTTCTGGTAGTTGGTGAGTAAACTGAGGTGCAATTAGTATTCTAGGTAGCACATGAACTATACTTTCACTACTAAGAAATGCCTCAATTCCCTGATATTCTCCCGTTTCTTTGTCAACACCGCCAATTATATTCTTCAGCGTCTCTTCTTCTTTTAATTTTGGATCACTTTCTTTAACTCGAATAACTACTACTGTTGCCCCAATTTGGGAAAATATTCCATTTACTGCAGAAGGTAGTGTTCCACTCTTTCCAAGCTTTGCTGCTTCCTTTAAGCTTCCTGAAATTAACACTGGTTTATTTAGCGGAAATTTTTGCTCATCAGCTTCAGGTGCAGTACCAATTACACCTATCACTGATGATTTAGTTGTACGTACTGTCTTTGCTCCTGAGGTTACCTCAATAACATTTACTCCGTGTAAAAATTCTTCAGCCATTTCTTTGTATCTTTTGTTTAAAATCGTTTAGTAAGTTCTCTACACTTTTGGCTTCTGCAATTTTCTTCTTGGCAATGTCTTCCAACTCTTCACATTTAATTATTTCTTTTACTGCTTTTTTTGCTTTTTCTTCAATTATTCTTGCCATTTCAATAACTGTAATACCACGGACTTTTGCTAATGGCTCTATAATTTCCGCATCCTTTTCATTCATAGATTCTGGTGCTGCTAAAATGTTCTCTGCGGCTTTCGCTTGAATCTCATAAGATTTAGCTTTTTGGTGAGAATGACCTGCGTATTGGTGAGTATAGTTATCATAATAAGCACGAAGATTAGAAAGTGCAGAAAACTTCGCATTTTGCAGTAACTCCAATTCAATGTCTTCTTGATTTCGCTGAGCAATTTTGCCTCCTTCTGTTAAACAATAGCTTTTTTGCCAATCAAAATCTTCTGGTGCTTCATACCAATCATTTCCAGTTGGCTTGTTTTCAAGTGTTGTTGTTTCAATCTGCTTGTGGTTTTCAAAACGTATATAAATAGTCACAAATTCCTCCTCATTGCCATATTTGATCAGTTCGTTCTAATCCTGGACATTGCCAAGCTTTTAGCGTTCTCTCTACGTCCACCTCAAGCCCTGTAGTTAGAACATTGCTACGTATGTTATAAATCCCCCACTGAATAAATTGACCATAGTTGTGTACATAATTTGATGCAAGCATACCTTGACTAACTTGTGTTCTGGAATACAGATAAGATGATGTGTAAAGTAATATTGCAACTGTTTTTCCTGCTGGAATCTTCACATTACCAGATCCGGCTAACTTGCTATCAGAACTTGTGTATTGGTAAACATTTTTCCATACTATTTTTGAAATACTTGATTTATTAGAATTAGTGTTATCAGGAGTTCCCACAAATAATCCTGCTCCCCCATACTCCGTACTCGAATACGATGATCCAACAAATTCTATTGTTTTATTTATGTTCACATTGGTTGTATTTTTTACAAATACTACTCCAAGTGCAGCATACGGGTAATAGTATATCTCATCATAACTACCAGAAAAACTTTTTGTGCATAACTCTCCGTAAATAAATGTTCCTTTACTTCCCTCTATAAAACTTAGTTGTCTTGGCCGATAAAAACTAACGTAATCTGTATTGTACGTATGGCTACCTGCTAGTAGTTGTAACATATAGTCAGTTTTTGTTATATCACTACTCCACTTTCCAAGCTCTGTCGTAAAAGTTCCGTGGCCAAAATAATTATTTTTTCTGCCAAGTACACCAAATAAGAAAGGTAATGACCCTGGTTCAACCATGTTGCGCTTTCTTATTTCATTTATGAGAGACACTTTTAACTGTTCATCCCGAGTTTTTACCTCATTAGAGATGTTTTCAATTCGAGTTTCTATTTCTCCTATAATTGATGAGCCAGATGGTACATTATTAACAGCACGAAAATCTTCTACTAAACCTTTAAGACCATCTTTATGACTATTACTAATGCTATTTATTGCTGCAATATTGGCATTCTTTCTCGTATCAAGTAGTGATAAATTTGTTGTTCCTTTTTCATCAATTCTCTTTAATAACTGCTTCTCTGATTCAGAGATCACTGCTAAAGAACTAGCTTTTTTATTATCCAGATCAGTTAAGTGTTTTTTTGCACTATCAAGAAGTTCTTTTAGCTTACCATCTGTCATCTGCACAATTTCAGAAACCGCACTTTTGTCGATTATTGATTCCAGTGCTTTAGCAAGATATGCTAATTGATCTGGTGTACTATTTGCTGCTAAATCCTTAAGCCTTTCTTGTAGTGCATCAATTATTTCTTTTACTTTAGTCATTTGCGCAATATCAGAAATAGCTTTTTTACCTATCATCGATTCCAATGATTTAGCAAGGTACGCTAATTGATCAGGTGTGCTATTTGCTGCTAAATCTTTAATTCTTTGATGCAATGCATCTATGGCTTCGTTAGCAATGGTCATTCCAAAAATTCAAAAAAGTCTCAAAATTCAGTCGTTCAAATGCTTTTTTAAGCTGATTGTGCTCATTTTCTCTTTTAGCGATATCTTCATCTATTTTCTTAATTGTGGTACGGATACGAACAACATCTTCTACTGCAATATTTTCTGGATGTGGCAATGGATATCCTCGTTTGGTTTGATCAAAAGTCATTTAAATTTTATGTTACTATTACTCTGAGATTTTTGACTTTAGGACGATAAACAACCGTTCCACTTAAAACTAATTTTACTCTAGTCTCATTAGCATTAAAATTTGATAGCACATGAGTTCTCTCCACCCAATTTTCCCCTATTGGTTTTCCTGATGTTAAATTGACTAATTGCCATTCTCCCATGTTTTTCTCTACATAAGTTTTAATGTCTGCAGTGCCAGGTATCAGCGCATCATAGGTAATTGTTATCTTAGTGTTAGAACCTGCTGTAATACTTCTTGTAACATAATCTCCGAACTCTGAAAGATTACCCATAACTAGCTGTAACCCAGGATAGAGAACAGGACTTTTTTCTCGCCCTCCTTTTAGGCTTGCTTTTACCGTTAGCTCTCCAGATAATCTTTCACGCAATGCAAGTGGCAAATTATCAGACAAAAAGTTTTCTCTTCCCTCTTCATCTGTTAAGATAAATTCTACATTAGTATCAAATGCTACTTTTTCGACGTTCGTCAAAACAATTAAATCTGAAGTATTGGTTGCTGTAACTTTGCCAAGATCAATAACATGAGAATTTTCGCTAAATTTTGCAGCTAGTAGTCGAAACGTTAAATCTAAATTTTGATGTGGAGTCCACGTACTTGCATTGCTTGATGACAGTAATACTCCTACTTGATATGGCTGGCTTGTTACCCAACGGCTATTTACCGCATCATATTTGCCAAGTTCTGCTATTTTTACTGCAGTACCAGGATCATCAGTAAGTAGCACTATTGCATACTCTTGTTCTGCATGGCAAAACACTGGTGACCACTCTATACGTGTTGCTGTGCCATCTACTTTTATATCTTTCGGCTCAATATAGCTTTCAGCAATAACAGTCTGCGATGGCATTCCCACTGCTGTTTCTCTAATCTGCACAACAACACGTTTTTTGCCTTTATTTATGAACCATAGCTCTACACCTCCTATGTGTCTGCTTTCATTTAGAGTAAATGTTTGGGCTAAAGGGTCAACTCGTCTTGCTGCGATAACTCTTCTTCTTTCTTCTATGGTAATTGTTTTTTTACCAGTATAAGTTGCTTCTCCATAGCTTCCTTTATTCCCATAAAATTGCACTAATTTAGTACCGGCTGGAATGTTTGCTGGTACTTTCACCTTTCCCTTTAATTTTCCCTGGTTGTTAGCTCTTTTTTCCACTTGCCTTCTATGCTATTGGTTGAATACTTAGGCCATCAAATTTTACTTCCTTAAGCTTTTCATCTGGTTCAAAACCTTCGATCTCAAAATTCTGTATTGCTTCTCTCATAAATTCAGTTTCGTATGAAGTACTTGACAGCAGCTCTGTCGTTTCTTTAACATTAAATACTCTTGTTACTGGACTTTTCCAATTCGTGGTAACCTCTGTCCAGTGGTCAATGTTTTTATTTAGAGTAATTTGTGCCGGTACTGGATCAAAAGCTTGGTATGGATTGATCTTTTCTCCTTTAGTCTGTAAAAGCTGCTCCAGTACCGGTTCAAGTTCATACGGCAAAAGATATCTTTCCCCACCTTTTTCAATATCTGCAACTTCTACATCTATTGGCAGAACTAGCTCTCTATTTACTATTGCTGCAGACTGCGAAATTCCTTGATCACGCATATCATCATCAAAGAATGGGTCAACAAATACTCCTTTTTTGGTAGTAGGTTCTCTTGAATTTGCATCACTGCGTAGACGTTCCTCTGCAATAAGTAGCATAAGATCATTTATTCCCCTTTTCATTGCTTCAAGCTCATTCATTGGTACAGCATGAATAGCATTATTCACTATTTTCACCCCTTCTCCGTTTTTCCATGTTTGGTGAATGTAGCAGAGCAAAAGTTGTCCAGAGGGTGCTTTAGGCATTGACGGTCTCCAGGGATGGGCAATTCCCTTGATTCTTCTCACCACTCCTTTTGCATCTATAGTGATTAAATCATAGCGGGGCATTTTCCAGGTGTAATCAACCAGAACCAAGCTATTATCAACTGCTCCTTTTACTTTGCATCCCTCTTCACTTATATCTTCAGGGCTTACGTGGGTACGGCAACGATAGGTTATTTGATAACTACTTCCAGGAGCTGGCTCTTTACCTGGTAACGACCAATCAACATTTCCTGCGTTTAGTTTGTAATCTGTACTATTTTCATAGATAACATTACCTTGTTTAACTTGAATAATCTCAAGTACCGCAGAGTCAGGTATTGGATCAACAGCTCCTGAATATGAACCATGAGTAATGGTAACGGTTTTTTGAACAGTTATATCTACTTTTTTGATTTCACTTATTGGAAAATCATTAACCTTCAGTTCCATTACCCTTTGGCTATTTGGCTGAAAAGTATGTGGTTCTGATTCAACTGATTTTATATCCGGATCTTCATCAAAAGAAACACGAATACTGTGAGGAAGTTCAATCTCATAGCCATCAACATGAGCTTTGCCCTCATTAATCACAAATATTTTTTTTCCTCTTTCTCCCTCTTCCTTTTGCAGGAACATTACTTCAAGACCATTTACGACGTAGGAACCATTTGCTTCTTTGTCATAACGAGCAAGAGCAGTAGTTACTATATTTGCTTGTGGTGGCGGTGAATGTTCTATCAATACTCCATTTTCAATATGGTAAATTGGGTAAAATTCGCCATTTGTAGAGTTAACAGTAACACTTTCTATTTGGTATCCCCAAATGGTGGAAACTTTAAGCCTTGCAGCCCCTACTTCTTGATAATTTCTTGTACCAACAGCAGGATCACGAAGATCCTCATCCTCAAGTTCTGTAATAGTAGATAGGGTGAAAAAAACACCTATACGAACTGTGGTACTCAGTGGAATAATAAATTCTTCTTTTTCGACTTTTCTAACTGCTCCACGAAGATAGATTTTTCCTGATTCAAGCGTAACTTTACCAGTTTCTCTATCTATAATACAATTGCTTCCTGTTATAACATCACCATCACGAAATATTGCATCACCTATGTCTTTAAGCTTAGAAAGAGCATACTCCTGAGTCTCGTTTAATTCTGCAGATTGCAAACCTCTTCCTGCAAGAAATAAGCTTTTCTCATATTCTTTGTCAGGATTAAAGCGGTTATAATAACTATTTAAGGTCATTTTGTTTCAAAAAGTTACAACAAATGAAAAAGTTTCCCGAGTTGCAGATGTTCTGATAAGTGGCACGGTGTGTTCTAAAACTAACAAAATTCCAGGATTTTCCACGTCTTTTGGCTCAAAATATCTCTGCCCAGATGACACTTTTTCCTTTACCTTTGTACCAACCATAACCCCGAGCTCCCTTATTACTTGATTTGCTGCGTCCGTGAAATCGAAAGTAAATTTAAGATAGAGATTATTAGTTGGTACATTAGAGGGTTTAAACCTACCTGTGGGAGTTAGAAGCTCTCCATCATCATCACCAGTACAAAAGAGTATCTCATCAACAACACGACGTCCAACTTCCTTAATTAATGTTGCAGAAGTAATTAGTTCCGGTGGTGTGTCTTGAGTGTACTCTATAGTGATTACGCTATCTGCTATAATTGCACCATTTTCTACACGCTCAATAGTGCCTGAGCTACTATCAACTATATAATCTATGCTTGACTGATAAATTGTTTGCCCTGTATAAACTTTTACATCTTTAATAGTGTGGTGATCTAAACTTATCTTGCCGCCTGCTGCAAAAGTTTTTTCAACTTTGTAGCTGCTTTCCCAGGTAGAATCTCCAGATCCCCAAGCAAGATGTATCGGTTGCTCTTTTATGCTCGCAGCAATAGCTGCTCTGCCTGATTGTGTGAGTACTGACATAGTTGATTGTGCAGTTGATATTATGTATATACAAGATCCGTAGAAAAAACGTCCAATTTTTTTGCAATAATAGGATCAAAATCTTTCCAAGGGCGATTTAAGTGGCGATGTTCATGCCAAGTAACCATACCTAGATAGAATGCTGCTACGTAATTTTCTAGCTCATGAATGGGATCTTTCTGTTTTGAATCTGAATCATTTTTACAATCAACGTGATATTCCACTAAATTAGACTCTATTATTTTTTGATCAGTAAAATTCTTCGCTTCATAGTAATAAGTTATACTAAATCGCTCTAAAATTGGTGTACGTTGAAAATTCCAAATCTGCTCAGAAAGTTTATCTTCACTTAAGTGAAGTGTATGCTCTATTTCTTCATAAGTAGTTGATGCAAAACAAGCATTTATATCCCCTAAGTTCCAACTATTGTAAGTTAAAAATATGATATAAAGGAGATAAGAGGGAGATAACCCTACTCACTATAGGAATAGAGTTATCACGGGCGTGTGCGACCGACCAACTGTTGGTATTATAACCGTTCGGATCAAGGTACACTAGCCCATCTCTCGATACGTTTGAATAGTTGCATGGGACATATGTATGCACCCGTTTACAATCTTAAATTAATTAAAACTAATCGAGGTTATTATGATTACATCTTATCAAAATTTTATTGGCATTGATATTGGAAAATTTAAAAATGTTGTTGCAGTTCACAAACAGAAGAACGCTGTCGAATTCGACAATGATACTGCTGGCTGGCAACAATTGTTTCAAGATTTTTCAAATATCTTACCTAATTCTTTAGTAACTCTGGAAAACACTGGAAAATATGAGCTTGGCTTAGCACATTTTCTTGTTGATAAAGATATTGCTGTACATCGAGCTAATACTCGCAAAGTAAAAAGCTTTGTTCTATCTCATGGAACTTTAGCAAAGTCTGATCAATCAGATGCAAGAGCCCTTGCTCAGTAAGGGTTTGAACGCTATAGTACTCTATCTCTATTTGCACCTATGTCAAAAGAACAAACAACCTTAGTTGCACTTTGTCAACGTCGTGATGACATTACAAAAATGAGAGCTCAAGAGAAATCTAGGCTTGCAGCACCTGAAAACGACCATATAAAAGAAAGCTGTCAGAAAACTATTGAATTCTTTAATAGCCAGATAGATGAGCTCAACAATACCATACAAAAAATTATTGATGAGAATCCAGAGTTACAAAAGCGCCAAAAAATCCTTAAAACAGTTCCAGGAATAGGTGCAAAATTATCTCAAGATTTTCTGTGTCTAATGCCAGAACTTGGTTATGTAAGTAGGGGAGAAATTGCAAGTCTTGCTGGAGTTGCACCTCATCCGAAAGAAAGTGGTAAAACTATTGGTTATCGCAGAATAAGTGGTGGCAGAAGCAACGTTCGTGAAAAGCTTTTTACAGCTGCGATGTCTGCTTCAAGGTCTAAGTCTGCGCTTGGTGCCTTCTATTCAAGGCTTGTTGGTAAAGGTAAAAAGAAGATGGTGGCTATGACAGCTCTAATGCGTAAAATCATAGTAATTTCCAATGCGAGGCTTAAAGAAGCAGTCAATGTGAATTAAAAAAATCTGCATAGAAAATAGGTTAACGAATATGTGGATAAATACGTCTACACACATTTAAAGTATTTATACACATATTCGTTAACCATAAGATCTAAGCAGTAACTGTTGTTTGATACAAAATTTTTCTATGATTAAGTTAGGGTTTTTATTGTCAAAAATGCACTTTTTACTCGAATAAAAAACAAAATTACAAACAAAAGTTGTAATGAAACTAAATTCAAAAAATTTTAAAAAACATAGTTGATCTGACGGTTCTGAAAATTTTATGTCTTCTCCTGGGTCTAAAAGCTGCATTGTTCCTGGCTCTAAACCTGATAGTGCCACTCCTTGCTCATTACTTTCACTTTCTCCCATGATATTTGCTTCTGGATCGAGTCTCGTAATAAATCCAGCAAACATTGCTGCAGTTTTCTTTCTCACCAGCTCTGCATCATCATATTGATCAAGTTCGTAGAGCTTTAGCAGTATATTAGAAAGCCAAGGCTCCCCTCTGATTTGCCCAGGTCTTAATGGTCTATAAATATGTAAAACATCATTTGCTGGCACTCTCACTGATTCTCCAAACATACTTTCACCAGGGTGTTCTTTAAATAGGTAGTATGCTTCTCTTTGCCCAAGCCTGTTAAACTCAATCCCGTTTCTTATTACATTACCATTTCCTAAAGTTTGATTTGTTTTATTATCTAAATGTTCAGACTCAAGTACTTGTAGTTGTAATGGTACAGAAAATCTATCTTCCAGCTTTCTCGTTCTTAAACGTACAAAACATTCTCCTCCCTCTATCATACTTCTGCACACTAGAGCTTGTAATCCATAAAAATCACTTACTCCGTTACTGTCTGCTTCATCTGTCCATTTTAGCCATAATTCTTGCACCTTCTTTCGAAATTCTCCATCTCTTGCTTTTGATTGTGGTTTTATTCCTGTTCCAATAGAGTTACTTACTATCGTATCAATTATATTTGCAGCGTAAGGATTTTTTCTCACCATATCACGTGATCTACTACGTAAAGTTTCAAGGCTTTGAGACAGCAAATTGTTTATACTTCCTAACTCTGGTTGAAAGTGAAAAAATCTTCTTCCTGATCCTGCTGCATCCCAGGCTGAGCTTTTGATTTTTGGCTTACTAAATAGTTGTTTGAATGATTTGAGTAGCATTACTTCTCTTTATCTGAAACTTTAGATAACTCAGCTTCTAATTCCTCTATCGTTGGTAAAGCTGTCTTTATATTCTCTGGTAGACTTTCAGTTATTCGATATTCTGCTAGTCCTATTGGTTTTGTCATATCTTTTAGAGTGTATTTTGCTAGTACATCATTTTTAGATTTACATAAAATCAACCCTACAGATGGTTGATCTGTCTCGTGTTTTAGCAAGTCATCTACTGCTGAAAGGTAGAAATTCATTTTACCGGCGTATTCTGGTTTAAACTTATTATCTTTCAATTCAATTACTATAAAACAACGTAATTTTAGATGGTAGAATAATAGATCGACAAAGAAGTCTTCATCACCAACATCTAAATGAAATTGTCTACCTACAAATGCAAAGCCTTCACCAAGTTCTAACAAAAACTTCTCCATATGTCCTACAAGACCTTTTTCTACTTCTCTTTCATGAGCATCCTTTCCTATACTTAAAAAATCAAAAATATATGGATCTTTTAACGTGTAATGCGCTAGATCTGATTGAGGTGAAGGTAACTTCTCTTTAAAATTAGTGATAGCCTTTCCTTGACGTTTATGTAACCCAAGTTCAATCTGCATTACCATGATGTTTCTTGACCAGCCATGTTCTATAGCTTCTTTTATGTAGAATAGCCTCGCTTCTTTGTCCCGAACTAAGTCCATCAGAAATACATTATGTCCCCATGGCAATTGGGCAACAAGTTGTTGCACAAATTCAATATCTTGATATTCCCCTGCAAACTGCCTCATATATTTTAGATTTCTTGTGCTAAAACCTTTCATTTCTGGAAACTCAGCCTTTAAGTCTCTACTTAACTGCTCAATTACTTTGGATCCCCAACCTTGGCTCTTTTGTTTTTCTAGAATCTGTGTTCCAATATAATGATAAAGTAGTAGTAGCTCTTTATTTACTGTTCTTGCTGCTTTATAACGACTAATAGCAATCTGTTCTTTCAGCTGCTCTAAAAATTCTGTATATTCTTTTGCTATAATTTTTGTCATACGGTTCCTTTCAACGATTTTCATCATTATATGATCCCCTTACTCGTTGAAAAAACAATTTTCCTCTTTGGCTTCATGCCCGCAACTTTTAACCCCGCTTTTATTCGTTGCCTGAGCTCCAATAAATCCTTTATTTGAACTTCCCCGTACCGTACAATATGGTCACCATATGCAATTGATACTACTCTCTCTCCATTTTGTAGTTTCTTTATCGCTTCTTCGACTTGAATTAAATATTCTTCGTTATACATTTCACTTCTCATTCAACCATTGGCTTTGCCTTACTTTTTTAGGCTTTTTGCTTTCCATTTTTCCACTCAAACTATTCCATTTACTCTCTGGCCAACGATCGATTCCAAGCGCAATAGATGCTGCTCTCGCATAAATTCGGCAATCTAGTACTTCATTTCTTTCTCTTACCTTTTGCCACTCTTGTTTGGTGTATCCTTTTACTACTTTGCTGACTAATTGCTCTGCTGTTAGCTGCTTAAAATACTCAGGTGCATACTCGGGAAAATGACAATACCCTGCTGGCACTTCTTCTTTTTCCCCGTTTTTTAAAACATTAAGTAGCTGAAAAAGCTCTGATTTTAATATCGATACTCCCACTGGCCAGAGCTTTATTCCTCTTTTCAGCTTTTGACCACCAACTGTTATATCTACTCTGCTTGGACTGCTAAGTGGTACTAGAGCTTTATTTACACCTTTGACTGCCATTACTCTTCCACAGCCTTGATGACCTCTTATCCAATTGTATACTTCTTGCGTTGCATATCCAGCATCTACTGCCATCATACTTATCATATATTCAAGCCCATTTTCACCGATAAAATGATGATTTAACAGCTCTGAAAGCTTTTTCCATACTTCTCCACTTCCTGTATCTCCTTCAAATACTCGGTAGTCTATTGACCAATTTTCTCTGCCTTTTCCCCAGGCTACAACTTCTACTTCCAAGCGATCTTTTTGAACATCTACTCCTGCTGTGAGAACTACTTCGCCTTTTGGTACTGTGCCAATCTGAAAAAATTCTCTCCTGTTAAATAATTGCTTCCAGTCCGGTACTTCTCCTTTATCTACCCAGGTTTCTCCAAGCGTGGTATTTATCCAAACTTTCAGTAATTGTTCACTTTCCTTTGCATGGAGAAAGTCCTCTACTGCTTGTTGCCAACTATACCAGCCAACTGGACTATAAAGACTTGAAAGATGAAATCCTTTTTTCTCACCTTCTTTTGCCTCTGTAGCTCTCCATTCTCCACGTTCTAGCATCTCTGTCTTTTGATGATTTTCTATTTTGCCGCTACATTCAGTGCAGACATAATGTGCTGTTCTTGAGTCGTTATTTTCCCATTTTATTTGTGACCATTTTAGAACTTGATAGTAATTACAATGCGGACATGGTACAAAAAAATATCTCTTATCTGTTGCTTCAAACTCCTTCTCAATTCTGCTTATTCCATGAATCGTTGGTGTTGATACTAAAAAAATCTTTCGACGTGCAAATGTATTAGTTCGAGCAATACTGAGCAGTACTGGATCACCTTCTCCTCCTGAATCTCCTGGATAGGCATCTATTTCATCAAGAAAGAGATATTTTACTGGCATGGATCTAAGTCCTACACTGCTGTTTGCTCCGGTTATTACTACTATTCCACCTGGAAATTCCTTACTTTGTACAGTATTGCCTGAATCTCTTGATCTTGGGTCTTTTACTTTACTTTTTAAACATGGTGTACTTTCAATCAGTGGCGCAAATCTTCCTTTTGACCAACGCTTTCCCATTTCAACTGTTGGCTGTACTACTAGCATTGGTCCTGGTGTTTGATCGATGATATAGCCAATCCAATTGTTGCCAGCTTCTGTTCCTCCAATCTGCGCTCCCTTCATAAATACTACTTTTTCTGCTGGTGAGGACGGAGAAAGTGAATCCATGATTTCTTTTAAATAAGGAGTTCTTTCCGTTCTCCACTTTCCTGGCTCTGATGCTGCAGTTGGTGCTAGAACTCGATACTCATTCGCCCACTCTGATACTTTAAGCTGGGGATCTGGCTTTAATCCTGAACAAAAACTGGCACTGTAGATCATTATGCTCCACTCAAACAACTGTTGTGTAAACTTTCTACTTCAACACTATCAATTTCTGATCTGACACTTTCTGTGCCTCTTTGCCCTTCTAATTCCATAAACATCTTTTTCTGAAATTCCTTTTCTATATATCTTTTGCTCATCTCACTTATAATTATTGCTACAACAAGCGCAAATATCCCTGTTATTGTTGCAAAAATGATCGCACTGCTTATTGTTGTTGTTATCAACCCTATATATACTGCTACTGCTATTGCGCTGACTGTAGTATAGATGCAGATAATATTATTATGTTTTTTCGTCCTTTTGTCTGCTATTTCTCTTTGTGCTATATATTTATTATGAAGGATTGGAAAATTAACAACGGTATCTCTGCAGAGCAATGCCCCATTTTTTTCAGTAAATAAAACTTTAAGTAACTCCAAATTATTTGATTTGATTGCTAAGTGCAAAACAGGTGTATAATTTGCTCCTTTTTTCAGCAATAACTTTACTACATGTAAATGCCCTTTTTCCGCAGCAAGGTAAATCGGTGATAAACCTTTATTATTTACAATATCAATATCGATTTCTTCCTTTAAAATTGCATCTACAAGCTCAATTTCTCCCGTTTGTGCAGCTAAATGGAGTAGACTATTCTTTTCAGAACCGTATTTATTACTCATCAAAGCCTTCTTTATCTCAGGTTTAGCGTAATCAAATGGTGTCTTGCCGCTATCGTCTCTTACCAGAGGGTCTATATCTTCTCGCGTTAGTAAAACTTCTATTGTTTTCAGTCTTTCAGCATAATGTAGTGGTGTTTTATTTTCATAGTCTTGCAAATTGACTTGAGCATTAGGCTCCTTTATTAAGGATTTGAGGATATCAAGACATAAGTCTCTTTCATCGTAATTAGTATTACTTACAGCTATATGCACAGGTGACAATTTCATTGAGTTTTGTCCCATGCGTGCACTATTCACATCTGCTCCAAGCTTCAGCAGTAACTTTACTATCTCCAACTTTTTATTATTAACTGCATAGTGCATTGGTGTCTGATTTCGTGCATCAAAGACATCTATTTCAGCTTTTCCTTCTCTTATCAAAATCTTTACAACTTCTGCATGTCCTATCCCTGCCGCTAGATGTAATGGAGTATGATGCAAAGCATTTCGTACATTAACGTCAATACCTTTTCTGATCAAATATCTCACTGCATTAATTTCACCTATCATTGCAGCTAAATGAAGTAAACTATCTTGTTCTGACCCGTATTTGTTATTAATTAGCGCTTGTAATATCTCTGCTTTTTTCCCTTCTTTGGCGTAATCAAGAGATGTTTTACCATCATTATCTTCTACAAAAGGATTGATATTCTTTTTTGTGAGTAGCAGATCTACCATGCTTAATTCGTCAAACTCTATAGCGCAATGTAGTGGTGTCTTTCCATTTAATCCTCTAACATTAACATCTAATCCAGGTTGATTGATGAGACACTTTATTAACTCTAAACTTAAGTTATCAGTCATTTTATATTCAAAATCTTTTTATATTTGAAATTTAGTGTTAGATAATTCTTCGAGTGAGTTTGTAATCTCTTCAGTTAGCGCCATATGAATCTTTTCAGTGTCACTCAGTGATGCAAGCAGCGCTGAAACTCTATTTGGAATATTAAGCAAATTATTACGAACAACTCTAGCGACGTTAAATGCTTCAGTTTTTACCTCTTCAATTGACACAAATTTGCCTACTTCAGCTTTCACTTTAGCTTCCAAAAGTTTACCACGCTCGGTTTCATTTTTTATTCGCGTTTTTAGCAATATCGTTGAAAGTGTTTCTCCGCGCTCTTTTCTCCTCAGTGGTTGACTTGGATCTCTTATTGCTGCTACCGCTTCATTTGCTTGTTCTCGGTCAATAAGTCCATCTTCCAGCTCAACTATTCCTTTTTTTACTAAAGAACAGACATATTGCCTCGAAAACCCTTTTTCCCTTGCCCATTCTGCTTGCGTAATTCTCACTTTTTTTCTCCTTTTTAGCACTGCTCAGCTATAATTTCGTAAGTAGTTAACATTTGAAATATGTCTAACGCTAAAGAAGGCCCGAGGTCGGGACCACCAAATCCTTCAGCCTGGCCGAAAGGACCCACTTTTTATGATACTTTTAATGTATTAAAATCTTTACTGAAATTCATAACATAGAACATTAAAGCTAAAGAATCTGCTTCATTATCATCTGTTGGACAGAAACCCTTTTCCTGTACTGCTTCAATTACATCAGCTTTACTTGCATTGCCTTTGCCTGTTATAAAGCGTTTGATAGTTTTCACAGATACACCTTTGTATGGCATATGATGTTCTTCACACCAAGCAGAAAGATGTGCTAAAAACCCTCCATAGATATGTGAAGCATCAGTTCCCAAGTGTCTTCTCACTTCTTCAAAGTACACAACTTCAATACCTGGAAATTTATACTTAAGTGCATTAAGCCAATTACGAAAATTTAAAAACTGCATTCCACCACCACTAAACCTGCTAACATGAAAACTCTTACTTCCACTTTGTACTATTCCATCATGTAAAATAGTCCAACCAGTTTGTTTGCCAAGATCTAGGGTGAGCATTTCCTTTCAATTGCTGAGTACATATATATACAAGATTTGGAAAATTTTCGTCCAAAAAATCTTCAATTTTTGAAAAATTTTTTATAATTAACTCTTTCTTGAAGATGTTTATTTAAAAACCTTACTTACCCTAAATATGATTTTTCTACTTTTAGAGTTTTTTTTATTATTCTAAATCTTATATTTTATATGTTTTTATATATGTGTATATTTTTATATATGTATTATATATATATTATATATAAGGGTTTTAGGAAGCTGGAACCCTCCATATTGGCGGACTTCAGATATGCCGTTCCTAGGAACGGTTTTAGGAACGCATGGTGAAAACCCACCATACAGGCTAATTCTAGATTCCTAATTCCTGATTTAGGAAGCCAGTAATTAGGAACGGAACTTAAGGTTATAGAGAGCATACTTTTCAAGTATTTTCCTCTTAAAAATTTAAGCTATTCTTTTAATAGCGAAATCCACATTTTTAGCTCTTTAGGTGATATTGAATTTCAAAATATGAAATTCTTATATATTTTTAATATAATTTTAGGAAGTCTGAGCTACCCATTCTTTGAAATCCATTCAAAATAGGTTCCAAAAACCTGAACTGTATTATTTTAAATTGCACCGGTATTATTCTCAAAAAAAAATAACAGAATATCAATAGATTAAAAATCGCATCAGTATTATTTATTTTTGCTCCTGTCCTACATAACGGCATTAATAACTCTCATCCTTAAAAGCATCAATTTGTTTTTAAGGAAAGTTATGAAATTACAAAACTACCATATAGTTATTAAAAATGTAAAATATCAAGCTTATAGACTGAAACTTGCTAAGTGCTTTATTAATGAAGCTCACGAAGATCTTGAGCAAGAACTCTTCTGTGAAATTTGGCCATGTCTTGATCAATATGATGAAGATAAAAGTAGCTTTAACACTTTCGTAGCAAGATTAACTGAAAACAAAGCTATTAACTTGCTAAAGAAACAGCGATGTGCAAAACGCGATATCAATAACTATATTAGTATCGATGTAACAGAGCTACTTGAGAGTGAAATAACAAAACGCATTGATGTAGACTATATGATCTCGGTTTTACCAAAGGAATGGCAAAATATATGTGAGCAACTTAAATTTTTCAACTTACATGAAGTTGCCAAAATGAACAACGTTTCAAGAACCACTTTAAACAATATTATCAAGAAGATACGTGCCAAACTTTCTTCTATTTACTACGAAGGCAAAAAGAAAAATTGAACAAAATTTTTGCCTTTCTTGTATATATACATCGTAGCATGGATAAATAATGATTCTTAAAATTTTGAATAATAATGAAAGATTGCAAACAATATCAAGTGTAAAGATGGTCATCTTTGGTCCTTATGGTATTGGTAAAACAAGTCTACTAAAGACTATAGATGAACCAACACTTTGCCTTGATTTTGAAGCAGGGCTTCTTGCTGTTCAAGATTGGCAGGGAGATTCAATTAGTCTTCGCACTTGGAATGAAGCTAGAGATATTGCTTGTCTTATAGGGGGATCTAATCCTGCGCTGAAGTCTGATCAAGCATATAGCCAAAGACACCATGAACATGTATCTCGTAAGTACAAAGATCTTTTTTCTGAGTTTTCTAAATACCGATGCATTTTTGTAGATAGTATAACCGTTGCTTCACGTTTATGTCTTTTATGGGCAAAAATGCAACCTGAAGCTTTTTCTGAGAGATCAGGAAAACAGGACATGAGAGCTGCCTATGGATTACTTGCTCAGGAGATGATGGCTTGGCTCAATCAGTTTCAACACATCAGAGACAAAGACATCATCATAGTTGGCACTTTAGGTCAATATCTCGATGACTGCAATCGTCCAACTTGGCTACCTCAATGCGAAGGGGCTAAAACTGCTAGTGAAATTCCTGGAATAGTTGACGAAGTAATCAGTATGGTTGGAATCAAGAAAGATGATGGAACGGAGAAACGCTCTTTTGTTTGCCACACTTTAAACCCTTGGGGATACCCAGCTAAAGACCGTAGTGGACGCCTGAGTATGGTTGAAGAACCGCATTTAGGCAAGCTGCTTACAAAGATTAAAAGCAAGTTTTAAAATTTAAACATGGAGAGTGATATATGTTACAAAACCTATTAACTGATTTTAACACTGTAAAACCGCAAAGTAGACTAATACCTAAAGGTACAATAGTAAAGGTAAAAATGACAATCAAGCCTGGAGGTTATGAGCATTGGTTTACTAAAAGCCCTACTACCGGTAGCATTTATTTAAATACAGAATTTACCGTTATTGAAGGTCTATATGAAAAGCACAAGATTTACCAAATAATTGGTATTAAAAGTAATAAAGCAGAAGATACTTGGGGAGAAATGGGTCGCTCTATGCTTCGCAGTATCTTGGAATCAGCACGTGACATTCATCCACATGATAACTCAGAAGGTGCAATCCTTGCTCGTAAGCTAAATTCAGTTGCAGAATTAAATGGGTTAGAGTTTACAGTAAAGGTAGGTGTTATAACTGATGAATATGGAGAAAAGAACAAAATTGCTTCAATAGTTACTCCGGAATACCGTAAAAATTATGAAATTGACAGAATACCATTTTGAAGTACGACGAGGAAAAGCTTTGGTCTGCTGTCGTTACTAGAGGTATTCAGGACGCAGTAGGAAAAAACCCAAAGCTAAGAGAAGAAGCAATTAATTGGCTGAATTCAAAATCTTTTGAAACTGTTTGTGAGCTAGCTAATCTCAACTTTACACGTATGGAAAATATGTATGGGAGTTTTATGTCTAAAAAGCAAGAAAAGATAAAAGCATTATTAATTGATAATATCAAGGAGTGCCTTTCTTACCTACTTCCAAATGGTGAGTTTTACCGAGAAAAAACTTATATTGGAGACTTAAATGGAAATACAATTACAGTTAAAATAGTAGGTAAGGAAGCTGGTGATTGGCGTAATTTTACTGAAGGAACTGGTGGTGATATTATTGATCTTTGGATTTTAATTAAGGGTGATATATATTCTGCTAGAAAGTGGCTCAATAAAAAATCAAAGAGTGGAGAAAAAAAAGGGGGGAAAAGAGAAGAAAAAATATTTTCTGTAAAGCAGTACTTAAATGATCAATCACCAATACCAGAAGATATAATAGCTCCACGAATTCTCACTCCAGGTGGTCTTTTAGTCATTGGTGGTACTCCAAAGGTTGGCAAAAGTTATTTTCTTCTCTCTTTGCTTGCACATCTTGCAGCAGGAGTGTCGTTTCTTAAGATGAAGTCAGCAAGGCCACTAAAAATAGTCTATCTGCAAAATGAGATGGAGTACAATTATATCAGGGAACGCATACAACAAATCATAACTAATCAAAGACTGCCAAATCTAGCAGAAGAAAACTTGATTATTACTACAAAGATGAGATTAATTTTAAATGATGAAGGTATAGAGAAAATAAAAGATATTATAAAAGAAAAGTTTGATATCAAAATGATAGACCTTATCGTTTTGGATTCTCTTGACTATGAAAATATATTTTCTGGCCTGCAAAGCAGAATAGAAAAATTACGTTCTATAATTAATCCTATGGCTGGAATAATTATTACACGTCATACCAGAAAAGTATCCACAGCTACACTCGCAAAAAGTCCTTTTCAAGCTTTAATTGGTGCTAATGCTTTAAGAAGTTTTTATACATCTGGTATGGTAATGTTTCAACCAAATAAACGTGCAAATATCTTGCAAGTAGTATATGAGCTAAGAAACGGTAAATCAATACCAGCAAAATTCATTAGCAGAGTAAATGGGCGTTGGCAGAACTCTAAAATTATAGCTACGGCTTAATTTATCCACAAAAACCGACACTATGCTAGAGCTAAAAACTCAGCTTTTGCAAAACATCAGATCTTGTCTTTTTCATCTTTTACCAAGAGGGACATTTCGTGGTGATAAGTTTTATGTAGGTGATGTACAGGGTAACAAGGGCAAAAGTACTGTAATAGAGTTAACAGGCGAAAGAGCCGGATTATGGAAAGATTTTGCAACGGGAGAAGGTGGTGACATTATTGATCTTTGGGCAACGGTACACGGGAAGAATGCGAGAATAGAGTTTCCTGAAGTAATGCTCTCAATAAGTGAATGGCTTGGAAAAACCAACTTCAAAGAACAGAGAAATTTAGAACAGTACTTAACTTGTAGTTGGAACTACTACGATGAAAATAACCAATTGATTGTAATAGTCTATCGTTATGATCCTCCTTTAGAGAAAAAACAATTTAAACCATTTGATGTTAAAAAACAAAGGTTCAAAGAGCCAGAAATAAGGCCACTATACAACATTCCAGGTATTTTAAGGTCCGATAAAGTTGTTCTGGTTGAAGGAGAAAAATGCGCAGAAGCACTTATAGAGAAAGGAATAACTGCAACAACAGCAATGTTTGGAGCAAATGCGCCTATTGATAGAACAGATTGGACTCCGCTTAGAGGTAAACATGTTATCATTTGGCCAGACAACGATGAAGCAGGTAATAAATATACCAAAAACGCTGAAAAGAGACTTTTAGAACTTGGTGTTGCATCACTTGCTACGCTTAAGATTCCACCGGATAAGCCAAGGAGTTGGGATGCTGCTGATGCTGTACAAGAGAATATAGATATTTTTGACTTCATAGAAAAAAACTCAAGAAAAATAATTATTAAACCACCGCTCGATATTTTCAGCTGGAGTGTAGAGCGTTTTGTAGGTCCAGTACCAAAGCAAAGATTTCTTGTTGAAGGGTTATTTCCTTTGGGTGTAACATCTATTTTGGCTGCAATGGGTGATACTGGTAAAGGTATGCTACTTCTTGACCTAGCCCTCAAGGTTGCGGGTAGCATAGATCAGGTATGCGGATTTGGTCCACTTGTTACTGAACATGGATCTGTGGTGGTATTTTCTGCAGAAGATGATACAAATGAAATACATCGTCGCTTAGAACGACTTGATCCCAAATGTGAAAGATTAAAATATAAAGATAGGCTATTTATTGTACCACTGCCAAATATAGGAGGATCTTTTGCCATACTTAAGAATGTTCGCGGTAAAGTTGTAGAAATATCTCCAGAATTTGAGTCTGTAATGAAGCAGCTGAGCAGGATAAAGGATTTAAAGCTCATTATATTTGATCCCCTTGCTTCTTTCATTCATGCAGATTTAAATGCTGACCCAGCAGTAGGGGATTATCTCATGTGTTTATTATCTGATTTAGCATGTAGCACTGGAGCTTCAATAATTACTGCACATCATATGAGAAAGCTGAAGGGAGAAAAGCCTATATCAACAGTAGAGCAAGCACGAGATGCTATTCGAGGTACTTCTGCTCTCGTAAATGGAGTCAGGTGTTCTTTTGCTTTTTGGCCTGTTGAGGATATAACTAAACCGATGATTTTTAGGTCAATTGGAAAAATCCCAAGACAAAATGCACTATTTTATGGAGCAGTTGTTAAAGCAAATGGCCTTGCTGATCGTACCATACGCACTTACCTAAGAAATGAAGAAACAGGACTATTGGAAGACATTACTGAACAATTAAAAGCTCAAAATACTAGTAATAAGGATCTTAAAATATATCTTATTGATTCAATTGCGCGAGCTGCTATTTCAGGACATCCATTTACTCATACAGGAAGTGCAGGAATACATAAACAACGGCATAGACTGCCTGAAGTTTTTCATAGTATGGGAAGGGATAGACTAGAGCGTATAGTTCAAGAGCTTTTACAAGCAAAGCAAATAGTTAAAGGAATGGCTAATGGTTCAAAAGAAGATAAATGGCTTGATGTAAAAACAGGACCATTTGCACGTGGAGTTGGAAAATTTACTCATGGAGCTGAAAATTTTTAAAATCAGGAAATTCTATTTTTTTATAGTCAAAGTAAAAGGGTTAATACGATAACCATATGATGATCTTTGCCAACCAAGGGTTTGTATTACATCATCACGTTCAATACTTAATCCTAATTTCTCAGCAAGCGTAGCTTTGATTGTTCTTTGCATTTTATTTAATGGTTTTCTGATTTGATGTTCTAAATCTGCTTCTAAACTAAGTCCCAAGAGTTTTTCTAACTGATTAATATTGAGAAGTGTATGTTTTTCAGGTGGTAATTCTTTCTCACAGTCATGTAAAAATTGCCTAAATAATATTCGAAAAATATTAAGACATGATGCAGCTTTTTTATTTATAACTTCAATACTATTAACATATACCATACCTTTAACTACCTGTAACTCCAAAAGCTTTGTTGGTATAATTGGTTCAACACGTTTAAGCGAAATATATGAAGCTGGTAAAACTTGCAAAGAAGTATTTTCTACTACCTTTGCTACTCCTCTTTTAGCTGCCTCTCGGAATATCTCAGTTACAGTCTTAAGCTGACAAAACAGTTTCACCATTGGCACTACATATAGATTCAGTAATAGATTTGGTATATCTTTTTTTAGAGTGATGAGAACTGTAGGGTGGACTCTAAGTTTATCTATAGTTAAAAATATCGCATCAGTACAAAAATCAAGGATTATTAGATTTACAATACGACCTTGATTACAAATATAATAAACTCCTTGTTCCACTTTTTCCCACATAAGTCTTGAATCATTCAACTTTGTTTCAAACCAGTCTATGACCTTTTCTGTATTTAAGTATATGGATAAGAGATGAAATCTCTGTTTTTGATAAGTGTTAGGTAAAATATGACGAGAACAGTTTTCACAAATAGCGTCATCACATGCTTCATCAAAGTCTGAATCAATAAAAATCTCATTACTACAACTTGGATCAACTACATTTGGCCAATCAAGACGATCTTCCTCACGAGAACAAACAATATAATACCTTTCTTGCATTTTTATCCATCCAAGATCAAATAAGTATCTTGCTGCTTTAATATGATTTTGGCTTGGATTTACCCAAGAACTATTTGAACTTAAAAGATCAGCAATTTGCTCGTGAAAGAATTTTAAGACCATAAGATTGTTCCATATGTTTCTTCAGGTCCTCTCTTTCTTTTTTATTGAGTGGATGCTCTGAATAATAAACTTCCCCACTTATTTTGAAAGAAAATGTTACCTTTTTGTTTTGGAACATTACTTTAGCTGATTGAATAGATTGTAGTATGTTGCCAATAGCTGGCTTTAAAATATGTAACTCTGGTGCAATAGGATCATATGGCTTTACACTCAAAGTAAGATATGTATTACTATTTTTAAAATAATCTGACTTAAAATTTAACTCAAATATACAAATGTCAGAGTCAGAACCATCTATACATGCTTGAAGAAATTTGTTCACTTGTAATGGAAAGTTCTTATCTTGTATACTTACAAAAGTACATTCGCAGTCAAAATACCCACTTACAATGCTATTTGCTATTTCCACAGCCTTGTTAGTATTTTTAGCACAGAGATTAACCTGAGTGCCATCAAGAGAAAAGTCTAAAATCATCCACTCAGGTTTATGACCATGAACAACTTTGTTTGAATTAAGCAGTAAATCCATGTCACTTCCTCGACGTACAAACATATATATTCGATCTTGATGATGGAAAAAACCCTGCAACTGGTCATCATCCTTAAGTATCTGCTCTACGGCTTCTCGTGACATAAATTCCTTAAATGAAGTATGTATTTGTCTTGGTGATTTCTGTAAAGCAAATGATACGAAACCTTTCTTTTGTACTTTATCAAAATGATAGACAGATTTTAGAAGTTCACAATTTATGTGAAATAGTAAAAACAATAAGGATCTTTTATCATACTTGGTATTGTTTTTTACCAGGTACGATCTCATTAACTTCTCAGTCAGAGCAAATCTTGCTACTTCACTAACTGTAGCCTCAAGTTTTGTACGATCAAAGTAGCTAATGAGATAATAGTCAAAAAGAGAGTCAGAGTAACTGGTAAGTATCTTACGTTTTTGTTGAGTGGATCTATCGTCATAATTTCCGTCCTGAAAAAGTTGCCCATTTAAATGATTTTTAAAGCAATGCTGAAAAATGATGCTAAGTTGTTTACCAGAAAGGGAATCTAACCAAGATTGACGTACATTAGAATCCTGAAAACGTTCTAGTAAGAGGTTAACAGGAACTTCTAAATCACTCTCCCAGAATTCATTACTTGGATAAACATTCATGATACTTTAAATAAGCTATATCATAATATATAATATGATAATTTAAGCAAAGATTTTTTGGACATAATTTTTTCAAATCTTGTATATTTATTAGGGAGAATTTGTGTGAACTAGACAGCTACCTTGAATAAGGTATCCATTGGTTTAGTCTAAAATGGTAAAAGTTTTCTTTTAGCTGTTGATAAGAATTCTCCCAACCTATTGGAAAATTCACAGGAAGAAAAACATGCAAAAAGGGGATTTAACTATTTATTGCCGTTATGAACCTCATAGGTTAGCGGGTACATATTTGGCAGATGCTTATGAACAATTATTGAAATATAGAACTAAGGAGGTGAAAGAAAATGACAACCGTAAGCTTGTATGCAAGAGTTTCATCAAGACAACAAGCACAAGAGAATACGATAGAGAGTCAGATTGTAGAATTGGAGCGTCGCATTAGTAGCGATGGACATGAGTTATTAGATGAGCATAGGTTCATCGATAATGGCTACAGTGGATCAAACTTAGAACGTCCTGGCTTAGAGAGTTTACGTGATAGAGTAGCAGAAGGTAAGATTGATAAGATATACATTCATTCACCTGATCGGCTATCACGTAAATTTTCATATCAAATGATCTTACTCGAAGAGTTTAAAAAGGCTGGATCTGAAATAGTATTTTTGAATCATAAGTTTGATGATAATCCTGATTCCCATTTATTTCTACAGATTCAGGGAGCAATAGCAGAGTATGAACGTGCAAAGATTATGGAACGAAACCGTAGAGGTAAACTTCATGCGGCCAAAGCTGGGTGTATAAGTGTGATGGGTAGGGCGCCTTACGGTTATCGCTACATAGCAAAACACGTAGGTGAAGGAAGTGCTAAATTTGAGGTTGATGAAGAAGAGGCAAATATAGTGCGTAAAATATTTAGTTGGGTTGGCCAAGAAAGAGCAAGTATAGGAGAAGTTGTACATAAACTGAATAAGATACCGGTAATAACACGAACAGGAAAAAGGTATTGGAAAAGGAGCACTATTTGGAACATGTTAAAAAATCCTGCTTATATAGGACAAGCAGCTTATGGTAAAACTAGGACATGCTCAAAACCACAAGTAAAAAAGTCAAAAAAAGGAACTTGTGGTAAACTTAAAAGTGGTCGCTTTAACAGTGATAAAGAGAATTGGACTTATATTCCAGTACCAAAAATAATCAATGAAAATTTATTTGATTCAGTGCAAACACAATTAGCTGAAAATAGACAAAGAGCAAGAGTAAGGCAAAGAAGAGAAACATATTTATTACAAGGTTTAATGGTATGCCAACGTTGTCAATATACTTATTGTGGTACAAACCACGTTCATAAAAAGTCGACATATTATTACTATCGTTGCTCTGGTACAAACTCTAGCAAATTCAATGGCAATAAAATCTGCGATAATAAATCAATACGCACTGATGTATTAGATGGAGTTATATGGGAAGAAGTCAAGAGTATCTTGAAAGAGCCAGATAGGATTGCAAATGAATATCAACGTAGATTGTCAGAGAACAAAAAACCTTTACATAATCAAACACGTGAAAAGCAAGAAAGTAAGCTAAGATTAAGTATCAAAAAATTTATTGATAGCTATGCCAAAGGGTTTATAAGCCAAGAAGAATTTGAACCAAGAATCACAACAATGAAACAACATTTGAAAGAAATTGAAGAAGAGAAAGAAAGAACACTCGATCAAAAGAAGTTACAACAAGAATTGAGCCTTGTTACAGATAGCTTGAAAAACTTTTCCTCAAGCGTTGAGTCAAAACTTGATCTGGTAGATTGGCAGACTAAGCAAAATATTATTAGAATGTTAATTCATCAAATTGAAATCAACCACAATCACCTATATATAGTATTTCGCATAAAAAATCTTGCAAATTTTGATCAAAATAGCCATAATAGAATTATGCAATGTTGTACTAGCAGTCAATATTGTTGGACTGCCGGATAAAACTGTTGCAGAATCCAGAGAGCGTATCAGAGCAGCGTTAAATTCAATCAATCTTCTGTTACCTCCAAAAAGGATTACGGTTAATCTTTCCCCTGCGGATTTGCTTAAAGAAGGTAGTCATTATGACTTAGCTATTGCTGTTGGATTACTTGTTGTAATGAATGTGATACCAGTTGAAAAAGTTCAGTCTTATATAATCATGGGCGAGCTTGCACTAGACAGCAGAGTCATACCAATCTCAGGAGTACTTCCAACAGCAATCAATGCAAAACAGGTAAATAAAGGAGTAATTTGCCCAAGGGGAAATGGAGTAGAAGCTTCATGGGTAAAGAATGTTTCTATTCTGGCTATAGAGAAATTAACCGATATTATCAGACATTTTAAGGGTGAGCAGTTAATTCAGCCGGTAACTTTTAACTATAGCGCTGCGCCCAAAGAAAAAAATTCAGTTCCAGATATAAAGGATATTAAAGGTCAAGTTGTTGCAAAAAGAGCAGCTGAAATTGCAGCAGCAGGTGGACACAATATGCTTCTTGTTGGACCTCCTGGTACTGGAAAGTCAATGCTTGCTAAGCGATTTATAGGGCTATTACCCGATTTGACTGAACAAGAGATGATTGATGTTAATATTATCTCTAGCATAACAAAAGCCAGTAACGAAACATTTAAAGTAACTCGTCCCTTTCGTGAACCTCATCACTCATGTTCCATGCCAGCGATGATAGGAGGAGGAAAAAATGCAAAGCCTGGGGAAATTACCATGGCTCACAATGGTGTGTTATTTCTTGACGAGCTACCTGAATTTCCAAGGCTTGTGCTTGATTCTCTACGCCAACCACTTGAAGATAGAAAAGTCACTATCGCAAGGGCAAATGCTCACATTACTTATCCAGCTAATTTTCAACTTATAGCTGCAATGAATCCCTGCAGGTGCGGTTACTTAGGTGATGCAAGTAGATCGTGCAACAAAGCTCCAAAATGCGGCACAGATTATAGAAATAAAATATCAGGACCTTTGCTTGATAGAATAGACATATGCATTGAAATGCCAAACGTTAGTATACTCTCTCCTGAAATTTCTTCAGAAGGAGAAAGCACTGAAAATATTAGAAAAAGAGTGATAGCAGCGAGGAAAATTCAAGCTGAGCGTTATAGTAAATTGAATATTTATTGTAATGCAGAAGTAAGTGGTGAAGCATTAACTAAGCCAGACGAGGAAGGATTAGAATTACTAAAATACGTACTGAAAGAAAATTACATTTCCAATCGAGGCTACATACGCATATTAAGAGTTGCAAGAACCATTGCAGATCTTGCAAAAAGTGAGGAAATAAAAAGAGCACATATTGCAGAAGCACTAAATTACAGAATAAGAATGTATAAATAAGTTAATTTACTTGACAGGAAACTTTTTTTGCCATATACTACCCTTAGTGAAATTTTAATATTTTTGGAGTATAGTTATGGGAAAACTTGAAGCAATAAAAAATAAATATAGAGACGAAGGACTTTGGTCAGCAGCTAAAGAAGTGCCTGTGCAAGGTTGGGATCTCGTAAAAGAACATAAAGGCAAGACAATTGGTATTTCTTTAGCAGTTATAGCAGTAGCTTCACTTACAGCTGCTTATTTTTTAAGTCCAGCTTATGCAACCTTTGTTGGTACAGTTGGAACAAAAGCTGCAACACTTGTTAGTCCTGCTATTACTGCAATGTCTGCATTTGCAGTTGCTCATCCGCTCATTGCTAGTTTGGTAATTGTTGCTGCAGTAGCAGCTTTAATAACTGCACCTGTGCTTGCATATAAAAACAGTGGTAAATCAGAGGAAATTAAAGCCCTCAATGGCGACATCGACGAAATATCAGCAATAGTAAAAGACGATGTTAAAAAACCAGAAACTAAGATTGATGAACTTAAAGAAATGCCTTGCTCGGTGAAGGCCCTCTCTGTATAAATTATGCTTTCAACAAAAAGGACAGGCTTCTGTCCTTTTTTACTTACAAGTACTTTCTGTTTTTTTGCATCTTAAATAGTGTTGTTTGAAGGTCTGCAATTATTATACCTACTGATTAACAATGTTAAGAATAAGTAAATCTTGTTTACTGTTTGCGTATGTCAAAATGAAAAATGTTTGCATATTGTTAAAAAAGCAGTAACTTGTTATCAAGTGAATTCACTAATATTTGAGTAAAATTTAAATGTCAATCGACCTTAGTTTACCAGAGCTACCTGTATTACACCCAAGGATTACCGTTGTGGGAGTGGGTGGTGCTGGTGGAAATGCTGTGAACAACATGATTCAATCCAATTTACAAGGGGTAAATTTTGTTGTAGCAAATACCGATGCTCAAGCGTTAGAGAAGTCATTATGTGATAAAAAAATTCAGCTTGGTATTAACTTAACTAAGGGCCTTGGTGCTGGTGCTTTGCCTGATGTTGGTAAAGGTGCAGCAGAAGAATCAATTGATGAGATTATGGAGCATATAAAAGATAGCCACATGCTCTTTATCACAGCAGGTATGGGTGGTGGTACTGGAACAGGTGCTGCACCGGTAATTGCAAAAGCAGCAAGAGAAGCAAGAGCGGTAGTTAAAGATAAAGGAGCAAAAGAAAAAAAGATACTGACTGTTGGAGTTGTAACTAAGCCGTTCGGTTTTGAAGGTGTGCGACGTATGCGCATTGCAGAGCTTGGACTTGAAGAGTTGCAAAAATACGTAGATACACTTATTGTCATTCCCAATCAAAATTTATTTAGAATTGCTAACGAGAAAACTACATTTGCTGACGCATTTCAACTCGCCGATAATGTTCTACATATTGGCATAAGAGGAGTAACTGATTTGATGATCATGCCAGGACTGATTAATCTTGATTTTGCTGATATAGAAACAGTAATGAGTGAGATGGGTAAAGCAATGATTGGTACTGGAGAGGCAGAAGGAGAAGATAGGGCAATTAGTGCTGCAGAGGCTGCGATATCTAATCCATTGCTTGACAATGTATCAATGAAAGGTGCGCAAGGAATATTGATTAATATTACTGGTGGTGGAGACATGACTCTATTTGAAGTTGATTCTGCAGCCAATAGAGTGCGTGAAGAAGTGGATGAAAATGCAAATATAATATTTGGTGCCACTTTTGATCAGGCGATGGAGGGAAGAGTTAGAGTTTCTGTTCTTGCAACTGGCATTGATAGCTGTAACGACAATTCATCTGTTAATCAAAACAAGATCCCAGCAGAGGAAAAAATTTTTAAATGGCCTTATAATCAAATTCCAATATCAGAAACAAAAGAATATGCTTCAACTGAGCAAACAAATGAAAGAGTTAAGTGGGGCAGCAATGTTTATGATATACCAGCTTATTTAAGAAGAAAAAAATAATGCAATTTTGGCTACTAAAGTCAGAACCAAGCGAATACTCCTGGCAAAAAATGGAAAAGGAGCAGGTGACGCAGTGGAATGGTGTATGCAATTATCAAGCTCAAAATTACATGAGAGCTATGAAATTAGGCGATCTTGCATTTTTTTATCATACAGGTAAAGAGAGAGTTATACTTGGAATAGTTGAAGTATTAAAGGAGTATTATCATGTTTATAATTCCAAATTTGGACTAGTGAATGTAAAATTTTTGAAACCTTTAAGTAACCAAGTGACGTTAAACAGTATAAAACAAAACCCACTTTTGAAAAATATGGTTATATTAAAACAATCACGTTTATCAGTTTCTCCAGTTTTAGAGACTGAGTGGAATGAAATAATAAGGATGAGCGAATGTTAGAAGTGAGCATTCTTGATAAGAGGTGGCATAGTATTACGAAGGACCCACAGAGTTTTGTATTAAATATTATTAATGCTTCTCTAAAAGAATTAAAAATAGATCATTATAAACCAAATATATCAATAGCTCTCGCTGATGATAACTTGCTACATCAACTTAATCTTAAGTTTAGAGAAATAGATAAGCCAACTAATGTACTATCATTTCCATGCGAACAGTTATCTAGTGAATGTGATCTAGGAGACATAGCAATTGCAGTAGATACAATAGAAAGAGAGTCTCATGAGTACTGTATATCTATCCTCACTCACACTGCACACATGTTAGTTCATGGATTGCTGCATTTACTTGGCTATGATCATCAAAAAGAAGATGAAGAAATTATAATGAAAAGTTTAGAGAGCAAGATTTTAGCTTTGCTTGAATTTGAAAAGGAAAAGTATGGTAGATAATACCAAAATATGTTATTTACAAAAAAGGGGTTTTAGCTGTAAAAGGTAAGCAATATGGTTCAGTTTTCTTTACCAAAAAATTCTAAAGTTAATAAAAAGGGCAAGGTTTATCCTACTCCTACTGGAGCAAAAAATATTAGAAGATTTCAAATTTATCGTTGGTCTGCTGATGATGATAAAAATCCAAGAATAGACACATTTTTTATCGATATGGATAATTGTGGCCCTATGGTACTTGATGCATTAATAAAAATAAAGGATGAAATAGATTCAACCTTAACTTTTAGACGCTCTTGCAGAGAAGGAATATGCGGATCTTGTGCAATGAATATTGATGGTACCAACACTCTCGCATGCACTAAATCTATACATGATATAAAAGGTGAAGTAAAAATATATCCACTACCTCATATGTATATAGTAAAGGATCTAGTTCCAGATCTAAGCCAATTTTATGAGCAATACAAATCGATTAAACCTTGGTTACAAACAGATAAATCTGCCTTACAAAATAAAGAATACTTTCAATCTCCTGAAGATAGAAAAAAATTGGATGGTCTGTCTGATTGTATACTATGTGCTTGCTGTTCGACTGGTTGCCCAAGCTATTGGTGGAATGGTGATAAATTTTTAGGGCCAGCGGTATTACTGCAAGCTTATAGATGGATTGCTGACAGTCGTGATAATAAGAAAGAAGAAAGACTTGCTTCTTTAAACGACCCATTTAAGTTGTATCGTTGTCATACAATAATGAATTGTACAAAAACCTGCCCGAAAGGTCTTAACCCAGCAAAAGCGATAGCGAAAGTAAAACAGCTTATGGTAGAGAGAGGAGGAATTTGAGTGTTATTTCTGGCACTCTTCGTAAGAAAATAGTAGACCCTCTGAAGCATAGGGTATTGTTAATACTCTAAACGTTCTTCCGTTCATGAAATGTATTGTTTCACCATATGATTCCAGTAATCTTTTGAACAACTCATGTCTTTGATTATTAATAGTTTGAAAATCATTTTTTCCTAAAAGCTTTTTAGATTCAAATAGGTGAAGCATAATCTCGTGATAAGTTGGATAAGACTCCAAAAATTTTGGATCAAACTGAAAAGTTTTTATAAAAGCATTATTATAAAATTTTAGCTTTTGATTCTTACTATATATCGCTACAGCAATCGATAGCTTCTCAAGCAAACTTTCTTGTGCAGCTAAACAATTGCTTAGCTCAGTATGTAATTTTTTTTCATCACTAATATCTTTTCCATACATTACTATGCTATTAGAATTTTGCACTGGAACTTCAACAAAATTAAAAACCTTAGGTTCGTTCTTGTAAGTTATTACACACTCTCCTGGTTTTACGTTATAGGAGCCACTCGCAACAGTAAATTTTTTAGAGCTGCCTATATATTTATCATAAAATAAGTTATAAAACCTTACTTTTTTATTCTTATTGTGCTTCAGTATTGGAAATGGTAAAGAGTCAAAAATTTTTTTATAGTTCTCCAATTCTCGCATAAGCTTACTATTTTCTAACTCAAGTTCATTAGCTTTTATCTTATAATCGGAGATATTCCTTATCCATAACAACACACCAATCACATTATTAGAATAATCTATTATGCTTTTACCATAACATGTGCAATAAACCTCACTGTCTTTTGACTTTAAATCTAGAGTAAAAGATTTATTTATTTCCTTTGCCTCAGCAAAACTTTTAATTAAGCTTTCTGATTGCTCAAAAAAATTTACAAACTCATTAAATGAATAAAAAACAGTATTAAGCAAAATTAGTAAATTGGGAGAAAATTTTTCTATACGTTTTTTTGCGTCCCAAATATAAAATCCATCATTCACAGTATCTATTAAATTATTTATGATAACATTTTGATGTTGTAAGTCCTTAATTTTATTACTAATTTTTAATTTAGAATATGAGAAAAAGAAGAATACTAGAATTAGTAGTAAAACTATTTCATACAAAAAAAACATGGCATTCCAAAACAAATATAAAAATTTGTAACCTCTCAGCAAAGAGATTGTACTGAAGAGGTATATAAGTGAAGATTGCCAAATACCCTAAAGCCTAATCTCTTATAAAGGTTTACAGAAGATTTCATGCAATGTGCTACTATGTATTTGCATTCAAATTGCCTAGCTATCTTTATTCTTTCTAGAACCATTTGAGTTCCTATTCCACGACCCCTGTAAATTGGTAAAACTCCATCGCTATAAAAACCAGCTATGCTGTCTTGAATATAAAGACCGCATGTTCCAACAATTTCGTTATTTAGCATTACAAGAAAAAATCTTAACCTTGAGCTCTTATCATCATAATTCGATAATTGGCGAAAAAACGTGCTAACAATACTAATTCTATGATAAAAAATTTTAGAAGTGTGTAAATCTAATTGCTCTAAGAGCTCACTACTATTTACAACATTGAACTTCAAATTTGGAACAGCATCATCAGGCAAAAAATAATCTTTTATATTGAGTAAAACTTTTTTTGGTGCGTTAACGTGTTTTATTTCGCATTTTTCTAAAATACCCCCTATTTTTATACGTGGACTTATTATCCATGTTGCTTCTATATTTCGTGCTTTGAGATAATCTAGAGTTCTGCATATGGAAAGCTCAGTACATTGATCTTCACAAAACACAAAATTAAATAACGATTCTCTGGTACCATTTACTGTAAATATAACATTATCAAATTCGTCATGTATTTCCCACTTGGACAAATTCGTTGCATAAAGTATATAATCCTTTAGGTTCTGAATAATTAAGCTTGAATAACAAATTTTTTTATTCTGCATAAATCAACAATAAACAATAAAAGGCTCCTATAAAAACAAAGGCTAAAATTGCAGCTACAACATCATCTAGCATAATACCTAAAGGACCTTTTGTATTTTTATCAATCAAATTTATAGGCCACACTTTTATTATATCAAAAAACCTAAAGGAGAAAAAGCACACCAACAATACAGAGCTATTCATTTCTTGTTCTAATAATATTGAAACTAGAAGTACTGTCAGCAATTGACCAACTACTTCATCAATTACTACCTCTTTTGGATCATGCGGAGCTTTGTAATGTTGTATATAATTGCCTGTAGACCATAATCCAACTAAGAATAAAAAAAAAATAATTGCTGTACCTAAAATTCTGTCATTGAGTAATATAGGAACAATTGGGTAAGCAGCCAAGCTGCCTATAGTACCTGGCATGTGTTTTACCGTGCCAGATAGCCACCATGTTGATATTAATTTATATAAAAATTTCACAATATACCGAAATATAAAACTAATTTACAAGAACAGAAATAGTATCTTCTATAGAAGTATTTTCATATAGCAATCTATAGATCGCTTCACATATGGGCATTTTTATCTTTAGCTTTTCTGCTAAATCAAATGCAGACTTAGCAGTGTTAAAACCTTCAATTACCGACTTACCTTCTGATAAAATCTGCTGAGCACTAGAACCATTACTATTAGCTACTTTAGATCCAAAAGATAGATTTCTTGAATTTAATGATGTGCATGTCACAACCAAATCGCCTAAGCATGCTGGTCCAAGTAGTGTATTTATATCTACATTGCCGTCACCAACTTTTGCTGAGTATAAAGCCTTAATTTCACTCATACTTTTCGTAATTAATGCTGCATGAGCATTAAACCCAAACCTACCTAGAACAACCCCACATGCTATAGCAAAAACATTCTTTAACGCTGCACAAACCTGTATTCCTATAACATCGCTACTAAGGTACAATTTAATATTTTCTTGCTGTAGCTCTGATACTAATTTTAAACCTAATACTTCATTTTGACATGCAAGAACCATCGAATATGGTAATTTTCTTGCAACTTCTATAGCAAAGCTAGGACCAGAAAAAACAGCAAGAGGATTATTAGGTAAAACTTCATTGACTACTTCACTAGGTAATTTTAATGTAGATTTTTCTATTCCCTTACAAGCCAAAATTATTGCTACATTTTTTTTTAGGTTACAATCATTCAATTGATGACATATCTCCCTTAGAGACTGAGTGGGAACAGCTAGAATTATTACTGAAGCATTCACTGCATCTTCAATAGCTAATTTTACTGATACATTATCAGAAATTGGACAATCAGGTAGCTTGTCACTTTCTCTTTTCTCTTTAATTGATTCAAATATGGCCTTATTGCGAGTCCACAAAATTACATTTTTCTTACCACTTAATGAAATCGCAATTGCTGTACCCCATGCGCCAGCACCTAAAACTGATATTACCACTCAATATTCCTGAAAGTATTACTTATAATTTAAAACTGTAGAATAAGTAAATTAAAAATATAACATAAAAGTATAAAATAGTTTAAATATCTATTAACCTAAGTATTCTTTTAATAAAAATAGCTTCTATTCAATATTTACTAAAAATAGTATTATTATAGTATATCTATTGTATTTTAGATCTATTTGTATAATTTTGGAACGACACATTAACTATTAATTAATAAGTGTAATTTCTATTATTCATTAATAAAAATTTGATTTGTTACTTTCCTTGGTTATATATATTACTAAAATTATAAATTATTTATGGGGTGTAAAATATGCGTATATTATTAATTGAAGATGATCAAGTAAGTGCAAGGACTGTAGTTAATGCCTTAACTTCTGATGGACATTTTTGCGACGTTGTTACTTCTGCACAAGATTATAACAATAATATGGTTTCCTCGGGTGGAGACTGTTACGATCTAGTTATTCTAGATATACACCTGCCTGGTGATATTGATGGATATGATATACTGTTAAGATTAAGAAGTGCAAAAATCAAAGTTCCTGTTTTAATACTTTCGTGTATCTCCGCTGCCAACCATAAAGCTAAAGGACTTGGGTATGGTGCCGACGATTACTTAACCAAGCCATTTCACAAGAGCGAATTATTAGCTCGAATTAAGGCCATAGTCCGACGTACTAAAGGCCATCCCGAATCAGTGATAAAGATTGGTAATATGAATATCAATTTTGATCACAGGATTGTTGAGGTAAAAGGCAAAACAGTTCACCTTACTAACAAAGAGTATTCCATGATAGAATTGCTGGCATTGCGTAAAGGAGCAGTGTTGACAAAAGAAATGTTTTTAAACCATCTTTACAATGGCTTGGACGAACCTTCAGACAACAAAATAGTTGATGTTTTTATGTGTAAATTACGTAAAAAACTTGAAAGTGCAAATGACGGAATAAGCCACATAGAAACCGTTTGGGGTAGAGGATATGTTCTAAAAGAGTATGTTGACGATGAAGAATACTCTAGTGTTAATATAAGCGAAAGCAGTAGTGACTATCAAGCAGAACAAGTCAAGGACAGCGCATGAAATGCTTTATTTACTTGTTGATTGAAGAAGCGAAAAGGTAGATTTAGTAAGATAAAAACTAATCCTAAAAGTGAGGTAACGTGGTCAGTCTTTTAGAACTTTACAAAGATTTGCAACAAAAGATAGAAAAGTTGGAAGCGGAGCTAAAAAGTTATAGGTAAGAAAGTAAGGCTTTAGAGATAGAGAATGACTAGTTAAAGGAAAAGCTCGGTTAAAATTCAAGCTTTGTTAAGTTCAAAAGGAATTCAACCACTATGGATTAAAATCCAAAGATTGAGAGAGAGCATAGAATGCTAACTTTCGACTTGAAAGTCACCAAATTTATCTTCTTTTTTAGAGTGATTTTCAATATAATTTTTTATCATTTCGTCAGTTACATTTCCGCTAGTCCTGACAAACTAGCCTACTGCCCACAACCCAATATCTCTTTTTTAGCTCTGGAAAGTTTTGCTGGATTTTTCTGGAACTTTTTCCTTTTATTAACTGCACTAACTTACTAATACTTAAGTATGGGGGTACAGAAACGTATACGTGTACATGACTTGACGCAACTCTACCTCTGATAATTTCTACTTGATTATTTGCACATACTTCTTGTACAACTTCTTTAGCTTTCTGTCCAATATCTCCAACTAGTACTGGATATCGATATTTTGTTATCCACACTATGTGATATATATACAGAGTGACTGCTTTTTCTATAATATTCCACATTCTTTCAGATTTTTCACCTTAAAATTATATTCTTAAAAGGATGGACTTCAAGTCCAGGGTTTTTCTCCCAAATTTGGGACAATAAAATAAAGAGATAAGCCAAGAAGTAAAAGGAATATAGGTGGTCAAATTGAGCGTACAGGGTATGTGAAATGTTTGATACATTTACATAGTATGGCTGACATTCATGCATTGCCTAGGTGAAATATAAGCCGAGTTCTGTTTATGTAGCTATTTATCTGGAGTAAATGTTACCATTTACTTCGTGCGATTTACCCGAGTAGATATGAGAAAAACATAAAATCTACTTCTATTTAATCTTGCTCCTAGTGTTGGTTACTTGACTACCAATGTTGCCATTGTTATGGTGTGCTCTTACCACACCTTTTCACCCTTACCTAATAATATTTAGGCGGTAATTTTCTGTAGCCCTATAACTGGAGTTACCTCCGGCGGGCGTTACCCGTCACTACCTTTTCTTGGAGCTCGGACTTTCCTCTGCTGTGTTTATCACACAACAGCAGCTACTTATTGCACCTAGGAATTATACTTTAACATTAAAATCATAAAAGCAAAAGAAAATTTCCTAACAGTCTACATACTAAAAACATTCAGACAAATAGCTAAAGGTGATATTCCGGTACATCATCGCTATCCCAAGATAAGCTTTTTTCACTTTTAGACTCTAGCTCAGTCAGTCAAGATCCTGGTCCACCGCTTGAAGACGATGAGCTACTTCTTGACCGACTACTACTCTCCACCGATATACTGTTTAGCACTGTTTCAGATTGATCCATAGTTCGCATAGATATATGTCTCATTCTGTTATTAGCGATAAAAATTTCTTCATCGCTATTGCCACTTGAAGATGATCGCCTTCTATCATTGAAATTAGTTAGTTCTAACACAGGGGCAGAATTACGACCCTTAACATATTTGTATGTTATGAATCCTATAATTCCAGCAATACTTATTATCGCTCCAACCAAAGACCCACCTATCATTCCTGCCCTATTAGACTCTATAGCAAGCTGAGCGGGCTGTGGTGAAGGAGTAGTTTGAGGAAGTAAAGTTGTAGTGAACAAAGGAGTTGTTACCTTTGTTCCAGTATTTGATATAGTGGACACTGTTTGTATAGTTGCCTCTGAGTTTGTTGTTGTCACATTAGTTGGCATTGTAGTAATCATAGTCGCTTGTGAGGTCGCAATAGTTTCAGCTACTGTTGTTGGTTCTGATGACGTACTCATCTTAGTTGTTAATTCTGTTAAAGGCTTACTCATCGTAGTACTGCTTGCTGTAAAAGTTGACTCAACAGTCGCTGCTGTAGATTTTACAGTACTTGTCTCAGTTTCCGAAGGCACACTAGTTGACGTTGTAGCAACTGTGGTCGCTTGTGGAGTAGTAGTTGTTTTTGCTACTGTTGTTGGCCCCACTGTTACTGTACTTGTTTGAATTGTTGACTCTGTTGAAGGCCTACTCGTTGTAGAAGTAGGTGCAGTGGTAGTTGATGCTACTGTTGTTGACTCCACTGTTACTGTACTTGCCTGAGTTGTTGACTCTGTTGAAGATTTACTCATTGTGGAAGTTGGTACAATGATAGTTGATGCTTCTGTTGTTAATTTGGTAGTCTTTACAGTGTCGGTTTCTGTTGTGCTAGTAATTGCAGCAGTCGTCGTTTTCTTAGAAGTCACAACCGTCTCTGTAACAGTTATAGGAGCCACAGTACTGCTGGAAATAATACTAGGCATCAATTGGCCGTTAATGATATTAACAAAATCACTGAGAGCTTTGATACTGCTTGTCGGTATTATCGTTGCTTCAGAAGATTTTCCAGAGCTCTCTCTATTAAAAGTTATAATACTCTCTCCACTTACCGCAGTGACGATAAAACCTCCTTGACCATTGTCTTTAACATACAATTGTTCTATAGGATCTTCACATTCACAAACAGTAAAATTTGATTTTGGTCCTCTCTTAGCAAGCCTTGCTAAATGCAATTCTTGCGTATTAGAAGATTGTTTTTTCGCAAGAAAAGCAACTAAATCATCACCTTCAGTTCGTCTTACATACTGTAAAAAGTTTATTTTTCCTGGATTATAGATAGTAGATGATGCTTTATCTATTTGACAATTTTTCTTAAGCAAACATTCATCTTCTTTTCTATCTTTCAGCTTCTGAGCCACGTCAATCAAGTCGAATTTAAAGATATTTGTTCTTACTTCTGGCTTCCCAATAATCTCTTTGCTCATCTGTGCATAAAGCATCGTATTTTCATCTAGTACTAATTGCCCTGGATTATCAAATTTGAATAATTTTCTTTCTGTAAGACCGTTTTTTTCACGCAGAATCTTAAATTTTCCATTCGTGTCTGATTGTAAATACCAAGAAACTAAAGCTTGATCCTTTAAGTTATGAGCAATTACAACAATATTACCATGATCAACTTTTACTGCTTTTGGTTGAAAGTAACTATTGTCTTCATTTGCAAGATTATTTATATCAATGTTCTTGTATAATTTTACTTTTCCTACGTATTCAACTAAGGGAGCATTAGTTGAATGCTTGATTTCGTAAGTGTTGAATGTTAAGCCTTTGATGCACTTTCTTTCTTTGTTAGTTTCTTCTGTAGGAAAAATAACTCCAACTTTATCTATAGTATTTTCTAAAATGGATGATAAAGTTCCATTATGGTATTACCAACCAAAAGCTGTAAGTCTGTATATTTATACATGAGAGGTCTGAGGCGGCTTTTGATGGTATGCCAACAGTATTCTATAGGATTCAAATCTGGTGAATATGTTGGAAGATACAGCAAATGACAGCCAAAAGACTCTATTAATGATTTTGTTTTAGTGGTCTTATGAAATGTAGCATTATCCATAACTATAGTTGTGCCAAGTGGCAATGTAGGTAATAACATCTTCTCCAACCATGTATTGAATACCTCTTTGTCACACCCACCTTTGAAAGTCATTGGTGCAATAAATCTCTTTCCAATCCACCCGGCTACTATACTGATTCTCTCTCGAGTTCTCCCTGGAATATCTGCATAAATTTTCTTTCCTCTTGGAGCGCGTCCATATTCTCGGTATAACTTATTATCAACTCCTGCTTCATCTATATATAAGATGCTGGAATGGTCTATTTTTGAGATTTTATCAATAAATTGCTCCCTATCTTCTTGATTGCGCTCTTGATATAGTGTGACTTTTTTTTAAAGTAATTTTTAGCTGTTTTAGTCTATACCAAATTGAGTTTATTCCAAATCCAAGATTTTGTTTCATCTCTGCCAGAGTATGATCTGGATTCTTTGTAACATATTCTTCGAGTATTTTGGGGTCTATTTTTCGAATAAAGCTACCGTTTTTAGATGGCTTGAGGCTTTCACCAGCAGCTTTCTTTTTTAACCAACGGTACAGAGTTGCTATTCCTATCTCCATAAGCTCTGCTACCTCAACCTTTGTCTTACCTTTTTCTATCATCAATACTGCCTTTTCCCTTAAATCCACACTATATGCCATTATAACTCAAATACTTTATTATACCTTTATCATTTACTTTAGGAAATACTATACTTCAGCTGAATTTTCTATTAGTGTGGGAGATAATTGGCCCTTGAATTCATTTGCTACGTTGACACATGTATCACACTCGTATGTTTTCGATTGATATAATGGACTAATAAGTAACTTTACTCTACTGCTTCCATTGCCGTTATCTTGATAGCTGAGTCCATAAGTAACTCCATTTCCTTCAATCAACCCTACGTTTACTGGGTTAAAACCTATCGCTTCTTTAACTTTCAGTGTAGTTGTATTAACTCTAAATAATCTACTTAATATAGACATAATTATATTTAAAATTTTAATAAAACGCTATTATGATTATTTCTATATGTAACGTCAATAAAATTTTAACTAAAATTAAGAAATTAATACCTTTATAATCTGCAAAGCGAAATATGGAAAATGAGTAGCAGTAAAGAATTCACAAATTGAATGCGCCCACTCTACAGATATAATATTGTAGAGCTCAAAAAACCAACAATTGCAATTGTTAACTCTTCAAGTATAATTTGTTGAGATTTACACGAACTTTATTAGATGAAAGAGAAAGAAGAGCAGTTTAGTTTTACATCAGACAACCTCAGAAAAGCGAAAAAGTCTATAGAGATGTATCCTAAAGGTAGAGAAGGTAGTGCCGTCATGCCTTTACTATACCTGGTTCAAGAACAATGCGGATGGGTTCCTGAATCTGCCATGCGCTACGTTGCTGACATGCTTCATATTCCACATATTCGCGTGTATGAAGTGGCAAATTTTTATACCATGTATAATTTAAAACCAGTAGGTAAATATCTCATACAAATTTGTAGAACAACTCCTTGCTGGTTGTGCAATAGCGAAGAAGTGTTAAATACCTTTAAAAAGAAACTAGGAATCAATATCGGTGAAACTACTAAAGATAATCTATTTACTTTAAAGGAAGTTGAATGTCTTGGTGCATGCGTTAATGCCCCTGTGGTGCAGATCAATAATGACTTTTATGAAAACCTCACTCCTGAAAAAGTGGAAAATATCATAGCAGAACTTTCAAGTAAATAGATGGAAAAGTTCTCGTTTAGGATAACTAAGCAATCAGGTTCTGCAAGAGTTGGAACGATCAAAACTCCAAATGGAAGTATAGAAACACCAGCATTTATATTTTGTGCAACCAAAGCTGCTATTAAAGCTGCAGATATCGAGAGAATCAGAGAAGCAGGTACTCAGATAATACTTTCCAACACCTATCACCTAATGCTCCAACCGGGAGAGGATACTGTGGCAAAGCTTGGTGGCTTGCACAAGATGATGGGATGGAGTGGGCCAATGCTCACTGATTCTGGTGGATACCAGATATTTAGTTTAGGGCACGGGTCAGTTTCGGAAGAAATAAAGGGAATAAGACAGAAGCAAAAAACTCTGATCAAAATTAACGAGGATGGGGCAATTTTTCGTTCTTACATAAATGGTAAAACTTATTGTCTAACTCCTGAAAAGTCGATACAAATTCAACAAAAATTAGGTGCAGATTTAATCCTAGTTTTAGATGAATGTACTCCATTCCATGTCAGTAAAGAATACACAAGAAAATCAATGCTCATGAGCCATAGATGGGCTGAACGTTCTTTAAATAAGTTTGAAAAAAATAATGATGGCAAACAGGCGCTTTATGGAATTAGTCAAGGCGGAGTGTATCAAGATTTGCGTAGAGAAAGTTGTGATTTTATCAACGATTTGCCATTTTTTGGTCAAGCAATAGGTGGATCACTTGGTCAAAGTAAAGAGCAGATGTATGATGTAGTTTCCTTTACTATGGAACATTTAAAAAAAGATAGGCCTACTCATTTGCTTGGTATTGGTGGAATTGTAGACATTTTTCGTGGAGTAGAGCTTGGAGTTGATACATTTGATTGCGTGCATCCAACTCGCCTCGCAAGACATGGTGGCGCGCTTGTTAAAGTAAAAAATAGAGATTCTATTTCTTCAAAGTGCAAAGAGCATATTAATTTGCGAAATCAACGATTCGAACTAGATGATAACCCAATTGAAAATGACTGTTTGTGCTTTACTTGCAGAAAACATTCAAGAGCCTATATACACCATCTACTGAAAGCTAAAGAGTTGCTGGCTTATACACTCGTTACCATTCACAATGTTTTCTTCATGAATAAGTTGATGGAATCAATAAGACAAGCAATATTGAATGATAGGCTAGATCAGGAAAAAAATAATTGGATTAGTGAAATACCGCTGCATTGTGAACTATATACCTAGTTCATATTTTGTACATGTGCGTTGCATTTTTTAATCTTCTTTAAAAACTTGACAGTACCGTATATATACGGGTATACTAAAAATATAATTTTGTGAGGCATTTATGGTTAAAAATAAAGAAAAACATCAAATAGCGTTTTGCGTTTCAGCCTTTACACTCTTAGCTGGTTTATCATTAATCGCAACTGGAATTGCAGTGGGTACTGTACCTGCTATAGCTTCTTGTTTAGTGATAGGAGGAGTTTTAACTGCCTTGTCTATTGTGCAATCAGTAGAAAGCTATTTATTTTTACAAAACAGCGAAAAAGCTTTCAATAAAATAATTAGTGGTATACGCGATGAACCAGAAAGGAAACTTTTTATAGAAAGGATTTTGCAACCATTCATTGAACTTTTTAGTGAGCATAAGCAACATAATTAAAGTACACTAAGCATAGAAACAACTTTATCGTAACTTGGCAGTGACTTAATTTCTCCAATCGCAGCTAAAGTAATTCTCTCATGCTGAGATAGCAATTCTTCTGCTGCTTTTTTTATATCGTAAATAGTAACAGCACTAATTTTTTCTATTAATTCATTTTTACTGATGTATTTATTATAGTTACCGTAGTAGTGTCCTAATGTTTCAGCACGTGAGCTAACACTTTCGCGTGACATTAAAATTTGAGATTTTACTCGTTCTTTTACTCTATTTACTTCTTCTTCCTTTAAATCATCTGTAGACAATTTCTTTAGCTCTGTCGTTATGGATTTTAAAAGCTTATCTAGATTACTACTATCTGTACCAGCAAAAATCGAAAGCATTCCCGTATCAGCATAGCTAGAGTTGAATGAGTAAATGGAGTAAGCAAGACCCTGCTTTTCTCTTACTTCCTGAAACAGGCGTGATGACATGCCACTTCCCAGTATAGAATCAAGCACTTTAAATGTGTGATATTTATTATCATCACGAGAAACACTAGGTAGCCCAATTAACAAGTGCACCTGATCTAATTTACGATGCTCTCGATACTCACCACTGGTATAACCTGCATTCTGGCTTTTTTTCAGCTCTTTTGAATGAATCTTTGAGAGAAAGTCTTTGATTAATTGAACAACTTCCTCATGCTCAACATTTCCTGCAGCAGCAAATATCATATTTCCGCCAAAGTAATGCTCATTTATATAGTTATCTAGATTAGCTCGAGTAAAAGATTTGACAGTATCTTGCGTACCCAAGATTGATCTACCAAATGGTTGATCTTTATAAGCTGCTTCAAAATACTTATCAAAAATGATATCACTTGGTGAATCATTGGTTTGAAAAATCTCTTGTATTACAACACCCTTTTCGCGTTCCAATTCATCCTCTGGAAATGTAGAATTCATTAATATATCTATTAATATATCAATGCCAGTTTTTATATCTTTTTTAAGAACCTTTGCATAATAACTGGTGCTTTCTCTACCGGTGCAGGCATTGAAGGCTCCACCTATATCGTCAAAAGCTTTTGCAATTTCAAAAGCAGTTCTTGTCTTTGTTCCTTTGAAAGCCATGTGCTCTAGGAAATGAGATATTCCATTTTGACTTGCACTTTCAGCTCTACTGCCAACACCAACTCGTATATTTAAAGCTACGGAATCAACTTCATGCACTCTCTCAGTTATTATGCGCAGACCATTATCTAGTTTTGTTACTTGTGGTATATTCATCTTATATATTCTTCTTTAAATTCTCTTCTACAAAATCCCAATTGATCAAATGATCAAGAAAAACTTTTATGTAGTCAATTCTGCGATTTTGGCAATCCAAATAGTATGCATGCTCCCATACATCCATAGTAAGTAGTGGCACCTGGCCATAAATTAGCGGTAGATCCGCATTTGGAGTTTTAGTGATTTTGAGTTTTCCTTTTTCAAGCACTAACCACACCCATCCACTACCAAATTGGCTTACTCCATAATTTGAAAATTCTTCACAAAATTTGTCAAAGCCACCAATATCATCTTGAATTTTTTTTGCTAGAAGACCATCATCTTTAGGTTTACCACCACCATTTTTTTTCATTGAATTCCAATAAAAAGTGTGATTCCAAACTTGTGCTGCATTGTTAAAAATAGGAACTGTATTATTATTTCCATGAACTTTCGTTACTAATTCCTCAATTTCCATATGTTGATAATCTGTGTTTTCAACCAGTTCGTTGAGTTTATTTAAATATCCCTTATGGTGCTTATCATAATGAAAATTCAATGTATTTGCAGATATGTAAGGTTCTAAAGCTGCTTTATCATATGGCAGCTCAGGTAAAGTAAAACTCATGCTGACCTCTTTATTTTCGATGGTATGGTAATATGTGCTTTTGCGCAACAGATAATTTAGTTAGGTAGTGATTGCATTTATTCTAAAATTATCTATACTGATAAGATAATTATGTTTTTATTTTAGAGGGGTAATATGTCAAGTTTATTTAAGAATTTTAATAGATATGCTAAATATGGAACTGTTCCTGCTGCAAAAAATAACAGTGAAGTTCCACAAAATAGTTTCTATAAATCTGTTCATTATATTAATAGTGTTATTGGGCCAGTGAAAAATGTAGCTCTTGGTAGTTACAAAAAAAATCCTTCTATGATTGGGATTATTACTTTTGCGTTAGCTAATGTCGTTCTGCAACCTTTATATCTAGCATTGGCGTATCTATCATATTGGCCGGCAAAAGGATTGGCGAAAGTAGTAGGTAGCTATGATTTTGCAGAAAATACAAAATCATTGATAGATTATTCATCCATGTTGTCACTTAAGGCATGGAACCATAGTGGAGCATTATCTGAATTTGTTAATGCAGTTTTGGATTATGCTGTTAGTGCTGTTATCTGGGCTGCTGCGCTCGTTGTTACACCACTCGTTTGGACTATTGATAAAGTGGCAAGTAAATTTAGTGATGCAAACGCTGAAGGTGTTGGTGGTCCTTCTTTTTCAAAATAGATAAACTATCAGGTTTATGTGAAACCATTGTATCTGTGTGGCAAAATAAAGTAGACGAGATAAAGACACCTATAGAAGCAAGAGGATGTCATGCAAGTAGCTGACACTGGCATCCCGATACAATGTTGAACACTTTTTTTTGCCTTTCGAGAGTAAGTTCTTTCAATCGAAACACTATATGTACGTTATCATCGTCAATTTCAATGCGTTGAACTAACTTTCTTATTATATCAAGTTTAGTTTCATAGTCTGCTTGATTAAGCTCTCTCAGAGGAAAAACTTTCTACACTGTTTGTGATAAAATCTAATTCTCTCTGTAGACTCTTTTCATCGATAGCTTCTTCCCTTTGATCTCTGATTCCTTTAACTCCTTTTCCATGCTCTCAACTTCTAAGTCATACTTTTCCTTCGTTATATGACCCCTTGCATATACATAAGCTAATTTTTCTATACCTTGTTCTATTTTACTTGCACGCTTTTCAAGTTAATCCTTTGCTTGCGTACTTTCATGTTTTACGAGTCTGAGCTGATATTCCTTAGTCATTGCCTCTGGTTCTTTGAGTACCATCTTCATTTCTTTCCATACTGCTTCTTCTAGTATATCAACTCGTATTGATTTGCTGTTACACACCGTATTCCCACCAAAACGAATTGATTTTTTCTTTCAGTCCTCGGAAAAATCTTACTTAGCTTAGCTATAGATGTTTACAAAAGAAATTCAAGTGAGTGAAGAAAGAAAAATTATTTTTGCAATACCGTAGGTACGCTCCACAATTATATTGAAGTTTTTATTGCACTCAAAACCTTCATTTTTCCTCATTTCTAGAATTATTAACGCATTATCATTTAACCAGCCTGAGTGAGCTAACTCGTCTAAAGTTGAGTTAACCAGATTGATATTATAAGGTGGGTCCATAAAAACTATATCGCACTTTGAAATAGGTCTTGGTAATCCGTTAGCATTGCAACAAATTAACGTGATATCGTTCGTAATTCCAAAATCTTCTGCTGTTTTTTTAGGCAGTTGCAAATTGTAATAATCTGAATCTACCATGAATGCATGTTTAGCACCTCGAGAAAGTGCTTCAAATGAAAAAGAGCCACTTCCGCAGAATAAATCAAGTACATTTAGGTTATAAATAGGTTTTCTTGAAGAAAGTATACTAAATATTGCTTCTCGGACACTACTCATAGTGGGCCGTGCAGCTAAATTCTTGCCTGTAGTTATTTTTCTTCCACGATATTTACCCGCAATAACACGTAACATATAAAACAAGTTCGAAGTTAACTAATTATTTATAATACACATTTAATGTCAACATAGCTTCAGCAGTCTAATAGAAAGAAGGTTGCTTGTGGAGGAACGCAAGATCAATCGCTTTTCTTTGATTTATTCTCTATACTGATTGCACGACCAATCTCGTCTTGTAAATCATCATGGTTGTTTTTTTCATCATGACCCATCCCTTCAATTCTACTTTCTAACTCTAACTTAATTAAAGTATTGATTTTCTCTATACTATCGAGGAAATTGTGACACTCTTCATCACTATATTCCTCACCAGATGCTTTTTTTTCTATAAATAGACTTTTGAACCCTATTAGATCAGAACTCTGATCGGCATTCAACACAATATTTCTCTCTATAAAACTAAGATCTGATAGTAACAAACTAACCTCTAATAGATCTTCACTTTCAATGTTTGCAAGATTATCAAGATCGTCTAAAATAGAGAACATCTTAAGCTCCTTCTGTGCAATTTCTTTGTCTTCTTTGTCAAATTCTGACGATAGCCCTTTATCATCTATAAGTCTCTCATTCAGAGCTTTATTTAGCTTTGAAAGACTAACATCACCTTGCTTAGTGCTATCTAGTAACAAATCTACCCTCGCTCTGCGCGCATTTAAAACATCATTGTAATCGTTTAACTTGATATTACCATCTTCGTCTTGCTGAAGACCATAATAACTTAGTCCTTTAAAATTAAGATTCCTCGTCATTATCACCTCTGCTATCAGCTCTTTCACTACCCTCACGTTCTCTGTCTTCTCCAAAAAGTGATGAGGTATCATAACTTTTGTCTTCCTGATCTCTTTCTTCTTTTCTTCTAGCTCTTTCAGCACGTTTTTCTATCGCTTCTGAAGTATTCATCTCAAAAAGTGATAAAGGACTGTAAACCTCATTTTGCTTTCTTCTTCCTTCTCTTTCAGTACGCTTTTCCATACCTTCAAAAACAGACCCAAAATCATCAACATCATTCTGATCTCTTTCTTCTTTTTTTCTAGCTCTTTCGGCACGTCTTTCTATAGCTTCTGTAGTGTTTTTTAAATTTTCTGGTTCCGTGCCTAAATTTCGTGTCACTTCATTTGATTGATCAGGCTTATCTTCTTCTGTTGGCTGATCATGCTGTAGTTGATTAGGCTTGTCTTCTTGTTCTGTGCTTAGTTCTCGTACTACCTTATCTGGCTGACCTCCCCCTCGTAGTCGAAGAGGGTCGCCTTCTTCTAGTGGCTGATCATGGTTATCTCTTACTAGTTCCGTGCCTAACTCTCGTTCTACCTTATTTGATTGATCAGGATTGTCTTTTTCTGGTTCTCTCTTACGGCCGATAGTGTAATCATGAAGCTTCTCAAGAAATTCCCGTCTATATGTTTTTGCTCTATAGAGTAGATTATGCTGGTAACCATCCTTTTCTCCTGTAGCAGGGTTAATTCCTATAGAGTCGAGACCATGTTCCCAAGTAAACTTCATAGCATCTTCTATTGTATAGCCCAAATGTGATCCTACATATCCTTTATAATATTCTAAATATTTATCAATTCTTCTATGTGCAATATCTTCTTTATCAATTCCAAACGCCCTGTAGATTTTTTCCTCAAGCTTATCAACATCATTTTTAGGTGATGTTGCAAATTTTGTTGCTTCAATAGTAGCACCTACAAGCTTACGTGGCACATTAATAGCATATTTCAGCACACCCCCAACTCCTGGTATTCTACCTAGCAAATTAGCTGTACCTCCAGCTAATCTGTCCGGTACATGAGTAGCCCAATTACCTAAAGACTCTAGCCCTCCACCAATTTTATCTTGCATCTGTTGTTTTAATCCCTGCATTAAACCAGTCACAGGTGATGCTTGATACATACTAGATATATTGTAAACACCAAACCCACCACCGGCAATGCTTGAGCCCATCTGTTGTACAAACTCCTTCAAAGAAAACATCAAAAACGAAAGCAAGAACAATACAAAGATCTCTCCTGCGTTGATTAAATAACCTCTCTGTATGTCTTGCACCCTTTGGTAATCACTATTTTCTTTATAATTTTTGCAATCCTCACAATCTTTACATTTCTGACAGTATTCACTGTTGGGATCCTTATATAAATCATGAAGTTTCAGTATTCTACAACCTTGTTTTTTTATCGCACTCCGCACTAAAGATCTTATTTCATTAATTATTTCCCTATAACTATTGCATTTATTTATATCTTGACAGTAGCGTTTTATTATTTCACTAACATCACCTATCCTTTTCTCTATATTGTTGATCAGTAATATAATGTCAGCCCTCTCTGATGCATGAGATAAACTATTTGTTAAGCGTACTAGATCTTTTGCACTACAGCCATTACTAACTATCATATCACTTTCCGCAATATAGTGGTCTGCTGGATTATCTTTAGTTCCAGGAATTGGATTAAAGAAAGGATAATCTATATAACGAAAACCTTTATTAATGTAATCTGGTGGAAGAGGGATATATCCAGCGCCACCAGTAAACTTTACTGTACCACCTATTCTGCTTAGTTTTTCTATACCTTCTATATTCTTATCTACGTTCAATGTAGAAGCCTCTCCAATAGCATAAGGTACAAAAATTTGCCCTGGAGTCCAGCTAAAGTATTCTTTATCAATTATACAAAAACCACCAAATACCCATTTTGGAGCACATAACTTTATTTCAAGCCATTTATTATAGCACACAGTAAAGCCTAACTGTTTATAAAAGGTATTCATTATCATCGCAGCAAGTAATGACAGCAGGGTAAATATCATAATTGATTGCAAACAGAAACTAATACAGAATTTTATCCAACCCTCAAATAGACTTTTCAGTGGTGAAAATAAAATAGAGATTAGGAATAGCGGCATTATAGCTACAAGAAAAGCTATACCCATAAAACCAGAAAGGAATATTATGTAAGCATACATACACAGCAGGAAATATAAGACAATCCCTATAAAAATTGCCGGTATCATAAGGAGACTTGCCCACATTTGATAATGTAAAAATGCTGCAAACTTTTTCCAAACAGAGTAAGCAAAAAACTTATTAAACATATCCTCCATGAAGCTAAACAATTTAGCTTCATTTCCTTGAGCAACGTTTGAATTACCTCCGGTGTTCATGTTGGGAGCAAAATTAGTAATTATGCTTATCAATTGTTCAAGACCTTTAACAAATAAAACAAGAAAATGATCATAGAAAAATCTAAAACTTCCAGGAGATATAAGCACTATTACTAGAGTGATTTTCATCATTCTGATGAGCATATCATGCTTAGTTTCTCTTATCATTCCAAAAAGATAAAGAAGCGATGAAATCACTATAAATAGAACAAGCAAGGAAAGAACAAAATTGTGAAAGCTCGTACTTTTTTCAGCTATATTTTCGAACATCGCCTGTGCAGCTGCAGGATCATTGCTATCAAAATGCTTTTTACAATTTTCGTTAATCAATAATACACATTTTAGATAGTTATAAATGTAATCAAAAAATCCAAAGTTACTTGGTTTCTGCACTCCGCTCAAAAATTCAAAAGAGTAGCCACCTGCATTATCTAGATAATATCTATCTAATATCTTTACATATATTTTCCATCCTTTTTCTAACCTCACCGTATTACAACTCCTGTCCTGTAATGTGGTGTTATCTCTGTCTAAAGTAAAAAGCCCACTTCCATCTTCCGCTACGGAATTGTAACCTAGATGTACAGTAGGAGACTCAGGGTTACGCATGGATTTTAAATTTTCGTTAGGACTAGAATCGCTAGGCCTTTTAAATAAAAGATAAGCACCATGGCCGTTAGTAAACCAACATGGAGCACCACGTGATACTGTATTTGCGCTATCATCTTCATTAATGCACTTGCACTTTACAGTGCAACTTTCTTTAGGCTTACTTGAAAATTTTTGTATGCTAGGTTTATAATCATTACAAACTAAGTGAAAGTCAGGCAGACTGTTGTCACCTTTCCCTCTTTCAAATTTGGTTGCATATTTTAACTGCTCCAAACTTTCCAAACTATAACTACTTTGAGATTTCTTCTTATTACTATTGCTCCAAGATGTCCATGCACCATTTACTCGTACTACTAAACTATCTCCATTGGTTTCAAGGCCGGTATCCTTCCACTTCACTACTTGATTAGGGTGAAAACCATAATTGATTTCTCCGGTTTCAGGATCTATAATTTCCTGATCTTCCGGAATAAAAGCATCGTGATCTTTTGAAAAATGAGCACCAACTGCAACTGGTTCAGGACCAAAATAATCAGCAGATATGCACCTTGGAAAAGGCATATCATTCTTACTACAACCTGTAACCAGAACACAGATTACCAAAATTAATAACCTAAACCAACATTTGCCTAAGCGTGATTGCATACCTAAACTTTTTCCAATACAGAATAAATTTCTAAAACCTTACTTCAAATATCTTTTTAATTAGTTACTCCATATATCTCATCAATCTTCCTTGACTTGTCCTTTTGTTTTATCAGAATCCTTTTGCTTATCTGGCTGGCTTAGTGTTTCAGATTTGCTCATTTCTTTGCCAGAACTCCCTTTTTCATCTGCTTGCTTTGGTGTATCAGGCAATTTAGCTTCAATTTTGCTACGATCTTTACTCATTCCCTGCTTGATGTTATGTATCATATTTTGGGTTCTATCATCAAGGCCAACAGTTGACAGCATAGCTTGTGATGCGCTCCTAGAAATATGACTAACACTTTGAGCAACTCCATAACCAGAGCTGAACAACGCCTGCGCCATAGTTTCTGATATAGAAACAAAAGCTTCCATTGCACTAGCAATGATGAGATATATAAATGCCTGGATTAGATCTATAGGTAATGCTGCAAAGTGCCCACCAGCCCTTTCTCCAGTACTGAGCGCAACATCAACACTAGTACCAGGACTATACCCAAGAGGTAATATTGATTTCATAAGACACAGATCATACGATAAAAAATTTACACTAATTAAGCATTGATAGCATGCAGAAAAATTTGTGAGGTTGTATAGAACTGAATACATTAACTGGTTTAAAAGAGACAAGGATGAAAATAAAATGACTGGTTGCAATGAAACATGAGCCAGCGTTTTTATCCAATTATCAAATAATGTTTTAGTTTGTTGAAATAGAATAAATACGATAAATAAAGGTGCCAATGACAATAAAAATGCCACTAAAATAGTAGATATTACATACTTAAACGTAGCACTAATAATGCATCTTAAAAACACAAAAGTAGCATAAAGTATTGCCAAAAATGCAATAAAGCCAAAAGGTCCTGATAGCATTAAAGATAAAAATTTCAGCCATGTTTCTCCTGTAAATAATACTCCGGCTGTTAAATCTAAGAATGCAAATTTTTTACCTCCTTCTCCTATATAGCCAGAAAAACTATCAACTAAATAAATGCTACCCTCAACAAAAAGCCCAGACAAAGTTGTACCAAAGAATTCCCAACTTCTATCACTAAAAGCAAAAGCTATAAATGCTATTTTGAATATTCTTATAATAAAATCGAATTTACTTAATTGTATTGTTCCAAGCATATAGCCAACAACAGTAAATATAACGTATAGAATAAGCAAAGCTCTTATTCCTTGTAGAAGCCCCTTTCTATATCCTTCATATGGAATTTTAATTCCGTCTTCACTCCCGTCTGTTATGAAATCAAAAATCTTGTTTACAGTTGATGAAATCAAATCGTTTATTTTTCTTTTTAAAAATAAATTTACTGTGTATTTGTTATCTTCATAATATTTGCTATCTTTGTCCGTAATATCATCTTTCTCTACGTTTTCTACATTAATACCAAAATATATTTTCTTAGACTCTTCATTTACCAAATGACTTCCATCTATTATGTAATAGTCTACATTATCCTCTGTTATTTTATCCAACCTCTTTACTTTTTTGAAATCATTAGTCTTTCGAGCAGATGGATCCCTTGGCGGATTATCACCTAAGTACACATACAATTTTTTACCACCATCAAAGTTACATGATCTAGTTACTTCAACATGATATCCACCTCTATGAAGTTGGTAGTTGCCATTACTTGCTATAGCAAGCATCACACTACTACCAGGTGTTATACCTTTTATTTTATAATCATGATTTAATCTCAGAGAGTAATCTTCAAATTTATAATTAATCTGTGAACATACATTATCTCCTTTCGCACCTTTCTCATTTGGAAAACATTGAATACCTTTAGCAGTATCCTGATCATCAAAATCGCCAATTTTTGCAACAAGAGCTTCGGCCCAAGAAATATCTCCTCTGTCCTCTTTGAAGTTTAATTTAGAATTTGATATTAAATTAATGTCAATCTGCTTAGAATCCCTCTTATTTTCTTCAATCTTTTTTAGTTCATCCTCAATACGTTTAAGGTGAGAATACATGTCACATGTATTTCCTTTATCATACTTCTCATACCTTATAGAAGAGACGCAATTCTCCCCTATACCTTTTGCGTTGTAACATATATTCGGATAGTAACAATTAAGTTCATAAGAACTGTATTTGTTCAGCTCATTAAAATCACACCTTTTCCCATTACATAATTCATTCAGTCCTATTTTAGTTCGTCGTAGATCTAACAACGCACCATTTATCCATGAATTTTGAATATAATCCTTATTAAAATGTACCTTATTATCATATGGAGTGTAGCCATTGCCAACTAGCACTCTTCTTTTATTCATTTCTTCTTTATTCAGCGGCGGAAATTCTACTACAGTTCTTTTACCACTTTCTCCACAAAAGAACTTTCCTCCGTTTAGCATGTCTCTTATTGTAGCTCTATCTTTTTCATCCCCTTTTTCAGTTCTATAGCAATTATCATCAAAACTGATACCTTTTCCTTGTGGATTGTCATAATCAATCGTTATCTCTCTGGGAACTAAGCTAAAGCTTAACTTATCACCAGGATTTGCTTTAATTCCAGTATCTACATAACGTCTATTGCTATAGAATTCATTATTTCCAAAGCCTATATCCCCACATATTTCTCGTTCATCAAGACTAGCATTATCAGTTAACTTATTACTGTAATTTGGTATTAAACCATTAGCACAAAATACAGCGGGCACAAGTACTCTCTTTGGATTTTTCCCTTCTTTAAGAGGACAAAAATTTACTGACCCACCAAGAGTAAATTTGATTTTCTCATCCTTGCTAATTACTTGACCAGAATCAACCCAATGAATTTTAACTCCTTCGCCAGCTTCACGAACTGGAACATCTATACTGACACTAGTATTTCTGCTCTGCAGCCCAGGTTCAACACAATCCATTGTGCAGCCAGTAATTACAAGACATAGTATCAATAATAATGATTTTCTGCTCATCATTGATTTCCTGTGTTTGTCGGTATTTTAGGTGCTGATCTTTGAGCTGATTGTGGTATTTGAGGTCTTCGACTTGGTGTACCAGATTGCTGACCTGCTCTTCTTTGGATACTTTGTTCATCTAAACCTACTGTTCCCATTAAGCTTTGCTGATATTGCCTTCCTGGTTCGCTTGCCACATAAACACCAAACAACGAATCAGATATTGTTGAAGATGCCTCAACTAAAGCTTTCATAGCATGTCCCAAAATCACAAAAGCCATCATAGCGGTGATATTAGGTGCATGTTTGGAAGCATAACCATAAATAATACAAGGATTAAAAATCTTTAAGTTAAGATTAAGTATACATGTAGGACAGACCTCAAAATTAAAGACCGAATACACAATATAATCCATAACCTGGCTTATTAATGATATAAAAATTAAAAGCACTACCGGATGAATTGCAAATCTTGCTAAATTTTTGACCCAATTGTGAAACATCTGTCTAGTATATCCAAATAGAAGGCAAATAATAAAAAGAGGCGCCAAGGAAAGCAATAATGCAACTATTGCTATAGATGTGATAAAAGAAAATAAGGCGTTAAACATCGATAAGCTCACTGTTATCAAACCCCAAATCACCAAGCAAAACGATACAATACCCAAAGGACCGGAGAATATAAGAGATACTATTAGTAACACTGAGTGTGCTGATAAAAACCTATTGAGCGGTAAATCAAGAAATTCAAAAACATTTGATGTTGTACCTCTGAAATTTGCTATTTCTATTAACTGTTTTGGAGCATTAACAAAAATAGAAAATGCATTGTTATAAAAAAAACTCCAACTGTTATCGTTCAGCAATTGGGTAATAACTCCTATCTTTACACATATAATTAAAAATTCATATATAGAAGCATGAGACAATCCAAAAAAGTAATAAAGGGTGTATAAAACTATATATAATACTAATAACGACACTATTGTAGATCTGATGGTATTTGTTCTATTTGATGCTACAAAACTTTGATAAAGAGACTTCACAGGGCTAGTATCAGAGTGAATCGCGTTAGTGTCTTTGTAGCTAGAACCGAAAAATGCAGTTTTTACTTTTTCATCAAAAAAATTATATATCGCACTAAAAGTTCTTACAGGTGGCTCTTTAGTTGTAAGGTTAATACTAAATTGACCCTCATTTTTCTTATAATCACAGCCATGATCTCTTATTCCGTAATATATAGTGCCACTCTTGTCTTTTAGCTTTTCTTTTAATCTTTCCATATACTCAGTATTATGAACTTCACTGATATCCACAGGTATATCCCCCAGAATTTCACCAGGATTGTGCTCAGGAAACTTATCAGAAACATGTATATATAAGTTGTTTTTTAGACTATGGTTCTTCGTTACTCTTATATTGAAACCACCCTTGCCCTTACCATCACCTAAACTAAAAGTTAACTCTGGTTTTGGATGGTTACGATCTATCTTATGATCACAGTTAATACATATACCGCCTCCTGGAATGTGTTCAAATTCCTCATTATCCATGTGAACACGTAATAGTGTAATGTCAGTTTTTACCCGTTTTTCCTTTAATACGTTATCAATAATTTCAGCAATAACAGATTCACCTCTAGAATTTAAAGTATTGAATATCTCACCTTCTATACTATTGTATTCAATATATACGCAACCTTTTTCTCCGCTGCCGAAAGAAAATTTACATATACGTCCACAGAGTAAATTTAAAATGCGCGTATCTATCTTACTTGCACTGCTCTCTGAAAGCTTGCTACAGTCTACATTTTCCCCTTGCTGTTTTATAGAGTCGATGACATTTCTAATTTCCTCTCTTTCACTTTGATCTAATTCTGAAGACCAGTACTCTTTTCCATTTAACCATTGTGCATTGCCTATTTCATATTTATTAGGACATATTTCACCTTGACACTTCTCTTGATTTAAAACATGTGAAAAATACTCCTTTTCCCCTTCACTGCAATTTTCGTCAATTTTTTTGCAGGTGACCATGCCATTATTGTTTTTACACATTTTACTTCCAACAACACTAAAGCTTATCGCATCGCCAGCTTTAAGCGCAAACGGTAATGTAACGTTTCTTACTCCAGGTTCAATTGCAAAATCTTGATATTGCGAACAAAAATTAACCTTATTAGGTACTATATTAATCTCTGTTACTTTTATTTTATCCGAAATATAGACTCCAGAATCAACCCATTTCTGCTCTGTTGAAACTATATCCAATTTCTCACGCAAGCCTGATGAATCTTCTGGCTTAATACACCCGCACCCAGATAATAAAAAGAGTATCACAAAACTTATGCATAGCTTAACCAAATTTTGGTTGCTCAAATGTTCAAACATCTGTTACTCACCTGCGCTCACTCTCCACCTGATTTTATAGATTCACTAGAGGAAGATCCCGATCCCTTATTATCATCTCCACCTCCTCCAATAGCCCCTCTTGCCTTATTTACAGCCGCAGCAGCAACTTGACCAGCACCTCCAGCAGCAGCTTTGGCAGCAGATAAAGCTTTATTCACCATTTGTGCAGGAGTGCTACCTGAACCAAGTGCTGCTCTGTGATTACCAGCAAGCTCAGCAGCCATGCCGGGAAGAACGTTTAAAAAGTGGTAAAAGAGGAATAATACTAAACACAATTTTAATAATTCTCCGATTAGAGAGCTGCCAAACTCCATGTATCTAAAGTCGAATAGACCAAGTATGCTGCTCTTTTTAAAGCTATAATTTTGCATCATACATGCGAGAGTAGTTTCATTTTTATCACATTCCCCATCTTTCAATTTAAACCACTGTTTTTTCTTACTATATGAGATTTCTGCTTGTTTCTTTTCATATGACTTGTCTGGTTGTTCATTTTTATATGACTCGTCCAGTTTAAAATTTAAATTTTTAAAATAGATTTTATCACATGCTATGAACATAAAAGATAGAAATGCAAAGAGGATAACTGGGTATAAACTGTAGGTAATTAACTCTTTTAGCCAACCATCAAAATATCCTTTAGTATGTTGAAACAAAACCATAGGAATGAATAAAGGCGATAAGATGATAATTACACTAAGCGCAACTAAAGATAAGATAAATACATAGCACATCCATAAAATAACCATCATCATCAAAATGGCCATAAATATACAGACAAGAGCTACTAAAATTTGTCCACCAGCGAAAATAATACCAATCACCGAACCTGCAACTAACAAGACAGGAGCAGCGCCAAGCAAGACCGCTAACGTTGCAACACCTCCAGTACCAATTTTGCCACCAATTCCATCTAAAGGGGCACCTAAATAAAATAAAATTCTGCAATCAAGCCTATCCCAAGGTGCAAGATAACTGTAGGATACCTTCTGCCCTGCACGATCGTATTCATAATCTTTACCTGCCTCATAATTACATATATTTTTACTCTCAGATGAAGCTTTAAGCACTATTTCTGATAAGCCGTTCGAAAGTTTTGTTAATTCCCCGTAATAATGAGACATAGTGCTACCTGTCGTAAAGTAAATCACTAAAGCGAATTTAATGATCAACATGTACATTTCTTGCGGACTACGCACTCCACCAGACATAACTTTTATAGAGAACAATATCAAAGCTAAAATTAAGATAGCAGTAACAGTGTTCTTCAGTCTTTTTTGTGCTACAGACAAAAAACTACCCTTAGCATGTCCATTTTTGTCTGTAAGTAAGTTACCACTTGAATCAATACCTGCCACTAAATTATCTAACGACTCCTTAATACATTGCACTATCATAGAAGTTATAGGAATAGGAGATAATGACTTACTTCCCGCTTGATTGTAGCAAGCTTCAGAGACATACTGGCTAAAACAACTGGCATTATTATAACCTACAAAAATTTTTCCCTCTCCTTTCTTTTCCCTTATAATAGTTTTGTAATCTTTGTCCTTATTTTTAGAATCATTAAGATCTTCCTCATATTCACCTGTACCATCTTTATTTTTGAATATCATCACAGATTTTTCACACATAGGAGCAAGTGGGTCAGGTGGCAATTCTGTGCATCCCATATCAACCCCTTGCGGCCAAGGAGTCATTTTGATACCAAGCATTCTCACACTTGCCAGCTCCACACACAATCTGTCCATTTTTTTTACTGCCTTGAATGTTGACCCATGTATGGTTTCGCTTTGTCCTGCTTTAAGAACTTTACATTCCAGATCACCATCAACTTTTGGAGACCATGACCCACCTTCATATCCAGTGTCCTTCTCTCTAACATCAAAGTCTGCTTTTATTGATGTATCTAACCAAAACAATCTGCTAAATGTTAAAGGATTTCTATGGCATACTTCTATATATTCACTGTATTGCACACCGTTTTTTGGCCAGTAATAACCACCAGTATTTTGGTCAGGTATGGAGTTTAAAATGCCCTTCTCTATTTTTCTACCTACTTCTATTGATCCATTTGCCCCATCAAAACATTTAAAATATTCATCTTCCTTTTGATAATTCTTATTTGTGCAATCTGAATATTTTGAGTATTCTGATTTTGAGAATTCGAAATCTTTATACTTTCCATCATGATCACGTGCAACTGGGTGTTTAACAAAACTATGCTCACAAACAACAAGTCCTCCTATCGCCTTCCAAACCCCAACAATTGCAGCTATCATTCCAACGATAACAAGAGCAGTAAATAAACCAGCAGAAGAGACAATCAAAACAATACCAGTAAATATTGCACCAATAGCAATTGCTATCCCAGCAACTGCTGCAGCTGTTTCAAACGCCTTACAGTCAGGATTAGAAGCACGACTAAAGCTGCCAGTAGAATTAAATCTGCTAACAAATTCCGTTTTGTCAGTACCACTTACTGTATCTGCAAACACTGGATACGAGAGCAAAAAATCTATATTTAACAAAAATATCGCAACTAACAGTAATGACAGTTTAGTTTTAAACATTTTTCACCTTTTGATAAAACACAGGCAACCACATCTTTGGATCATCTCCGACTTCTTTCAGTATATCATATAACAATAGAACACTTTCCGCACGTCCAGATAACACGTTGACCACATCATCCAAATCTTTCAGATCTATTCTAGCTACTACAGCATTAACTCCCTGCTTTACTAAAAAGAATCTAGTACTTGGATCTGTGTGTTTGATCAGTATGTACTCACGTTCAGTTAACATAAAAACATCTCGATAGACACTAGTAGCTTTCAGATTTGGCAAAAAAATTTGTGTTGCTGTCTGCTGTACAAGCGTATCACTAATAGCACTTTTACTTGCATCTTCAACACTCTGAGTAGCAAAAACCACAAAAGCATTTAACTTTCTCAGCACTTTCAACCAGTCTTTTATCTTAGGTGCAAAAACTGGATTATCTATTAACGCCCATGCTTCATCAAGAACAATAATGGATGGAGTGCCATCAAGCGATATACTAATCCTATGAAACAAATAAATCAAGACCGGCCCAAGAGCAACAGGATCTTTTAGCAAGCTAGCCATTTCAAAGCCAAACACTCTTGCTTTTGAAAAATCTAGCAAATCTTCTTTATTGTCAAATATTGCAGAATGAGAGCCATCATCATGCCACATAGATATTGCTCCAGCTAGAGTATCAGGGCCCGCAAGTCCTAAAAATGGTACAAGATTTCTCAAAAATCTGTCTTCTTTTTTTAATTTAAAATTTCCCTCAATTGCATCATTAATTCTAGCAATATCTTCTGAAGTGAATTTATCGTTGTACACTAAAATTAAAGATTTTATCCATTCCATCAAAAATGTTTTATTATCAGGAGTATCGTCAAGTTGCAGAGGATTAAAATTTGTCTTAGTTCTTGGTTCTATTATAGTATAGATACCACCAAGTGCTCTTAAAAAAATTTCTGCACCGCGATCTTTATCAAAAAAGAATATTCTTGGAGAAAATTTCATTGCTTGAGCACATAAAAAATTCATTAAAACAGTTTTGCCAGCACCTGTTGGCCCAATTATCATAGTATGTCCAACATCCCTTATATGAAAGTTGAAGAAAAATGGAGTGCCAGATGTTGTATCAAAAACTGTAACAGCATCTCCCCAGTGGTTATTGAATTTTTTACCAGTAGGATAATTATGTTGAGATGCAAAACCGGCCAAATTAAGACTACTTATTGTACCTTTTCTTACTATATAATCAAAATTACCAGGAATTTGCGCCCAAAATGCTGGTTCTAAATTAACCCTCTCACGAACAGGATAAACACCACAATTAGAAAGCTCCGATTCAACCAATGATAAAGCATTGTCCAATGATTTAGGGCTTTTTTCTATACATAAGATAGTTAAATGGTGTTCACCAAACGCAATTTTACCACTCATTGCATCATCAAGCGCATGAGAAATTTCTGCTATTTGAGAAATAGCTTTATCTGCAGATTGTATCATACGATTTTGCTGTATCTGCATTTTCGCAATTGCCATTTGCCTATTTGTAAATTGAAAAGACTGCGTGATAATAAATTCATAAGGAAGTTGTAAAAAAGAATCAAGCATTCCTGCGGAAGTATTATTTCCATATTCTTTGATACTAACTATTCCAGCATATTTACTTTCATTATGAGTCACAACCTGTATCATCTTATGGCCAAAAAATAACCTATGAACTGGTAAGTATCTTGATATTTCAGTTTTTAGTGGAAAAAGCGTATTTGTAACAAAGCCACAATTTACAACTCTAGACAGAAACTCCATTATTTCACAAAACAGTCCGTTTGGAGTTTCTTTTACTCCAAGGACTTTAGGCGAATAATTCCTAAGGCTTGTTACTATACGATTTGTCGTTTCCTCTAAATCTTCATAGGTATCACGCATATCACTTTCCCAAGCATGTTTTGAAGTTACATGCCCAAATTTTTTCAGTAGATGTGATAAAAATTCTACTCCCTTTGTATCTGCCCTACGAATAATCGTAATGTATAAATCATTAATAAAAGATTGCCTAGTTGCGTGTTTTTCTCTCCATTTTAGATTTACATGGTTAGCAAAAAAATTTGGTAAACTCTGATTTGCAAATTCATCAGAAAAAATATTTTTCTTACGTCTGATGGTATGAAAGTACAAACTAAATGCTGGAGATGAAATGCTTCTTAGCATCTGATTTCTGATATTATTTTGTATCACCAAGTCTTCATCATCGGCCGTTTCAAACGCAAAGCCATTTAATTTTATAAATTTAACTAACCAATTCTGCTTTGTTATCAAGGTTGTACTATTCCAATAGCAAGAATAAGGTATAAATTCGGCAGCGTGAACCTCTCTACTTAGAATAGATTTATTCTTTGATTGAATAGCTCTAAATCTCAACATTGCATAACATCAAGTAATGTCATAAGAATTGGCTCCATGATAAAACCGATTTAAACATTTGGAACATTTTCCCAACTTTACCATAAATAACTCAATAAACAACGGTTCCTTTGCAGAAGCTATATAGCCAAGTCCATGTATACCTGGTAACATCAGGAGAATTACTCTAAGATCATTTGTATTAATGAAAATTAGCATGCAAATTAGAACGTTTAATATTGCAAACATATAACTCACACCAAAGAGCATTGCAGGTCTTGTAAGACCTTTAAATAATTGATTCGTTTGTATGCTGCCAGTAGACATATCTTTAACCTTCTAATAAGAGCTCTAACACTAATACTACATCATTAATTAAAAATCTATTGAAATGAATAGCACTTTAGGTAAGATAATTAATTTAAATTCAATGATTATAAGCTGGCCATTTCAAGAAGCAGAAAAAATACTACAAGAATTCCCTAATAAAAAAGAGATAATATTTGAGACTGGTTATGGTCCCTCGGGTTTACCACATATTGGTACTTTTGGGGAAGTTTTTCGTACCACAGTTATTGCAAACGCTCTAAAAAAAATAGCTCCTAGTATAAAAACCAAAATCATTGCAGTTTCCGACGATATGGATGGTTTGCGAAAAATACCAGATAATGTACCAAATCAGGAAATGCTAAGAGAGAATCTGAACAAGCCATTAACCATGATACCTGACCCATTTGGCACTCATGAGAGTTATGGTCATCACATGAATTCGTTGTTGTGTAAATTTCTTGATTTGTTTGGATTTGAATACGAATTTAGGAGTGCAACAGAGTGTTATAAATCTGGCGTTTACGATGAAAAACTTTTACTCCTGCTGAAAAATTATGATAAAGTGATGGACGTAATGCTTCCATCATTTCGGGAAGAAAGGCAGCAAACCTATAGTCCATTCTTGCCGATATGCCCAAAAACTTCCCAAGTTTTACAAGTTCCAGTAATTGAAACAAATACAGATAAAGGAACAATCACGTATGAAGACCGAAACGGGGGAAAAATAGAAGTTCCAGTGACAAAAGGAAAATGTAAACTGCAATGGAAACCTGATTGGGGGATGAGGTGGGCTGCATTCGGAGTTAATTACGAAGCTCATGGAAAGGATTTGACTCCATCTGCTGTGCTTTCAAGTCAAATATGTAAAATACTTGGAGAAAAGCCACCGCTTTTGTTTTGCTATGAGTTATTTCTTGATAAAGAAGGAAAGAAGATATCAAAATCAAAAGGAAATGGTATTTCAATTGAGGAGTGGCTAACTTACGCGCCAACAGAGAGTTTAGCGCTATACATCTTTCAGAGTCCTAAAAAAGCTAAACGTTTATATTTTGATGTGATACCAAAATCAACTGATGAATATTTAGAGTTTGCTAAGCGTTACAATGAGAGTGAAGAAAAGGATGTAAATAGCCCTGTATGGCACATCCACCAGGGTAAAGTTCCAAACGTAGAAACTTCAGGCATAAATTTTTCTTTACTTTTAAACCTGGCAGCAGCTTGTAATGCTGAAAATAAAGAGATTCTTTGGGGTTTTATATCAACTTATGCACCAAACGTTACACCAGAAAGCAACAAAATGCTAGATAGGCTTTCAGATTTTGCAGTTAGGTATTATTATGACTTTATCAAGCCAATAAAAGCATATAAAACCTCAAACGAAAAAGAGAAAGAAGCGTTGCTAGATTTAAAGAATAACCTACATTCCTTGCCTATTACCGCCACTGCTGAAGAGATTCAATCTCAGGTCTTTTCCATTGGAAAAAAGCACAATTACAGCAACTTACGTGATTGGTTTCAGTTGCTGTATGAAACGCTGCTTGGCCAAAAAACTGGTCCAAGAATGGGATCTTTTATAAAGCTTTATGGGATAGATAATACAATCTCTCTTATAGAAAGTGCTACTGAACGTACACTTTAGAGTTTACCTTCTTTCATTTGAGCCCTCTAGTTTTATTACTTGACAAACCTTCCCACTTTCCTTATTATACTAATAAAGGTATTTATCCTTGTTTTTGGGCTCAACGACAAAATTCAGGTGTTTATTGGCAAATTACATAAAATTATAGCAGCTTTTTTTATTTTTTCTACATTCAGCCAAATCGCGCTTGTTAGCACATTATCAATTTACATTATTAAAACTCGCTATACAGGGATTCTTTTGTCTTTTTTTATTTAGTAAATTTCTTAATATTTGTAGCTAAAGTAATTTTAGAGAGCCAGCGCGTGACCAACCTGGTCAGTTTTCTGAATCCCAGTACTGGGATGACAAGAAGAGAGCTGACTTGAATGACACCAAATGGACACTGAGACAGAGGCTACTTGAATAATATTTCACCATGTCATTCCAGCACTTGATGCTGGAATCCAGAAGTTTTTTTGAGCACAAAAGTTATGCTAAGTTTTTCTTGGTAAGAAACCAGTGTCAGCTACTTGAATGAAACTATTTTGGATGAAAATCAGTGTCAGCTACTTGAAAAGGAAGAAGAGACTTCTTCCTTCTACTTAACTACACTGTTACACTTGACTTTGAAGAAATTTCTGATTGTAAATCAACTTCATTTAGCTTATGACCAGGACTTGACTTTGCTTTTGCAATAGCGTCCTTTAACTCATCACAAGGCTTATACACTTCATACGTAATACCACCAGCAACAAGTCCTGTGAGTACAGCAGCAGCCACAGCTATCCCAGCCATAGCACCTACTGATAATGACACACCAAAAAAATATGCATAAGTAACTACTATAGCAGCTATACAAGATGCAATAATAAATATATGAGCACCCAAGTCTACTGCTTTCCCAATTGCTTTTTTAGTAAATATTTCTGCCAAATTTTTGTTACAACGAACTTTTACTAAAGGATCAGCACCGGCTTTTAATAGAGCTCTTACTATCTTGTGATGACCTTTATCAAAAGCTATATACAAAGGAGTTTTTCCAGATCCATCTTGAAAATTAACATTTATACCTTTTACTTCTAATAGAGCTTTTACTACATTTTCTTGATTATATAGACATGCTACATTTAATAATGTTAATCCTTTTTTGTCATAATAATCATAAACACTAAATTTATAATTTATATCAAAACTTTCGTTCTTCCATTCTTCATAAGTAGATGGGTCTCTTTTTTCTATTCGCTCTTTTATTTTTTCAACTATGTTATTACCATTCAAATCATTTTCACGATTTACTGTACTTAATATCTTTTTCAACAATGCTAAATACATATAAAATTCTCCTATAATAATAATATACTTTAATTATCATATACTTAAGCAATAAAGTCAAGAGTTTAATTAATTATCATAAATATTTAAACAAGAAAAAGGGGCTTTTGTGCGAGCGTTATTAATCTTCAGTTTAATAGGATAAGATTCGTCAACATTTCTGTAAGTACCTGCTATACAGAATAGTTGCCACCAATAAAGCCTAAACTTACTAAATACATTTCTGTAGATTCAGATCTACTTGACTTTGGTTTGAAGTATCTTACTGTTTTAAACATTTTTTTTAGCTCATTGCAGAAATCTTTATCAGACTCTCCTTGAAAAATTTTTACTACAAATTTGCCATCATGATTCAAAAAATGCTTTGCAAAATTGAGCGCTGCTTCGCATAAAAGCATAATTCTGATATGATCTAACGATTTTAAACCGCAAGATTCTGGTGCCATATCAGATAAAATTACATCAAATTTGTGATCCTTGAATTTTTCTCTTAAAATTTCAAGTTCGCTGATAATATCACACTGTATACACTCTACTCCACTAATTGCGTTTATTGGTTTTATGTCAACAGCAATCACACTCGCTCCTTTCTTAGATGCAACTTGTGACCATCCACCAGGAAAAGCGCCAAGATCAATAATTTTTTGCCCTTGTTGGAGTAGTTTAAATTTATCGTCTATTTCTATTAACTTATATGCCGAGCGCGATCTATAACCGTCCTTATTGGTTTTTTGCACATACTGATCATTCAAATGGCGATGTAGCCATCTTGTTGAAGATAACTTTCTACCTCTAGCTGTTTTTACTCTGGTCTTTATACTAATAACCTACTTATTATTGATTATATCTTTGAGCTCTTTTTCAACTACTTCTTTTACCAATGCATGTAGATACTTATTCAGCCACTCTGAAAGCTGAGGTTTTAAAAGAGATACAACTAATTCTTCAACAGTAAGATCCGCTCTTTTTTGTTGTTTATGCCGTAGTTCGCTTTGCATCTTTTCAAGCAATGTTTTAATTTCCTCCATATTTTCTTTTAAAACTAAATGCTCGTTACTTTGTTCTTGATAGCTCACTTTGTTATTACTCATTTGGATATTATCATACAAATTTTTCTCTTCTGAGTTGTAACTATTAAATTGGTTATTCATTTTCTCACTTTGGCAATTATTCTCTTCTTCACTATTTTCTTTTTCTTCGATGTCTTCTGGATACTCCTCTTCAAGGCATAATACGTCATCATCTTCATCTATTATTTCTGCTCTATCACCACTTGGATTTTTACCCGATATAGCTTTTTTTATATCTTCTAGTATATCTTTTACAGATTGATTATCGCTCATACCATTAAATTTAAAGGTTTATACTATTTATCATAAAAAGCAAGTTGTAAACACTAATTACATAATTGCTTTTTGCCTGAATTAGATCGGAACGTGCTTTAAATAGTTCATCTTCAGTATCCAAAAGATCAATTGTGCTCTTTAAATTTAAGTTTACTTCTTGCGCAACTCCTTCCAATGCTAAAGCTGCTGCTTTTTCTGCTTCTTGACTTGCTTTAATAATAGCTTTTGCTGTCAGCACGTTATTCCAAGCATTTATAACTGCTTGTTCTATATTTTTTACTGCTTCGTAATAATCGTAAGTGGATTGTTTTGCATCCATTTTAGCTCTACTAACACCAAAAACATTAACTCCTCTTTTAAAGATCGGAATATCAAGAGTAAAGACAACATTCACATTTTCTAGTAACGTGTCCAATTTTATATTGTCCTTTCCAAAATTTTTACTTGCGCTTAGATTCAAAGAAGGAAGCCACTTGGAAGTTTCAGCGATCACTTCCATTCCGGCTGCTCTTTTTTGATAAACTGCTGCTTTTAGGGACAAGTTATTAGTTTTTGCTAATTGTAAACATTCATTTAATTCTGGTATAGAAGGTAGTTTACCATTAGTCTCGTGAAGATTATCAGCATCTTCACCAATTAAATGATAGTAAGCAATATTAGCGAGCTTTAATTCACCTTCAGCATCAACTCTTTTGGATATAGAAGATGAAAATTTTGCTTTTGCGAATAAAACCTCAGCATTAGTAACTTCTCCAAGAGAAAAGCGTTTTTTCATAGCTGACAAATGTTCTAAAGAAACACGTTCTTTATGTTCTCTCAGTTTTAATATTTCTGCCTTTTGTAAAACATTAACATATGCTTTCACAGCGCTGAGTGCAACTTCTTGCTTTGACTGCTGAAATCTAATTTTTGCTGCTTTAAGAAGATGACTTGATCGGCTAAATGTAGCAAAAGTGCCCCCACCGTCTATTATTCTTTGGCTTAATGTTAGACGCTTTCCAGAGTTTTGTCGATCGTTAATAATATTAAAATTACTATCGAAATTATATTGTAAATTAATGTCAGGTAAAAATCCAGCCAATCCAGAAGATTTCAGCTGTTTTTCAGCACTCTTATATTGGTAAAACTGAGACTTTATTTTTGAGCTGTTTTTGATAGCTTTGCTTATGGCTTCTTCCAAATCGATTGCATAGCAACCTATAGTACCAAAAGCAATTATAAGTATAATAATCAATCGAAACATTTTGCTTTCTAGCATGTTGTTTAAGTTATTAGCATAAATTACTTTAATAATCAATAACTAATGTTGTAACTAATGTTGTTGACACTATCAAGCAACTCAGTGTATCATAATCTACTGTTATGTATTGATATATGAAAACTTTTTTCTTAAAAGAGAAACAAGTCGATAAAAAATGGCTTGTTATAGATGCAGAAGGATTAGTAGTAGGAAGGCTTGCAGCGTTTGTAGCAGCGCTATTGCGTGGAAAGCATAAGCCTGAATACACACCTCATATGGATTGTGGAGATAATGTAATTATTGTTAATGCAGAAAAGGTACATTTTACCGGAAAGAAACTTAAAGATAAAATCTACTATAGGCATACAGGTTATTCTGGTGGTTTAAAGAAAACTACTCCAGATAATATTTTAAATGGCAAATTCCCTGAGCGTGTGATAAAAATGGCAGTAAAAAGAATGCTTGATGATGGTCCTATGGCACGTAGACGGTTTGAAAATTTGTATGTTTATTCTGGTTCAGAACATAAGCATCAAGGACAGCAACCTGAAAAAATAGATTTTGCCTCTTTAAATCGTAAAAATAAGAAATAATGGAGTAAAAAGTGAAAATAAATAATAATGATCAGCCAAAAAAGGCATTGATTGACTCACTTGGTCGTTCATATGCTACAGGTCGAAGGAAAGAATCTGTAGCAAGAGTATGGATAAAGCCAGGAAGTGGAAAATTTAGTGTTAATAAAAAAGATGATTTAATTTCTTATTTTAAAAGAGAATCAGTGTGTCAAATGATTAAAGCGCCATTCATAGTAACTTCTATGTTAGATAGGTATGATGTGTTTGCAACTGTAAAAGGTGGAGGACTATCTGGCCAAGCAGGTGCCTTAGCTCATGGAATAAGCAGAGCTTTAAGTAGTATAAGTCAAGATCTACACTCTATATTACGTAAGGGTGGATTCTTAACTAGAGATTCACGTGTTGTTGAGCGTAAGAAATATGGTCAACATAAAGCTCGGAAAAAATGTCAGTTTTCTAAGAGATAATTGTTTCATAATGGTATTTTTTTGTAAATATTATACAAGTTCTTACAAGGTTTTATGACATTTTCTCTTTTTATGACGAATTTAGTTGACTATTGGTATTAGCATAATATGCTGTTTATGTAATTTTTCAATATTAAGGTAATTTATGAGTAAAGAAGATATAGTAAACCAACTGAGTCAAGAGTGCTCTAGTCAAGGTATAGATATAACAAAAGCTAGTTTGAGTAAGATTCATGATATTTTTATGGAAACAATCAAGAACGATCTAAATCGTAAAGGTGAAATACGTTTGCATGGAATAGGGACATTCTCTACTGCTATAAGTAAGGAAAGACAATGCCGTAATCCTCAAAATGGTGAGATTATGACCGTTCCTGAAAAGAAAAGAGTAAGGTTTAAAGCAAGTCAAGCTCTTTCAAGTACTTTAAATACCAAAGAGAAAGTATAAGCTACTTAGATATTGTCATTTTCATCTTTTTAGTTACACTATGTAAGCCATGAAATATAGCCTCGCTGATTAAAGAATGGCCTATATTAAGAGCTGAGATGTGAGGTATTTCTTTTATTCTTTTAGCATGTTTATAATTTATGCCATGCCCTGCGTGGCATTCTACTCCTAGCTTATTAATGTATTCTGCAGAGTTAGTAATAAGTTTTAATTTTTCTTCTGATGGATTATCACAGTAATCCCCTGTGTGAATTTCTATTATGTCAGGCTTTCTTTCTAGCTTCTCAAGATATTTTAGTTGATTAATATTTGGATCGATAAACAGTGAGACTTTTATGTCAAAGCTATGCATTTCCTCTATTATACCAGAAAGTTTACTGTGCATATTCACGATATTCAGGCCACCTTCGGTTGTTAATTCTTCTCTTTTTTCTGGTACTATACAAATCGAATAGGGTTTTACTTCTTTTGCTATTTTGAGCATTTCTTCCGTAGCTGCAATTTCAAGGTTCAACTCAGTGCTAATGTTTTGTTTTAGATTGAATACATCCTCATCTCTGATATGCCTTCTGTCTTCTCGTAAGTGTACGGTGATAAAATCTGCTCCAGCATCAATAGCTATTTTTGCTGCTTTTAATGGATCTGGATAAGAAGCTCCACGTGCGTTGCGAAGGGTTGCAACGTGATCAATATTAACGCCCAATTTCACAATTTACCTCAAAAATTATTTATAAATTATACATATTATTAGATCTTATGCATGTCATTGTTTAATGCCATAGCTGAAAGACGGAGCTAGCAATTATACCAATTCTCATTGTTGGCAAGTCAAATAAGAAACATTCAAAATTGTTTGATTGTGGAAGTGGAAAGAGAAGTAATAAATTTGCATACACTTGCCCTTTTTTACAGTTAATCTAGTTTATAGAACTACTCGTGGTAATCCAAATAAGATTTTTTCTCATAATCAAGTTATAGTAAACGGGGAAAATTTTTCGCATCTAAAAAATTTTAGATTTAGGATTGAAATTAATAAGTGGAGTGATTATGTAATGCATGTATTAGTAAAAGGAGGTACAACATGAGTAATATAGTTCATTTAAATAAAAACAATAATCGTGATAATTTTAGTGTAAGAGGGTTACAAAGAGCCGTTGATGACATATTTGATAGCTTCTTTACAGGATGGAACCCAGAGCTTTCTAAAAGAGGCAGTAGCCTACTACCAGTTTGTGACCTTTATGAAACAAAGGAAAGCTATTGCCTATCATTAGAGTTACCAGGTATTCCTAAAGAAAGCATAGACATTAGTATATCTGGCGATAACTTAATAGTGAAGGGTGAAAAAACATGTGATAATGAATCAAAAGATAAGCAGTTTTACCACAAAGAAAGGTACTATGGTTCTTTCTATAGATCTATTCAACTTCCAACAAATGTAGAGCAAGATAAGGTATCTGCCAACTTTTTAGATGGGGTATTGCATGTAACCATACCTAAATCAGAGAAACACACCAAGAAAATTGATGTAAAGTAACCAGTAAGTAATAGCAGGCTTCTGACCTTGAGGCTTGCTATTTTAATATCTGTTCAGCAGAGTGGCAAAATAAGGTAAATGAGAAAAGACAACTAAATGAATGTCATGAAAGTAGCTGATGCTGGCTCCCTTATGAAGGTGTCATCTTAGCACCCAGACACTGATTTTTTAATTGAAAATGTTGTCTTGTTTGTGATAAATTTTGCTCGATGCCAGTGTCGAGCACTGGCATGACATTATAGAAGCTGGAATTACAGTACTTGAATGACAATATTTGCTGTGTAATTTACCTTAAAAAATGAATATTCCTACAGCTACGTGTAAGCTACTTTCATGATACTCATTTACTTGTCTTTTTTGCCACTTTGCTGAACAGATATGCAAAATATTAACTTAGCAATACAAAAAATTATCTATAGATTAGACACACCATTAGATCTTATGCATAGTCATTTTTTAATTCCATAGCTGAGACGGAGCCTGCTCCCCTTATCATGAAACTGAAGTCTATATGGTACCACAGTATAATGATATAATAAAATATGAAAAAAATACCAATAAAAAAAGGCAAAAAAAGCCCGTATTAACTTTAACAATTTAAAATGATTTAATGTGAAAACCATAGGCGCCAATTGTTTTTTTAACTTAAAAATAAAAGTCAAGTATCAGGAATTCTAGACATAAACCCTCCTATATGAATAAAGAGCTAGCAAAAATAAACTTATATATTTTTTGCTGAAATTTGATTATTTGGTGAAAAAACCTGCAGGTGAAGATAGATTTTGGATCCTAAAAAATCTTCATTCTCCACTATAATGAAGCCACCAGAGTCTGTCAAGTAATTTTTTATTTAAATTGCTTGCAATCTTTTTATACACTCATCTTTACCAAGAATTACCATGATATCGATGATTCCAGGCGCATCCATTATTCCAGTTATTGGGGCGCGTAATGAGTGGTATATATCGCTCATTTTTATATTATGTAATTTTGAAAATTCCTTAATCTGAGAAGATAAAAAATTCTTATTCCAATCTTCACTACCTACACTCGAAAGAAATGATGCAAGTAACTTAATTACATTGAGGTTAGATTTGACAATTTGCTGAGCTTCTTCACTAAAATCAACTTGAATATAAAATTTTGCTAAGTCCAATAATTCGGTCAAATAGTTTGCTCTTTTTTTCAGCTCTGTCAGTCCCTGCAGTAAATAGCTCTTTTTTTTGTCAGTTAGAGTATTTTCTCTAAGCATTAGAGTCAGAATATCTTCATTGCTCATATTACTAATATAGTGGTTATTCAAATGCTCCAGTTTTTTGAAATCGAGCCGTGCAGGTGAGCGACCGATGCTTTCTAAATTAAACCACTCTATTGCTTGCTCATCGCTAATAATCTCATCGTTGCCATGACTCCAGCCAAGTCTTAGCAAGTAATTACGCATTGCCTGTGGCAATATTCCCATCTTTTCATAATCGCAAACACTTGTTGCACCATGCCTTTTAGATAACTTATTCCCGTCTTCTCCATGAATAAGCGGTACGTGTGCAAAGCGTGGGACATCAAAATCAAGAGCTTGGTATATTAGTAATTGCTTGAAGGTATTAGTGAGATGATCAGAGCCACGTATAATATCGGTTATTCCAGCATCATGGTCATCAACCACTACAGCAAAAATATATGTTGGAGTATTGTCAGAGCGCAAGATTACTATGTCATCAAGCTGGTCGCTACTTATTGTAACTTGGCCGTATATTTTATCGTCAACAACAATATCTTCTGAGTCTGGCACTTTGAAGCGAACAACAGGCTCTGCATTTGATGTTGAATGAGTACACTTATGCTTATATATTTTTCCTTCTTCCCTTGCTCTTATTTTCTTCTCCGCAACTTCATTCTCGGGGCAGTAACAATGATACGCCCTACCCTTTTCAACTAAAAGATTTGCAACTTCAATATGTCTATCTATTCTTTTTGATTGATATACTATTTCTCCATCATAGCTTATTCCAAGCCATTTTAACCCATCTATTATTGCATCAATTGCTTCCTGTGTTGAACGTTTTCTGTCGGTATCCTCAATCCTTAGTAAAAACTGGCCACCATGACGCTGCGCATAGAGCCAATTAAACAAAGCTGTGCGAGCTCCTCCAATATGTAAAAATCCTGTTGGTGATGGAGCGAATCTAGTGACTATACCTGGCATATTTGTCTATTGTGATAACGTAACCGATGATAACTAAAATTTGTACTTGCAACAACGTGGAACTATAGTAAATTTGAAAGATCAATTTACATTTATTTTTAACAAACTGCATTGTATAATTTAATATTAGTGAATGCAGTGAGGTGTATATATGGATAATTTATTTGAAATTGCAAGAGAAGTTGTAACAGAAGAGGATGAAAGTAAATTTATTGAAGCTTGCAAGAAAAGAGTTGCTTGTGTAGCTAAGCATAGAATTGATGAAAATGGAAACCCATTTCATATAGCAGCAAGTAAAGGGTTTCTATTATCTGCGTTACAGAAGATCATAAAGGATTTAGAAGAAAGTACCAGGGTTGAGGTTGAAAAAGCAAAAGAAGCCAAAGACTGGGAAGAAGTAAAAAGATTAGAAAAGGAACTTAAGAATAATAAGAAATATATTAAGGAAGCACTCCTCGATAAAAGCTATATTAAGGATAATAAGGCAGTATCACCTCTTTACTTCTTGGATCCTTCAGAGCAGAAGGAAGTTAAGCAAATTGCAGATATAAAATGTGGCTTTATATGTAATAAGAAGTTTCATATATGCTTATATATAGTAGGAGCTATAGTGTGTGCTACCGCTATGTGTGTATCTTTGTATCTTCTATTTTCGGCTTCTCAATCTCTTGCATTGGCTTCAATAGCAACAATAGCTTCTGGAGGATCTTCATATCTGTTATTTAAGGCATGTAATGAAGTATATGGCCTCTATAACGAAAGTACTATAGTGACAGATCCTGATGTTATGCAACTTTTAGATAGTGGTTTAGCCCCAGTGTGAAGTATTTGCAGGTAGTAATATAGAAATTTACTTTCTTAACTTAAGAAAGTATACTTATAAGATGATAAGAAAGAAGTATAGTAAGATTTTAGTAGCGAACAGAGGGGAGATTGCCTGCAGAATAATCAAAACTGCGCACAAGATGGGCATATCTTGTGTGTCTGTGTACTCAGATGCAGATGCAAATTCTGTGCATGTAAAGCAAGCAGATGAGTCAAGGCACATTGGCCCTTCGCCTGCTTATCTTAGTTACTTAAATATCGAAAAAATATGCGAAGTAGCAGTTGAAACAGGTGCCGAGGCGGTTCATCCTGGCTATGGGTTTTTAGCAGAAAATCCAGATTTTCCCCGTGCTCTGGAAAAACATAACATAGATTTCATTGGTCCAAGTGCAGAAACAATAGAAGTTACAGCCAATAAAATAACGGCAAAAGAAGAGGCAAGAAAAGCTGGAGTAAATGTAGTGCCAGGATATATGGGTAAGATCGAAGATGCTGCCCACGCAGCCATCGTTGCTGAAGAGATTGGTTTTCCCGTTATGCTCAAAGCTGCATCAGGTGGTGGTGGCAAAGGAATGCGAATTGTATATTCCAAAAAAGAAATTGAACTAGCATTTACATCAGCAACAAATGAAGCAGAGAAAAGTTTTAAAGATGGCAGTATTTTTATAGAGAAATATATAGAGCTGCCAAGACACATTGAAATACAAATCATAGCAGATAAATACGGCAATATAGTGTGTCTTGGGGAGAGAGAGTGCTCGGTACAGAGGAATAACCAGAAAATAATAGAAGAAACACCAAGCCCATTTATTAGTGAAGAAGTAAGACAAAAAATGTATGCTCAATGTGTTTCTTTGGCAAAGCAAGTTGATTATTTTTCAGCAGGTACTGTCGAGTTTGTTGTAGATAAGAACCAAAACTTCTATTTTCTTGAGGTAAATACGAGATTACAAGTTGAGCATCCAGTAACAGAATTTGTCACTGGAATAGATATAGTGGAAGAGATGATCAGAATTTCTTGCGGAGAAAAATTAAGATTTGGTCAGAATGATATTAAACTTATTGGCTCTGCAATAGAAAGCAGAATTTGCGCTGAAGATCCATCAAAGAGATTTTTTCCTTCCAGCGGAAGAATCAAATATTACGACAAACCAGATGATGTAAGAATAGATGATGGAGTAGCTAGCGGTTCAGAAATCAGCATGTTCTACGACTCAATGATTGCAAAAATTATAACCTATGGAAAAGATAGAATAGAAGCAATCAGCAGAATGCAAAAAGCATTGTCTGAATGTTATATAGAAGGAGTAACAAATAATATAGAATTTCTAGAATCCATTTTCCATCATCCAAACTTTATTGCAGCAAAACTCCACACAAGATTCATTCCAGACCATTATCCTAGTGGGTTTCAAGGCGATTTTATCACAGAGGAATATATTAAAATATTTATTTTTGCTGCACTGTATGTTCACTTAGAAAATGAGGGAAAGTATTACAGTAAGTCAACAGACGAAGCATTCATAGTGAAAATAGATGACAATGAGTACTCCGTAAATGCAAAGTATCAAGATAACACATTAACAACAGTATATAACCACAATAAATACTCCGTGGTGGGTAAGTGGAAATCAAGTTACAGATTACTATATATCACAATTAATGATGATACCAATATAGCACTTAAAATAGAAAGGCAAGGTAGCAAATACTTTATAAGACACGCAGGTATGAAAGCTAAATGTTGTGTATTGAAACCTCATGTAGCTGAACTAAGCAAATTAATGCTAAACAACAAAACAGAAGGGATTTCAGTAGACGCTGTAAAATCTCCAATATCCGGTTTATTGGTTAAATTACACGTCAATGCTGGAGATCAGGTAGAGGTAGGACAACCTCTCTTTGTTGTGGAGGCAATGAAAATGGAAAATATAATATGTGCTGAATCAGAAATGGTGATAAAAAATATCCCTGTTAAAGAAGGAAAAAATATACATGCTGGTGATTTGGTATTAGATCTGATTTCTTAAATAACGCAAGCAGTATAAACCTGATCCAAATAAGATAAATGAAAACATTTGATGGGCTATAGCAATAGCCATTGGTATATGCAGCAACAAAGTGACTATTCCTAGAATTACCTGAATGATGACGGAGAATAGCATAACATATAATGGTTTTATACTGGCATTTTTTATTGTGAGTATTGCTGTCAGAACTAATATCAGCAATGCCAATGCCCGGTGTATGAATTGCACTGTTACTCTATTTTCAAAGATATTTAGCCAAGCAGGCTGTAAGTAAAATAAATCTTCCGGAACAATTTGTCCATCCATTAGTGGAAAGGTATTATAAATTAAACCAGCATTTAGCCCTGCAACAAATGCACCGAAGATTATTTGTACTGTCACTAGGATTAAAATTATCCATATGTAACATGTAATGTTGCTATTAATTTTAATTATCTGTTTTGGTTTGATTTGGTAATCAAAAAATTGATATGACAATAATGCAAAGATAACCAACGCAAGCAGTAAGTGAAGTGCGAGCTTATAGTGACTAACATGAGGATTAGATACCAAACCGCTTTTAACCATATACCAACCGGCAAAAGCTTGTAAAATTCCAAATAATAGTGCTGTAGATAACCTTATTACTGCATTTTTAGGTATTCTTTTTTTTAGTGTAAAGTATATAAATGGTAAGATAAAAACTAAACCTGTCAGCCTTGCAATTAACCTGTGCACATATTCTATTAAGTATATGGTGCGAAACTCTTCCATACTCATACCATAATTAAATGCTTTATATTCAGGTGTAGCTTCATATTTTGATTTTTCTTTTAGCCAGTCTTGTTCACTCAGCGGTGGCAATGTTCCGGTAATTGGGTTCCATTCCGTGATTGACAATCCTGCTTTTGAAAGTCTGGTAAATCCACCAATTCCCACCATGCAAATCACCATGAGAGAGCAGAGAAAAAGCCAAATAGCTACAGGTTTTGCTTCCATAATCCATGCTGAGTTTTATTCCATTGCTGAGGGTGAATAACAAATTCCCACAAAGCGAGAAAAGCTGCAACGCTATGTAGTAGACTATAGACGGGAAAAAATATTGATACTATATAAAAATAAAAAGGCATTTTTTGTTGTCTGATAGCTATTATCAAAAAAATCAAGTTAATACCGTATACTATTATAAAATAATATAAGAATAATTCATTCAAAATTTGAGTCAGCACCAATGAAAGTAACAAAAAAGGAGTCGTGAAAAATATAAAAGCTGAGGAACCAACAAAAAGGTTTAATAGCAAAACTCCCTTAAGCCCAGTGTGCTTAAAAAGTAATTTTATATTTTTTAAATGAACGATATAAGTTTGCATATAACCTTTAATCCAGCGTGCTCTTTGTTTGATCCAAGCAAACACAGTAGTTGGTGATTCTTCCAATGTTTCTGAATCAATAATCCTGGTTTTATATCCCATTTGCGCAAGTCTCAAACCAAGGTCAGCGTCTTCAGTGACATTGTAAGCATCCCAAAAAAGCACTTTCTTTAAAATTTCCACTGAAAAATGGTTACTGCTACCACCCAAAGGTATTGGCATGTTCATTTTTTGAAATCCAGGCAAAAAATATTGAAACCAGTTCATATACTCAAGAGAAAAGAATTTTGTAAGAAAATTGCAACCAAAGTTATAGTAATTTAATTTCGCCTGTACACAAGCCAACTTTTCGTCGCCCTTATTAAATTCAATTAGTGCTTTTTTTAACTGCAACGGATCTGGCTTGTCATCTGCATCATATATTACCACATACTTTCCTCTAGCAAAGCTCATAGCATAATTGCATGACTTAGCTTTTGTTCTAGGCAGAGAATGAGGCACTTTTATTACTTCAAAATACTGTGGTAAAGTGCATTTTTCTATAGCTGCCAACATTTCTTGATCATCGCTCTCTATCACAAGCTTTACATCTAATTTTGATTTTGGATAATCCAAACTTTCAATGCTCTTAATCAATTGCTTTATAACCGCATTCTCTTTAAAAGCAGGCAATAAAATATTATATATAGGTTCATTCATCTTATCATAATCTGCTTTTTGGTTAGAAATTTTACGCAAGCCAAAAATTTTAGTTACAAATTTGAATAAAGAACTAGAACATCCGATTATAAATATCAACACCAAAGCAAAATATGCATATTTTTTTGTCAGTGTTAAAGTCGAAATCATAACAAAGAAAGAGGAAAAAAAGATTGAACTGAGCCTAATGCTTTTAGCTGAAAAATTAGGATTCTTATAATATAAGTAGTTACTTGCGAATTCTGAAATACCAAAGTGTGAGTTAAGAAGATTTAAAATCTGTTTGCTATCTACTTTTATCAATACATATTCAATACCGTAATGAGATTCGACCCAAAGGTTGATATCTTGGCTTATGTCTTCAACCATAAAAAAAGTAGTATCATTTAATTTTTGCCAAGGAATTATATTAAACCTATAGTAGAAAAGTTTCTCTTGTTCTTTGCATAAACTAGAATCAAATTTAATTTTTTCTACATTATCAGTTTGAAGTACAGGCATTAAACTTAATGCAACTTTTTGCTCAAGTCACGTGAAAACGAAGATATAACCTCACTACTACGCTTATCATCTTTACGTTCATGCATTATTTTTTTTACAGCATCAGCAGCTATACTCGCTGTGTTAGCTTGTAAATCCCCAAGAGCTTTTTCAACTTGGTCAGTAACTTTCTTCAAATTAGAATGGGCATTTTCATCTAACGTTTGATCGAGTTGCTGTCTATTATGCTTAATAATACTATTAGCCTTATCAAGTGCTTCATTCATCATTTTGTTAACTTCTGCATCTAATTTTTTGTATTTTTCAGAAGATTTTTTGTAATACTCCAACATATCTTTTCTGAATTTTTCAGTTTCTTCACTTGAAAACTTGCTTTTGTTACGTTTATTGTTAAGCGCGTTTTTTATTACCTTCCTTAGCAATTTATATGAGAGGATAAAACCTACTAAAAAAGCAAGGCTTATAACTAGTAATGTAGACATAAAAACCCTAAAATTCTTTGGATACCAAATCAGCAACAAATTCCTCTTCAATCTCAGAATTAGTTAACTTAGTATAGTAAATCAAAGCAATACTAGTAGCCATTTGTTTTAATTCACTAATATACTTAGATTTAAATTGTACTACCTTTTCTTCAACAAGTTTAATCATCTTCTTGTCTTCCTCTTCCAATATAGCCTTAACATTCGCTCTCATTTCTTCTACTTGAGCAAATGCATCATCTATGATTTTTTTTGCCCGTACTCTAGCTTGATTTAAAGCTGCATTATACTTGGCAATTTGCTCTTCTGTAAGTCTTAAAAGGTGAATAGAACTATTAAATGAATCTAACACTTCTTTACTTCTAGTGCTTATTATTTCATCTAACTTCGGTAAAAACAAACAACTCACTACAAAAAAAAGTGAAGAGAAAAAAATTAAAAACCAAAAAATTTGAGAAGAGAAAGTTGAAACATCAAGCTGTGGCATCTGTTAAGCAGCAAATATTAATAACATTGCAAGTACAAACGCAAGCAACCCCATGATTTCAACCATGGCAGCACCAATATAAACGTAACTTTTCATTTTACCTTCTGACTCAGGATTTCTCGCAATCCCATTTAACATAGCAGAGAAGATATTAGCTATACCTAAACCAGCACCGAGCATTCCAAACACAGCCAAACCAATTGCTATAAATTTTAAAGCCACTAAATCCATATATTACCTTTAACTATTTCTTTATAATATAATTGTAAAATATTCTGCAAGGAAGTCAATTACTTTACTGCATCTGACAAATATACACATGTTAATATAGTAAATATATAAGCTTGCAAAACTGCAACAAATACTTCAAATCCTATTAGTGCAATTATAAACAAAAAAGGTGCAGGTGTAAAAAATATGTTCATATTTATGACGAATCCTGCTATCACTTTGATGATTGTATGACCCGCAATCATATTTGCTGCAAGCCTTATTGATAAACTAATCGGTCTTACTAAATAAGCAAATAATTTAATAATGATGATTATAGGTGCAAGCCACGAAGGAGTTCCTTTTGGTAGCAATATGCGTAAAAATTCTACTCCTCTTTCTTTAAACCCAACAATCGTTATATAAGTAAAAACCACCATTGATAAAGCGAAGGTAACTATCACATGACTTGTAACTGTGAAACTATAAGGAAGAACACCAACTAAATTACACGATAAAATGAAAATAAATACTGTAAATATCAAAGGAATGTGCTCCAAACCTTTGCTTCCAGTGTTACTTTCTATTATTGAAACAACAAAATCATATACATATTCAACTGCAGCTTGCAAATATCCTGGTATTACTGCACCTTTTCTTATTCCAAGGAGCAAAAACAGTACCATTAATACCACCGAGATCATCATAAAAAGAGATGAGTTGGTAAAGTTTATGTCATACCCAAATAATTTTGGTAGTTCTATTATTGTATATACTTTAAATTGTTCTAGCGGATTTAACGCCATCTTGATTTATATACTTAAACTATAATAGTAAGTAAAATATAGATTTTATAGGGTAAAGTCAAGAATTAAGATAGAAGATCCATGCCATTATGGCATAAATATATCAACAAAGTATGTGATTAGAATGCTAATTATAGCCAGCGTTCTATTTAAAAATTCACTAATCTTATTAAGTTACTTAACATCTTGACTTAACATCTTATTTTAACTATAATTTAATTTTAATATGAGGCAATTATGAACGAAATAGATTTTACTAATCCACCTTTAAATTTAGAACAGGAATGTGGTAACGGGTACATCAAGTTTACAGATTATTCTTCTAACTCAGACACTGGTCTTTTCCACATGGCAGGTGAAATGCTAAATGAAAGCCATGATGTTATAGGAAATTTCACTGGTGATGCTTACATTTATAATTTCCATATAGATGATCACAATATGAACATTCAACTCTGCATGGAAATGGACTGCAAAGGTGACATAAAGAAAATTCTTTCTTTGTAGAAAGAGTAGGCTTCTCTGTTGTTTCTTGCAATATAGAAGCCACTTATTACAACAAACTTTAAAAACATCACATTTTACATTACAATGAATTTTTGTTTCTTGTTAGATAGATGAAATTCACATTATCTTGGTTACTAGAGTACTTAGAAACTAATGCCAATTTAGAAGAAATTACTGGTAAGCTAACTCACATAGGATTGGAAGTCGAAGATATAGTAGATAATACCAAATTAGCTGGATTTGTTGTTGCAAAAGTATTAGAAATCGCACCTCATCCAAATGCTGATAAATTAAAATTATGTAAAGTAAATGATGGAAGTAAAGTTCTGCAGATAGTCTGCGGAGCAAAAAATGTTAAAGAAGGCATGAAGACTGTACTTGCATCTCTTGGTAGCACATTGCCAGAAAGCAACTTTACAATTAAGCCTACAAAAATAAGAGGAGTGCTAAGTGAAGGGATGCTCTGCTCTGCCTCTGAGCTTTCGCTGACTCAAGATGAAAGTGAAGGAATAATCGAGCTTTCTGATGATTATAAAACAGGAGATAAATTTTTCAATTGCGATCCTGTAATTGACATAAACATCACTCCAAACCGTGGAGATTGCTTAGGTGTTTATGGAATAGCACGTGATCTAGCAGCAACTGGAATTGGAACGTTAAAGACTTTAATCATTCCACAACTTACCGCTTCTATGAACTCACTAATAAACGTCAAAGTCATCGATGGGGAGAGTTTTATTAGTGGAGTATATATCACTAATGTAAAAAATAAAGAGAGTCCAAAATGGCTAAAAGATAGTCTGGAATCGATAGGAATGCGCTCCATTTCTGCAATAGTTGATATTACTAATTACATCATGATATCCTTTAATCGCCCAATGCATACATATAATGCAAAAAAAATAGAAGGAGAGCTCACAGTACGTAAAGCAAACGATGGAGAAAAATTTATTGGTTTAAATGATAAAGAATACTCATTGAACAAAGACATAAGCGTTATTTCTGATGATAAAAATGTTCATGGAATTGCTGGAATTATGGGCAGCAAGTATAGCGAATGTACACTTGAAACTACTGATATCTTTTTAGAGTCTGCTTGGTTTGACCCCATCTCCATCACTAAATCTTCAAGGCAGCTAGGCATCTCCACAGACTCAAGTTACAGATTTGCACGTTCAATTGACCCTGAATTTACCCTTGATGGACTCAATCTTGCAGCCAAAATGATTTTGGATTTATGTGGCGGAGAAGTGTCAAGCATAGTGTCTGCTGGCAATTTGAATAAGGCTTATACCAAGATAAATTTTGATTATCAGAATGCAAACAAACTTGGAAGTGTATCTGCATCACCTAATGAGGTATTCGATATTTTAACAAAGCTAGGGTTTAGTATCGATAAAAAAACCGAAGGTAATTGGAATATACAAGTACCAAGCTGGAGACCGGACGTAACCATACCTGCTGACTTAGTTGAAGAGGTAGTAAGAATATACGGCTATGATAAAATAAAGGAAGAGCAACTAGCAGAAGACGTTACAGTAGAAGAAGAGACACAAGATGATTTGCGCATTTTAATGACAAGCAGAGGGTTTCATGAAGTGATAACTTGGTCTTTTATGAGTGAATCAACAGCTGAAAAGTTTGGTTACTTGAATAAGTTATTCATTATCGATAATCCATTTAATAATAACTTCAATATAATGAGGCCAAGTGTCATACCAAATTTGTTGCAAGTCACTGCAGATAATATTGCTCACGGGATATCTGATCTCGCAATTTTTGAAATTGGACCAATTTATAATGGTGAGGCTCAGTCTAAGTACGTTTTAAGTGGAATTAGATCAGGAAATAATTCGCCGAAAAACCACTATAACACTGATAGAAAAATAGATATTTTTGACGCAAAGGCTGACCTCATAACAGCTTTGGAACTTTTTAATGTCAATTGTGATAATTTAGCAATAGAGAGAGCAGAAAAAGAATATTATCACCCAGGAAAATCAGGCTCCTTATCTTTTAGAAGTAAAATAGTTGGTTATTTTGGAGAATTGCATCCGAGTATATTGGATTTTTTTAACATCAAACAAAAAATTGTAGGCTTTGAGTTGATATTAGAAAATATCGAAAATTTACCTATAAGTAGAAAAAAATTTATCGATTATAAATATCAAAGTGTAAAACGCGACTTTGCATTTATTGTAAATAAAGATGTAGCAGCAGGCAGTATAATCAATATGGTGAAAAAAAGCTCAGAGCTCATCACAGAAGTTTTGATATTTGATGTATATCATGGAAACAATATAGAATCGAATAAGATGTCTATAGCATTTTCAGTTACTTTCTGCTCTCCAACTCACACTTTAACTGAAGAGGAAATCCAAAAAGAATCAAATATGATAGTCAACTTAGTGTGTGAAAATACTGAAGGAACTTTGAGAGCTCATCATTAAGCCGTAATCGCCGTTTCCTGATTTTGCTGTGTCACGTTTACTTCATCCAATTTATTTCCTATCTTGAATTCAATATCCTTGAAAAACCTATCCCACATTCCATGCAAATGCTCTTCTACTTTAGGCCATACATCATTTTTAAATGTCGTTCCATCATCAGAAAATAAATTACCCAAAAAAACTCCTACTTCCTCATAACTTGATTGAAAATGTTGAAGAAATGTTTCTACTTCCTTATGAGTATCATGTGCCACACTCAACGCTTTTCCTTCTGTGCTCTTATCCCCACGCATTGCAACGGCAAGACCTGTTTGAATATATCCCAAGCCTGTCCTAATAGCTTTTATAGGCTGCAGCCATGAACTCTTATCACTTTTTGGTACATTATTTACTATATTTTCCACCAACCTATTTATTAAAGGAGACAATAAATCTTGACAAAAATGTTTGATATTGTCTTTTGTCTTAATCACAGGACTTTTTATGCACTTTTTTGCCAAATAGTACTCAAGTTCTGCTCTCTCTAGTAACTTCTTAATTGCTTCTTCGTTAAAAGTTTCATGCTCGAACGCCTTCAGTAAATCATCTTCTATTATTGCAAATTTTATTTTTTCACGAGATTCTAGTTCTTCTCTATAATCATTTTTTGTTTTTTTATTTATCAACAATCCTTTTTCTTCCAATTTCAACTGTTCTAATGTTTTTAGAATTTCTTTGTTATTTTCTAAGTGCTTCTGTACTAGCTTTGTATTTGGATGCTTTTCTCCTCTTCTCTCTTGCTCATCTTTTAAGTACTTATTTAAATCCTTACTCCCTTCTATTATTTTTCTCAATAGCATAGGTTTTTCAGGTCTTTTTAAGTATTTTTCAATTCTCACTCGATGTGAATTAATCTTTTCTACTAGATCTGGTGCCTCCCTTTCTAATAACTTACATGAATTCTCTATACCCTTTGCTTGACCTCTAAATAAATTTAGCATTTTACATTTCGTTATTTCTAAATACACCTTTTCTACAAAATCATTCACTTTACCCGAAATCCTTATTTCATTTAATTCACATTGCTTTATTTTTTTATCTGACTTATTCGGTAGAGTTTGAATAGTCCTTATTCTCGATTCTATTAGCATTTCCTCAACTTTTTGACCATCATATTCAAATTTAAAAAAATCTTCTAATTTCCTTTTTAAAGCACCATCTTTTAAGTTACCGTTTTTCCTATTTTTATGCATCTCTTTTAATTTTTCACCATTATATCTTATCTGTACTATTTCTCTTAAATCCTCAATCTCTCTTTCAGCATTATCTAGAGCTTTCTTTGTTTCTTGAGGGTACATATCTTCATAAGTATTAATTATTGTCCTTTCAGCTATTTTCCCTTCTTTTATAAGCTGTTTCCATTTTGCTTTAAATACAGGAAGTGCATCATCACTTATATCATCTACTTTCATAAGGGACTCTAGCCGATCATCTTCATCAGTCAAATTAAGTAACTCCTTTATTTTTAGTTCTTTCAAATCTTTGATTATCACTTCTTTCTCATTTGGTAATTCCTTACCTTGACTTTCTAATTTCTGTTTCACTAAAGTATTTTTTAGCTCATCCTCCAGTGAAAAATCTTTTCCCCGTCTATTTTGCTGAAACTTAATTGCTTGTATAAAAGCAACTTGATAAGCATTTTCTATTAAGTGAGTTGTCAACTTAGAATCTATGCTACTCACCACTTTCAGCCTGAATTTACTCAATAATTCCTTCAGTTTATCATGTGTAATATCTTTCTTTTCTAGATTCACCAGCTCTTCCATAGTTCTTGCGCATTCTTGAATCGAAGTTGCAATTACACTTCCGATCTCATTACGCAAGGGCTGAAGACCATTTTTTAAATTGATATTAGCTGATAATTTCAGTATGGTATTATGCTCTGAATCTCGTGTCACATTAAACCACTTATTATCTTCATTCTCGCATAAATCTTTAAGTAATTGTTTAAATTGCGGTGGAAACTTTATTTCCATATCATATGCAATGCTTGACTCAGAAACCTCCATTTCATGAAAAGATACCTCTATATTTTGGTGCTTATTAGAATACTGCCCCATACTTATTTTAAGAGCAGTAACTAAAGAGTGAGATAACTCTCTATTTAAAAGATAAAAAGTAGCCAAAGCAACTGTTGCAGGAACGATTAAGGCTACAAGCACAGTCACATTAACAAAAATTGCCATTGCAGCAAGAGCGCCATATGCCAATCTTTTTGGCACACCTGTTTCACTCTTTTTTATCTTATCTTCCACTACACCTTCTTGTGTCTTGCTATTTGCTTTAAATCTACTGTATATGACTAACCCCAGTGCAGTAAAAGCAATATAAGGGAGCATTAAAACTGACAGAGCTAAATTTAATACTTTCTTCTCTGGGCAAGCTCTGTTTATCTCTTTCAATATTTCGCTTGACATATTATACCAAGAGGTAAAAAAGTCAGAGTCATAATCCTTATAATGGAATATACTGAGCGGAACATTAAAAGCAGCTATTTGTTTAATTAACCAATCCTGCTTACTTACAGCATCAAAAAACTCTTCTTCCTCTTCTGAATTAGCAAGACCTAAATCATTCCCTTCTTCTACATTAGAAACATCTTCCATAGCATCAAAAAACTCTTCTTCCTCTTCCAAAGCAACATTGGAAATAGATTCTACTTTACCTGAACCATCACTGTTGTTATTTAAATCAATAACTTCTCTATGACCATCTGCAACAACTTGATTCATATCACCACCCTACTTAAGGTAATTTAAGTATAGCATAAACATTACTAACTTTGCAACTTTATTAACTTAATACCAACTGTCAAACCTTGGTATTCCTTAGAATAGAAATCGGCCTCGATCTCTTTATTAGTGTCCAAAGATAAGGCAAGGGTCTGCTCTTTTATATACTCATCCCACCTGTTTATTGCCTCTTTAACTTTCTCATCTTCTGCTTTGATTATTACTCTGATTCTATCTGATATATGGAAATCAGCCTGCTTTCTAGTTTCTTGAATAAGCCTCACAACATCTCTTGCGAGTCCTTCTAGAATTAGTTCGTCATTGAGCTCAGTGCTCAGAATAACAACCCCTTTATTGTCATCAAATACAGAAGAATATTCACTGTTTGCTTTTAACAATAGTTCATATTCACCTTTTTCTATAGTATAGTTCTCTGTTTCATCCCCCAGAAATATTTGCTCATTCTCAATTTGCTTCCACTTTTCTTCTTTGACATATTGAACTAGTTTCTTGATTTTATCTGGAATCTTCTTACCAAGTAGCGGAAAATTTAGTTTTAGCTCTAGTGACGCAACTTCTTTCAACTCACTTACTATTTCTAGTTCTTTTACATTCACCTCATCTCTTATTATCTCTTGATATTCATTTTCAAGGAAATCGCAGGAAGACCTATGATAAATGGTCATACTGCCAAGTGGCTGCCTGATGCGCATGTTAAACGTATTTCTGATGGATAATGCAGAGTTACATATCTCTCTTACCAAATCCATCTTGGCAATGAGTTCACTGTCATATCTATCTGATTGTGGAAAATCAGCCAAATGAACAGATGTTTCTTTGTACTCAAGCCCTTGCCATATAGTCTCTGTTATGAGTGGCAACAAAGGAGCTGCAGCCCGTAGTATGTAATAAAAAACTGTGTATAGAACATTATAAGCATCAGTTTTGTCTTGATCTAAATCATTTTTCCAAAAACGCTCACGACTACGACGAATATACCAATTATTTAACACTTCAAAGAAATTCATCAGGGTTTTACAAGCCTCTTGGGAATTATAGTTGTTCATAGAAGCTTGTATACTTTCCACAGCTTCAAAACATTTGGAAATCATGTAGCGATCAATGGTACTCTGATAATCTTTACAAACCTCAGCTCTAATTCCATCTGCATTTGCATACATGGTAAAAAAGTGATAACTATTCCAAATAGGTTTTATTACGTCCTTCAGAATATCTCGTATCGATTTTCCTTCTTTGTCGAGTAGTAAATTACCACCGCAAACAATGGAACCAGATAGCATAAGAAAACGCAGCGCATCAGAACCACATTTGTCAAAAACCTCCATTGGATCTGCATAATTATTTAAACGCTTGGATAATTTCTGACCTTTCACATCAAGAACCACACCGTGGCATATGCAATTCTTAAATGGCTCACTATCAAATAAAGCAGTGGAAAGCACAAAAAGCGTATAGAACCATCCTCTTGTTTGTGCTATATATTCAGTGATAAAATCCGCAGGGAAATTTTTCTCGAACCATTCTTTATTTTCAAACGGATAGTGAACTTGCGCGAACGGCATCGAGCCAGACTCAAACCAACAATCAAACACATCAGGCACACGACGCATAACTGATTTTCCTGTTGGATCATCAGGATTTGGTCTTATCAAAGTATCGATAAATGGTCTGTGCAAGTCATCTATTTTAACATTAAAATCTCGCTCTAGTTCTGCTATTGAGCCATACACATCCACTCTTGGATATTTTGCATCATCTGATTTCCACACAGGAATTGGCGTACCCCAAAATCGATTGCGTGAAATAGACCAGTCGTGCGCTCCTTCAAGCCATTTTCCAAATTGACCATCTCTAATATGATTCGGCATCCAATTAACTCTCTTATTTAGCTCTGTCATTCTTCCCTTAAACTTTGTCACAGCAACATACCAAGAAGGCATAGTGCGGTAGATTAAAGGAGTGTCAGTTCTCCAGCAGTGTGGATAATTGTGAATATATTGCTCAGTTTTAAACCAGCTCCCCTGCCTTTTTAATTTCTTGATTACTGTATCATTGGCATCAAAAACATGAACTCCTGCCAAATCTGAAACTTCAGTAGTAAATTTTCCAGCGTTATCAACTGGACAAACAGCTCGAATATCATGGCTTTGGCAAAGGTAAAAATCTTCTTCACCAAATCCAGGAGCAGTGTGCACAACACCAGTACCATCTTCTCCTGTAACATAATCAGCAATGAAAACACGGAACGCATTCTTTGTATCTTTAAAGTAATCAAACAGTGGTTTATAGGAAAGACCTGCAAGATCACTCGCTTTAAGTTTTGTATTACAGTTTTCATATTGAATATTGCTTTGTTCACAGTGGCTGACAAATTTCTCTAAATAACTTTCAGCAAAGATGCAGACTTCACCATTTACTAACACCATACAATACTCAATATCCTCCCCTACTGCCAGTGCAAGATTGCTCGGCAACGTCCAAGGCGTTGTAGTCCAAGCAAGTAATCTACATTTTTGTTTAAATTGCTTTGGATTTTCTAAAAGTTCAAAAGCAACAGTTACAGCTTTGCTAATTTTTTCTCTATATGCATTATCAAGCCTTGTTTCAAAATTAGAGAGTGGAGTTTCGCACGCCCAGCTATAGGGAACAACGCGTATTGATTCATACACCAGACCTTTATCATAAAGCTGCTTAAATGCCCACATGACCGACTCCATGAATGACTTATCCATAGTCTTATAGTCATTGTGAAAATCTACCCATCTTGCTTGTCTATTTACATACTTCTCCCATTCTGATGAAAATTTCATCACAGAAGTACGGCAATGATTATTGAATTTTTCAATGCCAAATTTCTCTATCTCAGTTCTACCAGATATTCTAAGTTCCTTTTCCGCGCCCATCTCAGCCGGTAGCCCATGGCAATCCCAACCAAATCTGCGTTCAACCCTTTTTTGCAGCATAGTTTGATATCTTGCAAATGCATCTTTTATAAAACCAGTAAGCAAGTGTCCGTAATGCGGAAGTCCATTTGCAAACGGAGGCCCATCATAAAATACAAAACAATGATCCTTGGAACGTTTCTCGACTGACTGCTCAAAAATTTTATTTTCCTGCCAAAATTTTATGATTTCCTTTTCTAGCAATGAAAAATCAGGACTGCTGCTTGTATCAGGATAATACTTCATATTCATTTTAACTGGATAAAATCAAAGAATATAGAGCTTTCTGGAAAATTACAAATTCAAAAACTCTGTTTCTATAAACATTGATAGGTATTGACATTATTATACAGCATATTAATAAATCAGACTTATTTACTTAAGTTAAAGATGAATAAAGACAATAACAGTTGGCCTTATCAGAAATTTCACGATGCTAACAAAAATAATAGTAAAAGCAGCGTTATTTGGAGATCGCTTTCTTATGAATATAATAATTCTGGAAAGGTTGAAAAAGTACACTATCAGTGGGAAAAGAAAAAAATCCCGCAAATCTATTATATCAAGTCTCATATGATTGCGTAACAGAGAGTTGTAGTCCCTTAAGGATTAAATCTAGATAGCTTATAAACTTATAAAAACACACAAAGTGCTTCTACATGAGACCATGGGAGCACTTTTCTCTAATTAGGCAGCGCATCCCAACAAACTATTTTGCCGAGCTTCCAATATCCTTACATTTACTATTTTATCTTTGTATTTATCGTCAGGATCATCAACGCATACTGATTGCATGTATGGGCTTTTACCAATAATTTGATTTTGGTGTTTACCTTTTTTATCACTGAATAGAACAGGAATAGTTTTTCCTATCATACTCTGATTAAATTCAAGTTGTTGCTTGCTAATTAATTCCTGTAAACGAAGAAGACGCTCTGTTTTAACCTCTTCTGGTACTTGATCTTTTCTTTCCGCCCCTGGCGTTCCTGGCCTTGGGCTATATTTAAAACTATAAGCCTGAGCGTACTTTACTTTTTCTACTAACTTCATAGTTTCCTCAAAATCTTTTTCAGTTTCTCCAGGAAACCCAACAATAAAATCAGAAGAAAATTCGATTTCAGGTTTCAATTTGCGCAATCTGTCTATTATTCCCAAATATTCCTCTGCCGTGTGTTTTCTATTCATTGCATGCAATATTTTATTCGAACCTGACTGCACAGGTAGGTGAACAAACGGCATGAGTTTTGATTCCTCCGCATGTACCAAGTAGAGAGATTCGTGCATATCTCTTGGATGAGAAGTTGTGTAGCGGATTCTTTCTAGCTTTTCAATTTTAGCAATGTGACTAATTAATTTTCCTAAATCCCACACCTCTCCTTCGCACTCTCCATGATAAGCATTAACATTTTGACCGAGCAAATTGATTTCCCTTGCCCCATTTGCAACTAACTTCAATGTTTCACGGAATATTTCATTTACTGGTCGTGAATACTCAGCCCCGCGTGTATATGGTACCACACAAAACGTACAAAATTTATCACAACCTTCTTGTATGGCAAGAAACGCAGAAGACCCCTGGCTATTGCCATAGCATTCATCTGGCAATTTATCAAACTTCGCAACTTCTGGAAAATCAGTATTTATTACATGACCTTTACTTCTGCTTGCTTTGACTATCAGCTCCGGTAAAACAGCGATACTCTGCGGACCAACAACAATATCAACAAAAGGAGCCCTTCTGAACACTTCTTCTCCCTCTGCTTGCGCTACACATCCAGCCACCACTATGGTCATTTCCTTATTTTTTTGTGATGAATGGATTCTTCCAAGCTCTGAGTAAAGCTTTTCTGCTGCCTTTTCTCTAATATGACAAGTATTTAATATCACCAAATCAGCTTGTTCTGCATCACTAACAACGTTGAACCCTAAAGGCTTAACTATATTCTCCATTAAAATGGAGTCATAAACGTTCATCTGACAGCCGTAAGTTTTAATATATAGGCCTTTCATATTTAAAATTCTTCACACAAATTCTAGCAAATTATACGAAAAACTGAATTCTAGTACAACAGCCAATAAAGATTGCTTGACAAACCTTCTCGCTTTCCTTACTCTGACAGTAGGGGTATTTTAAGAGCTCAAAAATCTATCTCAGTCTGCAGACTTTTCAGTCAATTTTTCAAAAAAAAACGTAGTGTATCTTCTTCAGCACGTGTTCAAATTCTGTTGTATATGCGCTGCATTTTCTTTCTAATTTTTCAGGAGGATTTTATGTCCAGAATTCCAGATACTTAACCTTTATTCTTAAGCTAAAAACCGATTGGTACCTATGGTTTTTATAAAGAAAGTGCAAAAAATACTTTAAAGAATATGAAATAAAGGTAGAAAAGGTTTGAGTAACCAAAAACTGTTTCCAGGCATAAATTTGTTATGTATACCAAAAAGTAATTACACTAATATAATATTCACACTCATATTCTAATATAGATATAATACTAATTAAAGAGCATGTTATGCAAGAAGAAGTATCAGATTTTACAGATGCTCTTTGTCAAAATAAATGTGATTCCTTTCGAGTGACACTCTCCTATATCTTTCTTTAGGTTATACAGAAGTCTAACACAATTATAGAACAAGCGTAAAAGTTCTGGTAAAGTAGTTTTATTTACAATAAATATGCTACTTGATATTGAAAAACGCAGCATAACAAATGCACTGTGGAAGTTACAAGAAGCAGATCAAAGGGAGATTTTTACTCTTATACAGAGATTTGAGTTGCCAGAAATATTAGCAAGAATATTAGTTGCTCGTGGTGTTAACATAGAAAATGCACATGACTTCTTACACCCACTAATCAGATCGCTATTACCAGATCCCTTTCACCTCCTTGATATGGATAAAGCTGTTTCTCACATAATAAAAGCAATAAACAATAATGAGAATATTGCAATATTTGGTGATTACGATGTTGATGGTGCAACGTCATCAGCATTGATTAATAGGTACCTAAGAGCGATTGGAACACGCTCTATAATCTATATTCCAGATCGTGTTGATGAGGGCTATGGATTGAACACAGATGCTTTATTACAACTTAAAAAGAATGGTATTGATTTATGTATTTCTGTTGATTGCGGTACGCTTGCATATCAACCAATAGAAGATGCAAAAGTCTTTGGACTTGATATTATAGTTGTCGACCATCACCTTGGAACAGAAAAATTACCAAGTGCTGTAGCAGTTGTTAATCCCAACCGCCTTGATGAGAGCTCTCCTTATAATAACTTAGCAGCAGTTGGAGTGTCATTTCTGCTAATTGTTGCTCTTAACAGAATCCTACGTGAGCAAGGATTTTTTACCAACAAAAAAGAACCAGATTTATTTGATCTACTGGATTTGGTTGCTCTTGGAACTGTCTGTGATGTTATGCAGATTACAGGCCTAAATAGGGCTTTTGTTTTACAAGGATTAAAAGTTATGTCAGCAAGAAAAAATGTTGGCTTACGTGTTTTGTTTGACGCTTTGGGAATCCTTGAAAAACCAAGTGTTTCGCGATTAGGGTTTAGTATTGGGCCATGTATAAATGCCGGAGGAAGAATTGGAGAAGCATCGCTCGGTGCAAGGTTGCTTTCCACCGATGATGATGATGATGCACATTCAATCGCGCTAAAACTAATAGATTTGAATAATGCAAGAAAAATGCTAGAAAATGAGGCTATTTTGGAAGCCACAACACAAGCGGAAAATTTTGCCCACTTAGGTGTAAATTTTATAATGGTAAGTGGTAATTGGCACCAGGGAATAATTGGTATCATTGCATCAAGACTAAAAGAGCAGTTTCACTTACCAACGATAGTGATATCTTTAAACAATGGAATAGGAAAAGCAAGCTGTAGGTCAATTTCTGGAGTAGATATTGGTGCTGCGGTTCTTTCTGCAAAATTTACCAACCTAATCATTGAAGGTGGTGGTCACAGTATGGCAGCAGGATTTTCGATTGAAGAAGATAAAATAAGTGATCTACATGATTTTTTTACTGAAAGATTTGCAAACTCCACAAACGATAAAACTATAAAAGCTGATGGTATAGTAACAGCTAAAGCAATAAACTTATCCCTTTGGAATCAACTGCAGCGCTTAGAGCCATTTGGAGCTGGCAATCCTGAACCAAGATTCATCATTCAAGGGGCAAAGATAAGAAAGCCGGAAGTTATAGGAGTTGACCATATAAAATGTTTTATTGCTGACGATAATGTTATGGTCAAAGCTATTGCGTTTCGCTGTGCAAATACTGAGCTTGGCTCTGCTATTATGCAGGGTAATGTTAAAGCCATTTTGGGTAAAATCTCTATGAATTACTGGAATGGCAATGAATTTGTGCAGTTTTTAATAGAGGATGTATTGACCATTAGTTGAGTTACTATTTTACAATAATTACCTATCAATCTCACCAAAGACTATATCGAGTGAACCGATAATTGCTGCAATGTCAGCAAGCATGTGTCCTTTTGCCATGAAATCTAAGGCCTGTAAATGCGCAAAGCCAGGTGCTCTTATTCGACATCTATAAGGTCTATTGGTACCATCTGAAACTATATATACTCCAAACTCGCCTTTTGGCGCTTCAACAGCCACATAAGCTTCACCTTCTGGTACACTATATCCTTCTGAATAAAGCTTGAAATGATGAATCATAGCTTCCATGGATTCTTTCATTTCTGCTCTTGGCGGTGGAGAAATTTTTCTATCTTCAGTTTTTATTGGCCCTTTAGGAATTTTCTCTATGCATTGCTTCACCAAGCTAATAGATTGCCTAATCTCCGCCATTCTTACTAAATAACGGTCATAACAGTCACCATTTTGGCCGATAGGTATATCAAAATCTAACTGATCATATATCTCATATGGCTGGCTTTTTCGCAGATCCCAAGCAAGCCCAGCAGCACGGAGCATTGGTCCACTAAAGCCCCAATCAAGCGCCTGTTTTATTGATATTTCACTAATTCCTACAGTGCGTTGCTTCCATATCCTATTTTCCGTTAAAAGTTCATCAACATCATCTATATACTTTGGAAATTGCTCTATAAATTTTGCAATATCTTCAATCAAACCTTCTGGGATATCTGCTGCAAGTCCACCTGGCCTTATATAAGCTGCATGAAATCTTGCACCTGAGGCCCTTTCATAGAACTCGAGTATTTTTTCTCTCTCTTCAAAGAGCCATAAAAGAGGAGTCATCGCCCCAACATCAAGTGCTTGAGAAGAGATATTTAGTAAATGATTTAGTATTCTTGTCAGCTCACAAAACAAAACACGCAAATATTTTGCTCTAATTGGAATTTCACATTGCAACAATTTCTCTACACACAACGAATATGCATGCTCTTGTGACATTGGCGACACATAATCAAGGCGGTCAAAATAAGGCAGAGCTTGAAGATATGTTTTATGTTCTATCAATTTTTCAGTGCCACGGTGCAAAAGCCCAATATGGGGATCTGCCCTCTCGATCACTTCACCATCCATCTCTAAAACAAGACGTAACACCCCGTGTGCAGCTGGGTGCTGAGGGCCAAAATTTAGCATCATTGTCTTTAGATCAGGCATGCTTTGGTAGCTTAAGGTATTGGAATTGTATAGGGTAAAATGTGCTTAAAGTCAATAGGCTTCTTGTACAAGCTATAACTCATCGTTACAATAGAAAAACTCTCAAAAACTTCACCACTTCTTCATAATCTGATAGACAATGTTTATGTGTCACATACAATTATTGCACTTATGTTGATCAAGGCAGCGAAATTATGTATAGATAATTTTGATTGAGAAATAGTTTTTCTACTATATAAATTCTACTTTAGAGTAATCAAAATTAATGAAAGACAATAAATATAGTTTAGGTTTAAGGATCATTCATTGGTTAATGTCTGCTTTTATTATTGGCATGCTTTGTTCTGGGCTGTACATGAAAAGTTTGCCGATTAGCAGTGAAATTAAATTCAGCATATACGCTGTTCATAAGGCTTGTGGTATCACCGTTCTTGGATTAATTATAGTACGTATATTTTTTCGCGTCTTTACTTATGTTCCTCCATTACCAGCCAATTTTTCTCGATTTGTAATCAATGCGAGCAAAACGATACACTTTGGTTTATATGCTTTGATGGTGCTAATGCCACTATCTGGTTATGTCATGTCTTCTGCTTCTAGCAAAGAGATCAAATATTTTTTCCATATCCCTTTATTAATTAACCATAATGAAGATCTAGCTAGTGCAGCTAATCAGTTACACTCGATACTTGCATATTTTATGATACTCTTTATAGCCTTGCATATAATTGGTGCTTTAAAACACACATTTATAGATAAACAAAACATTTTTAAACGTATGATATAGGTTATATGTTAAGTAGCCTCTGGAAAAAAGGAACAAATTTTCTCGGTAGTGAGTTTGCCATAATGGGTGGTGCTATGAGCTGGGTTTCAGAGAGAAATTTGGTTTCAGCAATCTCAAATGCTGGTGGATTTGGCGTGATTGCTTGCGGTGCAATGTTTCCAGACTTACTGAAAAAAGAAATCATAGAGACACAGAAATTAACTAACAAACCATTTGGTGTAAATCTAATTACTATGCACCCAAAGTTGAGTGAGTTGATAGATGTGTGCATTGAAACGAAAGTAAGCCATATAGTGCTTGCCGGTGGACTACCAACGAAGCCTAATATAGAAAAAATCAAGAGTGCGGGCATTGAAGTTATGTGTTTTGCACCAGCATTAAGCCTCGCGAAAAGGTTAGTAAAAATGGGAGTAGATGCGTTAATAATAGAAGGTATGGAAGCAGGAGGACATATCGGTCCTGTTAGCACTTCTGTTCTCGCACAAGAGATATTACCTCATTTTAAAAATGAGAAAACACCGGTGTTTGTTGCAGGTGGAATAGGAAGAGGCGAAATGATAGTGAACTACCTAGAAATGGGAGCAAGTGGCTGTCAAATAGGTACATTATTTGTCTGCACGAATGAGTCAATCGCTCACAAAAATTTTAAAGAAGTATTCATCAAATCAGCTGCGCGTAATGCTGTATCTTCTGTGCAGATTAGTGCTGATTTCCCTGTAATTCCAGTAAGGGCTATAGTTAACAAAGCAAGTGACGATTTTATGGAGCATCAAAGAGACATTATTGATAAATATCAAAATGGAGAAATCTCAAAAGAAGATGGGCAGCTTGAAATAGAAAAGTTCTGGGCTGGAGCTTTAAGAAGGGCAGTAATTGATGGAGATGTTGAAACAGGATCTTTAATGGCCGGTCAAAGTGTTGGCATGGTTGATAGAGAAAAGCCTGTAAAAGAAGTGATAGATATGTTAGTTCAACAGGCAAGCAATTATGTTGAAATGTAAAATCAGTAATCAGCAAAGAAAATAGTTAGCAAATTGCTATAATTATCCGCAATAAGGCATAACTGCCCAGTTTTAATGTAAAATTAACGCTAAAGAGGTATTCATACATTTTGTTATGTATGGAGAAATGTTATGCTAAGTCGTTTTGCAAAACATCAGAAGAGTGAAGATATTAATCAACAATTGTACAATGCTATATACAAAAAGGTCACAAAAAAAACACATAATCATGGAAATCTAAAAAAGGGAGATGGAACTATCGCAAAATGCATAGAGTTGTTTAACAAAGGAGCTGATCCCAACGTATTAATTGAATTAGAAAAGTCATTGAGAAAACAAGAAGAATATTATAAATATTATATTGACAACTTCCTTCCAGCATTGAAAACAAAAGTGATAGAGTCAGAGGAATTAATGAAATCTTCAGTACTTAACAATGAAGAAAAATCATCACAAAGATCACCAACAAGAAGAGGAAAAATATTAGAAATAATTTTAGAGATTACAGGGATTACTAATAAAAGTAGTGACAAAGATCATTCTAGTAGCACTATTCAAAATCAGAAAAGTCTTAGAAGTAATCAAGCAAATAGACAAAATAATACTATGGAACTATTTAACAAAAAAAGTCTTTCTGGTGAAGTTGAAATTCCCAAAAATTCAGGTATTAATCCTCTGGAAAAGGATTCTTTAGCTAAGGGTGTAAGTGGAAAAGGAACCCCTGGAAAATACAATACCTTGAGAAATTCAGGTTATTATGGTGCTTCAGCACATCCTACATCAAAACAATCGCAAGCAAGAAAGGAGATCGCACAATCACAATTGAATAGTCAATCTGATCTTTCGATTGATAGTAAAGATTTAAAAAATGAAAAGCCTAATATAACTGTGAATGCTGTAGAAGTGCCAAGCGGTGCAAATACTTCTAAACTCAGTAGTAGCAGTGACTTAGATAGTGGAATAAATTCATCTAGCTTGGCATCAAGTAGCAGAAGGAACAGCTTAACTTCAGTAACAAGCATTTCATCTGAGGAAAGTGTACACTTAAAATTAAACCCTGCTGAGAAAGATAATAGTTTGCAACTAGAAGATGAAGGAAAAACAAAATTAGCACATCCGAACAAAACAAGGCCCAAAGGCCCAAGCGGAAGAATATCCCCTTCTAAACATTATAAGAAGACTGAAGAAGGGCCTCATTGTGTGATCTCAGTGACAGGCAGTAAGGTAAAAGATACAATGCAATCCAATAATTATGAAAATAATAGTAAAAACAAAAATCTTCACGTCGCACTTGTAACAAGTTCTGCTCTCTTAGCAATAGGGTGCATTGTTGCAGGAGCAATGACATCAGGATTAGTAGGAGCAGGACTGTTTGTGGTGGCTGCGGTGTTTGCTACAGCAGCTGCTGCTGAATTGTGTTCAAACTTTCTGTCAAGTAAATTGACATCCATTAGTGTGAGTCCTCTTGTTGATAATAAAGAGCTAACACGGTGATAAAAGTTAAATATGAGTTACTTATGGTGAGCAAGTGAATTCGGTTCTTGCCTATTGATGTAAAAATTGTTACATTTGAGGAGTATCTTAAAGGTATTTAGCTGATGCGTATTCAATTGGGTAGAGTTTTTGCTATTGTAGCCCTGTTAAGTTTTATCTTCATGTCATGTTCTAGCAAAGCAAGTGATGAATTGAAAAATATACCAGGAACGTTGAAAGAACTTATTTCTTCATTTTCAGTTAAAGATACTGTAGAAAATATGAATCCTTCGACAATTATAGGGTTATGTATAGCTACAGTGATACTTGCAGTAGTGTTCAGAGGCCTAATTTTTTTCATGATAATATTTGGCGTACTGATCATGATGTTTGGAAGCACAGAAAAGGCAACAGATTACCTGAAAGAAAAATTCAACTTTGCAAAGGACATACAGTTACAATCCAATAACAAAAAAGAAGATAAGGATTAAGTAAGATAGATGATTCTTTATTATCTTTTTATTGAATACGCATGATATTGTATGCAACCAAAAGTACCAGCCACTAGATCTAATTCTGAAAAAAAGAACAATTTAGCGTTACTAGAAAGTATTAATTTAGATTTTATCCCTTATGCTTGCCACTACGATGAAGAAACTATACTAACAAAACAGGGGGAATTATTAAAAATAATCAAATTAGAAGACTATTCTTCAGTTGATAACTATGGTGATCTTAGAACTGAAATTAGAAAAAGTATATCAAAAAATATCAAGAGTTTATATTTTACCGTTTGGATTCACACTGTCCGTAAGCGCAATAAACTGAGCTTACAGTGGAATAAAACTTCAGACTTTTCCGATCAGCTACACTCAACGTGGTTTAATAAACTAGTTGATAGTAAACTACAGTATATAAATGAGTTATACATTGTGGTGTTACTTAGTGATTTTGGCAAACATATTAATAATGCATTTTTTTTTGGCAGGATAAAGAATAGGCACAAGTTATTTTTACAAAAAAATCATCAAGAATTACAAAAAATAACTGACCTGATTCAAAAAGATTTAGAACCTTTTGGAGCTAAAAAACTGGGCCTTAGGTCTAGTGAAGGCAAAATATATTCTCAAATGATGGAATTTCTCCATTACATTATTACATTAACGCACAAAGATTATCCAATATGTGAAAGGGATCTATCGCAGCATGTTAAAAATTTAAAAGTAGCTTTTGGTTTCAATAAATTTCAAACATCGTTTGAAGGTCAACAGAAGTTTGGTTCTATTTTTTGCATAAAGGAATATCGAGAAATCCCCTTAGAAAATATAGATAGGTGTTTGCAACTTGACTCTGAGCTTATCATCACAGAAATAATAATATTTACTAGTAATAATAAAGCAGTAAAAGAATTCAAAAAACAAATTAATATACTGCAAATCAGTGAGGACAATACCTTACTTCAAAACTCAGGAATAAATGAAATAATAGAGCTTGAAAAAATTTCTGCTATGGATTTTTGTCAACAGAAAATTATTGTTACAATCTTTGCAGATGATAAGAATAGGTTAGCTAAAAATATCAGTGATTTATCCTCTGTAATGTCGTTAATCGGGTTGATGATGTTTAGGACTGATCTGCACATGGAAAATCATTTTTGGGCACAGCTTCCTGGAAACTTTGCTTTTGTTACACAACCAAAAAATATATTAGAAAAATATGCTTGCAGCTTTGCTATGTTGCATGATTTTACATCAGGTACGTTAAAAGGAGGAAGATGGAAAGAAGCAGTAACAGTTTTTTTTTCAAAAAAAGGCAGTCCTTACTTTTTTAACTTTCATGGAAAGAAAAATAATGGTCATACCACAATACTTGGAGCTCCAAATTCAGGTAGAACCTCACTGATCAATTTCTTACTTTCGGAATCAAGAAAATTTAACCCTAGGATTGTTATATTGGATAATACTGGAAAATCAATAATATTTACTAAAGCAGTAAGCGGCCAATATTACATAATTGATCCAAAATATAAAGATAAAAGTCTAAAATTTAACCCACTGAACATTGAAGATAGTGCTTCTAATCGCAATATGCTTGTTGAATTGATCAAAAGGATGGTTGCAGATGCAAGTTTGGTAGACGTAGAAGAAAAGACAAAAAAAATTGTAGATTCTATATTTGCTATACCAAGAGAATCGCGATCTATTTCTCAAATTTCTGAAGTGCTTTTACTTCTTGGAGGCAAAATAAGTAAATGGTGTGGTGAAGGTGAATTTGCTTACTTATTCCAAGATGGTGATGAGTCAGACATTGACTGGGGAACAAAAACTATATCCCTCAATACTGCAAATCTCACTAAGCAAAAAGAATGTATGTCCGTGATACTTTACTATTTCTTATACTCTTTCGAAGCAAAATGTGATGGCTCACCTGCAATACTTGTTTTGGATGAAGCATGGGAGATAAGTAATATTTTTCCTACAGAGGGAGAGTTTGACGACTGGATGCAAAGAATGACAAAGTTAAATGTTGTAGTAATTCTAAGTACTGAAAACTTAAACCTAGCATTTGCTAGCAAGTTTACTCAATATTTAGATAAGCATGTCGATACGAGAATCCTGATGCCGAACATCAATGCAAACAGATTATACATGAAGGCATTTTCTCTGTCGAAAGAGGAACTGAATGTCATTTTGCAAACACCAACACAGGAAGGTTTATTTTTGATAAAGCAATACAAAGGTTTAGTAACTTTAAATCTAGATTTGAAGAATATGAAAGAAATACATGTACTTTCAGCTAATAAAGAGACTATAAAGTATATGTATGAAGCAATAAAGGAAAAAGGCGAAAAAGTGAGTAAGTGGTTACCGGCGTTCTATGAAAAATGTAAAGCTTAATTTTTTATTGATATTCTCCTTGATATTTTGTCTTTCTTATCAAGGATATGCTGATTGTCCAACATTTGTAAAAAGTAATACTGAAATTGAAGCTACAGGAAGTAAAGCAGGAAAAGGTATTGCGAATTTTTTTAAAGGCAAGTGGAGCGATTTAGATTTTGACGAAAAATTATTGCAATTTATTAAAGTTACAGCAGTAAATAATCAGGAACCAGAAGGTTACTTCGATCCAAAGATTAAGGTCTGCGATTACGAAGGGAACGACAACTGTTATATATTATCCAGTGGAACATTCTGCCGCCAGATATATGGAACGCAGAGTACAGGAGCTGGAGTTTCTGCAGCAGCTTTTATAGATTGGGAAGGAGATAAAACAAAAGCTGGAGGAGAAATTGCCCAAGGTCTTGGATGGGAATGGGCAGATGGTGTTACTGATGAAGAAAAAGTAAAATTTGCTAATTCTCCTAAGATATGTGCTTGTAGTCAAAAAGGGGCTTGTATGTCAGGAATTTCTTCATGGGGCTCTAGAGTATTTTCTGGGGAAAATATTTTTCGTCCTGGAGAGATGGAAAAAGTTTGTGATACATGCTATCAAACAAAAGTAAAGTGTGCCCCTGTGCAACTTGCACCTGGCCCACCTGCATTTTGTGAACAACTTGCGATGTCACCACCACAAGTTAGAATTGTCCCTATAACAAATGAAGAAAATGATTATTTCCATCCAAGAGTTGGAGTCATTATTGGTGAGCTGAAGGAAAGAAGAGAGCTACCTTTTCCACGCGTTATTTCAAGTAATAAAAACATTCAAAGTGCTACATACTCTATTCCAGATAAAGATACCCACCATCACTTTAAAACTTATAGAAAAAAAGGTCAGCTCTGCACTGAATATTATGGTACTGAGAGAGAAGAGTCCAAAAGAAAATTACAATTTCCTGCTCGCTGCTTCCCAGCGCCACCTGCTCCAAAGATTGAAGAAGTGAGCATACCAAAGCCTAATGAGGGTAAAGGCGAAAATACGCTAAAAGTAAAAATGAAGATGAGTGAGAACGTTTGTACTTATGACGCACGTGGAACTCACAGTAATGGCATCTGTACTTTTTATGTTAATAAAAATTCTCCTACATATGTTGGCCATCTACCTTTAAAAGTAGTAAAGCCAGCAATAGTGGCAAAAACAACTGATAGCAGTAACAGTAAAAGCGACATCGATAGCGTAATAGAAGGTATATTAAAAAATAATTCGCAATTTGAAGTTCTAGAAAAATATGGGTATGTTCCCGATATCGAAGCAGAATGTAAAGAGCTTCAGAATGGTAAGTGCAAACTAGATGGCTCAGGATATCCAAAAGTAGAAATAAAATATAAAGAAAATTCTAAAAGTAAAATGCTCTGCCTTTCTGGGTGGCAACCAGAACCAGAGGAGTTTGTTCTTAAAAAAGAAAGTAAGCTAATATCGCTAAAATCAATGGGGGCAAGATACAATAAATACAATACTGTTTATTCAAAGGAGTCTGATCAGCTTTATTATTTTCCCTGTAACGAAACAATTGAGGTTTTAGCAAAGCCACAAGATGCACTGAATGAAATAATATTTAATAAAAAAGGATATATTTCCATTCCTGCTGAAAATAAGTCTAGAGATAACTGCATGGCAAAAGAGGATAAAGAGGTAGATACAAAACAAAATTGTGACAAATGCAAAATAGTATATGAGTTAACAGATGGAAAGTATGAAGAAAAAAACTGTAATCACGGTGATGATGGTTGCCTCTGCTTTGATGGAGTATGTAGTCGCTCAACACAGTATGTAGATAAGAATGATAAACTATTTTACTTAAGATATGAGGAAGTGGATTGCAAGGATAAGGATGGTAAAACAGTAAAAAACGAGAAAGGTGAAATACAAAAGTGCACACAATTAAAAAATCAACCGATTAAAGCAAATAGAACAGAAGTTTTTTATGCTGATAAATTGTGTAGGTTCGATTTAGAGGGTTTAAAAAAGAGATTACGTGAAATAATAATAGCACAATTGAAACATAAGAAGCAGATTATTGAAAACAGGGATCAAAAACTTTATGAGCTTGGAGATGGCTCTACAGATGATCTGTCAATGTATGATTACGTTGAAATAGAAGCATGGGGAGGTGGTGAAGCTGGTCATATAGATGGTAAAGCTCAGTCTACTGTAAGTAGACTAGGAATGCCAGGTGATTACATTAAAGCTAAACTGAGAGTCAACCCTAGTTATCCATATATTAAAGTAAAAGTAACAGAAGGAGGTGGTGGACAAGAAAATGATAAATCTAACAAGGATGGGGGACCTACTTTAATAAAAATGTGCAGAGACTCTTCAGAAACAATTTGTAAAGATTTAATTACTGTTGCAGGCGGAGGTACATACAGAACCTATGGGGGAAAGAATTACAAAGATACAATAATTCATGAACAAAGTTTAAAATTAAAAGAAGAAATTAAGAAAGGGGACAAGCTAAACTCTAGTAAAGATAATAAAATAGCATATATAGAAAATGGTGAGATTGGGTATAAAGATGTAACAAAATGTAGTAAAAACTACGTGAATAAAACATATGGTGCTGGTGGTTGTATCAACGAAAGCAGCAAAAGTTATAGCAAGGGCGCTCCTGGTTATGTGAAAATTAAACCTATATTTGAGGAAATTAATGAAAAAAGAGTAAAAAAAATAGATGATGCTATTGAAAAAATGATACAAAATCCAGATGACATCACAGGTATTGATGATTCCTTAATAAATAAACTTGATAAAAAGATTATTGATACAATTAAAGAAGAAATTAGAAAAGAATTGTTAGGTCTATAGTCAAAGAACCCTGATGGTTGCAAATGGGGTAAAGTCGAATTTACATCACTGAGACAGATGCATGTCAAACCAGTGTTTCTTTTCTTGTATCTCAGTTCCCATAATGTCATCCCAGTGCGTGACACCCATTTCTTTCTAGTGCTTCCTTCCTTGTCATCACAGCTTCCATAATGTCATTCGAGTAGCTGACACTGGAATCCATGTAAATTTAACTGGACACCAATGTCACAAACTAGTTTTCTCATCTATCTTATTTTGCTACTCTGCTGAACAGATACGTCAATTTCATCTACTGATGAGCTAGGTCTGCTGTCCTTTATATGTTGTACCAAAAGCTCCATAATTTTTTTTTGCTCATAAAATTGCTGAAATGAATATATTCCATTCGAGCCAACTAACACGAAGAATCCTCCTTGTACATTTGGAGGATTATCATGCCAGCTAATTTTTCTTACGTATTCAGCAGCTTGTAAGGAAGTATCTCCTGAAAGGTTTTTAATATTAGGATCAGCACCTTTTTCTAGCAGTAATCTTGCCATTTTTTCATTACCTTTCATAGCTGCTATATGTAGAGGTGTATTGCCAAGCTGATTGCCAATATTGACATCCACCCCTTCTACACTAAGTAATAATTGAGCTACCTCGTCATGGCCATTATCAATAGCTACACACAAAGGATTCATACTGGTATCACAGCCATTGACTTTAGCACCATTATCAAGAAGCAACTTAACTACTGCTGCATGCCCATTCTGAGCAGCTAGATACAAGGGTGTGACATTATTTTTTTTATCTACTATGTTAACATCAGCATTTTTTGTGCTAATTAATAGTTCAACTATTTCAGTATGTCCGTTCTGAGAGGCTAAGTACAGAGCTGTTATACCAAATTCATTGTCTTTAGCATCAATCTCAATTTCTTGAGTATTAAGTAACACCTTTACAACTTCTACAAGTCCATTTTGAGCAGCAATATGTAAAGGTGTCTTACCATCAGTACAGTCTTTTATATTGGGATCAGCTCCCGCTTTAATTAACTCCTCTACTATAGCTTTGCTTTTAGCTACAACAGCAAAGTGTAAAACTGTACTGCCTTTAGTAGTTCTTGCATGAATATTAGCTTCTTTACTGATTAGTAACTTTACTACGTCTAAATGTCCTGAATAAACAGCAAAATGCAAGGCTGTAAATCCTTTTTTATCCTTGATATTGATATCAGTTTTTACATTAAGTAATAACCTAACTTCATTTATGTTACCATTATAAGCGGCTTGATGTAATAGAATATTTTCAACCGGGAGCGATTGAGTGCTGAACATATTTACCTCTATATAATAGTATGCCTAGTGGTATTACATCAAAACAAGGAACATTCAAGAAAAATTTTTGCATCTGGCAATCTATTTTCTCTATTCTGATATATACAAACTCTTTAAACCCACCTTGTAATCAGGATAAACTAGAGAGACACCAAGATCTTTTTTAATTTTAGTATTGCTTACTTTTTTTGACCCTAAATAAAAACCCCGTGCGTAATTTGGTACGGAAGAAATCTCAACTGGCTCTGGAGGGCTAATATTGAGAAGCTCGGCTGCATACGTGACCACTTCAGATTGCGTAGCAGGTAAATCATCTGCACAATTGTATATCTCATAAGGCTTTATATTTTGCATGGAAGAAAATAAAATATTCGATATATCTTCAACATGAACACGAGAAAAAATTTTTTTCACATTTCTTGCTTTGCCAAGCTGCAGGTCAATTAGCGCATTTCTACCAGGACCATATATCCCAGCCAAACGAAAAATATGTACAGGCAATTTGCTACTTAGCCACTTCTTTTCAGACTCAAGGCGCTTTTCTCCTCTAATTTCTATAGGCTTTGTTTCAGATTCCTCATTCACCCAATTACCACAGTGGTCACCATAAACATTAGTTGCAGACAGATAACCAAGCCATTTAATATTCTCCAGACAATGACCGTATCTCTCCATAACATCATCGCCGTCTGGAGGAATAGAAACTAAAACATGCGTTACGCTTTTAAGCAGATCTTGATCAACCTTTTCATAATCAAAAAGTTGTATATCTTTATTTCTTGATGTACCGTTAACTTTCCAGCCTAAATTTAGCAATTTTTTCGATAGAAATTTGGCTACATATCCGTAACCAAAGCAAAACAAGTGCATGGAAATTAATTTCCAAAATTCTTCTTGATAAACTCAACCCCTAACCTTATTCCTTCTTCATTAATAATATGGCCTAATCCATGAATTGGGTATCCTTGAGCGTTTACTCCATTTTCTTTCAGAGCTTTAACCGCTAAATCAAGGGACGAAAAAGGTACCACATCATCAGCGTCACCATGAATAATACATATGTTGGGTTTTGATTTTATCTGCGGTGCAGTTTTTGAAGGCGAAAGAAATCTACCAGAATATGCAACAACCGATGCACAAGACTGAAGCCGGGTAAGAGCCACATGTATTGCAAGCATTGCCCCTTGAGAAAATCCAACTAAAGAAAGCTGAGTATCTTTTAAATTAAGCTCCTTTAATTTTGTATCAATAAAATGATTTACAATTGATGCAGCATTTTTCACCCCATTATATAGTGCTTCTTCACTACGATCCTCTAAACTAAACCACTGATAACCATCACCTATTTCCCTCTCAAACGGAGCATTCGGTACCACAAAACATGAATCAGGCAAAAACTTGCTCATAACTTTAGCAAGATGCACGAAATTATCGCCACTTGAGCCCCAACCATGAAAAAAAATAATCAAATTTTTCTTATTTCCATTTGGACAAATTTCTTGGCTTTTAAGTTCAATCATCTCTTCATCCCTTTATGTTTATATTTAACTTTATGGTAATACTAAATTTGAGGAACAAGACCTCACTACTGCTATAGCTCTTTGATATGAATAAATACTACTTAGCTTCAATTTTCTCTATCAATTTCTTGACCAAGCCTCTCAATCTTCTGCTGGAATCATCAAGCTCTTGAATTTGTGAAGCATCTTTTCCCATGAGCTCTTTGTGATTACTCTTTATGTAATCATACATTTCCTTCATCTGAGCAATCATCTTGTTGATATCCATACCACCCATATCAGGTATCATGCTAGGCATATTTCCTTCTAGCATACCACCAGCCATAAGTTGCTGAGACATTTGCATGAATGGCTTTAAGGTCTGTTGAAGCAAATTAGGGTCGCTTGCCAATTTTTCTATTTGCTCTTTGCAAGTATCCATGTACTGCTTCATAAATTCATCATCTTGCACTTTATCTGTCATAATTACACCTATTTGAAACTAATATTATATATTGTTTTTAATTAAAAACAATACAAGAACAACTATATTAATACTTGATTAAATGACAAATTAACTATTTTAAAGGTTCACATACTCTCTTTAACCATTCCTTATCTTTTATGCCATTTTCTATATTTTTATAAACAAATTGGTGATAGCTATTTATCCATTTAACTTCATCTTCAGTAAGCATTTGTATATCTATTAGCTTTTTATCATAAGGAACAGAGGTCAATTGTTTAAAGCTTAAAAAGACGTTTTCTCGCCTTTCAATATACATCAGATTCTCAATTCTTATTCCATACTTTCCTGGAATATAATAACCAGGCTCGTTAGAAAGTATCATGCCTGGAATGAGTTCCACTTTATTTCCTCTTGATATTGCTTGCGGTCCTTCGTGTACCGAAAGGTAACTTCCTACTCCATGTCCTGTACCGTGCATGTAATCCATTCCAAATTTCCATAAATGTATACGCGCTAATATGTCCAATTCTCCACCAGTAGTGCCAGAAGGAAAGACCGCACTTGCTATCGCAATGTGAGCTTTTAATACTATTGTGTAGTGAGCTCGTTGCTCATTGGTTGGACTACCAATTGCTATAGTTCTTGTAACATCGGTTGTGCCATCAAGGTACTGACCACCAGAGTCAATTAAATACAGCCCATCTTCTTGAATGACTTTATTTGTCTTATTGCTTGCACGGTAATGAATGATTGCTCCATTCTCGTTGAATGCTGAAATTGTTGGAAAACTCGGTTGCTTAAACAAATTCTGCTCTTTTCTGTATTCTAAAACTTTTTCTTCAGCTTCAAGCTCAGTAATTTCACTGTCAATATTGTTTTCAAGCCAATATAGAAAATTTATAACTGCTACTCCATCTTTGATGTGCGCACTTATAGCTCCAGTTATTTCAGTTTGATTTTTTACTGCTTTGTGAATCAAACAAGGATCCTCCTTCTCAATTATCTGCTTATTTTCTATTAGACCTCTTTCATTACTTATCGTCATCCCAGTGCTTGACACTGGGATCCATGCTTTTTTATTTCTGGTCAAGCACTGGAATGACACCGAAGCTGATTTTTCATTTAAATAATGGTTATACAAGGGATCTATTGCATTCATAATGCTCATTGGAGTCGTGCTTGGATCTATCACCACCAAATTTAACTTATGTAGTGAATTTTCTAGCTCACTAATATCAAAAACATTTATATGGTTATCAAAATTTGCTTCTATAGTTGAATGTTCTTTATCTTGAATAAATAAATCAACATTGGCATTTTTATACAATATAGCACGACCCAATATACAAGGAGTATATTCAGCACTTTCATTTCTTAAATTTAATAACCACGAAATTGAATTTGGATCAGTCAGAAGCACTGCTTCAGCCTCTATGTTTTTAGCTACTCTTTCACATTTATCCTTACCACTCTCACCAGATACATGTGAGACTATTGTTTGTGCTTTATGACTACTATCTTTTTTAATTAAGTATGGTACTAGTTTACAAATGCCTTCATATTTTCTTATGTCCTTCATAGTAAAATATTGCGGATAGTAACCCAGTGAGGTAGTCAATGTTAAGTTTGCTTTTACCCATTTGTGTGGATCCTCTTCTTGTATATTATATACTCGAAAACTGCCCTGATCGAGCTGACTGCGAGCTTGTGTGATATAGCGTCCATCTGTAAAAAATGGGCACTTATTACTCTTTGTAACGATAAGTAGCCCATTTGTTCCCGTGAAGCCACATAACTCTGCTAACTCTTTTGAATATTCATTTAAATACTCGTCTTTAGTATTCAACATAAATGTATCAACATTTATTTCGTGCATAAAAGAGCGAAATTCTTCGATTTTTGACATGTTACGCAGAATTAGCAGCTATTTTCGTTTTCTTATTCCTAAGGTACACTAATATGCTAACTATCGCTGCTGGAGTGATACCTTGTATTTGCTTCGCAATACCAATTGTTGCTGGCTTTATTGACTGCAACTTTTCTATCACTTCAGTTGACAAGCCTTTAATCTGTGAGTAGTTGAAATTAGTTGGAATTTGAGTATTAACTTCCTCTTGTAGAAACTTCATATCTGCTTCTTGTCTTACTAAATAAGGCTTGTATTTTGCTTCAATTGCAACTGCTTCATATATTTCATTCTTGGCTATGCTATCAGTTATAGTGTTATTCCAGCACATGACGCTGGAATCTACATTTTTTTCAGTGTCAACTGCATCCATTCCATCATCATTCAAGTACTGGATCCCAGTGTCAGCTACTTGGATGACAGGAAGAGGTGCTTTGGCGTTATGCAAGTAGCTGACACTGGAACCCATGTTTAACTCTGGCCATATTTCTCGTAATTTATTCCAGTCAATATTTGGATAACCGAGCAAATCTAATGCTGTTTTTCTTATTCCATCATAAGATATTTTAATGCCATAGGACCTGAGCTGCTCAGGAGTAATTGTTAGGCTCTCTAATTTCTCCTCAAGTTGCTTAATGGATTTAAGTTTACCCTGCAAAACAGAGTATCTCTCATGCGACACAAGAGAGATGTCATAACCTTTTTGTGTCAATCTTCTATCTGCATTATCTGACCTGATTGACAGTCTATATTCTGCACGCGAGGTAAATAATCTGTAAGGCTCGGTAATTCCCTTAGTGACCAAGTCGTCTATCATTACACCGATATATGAGTCTGTACGATGAAGAACAAAACTTTTTTGAGATAAAGAGAGTGCTGCATTGATTCCGGCAATAATTCCCTGCCCAGCTGCTTCTTCATATCCAGTGGTACCATTAATTTGACCAGCAAAATATAGTCCTTTAACTTTCTTAGTTTCGAGAGTATGAAATAGCTCTCGTGGATCGATATAATCGTATTCAACTGCATATCCAGGTCTTAATATTTCTGCATTTTCAAGCCCTTTTATACTCTTTATCATTTCATACTGCACTTCGATGGGCAATGAATTTGAAATTCCATTTGGATATATAGTGTTATCATCAATCCCTTCTGGTTCTAGAAATATTTGGTGATTATTTTTTTCTGCAAATTTTTTAACTTTAGTTTCAATTGATGGGCAGTATCTTGGTGCAATAACGTTATCTAAATATGAAGAAGCTGATCTGTGAAGATTCTCTCGAATTACTCTGTGTGTATGTTCATTAGTATGAGTAATAAAACATGAAACCTGAGGCTGGTTAATTTTCTCTGTAAGATAAGAAAATGGTGTAGGTGGATTGTCACCCACTTGTTCTTGTAATACCGACCAGTTTATAGTGCCACGATCAAGCCTCGGTGGAGTTCCGGTACGTAACCTGCCCAGTTTAAAATCATACTTCTTTAGCGTGTTTGCAAGCTCTATTGCAGGTTTATCTCCTATTCTTCCAGAAGGAGTTGTTTGCTCTCCTATATGAATCACACCACGTAAAAAAGTCCCTGTAGTCAAAACAACTCTGCTTGTCAGTATACGTTCACCTGAGTCTGTTATTACAGCTTTTATATAAGATTCTCCATTGCTATCACTTTCGATAAGAAAATCGTCAACTGACTCTTCTTTTACTGTCAAGTTGTTATAATTTAGAATAATTTCCTGTATTGCTTTTTTGTATAATTTTCGGTCTGCTTGTGCACGTGGGCCCCATACTGCTGCGCCTCTGCTGCCATTTAAAACGACCGAGTGTATGCTTGCTCGGTCGATAGCTCTCCCCATTATTCCATCAAGGGCGTCTACTTCTCTAACTACAACACCCTTTGCAACTCCTCCAATTGCTGGATTACAAGACATCTCTCCTATAGTTGAAATTTTGTGAGTTATAAGTAGCGTGCTTGCACCAAGACGTGCTGCAGCTGTAGCTGCTTCACACCCGGCATGACCGCCACCTACTACCACTACGTCGTACTTATGCATCTTCTTGAGTAATTCCTAATCTATAATATTCCAACTATCAGTGATTGATGTCAAATTTTACAGATTCCAGTGTTACAAACTAACTTAGCTCAAATTATCGTCTCTTTTACAGAAGAAACTTTTTCAACTGTAGGAGAGGTAATACGCTCATCCACTTCTTCTTCCTGAGATATTCTAACAAATGTAGAATCTGTAATCGAAGTTGCACTTGCTGCAAATGTAATTGCTGCTTCATCTGCACAATGCACTAAAGATGTGGCTACATAAACCCCCATAATTGTTGCTATTAGCCCTGTTATTGCACTTACTAAGATAATCACTGTTACTACTGGGTTAGGAAGAACAGCAATCACACTTGCATTAAGCACTGCCCCAATCATAGTACTTATAGGTATAGCCATACCCAAAAAAATTGCTATTTTTCCATGATCTTCCTCAATAGGATCTCTTTTGCAAAACTTATATAGCAAACATCCTACGTGCAAAACCGCAATCAATGCTAGAGCCATAGAACCAGCAATTGCACCTATGGCTAAAGGTGATGAAGTGTCAAAACTCAACCACCAAGCTAATATTCCTAGTGCTGACACTATACTATAAGCTAACAAACAAATATACATACAATCCCTCTCACTAATTAATAGGCATCATTTTTACTCTAAATTGCAAACTTCCCCTCCACCATCTAAATACTAGAGCAACAAGGAATGCTAACGGCCGTGCAAAAATATCTAATGTTTATATTTATGTAAAGTGAAAATTTTGAGTGGGGCGAGCGACCAGGATTGAACTGGCGACATTCAGTACCACAAACTGACGCTCTACCAACTGAGCTACGCCCGCCAAGATATAAAATTTTTAACATACGAGCACAAATAGTCAATTAATTATTTAAGTTACCTCCTTTTGCAGAGGGTGTTAAATATTTTCATTCATGCTTTTATCATTATACTCAATCGTATTGACACCATGATATGTTTAAAAGTATTTTCACATTTAGTTTTTTTACAGCTATTTCAAGAATCTCAGGGCTAATAAGAGATGTATTGATTGCTACGGTTATTGGTGCAACCTCTCTTGCAGATATATTCTTTTCCTCGTTTCGCTTTGCTAATTTATTTCGATCGTTTTTTGCAGAGGGGGCATTTACTACCTCATTCATACCATTATACTCTGCAGAGTCATATGATAATAAAAAGGCATTTAATTTCGCAAGTAGTGTAATATCCATTACGTTTATTATTCTAGTAATTTTTTGCCTTATCACACAAACCTTCTTCCCTTACATGATCAAAATCTTCACTCCTGGATTTGACCAAAATAAATTTACCTTTACTGTAACTTTGTCGAAAATTATGATGCCCTACATAATCTTCGTGTCAATCGCATCACTTATTGGTGGAATGTTGCAAGTAAAACAGCATTTTGCTTCAACAGCTATTTCACCAATCATTTTGAACCTCTGTTTAATCATCAGTTTGTTTTTACCTTACATTGAAACACCGGCTCATAACCTTTCTATAGCCGTCCTGATTGGAGGGATTTTGCAGCTACTTTTAATAATATTTAGTGCATACAAATTAAAGGCTTTCTTTTCTTTTAGTTTAGAACTAAGTAACGAAGTGAAGTTGTTTTTCAAGCGTGTAATACCTGCAATTATCAACAATTGTGTAATACAAATAAGTGTATGGATTGACACAATCATGGCGAGTTTTATACCAAATGCAGTTTCTTATATATATTATGCCGATAGACTAAATCAACTACCGCAAGGAGTAATTGGCACTGCAATTGGTACAGTACTTCTTCCTATGATTTCAAAACGAATAAATGATACTGAGAATATAGTCAAAATACAGAACAAGGCCCTTAATATAGGGTTAATATTAATTATGCCAATAACTGCTGCTTTTATCATTATTCCTGACATGATTTTACTTACGCTTTTTTCTTACGGCCGATTTGATTATTATGCAGTGCAGCAAACTGTTCCTACATTAGTAGCATTTTCTCTTTCTTTACCCGCATTTATTATAAATAAAGTATTGCTACCCACATTCTTTGCTAGGGGAAAGCTAAAAATACCAACTATGTTCTCATTAACGTGCCTTGGAATTAACGTAATACTAAATCTCCTATTAATGAACAAATACCAACATATAGGAATTGCTATTGCTACTTCCATTTCCACTTGGATAAATTCTATTTTATTGATTAATTATTTAACAATAAATAAGATGTATAAGCTTAGCCAAGCATTATTACTAAATATTGTAAAAATTCTCACTGCAACATTGGTTATGTCAATAGTTCTTTATCTCTCTAATTACTTATCAGCAGGGTTGTTTTTCGATAGAGGGCTAGCTCGTATTGTTTATTTAGTAACTTTAATAGCTTTGAGTGTTATTATTTATTCTAGCACTCTTTACCTGATTTTTAGAGGAAATTTGAATAATTTGAAATATGTGTAAATTACACCCTTTGTATTGCTATATGTCATTTCAGCTACTATTCCAATATCCACTTCTTTCATCCCATAACCTATTCCTGTCATCCCAGTGTCAAGCACTGGGATCCAGAAATTTTGTTGATTATATAATCTGGAAAACCTTATTTAAGTCACACTGGATCACAGTGTCACACACACAACTGTATAAGTGTTGTGGTTTGAGAGCAATTTCCACTGGGAACCCAGTGCTCATCAGACCAGCTTCTCATGTAAAAATGCTGTGCTTTAACATAAGAATAGCTACTTTTTTGCTAATTAACTTAATGTCTAATCAAATTTCCTGGATCCCAAACTGGGATGACAAGAAGAGAAGGGATGCTGGAATGAGAGGTCTATTATGAAACTTTCTTTATACGCCATATTATCAATCTCGTTGCTATTAATTCTCATGCACGTTGCTGCAACTTTTAAGGATTGGAGTGGCTACAGAGAATATATCGTAAAAGAGTTAGAGAAGACGTATGATGCTAAAGTACATGTTGGAGGAAAAATTGAAGTTTCGCTCATTACTCCAAAACTTACTATTCACAATGTATATGTACAATACAACAAAAACAAGGAGCAAAAATTATCAGATTTAATTAGTGCAAAAAAAATTGAAATAAGGCCATCGTTGTTTTCATTTTCATTGCAACCAAAGTCAATCTCATTTTTGGGCATGAAAAGCAACAAAGAAAATTTACTTAATATTATAAATACGAAAGCCAATGATAATATAGTTGATATATTAATAAAGGACAGCCAAATAAGTTTTAACGCCGATACTATTAATATCAAGGAAGTTGCTATAAAAAAAAATAAGCAGTTTTTTGGTGAAGTACAGATTGGTGACAACAATTACGATTTTTCTGGAAAGGTTAATGTCACAAAAAATAATGTACACATTAGTGTTGATTCAAATTTTGCAAATTTGCTATTTAAAGGTAATAGAAATCAAGAAGAGCTCAAGGGCAATTTAGTATTGACGATTAATAATAATTCTGATTCTATGAGCGGCTTGGCAAAAATCATTAATCTTAGCTTCCTTTCTTATGTGATTCCCAGCGAAAATATTGAGATATCATCCAATATCAATCTCAATGAAAGCGAGTTTACGGCAACTGATTTAAAAATTGAGTCCAAAAGCATGCAAGGCACTGGTATAATACAAAATGATAGAAAAAGTCATCATACTAATATCAATATTAGTTTTAGTAAAGTCGACCTAAAAAACGGCTCACACAAAACAACAGATATGAAGGGTCTTTTAGAATCTTTTAGAGAGGTTGTGCCAAAGAACCTGAGCTTGGATTTTAATATGGAAGCTTCAAATATTCAATATCAAAACAGGATATTGGACAAATTTCATGCTACGCTAAAATTTGCTAATGGCGAAATAAACGTTGATACTCTTCTTCAGTTTCCTGGAACCAATAATATATCTCGCTTATCAGGAAAAGTTTCAAACAATGGCAACTTGTCTGAATTTAATGGTGATATATTGATAAAGGGTGAGTCGTTCATTTCACATATTTTACCTTCTATCAAGATGCAAGAAAGAGAGAAAAGTCAATTTACAGCAAGTTCTAAACTATATTTAGCACCTAGAATATTATCTCTTTCAGATATCAGATTGCTAAATAACAAAGAATCTTGGCAAGGATCAATTAAGGTAAATCACACAAAAAAACACAATATGATCGATAGTAAATTTCGCATACATAACATTAATATAGATAAATATGATTATTCATTATTCAGCAAAGTGCAATGGCTGAAAAATATTAAATATGATGTAAATATAAGAACTAGTGTTAAAGATTCTATATTCAATGGTACAAAAATTGAAGATTTGGATTTTTCATTAAAAATACAAGAGAACAAGCTAGTTGCAGATAAAATAAAGTTATTCGGAGAAAATTTCGACATTACCGGTAGTGTAAAAATATTAGTGGATCAAAAATACACTAAGCCTTTATTAGACGTAAACCTTACAGGTAATAAATTTAATGGAAATATCTTTAAATTACCAAAACTATTAGAGGTAAAAAGAAACTCAAGAAATGAAATAAATCAAATTCAATGGTCAACAAAGCAGCTTAATTTTTTAGATGAGAAAGGAGATTTTGATGCAAACGTGCAAATCAAAACTACAGAATTTAAAATTGGGCAAAACGTCTTAAAAGATTTTAACTTGGATACAGTGATAAGAAACAGCACTATCACTATCAAAAAGATAAGTTACATACTAGAACATGGACAAATGTTTTTTCAGGGTTATCTAAAAGCAGGCTCAATTCACATAAAATTTTCTATTGCAAATTTGGACACCAAGGAAGTTATAGGAGTTAATAACATAAATGGCAAGATAAGCTTAAGTGGTGAAATCAAAACTCAAGGGACAAGCTTTGATGATTGGGCTAGTAACTTATCAGGAAATGTAAACTTTCAAGCACAGAAAATAGAGTTTACAAATGTGGATTTTAATTCATTCATCACTAAGTTGTTAAGCAGTAAGAATAAACCTGAAATTTCCAAGCTTGCTTACGTTGATATATATAATGGCAGTACGCTTTTTGAAAATATTAATGGAAAAGTAAGTATTAACAGTGGTGTATGTTCAACTAGTTCACAGTTTAGTATCGATCAAGCATCAGGTTCTATCTCTTCTAATTTAATCTTATCTAAGTTCTCCTTAACTTCTATATTCAGACTCTTTTTCATACTACCAAATCATAATAGTCCTCTTTATATCGAGGCACACTTAGATGGCCCTATTTGGTGCCCTAAGATGAGTTTTGATGTAGACCAAATTTACAACACCTTAGTTAGCAAGAAAAATAGTTAACTCATTTAGCTACATGATTTAGGGTATCCGTTCAGCAGGGTGGCAAAATAAGATAGACAAAAACGTAGCAACAAATGGTCAGTGCCTGACACTGGCTTTTTCACAAAAAACGTTGTAGAGCGCTTTCGTCAAACTGGATCCCAGTGTCAGCTACTTTCATGACAAGAAAAAAAGGACTGATTTCACATGAATCTGAACAGATACGATTTAGGAGATAGTAAACTTCATCTACCCTCTAATAATAAGACTTACTAGTTACTTGTAACTCTTCAATGCTTATATCGATGCAGCTTGTACTTGGAGTCTCCATATCTCCAAGCAATAACTTTGTTATCTCTGTGTGGCCTTTGAGAACAGATAAATGTAAAACAGTCTTGCTAGAATTATCTGCTATATTAATATTTGCTCCGTTTTTAAGCAATAATTTTACCACATTCTCATGGCCTCCCTGAACAGCTAAATATAAAGGAGTAGCACCGAAATGATTTCTTACATCAATATCTGCTCCGTTTTTAAGCAATAATTCCACCTCCTCTTTACAATTTATGGAAGCAGCATAATGTAAAGGAGTAAAACCATAATTATCCAATGCATTAACATTTGCTCCGTTTTTAAGCAATAATTTCACTTGCTCTAAGCGATTTCCGCAAGCAGCATAATGTAAAGGGACAAGACCTTCATTATCTGTTGGATTAGTATCTTGTTTGGCTCTCAACGATAATTCCATATGAGGAAGAGTCAATCGAGAATTACTTACTGAATTTTCTTGTTCTTGATACATAAAATACCTCTAATTTCTTACAGCTTAGTATAAATATCTATACTATATAAACATCAATTCAACTTATCACCACCGGGTAACGGTTGCAAGCCAAAAGCTTCTCTTTTTTCATTGAGCGTCATGAAGCTTGCGTTTTGCACGTATTTCCACATCTTTTGTCTTTTCTCCATTAGAATTTCTATCGCGTCTTTATCATATGACAAACATAAATCTTTGCCAAACTTGGGCACTAGCCAAGAATTCAGGTGACAGATAATATTTTCTAGCGTTGGTAAAATCGTCTGTTCCCAAAGGGAAAGACGTGCTTCAACTAAATTACTGTAAGTGTTATCACCCGGTATGCCAAGCAACTGCGGCGGAACGCCAAAAGCTAGCGCAATATCACGAGCTGAGCTATGTTTTGACTCAATAAAATCCATATCCCTCGGTGATAAGCTCATTTCCTTCCACTCTAAACCTCCTTCAAGTAATATCGGTCTTCCAGCGTTGACAGGACCTGAGTAATGATCATTTATCTGCGCTTTTAAGCGTTGGTACTGCTCTTGACTTAAGTTTCCAACGCTTCCATCCTTTTCTGATTTCACAACTATTGCACCACTTGGTCTTGCTCCATTTTGCAGCATTGCCTGATTCCAAGCACCAGCCTGATTATGCTGATCTATACTATATGCAGCTGCCTCAATTGGTGAAAGTCCATACCAATCATTCAAAGGGTTAAAGGTTTTAAGATGCAGTACTGTTGAACGCCCAGTCAATTTATCAACTTTAAAGTCATAACTGTTGTTATTTACGGTATAACGATAGGCATAAGGAACGTTACTTCTCCCCGGAACAATTTCAACTCTATCAGGGCGCAGAAGATAAAGCTCTGTTGGTTTGTTCTGCAGCTCAATCATCAATATATAAGAATTGCCGTTAACTAACCGATAAGTTACAATCCCCTCAATAAATTCTGATTTTGATGTCATTGGATTAGGAGAATAAAGTAACTTCAGTAACGGATGTGCTTTTAGTTGTGATTTTCCCTGGTCAGTAAGCTGGCAGAGAATAAAAGGTACCGAAGATGCAGCACTTGCGATCATATTAATTGCTCGAAAGGCAATAACATTTTTTATGTAACCTTCCTCAGCAAAACTTACATAATCACGCCTACTCCAACTTGGTTCCATCATTAGTTGCAAAGCAGAGTATTCACTGCTTTTCTTTCTTTGAAAAATGTTAAAATTCATATGTGCCTCCTGAAAAATTAAATTTGTTAAAAGATTAAAATTATAGTTGAATTATATCAATTGGTGTTACAAGAATGATATCATCTGAGTAGCTGACACTAGTTCGTTTGCGATAGTGCCATTCAAGTAGCCCATATTTGTCATCCAAGTAGCTTGACACTAGGATCCATCTTTTTATACAATTTAGTCAAATACGTTCCTTTTAGCGTAAAGCAACTATGCTCACCAGTTCAGTGTGCTATCTACAATTAAATTTCTGGATTCCAGTGTCAAGCGCTGGAATGACATTGATAGACCTAAAGAAATAGAACATGACAGAATGGCTAATCTCTAACCAATTTACTGATTATAACCATGCTATAAAATTCATGGAAGCAAAAATTCAACAAATTTACAATAATTTGTCTGATGAGCTAGTATGGCTGCTCCAGCACCCTCCACTTTACACAGCAGGAATCGGTGCAACAGATGATGACATTATTGAAAAATTATTTCCTATATATAAAACAGGTAGGGGTGGTAAATATACATATCACGGACCAGGGCAGCGCATTATATATTTAATGCTAAATCTTAAAAAAAGAAACAAATGTGACATAAAACTATATATCAGAGACCTAAGTAATTGGATCATAAATGTTTTAAAACACTTTAATATACTTGGGGAATTTAAGGAAGATAGAATAGGCATTTGGGTGAACAACAACGGAGTAGAAGAAAAAATAGCAGCTTTTGGCATTCGCTTGAGAAAATGGGTAACTTATCACGGCATAGCGCTTAATGTCTCTCCAAACCTTTCCCACTATGAGGGTATTATTCCTTGTGGACTAAAAGATTACGGCGTTACATCAATGGAAAAACTAGGAGTAAAAGTTTCTCTTTGCGAATTAGATGATATATTAAAGCAAGAGTTTCATAAGATATTTTAATGTATTCCTTTATTCTTTATTTTCTATGCCTTTTACTCACTAATCCTGCAAATCAAGTTGATATTATTGCTCCTTCTTCGAAGGGAAAAGAATCGGATCTGCCCACTATAAAAGAATCCGTAAAAACTTTGGGTTTTAATCCTCACATTTCGGAGAAAATATACAGTAATGACAACCCATTTTATTCTAACTCTGATGAGTTTAGAGCGAATGATTTGGTTAATGCGCTCACTGATGATAGCAAAATAATTTGGTGTATCAGAGGAGGAGAAGGGGCTTCTCGGCTAATTCCCTATCTAGAAAAGTTACCCAATGATAAAAAAGAAAGAATTGCTCAAAACAAAAAAATTCTTATAGGCTATAGTGATATCACTGCTTTACATATTTATCTGCAAGTTAAATATGACTGGCAAACTCTTCACGGTACCATGTTGGAAATGATAGTAAATAACTCTGTTGCTGAAACCTCTGTTGAAAAATTAAAAGAGTTAATTCTTAAGCAACGCAACTCTATCAGATTTGATAACCTAAAAATGATCGACAATGGCATTAGACTAAAAAATGGCAAATTAGAGTCTAAAATCATCGGTGGTAATATGACTTTGGTTGAAAATAGCATAGGAACTGCTTGGCAAATAAACGCAAAAAACAAAATTCTATTTTTAGAAGACATAAAAGTTTATCCATATTCAATTGAGCGAAGTCTAGATCACCTAAAACAAGCTCATATTTTTGATGGAGTAGATGCAGTAATATTCGGTGACTTTGTTAACTGTTATAATGATAATCTTGTTGAAATTGTAAAAGAAAGGTTTGCAAAAAGTGTTAACTTTCCAGTATTTACAATAAAAGGGGTAGGACATGGACATAGAAATGACCCTTTACCTCTCAACACTCACACTATCATCAGCATGCAAGACGAGAAAGAGTTTATGGATGTGCAACAGTTATACAAGTAGCTTTATCTCACACTCCTTTCATTCCAGCACCTTCGTTGTCATCCTAGTATCCCCCCTTGTCATCCCAGTGCCTAGACACTGGGATCCAGATCAAGTACGGCTATTATCCAAATAACCCTTCGTTGTTATTCAAGCAGCCCCTTCATTGTCATCCCAGTACTGGGATCCAGGAACCTGCGTCACGCGCTCTAATATGAAGAAATGCTAGTAACTCCCTGCTGTTCATTTATTGAGTTGACAATTGGTTTTTCTGCTCCATCAACTTTAGTACTAGGCTTTAGTAATTCATATGTAGCACAACCAACTACCAGTGCTGCTGCTGTAACTGCAACCACTGCTATAACGATAGGTATCAACTGAGCTGTAATTGTTCCAGTTGTAAAAAGTGCCACTGCTATAGCAGTGCCTAATAATGTATTCACTCCACCAGCAATCATTGCCTTATTACGTGCTTTCACAAAAGAACCTCCTCTTGCGTCTAATAGAGCTTTTACTACGTCTTGATTCTTAGCATAACCTTCAGCATAATCTAAAGGAGTCTTTCCATATCGATCTACTGCGTTAACATTTGCTCCTTCTTGGATTAAAACCTCTACTGTCTTTTTGTGACCATTCCTAGCAGCGAAATGCAAAGGAGTCGCATCACGCCAACCTTTCTCATTAACATTTGCTCCTTTTTCGAGTAAAACCCCTACTATATTTGCTCGACCATGAAGAGCAGCGACATGTAAAGGAGTCCACCCTTCAATATCTACTGCGTTAACATTTGCTCCTTCTTGGATTAAAACCTCTACTGTCTTTTTGTGACCATTCCCAGCAGCGAAATGCAAAGGAGTCGCATCACGCCAACCTTTCTCATCAACATTTGCTCCTTTTGCTAGTAAAACCTCTACTACACTTGCGTGACCATTCCTAGCAGCGAAATGCAAAGGAGTCGCATCACGCCAACCTTTCTCATTAACATTTGCTCCTTTTTCGAGTAAAACCCCTACTATATTTGCTCGACCATGAAGAGCAGCGACATGTAAAGGAGTCCACCCTTCAATATCTACTGCGTTAACATTTGCTCCTTCTTGGATTAAAACCTCTACTGTCTTTTTGTGACCATTCCCAGCAGCGAAATGCAAAGGAGTCGCATCACGCCAACCTTTCTCATCAACATTTGCTCCTTTTTCGAGTAAAACCTTTACTACATCTACGTGACCATTCTTAGCAGCTAAATGCAAAACAGTATTACCCGAATGATCTCTCTCATCAACAACTACTTCTTTTTCTAGTAAAAGGTTTACTATATCTACGTGACCATTCCCAGCAGCTAAATGCAAAGGAGTCATATCATACCAATTTTTCCGATTAACATCTGCTCCTTTTTCTAGTAAAACATTTACTATATTTGTGTAACCATTCTTAGCAGCTAAATGCAAAACAGTATTACCCGAATGATCTCTCTCATCAACAACTACTTCTTTTTCTAGTAAAAGGTTTACTATATCTACGTGACCATTCCCAGCAGCTAAATGCAAAGGAGTCATATCATACCAATTTTTCCGATTAACATCTGCTCCTTTTTCTAGTAAAACATTTACTATATTTGTGTAACCATTCTCAGCAGCTATCGTTAATAACGTACACTCACAGAAGAAGAGAGAAAATACATAATTTACATCAAATTTACCTTCCTCCCAATTTTTATATAGACCTTGATCCCGTTCCTCTAGTTCTGTTTTTATTTTCTCAATTATATTATTGAGATTTAAATCTTTCTCAGCCTCAATCGTCTTTAGTACTTTTTCCAGTGACTCATATCCTCCTGTCATAATTCTACCTTCAATATTAAACAATATGTTTAATTATTACATAATTATGATGAAAAGTCAACTCAAATAAGCTAATAACCGGGATTGTGAATAGTAAATTAGATTCAAATAGCCTCTTTGGTGTCATCCGAGTAGCTTGACACTGGAATCTAACTAAGTTGGTAAACACGAAAGCGCTTTTTTTGACGGAATTGCACAAAAAAACTGGATGCCAGTGTCAGCTACTTGCATGACATCATCTTTTTTATCAGATGCATATGAAACCAGTGCTTTCTTGTCATCCCAGTACTCCTTATTCTTGTCATTCGAGTAACCCCTTCAGTGTCATCCGAGTAGCTTGACACTGGGATCCAGAACAGGTAATAAGAAGCACTGAAATGACATCTCTATAGAACTCCTAACCAATCAAAAATATTAAGAAATTTACCAAGCAAAAAAAGGCAAAAGAATCCCCCAGTAGTGAGTTTTAACCCTATAATAATGTAAATCGGCATTGTAATAATGTGCTAACGCTTATTTAAAGCGCGTTTTGGCTGAATGTAGAAAAAATAAAAAAGACATGCAGCCGCTATAATTTTATGTAATCTGCCAATATATACCTGAGTTTTTTACTGAATTTTTGTTGTTAAATCTGCAGAGATTAAAAACAAGGATAAATACTCTTATTGTCATGATAAGAAGACTGATGAGGTTTGTCAAGTTGACTCTATTGCATATCCTTATAAGTAAATTAATGTTATCCTTAACTATTGCTAATCTAAAATTTTTTATGTTCATACACTTACGTGTTCATAGCGTTTATTCTCTGCTTGAGAGTTCGGTTAAAATTGAGGAGCTGATTGGTCTTTGTTTGCAGAACAAAATGCCGGCAGTTGCAGTTACTGATTCAGGCAACTTATTTGGCTCACTTGAATTTGCAGAATATGCAGCAAATAAGGGAATACAGCTAATAGTAGGATGCAATATTATCGTTCGACACTTAGAACAAAATTTATCAATACTCCTACTTGCAAAAAATGAACAAGGGTACACTAATTTAGTCACTTTGGTGAGTGAGTCTTTTAAAAAGCGCAAAAATAGCAGCGATATTCCCTACGTTGATTTTGATGAGCTATTAAGTTTTAATACAGGTCTAATCGCCTTAACTGGTGGATGTTTGGCTCAACTGTTATTGGAGCAAGACAAAGAAACGGTTGAAAAACTGCTTTCAGCATTCGATGGTCATTTATATGTTGAATTGCAGCGTCATGGGCTGAATAAAGAGCTAGAGCTTGAAGAAGCTTTAATAGATTTTGCTTATCAGCGCAATATACCACTAGTGGCAACGAATGATGTGTTTTTTTCAAATAGATCTGATTATGAAGCTTATGATATATTAACGTGCATATCGGAGGGCAGTTATGCCCTGGAGAATAACAGAAAGAAGTTAACTACCGAGCATTACTTCAAATCTGTGGCAGAAATGGAGGAACTGTTCAGCGACATTCCCGAAGCAATTTATAACACTTTAGTGATAGCTAAGCGGTGCTCTTACATGCCAAGAAGCAGGCAGCCTATCTTGCCTAAATTTCCTTGTCGAGAAAATAAAACTGAGAATGAAGAACTGAGGGAGCAGGCAGTTGCAGGATTAGAATTCCGCATTGCAAATGAAACGGACATAGACCTTAAACAATACTACGATCGGCTGAATTACGAACTAAGCGTAATAACTTCGATGAACTACGCTGGCTACTTTTTGATAGTTTCTGATTTCATTCGTTGGAGCAAAGCAAATGGCATTCCAGTTGGACCGGGAAGAGGTTCTGGTGCTGGATCAATTGTTGCTTGGAGCTTGCAGATTACAGATCTTGATCCAATAAAATTTGGTCTGATCTTTGAAAGATTTTTAAATCCTGATCGTGTATCGATGCCTGACTTTGATATCGATTTCTGCCAAGAGAAAAGGGACCTGGTTATTGATTATGTTCAGAAAAAGTACGGTTATGTTGCTCAAATAATCACTTTTGGAAAATTGCAAGCAAGGGCAGTATTGCGTGATGTTGGTAGAGTATTGCAAATGCCTTACTCTCAAGTGGATAAAATATCTAAAATGGTTCCATTTAATCCAGTAAATCCTGTAACTTTATCGCAAGCGATAGAGTTTGATCAAAATCTTCAGAAAGAAAGGGATAGTGATGAAGTAATTGCCAAACTTCTTGATATATCTCTAAAGCTCGAAGGAATATATCGTCACGTTTCAACTCATGCTGCTGGAATTGTAATATGCGATCAAAAATTAGAAAATTTTGTTCCCGTCTATTATGATCCAAATTCGGCTCTGCCAATCACTCAATACAGCATGAAATATGTAGAGAAAGCTGGGTTAATAAAATTTGATTTTCTTGGACTTGGTACGCTAACACTAATAGATCATGTATGTCGTTTAATTAATCGTGATAAAAAAAAATTTGATATTTCCTCAGTTTCTTTGATTGATCAAAGAACCTATGAAATGCTCTCAAGAGGTGATTCAATCGGAGTGTTTCAGCTTGAAAGTTCGGGAATGAGAGAAGCTTTAATAAAACTAAAGCCAGACTGCATTGAAGATATCATCGCTTTAATTTCTCTTTATCGCCCAGGGCCTATGGATAACATTCCAACTTATGTTGCAAGAAAGCATGGACTTGAAAAGCCAGATTACATTCATCCATTGCTTGAGGAGGTGTTAAAAGAAACATTCGGAGTAATAATCTACCAAGAACAGGTAATGGAAATAGCGCGTATTCTCTCTGGATATAGCTTAGCAGAGGCGGATTTACTCAGACGTGCCATGGGTAAGAAAATTAAGGCAGAGATGGATAAACAACGTGAACTTTTTGTTCAAGGAGCAACAAAAAACGGTGTTGATTACGACAGGGCAAGTTATATTTTTGATCTTGTTGCAAAATTTGCTGGTTATGGATTTAATAAATCCCACGCTGCAGCATATGCGATTATATCTTACCAAACAGCTTACCTTAAGGCTAACTACCCGCTAGAATTTTTTACGGCCTTGATGAATCTCAACATTGATGATAGAGACAAACTGAATTTGTTTTATCATGCTGCAAAATTCAGTGGAGTTGCTGTTCTTTCGCCTGATATCAGCAAATCTAAGGCTGAATTTTCAATAGAGGGTGAGCACATACGCTACGGAATTGCTGCTTTGCGTAATGTTGGTTTTGCTATAGCAGAAGGAATAGTAAATGCACGCTCAAGTTCTTATAAGGACATATGGGAATTCATTCAAAATTTGGGGCATATAATAAATAAAAGGGCATTAGAAAGTTTAATTAAATCTGGAACATTCGATAGTGTGCACAAAAATAGAAAGCAGTTATACGAGTCAATAGACACATTGATTTACTTTGCAAATAAAAATAGGCAGTCAAATCAAGCTGCTTTATTTGGTAATCTTGATATTCTGAAGCCAAAACTTGAGAACGTGGAAGATTTTAATGAAGAGGAAAAATTAGAGCATGAGTTATTTTCATTGGGATTTTACTTAACTAATCATCCACTTGAAAAGTTTAGAACTCTCTTGAAAAAATTAAATATTGGGTTTATCGGAGAGAGTAAAACGATAAAAACTGCTGGTGTAATATTAAATGTGCGTATGAGAACCTCAGAACGTGGAAGATTTGTTATACTAACACTTTCTGATCCCCACAATGTTTCTGAAATAGCATTCTACAATAATGAAATAATAGAAGAAAAAAGGAATCTATTTTCACCTGGAGCATTTGTGATAATTGATCTTGAAATTTCAGAAAACACAACGAGACTATCAGGAAAGGACATATCTGAATTTACAGAAAAGGTTACTTCTCTAATGAAAGGATTAGTTTTAACTGCTGTATGTTCAGACTCGCAAAAAGTTGCTGAGGAGTTGAATGCAGTGTTGAAAAATGGAGGCAAAACCAAAATAATGCTAAAGTTTCTTCTCGAAAAACATAAAGTCAGCATCTTGTTGCCAGGTACATATTCAATCACCCCCAAAGCTATTTATGAAATATCTCACTTAAGTTGGATTGAAGACGTAGAAATTAATACAAATAACTTGCTTATATAAAAAAGTTTTATATAATTAAAGTGTTTAATTGATATTAAAGGAAGATATAGTGAATCTCTATGAATTTACTTTTATAGCACAACCGAACTTATTGCAGCAAGAAGTAGAAGAAATGGTCCAAGAATTGGCTATTTTGTTGAAAAATATTAAAGCAGATGTTATTTCTCAGGAGGTTAAAGGTCTCATAGAAAGAGAACATAGCACAGTTATAAAACAAGAGCTAGAGGCAAGTACCGAAAGCATTAAAAAAAGTCTGATTGTTTACTCTGATTTTTTGGAAACTCTGACAAAAATTTTGTGGGTTGAATTGGAAGAAGATTTTTCAAATTTAAAAGAAATAAAGTCAAGAATCGATAAAGAATTGAAAAATGAACTAAGTGATACGGGAATAAAACAAAATTTTATGGACCTTCCAGGAGCTAACACTAAAAGTGCATTTATCTATAATGTAGTAAATGCTTTTAAGGAAAATATTTCACAACATCTAATAAAGCCCCTTCAAGAGGTTTTAAAAAGTTTTAAAATAGTAGACTCAAATCAATTGAATAAAACGCTGGAAGTGCTTTTGAAAAATATTGAAGCTTCAGGATTGATAAAATATGAATATTGGGGTCTATTGGATTTTGCATACCCAATAAATAAGATGAAAAGTGGTCATTACTGTATGATGTGTATAAGTTTTACTTCAAGCATTATGGATGAATTTGAGCGTAGAGTAAAACTGAATGAGAATATTATTCGCCACTTGTCTGTACGGGTTAATGAGTTTTTTAAAGGTAAATCTTACATGATGGATAAACAAATTGAGGAGAAAAGTGCATAATGATGAAAAGACGAAATAGTTTTAATAATTCTTACGTGTCTGTAAATAACAGAACTGGCTTTAGGCGTCCTAAGGTCTGTCCTCTTGCTGCATCTAAAGATGAGGACATAGACTATAAGAATATAGATTTATTGTCCAAATTCACCTCTGACTATGGTAGAATATTACCTAGAAGGTTAACAGGTGTGTGCGCAAGAAAACAAAGAAAGTTGCGCTTAGCAATTATAAGAGCACGCTTTTTAGCTCTTGCTCCTTACTGTACTAAAAAAGTTAGGTGATTTATGTTAATAATTTTAAAGGAAAATATAACAACTTTAGGTAAGCTTGGTGAAGTTGTCAAAGTTAAGCCAGGTTATGCACGTAATTTTCTTTTTCCACAAAAAAAGGCGATGAAAGCCACTAAGGAAAATTTAATAAAGTTAGAGGAACAGCGTTTATTATTGGAAGAAGAAAATACCAAAAAATTAAATGCAGCAAAAGTGCTTGCATCATCACTGCATGATAAATTTATTATATTAATAAAGCAAGCTTCAGAGGATGGAAAGATTTTTGGCTCTGTAACCACACGTGAAATTGCAAAAACTTTATTACAAGAAGGATATGATATAAGTCATCATAGTTTATCTTTGGGTGGAATAAGCATCAAAAATTTGGGCGAGTATCAAGTGAATATAGAATTACATAGTAAAGTGATAGTGCCAATTACTATATACGTTGTCAGATCTGAGAAAGATGCACATGAATTAAGGCAAGCAAAGTTGCAAAATCAGAAATCTGAGCAACAAGAGGCAGAGCAAGATGCGAGTAAAGAAGCTACTGATGCTGATGATAGCTGATCAAAGATGATCCCTTGTTATAGTCGTAAAGAAATGTCTTCCATTGCTAAGCTGGTATCATCCCAGTGCTTCCCTCATGTCATTCCAGTGCATGACACTGGAATGACACCATTATTGGAATAAATCAAAAATGATTCCACGCTATAGCCGCAAAGAAATCTCTTCTATTTGGGAAGAAAAAAATAAGTTCAACATATGGCTCAAAATAGAAAAATTAGCATGTGAAGCTCAAGCAAAATTAAAAGTTATTCCAAATGATGTTGCTGAAAAGCTCTCTGGTGCTATTGAATTTGATATTGAGCGTATTAACGAAATTGAATCCATTGTAAAACATGATGTTATAGCCTTTTTGACATATATTGCTGAAAAAGCGGGAGTTGATGTTCGTTATCTCCATTACGGAATGACAAGTTCTGATGTTTTAGATACATGCTTTGCAGTGCAGTTGAAAGAGTCATGTGATATTTTACTCAAGAATCTAAAAAATTTACTTATAGTATTGAAAAAAAAAGCTGAGGACTATAAAGATATTGTTTGTGTTGGGCGCAGTCATGGAATGCATGCAGAACCAATAACTCTTGGATTAAAATTTGCTAGATTTTATGCTGAATTTAAACGCAATTATCAGAGATTAATTAGCGCGCAAAAAGAGATCTCAATTTGTAAAATATCAGGTGCAGTAGGTAATTTTACAAATATTAATCCATTTGTTGAAGAGTATGTAGCGAAAGAAATGGGACTCATACCTGAAACCATATCGTCTCAAGTCATCCCTCGTGATAGACATGCCATGTTCTTTTCAATTTTGGGAGTAATTGCAAGCTCAATAGAAAATATTGCAATTGAGATTCGTCATTTGCAAAGAACTGAAGTCGGCGAAATCTCTGAATATTTTTCCACTGGACAGAAGGGAAGTTCTGCTATGCCGCATAAGTGTAATCCTATTTTAAGTGAGAATTTGACTGGGCTCTCACGCTTAGTACGCAGCTACGTTTTTCCTGCATTAGAAAATGTTGCATTATGGCACGAACGAGATATATCGCACTCGTCTGTGGAAAGGTGCATTGCTCCTGATGCTTGTATAGCAATGGATTTTGCTTTAGTACGATTAACAGATTTGATAGATAAATTGGTGATCAATAAGGAAAATATTGAAAAGAACTTAAATTCTTCAAAAGGCTTGGTTTTTTCACAACGAGTATTACTCGAGTTGGTAAATAGTGGTTTGGCGAGGGAAGAGGCGTATAAAATTGTTCAGAGCAATGCAATGAAAGTGAAACAAAACAATAGTGATTTTCTGGCCGAACTGAAACAAGATAAATCCTTACTTGAAGTTATTAACTCTAAAAAACTTGAATCTTTGTTTGATTTGAAGTATTATACGAAGCATGTAGATCATATATATAGCAAGGTTTTTAATGAGGCTGAGTAGCTCAGTGGTAGAGCAGGAGGATCATAATCTCTTGGTCGGGGGTTCAAATCCCTCCTCAGCCACTCAAGCTAAGCTATGGTTTGGCGATAGCAGCGCATTTGACAAAATAACGTGATTCATTGTCAATTAACTGAAGTCTTTTTTCAGTTGTTCATATAGTATATGGAATAATGTATGTGAAGTGATAAAGATACAACATTTGTTGTATCTATTCAGGGGAATGGCTAATGGTATCCGTTCAAGAAAGTGGTAAGGTAGATGAGAAAAGACAACTAAATGAATTTCATCCGAGTAGCTGACACTGACATCTATATAAAGACAATCTAATGCACTCATTTAAAGTGAAGTTTTCTGGATCCCAGTGTCTAGGCACTGGGATGACAAGAAAAGAGTTGACTTGAATGACACCGAATAGGTACTGGGACAGAGGCTACTTGAATAATATTTCACCATGTCATTCCAGCACTTGATGCTGGAATGGCTTTGTTGCACCACTCAAGGAAAGAACAGGCAGTTACTGATGGAATTTGTTATAAAATAGATATTTAGCCGACAAAGGAAAAATATGCCAATAAGAATGAAAGTCAGTAACTGCAATGAATATAACAAATTTCTTCAAGAAAGGGGAAATGTTTTTCATTATATCAACGATGCCATTGAAAATTGGTACGAAAATAGTCCAAAAGTAGCAGGTGGCAACAATGTCTACAGCGACAAAGTAGTGATTCTAATTCACATAATAACCTATCTATTCAGGATTGGTCTTAGGCAAACAGTGGGATTTATAGAGAAATATCTTGAGCAAATAGGGAAAATTTTGCAAATTATCAGCTATTCGCAGGCTTCAAGAAGGTTTAAAAAGCTTAATATCAAAATCAACGACTGCAGAGTTGATAAGAACGATATGGAAGATATTGAAATTGCTATAGATAGTACAGGTATCAGCATCTACAATAATATTCCAGGCCATAGTAAGGCAAATGGTACAGATAGAAAGTATCGCCGCTATGAGCAAACAAGAAAGCTACATGTAATGCTAGAGATAGGTAGTAAAAAAGTTATAGCTGCAAAATACAGTAGTGGAGTTTATTCCGACCACTATGGAGCCTGTGATCTTATTGAAAGAGTGGATACCAAGTATAACATAAGCACGATATATGCAGATAGGGCATATAATCGAAAGAAGTTATACAAACTGTGCGATGAGCTTGAAATAAAGACAAGGATTCCTCCGCAAAATAATGCAGTAGAGCATCCAAAGTTGGATTATATGAATGAGAGAAATTCTACAATCAAGCTCATAAAGTCATATGATGAAGATGGTATGAAGAGGTGGAAAAAAGAGATAAATTATTGGAAGAGATCTTATATAGAAAGTTTTTTCTCGCGACTGAAGCAAATATTTGGATTTAGTTTTAGGAATAAATCTGAGATTAATCGTGAGAAGGAACTGCTACTCAAGTGTTATTTGCTTAACAAATTTACTGAAATAGGCATGGCTAAGTTTGATATAGCTTCATGAATTTATTATACATTACCCACTATCCGAAGAGCTGTGCAACAAAGCCTGCTGGAATCCAGAAGTTTTTTGAGCACAAAAGTCATGCTAAGTTTTTGTTGTTAAGAAAGGCTGGATAGCTACTTGAATGACACCATTTGTTACTGTGTTTTTGTCTATCTTATTTTGCTACCCTACTGAACGAATACACAAAATCTAACTTTTTTCTATACAACCAGCTAGGTCAAGAAAGGTGAATCTATCTCTTGTTGCAAATGTAAGATTGACTACCTTGCAATATTGCTCTTTGTTCCAATTAAGATGCTCCGGTAAGTACGGAATTGATAGATCTTCAAATACTTTCTGCAGGTGTTTTGCAGATAGTAAATTTTGCTTAATTAAACTAGAAATATTACTCCATTCTTTGTAAATAATCTCTTGAATTTTTTGCTGCATAATTTGCTTCTGCTTTAGAATTTTTATAAATTCGGTATTACCAAAGCACTGAGTTATATGTTTTACATCTAAAGTGATCGGTTTGGTAATCGGGTTTTGTATTGACAATATCTCCTCTTGCAAGTTAGCCATAGTAATCGTCGTAACAGCAATTTTTTCGCCATGTAACGAGGAGGAATAATCTTTTGTTACCGTCTCCATTGCATGAGCTATCATATGTTCTCCTTGGCTTGCAGAGTAGCTGCCTTTTGACATCACCATTCCAAGTCCTGAAATCAATAAGGCTTCCATAAGTAATAAAACTACTCTTTTATCTTTTTTAGCAAGTGCCAAGTGTTCTCTGAGCAAAATTTCCTCCAGATTGCGAACAAGTTTAAAGGGGAGTTCATTATATTCTGTGCCAAGTAATAGATGAGATAATAGCCAATCGGCTTGTACTGTTGAACGGCAGATGAAATCTGCAAATCCACTTAATGTGAGGCGTGGTGGTGCGTTGGCAATTATATCGTTATCAATGTATATTGCCTTTGGAAGATGTGCTCCGAACGATTTTTTATATCCATCAACTAATATTGAAGCGTTTGCAGAGCTATACCCATTCATGGAAGCGGCTGTTGGGAACGATATATAATCTTTTTTCTCGAGGTAGCTTGCATATTTGCAGATATCATTAACAGTGCCACTACCAAATGCAACCATTAAGTCACTATCTTTTGCTTTATTTCTAACTAGGTTTACAGTTTGGAGGGAAGCAGCGCTGTTCAGTCTATTTGGTGTCATCCAAGTAGCGTGACACTGCGATCCATCATAGTCACGCGCTGGAATAATTAAATGAGAAACTTTATTAAGTATGTTTTTGTTTAAAAGTTTTGCTGTATTTTCATCTGCAATCAGAAAAATGTCATTTCCGTATTGTCTACATATTTCATAGATATTATCAGCAAGTACTGTTACTTCCCTAATAAGAACTTGTTCTGTGTGCTGTAATATTTGTTTTAAATATCGCATAGAATGTTTACAATACGGTAATGTTAGTATTTCAAGATTGATATGAAGATTGACCCTGTAGAACTAACTAAGAAATTAATTTCTTTTAAAAGTATAACACCAAAAGACGATGGGGCAATAGAGCATATAGCAGCCATTCTTAAGAAAAGTGGTTTTGAATGTGAGATTTTAGAGTTTGGTGATAAAGTTAAAAATCTTTATGCGAAATATATAAATGGAGTACCAAACTTGTGTTTTGCTGGACATGTTGATGTTGTACCACCAGGTGAGTTAAAAGATTGGATATCTGATCCATTTAAGCCAGAAGTTAGAAATGGAATGCTATACGGAAGAGGAGCAGCTGATATGAAAGGCGGAGTAGCTGCATTTATTGCTGCTATCGTAGATTCAGTTGCAGGTAAGTTTCGATTCAGTGGTTCAATCAGTGCATTGATTACCGGTGCTGAAGAAAGCACGGAAGAACATGGAACAAAGGCCGTTTTGGAATGGATGAAAAGTAAGCAAAAAAAGATAGATTTTTGTATAGTTGGAGAACCAACGAGTAGTGAGAAATTAGGTGATACCATAAAAATAGGTAGAAGAGGTTCTGCAACATTTAAATTGATTTGCCATGGTAAACAAGGGCACGTTGCCTACCCAGATCTAGCAGATAATCCAATATATAAAATGGTATCGATACTAAGTAAGATAAAAGATACCACTTTTGATACTGGTAATAAATACTTTCAGCCTTCACATTGCGAAATTACTACTATCGACGTTGGAAATAATACTAATAATCTAATACCTAGTTCAATAGCAGCAGGTTTTAATGTTCGATATAACAATACACAAACACCGGACGTTTTATATAAGATGATTGATGCAATATGCACCAATGTGACTAACGATTATAAACTGTCTATGCAGAGCAGCAGGGACGTTTTTCTCTCTACTCCTGATAGAAATACTGATATTATGCTTGATGCGATAAATAAAATTACCGGTATTGATGCTGTGCTGAGTACAAATGGTGGCACATCTGATGCTGCGTTTATTAAGGATATTTGTCCAGTAATTGAATTTGGTATGATCAACAAAACCGCACATCAGGTAAATGAATGCGTATCAATAGACGATATACATAAATTAACAGCTATATATAAGGAGTTTATAAAAAATTATTTTTACCCCACTAATAAAATATTAAACCAAATCAATGTAATTGGTAATACGCCTGATGGTCCATTATTAGCTTGAGGTGCAGTTGCATAGAGAAGAAACTTACTAGACACATTTTACCAACCCCTTATTATAATATTAAGGGTATTTTTGACTCAAAACTTGTCTTTGATCTGTGCGAGCTTAATAACAAAAATTCAGTAGAAAGCTTATTGGCGAAAATTATCTGTTCAGCAGAGTGACAAAATAAGATAGACAAAAAGGGTGTAAGAACAAATAGTGTCATGCAACACTGGCTTTTGTACACAAAACGTTGTAAAGCGCTTTTGTCAACCTGGATCCCAGCAGGCTTTGTTGCACCACTCAAGGAAAGAACAGGCAGTTACTGATGGAATTTGTTATAAAATAGATATTTAGCCGACAAAGGAAAAATATGCCAATAAGAATGAAAGTCAGTAACTGCAATGAATATAACAAATTTCTTCAAGAAAGGGGAAATGTTTTTCATTATATCAACGATGCCATTGAAAATTGGTACGAAAATAGTCCAAAAGTAGCAGGTGGCAACAATGTCTACAGCGACAAAGTAGTGATTCTAATTCACATAATAACCTATCTATTCAGGATTGGTCTTAGGCAAACAGTGGGATTTATAGAGAAATATCTTGAGCAAATAGGGAAAATTTTGCAAATTATCAGCTATTCGCAGGCTTCAAGAAGGTTTAAAAAGCTTAATATCAAAATCAACGACTGCAGAGTTGATAAGAACGATATGGAAGATATTGAAATTGCTATAGATAGTACAGGTATCAGCATCTACAATAATATTCCAGGCCATAGTAAGGCAAATGGTACAGATAGAAAGTATCGCCGCTATGAGCAAACAAGAAAGCTACATGTAATGCTAGAGATAGGTAGTAAAAAAGTTATAGCTGCAAAATACAGTAGTGGAGTTTATTCCGACCACTATGGAGCCTGTGATCTTATTGAAAGAGTGGATACCAAGTATAACATAAGCACGATATATGCAGATAGGGCATATAATCGAAAGAAGTTATACAAACTGTGCGATGAGCTTGAAATAAAGACAAGGATTCCTCCGCAAAATAATGCAGTAGAGCATCCAAAGTTGGATTATATGAATGAGAGAAATTCTACAATCAAGCTCATAAAGTCATATGATGAAGATGGTATGAAGAGGTGGAAAAAAGAGATAAATTATTGGAAGAGATCTTATATAGAAAGTTTTTTCTCGCGACTGAAGCAAATATTTGGATTTAGTTTTAGGAATAAATCTGAGATTAATCGTGAGAAGGAACTGCTACTCAAGTGTTATTTGCTTAACAAATTTACTGAAATAGGCATGGCTAAGTTTGATATAGCTTCATGAATTTATTATACATTACCCACTATCCGAAGAGCTGTGCAACAAAGCCTGCTGGAATCCAGAAGTTTTTTGAGCACAAAAGTCATGCTAAGTTTTTGTTGTTAAGAAAGGCTGGATAGCTACTTGCATGACAAGAGGAGAACTACTGGGATGACAAGGGGAGAGCTACTAAATGACATCTTCAATTTCTATGTGTCAAGCACTGAAGAGGTCTCTCCTATTTTCTCTTGATGAATAAATCTAAGTAGAGTATAGTAAAAATGCATTTATGTAGCGATTAATGAGCAACTTAGTTTTAGTCTATATAACTTTTTCAAACCTGAAAGAGGCTAAGACTATTTCTGAAGAATTGTTAAACGAGAAGTTAATTGCATGTGTAAATATATTTCCCGAAGTAAATTCTCTGTATTTATGGGAAGGTAAAATTAATAGTAATTGTGAAATAGTGGCAATTATGAAGAGCAGGAATGATCAGACTGATAAGATTGTAGAAAAAATCGAGGCAATGCATTCTTATGATCAACCAGCCGTTGTGATAATACCCATAGGAAAAGCGAATAAATCTTTTACTAATTGGGTTAATAATGTTATTGATATAAACAATATTGGGGTGTAGCCAAGTGGTAAGGCAGCGGTTTTTGATACCGCCACGCGAAGGTTCGAATCCTTCCACCCCAGCTTTATTAAAGTGTGCGTGAAATGATATCACTTTTTTATAAATTAAGGTTATTTAATTATATACTGGGCAGCTTGAAAGATATAGTTGTCAAGCTATTTCTTTTCACTCTGTATCTTTATACATCGAGCATTATGCTCATGTTTCTCACCAGTGGCTTTTGGTATGCTGTAGAGTTTAGCTCTTTCAAAAATGCATTTTACCATTTGTATCAATATTTAAAATGGTATTATGAAAATAGAGATGATTTGGGTTATGGAGTTTCTATTAGAATATTAGTAGCGTTTCTTACTCCGCATTTTCTCTACAAATTATTTTCTGGCACAGGCTGGAAGTCTTTTTTCAAGGAAAAGATAGTTCAGATACTCAGCACAAGAAGAAAAATGAGTAATAAACCAAATGGCAGTAGTTATGGTTATAGTAATAAGAACAGTTACGGTAACAATAATCTTCAAGAGGCAGAACGGAAAGTGAATATGATAAAGCAGCTATTAATCCAAGATATAGATGAAGCTATAGAAAAAAGATTAAATGATATTTTTCTTGGTGAGAGGGGTAAACCTCATTAAAAGGGCTTTATCTTTTTTAGAATTGGCTGTATTTTGTTTTTTACGTATAATGGATCGCAATCAGCCAGTATACATGTTTCAACAAAATCTTGACTGAAGTCTGATAGCCAGGAAATTGCTTTACGTTTCTCTACCAAGCTTTCTGTTTTTTTACAGTTACTTGCTGCATCAATCATTGCCTGTGATATCACTGATTGCCACAGTATGCAGTACCTTTGTATATCATCTAAAGTGCTATTTGCTTCGTGATGGTGAAAAAATTCTTTGAAATTGAAGTTATTTGACATTACGTACCTCTTTAAGTTGAAAATTAGAATTTGAAGTAGTGCGAAAGTTGTCTGCTGCAATGAGTAGCCTTTATGACAGTCAGACCGGGTTTTATGTGAGCTATAAATGTTTAAGAAATTATATCTGTTCAGATCTATGTGAAACCAGTGCTTCTTTTCTTGTTATCCGAGCTGGGATGGCTTTGTTGCACAGCTCTTCGGATAGTGGGTAATGTATAATAAATTCATGAAGCTATATCAAACTTAGCCATGCCTATTTCAGTAAATTTGTTAAGCAAATAACACTTGAGTAGCAGTTCCTTCTCACGATTAATCTCAGATTTATTCCTAAAACTAAATCCAAATATTTGCTTCAGTCGCGAGAAAAAACTTTCTATATAAGATCTCTTCCAATAATTTATCTCTTTTTTCCACCTCTTCATACCATCTTCATCATATGACTTTATGAGCTTGATTGTAGAATTTCTCTCATTCATATAATCCAACTTTGGATGCTCTACTGCATTATTTTGCGGAGGAATCCTTGTCTTTATTTCAAGCTCATCGCACAGTTTGTATAACTTCTTTCGATTATATGCCCTATCTGCATATATCGTGCTTATGTTATACTTGGTATCCACTCTTTCAATAAGATCACAGGCTCCATAGTGGTCGGAATAAACTCCACTACTGTATTTTGCAGCTATAACTTTTTTACTACCTATCTCTAGCATTACATGTAGCTTTCTTGTTTGCTCATAGCGGCGATACTTTCTATCTGTACCATTTGCCTTACTATGGCCTGGAATATTATTGTAGATGCTGATACCTGTACTATCTATAGCAATTTCAATATCTTCCATATCGTTCTTATCAACTCTGCAGTCGTTGATTTTGATATTAAGCTTTTTAAACCTTCTTGAAGCCTGCGAATAGCTGATAATTTGCAAAATTTTCCCTATTTGCTCAAGATATTTCTCTATAAATCCCACTGTTTGCCTAAGACCAATCCTGAATAGATAGGTTATTATGTGAATTAGAATCACTACTTTGTCGCTGTAGACATTGTTGCCACCTGCTACTTTTGGACTATTTTCGTACCAATTTTCAATGGCATCGTTGATATAATGAAAAACATTTCCCCTTTCTTGAAGAAATTTGTTATATTCATTGCAGTTACTGACTTTCATTCTTATTGGCATATTTTTCCTTTGTCGGCTAAATATCTATTTTATAACAAATTCCATCAGTAACTGCCTGTTCTTTCCTTGAGTGGTGCAACAAAGCCATTCCAGCATCAAGTGCTGGAATGACATGGTGAAATATTATTCAAGTAGCCTCTGTCCCAGTACCTATTCGGTGTCATTCAAGTCAACTCTTTTCTTGTCATCCCAGTGCCTAGACACTGGGATCCAGAAAACTTCACTTTAAATGAGTGCATTAGATTGTCTTTATATAGATGTCAGTGTCAGCTACTCGGATGAAATTCATTTAGTTGTCTTTTCTCTTTTTCTTATTTTACTACTCTGATGAACGGATACAAAAAAAACTCATGCACCTTGATGTAAGTAGATCTTGCAAGCATTTTAAGATTGCCGGTTCACTAGTTAACATAGAAAAAGCTCAACAAAATTATAAGAATAGTATATAATTGAAAATATTTAATAGTGAAAATAATGCCTAACACTAAAGAAAAAGAAATACATCTTATATTCTTTCATGGGTTAGGGGATAATTATAAAAATGCAACTACATTCTGTAAAGATATGCAATCTGAGCTCATGCACCACCATGATATACCTAATTTTCACACTCATGCACACAAATACCCGGCTGCATTTCAAAATTATATAACTTATGCCTTAACCAGCTTCGTATGCTTACTAGCATCAATATTGCCACCTACTGTCATACTGCTCACTAATCCAATAACAGCTAGAACAGCTGGATTGGCAGTCTTATCAGCTTCAGCTTGTGTTTTTTTATCTATATTGCTACTCATGATTCCGTTTCTAAATAAGAATCAAAACTTATTCAAGTCTTCAATAGAGAAAATTAATCAACTAATAAATCAAGGTGTAAAACCCGAAAATATTATACTTTTCGGTCATTCTTTTGGAGGAGCAGTTGCATCAGAAGTATCAAGGCATTTTGCGAATAGAGATGTTAAACTTGGAGGAATTGTCTTCACTAGCACTTTTAGTTCTTTTCATACAGCAATAGAGCATTTTCCAATGCCTCAGACGAAAATTTTGAGTATACTGCCCTCATTCCTACTAAAAAGAATACTAAAAGCCTTCGATTTAGACTTTGATATAGTAGATAATTTACAAAAGTCACAAAATGAAAAAACGCCAATAGTAATTATTAATCACGCAAGAGACAAATTAATACCACTTCCTGCACAGTTGGCAAATGCAATGAGAGATGATCGATTATTAAATGGTAATCCGATCAAGATTCGTGATGATCTGTGTATATATGGAGATGATCCTTATAACAGTGTTTTGGATAGTGGCACACTGACTGAAGAATTAAGAGAAATGGTACTTAGTAAAGTTACGTCTAGAACGCGTTAACTTTTTTGCTGCTTTTTTTTTGGCTAAGGTCACACTTCATTATGCATTAAATTGTATGCATCTATTCAGGGAATTTGCTAATGTGAAAGCCAGTGCTTCCTTTCTTGCGATGTAGCTGTACAGAAATTGAAGATGTCATTTAGTAGCTCTCCCCTGTTATTTAAGTAGCTAACACTGAGATCCATAAATTTAACTGGATGCCAGTTTCTGGGCACTGACCATCATAAAGGAGCCAGTGTCATGCACTGATAGTTGTCTTTTCTCGCCTACCTTATTTTACTACTCTGCTGAACGGACACAATTGCATATAGTATAGTCTTTAGTTTTAGTGAGAATAGTTTTATTCCACTGATCAAGGAGTGCTAAATTGAAATACGTATCACCTTTATAAGTTTTATGCATTTCAGTCATAATAAATTCTGAGATTAGGTTATGCTCTAAAAAAAGGTGTGCTATTTGTGCCCCACCAATCACAAAGACTTGAGAACTACTTTGAATTGACAGAAATTCTTTCATGGAAGAGACAACAGTACATTTTGGGCCTCTATTAAAACACTTGTTACGGGAGAAAACAATAGGTGTACGATTCTTTAGTATACTCTGAGGCACGGTTTCAAATGTCTTTCTTCCCATCACAATAACTTGCTTGTCGGTTACTTGACAAAAATGTTTAAACTCACTTGGATAACGCCAGGGCAAATCATTATTTATTCCAATTACCCCATTAGGGTCAACAGCCATAATTCCAATAATCTTCATCCCTTTAAGACAGCTTGGGCTACAAAAAATCTCATGTGGTCGCGTACATTATGCACTCTAAGGAAATCAACCTTATTTTGCAGTATAGCAGATATAGCAATTGTTTCTAAATCTCTATTAGAGGGAGATTCTATGGAAAAAGAGGAAATAAATGACTTTCTGGAATGGCCAACTAAAACCTTGCAGCCAAAATTTTGTAAAGTTTCTATACTGCGTAAAATCTGAATATTCTGATACATAGATTTGCCAAAACCAATACCAGGATCAATAATTATTGAACTTTCATCAAAACCAAGGGCAAGTAACCTATTAATGCTCTCCTCTGCCCAATTATTTATGATATCAATTGGGTCAATATCATGTGGAATAATATTGTCCTTATGTGGTGGTATCGAAAGTGAATGCATAATAACGACACTACACCCACTGCTAGCAACTTCTTTTAAGGTATTACTACTCAGATCTCCTTTCTGATCATTTACCCAGGCAATATTGTAGTGCTTCAAAACGTTTAAAATAACGTCTGGCCAAAAACTATCAATGCTGACTTCAATATCACCATTTTTCATATAGTCGCTAAGATTATCAAGTACTGGTTTTAGACGTTCATACTCTTCCTCTGGCGTCTTTATTGAAGCTCCAGGCCTTGTTGATTGAGCTCCAAGATCAACTATGCTTGCACCATCTGATACCAGCTGCAATGCCTGCTTGGTTGCTCGATTCGCATCATAATAAAGACCACCATCTGAAAATGAATCAGGGGTAATGTTGACAATACCCATAAGCTTTGGTGAAATCGTAAAACTCTTTGAAAAACAGTCTTGAACATTGAAAGCAAATGTTTTGTTAACCATTGCCATCAAGTGGATCAAAAATGGCCTGTTTACCAATTCTGGGTGAGGAATTTTAAGATCAGGTGTATCAAGCGTTAGATCATCCCATAACAAAATATCTAAATCAATAACACGAGGTGCCCATTTTTCGTAGACTTGTGGACGACCAATATCACATTCGATTTGTTTTAAGCCTTTTAGTAGCTCCTCAGGAGAAGAAGAACAACTTCCATAGACAATCATGTTGAGAAATGGCTTGTTCCAATCAGGTGGAGCACCATTTGGTAAAATAGCCTTAGTTTCTAGAATGATCGAAGACTTTAAGTCTTTTAAATAGCGCTTCTTTAGTAACTCAGTAGCTCTTTGTAAATGGGAAAGGCGATTCCCTATATTTGATCCAATAGAAATATAGATCATTCTTGCAATTCATTACAGTAAGTAAAAAAAACGCCCCCATGCACACCAGGAACTGGTGGTGCGATTTTGTGAGTAGTCACCCTGACAGAATGCTCTTTTTGCATAAAAAGGTCGTTAATCATCCTGTATATATCATGAGTTAAATGCTCGATTAAATTAAATTGCTTGCCCTGAACAAGAGATTGAATATTTTGCACTACTTCCAAATAGCAGATAGTATCTTTAAGTTGATCAGTTGTAAGCCCTGAAGGAGGAGATTTAAAAGTGAAATCAACGTCAATACTCACCAATTGGGGAGAAAACTTCTCTTCTGCACTACATCCCAAATGAACCCAAAGCCGTAAATCAGATATAAGAAGATTACATGCTACCACTGAATTTAGTATCTACTTATAATTAATGACAAACATCAACATTCATCATGCCATCAAGAAAACCCCATAAGAGTTTTGCTCCTTTTTCAGCGCCTTGCATAACTTTCTCTTGTTCTTCTTCGTTTAAATCTGCAATAAGGTTTGCACATTCTTCAGAATGCCACTCATCAGCTTCCATATGAACAGTAAAAAATTTGAGAGGACGCTCATCATTTATTGAATAGTGTTTTTTTAGACCTTCAATTTTAGATTTAGAAACCTCTGGAGTTTGACGTTCATAAGCGTACAGAGCTCCAAGACCTGCTGCAAAATCTGATTTTACAATGTCAAAATAACCATCAACTAATTCTCGTGTCTCCTTAATTTGTGCATTTTCACAAAGTTCTGAACGTGCTACTCCCAGTCCTTCAGCAAAACGCTGCCATAATTCTGGGTGATTCTCGTCGCCTTGTTCTTCCTCTATTAAATTACCAAGTAAAACTTGCCGCATTTTCAAATTCGGACAGGCTTTGTTGCATAGCTAGTGTTGGTTGAGGTTATTGTAAGAAGAAAAGCTTTTTAATATATGGCTACTAACGAATTTTGTTGTAAAATAGGCATTTTTCAAACAAGTACAACTTATGCCACAAAAAATGAGAGTAAGTAACCAAAGAGAATATAACGAGTTTCTCAAAAAAAGAGGAAATGTTTTTCATTTTGTTAATCAAGCCATAGAAAATTGGTATGAAAATAGTCCAAAAGTTGCAGGTGGCAATAACACTTATAGTGATAAAGTTGTAATTTTAATACACATAATAGTTCATCTTTTTAGAATTGGCTTGAGACAAGCTGTAGGTTTTGTAAAAGGTTATATGGTACAAATAGGCAAAAAACTTAAGATTATCAGCTATACACAAGCTTCCAGAAGATTTAAAAAGCTTAATTTGAAGATTGATGACCATAGAAGCAATAAAGATGATCTGGAAAATGTTGAAATTGCCGTAGATAGCACTAGAGTTAGTATCTACAATAATAACGGTGGGCATAGTAAGCTTAATATTCGAAAAAGAAAATACAGTGGTTATGGTCAAGTAAGAAAATTACATGTTGTTTTAAACATAAATGATAAGAAAGCAATAAGCATGAACTACACTAGTGGTGTTGCTGTAGACTATTTGCCGGTCTGCGATATGTTAGAAGAAGTCAGTGATAAATATAACATTTGTTCTATTCGAGCAGATGCGGCTTATGATATAAAAAGTGTGTATAAAGAATGCAGAAAATACAATATTGTGCCTATTATTCGCCCTAGGAAGGATACTAAAATTTGTTTAGCTGACTACTTATCAGAAAGAAACAAGTATATTAGTAGAATTAGGTCATATGAGAATTATGAAGATGGTATTAATGAATGGAAGAAAAAAGTTAAGTATGGAGCACGGTCTTATATTGAAGTCTTTTTCTATAGGTTGAAGCAAATATTTGGGTTTGGCTTGAAAAATAAATCAGAGGTAAATCGTGAAAAAGAGCTGTTAATTAAGTGCTACTTATTGAACAAATTTACTGATATAGGTATGGCTGAATTTAAATTAGCTGCGTAAATTCACTGTGATTTACATGCCTATCAGTGCTATGCAACAAAGCCATTCGGACACAAGGAATGTATACCGCTGATATAACGAGGAAAAGCAGCAACATGGTGATAATATTCCTTAGCGTAGGTTTGCAGAGCCTGCAGGCTTAAGCTACCTTCATTCCATGACTCGTAAAACGGGTGTTTTAATAAGTGTAAACTATCTAATTGATTATTAAGTGATTGAACAAATGTCATAAATAAACAGTAAATTGTTTTAGGCTACGTTTAGGTTTATCAAATGTCAAGAGGCATTTCTCACTACTACTTTAATTCCGATAAATATAAAGATAGATACGCTATAAGTTAATTTTTTAGTAAAATTGATTTTTTCTAAAATTTCATGTATTATTAAATCAATATAGTGAAAAACGCAAAATGAAAGTAACAGAAGAAAATACAATAAAAATTAGGGAAGAGTTCGTAGAAGTTCAAAATGGAATGCGAATTCAAAAGATAGTGATGTCAAACTCGAAGAGCAGTGCAGATAGCAGAAAGAAAAAGCATATAGTTTACTTTCCAGGGCTTACATATACTTTTGAAAAAGAGCCAAATGAAGACAAAAGTGAATGGAATTGGGCAGCTAAAGCAGGTATGGATGTTCACCTTATTAATTTTCCTGGTTCTGGAAAAAGCAAAGGCCATTCTTTAAACGGTCGAAATCGAGTAAATGCAGGAATTGGAGTCATTTCAGATCTTCTAAAGCAAGGCATTCACCCAGACAATATAGTACTGTATGGAAGCTGTGCTGGAGGACCAATAGCTGCGGAGGTTTATAAAAAGTTTAAAAAAGATGACAATATTCATTTAAGATGCATTATCAATAAATCCTTTAGCTCATTCAAAAAACTTGTAGTGAAATTACTACACATATCAAAACCTAAATGGCTATTTCCTCCTATAATAAAATTCATACTCAAATGCTTTGGTTGGCACTTTAAGCCACACACAATAGTAAACGACATTACTCCATACACAATTTGTTTTAACTTAGAGAACGATGGCTTTATTAGTAAGCAGGCAAACATAGGTACTAAAATTGCCGACATAGAAAAAAGTCATAGGAAAAAAAATTATCAGAAAAAAGAAACTTTTGAAGGTTTTGAGCAATACAAAGAGTTTTTCATGGAGAATACTAATTTAGCTAAAATAAAAAATCTTGAACCTGAAGTTGGAGTAATGAGAAAATGCTGGAATAAGTTTCTATCGTTACTACCTATTAAGGCAGATGATATTCACTTTTCTCCGATTACAGAATTGTGCTCATCAAGTGAACATAAATACACTCTTCCTGAGTTAATTTCACTCTTTTTAGAATCCACAGATAATTATTTTGAAAAGAAGGGCTCGCTCAATCAAGAGATAAAAACAGAAGCGATATGTGGAAAGAATAGTGAAAAAGAAATAGAGGAAAAGAAACAGTATTTTACCAATTTAAAGAATTATTCAATAAGTCAGAGTATACCTCAAAAGCTAACATCCCCGCAAATATTGAAATAAGTGTTTCTTTTGTGATTAAAAAAACATTGCATCTAGAGTATCTGCCATAAGTGATAATTTTGTGCTTTCATCATAGAGATTGTTTTCACTAGCTGCTAATTTCTCACTAACTTGTGAATAAGGTTTAAAAACTTCAGAACTGTACTTATCAAGGCATTTGTTTAGGCAGTCAGGATCTGTCCATTTTTTTGTGTGGATATAGCATTTCTGCCTACATTGATTCTGTCTAAAATTAATCCCTTTCTCTTTGTTTGATGCTTATTGTTCCATAATATTCTCCAATTCAAATAATTCTAATATTAGCATACAAATATGAACATTATGTTAATATCATTACTTTTTAGGTATACATGACAAATTTATGCCTGGAAACAGTTTTTGGTTATTTCCTACACTTTCTTTATAAAAACCACAGGCGCCTGTTATTAGCTAAGGTAAAGGTCAAATATCTGGAATTCTGGACATAAAATCCTCCTGTATAAAAAGACTTGGTAGCGCACATACGGCAGAAATTAAGTATGTGTGTGCACCCACATACGCTGAAGAAGATACGCTACGTTTTTTATTGAAAAGTTAATTGAAAGTCTGCAGACAAATTTGAGCTCTTAAAATATCTCTAATTGTCATTATAATCAGATTCAAAATACGCGGAAGTAATTTTTTTTGACAATAGATTTCTTTCATAACCAGGCGTCATCCCAGCTGAGATCGAATAAGAAAACCGCGCTGGAACTTTTGAATTCCAGTTATGCAAGAAATCTAATATCATGGAGTTTTCAAACACTAACAACCAAGTACTTTAATAAGGCAAAAAGCTTATCTAAGAGAGTAGGCCTTGCAATTGTATCAATAGTGGTGGGATTGGTAGGACTCGAACCTACGACCAATTCGTTATGAGCGAACTGCTCTAACCGACTGAGCTACAATCCCTTTTATCAACACCTATAATACACGCAAAAGGAAATTTGTCTACTCGCTTATTTCACTATCAACCCAACTGTGTAAATCATTTATTGCGCCAATTTTGCGTGCAATTTCCTTACCATCTTGAAATATGATTAAAGTAGGTATAGATTGAACTCCATACTTACTTGGCACCTCAGTTTCTCCATCTATGTCGAACTTGCAGATCTTGATCTTGCCTTTTCTATCCTCAGCCAATTGCTCGATACGTGGCATCAGACTTTTGCATGGTCCACACCATTCTGCCCAAAAATCTACCAGCACAAATCCTTTGTGGTTAGCAACTTCAGATTCGAAATTTTGATCATTTACCGCTTTAATATCATCACTCATAAAATACCTAAATTTTTATAAATATAGCGTATCAATTAACAGCTGATCAACTAAATTTTTCTGGATTCAAGTGAAGTGATTACATATGATGATTAAAGATATCTACACTCCCCCAACCCATTGAATCTAGCTCAATACGAGTAGGAAGAAATTCAAAGCACTTTTCGGCTAATTCTTTTCTATTTTCACGTTCTAGCATTAAATCTAGCTTTTCCTTTATTTTATGGAGATATAAAACATCAGATGCAGCATAACTTTTTTGCTTGTCTGTTAAATTTTCATTTCCCCAATCAGAAGATTGTTGTTGCTTATTTAATTTTATATCAAGTAGTTCTAAGCACAACTCTTTTAAGCTATGATTATCTGTGTAGGTGCGAACTAAACGTGAGGCTATTTTCGTGCAATAGCAAGGCAGTGACCAAGTTTGAAGGTAGTAATGTATTATACTCACATCAAATCGCGCAAAGTGAAATATTTTGGTTATATTTTTATCCTCTAATATTTTTCTCAAATTTGGAGCTGTATAATCGTTTTTGAATTGAACTAAGTGAGCGTTGCCATCATTGAAAGAGAGCTGAACAAGGCATAATCTATCTCTGCTATGCAGTAGCCCCATTGCCTCTGTATCAACAGCTATAGATTTTACATCTCTCGGTATTGCACTAGCTGGCAAGTCATCTTTATGTACAAATATTCTCATAAATTTAATATATTTTATGACACATATAATAATCAAAAATGAGTTTTAAGTATACGAAAAGATCATAGAAAATTGGCTCTCATGATTTTCATGCATGTAGGGTTTACAAATTGTAATATGTACCTATAATTAGAAGTAGAACCTAAGCAGAATTTAACTGCGGGAGTAGCTCAGTTGGTAGAGCGCAACCTTGCCAAGGTTGAGGTCGAGGGTTCGAACCCCTTCTCCCGCTCTTTAATTTTAACATAAAAAATTTCCTTCCCCTATTCAACTAGTTCAGCTATACTAAAAGTAGCTAAAAGCTTTTTAGAAAATTATTATTTAGGAGGATTATATGGACAACAAGACTAAACCAATGTTATTTATCTTAGGTACAGATATACCAATAGGAGCACTTACAGGCTTAGCGCTCAGTTTTACAGCTCTGTCACCTTTGGTGATGGGTGGAATTATTGCTGCGGTTCCGGCAGCCTTACTTGCATGTCGGATAATCTCTAATGGAAGACTCTCCAAAGAAGTCTTTTTTCGGACTGCTTGTTCTTGTTCTGTAGGTACTGCAATTGGAGTTGGTCTTGCTGCAGCTGCAACTGCTGTTTTCCCTGGTGCAATGCTTGGAATGGGATCGGCAGCTTTAGCAGGTGCGGTGATAGCACCCATAGCAGTAATCGCAGGGGTATTTGTAACAGTTTGTGTTATTGAACCAATAGCTGAAAAAGTGAATGATTATATTATATCACCTATAGTTGAGCGTTTTTCTTCAAAAGGGGAAGAGAAAGCTATATAATAATCAATTGACGTTAGCATTTAGTTTTCTTTATAATTTCCTTTGTGGAAGAACAAAAATGCTTATTTGTAACGATAGCTGGTTTGCCAAATGCTGGAAAGTCAACGCTAATTAACAGCATCGTAGGCAAGAAAATTGCAATTGTCACACCTAAAGTGCAGACAACAAGGACGCAGGTAAGGGGTGTTGCTATATGCAACAATGCGCAAATTGTTTTTACTGACTCTCCAGGAGTGTTTTCAGCAGAAACAAATCTTGAAAAAGCTTTAGTCAAATCTGCATGGGGAGCAGTTAAGGATAGTGACATTACTTTGTTGCTTGTTGATGTAAACAATTACCTAAAAAATATAGAAAGAATAAAAACGATATTTGCACGACTGGAGCGCACAAAAGGCAGATGCATTTTGGTTATCAATAAAACTGATTTAGTAAAGAAATCAGAGCTCAAGATGGCACATGAGCACCTAAATTTGCTTTATAAGTTTGAAAAAATTTTTACGATCTCGGCACTGAAGAATGATGGACTTTCTGATCTGACTAGTTACTTGTCTGAAATTGCACCGATAGGCCCTTGGTTTTATGAAAAAGATCAAATAACTGATTCCTCAGCTGATTTTTTATCAGCGGAAATTACGAGAGAAAAGTTATTCTTGAACCTACGTGAAGAATTGCCATACTCTACAGCTGTTATAACTGAACAATTTGAGGAAAAAAAAGATAAGAGTTTAGTCATAAAACAGATCATATTTGTATTGAAAGATAATCATAAGAAAATAGTGCTAGGAAAAGACGGCAGTAGCATAAAAAAAATTAATATCGAGGCACGTACAGAATTGGAAAAGTTATTTGAGTGTAAAGTTCATCTCTTTTTGTTCGTAAAAGTGCGACCTTGGACTGATCGCCCTGAGGAATATATAAGTAATGCTTAATTCTTTGTTGGTATTTGATATTGAAACTATACCAGATGTAAATTCCTGCAAGAATTTACTAAATATTAGTGATGATAGCAGTGTAGAAGAAAAGAGGAACGCATTAACAAAATATCATCTTGAAATAACAAACGGGCAAAACTCTTTTCTGCGTCAGCCCTTCCACCTTGTTGTAGTCATTAGTTTTTTACTTTGTAATATAACACGCCAGAGCGGTTATGAAATGTTCACACTACAAGAAATAAGATCTGGAGGCACAGTAAACTCCAATGAAAAAGAGCTAGTAAAGGGATTTTTTAACTACATATCAGAGAAAAAGCCAAGACTAGTTTCGTTCAATGGACGCACTTTTGATATACCGGTACTGAAGTACCGTGCTATGGTTCATGGCATTCAAGCAGAATATTTTCACAAAGCTGGCGATAAGTGGAATAGTTACAATCAGAGGTACAGTAGTGATTGGCATTGTGATTTGCTTGAATCTCTCTCTGATTTTGGAGCTTCTGCAAGAATGAAGATGAACGAAGTTTGCGCAGCATTTAATCTTCCCGGTAAGATTGGAGTTGATGGTTCACAAGTTATGGACTTATATGATAGTGGCAAAATACAAGAGATTCGCGATTATTGTGAAACAGATGTGATTAACACTTATTTGATTTATTTGAGGTTTATGCATCATCAAGGAAGAATTACTACAGAAAGCTATAATAAGAGCATAGAAGAACTGCTTTTAGAATGCGAAAAAAAAGAACACCTAAAGAAATTTAAAGAAGAATGGAAAATAACTTCTGGTGAAAATTTTTATATTGAATTTAAATGAATAGATGCTACAGAGCAATCTAATGATTGCTCTGTATAGTAGTTATAAACTCCTTGTAGTAGAAAAGACATTTTGATGTGCCCTTTGCTTAACTTCTGCTTGTTCAAGCTTAGAAAAATTTTCTAAGTTTTTATCTTGGTATTCCTTTTTTACTTTCTCGAAAAAATTTTGTCCACCAAGAATATAATTACCTAAATTAGCAGCATAATATTGAGCATTACCTAAAACTGCACAGTTAATTCGACTTAATATTCTCGAAGGGTAATAAAAGAGAGAAACGTTATTGTTCGATCGGAAATCTTTTTCATCCATTATTTTAATGGCTTCATGATAACCATCTATTTGATGAACAAAATATCCTTCAGGTACTGATATTCTCAATTGTGCACCTACATGAGCATAACCACAAATACCAGGTGATACCGCTGGTACTGGGTCTTGTCTATGTTGAGTTACTCTAATGGTTTTTTCTTGAAGAACATCATTATAAAATTCACTAGCAGTAAGATCAAAAACTCGTGGATCACCAAAAGTTGCAACATGAACATCTTCAGCTCCTTCTGTTTTATTGAGGCATAAAGCAGCTATCTTAGCAATAGCTCCTCCCATACTGTGACCTGTGAGATTAATTTTAAAATCCTTGATTTCTGATCCCTGTTTTTCAGCATGAGATTTCAAAATGCCATACAGATTAGGCCATGAATCCATAAATGAATTATAGAAACCACAATGAATTCTTCCACCTTCAGGTAAAAATTCCGAAGTAGCAAAAAGTACATTTATATCAGTAATTCCATCATTAAAACTCTGGCTCAGACGAGTACCATGGTAGGCTATTGTTATTTCTTTACCTTTTATAAAAACGTGACCAGCATCTTTTTCAAAGCTATTACCAAATGGAATAATTTCATAACCTTCGCTGATGAGTTCAGCTCTAGTTTTATACATTTTTTCAGTAGATGGAACAATTTCAAAATCTTCTACAATTTCAAATTCAGTTTTGTATACTCTTTGAGCTAGGTTGTTACATCTTTTTTTACTTAATTTACCATCATCATCGCCATAGCTTATCTTGCAGAAATTACCCATTTCTAATAATTTCTCTCTATCAAATCCTGCAATTTTTACAATACTTTCATCTATTTTATAGTCAGAAGGTAAAGAACATGGCTCATTTGGATCAGCACGATTTATAAATTCATAATCTTCAATGATCTCAAATTCATCGTCATATTCTTTCATCTCGTATTTGCCATCATCTACTGAAATAGAGTCTGGCTGTTCAGTATTACCTGGCTCTGAGCCTGTAGCAGCACCTGTAGTGCTAAACCAATTGCGTAAAAAACTAAAATCCATAAGTACCCCAATCTATCAAAAATAAAACAATAATCTACCAACTATAATACAAATTAATATTATTGTCAACAATTTATATTAATAATTTAATCTTTTTATGCTTTTACTTTGAGTAAATTTTACTTCCATAGAATAAGTATAGAGTTATAATACACTAACAAGCAAACCTCTGTACTAAATTTTGGTTAATATACACGTTGAGCGTATTAAGAAAGTTGCTTTTAAAGTATTGCATTTTACCTTTATTTTCGCTATAAGGTTGCTTTAAGTTGGATTTTCAACACCTTTATACTATTTATGTTATGATTTTAAAATTTTTTGGGGGCACTTCATGAAAAAATCTATTTATACTAGAACTGCTCTAGCTTCTCTATTGACTTTATGTTCTTTCAGTGGCTTTGCTGCTGACTTTTCTGACGAGAGTATGAAGGAAGTAAAAAAGCAAGAGAGTAACGAGTCAATCAAAACTTCTGGAAAGATGGAAGTGATGAAGACGTCAAATAAGAAACTAAAAGAAAAAATGGACAGGATATGTAATGCTGATCCAAGAAAAAAAGCCGAGGAGCTTAAGAAAAAAGAAGAACTAAGATTAGCAGCTGAGCAGAAGAAAAAAGAGGAGTTAAAATTAGCAGCTGAACAAAAGAAGAAAAAAGAAGAGTTAAAATTAGTAGCAAAACAAAAGAAAAAAGATGAAATTAGGCTAGCAAAAGAGAAAAAAGCAAAGCTTATAGAGGATTCAAAGGCGAAAGCTCTAAGCACTAAAAATTCTAATGTAGAAAAGTCAAAAATTAAGGGTTCTAAAACTAAGAATGCTAAAATTGAAGCTAAAGATATAAAAAAGGATGTAAAAGTTGTTAACAGCAATACAGAGGAAAAAGGTAAGGCAAGTCCTGTTGTTTCAGTTGGTGGGGTTGATATTATCAATACCAATCAAGGGGATGGTTTAAGAATAACTTTCGGTGGCGTTGTTGATTCTCAAGGTTATGGTAACCATGGGCTAAGTGGCTATAACCATTATAATGTTATGCCAGGTAAATCTACAGATTATTTTAACAATACTCCAGATAGTATAAAAGGAGCAAATCCAATATTTCCTAAAGGGATAGGGAATATTGGTGATTACAGTGAAAACATGGGCATGATTTCAGATGCAATATTGCACTTAAGAGCTGAAAATAAAAATGAGGATATTGGTCTTCGTTATGGTGCCGATGTACAATTCCATGTTCCAGTTACTGAAGGTAAAGGAGCTTCACAAGGCGTGAATGCTGCAAGAGGTAGAAGTGCACATGTGTTTTTGAATTCAAAATATGGTGATCTGAAACTTGGTTATCAGTTTGGTCCTGAGTCTCTGATGAGACTTGATGCAACAAGAATTGCAACTGTTGATGGAGCTGCAGATAGTGACTGGTTTAGAAAAGTAAACTTAGAAGGAAGTGCTGCAAACTTCCCATTTTACGTAACACCACGTCTTTACACTGAAAGCTTCTCGAGCGAGAGCGAAAAACTCTCCTTCCGTATGGCAGGAAAATACAACAAAGACGTTATGACCACATTGCCGTTTAGAGCTGCTTACTACTCACCAAATTATATGGGTGCAAGATTTGGTCTTAGCTACTCACCTCGCTATGATAGTGGTTTATCCGTTGTAAAAGAAATAGATTCAGTTCTTTCTAAAAATGCTCAAAAGCAAGATGAGGTAAAGCATAAGGAAACGTTAAGACATGTTGGACCAGATTACGAGCATATAGTAAGCGCTGGTGCATCATATGAATATGACTTTAGTAAACATAATGTAAAAGTTAAAACTTCCGTAGTTGGTGAATATGGGTTTTCAAAGCAACCGAGTAAAGATAAGCACCTTTATAATGAGTTCATAGAATACAATAATCTGGCAGGCATTAATTTGGGTGCAAGCGCTGATTATAAGATTGATGAAGATCAAAGTGTAAAATTCGCTGCTTCTTTTGCATATTTAGGCAAATCTGGTCAACCTAAGAGTATCAAGGAACTCGACCTTGCTTCAAAAGAATATAAAGAGACTACTGATATTGCTAGAAAAAATGGCTTAAAGCAATTTAATGATAACAATACCATGTATTGGACTGCAGGTGCTGGTTATCAATATGATAACATCTACACAAGCGTGACATACTTTGGTAGCAGAATGAGTGATAAAGATATGCTTCATGATGTTGCACTTGGTGTTCAGTATGATCTATCTTCTTGCAATAAGAGCAAATTTGTTCCTTATGCAGCCTTACATTATTTTATGACTGATGAAAAAGGTGCGCTGAAAGATAAAAATAATGCTGATGTACCTTCCAACAAAGGAATTCTTCTCCTCACTGGTGTGAAGTTTTCTTTCTAATTTGTTCTAGTAATACACACCACAACTTGAATGTGGTGTGTATCTTATCTGTTAGCATTTACTCATCGATCAAATAAACATAAGCCAGTGCGTAATAAACTCTACGAGTATTTATTTTATTCACACAATAAGTAATGTCATCCCAGTCACAGCTGTACGAAAATTGTGGCAATTTGCATAGTAAATGGTGTCATCCCAGTGCTTGACACTGGGATCCATTTTTCCATCATCATCAGAAACGTTGTATTTTAACATTACTTTTATACTCGTAAATTTAACTGGATGCCAATAGTCTGGGCGCTGGCATGACACCCTATGGCTACTCAGATAATGGATATAATCCCTTACCTATCGAACGTTTTCAAATTCAATCAATTAAGCAGTATGCAAACCAAACTAAAAAACCATTTAACTGGAGAATTACTTACCATCGCTACTTGCTGGAAATTAACACTTGTAAGTGGAGAAGTAATGGGATTTACTGACTATGATGAAGATTTAAATCTCAATAATGTATTCTATAAATCTTCAAGCGGTTTTATAGCCAGCAGTATAATATTAAATAGCGATTTGAGAACTGATAATTTAGAAATTGAAGGAATATTAAATAGTGCTGATATTAAAGAAAAAGATGTTTTATCAGGAAGGTATGACTTTGCAAATATTGAAATATTTCTTGTGAATTATAAAGATTTGAGTCAGGGAATTATGAATTTGCATGCAGGAACTTTTGGTAAAGTAACATTAAATAGTGGGAGGTTTATCGCTGAAATTAGAGGTCTTGCGACAAAGCTTGAGAGAAGCATAACAGAGCTATATTCTCCTGTATGCAGGGCACAATTTTGCGATGATAGATGTAAAGCTGATGCTAAAAAGTTTAGTAGAATGAGCACAATTACTAAAGTGATAGATGAAAGAAGATTTGAAGACACTAATTTAATCGAAAGTGATGGATATTATAAGCACGGAGTGGTAAAATTCTTTAGTTCAGCAACATTTGAAGTTGTAGTTAAAGAATACAAAAATAAAGTAGTTACATTATTTGCTTCTCCTCCATATCAAATTTCTACCGGAGATAAATATTCGATACTTGCAGGTTGTGATAAAGCGTTTTTAACGTGCAAAAACAAGTTTAACAATACTGTGAATTTCCGTGGCGAACCATATATACCAGTTGTTTAGCAGCATAATTTTTAATATTATGAATAAGTATGGAAAGGTGGCTGAGCGGTCTAAAGCACACGCTTGGAAAGCGTGCACATATGAAAATATGTCGGGGGTTCGAATCCCCCCTTTTCCGCACATTATTTCTAGTGTAACATAGGATTTTCCGTTTTGTTCTTAAACCGTAATAACCATAGCACTTCAGCTCCGCAATTTTTCAGAGTCATCTACGTCAATAAAAGAATAGAGTTATCAAGTTGCAGAGCCTTCTTGATTTTTGATGATGAAGAGTAGTTGTTATCATAGAAATACATCCAGTAGCCAGCATACCTTCCTTATTCCTAATGATGTCTTGCAATACGTCTGTGTCATTTCTCCCTAAAATCTAATACTAGTATATACTCAATCTACCATAATCCGTCAATACAATTCTTTATTGAAAATTTTAGGAAAATGTTGTATAATTATGCAGTAGATTTCGGTAAAACTTATGGCTGATTCAAGTATTAACATTAGTGAAAAAGTTTTAAAAAACCTTACTCGTTTAGCTAAAGTAAAGAATCAATCAGCTCAAGAGCTAGCAGAGCAGTTTATACAAGAAGCAATTGAAAATGAAGAAGATATGGCAATAGCCAAACTTGCTATTCAACGTGACACTCGAAATGCAAAATTCATCAGGCATGAAGACATCAACTGGTGATAAGTATTTAATCTGCTATGAGGAAAATGTAGTTCACAAAGACATTCCAAATCTTCCAAAGACAATATGGTCAAGGGTAAAAGAAATCGTAAAAGAGCGTCTTACACTTTCTCCTGAGAAGGCAGGAGATCCCTTGCTCGGTGAGTTCAAAGGACATCGTAGAATACGATCTGGTGATTATCGTTTGGTTTATAGGATAAGTAAATTAGAACGTACAGTAATAATTACTGCAATAGAGCATAGAGAATACATCTATAAAAGTTAGAACCTTCCTATAAGCATTGTATATTTCATTATACAGACCTCTTTCCTCTTCACCTTAGGTGGCTTTGCTCAGCTCAAAAATAACTCATTTTTTGACTATACCCCTATAATTTTACTATTCTACAGACTATAAAATCGATGCTAATAACGGATTAGAGATAAACGTTGCAAAGAATCGCAGTGGATCAACCGGAAAGGTTACAGTAAGTTAATACTGGAAGGATATTAATCTAGGATTCATAAATGTCTTTTCTGTGTTTTATTGAAACACTTCATACTTTGCAGCATTTACATGATACGATAATCGCCAGTTCTCAGTCTTCTGTATCCTTTGAGTTTGTAACAAAACGATTCACCAAAATCAATTGGATTAACTGTAAGTCGCTCTTTTACTATCTCTTCAACTCTTAACTTTATTGTTTTTGGAAAAGCTCTTCTTACCAACATTTTTCAGGAATTTAATCTTATCGCGCTTTAGTCCCACCTATAGTGGTAAGATTATCTACTTATTCTTATATGGGAATTTACCAACTATTAAGACATTAAGTGTAATAAAAATATATTCTAATAGTATGGAAAAATAAAATGAATTTTGAAAAATATGTAAAGGATGGCGTTATAAATTTATATGATTTGCGTAGCAACACAAATAACAAAGAAATACAGGAGCTTATCAATTTTATAGAAAAAAGAAAAGATATCAAAGAATTTGGTTTTGGAAGTCATTATACTAGTGTTAATAACATGAAACTTAGGTGCAGAGGTGCAGGAATTGGTTTAGCTGCTGGTCTAGTTGCAGCATGTTGTTTATGGCAAGAAACTTTAGCTCTTATTGGCGGTTCTGGTGTAGTGTTGATTGCATTTGCTATAGTTGGTGCGTTACTTGGAGCTGGAGCGGGCTATGTCGTAGGTAAATGTCTTGATAAAATTGAGGTTAGTAAGTGTGCAATAAGCAGATTTTCTTAGAGGTTCGTATTGAATTCTAGCTTTCTTTCAATACTTAAAGATTTACAATCAGAGCAAACTACCTGGCCACGTGGAACTGATTTCAGCTCATCAGTTGAAACTTTACTTGAGCAGAATATGCATTTTATTTTATCACTTGGGGCGAGTGAGTGATCAACAGCAATTCTATCATCAAAAACAAAACACTCGCCTTCCCAATTACCACTTTTGTTGTGAGTTTTTTCAAGGTAGGAAAGAATACCGCCTTTAAGGTGATAAACATTGTTAAATCCAAGGCTTTTCATATATGCTGTAGATTTCTCGCATCTGATTCCACCAGTGCAGTACATAGCCACTTTCAGATCTTTACTCTCAGAGAAAGACTCTGCCCACTGAGGAAAATCTCGAAAACGCTGAGTATGTGGATTGATTGCATTTTTAAACTTGCCTAGTTTTACTTCGTAATCATTTCGTGTGTCTATCACTAAAACATCAGGTTGAGAGATAAAATCATCCCAATAATCTGGATCAATGTACTGACCTCTAACGGAAGTATCGAGATTACTTACACCAAGATTCACAATTTCTCTTTTTAATCTCACTTTCATCTTACTAAATGGTTGATATTCTGCTGCACTCTCTTTCCATGTAAGGTCCCTTAGTCTATAATCAGAACGTAGAAAATCGAATATTTTATCAATCGCGTTTCTTTCACCAGATACGGTTGCATTAATACCCTCTTCTGCAAGGAGTATAGTACCCTTTAATTCGACATTGTCGCATGCAACTTTTATTTCATCTTTCATGTCATAATAATTAGAGAGTTTTACAAAATGATAGAAAGTTGCAATGACAAAACTCATAATTAATTAGTTTATCGATTTAAAACATAATATATAAAATTATGAAGATATTCAATAGGACGGCTGTTAATTACTGGATATCTTTAGTTTTTGCATATAACATTTTAATATCAAATATAGATTCAAGTTAATGTTTCTGAGAGTATTTAAAAATATATTCTTGTTTTTAGTAAGTGTATTATTTGTCTGCCCTATACTATCGTTAATATCGATTCTATTTACAGAATCAGCAAACTCTGGATGGGTAATTAGTAGACTTTTTCCTGAATATATACTCAATACGTTGATTTTGATGGTAGGAGTAGGGTTAATATCCTTTATATTTGGAGTAATTCCAGCTTGGCTTACTACATTTTTTTCGTTTCCCGGAAGTAGAATTTTTGAGATTGCCTTATTCTTTCCGATATCAATTCCTGGATATATAGTATCGTTTGTTTATGTAAATACGCTAGAGTTTTCAGGTCCGATTCAGAGCTTGTTAAGAGATACTTTTCAATTGGGCAAAGGTGACTATTGGTTTCCCGAGATCAAATCCCTAGGTGGTGGAATATTAGTAATGGGATTTAGTCTATATCCATACGTTTATATGTTGGTCCGCTCAAGTCTAAAGAGCGTTAGTAACTCAGTCACTATTGCATCAACACTTGGGTTCTCCTCATTACAGAGTCTGTTTTCTGTCATCATACCCTCCATACGTCCATCAATTATAGCTGGGTTATCCTTGGTACTAATGGAAGTAATTACAGATTTCGGCACACCACAGTTTCTTGCTATCGATACTTTCACGACGGGAATATACCGTACTTGGTTTTTACTGCATGACAAATATTCAACTACTGTTTTGGCAGTTGCAGAACTGATTTTCGTTGCAACACTAATAGTTATCGAGAAAAAACTACAAAAAAGAGAAATATCTTACTCTTCAATCAATACTAATGCAGATTATCACAATAAACGTAGTATAAACGGTTCTATATCGTTGATCTTTTCTTATCTTATGTGTTTATTGCCGATATTAATAGGCTTTATTTTACCAATGATTCCACTTATATATTGGAGCATAGAGAAAGGCTTTTTCATATACGAAGCAAGATTTTACAATATAATAACAAACAGTATTAGTTTATCATTTATTACCGCGCTAATCTCGATCAGCATTGCAATAATTATTGGATATACAGCACGTAAAAATAAGCTAATAAGCAATATAGCACGTCTAATTTCTCTTGGATATGCAATTCCAAATGCAATTATTGCAATTAGCATAATAATGTTTTTAAGCAGAATATCTTCTTTCATTACTCAATATATTGTAGAAATTAGCTTGGTAGGAACTATTGGTGCATTAGTTTACTCATATTTATTTCGTTTTTTTGCTATATCTTTCAAAGCAATAGAGTCGGGACTCAAAAAAACACCAAATGAAATTGAATGGACTGCATATACTATGGGTCATGGGCCTATTTCCACGTGCCTGAATATTCATATTCCCCTTATCAAGAAAAGCATACTATCGGGATTTCTGCTCGTGTTTATGGATACGGTAAAAGAACTCACGGCAACACTAATTATCAGACCATTTAATTTTGAAACTATATCAACTAGAATATATGAACTTGTCAGCGATGAGCGTTACAGAGAAGCTGCCCCATTTTCGTTAATGATAGTTATTATAGGTTTAACCTCTACAATAATCTTATTCACACTTGATGATAAGAATCAAAAATAAACTATTTTGCATCTGTTCAGCAGAGTAACAAAATAAGATAGACGAAAAAAGACAACTATAGAAGCAAATGGTCAGTGCTTTCGTGTTTATCAACTTAGTTGGATCTCAGTATCAGCTACTCGGATGACATTATGGAAGCTCAAATGACAAAACAAGAAGCACTGGTTTCAGATGCACTTAAACAAATACACTATCTTGATGATCAATGAGGTCTAGTGTTAACGTATGGACTATCTAAGGAAAAGGGTGGTACCATAACATCAAAGGTTTTTATGCTCTCTTCGTTCAGAAATTCATATTTACCCTGCATTATTCCTGATGGTGTATTTAAGTATGTTCCACTTGTATATTTGAATACCTCTCCAGATTTTATTACAGGTTGTTCTCCAATAACACCAACTCCGGCAATTTCATTTATTTTCCCCTTATGATCTATTATTTGCCAATAGCGACTTAATAATTGAATGGTTGATGAGCTTTTGTTTTTTATCTTAACATTATACATCCATACGTAACAATTTTCATAAGGAATGGATTGCTCTTCAATGTAAATTGGCAAAACTGTAACTTCAACAGAATTAGTAATAAGTGTGTATTTCATGGTCATCGTAAAGTGTTCATGATAAAAGTTTAACACACTTCAATTATACACTTTTTTCATAGATTTTCCAAGCATATTATCGTACTCTAACTAGGAAATATTAATCTACATGATGAACAAAACAGATCCACTGGATAAAAAAGTGATAGGAATAATAGGAAGTGGGCAATTAGGTAAAATGACTGCTATCGCTGCAATAAAACTTGGGCACAAAACGCATATTTTTGCCAGTGCTAAAAACGATCCAGCTTGTTCTGTTGCTGATGATTTAACAATAGCAGACTTCTGTGATAAGAGGGCACTTGAATCTTTTGCACAGAGTGTGGATTTAGTCACTATTGAGTCTGAAAATATTCCATGTAGTGCAATTGATATTGTGTCGCAGCATACAGATTTTTATCCAGGTAAAAAGGCGTTACACATTTCGCAAAATAGGCTGAGAGAGAAAGATTTTATTAGAGATTTAAGCATAAAAACTGCTGATTACAAAAGTATACAAAATTATAATCAGCTACTAGAAAGTAGTGAAACTTTTAGCTATCCAGTGAGGCTAAAAACAACAGAAATGGGTTATGATGGAAAAGGACAATATATGATTGAAAATGATTCTGAACTGAAGCAATTTGCTTCCTTCGATTGGAATAAAGAGTACATTCTTGAAGCAAGTGTTGATTTACTGAAAGAGGTTTCAATAGTCGTTGCAAGAGATAAAAACGGTAAAGTAGCTTTTTTTCCTATAGCAGAGAATCACCACGTTGACGGAATACTTAATACTTCAATAGCACCAGCTAAAATAGATAATAAATTAGCCCAAGAGGTACAAAAAACTGCAGAGAAAATAGCAACTGCACTTGATGTAGTAGGAATTCTAGCTATTGAATTTTTCATCACTCAAAATCATGAATTACTAGTTAATGAACTGGCCCCAAGACCCCACAATTCTTGCCACTGGAGCTTGGATGCATGCAACGTTAGTCAATTCGAGCAGCTAGTTAGGATAATATGCGGGCTATCTATGCAGGAAGTAGTATTACGCTTTCCTTGCATGACAAAAAATATAATAGGTAATGATATATATAATTCTCACAAATATTTGAGCAACGAAAAAGCTAGTTTAACCATATATGGGAAAAAAGAGGTTAGGGACAAGCGTAAAATGGGACATGTCAATATAGATTTAAGCTATTGAGCTATAAATGCTCTTTGATCAAGATCTCCAAGATCTGCACTATATTTAGTGCTGCACCTTTGCGTAGATTATCAGCTACTATCCACATATTTAATCCGTGTTTAACGGTATCGTCTTGTCTAATACGCGATATGTATACGGCATTCTCTTGCACAACATCAATCTGAGTCATATATCCACCATCTTCGCGCTTATCTTGCACTAAAACTCCATCGTCTTCACTGAGCATTTCACGAGCTTCTTCTTCAGTTATATGCTGATCAAATTCTACATTTACTGCTATAGCATGACCAACAAGAACAGGTACTCGGACACAAGTTGCAGTTACTTTTATATCCTCTTCTAAAATTTTTTTTGCCTCCTCTTGCATTTTCCACTCCTCTTTTGTAGAACCATCTTCCATGAACTCTCCTATATGAGGAATGCAATTAAATGCTATTTGCTTAGGAAATATTTCAGGTTTTTTAGCTTCATTCATAAAGATTTTTTTTGTCTGATTGTAAAGCTCATCCATTGCTGCTTTACCTACACCAGAAGTTGATTGATAAGTTGAAGCAACGATTCTCTTTATTTTTGCTTTTTGGTGTAATAAATGTAATGCCAGCAACATTTGTATTGTAGTACAGTTTGGATTAGATATTATGTTATGGTTTTTATACTCCGTAATTTTATCTTTGTTGATCTCTGGAATCACTAGTGGCACGCCTTCTTTCATCCTAAAACGAGAGGTATTATCTACGACAATACATCCAGCTTCAGTTGCAATCGGTACGTATCTCTCGGAAACATGAGACCCAGCACAGAAAATTGCTATATTAATTCCAACAAAATCGTAGTTCTCAAGGTCTAAGACAGTTAATTCTTCATCGCCGAAACTTACCTTTTTTCCCTTTGATTTTTTCGATGCAAAAGCAACAACAGAATCTATCGAAAATTTTCCCTCTTTTTGAAACTCAGCAAGCATGGTCAATACCTCATATCCTACTCTTCCTGTTGCTCCAATAACTGCAATCTTACATCCCATATAAATAAACCTCTGATTTTAAAGCTATATTATATTTTTACTGATAAAATTTACAATTACTTTAATATTTTTACCTTGCAATTAACCATAATTTAGTTATAATTATAAGACACTAATAATAGTGCATGGTAGAATGAAATGAGTAAAAAACATGATGACACTAAGGTCAAACCTGCAGTATCTGCATTTCAAAAGCCTGAAAAAGTCAATAGATTAGAGATTCAAAATGTTCTTTCGAAAAAAAGCAAGCCAGCGATAAATTTTGATGATAAAAAGTATGGTGTGAAAATTTCTAAGATAGACCAGCATCTTTCAAACAAGAAGCAAGAATCTTTTGGATTAAGAGATTTTTTAAGTTCAATACCAATAATAGGAAGATTTTTAGTGAAAATTTTCACGCCTGAAAAAGAAGAGTATAAAAAACTGCAATCGCAAATAGGTCTTTCTAATAAAGCAAAAAATGAGATCTACATAGATAATAAACGCACAGAAGAAGTAGGTAGCAAACTTGAGAATGGTAATATTGAACAAGTAGATAAAGAGAAAAAAAATCTTGTCCCATAAATATTAACCATTTAAAGTGTATCTCTCACTACTGAATTTGTTGCACAGAAGTTTTGCAGTACCAAAATAAATAAATGGGTATGCCACTTGCAGTGAACAGGCTCGAAATCAGCAGAGTACCTACAGGGGTTTCTAATATCACCAAACAACAAAAGGTTGTTGCTATGCTACCAATTAAAAGCTTATAACAACTCCTCTCCTGTATAATAACCTTTAGAAAGGCAAGACTGCATGCAAGATAGACAAATAAAAATGAAATTACAGAAAAGTCAATAATCGACGTAATCTGCTGGGCAAAATTGTTGTTTGAAGTGAGAATTAGTAAAATTGCAGTTCCAATTGAACTAACTGTTATTCCCCAAAAAGGAGAGCCATGCTTGTTCCTTTTAGCAAAGAATTTTGGCATTAGTCTATCTTCTGCAAGACCAAAAGCAACTTGTCCACTAGATAAAACCCAAGCGTTTAGACTGCCAACACAAAAAATGAATGCAACTATAGAAACAATTAAATGCCAATTACCAGAAAACATAATTTTTATCGCATCAACATATGGTGCTCTTGAACTTGCTAAATTGTTGCCATTGATCAATCCCATAATTGCAAAATTGTTGATAAAATATATAACAGCAACACAAACTGTGCCAAGCACCACAGCTTTTGGTATAGTTTTAGCTGGATTATCAACTGACCCTGCAGGTGCTGTTGCCAATTCAAGTCCAATAAAACACCATAAAGTAAGGAGTGTAGAGCGGGCAAGAATTTGCGATGTTGTAAGACTTAATATTTCTTCACTTATGATAAAATTATTTCTATCGAAAAAAAACAACGCTGCTACAGGTATTGCAAGCAATACAGCAACCTTCACAACCGTGAGCAGAAACTCAACGTGCCCTGCAGTAGCTATTCCCCTTAAATTTATTAATGTAATGATTGTAAATAACAACAGCTCTAAAAATAAACGCATACTTTTGATATCTTCATGGAAAAATGGTGTAAGATAGCCAACACCCACAACTATTAAAGCTGTTGTACTAACCCATGAGATTACCCAATATGTCCAACCAACAAAGAACGCTGCAGCAGGACCAAAAGTATGTTTCACATAAACGTGAGGACCTCCTGTTTCTGGAAACTTTGCACATAGCGTAGCAAAAACTAGCGCAAGAGACACAGCACCAGCTCCTGATATCATCCAACTTATAAGGCTATAAGCGCCATATGGAGCAAGGCTAATTGGAAGCATAAAAACCCCAGAGCCGATCTGACTACTAATGACTAAAGCAAAAACAGCCCAAAAACCTATTTTATTTGACACAATACCTCTTAATTCTATTAATGTAAGCCAGTAGTATAGCTTAAGAATTTTAGCAAATAAAAAATTTAAGTTAAGTTTTTAGTTTATGATACCAAAGTAGATAAATAAGTGTTCCGCTTAAAGGGAATAGACTTGATATTAACAATGTTTTTATAGAAGTCTCGTATATTACCCAACAGCAAAAAGATACAGCCACACCTCCAATTAAAAATTTGCAGTAGCTTTTGTCTTGTATATTAACTTTGAGAAAAGCAAGGCTACATGCTAAGTAGATAAACAAAAATGACACCACAGAGATATCAATTATTGAAGTTACTTGCTCAGCAAAACTTTTGTTTGACGTTAGGATAAGTAAAACTAACACCCCCAAAGTACTGAGTATTATTCCCCATAATGGAGCATCATGCTTATTTTTTTTGCCAAAAAATTGCGGCATTAACTTGTCTTTTGCAAGGCCTAAGGTGACCTGTCCATCAGCTAAAAACCAAGCATTTAAATTACTTACAGAAACGATAAAGGCAACAACAGAAACAATTAAATGCCAATTACCTGGAAGCATAATTTTTATCGCATCAACATATGGTGCTTTTGAACTAGCTAGTTCATTACCACTTATCAATCCCATAATTGAAAGACTATTGATGAAATATATCACAGCAACACAGACTGTTCCAAGCACTATAGCCCTTGGTATTGTTTTAGAGGGATTATTGACAGATCCTGCAGGTGCCGTTGCTGATTCAAGTCCAATAAAACACCATAGAGTAAGGAGTGTAGAGCGCGCAAGGACTTGAGACATCGTAAAGTTTGATACTTCTTCACTTACAACAAAATTATTTCTATCAAAGAAAAATAATCCTGCTATGGGTATTGCAAGAAGTGCGATAATTTTAACAATGGTCAGAAGAAGCTCAACATGCCCAGCAGTAGTTACCCCTCTTAAGTTTATTAGCATGATAGCTAAAATTAATGTTATTTCTAAAAGCAAACGTATATCTTGTATATCATTATGAAAAAGCGGGGCTAAATAACCGATACTTGCAATTGTCACAGCTGTTGAGCTTACCCACGAGCTTACCCAATATGTCCAGCCAACAAAAAAAGCTGCTGTAGAGCCAAAGGCATGTTTCACATAAATATGAGGACCACCCGTTTCTGGAAATTTTGCGCAGAGTGAAGCAAAAACTAAAGCAAGAGATATAGCACCAAATCCTGATATAACCCAGCTTATGAGGCTATAAGCGCCGTATGGTGCAAGGCTGATTGGGAGCATAAAAATTCCAGAGCCAATTTGGCTACTAATCACCAAGGCAAAAATAGCAAAAAAGCCTATTTTATTTGACACGACAATGTTTAATTTTTATCTGAATAATTAACAATATAGTTGAAGCTCAGAAATTTCAATTGGTCTTTACAAAATTTGCATTTTTTTAATTTAAGCATATAATAAAAAGTATATTAATAGATTATTAAGAAGCGGGGTATGAATCCAAGGTTAAAAGATTTTTTGATTATTTGTGGGGGTATTTTATTGTTTGTTTCCGCTATTGGAGCAATTTTTTTATTTGAATATTTATTTGATATCTTTATTAATGCGCTTTATGCATTCCTTCTTGCCAAAACTTCAAGTGAAGTATTAGCATTTTTTGGAACACTTGCAATTTTTTTAGCTGTTGGCGTTTCATGCTACGGACTGCATAAGCTCTGTTCTATTTTTACAGAAAAAATTACAAGCAGCTATCAGTCTTTCAAAAATGAAAATAGTGATGATAACATTTTTTCTGAAGTATATAATGATCCAACAGTAGGGTTAAAAGATAAGATTTTATTTTTTTCTATATACTCAATATACTACATTCAATTACCATTTTTGTATTGTGCATCAAAGATATCAGAACTTAGTAGAATGTTATCAGAGAGTAGAGCGCTCGGTCTTAGAATATGTTTAGTGCTTATCAATACTATATTATTGATCCCTGTAGCGCTTCTTGAGTTAATAAAGTATCCATTAATAAAGCTCTTCTCGCCTCTGGGTTTAAGTGTAAAGCAAATGAGCTTTTTGTTTAATGTAAGTGATGTAGGTACTGGTAATCAGAATGTTCATACTAGAAGTTTTGAGCAAAGTGTTATTGAGTGTGCCAAAAAATTAAAGGAAGAATATGGGACTCCGTCAAATGAGCTGGATGAAGAGTTTAAAAACTATATAGGCGGTTTGACAAATCAGCAGAAAGAACTGATAGCGCCTTATTTGAAGGTAGATAATTATAGAGAAGGAGAATGGGTAAGGTGGGTAGATTCCAAAACCGGACTGACATTAACACAGGCCATAAATCTAGTTTTAATTGCAGCAACAAAGCAAAATGCAGATGTAGAGCTGTTGAAATCCATATTGCTGGTTCGTTTTGAGGAAAGTAATCGCCAATGTGGTCCTGGAATGCTTAATCGTATCATTTATGCATTAAGTGGCCTTGAAGCAGAAAATAATTTTGCAGCTCAACTAGAGCCTCAGATAATAGGAGAATTGGCCGGTAATGCTACTAAAAGATTTCTTGAGAGATCTGTAGATAAGCACTACTTTAAAATAAAAATTTTAAAAGAAAATTTTGATGACTTATATTCGCTAGGTTCTGAAGTGGATTTGAGCAATGCAAATGATGAAGTAAAGGATGGAATTTCTCATATGAGAAGTGCTATAAAAGAATTTGTATTTAAAGAGTTATATGTGAAGTTTTATAATGACTATGGAGAACATATTCGTAGAGGACAGATAAAACAAAAGCTAAGGGAATTAATAACAGGTGAAGTCGTAGATGCAGCAATATATGGTAAGATAGATGAAGTAGCAATACCTGCAGAACCATCCACTTGCCTTGAAAGAGTGAAAGCATTTTTGGGAAATATAGCAAGGTTTTCTGCTGCTTAGCACGCCTCTAGAGTTTACTAAACTTTGATTGTGAGTTAGGTGTGAAGCTAAAAATTGGTATTTACGATTAACTCACAGCAAACTAAACGATGGCAACCTGGTCACCCTCTAATTTTTCCTTATTGATTCGTAGCAGGTTCTTTGCTATGGTTATGAAAAGAAACCTCATCAGTATACTTTGATAGGTGAGTATTATATATGATAATATTGATAACAAATGATGATGGTTTTGAGAGTGAAGGAATAAGATTACTTAAAGAAATTGCACACAATTTTGCATCGGAAGTATGGATAGTAGCACCAGATACTGATAGGAGTGGAGCTGCAAGGTCTCTTGACTATCCAGTAAAGCAATTTATTAAAATAAGTCAACATAGTGAAAGGGAGTTTAGTGTGTCTGGTACTCCCGCAGATTGTGTCATTATCGCGTTAAATAAAATTATGAATAAAAAACCAGACTTAATATTATCTGGAGTAAATATTGGATCAAATGTCGGCGATGATATTTGTTATTCAGGCACAATCGGTGCTGCAATGGAAGGTGCTGCAAGATCTATACCTTCTATTGCGCTGAGCCAAGTTTATCATGATAAAATAGACTGGAACAATACAAAGATTTTTGCACCAAAGGTTATTGCCAAGCTAATGAAAGTTGGTTGGCCTAAAGATATAGTGATGAGTATAAATTTTCCTGCTACAGAAAAAGTGAAAGGGGTCGAATTTGCTGAACAAGGTGAATATAACATTGATGGTGATTTAACTTTTACTGAAAACTTAAATGGTTCTTTGAGCTTAAATTGGTCTCGGGAACACTCAGGCAGTGGTAGTGTAGATAAAATAAAAGGAGGTTTTATTACTATTACACCGATAAAATTAGATTTTACAGATTATGATATATTAAATGCTATGAAAAATTCTTGTGCAGAGGAATTTTCTTCTATAGCTAACACTCCTATTGCTTCTGATTAGATATTTTCTACGGTTTTATCGCGAGCAATCATTTTTTCTTCACCCGTGTCCATATTTTTAATTTTTAAAGTTTTACTGCTTAGCTCTTCATCACCAAAGATTAATACAACTTTTGCATTTGCTTGATTTGCTTTTTTCATTCGGGTTTTTAGAGTTCCACTATATTCGTAAATCACATATAAACCATTTCTGCGTAATTCACTTGCAAGTGTTAGAGCATGTTCTTCAGCTTCTCCACCGATTGGAATTATATAAATAGGCCTCTCTTTTTTTTCAGCATAGTTGATTAATTCCATTATACGCTCAATCCCCCCTGCAAATCCTATTGCTGGAGTGTGTTTTCCACCTACTGAAGATACTAGATTATCGTATCTTCCACCGGCAAAAACTGCTCCTTGTGCACCTAAATCTTCTGTGACAAATTCAAATACTGTGTGACAATAATAGTCTAGACCTCGAACTAATTTGCTATTTACAGTGTAAGGTATGCCAAGAGCTTGCAGTCCATTTAACACCTGGTCAAAGAAATATGAAGATTCTTTTGTATAATAATCACTGATTTTTGGTGCGTCAGAGATTATTTCTTTATCTGTCTTATCCTTAGAGTCTAATATTCTGAGTGGGTTTTTAATCAATCTATTTTGACTATCTTCTGATAGGTCATTTTGAAACTTTTTTAAATACGATATCAAAGCTTCTCTATACTGAGTTATTGTTTCACTATCACCCAGAGAGTTGATTTCCAGCTTTACATTTTTATTGATGCCAAATTCAGTTAGTAAGTGCTGAGCGAGTGATATCAATTCAATATCAGCTTTTGGATCTTCTATGCCAAAAACCTCAAAATTTATCTGATGAAATTGCCTTTGTCTTCCCTTTTGCGGTCTTTCATAGCGAAATGCAGGCCCTATTGAAAATAATTTTATCGGCGCTTGTAGTTTTTTTTCAATGAGTAACCTAACAATAGCTGCAGTGAACTCAGGACGCAGAGTTATGCTCTTTCCCCCTTTATCAATAAAAGTATACATCTCTTTAGTGATAATATCTGAGCTATCACCTAAAGTCTTTGTAAAGACTTCTGTGTATTCAAATATCGGAGTTTGAACAGGTAAAAAGCCGTATAAACTTGAGATTCTGCTTGCTGTTTGCTCTATGTGTTTAAACTTGTACCATTCATCAAACAGGAGATCTTTTGTTCCTCTAACTGTTTGATTAGTCATAGCATAGTCTCTATACCTGAAACTTCTGGTATGTGATAGCTTAGCATATTCTGCACTCCTTGTTTTAAGGTAATTGCAGCACTTGGGCACCCAGAGCAAGCTCCTTGCAGTTCAACGTAAACTATTCCGTCTTTATAGCCACGGAACTTGATATCACCACCATCTTGAGCAACTGCAGGTTTAATATAACTTTCCATCAATTCTTTTATTCTATTTACAATTTCTATATCATTTTCATTAAAGAATTCTTCCTCTAGCATTTTATTATCACTTACTCCTTCTTTATCAAATGCTTTTCCACCAGAAGTAAAGTGATCCATAATTGTAGTTAAAATTTCCACCTTTACTATATCCCAATTCATTCTATCTGATTTTGTTACCGAAATAAAATCATGACCAAAAAATACTCTTACAACATGTTCTATTTGAAAAAGATTTACTGCTAGTTTGGAGTTCTTTATTTCATCTGCATTTGAAAAATCAGCTGTTTCTCCTTCGCTCAGAATTTCAAAACCAGGAAGAAATTTCAGCGTGTTTGGGTTTGGTGTTTCTTCAATCTGGATAAACATGTTATTTACCATGACAATTATAATTGTTACTATTTAATCATAAAATGATAAAAAAATATACATGTCATTCATCTTCTTCCTTTTTTTGATATTCACAATAATCACGTTTGTTTTACCTAGCGTTGTTGTATTTTTTCTCTTTTTGGCAAAGAGAAATAACATAAGTTTTATGATGCACTCTATATTAAGTAAGTTTTTGAACGAATTTAACAGCAGTAAAAGTTACACCAAAAATTACACTGGTGATAATATGTCCAAAGATGAAGCATTAAAAATACTGGGGCTGAATTCCGAGGCAAGCCAAAATGAAATCAATAAGGCATACCAAAATTTAATGAAACTGGTCCATCCAGACAAGGGAGGCTCGGAATATTTTGCACAAAAGTTAAACGCAGCACGTGATAGGTTGATGAAGACCTAATTTTAACTATTGTTTTCTCTGTAAATTTTGCTTGTACATATTAAGTTGCATGATATAAAACCGGAAACATTATTCTTTAGGAGGTATTTGATGAAAAAACTTGAGAGATTGAGAAAGAATTTATTTGCGGCTATAGATGAGCTTAATATTAATAAAGTTAAAAGATATGTTAAAAAGGCAAGATATATAAATAAAGAAAAAGAGATTATTAATGGTAAAAAAGATGGTATGGCACCTATACATCTTGCTGTTTATAGAGGTAGCTTAGAGATAGTGCGGTTTTTGCTTAAAAATAATGCTAATATTAATGCTGTTAGTGATGGATGTCTTGTTCCTTACTCGTACGTTACTGCCATGAATAGAAAAGCAGAAATAAAAGAAATGATATATCATTGTACTAGTAGTACCACTTCCCAAGTAATGCAAGGTTTTACAGCTTTACACTTAGCCTTTTTTTATTGTCGATTAGATATCGCGAATCTTCTGCTCAATAATAACACTATTAATATTAAAAATGCAAATGGCAAAACGGCATTTGAGGTTATCCCTGGTTATGAAAATCTTTGCAGTGATGGCTGTGACATAGAAAAAATATTCTTAGCTGTGTTAAGATTTCATAAAAATAATTGTACAGAACTATTACTTTCTGCTAGAATAAATACTAAATTAGAGTTAGAAGCTGGTGATACTCCAGATGCAGCAAGTAGTATAGCAAACCCTTTCTCAACCTCCACCAGGGCAAATACTAAGATAGGATTGGAAGCTGGTGATACTCCAAATCCTGCACCAAGCAGTGCAGTAAAACCTTTTTCTTTTATTAATAGTATATTTAGTTGGGTAACCACTGCCACACTCAATGGCTTATTCAGCAGTGCTCCTACTTTACTTCCTGCACAGCAATTTGTTGATCACTTAGCTGGTAGCCCAATTGGTTCTTCACAAGTTGATTTTAATGCAACAGCTCTACTAGTTGATGTAGTGGTCAAAAAGTTCACAGGGAAAAAGTATTCAAGACTACTGGACAATCCACCTCTGACAAAACTTGATATTATAGAAAAAAAACTCGAGACGGCAATTAGTAGTTGTGAAAAACTTTATCAATGTCCTGAAAGTTCATTAAGCAATTTAACGATATCTAAAAGTATGCATCAAAAGTCCCTTCAAATCAGTTAAAATAAGCTCTCTAATTCGAGTGCTTATTTACAAAACTTATCCCTTATTTCCTCTTCTAAAGCAGATTGCTTATTATCAAGTAATAAAAATTATGAATTAGGGGCTTAAAATATTTTGCAAAAAAGTTACGTGATAGATTGCTGAAGACCTAATTTTTAACTATTGAAATTTTTCTCTGTAAATTTTGCTTGTATATATCAAATTGTGTGATACAAAATCGGGAACGTTGTCTTTTAGGAGATATTTGATGCAAGGGATGCAAAAACGGATAAAAACTGAGAACTTTGTAAATGAGTTATTTATTGCCATAAAAGAGCATAGTCTTCTAAAAGCTAACATATGTATCAGAAGTGCAGTGTACATGAACCTAAGAAAGCAGATTTTTATTTGTGAAAAATACGGTATGAAACCTATAAGTTTTGCTGTGAAAGAAAATAGCTTAAAGATATTGAGGTTTTTGGTTAATAACGGCGCCAATGTTAATGCTGCTAGTAGTGAAAGCTTGAGAGTTGCATTGCACGTTGCTGCTGAATATGGCAGAGAAGATGCAGGACAGCTTCTACTTAGTCGTTATGCTAAGATCAATTTGCAAGATATAACGGGTAAGGTGCCTTTGCACTTAGCGTCTTTCCATTGCCAAGTGGCAATGGTGGAACTTCTTATCAAGCATGATGCTAATATTTATATAAGAGATGCGGGTGGTAGAATACCACTAGATGTTGTTGGAGATGATCCAAAATCTATATGTACTAGTAATACAAGGCAAAAAATAATATCTACATTAAAATGTGCTGATAAAGAAGTTAATTGTCAGACATTAGCTTCTAGAGCAAATCCTAAGGTAATAGAAGCTAGGAATTACTTTAGCTATCATGATAATAGTACAAATGCGTTAAGCAGCGCAGTAAAACCTTCTTCTTTTATTAATAGTATGTTTAGTTATGTGAGAACTTCAATTACTGCTGTACTCAGTAGCCTATTTCAAAGTACCCCTGCTTTACCTCCTGCACAGCAATCTATTGCACATTCAACTGGAAGCTCAATTGGTTCTTCACAAGTTGATTGTAATGGAATAATTCTGCTAACTGCTGTAGCAATAAGTAAGTTCACAGGGAAAAGATATTCAATGCCACTGGATGATTCACTTTTAACGATAAGACAGGTTAAAGAAAGAAAACTTAATTCTCTAGAAAGAGATGTCAAGATGGCACTTAGCAAGTGTGACAAGCTTCATCAGCATCCTGAAAGCTCACTGAGCAACTTCACAATATCTAAAGGCGTGCATCATCAAAAGCACCTCTAAATCAGTTAAACTAAGCACTCTAATTCGAGTGCTTATTTACAAAACTTATCCCTTATTTCCTTTTCTAAAGCAGATTGCTTCTTATTAAGAGCAAAAAAATTTGAATAATGAAGCTCAGCATATTTTGTACAAAAGTTAACGTGGTAGGTTGCTGAAGACCTAATTTTTAACTATTGAAATTTTTCTCTGTAAATTTTGCTTGCACATATTAAGTTGCATGATATAAACCCGGGAGATTCTCTTTTAGGAGGTATTTGATGGAAAAACAAAAAATAATTGAGATTTTAGGAAGAAAATTAGTTTCTGCTATAAGCAGAGGTGATTTTCAGAAAGTTAAAGAATGTATTAAAGAGATAGAGTATGAACAAATAAAAAATGAAGTTTTGAATTATGAAAGATACTATATGAAACCTATACATCATGCTACTCTCTTGGGTAATTTAAAGATATTAGAGTTTTTATGTAACAGCGGTGCTGATGTTAATACTACTATTAGTAATCGATATTTGAGTACTCCCTTGCACATTGCTGCTAGACATGATAAACTAGAAATAGCAAAGTTTTTACTTGATCGTGATGCTAACATCAATGCTACAAATTATAAAGGCTTTACACCTCTGTACTTAGCATCTGACCACTGTCATTTAAATATGGTAAAACTCCTACTCTGCAAGGGTGCTGATGCTAGTATTCAAAGTCAGTATGGCAAAACAGCATTAGATGTTGTTGGAAATGCTAGAAAAGATGAATGTAGTAGTAGTGAAATTCAAAAAATAGAATCTGTATTGAGCAGTTCTACTGAAGCTGACTGTGAAGCAAAATTAACTTCTATAAAAGCAGGTATTAAAGACGCTAACGACAGCACAGATTTTGTAAGTAGTGCAGCGAGTCTTCAATTATCCCCTACCAAAGCAATTAAGATAGAATTGGAAGTTAGTAATACCAAAAACTTGGCAAGTAGCACAGTGAACTCTTCCTCCACTCCTACCAGAGCAGATTTTAAAGAAGCTAGCAGCATCACAAGCGGTGCAGTAAAACCTTCTTCTTCTATTAATAGTATATTTAGTTGGGTAACCACTGCCACACTCAGCAACTTATTCAGCAGTGCTCCTGCTTTACCTCCTGCACAGCAATCTGTTGACCACTTAGATCGTAGCCCAATTAGTTCTTCACAAGTTGATTGTAATGGAATAATTCTGCTAACTTCTGCAGCAATAAGTAAGTTCACAGGAAAAAAATATTCAAGGACACTGGACAATTCACTTCTCACAATAGAAGAAATTAGAGAAAGAAATCTTAACACTATAGAAAAAAACTTCGAGACAGCACTTAGTAAGTGTAAAAAACTTTATCAATGTCCTGAAGTTCATTAAGCAATTTAACGATATCTAAAGGTATACATCAAAAGTCCCTTTTAATCAGTTAAAATAAGCACTCAAGCTTGAGTGCTTATTTTCGTATAATCCTCTTTAAGTTAAAGCTCTTATATGTTGAGAATAAGCTGCTAAGCAATTTAAGCAAACTAAGGAGGCTTATGGTGTTTTGTACAAAAACTAAATGTAGCACGTGATCAAATAACAATCTCTTACGTTGTAAATTTTTTTTAATTTTACATATAAATTTCACTAGCATATGCCCAAATTATGTGGTATGAGGGCAAAAATTTTATCCTTTAGGAGGGTTATGGTTACAAAAACAGAAGTTGAAAAATGGAGAGATGGGTTACGTTCTGCAGTAAAGGAACGTGATTTTCAAAAAGCTGAGGAGTATATTAGAGAAGGAAAGACACATACTACTAATGTTATTAACTCTAAAGATAGAAATGGTAACTCACCTTTATCGATTGCTGTTAGTAAACAAGATTTAGAAATGATGAGGTTTTTAATTGAGAATGGTGCAGATGTTAATATTGAGGACTTTTTTCGTGTGCCTCCTATATACTATGCTGTTACAAAGGGCACCAAAAAAATGATAGAGCTTCTAATCGATAAAAAGGCTAGCATTAGTGGTTATTTTTCATATGCTGGTGAAAAACGTACTCTTATAGGCTGGGCTATAGATAAAAATAGTTCGGAAAAAGTAGAGGTCCTACTTAAACATGGTGCTAGTCCAGATGGCAAATTTGATTTTAATGATTCTTCACAAGATTCGTGTCTACATATTGCCATTCAGAAAGATTACCAAAAAATAGTAGAGCTTCTTATTGAATATCATGCTGACGTCAATGTTCAAAACAGACGGGGGCACACACCTATATATTTGGCTATTAGTTTAAAACGTCCAAAAATAATGAAGCTGTTATACGATAGTGGTGCTGATATTGATAATGTTAAGGATATAAGGAACGAGACACCATCAGATTATGTTAAGTTATTTTATCCCGGTAAAACGATAAAAGAGATTGTTGCAGAAGCAGAGAGTGCCAATGTAAACCCAGGTGATACTACTCTTGCACCAAGTAGTGCAGTAAGACCTTCTTCTTTTATTAATAGTGTATTTAGTTGGATGGGAACTTCAACAACTGCTGCACTCAGTAGCTTATTTCAGAGTGCCCCTGCTTTACCTCCTGCACAGCAATCTATTGCACATTCAACTGGAAGCTCAATTGGTTCTTCACAAGTTGATTGTAATGGAGCAATTCTGCTAACTGCTATAGCAATCAGTAAATTCACAGGGGAAAGATATTCAATGCCACTGGATAATTCGCTTTTGACATTGGAGCAAATTAAAGAAAGAAAGGTTAGTGCTATAGAAAGAAATGTCAAGATGGCACTTAGTAATTGTGAAAAACTTTATCAATGTCCTCGAAGTTCATTAAGCAATTCAACAATATCTAAAGGTGTATGTCATCAAAAGTCCCTTTAAAACAAGCACTCAAATTTGAGTGCTTGTTTTTGTGAAATCTACTCTTTAAACTTAAACTTTTTATTGTTTATTAGCGTTAAATTGTTACAATACAATGAGTTAAGATGACAAAGCTTTAAGTTATGGAAGATGATAGCAAAAAAGAAATAATAGAAGAAAAAGGTATATTAGGTTGGATAGAATATAGACTGCCTATATTTTCTTTTCTAAAACATATTGCTTCTTATCAAGTACCAAAAAATTTAAATTATGCTTGGAATTTTGGTTCTTTGGCTGGTATAGCGCTGATTTTACAAATAATAACAGGTATATTTCTTGCTATGCACTATACTCCGCATGTTGATTACGCGTTTAATAGCGTGGAGCGTATAATGCGTGACGTAAGTTACGGATGGTTAATGCGCTATACTCATGCTGTTGGGGCGTCACTCTTCTTTATGGTGGTCTATGTTCATATCATGCGTGGATTATATTACGGATCTTATAAGAGACCGCGAGAAATGGTATGGTTTATTGGCATATTTATATTTTTTGCAATGATGGCAACTGCCTTTATGGGATATGTTCTTCCATGGGGACAAATGAGTTTTTGGGGTGCAACAGTTATAACTACTTTATTCTCGGCTATACCTTTAATTGGTGATAAAATAGTTATATGGCTATGGGGAAGTTTCTCTGTTGATAATCCAACGCTCAATCGTTTTTTTGCGCTGCATTATCTTATGCCTTTCATTATTATCGCTTTAGCTATGTTGCATGTTGTTGCTCTGCATAGGTTTGGCTCTAATAATCCAAGTGGAATAGAAGTCAGGTCAGATAAGGATACCATTCCTTTTTACCCTTACTATATAGCAAAGGACTGCATAACTTTTGGTTTATTTTTTATAATTTTATTTGCATTTGTTTTTTATGCCCCTAATTATCTTGGGCATCCTGATAATTATATAGAGGCTGATCCTATGGTAACTCCAGTACATATAGTGCCAGAGTGGTATTTCTTACCTTTTTATGCGATGCTGCGTTCAATTCCAAATAAACTTATTGGTGTACTTACCATGTTTGGATCTATTTTAGTGTGGTTTCTTTTGCCTTGGCTTGATAAATCAAAGGTTAAAAGTGGTGCTTATCGCCCATTATTTAAGAAATTTTTTTGGGTTTTTGCAATAAATTTTGCATTTCTTGCCTGGCTTGGGGGACAAGAAATTAAGGAGCCTTACATTACTTTAAGTAGGCTCTCAACTCTTTATTATTTTTCATATTTTGTGATAATTTTACCTTTACTTAGTAAGTATGAGAAACCAAAAAAATTACCAAAAACAATAAGCGATTCCGTGCCGGAGATGAAGTGATGCTATTGGTTAAAGTTGCTGTGTTTTGTGTATTATTTTTCGCTAATTCTTTGTCTGCAGAGGAGTTTAAACCTTTACCAAATAAGAAAATCGACTGGAGTTTTGATGGAATTACTGGATCTTTCGATAGAGAGTCAATTCAGCGTGGCTATAAAGTATACAAGGAAGTCTGTGCTGCTTGCCATTCAATGAATAGAATAGCGTTTCGTAATTTGCAAGATGTTGGTTTTTCTGAAGAGGATGTAAAACAAATTGCAGCCTCTTACCAAGTTAAAGATGGTCCGAATGATTTGGGTGAAATGTTTGATAGGCCGGGAGTGTCTTCGGATTATTTTATTGCACCTTTTGATACAAAAGAAGCAGCTGCAGCAAGCAACAATGGAGCAATTCCACCGGACTTATCATTAATTGTCAAAGCAAGACATGATGGTGCAAATTATGTCTATTCACTACTAATTGGTTATCAAAACGGTGAACATGATGAGAACGGTTTATATTTTAATCCATATTTTTCAACAGGCAGGTTAGCTATGGCACCACCACTCTCTGAAGGAATGGTAGAATATGATGGTACAAGGCAAGCCACAGTTGAAAATATGGCATATGATGTGGTAAATTTCTTACAATGGGCAGCAGAGCCAGAACTGGAGCGCCGACATAAACTTGGGCTAAAAGTAGTGACATATTTTATAATTTTGACGGTGTTTTTTGTATTAACCAACAACAGGATTTGGAGCAGGCTCTATAAAAAGAAAAAATAGAGTTTTTTATGTTCATTCTTTCATACCTTATTTACACTAGCAAATGTATTGTATAGTAATAAATACATTATGAAAATATAAAGGTATGGAATTTCAAATAGTTACACATTTTCAGCCAGCTGGAGATCAACCACAGGCAATAGACAACTTAGTTGCAGGGTTAAATAGTAATAAAAGAGATCAGGTTTTACTTGGAGTAACTGGCTCTGGAAAAACTTTTACTATGGCAAATGTTATTGCAAGAACAAACAGGCCTGCGTTAATTATGGCACATAATAAAACTTTAGCGGCGCAGCTTTACGAGGAGATGAGAGGATTTTTTCCTCACAATGCTGTTGGATACTTCATTTCTTATTATGATTATTATCAGCCTGAGGCTTATTCACCACAAACAGACACTTATATTGAAAAAGACTCTTTAATAAATGAAAGAATTGATATGCTACGCTATTCTGCTATATGCTCTCTTTTGGAGCGTAGGGACACGATTGTAGTTGCGAGTGTTTCTTGTATATATGGTCTTGGTTCGCCTGAGAGCTATCTCAGCATGACCTTGACTTTAAGTGCTGGAGATAAGATTCATGTTAATGACTTTCTGAATAATTTAGTTAATCTCCAATATAAACGTTCTGATGTCAGATTTGAGCGAGGATATTTCAGAGTGCGCGGCGATATTATTGATATATTTCCTGCCTATTATGAAAATAAAGCTTGGCGTTTATCATTGTTTGGTGATGAAATAGAGGAAATTTCTGAGATTGATGCCATGAACGGCAATATTATCAGACGCATAGATACAGTCACCATTTTTCCAAATAGCTATTACACTACATCACGTGAGACTCTTTTGCAAGCAGTTCAATTGATTAAAAAAGAACTACATGAACGCCTGGATTATTACTATTCACAGAACAAAATTGTTGAAGCAAAACGCCTTGAGCAGCGTACTAATTTTGATATTGAAATGATGATGGCAACGGGAGTGTGTAAAGGTATTGAAAATTATTCGCGTTATCTTTACGGAATGAAAGCCGGAGATCCACCGCCTACATTGTTTGAGTATTTACCTAAAGATGTAATTTTATTTGTTGATGAAAGCCATGTAACCGTTCCCCAGATAGGTGCAATGTATAGCGGTAATGAAGCACGTAAAAAGAAATTGATAGATTATGGTTTTAGGCTACCTTCTGCTTTTGATAACCGTCCATTAAAATTGGAAGAGTGGGAGGCAATACGGCCACAGACTATTTACGTTTCGGCTACTCCAGGAAAATATGAATTAGAAAAGACTAATCACGCATTTATAGAGCAAGTTATCCGCCCAACAGGACTGACAGATCCCATCTGCACCATAAAACCAACAGAGAGTCAGGTTGATGATGTGATTCACGAGGCGCAAGTAACAATAAAAAAAGGATTTTGTATTCTAATTACCACATTGACAAAAAAAATGGCTGAAAAGCTAGCTGAGCATATGAGTGAGCTCAGTATGAAAGTAACTTACCTACATTCAGATATTGGTGCACTGGAAAGAATTGAAATTATATGCAAATTAAGATCTAAAGAAATAGATGTTCTTGTTGGCGTTAACTTGTTGCGGGAAGGTCTTGATATTCCCGAGTGTGGATTGGTTGCAATTTTAGATGCTGACAAAGAAGGGTTTTTACGATCAGAGACTTCGCTCATTCAAACGATAGGTCGTGCTGCACGAAATGTTGAAGGCAGAGTAATTTTATATGCAGACAAAATTACTAATTCTATGGATCGTGCACTGAAAGAAACTGAAAGGAGAAGAAAGAAACAGACAGAGCATAATACACTGCATAATATTGTACCAAAAACTATAATAAAGCCTATATCAAATACTTTACAGGAAAAAGTGGTAGTTGAGAATTTTAGCAAGGATGATCTAAATAGTTTGAAAAAGCAAATGTTGAAGCATGCTGAAAATTTAGAGTTTGAAGAGGCGGCGAAAATAAAAGGTATTATTGAAAAATTTAATAACAGACCCGTTACATAACTAGAAAAAAAGATAAATAATTAATAGTTAAGCTGACTTTGATTTACCAAGGATTTGAAAAACTATTATCTAAGAACATATCTTGAAAGGACTTAAGTGGTTAAATATTAAAGAGTTCTTGAAGTAAGGAGAGCACACTCATACGTCAAGCAAACAACGTTTACCTAAAATTCTGTGACATTAGCAGCTTCCTTGGCCCGGTTTCAGTAAACAGTGATTTTGTAATTCTTCTATATATTAGAAAAATTTTTATTTTAATTAGCCATAGGCGCCTATTGTTTTTTAGCTAAAGTAAAGGTCAAGTATCTGGAATTCTGGACATAAAATCCCCCTGTGTAAAAAAGATTAGAAAAAAGTGCAGCGCACATACGACAGAGATTAAGCATATGTGTATGCGCTGAAGAAGATACGCTACATTTTTTACTTAGTTTGATTATTTAATAGAAAAGTCTGCAGACAAAGATAGATTTTGAGCTCTTAAAATATCTCTAACTGTGATTATAATCAGATTTAAAATATATGGAAGCAATTTTTTACGTTAATATTTTAAATTAGGCCTCTTGCATAACTATATTAAACTCCCTCATTATATATTTTATTGCATTAATAATTGTTATCGCCCCTTGTGCAACATTTGGCCTTGTCACTTATATCACTTAGATACAACTCACCTTCCTATTTTTTGCATCTTATTCTTTTCTTTTTTCCCTTTCAAGACAGGTTCTGAGTGGCAAAACATAGGTCCACTTTAATGTGTATTAAACAAGATTTTATAACTCTAATTGTCTTTGCTTGTGCTGTTCAACTGTGACATCAACCATTACATTCAATGGAAGATGATCTGAAGGGTATCTCTCTTGTTGGAATTATATCATCTTTACCCAGGCCTTTCACCCTACGCTGTATACTCCTTTATAACAGGGGATAAAAAGCAAAAATCTATTCTTTTTTTGAGATCATATACAGATTCTAACAATTAAAATCTCACAACAAATTTGTTGTTTCATAGCTTTTATATAATCTATAATTGCAACTGTTTTAACATTAATCAGAGACTAAAAGAGGCTTGTTATTAATGGATTACTTATAAAATCTTATGGAAAGTAGAGCTTGGTTCATTTGGCTGATCAGCAACTTAATTGTTATATTCAGCAATATGCAGATAATCTACACCTTTATAAGTGTGAATCTTGAAAAAGAACTTGGGCTCACGATTGCGCAAGTTGCACTAGCTAATTCAGCATATACTTGGACTTTTGCTATCTCACAATTTTTTAGTGGGGCAATGTTTAATGTTTTTTCCAGCAAAAAAATTTATTTTTTCTCGTTGTCAATCATGCTCTTTGGTTTTTTTGTCCTTATCAAGAGTGACAATTTTGCCCATTTAATTTTATCTCAATTTTTGATCGCAATTGGAGCATCGTTTGGTTTTGTTGGCGCTGCTCATGTAAGTAGCACATATTTTCCCCTTACTCAATTTGGACTGATGTTCTCACTAGTGCAGACAATTTCAAGTCTTTCTGCTTTGATGATTCAAATGTGCTTCTCTAGCTTGCTTGCCGAAGGTGCAGATTGGAAAAATCTTATTGTATGCGTAATATTATTTGGCGTATCGATATTCGTACTTATGTTTTTTTATCCGAAAGGACTTTCAAAAAAAAATTTGGGGGAATACACAATAAAGAGCTCTATAAAAACAGTAATATGTTCTGTACTAACAGTGCTAAAATTAAGAGATATCTGGATAACCTCAATAGTGGGTGCTATTACTTTTGGAACATTTTTAGCGCTTAATATGCTGTGGGCACCAAGGTTACTAAGCAACTTAGAACTCAATACAATGGAGTTAGGTGTGGCAACTGCAATATTGTGGCTTGGTCTTGCAGTTGGTGCTCCAATTGCAGATCTAATCTCAAATCTATTTAAAAATAGAAGGCACGTAATCTCTGCTTTTGCCACATTGCAAAGTATTTCAGCTATTATTTTACTATGCGGTAATTTAACAGTTCATATTATATACTTTTGTATGTTAATGTTTGGTTTTTTTGCAGGAGGACATATGCTTAATTTTACTGTTGGTAGTGAGATTGTTGAGCAGAAGTATATTAGCACATCATCATCCATTATCAATGGATTTATGTTTGTTATGAGTGGAATTTTAGTGTCAATTTTAGCACTTTTTTCAGATCATCAAATGGCGCTTTTCACAATATTTGCAATGTTAACATTTGCTAGTATTTTTAATTATGCTACAAAAGAAACATACTATAAAAATATAGTAGCTGAATCTTGAGTCGATTGTTATATTATATTAACATACTGTAATAAATTATGACAACAAAAGACACAACAGTAACTAAGGCAACAATAGCTGAATGTATAAACCAGGAAATTGGATTATCGAAAGAAGACTCTATTGCAATAATAGATGACATATTGGATGAGATAAAAACGAGCTTAGCAAAGGATGGAATAGTAAAAATATCTTCATTTGGAACATTTTTGGTTAAAAACAAGAAAGAAAGACCAGGAAATATACCAAAGACATCGGAAAGGGTAGTAATTAAAGCGAGAAAATCAATTTCTTTTAGACCTTCAAAAATGATGAAGAAATTAATAAACAACCGATGAATAAGGAAAAATTATTTTACACAATTGGAGAAGTAGCTGAAGAACTACATTTGGAGCAGCATGTTTTAAGATTCTGGGAAAGTCAATTCCATCAAATTAAACCCATAAAACGGAAGGGAAGAAGACTATATGATCATAAGTGTATAGAGGCAATAAAGAAAATAAAATATATGCTATATGACAAAGGATATACAATAAAAGGAGTACAAAAGGAATTTGGTAACGATGTAAGAATTGATCATTATTCAAGAAATTTGTTGAAAGAACTTACCGATTTAAGAGACTATTTGACTGATAAAATAAATGAAGAAAGTAATAAATAGACGAAAAACACTATAAAGTTTTGTGAAAGTTGATATATCTAGAGATAAGTGTATGTGTCGTATAGCCTTGTTCTTTATATTATCAGCAATACTGATAAGCTGTGGCCTGCAAAAACCTGCACCTGTACTACTTAAAGGCGAAGAATTTTATGGGAAAAGAGACCTAGAGTACACAAGGGAGTATCATTTGATTAAAGAAAATGTTGATTCTTCGCTGCGAAAAGAAAGTAGAAAAGCCTTTGTAGATAAGGTATATAACAATAATGCACAAAGCATGTGTAAATTTGTAATACCGGTTAAAGGTGCAGTTACCTCTTCTGATAAAATATGTCAAGATGGCATAAAAATTACTGCTCAAAGTGGAACAAAGGTTATTGCTTCTGCACCTGGCAAAGTAATATACGTAGGCAAAGGCCTGAGGTGGTACGGAAATTTAATTATAGTGGAACATAAAGATAATTACATGACTATGTACTCCTATTTAAAAAACATACAAGTTGAAATTGGTGATAAAGTAAAACAAGGTCAAGTAATTGGATCTGCAGGTAAATCAAGCACACAAGATAAAGATCCGCAGATGTGTTTCACAATAAGACATAATGGTCAAGCAGTCGATCCTTTAGTACATATAAACTGTGATTGAATTTATGAAATATGATTTTAAAAACGTTGAAAAATTCTACCAAAATAAGTGGGATTTTTCTGTAAGCAAAGATAGTAAAAAGAAGAAATGTTACGTGTTGGAAATGTTTCCATATCCATCTGGTAAGATTCATATGGGGCACCTGCGTAACTATGCAATAGGAGATGTTATAGCACGTTACAAGAGAGCTCGTGGATTTGAGGTTTTGCACCCAATTGGCTGGGATGCGTTTGGATTACCAGCTGAAAATGCAGCAAGGGACAATAACATTAACCCTGCAGCATGGACACAAGATAATATAGATAATATGCGCACGCAGCTAAAATCTATAGGTCTTTCATACAATTGGGATCGTGAGCTCTCCACATGTGAGCCTGATTATTACAAACACGAACAGAAATTTTTTCTGGATTTTTTAAAGCATGGTCTTGCCTATCGAAAAGAGTCGTGGGTTAATTGGGATCCAGTGGACCAAACAGTGCTTGCAAATGAGCAAGTGGTTGATGGAAAAGGATGGCGATCAGGTACAGTTATTGAAAAACGTAAGTTATTCCAATGGTTTTTAAAGATTACTGATTTTGCTGAAGATTTGCTTCATTGTCTGCAAAGTTTAAAAAATTGGCCAGAAAAAGTCAAAACTATGCAAGAACGATGGATAGGAAAATCTGAAGGTGTAACTATAGATTTTGAAATAGTTGGCCTGAATAAGAAATTAAAGGTTTTTACAACTTCTCCTTATACTTTATTTGGAGCTTCTTTTCTTGCAGTAGCAGCAGAGCACCCTATTGTACAAGACCTTAAGGACGAAGACATACAAGGCTTTATCGACAGTGTGAAGGCAAAGGGGGAGAATGATGAAAAAATTGGAATTTACACTGGACTGAACGTCAGGCACCCATTTCTTGACAAGGAATTACCAATTTATATAGCGAATTTTGTGTTGACGGAGTATGGAGAAGGTGCGATTTTTGGTTGCCCTGCACATGATCAGCGTGATTTTGAATTTGCACAGAAGTATGGTTTACCGATTATTCCTGTAGTTTGTGAAGAGAGCACACAGACCACAAAGGTCTTAAAAGAACCGTACGTCGGTGATGGAGTGGTATTCAATTCTGAATTCTTAAACAGACTAACGGTTAGCGAGGCAAAAAAAGTAATCCTAAAAAAACTTGAGGAAAAAGGAATAGGTAAGAAAACAATAAACTATCGTCTACACGATTGGGGAATTTCAAGGCAACGTTATTGGGGATGTCCTATACCTGTTATATATTGTAAAGATTGTGGAATTGTTCCAGTTCCAGAAAAAGACCTCCCTGTTGTTCTACCAACGGATGTAGAATTTACAAGTGGTGGTAATCCCCTGGACAAGCACCCAACCTGGAAATTTGTTGATTGTCCAAAGTGCGGAAAGCAAGCAGAACGTGAAACTGATACATTTGACACTTTTTTTGAATCTTCTTGGTATTTTGCTGCATTTTGCAGTGAAAATAAATCGATTAATAAAGATACTTGTAATCGTTTTATGCCTGTTGATTATTACATAGGTGGAATAGAACATGCAATTTTACATTTGCTTTACTCAAGGTTTTTCTGCCGTGCTTTAACTAAATGTGGCTATTTTGACGTTAAAGAGCCTTTCTCTACTTTAATCACTCAAGGAATGGTCTGCCATATAACTTATAAAGATGAGAATGGCAAATGGCTCTTTCCCGAAGAAGCAAAAGAGTTGATTGCGAAGGGTGCTAAGATCCAAGTTGGAAAAGTCGAAAAGATGAGTAAGTCAAAGAAGAATACAGTTGACCCAAACTTTATCATAGAAAAATACGGTGCTGATACTGCTCGTTTGTTTGTATTATCCGATACCCCCCCAGAAAAAGATATGGAATGGTCTGATGATGGCGTGGAAGGTTGTTTTCGCTACATAAATAAATTGTGGCGTATGGTAGTGCAACTTAGGCCCGTAAACATACACTATGATAATGAAAACATTGTAGGTAAACTCCTAGAGTACAGAAAAAAAATCCATAAACTATTGCAAGGGCTTACAGATGACTTGAAAAACTGCAGATTAAACTGTGTGGTAGCAAAGTTTCGTGAAATGACAAATTTAATAGCTGAAATAGACGTAAAAACTGGAAAATCTCTTATTGATGAAGGTATATGCATACTAATCAGAGTAATTGAGCCATTCATGCCACACCTGGCTGAAAATTTATGGCAAAAAATAGGAGGCGAAGGCATGCTATATATGCAACCTTGGCCAAAAGCTGATGAATCACTACTAATTGATAATATGGTAACTGTGGCAGTACAGATTAATGGAAAGTTGCGTGCGACTATCAAAGTAGAAACTGATTTACCTCAAGAAGAATTGAAGAAAATAGCAACAGGTTCTGTATCCAATAGAATCGATCAAAGCAAAATTCGCACTATATATGCTGTACCAAATAAGGTAGTAAACATAGTTATATAAAAATTTTGAGTAGCATGTCCCTAATTTCGTAGGTATACTTTTTTTGATATGAGGTTATATCTTTTTTAATATAAAGGATATATACTTGTGCATTATATATTTTTTGTATGGGTAGTTATATGAAAATAAAAGGATTGTGTGTTTTAGCTGTTTTGCTCACTTCATCTCTAGCAGGTGCAGGAGATCCTATAGGTGAGTTGAAAGATAAATATTATGCAGGTTTAAACTTTGGTGCTGGTTGGGGTGGTGGCTTTAAAATGAAACCTGGCGTTGTTCTTGGTTACCATCATGACGAAAACTCTGAATTTGAACTTGAGGTTCTCAGTAATGTTAAGTCATTAAAGAGCATAGGAGCTAGTTTATTGGTAAATTACCGCTTCTATCCTGACCTTAATATTGATCCCGTTAGGCTATATGCCAGTGTAGGTTTAGGTGGGTATCTCCAAGTAGTACCTTTCGGCTTTGGTATTAGTAATACAGCTGATGACAATGGAGATGGAGATGGAGATGGAGATGGAGCTGGAGATGAAGCTGGAGATGGAGAGCAAGCACCAAAAAAAGTTCCACAATTTGCTGATGAACCTAACAAAGATGATGGAGCTGATAAAGCTGCTGATTCATCTTTAGTAGATAAAATACTGAGTTCTATTTCCTATAAAGTAAAGTTAGGTGTTGATTATGAAATTACTCCGCAGATAATTGGTACAGCTGGTATGACCATGGGTGGGCAACTAAGTAGTTTTAAACCACCATTACAAATACCGGACGCGATGCTAGAAGTAGGCATACGTTATAATTTTTAATGCTCTAAATTGCATATTTTCTGTAGTGGATAAGGTGATCCTGCAAACTGATTTGCTGTTTGGACAAAATTAGATGTTATTATCTAGAGACGGATATCTATTCTTCTCATGCCCTCAACTAATGAAATCAGAAGGATCAACTTCCCGGTGTAAGCAAACAGCAACTACAGTGTTTATCATAAGAAATGCTATTGTCATCGGGCCAACTCCACCAGGCACTGGAGTAATAGCTTTGACTTTTTCTTTTACTCCCTCAAAGTCAACATCACCCACAAGCTTACTTTGATTTCCTATGTTAATGCTATTTATGCCAACATCAATCACTATTGCACCTTTTTTTATCCAATCTGGTTGAACAAAATTTGGCTTTCCAACTGCTGCAACTACTATATCCGCCTTAGAGCAATAATCAGCTAAATCCCTACTTTGTGAATGCAAGATGGTAACAGTGCAATTTTCTTGCAACAATAGGTGAAACATTGGCTTACCCACAATATTTGATCTGCCAATGATTACCGCATTTTTACCGGACAGATTATTTTCAACTGACTTAATTAAATGCAAAGAACCTTTGGGAGTACAAGGTATCAGACAATTTTTTTCACCTTTAACTAACCTGCCAACATTCTCATCATGAAAGCCATCTACATCTTTTTCAACACTTACTGTATTAATTATTCTGCTTGCACTGATGTGCTTTGGTAAAGGTAACTGAACTAAAATTCCATGCACAGATGAATCTTCATTTAATGTATTAACTTTTTCAATCAATTCATCTTCTGAGATACTATCAGGCAAAACAATAGTTTCAGAACTTATGCCTATTGATTCTGCTTTTCTTTGTTTATTACGAACGTAGACCTGACTTGCTGGATTGCTACCCACGAGAATTACTTTAAGACAAGGAAAAACATTATACTCTTTCTTTAAAATATCAATTTTTTTTGATAGCTCCTCACAGAGATCATTTGCTGTTTTTTTACCGTTAATAATAATTGACATTTCCTTGCCACTCCTCGAAGTCAGGTAATGCGATATCAAATAAATTCAATACTTTACCAACAGAATGATTTACAATATCATCCAAAGATTTTGGTTTAATATAAAAAGCAGGCATCGGCGGAGCAATAATTGCTCCCATCTCCGTTAGTTTTAAGATATTTCGTAGATGTCCAAGATGTAGTGGAGATTCTCGCACCATAAGAACTAATTTTCTTCTTTCTTTTAGAGTTACATCTGCAGCCCTTGTTAATAGATTGGAAGTCACCCCCGATGCTATTTCAGACATTGTTTTCATAGAACATGGAGCAATAACCATACCTGAGGTTTTAAATGAGCCGCTTGCTATTTTTTCTCCTATTTTTTCTTCAGAATAGTAAAAATCTGCAAGCGACATAATATCTTCAAGTTTTTCTTTAATCTCATGAGCTATAGTTATTTTTCCAGCACTGCTGATCACTAAATGAGTTTCATGATTGGTATTTTTTAGTGCCTCTAGAATCCGTACACCGTAAATAGAACCAGATGCTCCACTTATTCCAATTACAATCCTACTATTCACCTTCGTAATTCATTCCCAATGCACGTTTGTAGGTATCAAGTAATATTTCCTGTTCCTCCCTGTCATCATCATCCATCTTTCTTAGCCTAATAATCTGTTTCATCACTTTTATATCCCAACCTTCATCTGCAGCTTTTGCATATACATCACGAATGTGATCTTGCACATCCCTCTTTTCTTGTTCAAGTTTTTCTATTCTCTCTATATAGTTCTTCAAATCTTCAGCCGTTATTTTTAATGTATCTTCCATAGAACCCAACTAATTAATTGCTACTACAGTATTATCAGTTTTTACTTGTACTTCAATCATAGTAATAATATTTTTATCTTTTTTTAAAATCTTAAAGTAAAAACCGTACATGGAAAACTCTTCATTTTCTTCAGGAATGCGCTCTATCTCGTTTACAATCATACCTGCTAGAGTTGTAGCTTCTTCATCAGGAAGATCCCAATGTAACTGTCTATTAATATCCCTAATAGTAGATTTTCCTTCTATGTGATACATATTATCGGATATCTTTTTTATAAAATTCTCTGTGATCAAATCATGTTCATCTGAAATTTCTCCAACTATTTCTTCCAGTATATCCTCAAGAGTTACGATTCCCTGTAGTGCTCCATACTCATCAATAACAAATGCAAGGTGTTTCCTGTTTTTACGGAAGTTGTGAAGTTGTACACTGAGTGGCGTACTTTCTGGTATAAACCAAGGCTTTGACATAACTTTGGCAATCTCTATTTTATTATCCTTTTCACGCAAGGCATTTATTAGATTTTTCACGTGAACCACTCCAACAATATTATCTGGTTCTTTTTGCCATAAAGGTACTCTGCTATGGCTACTGGTTAAAATCTCTCTTATTAAATCCTCTTTGTTTCGATCTATATCAAGAGAAAATAAGCTTCTCCTGTGAGTCATAATCTGTGATATTTCTGTCTCAGCCAAATCAAGTATACTACTTAGCATATCTAAATCCTGTTGTAACATAGTTCCTTCACTGCGATGAAGAGTAATCATGTTACGCATTGCATCTGCTGCAGATATTACCTCCCTATTCTTATGAAGCCCACATAACTTCAGAATGAGATTGACAATAAACTGAATGCCTAATGTCAATGGAGAAAGAATCTTGACAAAAAACAGCATAAAATAAGAAGAAAGCAATGTAAATTTTTCAGGATTTTGCATGGCGTAAGTTTTTGGTAAAACTTCACAAAATAGCAAAATACAAAACGTCATCATGAATGTTGAAAGAAAGATGCCTTCACTTTCAAAGAAATGTATAAATATTGCTGTAAATAAAGCGGAACAAGTAATGTTAATAATTGTATTGCACAGTAATATTGTTCCTATTGTTAATTCTTTTGTATTCAACAAGCGGTCTATTATCTTAGCTCTTTTATTGCCATCTAGCTTTAGTTTATTAACTCGGGAGCGGCTAATTGAGGTTAACCCTATTTCTGCTCCTGAAAACAAAAACGATAAGATCAACAAGAAGAAAATTGCTGACAATACTGAAATCAATAACCAACCCATTAAAGTATGATGTTATTGCGATATAGAAACAGAGTTGATTTTATATGTTGTAAGAAGCATTTGCAAGTCTATATATCTTTAATATAAAAAAATAAATCATGAAATATATCACACACTGCATTCACATGCATACTCTCAACAACAAGTGGAGGAGTTATTCTTATTACCTTATTATTTAAAATATTAGTCATTATTAAGCCTTTGTCAAGAGATTGTTTAACAATTTTATCAGCCAAAGGTACTCTAAGCTCTATCCCTATCAATAAACCCTCCCCACGAACTTCTGAAATGATCTTCGGAAATTCTTCAGTCAAAGGCAACAACTTTTCTTTTAGATATTTACTGACCTTCTTAACATGGTCAAAAAAGCCTTCCTTTAGCATTACATCGAGTACTGCATTACCAACAGTCATGGCAAGTGGATTACCTCCATAAGTTGACCCATGAGTTCCTGGAGTGATTGCTTCTGCTATATAATCTTTTACTAAACATGCAGCCAGAGGAAATCCATTACCCATAGCCTTCGCACAAGTGAGCATATCAGGTTCAACTCCTATATTTTGATAGTAAAATAGAGAGCCAATCCGTCCATATCCGCATTGCACTTCATCAAAGCATAAAATTATTCCTTGAGCTTTTGTTATCTCTCTTACTTTTTTAAGATACTCTACGTCCAATGGATGTACTCCGCCTTCACTTTGTATGGGCTCTAAAAATATGGCAGCTGTTTCGCTATTGATTTTCTTTTCTAATGCTTCAATGTTATTTCTTGGAACTTTATCAAAACCAGAAAGGAGTGGAGCAAAACCTTCGCGTGATTTTTCATTTCCCCCAGCTGAAATTGCAGCAATACTGCGGCCATGAAAACCTCCTTCAATTGTAATGATGTGACTGCGCTTTTCTTGTCCATTTAAGTAGAAATAGCGGCGAATAAATTTAATTGCAGCTTCTGTTGCTTCAAGTCCACTTGAGCAGAAAAAAACTTTATCGGCAAAGGTAAGTTCTGTTAAACGCTGAGCAAGCCTTTCCTGCTGAGGAATAGTAAAAATATTAGAGCAGTGCCATAATGAATCCAGTTGCTCCTTCAGTTTATCTGTAATGTATGGATGACAATGCCCTAGAGAGGTTGTAGAAATTCCTGCAGCAAAGTCTAAATATTTTTTACCATCCTTATCGAAGAGATATACTCCTTCTCCTCTAACTATAGAAGCTTCAGATCTATTATAAGCGTTAACAACATGATCCATTTTAAATATTATCTATACTGTGCATGAAAAAGCTTTCCCTTAATATTGCTTAAACTAAAAATTGGGCTAGTATTATACAGTTCAACATAAAATTCAGAAATTTAATATGTAAAAAGGTAAAACTACACCAATTCACATTCAGCAAAAAAGAAAGCTATTTCTCTATGAGCATTCTCTAGACTATCAGAACCATGCACTCTATTTTCACTAATATCATTAGCAAAATCACCCCTAATTGTACCTTTATCTGCCTGTTTTGGATCTGTAGCACCCATGATTTGTCTGTATTTACTGACTGCATTTTCACCGATTAAAACTTGAACTATCACAGACCCAGAAGTCATAAATTCCACCAACTCTCCAAAAAAAGGCCTATCCTTATGAATTTCATAAAACAGCTCTGCTTGTTTTTTTGTCAGCAGCATCTTTCTCTGTGCTATAATTTTTAGTCCAGATTTTTCAATGTAAGAATTTATACTGCCTGTAATATTATTTTTTACTGCATCAGGTTTTAATATCGAAAGTGTTCTCTCAATTGCCATATCATTCCCTTATATTAAGATCGTATATTTACTTTATTGTGAATTTTTGTTCCATCAAAGAGATTTTTTATTTATAGTCAAGAATAAAACATCAAGGGGTAGTTTATGGTTTACTGTCGTAAGAAACTAGTGAATAATCTTAAATCATCAATTTTCTGCGGAACAAAAGGTTTTTTAACCTTTAATTTGGCATTTTTAAGTTATTTAGAGTATAGCTTACACAATAATACAAAATTAAAAGAAGGTGCCGCTTTTGGGATGAAAAGGAACGTTGTTCCATTTGGTGAAATGATTGCCATACCGCTGTTTTTTTGCTTTGTATTACCAGCTATGGTAGGCAACATAAGCCTTATCGAGTGCGCACTTATATGTGCTGCACTGATGGTTGCAACATGTTTTGTTGTAAGAACCTTTCACTTGCGTGAAAAGTTATTGAAAAAAATGACTAATAATGAAAATTATACCGAGGAACAAATAGAGCAGGAATTTAAGAAAGACATTATAAAATTTCCTATCTTTGATAAAAACAGACAGCATATTGAGTATAATTCTCCTAATCCAGGACAACTAATGAATGAAAGTCCTCCCTCTCTCTTTGTTAGGGTTTTACTTTTTCCCCTTACGATTTTTCTGAAGGCTCTACAAAGCTGCATAATGATATCTTTGGCTGCTGTTGAACTTTTTGAAGCAGTGCCAAGTTTTTGTGTTGATGTGGTTTTTGATAGAAACTTTGTATCTACACAGAGTAACGTGAAGAGATCTGGCCATCTATTGTATGCTAGTGTGAGAAATTTAGTGCCTGTAACTAAACTTGATGAGTGTGTAGCTGATTTTATAGGCAAACCTGAAGAAAGGTGCTGTCAGTGAAGAAGGCAGTAATCTTATTTAACCTAGGCGGACCTGATTCACTAAGTGCGGTCCGTCCTTTCTTATTTAATCTTTTTTACGATAAAAGAATAATAAATCTACCAAATCCTTTTCGCTTCCTTTTAGCAAAGTTTATCTCCAAAAGGCGAGAAAGTACTGCACAAGAAATATACGAGCACATTGGAGGTAAATCGCCAATCTTGGAGAATACGAAAGCACAAGCTGATGCTTTAGAACTAAAATTAAATGAAAATGGAAACCATGTATATAAGATATTCATCTGCATGCGTTATTGGCATCCATTTGCTGATGAAGTTGTTAAAAGCGTAAAGCAATTCGACCCTGACGAAATCATTCTGTTACCACTATATCCGCAATATTCAACCACCACAACTCTATCATCCATCGAGAATTGGCAAAAAAATGCCAAACTGGAATGTAACACAAAAACAATTCACCATTATTATGACAATGAAGACTTTATTGAAGCTCATGTTAATCTGACGTCTAAATATTATAAATTAGCTAGCAAAATCGGTAAGCCAAGAGTCCTATTCTCGGCTCATAGCTTACCTCTTAGTATCATTAAAAAAGGCGACCCTTACGCTTCACAGATAGAAAAAACAGTAAAATTAATAGTAAAAAAATTGAATATTGAAGATCTTGATTGGGGAATATGTTATCAGAGTAAGGTTGGCCCTGTAAAATGGTTGGAGCCTAGCACTGAAAGTGAGCTATCACGCGCAAAAGACGATAATATACCTGTAGTTTTATCACCTATATCTTTTGTTTCTGAGCATTCTGAAACACTGGTTGAACTTGATATAGAGTATAAAGCAATTATCAAAGACGGATATTACTTTCGCGTACCAACTCTCAGTACTGATCTCTTATTTATCAAGTGCTTGGCCGATTTATGTTTAGATCACTCTCAAAGTACTGATTTATAGCACTTTTCTTTTTAGATTTTTATAGTATAATATTAAAAAGTTATTATTTTATTATCTACTTATGCCAAAAGGTAAGCCAAATACATTTATAGAAAATATACATGATGCTCACAATCATGATATTAGAAAGATGTATTGTATTGCAGTAGGTTTAACAGGCATATTGTGTAAAATTTCATTGCAATTCTGTTGCGAGTTTATTGATAACAACAGATCCAATATTTGCACTGTATTAGATATTTCTAAGTTCATAAAACTACCAACATCAATAATATTTGCTCTTCATTTTGGTCTCAATTTAGCTGGATATAAATCTAAAAAACTTCAGAATGGTAAAGGGGGAAATGAACCTGAAAAACCAATACAGGTTGTGGGTAGCTTAGCCTTCTTGGCAAACTGTGTCATAGGAATATTGATGCAGACAAAAATCATTCATTTCTTAGCTAGAAACAACAAGGATGTAATAAGTTATATTAGCTTAACATCAGCAGTTCTATTTCTATTTTCAGAATGTATAAACTGTTATTATACATGGAAGAAGTATCTAGATAATAAGGATTCTGAAAAGTCTGCTAAATATGGCAAAGAAGTTATTTTTAGCACATTCACTTTGTCATTGGGCTTGTTAAGCTTCATATTAAAAAGAATGGAACTTCCAACCATACCAATAGACTTGGGTGGTGGCATAATCTATAATTTCAACTTAACTGTTACGGTTAGTTTGATACTAAGTATATCATATCTAGTATCAAACATCGATAAGTTTGTCAATCAACCTAATAATGGTACTGATCCTTCTACTGGACTTGATGACGCTCACCATATTCAGCATAATGGCAGCATTGTAGAAATTAATTATTAGAGATGAAAAGACTTAATTTCTACTGCCAATGCTAGCACTGCTAATTTGCTAACAATATTCCAAAGTGGCAAAGTTTTATTTTCTTGGCTGATGTCATAAAATTCACAGTCAGTGGAATTCAAGCTAGAATATACATCTTTCCTGCTATTACATCGGTATAAGTAACATGTTGGAGTATCTCCTATATAGTATATTAGCGGTTCTGCAGAACTACTTTTAAATATGTCAATAGTTGGTACACCTTCTTGTATAATAACACTATTGATTGCTATTCCTTCTTTTATCTTTTTCATTTTATGACGCTTTTTTTTATTGAGATTTAATATTTCCTTTCCACTTGTTGCTGTTATAATGCCCATTCCATATGTGCCATTGCTTGCTTTGATAAAAACGTAAGGTTGTGTTTTTATTTCATATTCCTCATATTTTTTTTGCACTAGAGATAATATTTGGTCAACTTTAGTCGCTACTGCTCCTAGTGATGAATCATCATTAAAGTCAACTCCATTACAGCTTTCTGTAAGCACAGAAATAAGCCATGGGTCCATTTTAAATTCGCCACAAAATTCGGACACTAATTTTTGATAGATTTCAAAATATTGAAATTTCTGCCTACTGTGCCAGCCATATAATGGACTTGGCACTATCTCTTGTTTTACGTTTTCTAGCGTGTCTGGAATGTGGCTCGTCATATCACGGTTCAGTATAATAATATCAGGCACAAATCCTGAAGTTGTCTTCAGCAAAGAGTTTTCTTTCACAACAGTTTCATACTGTTCTATTAAATTGTACGTTTCATTATGAAAGAGGCCAATTCTAGTTTCAAAACCTGCGAGTTGCAGTACCTTTTCTATAGCAAATACATTTTCTATATACATTTTATTTCGTGTGTAATTCTCCGGTATTATAAGGGCCTTTTTATATTGTTTTGTTTCGAAGTAGCTTTTTATCAATTTTGCTGCTATCGCTTTTGATACTTCACTTAGGTTATTAAACCCTGCAGGAAATAAATTGGCGTCTACTGGAGCAATTTTGTAGCCTGAATTCCTAAGATCTATGGAGCTATAAAATGGTAATGTAAAACCATTAAATTTTGTTTTGAACCAATTATTTATATCTTTTTCCAGATTTGGATGAATTATGTTTTGCATCTACACTTTAAATGTTATAAGAAAAGTACTATATTATAAGTTATAATCTTAATATAATATAACGAATTAAAATAACAAAAAAATGATTCATCATGACAGCAGTAAAATGTATGGTACTACTATACTGTCAATTAGAAGAGACAAAAATGTAGTAGTAATAGGTGATGGGCAAGTCTCGCTAGGCCATACCGTTATAAAATCTGGAGCAAAAAAAGTTAGGCGTCTTTCTGGTGATTCCGTAATTGCCGGTTTTGCTGGAGCAACAGCTGATGCATTTACTCTCTTCGAAAGGCTAGAATCTAAACTTGATAAGCACCCAGGACAGTTAATGAGGGCATGTGTTGAACTTGCAAAAGACTGGAGAATGGATAAATATCTAAGAAAATTAGAAGCTATGATGATCGTGGCAGACAAGTCCATTTCATTGGTCATTACAGGAACGGGTGATGTTCTTGAACCTGAAGATGGCATTGCAGCCATTGGCTCTGGAGGAAATTTTGCTTTATCTGCAGCAAAAGCTTTGATTGACGTTGAAGGAATATCAATAGAGGAGATTGCAAAAAAGGCTATGAAGATAGCTGCTGATATATGTGTTTATACAAACCATAATCTAATTATCGAAAAAATAGAGGAGTAATATGTCAAGAACTTTGTGTGCCAATTTTTCTAGTCAATCTGTAGTGGGTCAATTTGATAATAATGATGACTATAATGAGAAAAATAGCCTCTATGAAAATGAAGGTACAGGAAGTAGCAGCATTCAAAGCTCACAAGCTTTATTAGATGATCTACCACCACAGAAGATAGTTAAAGAATTAGACAGATTTATAATCGGGCAGAATGATGCAAAGCGCGCTGTTGCTATTGCACTCAGAAATCGTTGGCGTCGAAATAAAGTCCCACTTCCACTACGTGAAGAGATTATACCTAAGAATATACTCATGATAGGCCATACGGGAGTTGGTAAAACTGAAATAGCTCGCCGTTTAGCAAAGCTTGCTGGTGCACCTTTTATAAAAGTTGAAGCAACGAAATTTACTGAAATAGGATATGTTGGACGTGATGTTGACTCGATAATACGTGATTTAGTTGACGCAGCAATAGTTTTAGTTAAGGAAAAAGCACGTAAAGCCTTAACTAAAAAAGCTTTAGGTTTGGCTGAAAAGATAATAGTCAACTCCATGGTTGGTGAAGATGCAACCGAGGAAAGCAAAAAAGTTTTCAGAGAAAGACTGAGAAATAAGGAATTTGAAGATGGAGAAGTTTCTATTAACGTCAGGGAGAGCAAGGGTATGTTACCCACTTTTGATATACCTGGCATGCCAGGTGGGCAAATTGGTGTGATGAACGTAACAGAAATCGTGGGCAAGATGTTTAATGGGAGCAAAAAAACAAAAACTATTACAGTTAAAGTGAAAGAAGCACGTGAAATATTGATTAATGAAGAAAGCGAAAGGTTAATGGATGAAGACAAGATAATCAAAGAAGCGATTGATCTTGTTAGCAATGAAGGCATAGTGTTTTTAGATGAAATAGATAAAATTGCAGCACGTACAGAAATAAAAGGTGAAGTCAACAGAGAAGGAGTGCAGCGCGATCTGTTACCATTACTTGAGGGAACAACTGTTTCAACTAAGTATGGCCCCGTAAAAACAGACTATATATTATTTATTGCATCTGGTGCTTTTCATTTATCTAAGCCATCTGATCTTTTACCAGAATTACAGGGTAGATTGCCAATTAGAGTGGAACTTAAGGCGCTTACTCAAGAGGATCTAATAAAAATATTAAAGGAACCAGAATCTAGTTTGTTAAAACAGTATATAGCGTTAATGAAAACGGAAAATGTAACACTTGAGTTTACTGATGATGGTATAGAGACTATAGCTGAAATAGCATTTACAGTTAATAGAGAAGTGGAAAATATAGGTGCAAGAAGACTTCATACTGTCATGGAGAAGCTTTTGGATGAAATAAGTTTTATCGCTTCTGAAAAAAATAGTGAAAAATTTGTTATAGATAGCAAATATGTAAGAGATAAACTAGAGTCAATTTCAAAGCAGCTTGATTTATCTAAATTTATACTTTAGAGGAAGCCTACTTTAAGTAATATAGAGCATTCAAGAGGTTTTATTTTTTCTTACTTCGTAATTCTTCAAGCTATTTTCCAATAGTAGAATTCAAGCTTAAATCAATTATTGCAATATCACAATCTATGCCTTTTGTTAACACATCAGTTAAAAGATCAGGTGAAGAAAGAACTGTTCTTTTATTACCAGCTCTCATTCCCACAACTCCAAGTTCTATAGCAAGTGGTATTTTTTTGTCACCAACCTTAAACTGCACTATTTGATCTTTGATTATATACTCACCATTATGTCTCTTTATGCTATATTGAACTGATATCTCATCGCCACATTTTACTCGTTTTCCAGTTTTGTTAATTAAGTCATTAAAAATCATTAGGTTATTTACTGAATCAGGATATTTATCTTTTACTTCAATCAGTTTGATGTAATAAGAGTTAAAACTCATTTTGTTGTCATCAGCGGCAATAGTAACTACACGCTCTCCACCTTCTTTCATACCTATTACCCCTAAACTCACTTCTTTTAAGTAATCCTGACCTATTTTCAAATTGACATCAGTCGGAAGTAGCGTTGCTAGGTTGTTGGAGACTTTGTACATTTGTAGCAGAACTTCTTGGCCACAGAAAACTTTACTGCCACTGCCTTCAGTAATTTCATAAAAGTTTATCATCTCTTCTTCTTTTTGCTGTGTTATTTCTTCTAAATATTCTGCTAACCCATGCTTTTCAATATAACGATCAAGAGCTGATTCAAGTATCGGCCTGACCAAATAACTTGCTATCATCTGTGTCAAACCACCATGTGTAGCATTTATTTCGTAAAGCTTTTCCCTTTTCTCTGGTTTATCTTTGTTTATATAAACAATCGTAATTATAAAAGCAGAAGCTAAAGTGAGAACCATTACTAGAAAGATAAATATTTGTAATATAATTTTTTTAACCATCTTTTTTTACTTGATTCAATAAATCATATAAGTCATTAGTATTCCCTGAAAGCGTACTTAAATTATCTGAGGCCTGTTTAAAGAGACTATCTATATAGTTTTCCATTTCATTTTTGCCAAGCACGGACATTAAATTGTTTGTTTTATCTTGCTCATAGTCTTCGATATCATCCTTGGATTGAAAAATAAGCCCTAGATTTATTCCATAGTTATATAATGCTTCCCGCTCCTTGTCTGTAGCGCCTCCTATTATAGCCCCTATTTCACATGAAGCTGCAAATAGTTTTGCAGTTTTCATCAAATGAATTTCTTTTATTTTGTCAAAATCTGCACCTATATCTAAAATCTGCCCTCCCACCATTCCCTTCATTCCTATTGCTTGAGAGAGCACTTTTATGATCTCACAATTTAACAAAGATAATACCTCAAAAGCCAGGGTAAGTAATGCATCTCCGGCCAGTACTGCTGTTGCTTCACCAAATTTTTTGTGGCAGCTTGGCTGGCCTCTGCGGGTGTCACTGTTATCCATACATGGCAGATCATCGTGAATTAGGGAGTAAGCATGAATAAATTCAATTGCTGCTGCTGCTGTTATTGCTTTTTCAACCTTTATGTTGAATATCGACGAAGATGCTATAACTAAAAAAGAACGTATATGTTTTGCAGGAGCAAGAAGCACATAACGCATAGCTGATATAAGTTTATTCTCGCTATTTTCAGGTAAGAGCTTATTCACTTCTACAACAAGCAAATTTTTTGTTGTTTCGTCTAGCATTTTTAAATTTATTAACTATCGAGTGCTAAGAGATAGGAAGTTTTTAATAGTTTATATAATCATAAAAGCTATTGCAAACATCAAAATTTCTTATAACATCAGAGAATAGGTTATTTTTTAGTAAGAAATGAGCGAATTGGCAAAAAGCACTAGGGAAGATATAGAAGAAAAAGTAAAGAAGATTATACTAGAGCACATCAGTAAGGATGTAGAGGGATTTAGTAGTTCTTCAAAGCTTTCAGACCATGGCACAGATAGTTTAGATGCAGTTGAAATAATCATGGCAGCTGAAGAAGAATTTGGTATAGAGATTCCTGATGAAGATGCGCAAAAAATGGAAACTATGGAACAGATAGTTGAATATGTAGTAAACAAAGCAAACAATTGATGTTGAATGAGCAGAAGAGTAGTAGTTACCGGTGTTGGCTTAATTACTCCACTAGCAGCAGATGTTAATAACACCTGGTCAAAGCTGAAAGAAGGTAAATCTGGCATCAAAGCAATCAATACAGATAGGTTCGACTCTTCTGATCTTGCTTGTCAGGTTGCAGGGCAGGTGCCTATGCAATCCGATAACATTGAGCATTATTTTAATCCACCAGATTATATTTTTGAAAAAGACCTAAAAAGAACAGATCGTTTTATTCACTACGGAATTGCAGCAGCTGTTCAGGCAGTAGAAGATTCACTAATTTTGGAAAATAAAAATATTAATAAAGAGCGAATAGGTGTAGCTATTGGTTCTGGTATAGGTGGTCTTCCGTCAATTCAGGAAAATGTAATTACCATGCAGGAGAAGGGGCCTAGACGTGTTAGCCCATTTTTTGTTCCTGCAAGTCTAATAAATTTGATATCTGGTCATATTTCTATTAAATACGAATTTATAGGTCCAAATGACTCAGCGGTAACTGCATGTGCAACAGGTGCGCATGCGATTATAAACTCAGCAAGAGCTATAAAACTCGGTGAAGCTGACATTATGATTGCAGGCGGAGCAGAAAGCGCGTTATGCAGAGTTGGAATTGCAGGTTTTGCATCGATGAAGGCGCTATCAACTAAATTCAATGATAAGCCTGAAGAGGCCTCAAGGCCATGGGATGAAGAACGTGATGGATTTGTCATGGGCGAAGGAGCAGGTATATTAGTGCTGGAAGAGTATGAACATGCAAAAAAAAGAAAAGCAAAAATATATGCGGAACTCACTGGATATGGACTCACAGGAGATGCGCACCACATCACAGCACCACATCCAGAAGGAAGAGGCGCACTTAAGGCAATGGAACTTGCTTTAAGGAGTGCACAAGTAAGCCCAAGTCAAATTGGGTATATCAATGCACATGGGACTTCAACAACACTTGGGGATAAAGTTGAAGTAATAGCAATGAAGCAGTTATTCGGTGACTATGCCTATAAAATACCTGTTTCCTCGACTAAATCTTCTATAGGACATTTACTTGGTGCCGCAGGAAGTGTTGAAGCAATATTTAGTATCCTTGCATTAAACAATGGAATTGTTCCACCAACTTTAAATCTACACAAACCTTCAGAAGGGTGTGATTTAAATTTTGTACCACTTAAAGCTCAAGAGCATAAAATTCAATATGCGCTTTCTAATTCATTTGGTTTTGGTGGTACCAACGCGTCTCTCATCTTTGGAAAGGTGTAGTTAATTATGCTATTTTGAATCGACTACGAAAATGTTATTCGAGTAGCTGAAACTAGAATCCAGTTAAATTGGTCAGCATAAAAGTAATGTTGAAATATAACATTTTGATGATGATGAAGAAATGGATCCTAGTGTCAGCTACTCGAATGACAGAAGAAGAAAAAGCAAAATTTTGCCTTTTACCGCTAACCTATTATACTTACTTGATAAGTTCTATCGCTTGATTAAATGCATAAAATATTAGTAAGAAGTAACCATAAGCCCTTGATTGGAAAAATCAAGATTAATGGTTCAAAGAATGCCGTCTTGCCAATAATGGCGGCAAACTTGTTTAGTAATTCTTCAATAACTTTGCATAACGTACCTGATTTAATTGACGTGCATTTGATGTCTGAGCTGCTTAAGAGTCTTGGTGCAGAAGTAAATTTTATATGCAATAAAGACTATAAAGCAAATCACACTTTGGAAATTGACTGTAGCAATATCAATAACTATTTAATATCACATGAAATTGCAAGCAGACTGCGAGCATCTTTTTTAATGCTAGGTCCAATGCTCAGCAGATTTGGTAGAGTTTCAACAGTATTTCCTGGTGGATGTAATATTGGAAAACGTCCTGTTGACATTCATATTAAGGCACTTGAAGCAATGGGAGCTAAAATTGAAATTGATAGCTGTAATATAACTGCAACAACAAAGGGGAAATTGCAAGGCAAAGAAATAACATTTGAAAAAGTAAGTGTTGGTGCAACAGAAAATATAATAATGGCAGCAACACTTGCAGAGGGAGTAACAATAATAAACAATGCTGCAATCGAGCCGGAAGTTCTTGATTTAATAGAGTTTCTGAAGATTATGGGTGCCAATATTGAAGTTAATAATACAAAAATCACAATAGAAGGTGTTGAAGCATTAAATGGGTGTGAGCATAAAATAATACCAGATCGCATAGAGGCCGGTACTTATGCTTTGGCTGCTGTCATTACCGACGGCGAGCTAAAGTTAGAAGGAGTAAGTTTGTCTGATATAGAATGTATTGCAAATGAATTGAAGACTATAGGAGCCAGAGTTGAGTTACATGACGATGGTATTATTATTTCCAGAAAAAATGGCTCTATTAAATCTGCTCACGTTGCAACAAATCCATATCCCAACTTTCCCAGTGATATGCAACCACAACTAATGTCTGCTATGTCAATTGCAGGTGGAATATCAATCATTGAAGAGAACGTTTTTGAAAGTAGATTTGCACATGCAAATGAGCTAAGAAAATTAGGTGCTAATATCAGCATCGAAAAAAATAAAGCTACTATAAGTGGAATAAAGAGCTTATCTGGAGCTAATCTATATGCTAATGACTTAAGATCAACAGCAGCTTTAATTCTCGCTTCTTTGGTAGCTAAAGGAGAAACTACAATAAATAACTCACATCATTTATGGAGAGGATATGAGGCAATGCACGAAAAACTCAATTCATGCGGGGCTGATATTTTCGTTTCATCTTGAGGATATATTATGAATGAGACAACTAAGCGAACTACAGTAAAAGAAATAGATGACATTCTATACGAAGAACATAAAGTATTAGATCATGGATTTGTTCGAGTAATTGATTATATGGGCTCTGATAGCGCCATAGTTCAAGCTGCTCGCGTTTCTTATGGAAAGGGAACAAAACAGATAAATCAAGATGAGGCGCTTATAAAGTATTTGATGAGGCATCATCATACAACTCCATTTGAAATGTGTGAAATTAAGTTTCACGTGAAACTTCCAATTTTTATTGCAAGACAGTGGATAAGACACAGAACTGCAAATGTGAATGAATATTCCGGAAGGTATTCGATACTTGATAATGAATTTTATATACCAGAACAGGTTGCAAAACAATCTGATAATAATAAACAAGGCAGCGGTGAAGCTTTTGACTCAAGTACTTCAAAAGAAATAATAGATTCTCTAATAAATGATTCTAATTTAGTATATTCTCATTATGAGAAATTTATTGAACAGGGCCTTGCAAGGGAAATTGCCCGAACTAATCTAACACTTAATTACTATACTCAGTTTTATTGGAAAATAGATTTACACAACCTTCTTCACTTTTTAAGGCTTAGAGCTGATCAGCACGCCCAATATGAAATTAGAGTCTATGCAGAAGTTATGTTGGACATAGTAAAGAAATGGGTCCCGCTGGCCTATAATGCTTTCATTGAATACTCCTTAAAATCAGCCTGTATTTCAAAAACTGGTCTTGAAATAATTCGCAAGCTAATAAAAGGAGAAAATGTTGCGAGAGAAGAAAGTGGCATTGGTAAAAGAGAATGGAATGAGCTGATGTCTATACTTGGTAAATAGCCAAAAAGATCGAGTTATGTCCTTTCACAGACTTGCAGGTGTGAGCAACAATTTATTCATACCTTTATCAACTGATATATCAATTATTTTTGAATTTGTTCTTTCTGTTGTTTCATAAAGTTTTTCAGCTTTCTTTGAAATCAGTGTTGCATTTCTAAGTCCAATACGAACTTCGCAATAATCTGCAAAATTTTCAACATACATATCATATGAATAATGGTTTACAGCAAGTTCCATTACCCTACAAACTTCCTCTAATGTAAAATTAGCAGCTCCTGTATCAGGACAAAAGCCAACCGCTCCTTTATTAGGGTCAAAAAATATGTATTTATCATTCTCTGCTTTATACACCAACATAGAATGCCCCTCATCCTCAATGACATCTTCTTCATTACAAGCATAGCAAAAATAACTAAATTCTAAGTAGCATCCTATCTTCACATCATTTAAGAAACGTTTGATTTGTTCTTGGTTAGTATAGACCCATACTTTTGTTGAAGATAGATCGTTACATAATTGCTTATATATTATCTCATCATAATAAAATGGATCTCCTTCTCGCTTTTCAATGCTCTGAACATCAAGAATAGGTAAAAATTGCGATAAAAACTTCATCATCAATAACTTAATCGTTTGTTCTTTTCTTCCATCAATATAATTCATAAAATCTTGTTCAGATATAATATTATCAGACTCGAGAAATCCAACAAAATCTTGCCTATTCTCTAATTTTAGAAAAGTAACAAAGTAATTTAATGAGTGACATAACCCTCTTTCGAGAGAAAAACCTAAAATTTCTTCAAATCTATCTTTTAATTGTACAATTTTAGATATACTATCTGACATAAAAGTATTCAAATTAAATTGAATAGCTTTCTCACTTTCAAATAATTTATTATATTGTTCTTCAGCTGATAAATCCGGTGCTTTGTATACATATCTACCATTTTCTCTACGTATACCTTCTATATCTTTAATTATACCTTGTTCTACATTTTTACTGATAGAAATTTGGTGCTTTCCTTTATTGGCAAATTGATTTAAAAACTCCGCAATTTCCTGTTTTGAGAGTCTTGTTTCAACTTGTCCATCTTCTCTATCTTCAGTTTTATAAAACACTTTAACTCTAGGATGTTCCTTATCAGTATAGACTTTTAATACAATAGATTGAGCAATGCGATTAACATATTTTGGCATATTGATTATTAAGATATTAACTATATATCTTAATAATAGTATAACCCACGCCACCTGTCAATTAATAAATTAATATTATTTGTTATATAAAAAAGTAAATTGCATAGTAGATTCCAGTGCTTGACACTGGAATCTAGGAATTTTGATTCTAAATTGGGTATTGGTCTAAAATTAAAATAAACGTTTGTGATGAGATTATATGAACACTGGATCCCAGTGTCGAGGCACTGGGATGACAGGAGAAGGAAACGCCGGAATGGCAGGGGAAAGAAACACTGGGATGACAGTGAAAGATCTAATTCCTTATATCAATTAATTCTCATCCACCTTTTACATTACATAAACTCATCACTTTTATAGAACATCTCATTAAAATCATTCAAAATTCCAAAATCTTGATTTTTAATAAATAGATGCCCATCTGCAATATAGGACTCAGCAAGAGTAAATGGTTCATCATGATGCTGTGATGCTGGCCTAACAATTTCATTGTACAAAACCATTACTTGCTCATAATTGTATCCACTACCATCATGATATTTACCACGTATAGTGTCATAAAAATTTCTTACATCATCATACGTAACTTGCAGTTCTACCTTATATTTCCCTATTTCAACAGCCTCACCCACTTTGATTTTTAAAGGATGTTGTTTCACATTATCTATAACAATTGTTTCCTCTTGCTTCTCTTCATCTCCTCTTATCGATCTTTTACTCCTTTCTTCACTCGCAGGTTGATCTGCTGGCATTTGGTCTATATCGTTAGATTCTTCTTCTTGCATAGTAATTTTTTTGAGATAGCTAAGCATATCCTTTCCAGCTTTTTCCCAAGTTGCAGCTTCTTTTGAAAGCTCACGATAATAAGAATCATTACCGCCTTTGCTATCTATTACATCTCTTGCTAGTCCTTTCTCTTCTGCCCATAACTCAGCATGTTCAACAAGTGTCCTGCCATCTTTGCCTACAACGTCAACGTCAGCTTTGTTTTTTATTAGATATTCTATTGTATCTAACTTTCCATGCCTCACTGCATGAACTAAAGGTGTCCAACCATCATTATCCTGAGCATTAATATTCGCACCTTTTTCAACTAACTGCTCTATCATCTTCTTATTCCCAAGATCAACAGCAAGATGCAAAGGTGTTAAGCCGTAGCTATCCTGAATATCAATATCCGCATTATGCTCTATGAGATATTTAACTACTTCCATATTTTTCATGTACATGGCAAAATGTAGTGGAGATTTACCAGAGCTAATATCACGGGTATCAACATCTATACCACGATCTATTAAGTATTTAGCAATTTCCGTATGTTTTAGCTCAATTGCATAGTGCAGCAGTGTTTGAGCTGACGTGTTTTTGATACCAAGATCTGCGCCATGCTCAATTAAACTCTTAACTATTTCCGCATTCCCTAGCTTAATAGCAGCAAGTAACGGAAAAGTATAATAACTTTTACTATTAGGATCTGCGTTATGATCTAATAGATACTTCACTATTTCTGTATTACCTGAATAAATAGCACTGTATAATGGCGTTTTGGAATAAGCATCTTGAATATTAGGATTTGCACCACGATCTATTAAGTATTTAGCTATCTCTATATTTCCAGACTCAATAGCATAGTGTAAAGGTGTCTTATAATACACATATTTAGTATTAGTTTTCTGATAATAATTGTCATGAACATTAAGATTTGCTCCATGATCAATAAGATATTTTGCTACTTCCGTATTTCCTGACTGAATGGCATAATGTAGTGGCGTTTGTCCATTATGGTCTCTTGTATCAGTATATGAATTGTGTTTTAGTAGCATTGCTACTTTGCTTAAATCTCCCAATGAAGCAGCAAAATGTAAACTCGTCGCACCTGTTACCTTATTTATCTCGTTTACTTTTCCTATAGTGTTTTCTACATTATTGTCATCAATATTCACCTTTAAGAAAGGCTGTTTATTATACTTCATAACTTTTGTTGTAACAGCTTTTCCTTGTTCGTCTTCACTCACTTTTTTAGCAGGTTGCATAGAATCTTCTCTACTGACACTTTCTATCTTGGTTTTATCACCACTTACATTATGTACTGGGCTATAACCATATAGACCCTTGCCTGCACTTTGTTGGCTTGTTGAACTTTCAACACTGTTAGATTCAACAACATTATATTCCATATGTTGTTCACCACTCAGCTCAGCCTTAACCCATTGTTTAAATTCTTGATCATAACCTTTCAGCTCAGCCAAAAAATCCTCAAATAATTTATTACCTTGAGACCTATTTGCACCAGATTTAGAAAGGCTCTTGAGCAAATTATCAATCATATCTGGGTGTTTATCTTCAAGAAATTTGATCACTTGTTCAGCATCCGAATGATAATGTTCCCCTTTATTACTCCAAATATTATTGCGCAATATTTCATCTGGTTTGAGATCTTTATTTCTTATTGCAATCAAGGCCTCTTTATCTCCGTGGTCATTGACATGCCGACCATCTTCTAAACTTGCCATATAGTTAGCAACCCCTTCATGCATGGCCTTAGATAAGACATCACCTGTACCATAATAGGAATTAATGATAGTTAAGGCGTGCCCCAATTCGTGTTTTAAAGTTTTACACGAGTCATCAAATTGGTCTTGTAGATAAAAATAAACATGAACTTCTGAGCCACGCCCTTGAACTGTTAAGCCAGAAGCGCCTTTATAGTTAACGTTCAACTCCTTAAGATAATTTTCGTAGTCACTCTTTGTATTAAATACGAAAACATTAACTTTATTTGGTATGTTGTGCCAAGGCTGAGAATTATTAATGCCAAATGCTGAATCAAAATCTTTTATAGTACTCTCGATGGCATTTTTTACACTACTCAATTTGCTCTGAGTTAATTCCTCATCATCATATTTTATATTTATTTGAAGCTTGTGTTCGCCAAAAGTCATAACTTCACTATCTGGCACAAGATCTGCCACAATTTTATCGCCACTTTTTACATCCATCCACTGCTTAAATTCTTTTTCAACTTCTGAGTTATTCAAAAGATGTTTGAATTTTGATATCGCTTGTACTCTATCGAAGGACATTTCAGTAAGCAATTGCTTTATGAATTGAGGATGTTTTTCTTGTAGGAATGTCACTAAGCAATCTGATATTCTATAGTCGTTAGACATACTTGCTATTTTATATGGTGTATCATGCCCAGATTCATGCATTTTATTGTATGCTTCTTTTGTATAATGCATATCGCGAGTGCTTTCTTTTTTAGCTGCATCATAGCTCCACATGAAAAGCTTCATACCGGTACGTAAAACTTCAGGTACTGTATCCATATTACCGGTAGAGTACTCAAGAAATGCATCGCTCATTTTCTCCATTAAAATTTTAGATTTTGCGCAAAGTAAACCATTTACATCTCCAACAATAAAAGTCTTTGCTATCGTGCCGTCAGCTTCGTGTGCTCTGACCGTTCCACCACCCCATAATTCTCTATGGTCCTTACCACCTGAAAGTTCCTTGATGTGAGCTTTGTAATCATCGTAATTTTTCAGCACATAAAGCTGCAATTTTACTGGACCAGAATGAACGCTTTTTTGTGAATAGAAATTATCAGACCAGGCTCCGTAAGCATCTTTTACAGTTTGTTTTATATACTCAGGGGTATAACTAGCTAATCCCCCATATTTTACTTCTATTGTAAGCTGATCGTTTATTACTATACTTTCTTTATTTGGAAATAATTTTTTAATCAAAGTTTGTGATTTATCATATTCAGAATGGCTTTGTTGCATAGCACTGATAGGCATGTAAATCACAGTGAATTTACGCAGCTAATTTAAATTCAGCCATACCTATATCAGTAAATTTGTTCAATAAGTAGCACTTAATTAACAGCTCTTTTTCACGATTTACCTCTGATTTATTTTTCAAGCCAAACCCAAATATTTGCTTCAACCTATAGAAAAAGACTTCAATATAAGACCGTGCTCCATACTTAACTTTTTTCTTCCATTCATTAATACCATCTTCATAATTCTCATATGACCTAATTCTACTAATATACTTGTTTCTTTCTGATAAGTAGTCAGCTAAACAAATTTTAGTATCCTTCCTAGGGCGAATAATAGGCACAATATTGTATTTTCTGCATTCTTTATACACACTTTTTATATCATAAGCCGCATCTGCTCGAATAGAACAAATGTTATATTTATCACTGACTTCTTCTAACATATCGCAGACCGGCAAATAGTCTACAGCAACACCACTAGTGTAGTTCATGCTTATTGCTTTCTTATCATTTATGTTTAAAACAACATGTAATTTTCTTACTTGACCATAACCACTGTATTTTCTTTTTCGAATATTAAGCTTACTATGCCCACCGTTATTATTGTAGATACTAACTCTAGTGCTATCTACGGCAATTTCAACATTTTCCAGATCATCTTTATTGCTTCTATGGTCATCAATCTTCAAATTAAGCTTTTTAAATCTTCTGGAAGCTTGTGTATAGCTGATAATCTTAAGTTTTTTGCCTATTTGTACCATATAACCTTTTACAAAACCTACAGCTTGTCTCAAGCCAATTCTAAAAAGATGAACTATTATGTGTATTAAAATTACAACTTTATCACTATAAGTGTTATTGCCACCTGCAACTTTTGGACTATTTTCATACCAATTTTCTATGGCTTGATTAACAAAATGAAAAACATTTCCTCTTTTTTTGAGAAACTCGTTATATTCTCTTTGGTTACTTACTCTCATTTTTTGTGGCATAAGTTGTACTTGTTTGAAAAATGCCTATTTTACAACAAAATTCGTTAGTAGCCATATATTAAAAAGCTTTTCTTCTTACAATAACCTCAACCAACACTAGCTATGCAACAAAGCCATTCAGAATTTGTTTTAAATTTCATATTCACCTCTTAAAAATTTTCACTATAAATAAGTCTTGAGAAAAATGCGTTAACTGTAGATTCAGCCTTTACCTTGTTTTTGCATAACTGCTTAGATAGTTGATCATCGCGAAAAAGCAGATTCTTAGTATCGAGATATTTAGCATAGTTGCCAGCAGGTATTGAGTAGAAACCGCTTTCAAGTTCAAGATAAGAGCTGCTATTGAGAACAAAAAATAAATCGCTCTGGTCAAGCAGTATGTCATAACCAGAGCTCGTGCAATGTAAGTATTCATTGCCTTCATACTCTGCTATGTAGTACTTACTTGCATCAAGATCACCATCAAGCTGCAAAATTGCCGCTGAACATCCATTCCCAATACTATGGCCTTTTATTACTTTAAGTACTTTAATCTCATCATTTTCTATGAGTTCCCTTAACTTTTCATTCTTTTTATTTAATTCTTCCTCTGCTTTTCTTCTGTCTTCTTCTAATTTTGTTTCTTTTTCAACAAGCTCATTTTGTATTTGCAAAAACATATCTTGAACGGTTAAGCCATTTAGAAAGTAATCCAATACAATTGACACAAACGGCTGCAATTCACCATTATCTTCAAAGCTCTTTTCCTGCTTTTTGTCATATTGAGTGGGGTTATAGATTGCATACATAGGATAAAAGCCATAATTCACCTCGTCGAATGATAACTCTATCGAAAATCCGCTCTGATCAAGTGGAAGTTTAGTAGCTAAATATCTACCATTATTATCTCTGACATACAGCTCATTTATACCATAGTGCCCACTATATTTGTTGTAATAAATATAAAAATTCTCAGGATTAAGATTAAAGTAATCATCTAAATTGTTAGGTTTACCGAGCTTTTCACGTAGAAAACTCTTGCTCTTATCTGTAAGTTTGATGCGTGTAGAGAAGTAACACCGATCTATTCGGTCACCTTTTTCTATTTCAAAGTCTAGGACTATTTTATCGCTAAACATACAGAATTTCCTCACATTTCCAGTATTTATGATTATAAATTGTGTACTATGAAAAAAGCATTAAGGCTTCTCTATGTATCTAAAAACAGCGCTAACTTATGACAAGAACAGTTGACGTATTACTGCCACTTCCAATTGATCAGCTATTTTCATATGCAGTTGAGGAAGATACTGAAGTTTCAATTGGAGATTACGTAGTGGTACCATTTGGCAGAAAGCGTTTGATTGGAATAGTTTGGAAATATAGCGGCAAGAGTGATCGAGAATTAAAATGCATTGAACAAAAGATCGAGTTACCGAGTATCAGACCAAAACTGATCGAATTTGCAGAGTGGGTTGCGCAGTATAATGTAATACCTATCGGTATGCTTGCCAAAGTAATAATGGGAGGAGTATTAAAGGTAAATCAGATAGATAAGTTAGTTTTCACTAAGCAAAAGCAGGAAATAAGTGAAATAGATTGCCAATTAAGCCCTGAGCAGCAAGCAGCTCGCAATAAGATAATAAGTAATTTGAATGAGTATTCAGTGACTTTGCTTGACGGTGAAACCGGGTCTGGAAAAACGGAAGTTTATCTCTCTGTGATTGCAAGGTTAATTGAAATCGTAAACGATGCACAAGTCCTTATCCTTCTGCCAGAAATTGTTCTAACTTCACAATTGGTAAATCGTGTTCACAGTCAGATATCTGGAAATATAGCTGAGTGGCATTCAGGACTTACTCCAAAAGCTCGCCGAAATAATTGGCTCAATATAGCAAATGGAAGTGCGCAGATCATTATTGGGGCAAGGTCATCACTTTTTTTGCCTTATAAAAACCTAAAATTAATTATCGTCGATGAAGAGCATGACTCATCCTTTAAACAAGAACAGGGGATTATATATAATGCTCGAGATATGGCCATTATCTTAGCCAAGCTCGAAAATATTCCGATTATTTTATCATCCGCTACTCCGCTGCTTGAAACAATTTATCATGTTAAAAAAGGGAATTACAACCATGTAAAGCTAACCGAACGATTCGGTGGTGCAGAGTTGCCGCACATAAAAGTAGTGAATAATAAACAATGGATTTCAAATGAGCTTTTCGAAGGGATAAAACAAACCATAGAGAAAAAACAGCAAGTTATGCTCTTTCTAAACCGCAGGGGGTATGCGCAACTTGCAGTTTGTAAAAAATGTGGATATAAAATTTCCTGCTCAAATTGCACTGTATGGCTTACGTACCACAAGAAAAAGAATGTCCTTTTATGCCATCACTGTTCTTATCAATTAAAACTTCCAGAAAAGTGTTCTAATTGTCAAAGTCAGCAGTCATTATCCCTTTGTGGTATAGGAATTGAGAGGTTACTTGAAGAAATAGTAAAATTAATACCAAACGCAAAGACTGCGATTATTAGCAGCGACCAGAAGTCGCTTGGTAGCGTAATTGACTCAGTGCTCAAAGAAGAAGTGAATATTATAATCGGTACACAAGTGATTGCTAAAGGGCATAATTTCCCTAAGTTAACTTTGGTTGGAGTGATAAACGCAGATTTAGGCCTTGAAAATTCTGACCTCAGGGCAGCAGAAAAGACATATCAATTATTGCATCAAGTTGCAGGAAGGTCGGGAAGGTTTAATGAAAAAGGAATGGTAATAGTGCAAACTAATAATCCTGAAAGTTTGATAATAAAAGCATTGCAGCAGCAAAAAAGGGATTTGTTTTATGAAATTGAACTTGAGTCAAGAAGCAAAGCTAAAATGCCCCCATTTAGTAGATTAATAGCGCTTATAGTTTGTGGTAAGGATCAATTTGCAACGCAGAAAGCAGCAAGTGAGTTAACAAGCTTTTTACATAATCAATTTTCAACTACCTCTCAGCACTTGACATTGAAAGAATTTGAAATTTTTGGCCCATCACCAGCAGCAATAAATTTCTTAAATAATAAATATCGGTATAGAGTGTTACTCAAAATACACAATAAATACAGTCTGTCTATAAAGAAAAAGCTGAAACATTGCTGTAACTTGAGTTCAAATATTGCAGTAACAATAGATGTTGATCCTGTGAGTTTCTTTTGAATTTATTTGACATTTGTAGGAATTGCTAATAAGTTCTATTAATTTTTTAATTAAAAAACTTGACTTTTATTAGAATTTATTATATTATTTATATAATTAGAATAGGGAGATAATATGACTGATTTACATAAAATCATTAATGATGGAGAAAAGAAATTTATAGAAAAAATTAAAGAGTTACAAGAATATCTTAATGATAATAGCGAAATTGTGATTAACAAGGAGTTATTCGCACTGACTCTTTTAGATAGAGCCCCTATAAATGGAGATTTTATCAATAAGGAAGGAGGAAAGATAGTATACACTATATTGCACCACTGTATTAAACACGATAGTGCAACATCTAAGAAAAAAGAGAAATTATCATTTCAAGACGTGATGAAGATTTTAGATGAAACTGTGAATAAGTTTATTACTCCTCAGTATTTCTACAAATTGATAAATTTTCAAGATCAAAGTAGTAAAAATACATTATTACACCAAGCTGTTATAAGTAATAACACTGAGGCAATAGAAGCCCTTTTAAAATATGGTGCAAGCCCTTTGATAAAGAATAAAGAAGAGAAAATCCCATTAGATTTAGATCAAGAAGAAAAAACAAGAGAAGCACTCATTAAATCTATGAAAGACCAAGCTCAATCGAAAAAAGAAAGTGCTAGATGTAATGGTTTGATTGGCATTATACCTGGCGTTTTTCTTGGCATTGGACTCGGTGTTGGTAGTGCTTTAGTCCCTTCAATGACTATTATATTATGCACACTCGCAGTATCTGCTCTTGTTGCTGGAATAGCAGTTGGAGTGGCTATATATTTCCTAAGTCAAGACTATAAACAGGCTAAATCAATAGAAGAAGCTGTTAATCCTCAACTCTCTTCTGTCAAGTATGAAAAGACTGAAGATAATAAAGCAGTACTAGGATAACTGTGAGTTTTTTAACATTAGATTTCTTGCATAACTGGAATTCGAAAGTTCCAGCGCATTTTTCTTATTGGATTCCAGTGTCAAGCACTGGGATGACATCTTATTATGCAAGAAATCTATTCATTTAAAACTTATTTGAGAAAACGTAGCTATAAAAACCGCAGGTACCAGTTGGTTTTTATTAGCTAAATTAAAGGTCAAGTATCTGGAATTCTGAACATAAGATCCCCCTGTATAAAAAAGATTAGAAAAAATGCAGTGAACATACGACAGATATGCTCTGAAGAGGATACGCTACATTTTTTAATGAGTTTAATAAAAAAGTCTGCAGACGGAGATAGATTTTTGAGCTCAATAAATATCTCTAACTGTAATTGTAATCAGATTTAAAATATGCGGAAGTAATTTTTTAGCTATAAAATCTTCTAAAAAATTAACACAGAAGTTAGTTTCATAAGTATTTTTATCAAAAACTATTTTAAAAAAATTTAAATAGAGTTGAAAAATTTTAAAGATGAGATACCCTACCTGAAATGCAACTTCTGTAAAAAAAGAAATATGAAAGGTGAAATAAACACTGCAGCAAATTTTCAAGCAGAAGACCTTGAGTCTAAAAATGCTACAGATCTTGATTGTTTAGCTAACTCTCTAAATTCTTTGAATGCAAAGAGTGCTGAGATTAAAGATAAAAGGAACGATGTGCCTTTTTCCAGTAGAAAAAGCAACTCGCATGTTTTAGAACTTTTTTCTAGTGAAAATGTTGAGATTAACATTCCAGATGAAACACCTTGTGCTGCTCGGAGTGAATCAGGTATAGCTGTAATATTTAGAGGTATAGCTGGGTTGTTTAAAGGTAGGAATAGTATGGACGTAACCCTTTATCAATCTAAAGTGCAACGTAGCTCTGCAATTGATTACAGTACTACAGAAAGTATAGGGTTACGGCTACTAAATATCTGTAAAGGAGAAGAAGATATCTCTTTTGATCAAGAGATTAATTTTTTATATAAAGAGGGTTATTTGTATGATGTCTTATTGTTGCAAGACGAGGAGAATCATGACACACCTTTACATGTAGCTATAAAAAGAAATCGTACTTGTTTTGTAGAAAAACTTTTGTGTATTCTTAAGGAACCATACTGTTCAAGTGAGTTTTACAAACGCAAATATTTTGAACATAAGCAAGAGAATGAAAAGCCGCTTTTCAAAGTTATTAATACTAATAACAAGGATGGAAAAGATGCAATTACTCTGGCTATTGAAAGCAATAATTCAGAATGCATTTCAGCTCTTTTTAACTACTTAACTCGTGAAAATATTAACAGAAGAAAAGATGTTGAAAATGAGTACACACCTCTACACGAAGCTATGCTTCTTAACAAAAATGAAGCAATCAAAGAGCTTCTCAAATCAAAGGATATAGATACTGAACTCATAGATAAGGAATCTTACAAAGCATATAATTATGCTAATAACAAAGAGGCCATAGAATTGTTTATTCAGCACTATAGTAGTAAAATTAGTGAGTTGCGTATAAAATTAGAAGATAATAATAAAAAACTAGCACGAATTAAGTGCGTCCTAAACAAAACAAAACTTACTTGTGTATGCTTAGCAGCCTTCGGCTCTTGTTTTAGAATGTATAGAAATTCCCATGACATAATAAATGAAGAAGTGAGTGAAGATATGTTATATTATTCTCTTGCATTGCTTGCCAACACTACAGGTCTAATATTATTTTTTAATTATTTGATCGATACAATACTTTCCAAGTATGAAGAAAAAAATTCTAGTTTGAATAAAGAGTCAGACAGTTATGTAGAAGAAAGAAATATGTTGAAAAATAAATTACGTCATTTTCAAAAAAGAAGTACCGTAGTAACTACGCAAATGTGTGAGATAATTTCAGTTATACCTGAATCAGAGTTAGGTTACAGTAGATTGTGATTACATTAATTTTTTCAAGACAGTTCTAAAAAAAGTGGGAAATCTTTTTCATAGCCAATCAAACTAAGCTTTCTTTACGAAAGGTTTGATGTTATCATTTTATAAACTATATCCTGAATTTGTTAAATGAACATTAATATAAAGAATTTAGTTCATGCTTTTTCTAAATTGCCAAGTTTAGGTCCATCATCATCACGAAGATTAGTTATACATTTGCTCCAAAATAAAGAGAAAGTCATGCTACCGCTTGCATCTTTGATTAGAGAGCTAGCGGATCTTATAATAGAGTGCAAAATTTGTGGAAACCTAGATACTAAATCGCCGTGTTCTATTTGTACTAACCCAAAGCGTGACACCAAGTTAATGTGTGTAGTAGAAGAATTGGGTGATCTATGGGCATTTGAAAAAGGGAATATATATTCAGGTATGTATCATGTTTTGGGTGGAAGGCTATCAGCAATAAATGGCATAGGTCCAAAAGAACTGAATCTTGATAACATTCCCAAAAGAGTTACAGAATTTAAAATTGAAGAGGTCATTATTGCAATCAATCCGACATTAGAAGGCCAAGTTACTGCGCAATATATAATTGAATTGCTAAAAAACTTGAATGTGAAAATATCGCGCCTTGCTTGTGGCATACCGATAGGTGGAGAAATTGACTACCTAGATGAAGGGACTCTGAAGATAGCGCTTACTTCGAGACAGGATATTAAATAATATTCCATTTCTTCTGAGCAACATACTTTAAAAATACTGTAACATACTTCAGCCTAGAAACTTGCTTGCTAATTGAAAATATTATACATTTAAATATGGTATTTAAAAATGAGGGGTTATGTTAACTTTTGTACTAGATGGAGTACGTGATACTTATAGTTGGTTAATCAAAAAATCAAGATCAATCGCTCTTGATTTCATTGCGCTATTTAACAAAGAATACGCAGATAGTAAACGAATTGGATACATATTACAGGATATAAAGATTGACTTAGGACTACAAGTGCCTAATTTAGAAGTGAAAAAATTAAAAGAGTTTGATTTTAAATCAAATGATCTACTCTTAACAAAAAGCGATATTAATTTTCACAATACAGATTTATTAAAGGATATTATTATTAAACCTGATTTCAGCAAAATAATAAGAGAATTAAATCAAGACGAATATGCTCGATATAAGGATCCTGATTTCAGCAAAATAATAAGAGAATTAAATCAAGACGAATATGCTCGATATGAGGATATTATTATTAAGCCTTATTTCAATTTCAGCGAAATAACAAGAAAATTCAATCTAGACGAATACGAATATGCTCGATATAAGGATATTATTATTAAACCTAATTTCAGCAAAATAATAAGAAAATTAAATCAAGACGAATATGTTCGATATATTGATAACCTAAGCTTTATATTTCCATTAATGCTGGTGTATAAAAACTTTGTGCATAGTGACTGGGTATCTGATAAGTATGGTAATTCTGCACTAATAGAATTAATAAAAACTTGTGATAGTAGGAAAATCATGGAGGAAAAAATAGACTTATGGAAGGAAAAAGGAAAGTTAACAATAGATATCAGTTTGGATGCAGGAAGCTTAGCTTATATAAACGGGATGTTTCCTTTAATACAAAAAGCTATTAAAAACAGGAGTTTTATAATTCAAAACTATTCTGGACTCTATGAAAGTGGAATTGAGCAACTAGTAACTGAATTCAAAGATTGTAAAAGTTTAAAGGAAACACAGGAAGTAATAGACGATCTTACACAAAATTACGTGCAATACATGGAAAGATGCATAGAAGAAAAAACAGGAATAAAAACTATCACATATGATCCATGTGGTGTGCTTGATCCTGTAAGTAGCTTGAAAAACATTTCTATTAATGTGTTAGAAAAACATGGATTACTAAGCAAATGATTGTCTGGACCCTTAACTTATAAGATACTATAGTAAAATATAGCATAAGGATCTTATGTGCTTTAAAAAACTTATATCATTAGTAAGATTCAGAAAAAAAGAAGACGAGCAATTACCTAAGGTAATAACTTGGGAGAATGATTGCTTAGGCTATAAACAAGTTGCAAGTAAATTTAGTTCTATAATCAAGACAATTGGTAAGTCTTTTTCTATTGTATCCTTAGAAGGATATGATAAATGGGGTAAGACGTTTTTTTTGAAAGAATGGGTAAAGGATCTAGAGCAGCAAAATGAAATTGCAGCTTATTACAGCGCATGGGATATTAGTGCGCTAGATCAACCATTGCCTTCTTTTTTGCATTTCCTGTTTGAGGATCTATTCGCATCATACAAAGTAAAAAGGAGTGTTATACAGCAGTTCAAAAACATAAACCAAGAACTATTTTCTCTCAATACATTAGGAAAGCTGATCAGTAAATCTCCACTTGCTATGCTTTCAGTATTTCTCGATGCTGCAAAAGAGGCTGATAAGAAAGACATTGGTTTTGTCTTGGGTGAGTTAAATCTTCTCCAAAGGAGAAAAGAGAACATTAGAGATTTTAAAATACAACTAGCAGATGTGGTTAATAAAATCAGGAAAGACAAAAACATTTATATAATGGTGGATGATCTTGATATATGTCGCCCTAAATTCATTGTCGATTTTTTAGAATCCATAAAGTACATGCTTGATGTTGAGGGACTGGTTTTCATTATCTCTGTTAGCCAAGATAAGAGTAATGTGCAAAGAGCAATTAGCACAATACTTGGACCAAATTTTAGCCTAAAATCTTTTACTGATCTCTCTTTGCATTTGCCAAAACAGCCAACAGAGCAGTTTATAAGAAAACTGTTTGAAAGTTCTGAATTACCGAAAAAATCAAAGAGCTTAATTATAGATAGCTTTATATTTTATGCAGAAAGCTTCTCATTATCACTGCAGGCAATACAATACTGTATAAGAAGAATAAAGCTATGTTTTTTGAACCATGCAAAAGAAGAATTACTTGATCCGAATTTATTTACATTTTTAGTAATACTACAGTCAGTAAACACTGATTTGTACGAGGAATTATATTCATCACCTCAGAAAGTACTGGAGAAGATTGAGAGTGATTTAATGCCAAATGGTCAAGAAGAATGGAAAAAGCTTAAAATCTCTCTTGAGACTACTTTTAAAAAAAAAGAATCAAAGACTAACAAATCTTTGAAGCAAATAAGAGATATTATATTCTAGCACTTTCTTCTTAATTTGCATGACACAATGGTTGTACTTATTCCAGTTTAGCATTGGAACCATAAGTTGGCCCACATAAATTTTAGCATGTGTGACCTTGAAAGATCGCAGTGCAATACTTAAATTATTAGAGTAGTAGGCTAATAATGGAGCTCAAAATGCACAACATACAAGAAACTGAAAGTTTAAAATTTGACGCTGAAGTAGGCAAAGTACTAAATATAGTAATTCATTCACTTTATACTAATAAGGATATTTTCTTGCGTGAGTTAATATCAAATGCATCAGATGCATGTGATAAATTGCGCTATGAATCACAATTAAATGCTGATTTATTAGATTCAAGTGATGAGTTGAAGATTACTATTAGCTCCAGTAAAGATAAGAATGAGCTGTATATAACCGACAATGGAATTGGCATGAACAGGCAAGATTTAATAGATAATCTTGGCACGATTGCAAGTTCTGGTACGCAAAAATTCTTGGATGCAATTAAGAATAATAAAGATTCGAGCCAAGCTGTAGAGCTGATTGGAAAGTTTGGTGTTGGTTTTTATTCAAGCTTCATGGTTGCTTCAGAAGTTATAGTAGAATCAAGGAAAGCCGGAGAAGAAGAGTCTTGGGTGTGGAAATCTAAAGGAGATGGAGAGTATTCAATCAGCAAATTAGATGGTCAAATCTCTCGTGGCACAAAAATTACGCTCATCATGCGTCCTGAAGAAAGCGAATTTTTAGACAAATTCCGTATTGAAAACATCGTTACTACTTACTCTGACCACATAAATTTTCCCGTTGAGTTTGTAAATGAAGAAGGAAAAAGTGAAAAATTAAATAGCAAAGCTGCAATTTGGACTAAGCCAAAAAATGACGTTACTCCAGAAGAGCACAACGACTTCTTCCGTGGTGTTGCACATGTGGGCGGTGAGCCTTGGATGATATTTCATAATAAAAATGAAGGTGCAATAGAGTATACGAACTTGCTTTATGTTCCTTCTATCAAGCCTTTTGATTTATTTCATCCAGATAGACGCTGCTCTGTAAAATTGTATGTAAATAAAGTGTTTATCACTGAAGATAATGTGCAGATTATACCGCAGTACTTGCGTTTTTTGAAAGGTGTGGTTGATTCACCGGATTTGCCTCTCAATATCAGCAGAGAAACACTGCAAAATAATCGTGTAGTTGAGCAGATTAGGAAATCTTTAACTAAGCGCATAATATCAGAGCTCGGCAAAAAAGCAAAAGAGAATTTAGAGGAATATACAAAATTCTGGGGCAATTTTGGTGCGGTGTTAAAAGAAGGTCTTTGCGAAGCTATGCCAACTGATGAAAGAGAAGCATTGCTTTCCATTTGCAGATTTCATAGCACCAGTGATGGTAAGCTAGTTAGCATTGATGATTATATAAGCAGAATGAAGCCTGAACAGGAACATATCTACTATCTCACAGGTAATAGTCTCGATTCAGTAAAAAACAGTCCACAACTTGAAGGATTCGTCAGCAAAGGATTGGAAGTGCTTCTATTTGTTGATCCAGTTGATGATTTCTGGACTAGCGTGATTCATGAATATAAAGATCAAAAATTTAAGTCTGTGACCCGCGCTGATGTTGATTTAGAAAAATTTTCTTCAGAAGAAGGCAAGAAAGATGAAGAAAATAAATCAGATGAAAACAAAAGCGAAGAAAACGCGGATTCTATACTCGAATACTTCACCAAGGTTCTTGGAAGCTTAGTAAAAAGTGTAAAGATCTCTAAGAAATTAACCGATAGTCCTGTGTGTCTAGCAGTTGATGAAGGAACTATGGATCTCCGTATGGAGCGTTTTTTACGTGAACAGAAGCAGCTAAATTACCGCACGCCAAAAGTACTTGAAATTAACATTAAGCATCCTTTGATAAGAAACATAATGGAATCTCACGCTAAAAATGGTGAAAATCCAACACTTGGAGATATGATTTACTTATTGTTCTATCAAGCTTGTATAGTGGAAGGTGAAGAGATGGAAGACGTAAGTCTATTTGCTAAAAGGCTCAATAACTTGCTTGGCAAAATTTCTATTTAATGCTATACTTAGTTTAGCTAATAATTAGGGGGTAAAACATGGGGTGGAATTTACTTGGTGGGCTCATGCCGCCAGCAGTAGATACTGCAGAAGAAAGGGAGCGTCGCCATTCCAGAGATTCAGGTGCTGAAGAAGAATTTGAAGTTTTAGAACAAGAAGAAATTAAGGAGCATCGTCATTCTGGAGATTCAGGCAATTGTTCAGAGGTTGAAGAAGGACAAAATACTAACAGAGCAATTGAATTGGAATTTCAGCTAACACAATCTTTGCTAAGTCAAGTAAAGGCAGGTGAGAATAATAGGAATGCAAATTCTGGCAAGCAAGCACAACTTGATTTGGAAAGAATGGATTTTGTAATTAATGGGCAAACAATAAGCAAAGCGTATGTTCACGAGTTATATTGCCAGCACAATCACTTAATTTCGAGTGAAAATGCAAATTACCGCCTGTTTGCTAAGCAAGTTTTCACAGAAATGTTTAAATATGCTAAGGCAGAAACTCCAAATGACAATATATTAGAAGAGTTAATTACTAATTGCAATCAGGCTGGGTATGATGGCTCTTTGTTAATGCAGCTCTCTCCTATATTCTCTAAGCATAAACTAAGCTTGCCTCATGCCAACGATAGAAAGATAAGTATTGTATATAATAGCCAAGGTTCTCTCAATATTCAGTATTGTCCAAGTATGCCTGTTAGAGAACTTGATACAAATAAGGAAATATGCAGGGTTGATGCTATTTTAGAGTTCACCCTTAAGTTTCGAGATAGTAAGGTAGAGTATGAAAACGGCAAAGTAACACTTGCTATTCCTGAACAATTAGAGAATTACAAAGTTGATGGCAAAAGTTTGTTAGATGAAATAAATAGGCATTTCGAAGATGAGGATAATAGAATTACAGAGACTCTTGAGAAAAATATGAATGAAGGACCTAAGTCATTTGCTGCTGAAGACTTGTCTATTACTGAGAGTTCATCTGATAGTAGTGAAGTAGCAAACAAAGTAGTTACTGATCCAGGCATTTTAGGTAATGTTGCGAATGTATTGGTAGGTGTTGCAGAAGTTACAGCAGTTGTAGCAACAGAGTTATTTTGGCCTCAAGATCAGGTTAATATAGAACCAAGGCATAATGAAGAAGAATTTACCATTACCCCTAAAAATTTAACCTTTGATGGATTAATAGACGTTATAAATAAAGCAAAAAATTATGGTGATTATGCAGATTTAGATAAAACTATAAATAATATAGAGGAAAGCGATAGATTTATTACTGATTTAAATTGTGGTAATTTGAAGGATTTTTGCTCTCAACAGCTTAATTTGACTGATCATATGCACAATGTGCTGTTGAATAATAGCTATGATGAAACAAATGGTTATTATAATTATTCAGTAAAAGAGCTTTCACTACTAGCCATTGCAGCTGATGACACACTTGTGGAAAGGTATGCAGAAACGCATAAAAGTATATTATTTACGCAAGATGAAGGTCTCGATAGGCTACTTATTGGTGTTGGTGGACAGCGCTATACTAAGCTTTTATTAGAAGATTTGGAAAAAAATCGAAGTACTATTCTACCTTGGCATAGCATATGTGAAAAACTTCGAAGGGCGTTGTCTATTCGTAATCAAGAATGCGTGAAAGCGGTATTAGATAAATTTAAAGATACTGAAGCCAGGTCTAGAGTTTCTGATATGTCAGAAAAATTTTTGCACTATGCTATACAACAAGATTTTATAGATGTAGCAAAGACTATTATTAATCATAAAATTGCTGATATTAATAGTATAGACAATTCAGGGCATGCACCTTTGCATTGGGCTGTGGCACGTAATAATTTAGAATTAATGGGCTTGCTTATTGGAAATGGCGCTGAGATTGATATTCAAGATGAGAGGCATGGCAGAACAGCTTTACATTGGGCTGCTTACCATGATAAATTTGAAATAGTAAAATTACTTGTAAACAAGGGAGCTGATTGGAACATTCAAGATAGAGATGGCAAAACAGCTTTAGATCTGGTAGGAACGAAAAGTTTATATTTGGTAAGGGAAGAAAACAGGGAAAAATCTTCTAGTGAATCAAAAATCACAAAATTTCTTGAAGGTTTAGATGATAAAACACCTTTGCATTTAAATATTAAAAAAGATCCAGAATCCAAAAATATTGATAATCAACAGCCGCAAAGAAACATTGTTGATAAAGTAGAGAATATTATGAATAATGAAGAGGCTTCAATAGAAGAAGCTATAGGTAATAATTGTGAGGAGGGTAAAATGCCTGGAAATGAAAAAATTATAGGAGAAAAATTGTCTAATGCTGTCGATAGAATCAATCTTACTCGTTTGATACATTTATTAAAGAAATTAGAAGTCAGCACATATGAACCTACTGTACAGAAGCTCTTGGACCAAGCAAATGACAAAATTACAAATTTGGAAGAGGGTGAGCAAAAAGAGGCTCTTGAACAAATAATACTATTTCTTGAAAATGAGCTCAAGCACACTGCTGCTACATTACCAGTAGACAACAATGTAGAAGCTGCTGCAAGTAGCCAAGAAGCTCCTTTGGTAGAGTCTAAAGAAAGCTCACCATCACTGAGTTCTGAGGAGGATGATTTTTCTAAACTTGAAGGTAATAAAAGTGATTGCTCTGCCGGAACTTCCTCAGACTCTAATAGTAATTCTCCATTTGAAAAAATTAGTGAAGAAGGTCATGAAACAAGAATATCTGTAATTGACACAGTGGAAGCTGAAGCAACAGCTAATGGTACTGTTTCTAGTAATTCTGTTCCTTGTACTTTAAGAGTAGAATTAACAAGTGATGATGAAGATGAATTTCTTTCGATTGAAATTGAAGATGTTAATAATGATATTAACGTTAATCAACCTACTGAGCATGTAGAACAAGTTGCTAACGGAAATGGACAGCCAAAAACAGAATTGCCAAGAATTAATGAGCAAAGCAGCAAAAGTGGCCTCAAAAAAAATCCACAAAATACAAAGAAGTATGTTGTAGCTGCTTCTGCGCTTGCGATAGCCGTTATTGTTTCAGGGGTGGCTGTTGCAGTTTACTTGGAAATGTTAGCGGTAGGAATAGCAGTTGCAGCTTGTTGTCTTATTGCAGCTACAGTTACATACTGCTGTAGACCTAAAAGCTTAATTGAGAATGGTGAGCCTGCAGAGATTGTGTTCAAGGAAAGGTCTGTATACTAAATATAGTAGTCTATCATTTAATAATTTATTATAATTATATTGATTGTTAATAGATAAAAACTTGGTAGATTACGAAGAGATGCTTGCTAAGTTGACAAAATTGCCATTTAATGCTACACTTAGCTTAGCTACTAATTAGTGAGGAAAAACATGTTAGGTTCAGATTTTGTATCACAGGAATCAAACAAAATTTTAAAGAAATCAGATTCTAGGGATTCGGGCACTGAAGAAGGGTTTGAAATTTTAGAACGAGAGGAAAAAGAGCGCCGTCGTTCTGAGGATTCAGGTAATGAAAGTCAAGAGGAATCTGGCGTTAATAATTCTGATACTAAATCTAGTGCAGTAACTACGTTAGAATTTCAGCTAACACAATCTCTGCTGGGTCAAGTAAAGGCAGATGAGAATAATGAAGATGTAAAGTCTGGTAACACAGCTTATCAAGACCTATATAGAACGGATTTTTTTGTAATCAATGATCGCACTATAGATAATAGTTTCATCAAAGGGTTATATGATAAATATAATGAGGGAGATGATAAACGTCTGTTTGCAAAGTATGTTTTTACGGAAATTTTTAAACATGCTAAAGCAGAGGTTCCAAATGACTATATACTGGAAGAGTTAATTACTAGTTGCAATCAAGCTGGGTATGATGGCTCTTTGTTAATGCAGCTCTCTCCTATATTCTCTAAGCATAAACTAATCTTGCCTCATGCCAATGATAGAAAGATAAGTATTGTATATAATAGCCAAGGTTCTCTCAATGTTCAGTATTGTCCAAGTATGCCTGTCAGGAAACTTGATACAAATAGGGAAATATGCAGGGTTGATGCTATTTTAGAGTTCACACTTAAATTTCATAATGGTGAAGTAGAGTATGAAAATGGTAAAGTAACACTTATCATTCCTGAGGAATTAAAAGCTGGTAGGGAAAGTTTACTAGACGATATTAATGAACGTTTCACAGATTATGATAATGATGGATTTATTCGTTTACACGTTGCAGCACAAAAAGGTAATGTTGAGCTTGGCAGGCATTTACTAGAATGTGGTACAAATATTGAGATTAAATCAAAAACAAAAGTAGGTGGTGACACTGCACTTCATTTAGCTGCTAGAAATGGTCATAAAGATTTTGTGAAGCTTTTACTCGATAGCGGTGCAAATGTTAACTCAGTGAGCAGTACAGGCAGCAGAGTAACTCCTTTACATGAAGCAGCGTACGATGGACATTTAGATGTTGCGGAATTGCTAATAGATCGTGGCGCAACAGTTGATGCTAAAGAACGATATAATCTTACTCCTTTGATGTATGCTTCTGCAGAAGGTAATTCAGCAATGGTGGAATTGCTTTTAAAAAAAAAGGCAGATCTTTATTTACAACATCATAATGGTGAAACTGCATTGCACTTAGCTGCTGATAATGGTCATTCTGATGTAGTTGCCATCTTAATAAGTGCAGCAAAAGATAAAGAAAAGTATGTTAATATGCAAAGCAACAGTATTGGTACTGCGTTGCATGTTATAGCTTATAATCGAGAAATAAATGAAGAGCATAAAAAATCTGCAAAATTGATAATAGACAATGGTACAAGCCCGTATTTAGAAAACGATCCAATTATTAATAAACCATCAGATACTCTTTTGAAAGGAAGCTCTTTAGATATGGCAAAAAAACGAGGAAATAAGGGATTTTTGGAATTTATGTCATCTTTAGGCTATTCAGCAACCGTACCAAGCAATTCAAAGAATGATCCACAAAACACAAAAAAGTATGTCGTAGCTGCTTCTGCGCTTGCAATAACTGTTATTGCCTTAGGAGCAGCTGTTGCAGTTTACTTGGAAATGTTAGCAATAGGAATAGCAGTTGCAGTTTGTTGTCTTATTGCAGCTACAATTACGTACTGCTATAGGCCTAAAAGCTTAGTTGAGGATAATCAGGTCACAAAGGTTATGCAGACAGAAGAATGTCAGTCTAAGTAATAAATATAGTAGTCTATCATTTAATGATTTATTATAATTATATTGATTGTTAATAGATAAAAACTTGGTAGACTACGAAAAAATATTCTTAAATAAAATCAAAGATATAAAAGAAGAAGGGCGCTATCGTGAATTTACGCATTTTGCGTCATTACCTGGCAAACTTCCCTATATTATGGATTATGAAAGAAATAGAGAGGTTATTGTCTGGTGCAGTAATAATTATCTGGGAATGTCACAAAACGATAGTGTCATTGCTGCTATTCAAAATTCATCTGTTGGTGCTGGAGGAACAAGAAATATATCAGGTACAACAAAGGAAGTTGTTGAGCTCGAGAAATCTTTGGCTGACTTGCATCAAAAAGAAGCTGCTTTAACTTTTGCTTGTGGCTATCTTGCCAACCAAACTACACTTAGTACTTTATCGTCTGTTATTCCGGGCGTGGTAATTTTTTCAGATGAGAAAAACCATTCTTCAATGATAGAAGGTATAAAATCAGGAAAAAGACCGAAGCACATATTTAGGCATAATGATGTTGATCACTTAGAGCAGTTGCTAAAGTCTATAGATATAAAAACGCCGAAAATAATAGCACTTGAATCTGTATACTCAATGGATGGTGATGTAGCACCGCTTGAAGCGATATGTGATCTAGCAGATCAGTATAATGCAATTACCTATTTGGATGAGGTACACGCAGTTGGCATGTATGGACCGCGCGGTGGCGGAATTGCAGAAAGAGAAGGTTTGATGGATAGAATAACTGTTATTCAGGGTACATTATCAAAGGCTTTTGGAGTGATGGGTGGATATATAGCGTCTTCAAAGAGCTTGGTGGATGTAATAAGAAGTTCAGCCCCAGGATTTATTTTTACTACTGCTATGTCGCCCGTTTTAGCAGCAGCAGCAAAGGCAAGCGTTGAGCATCTAAAATCAAGCAACATTGAAAGAGAAAAGCAGAAGCAGGTGGTTGAGAAAGTAAAAGACTCACTGAGAAATGCAGGAGTGAATTTTATGCAAACAGAAACTCATATAATTCCAATCATAATTGGCGATCCTGAGTTGTCCAAAAAAGCATCAAAATTGTTATTTGATGAGTATGGAATATATGTACAACATATAAATTACCCAACAGTTTCAAAGGGGACTGAGCGCTTCCGTATTACTCCTACGCCTTACCATACAAATGAAATGATAGAGCATTTAACAAAATCTCTTGTAAAAGTTTTTGAGAAATTATCTGTTTGTGTCTGTTGTTGAGTTTAAAGTTGCCAAGAATAAGGTATCTATTTAAAAGCATGGTTAATGTACAAAATCAGTGCTTTATTTCTTGTCATGAAAGTAGCTAACACTGGGATCCAACTAAGTTACTTTACAACATTTTTTGTGCAAAAGGACTAGATGCCATTGTCACACACTGACTATTTGTTCCTATAGTTGTCTTTTCTCGTCTATCTTATTTTGCCACCCTGCTGCAATGAGGGGTAGGTAAGACCATTTATTATTTTCACTACGTGACTTTTGCTCTTTTGAATGAACTTTAGTTTATATCTCCAGCAATGACAAGCGCGTTATCTTCCTTTAATCTCCCACCGCTTTCTTGCAAAAAAAGCCTACCGAGTGAAGTTTTATATTTATTAATTCCAGAGTAAATTATTCCATTGTATCTTCCGGCAGCAAGATATGCAAAACCTAGTACCGTTGAGCCAAGGGAGCGCAGATTATTATTGTCAAGTGGTAATTTATTTAACAAATTACCACTTATGTCTATTATTCCCCCTTCACGAGCTTTCATCCGCATTTTTACATGGCGAGATTTGAAATCTTCAAGAAAAGCTCCTTTCTTTTCCTCTGCCCAGAAAGTTTCTCTAAGGGCTGGAGCATCAATCACAGCTGCTACAACTCTGTTTTTATGAATGAGACAAACTGATACTGCAAAATAAACCATACAACTAAAAAGGTTTTCCTTGCCTTCTATAGGCATAATAAACCAAGTATAACTGCCTTCTTTTAGATCTTGGCCTAAATCGTCTTCAAAAATAAAGTCATAGTTCTGGTTGTAGTTTTTCAAGCAATCGTATATAAGTTGCTTGGATTTTGAATAAGTTTTATTGATAAAGTCTGCTGACTTAACGCTTGAAATTTGCAATTCATTAAAATCACGTATAAGCTGCTTGGAGGCACTGCGTACAGAATCAAGCATCACATTGATTCGTGGTGATGAAATTGCCATTTACTCTTTCACTCTTTCGTAATAGCTGTTATCAGGAGTATGTACTACAATTTTATCACCTTCTTTTATAAATTGAGGCACGTTAACGCGTATTCCGTTTTCCAAAATTGCAGGCTTATAAGAAGCAGTAACAGTCTGCCCTTTGATAACAGACTCTGTTTCTTTTACAGTTAGTGTAACGTGATCAGGCACATGTGCAGAAATTATTTTATCTTGATAAGTTACTACTTTAATTTTCATATTATCTTGCAAATAAGACTTCTTTTCTCCTAATAAGTCTAAATTTATAACAATCTGCTCGTAATTACTTGGATGCATAAGATTTACGATATTCCCTTCAGTAAAGAGATAAACATATTCCTCTTCATCTAAAATTGCCCTTCTGATTGTTGCATCAGAGCGAAACCTCTCATAGTACTTTGCTCCTGTTTGGATATTTTTCATTTCAGCTTGTATATATGCACCACCCTTACCAGGTTGAGTATGCATAATACTTATAACCGAAAACAATCCACCGTTATGTTCTAGTATCTGACCTGGCCTGATATCATTAGCCCTTTCTGCCATAATTACACTTTTAATTTGGTCTGATTATTATAAATAACTTTATACAAATATCAAAATTTTTATTGGCCAATGAATTCTGGCATGTTGATTACTATATACCTTTCCTTCATGTTGATGTATGGAAATACTTCTTTAGTAAAAGATAACATAATGTTTTTTTTTGTGCTGATAACCAAAATTTCTAATATATCCCCCGAGCCGAAATTATTCACAGACTTCACATAGCCATATAATTCATTACTCTCTAGTCTTACTTCCATATTCACAAGATCATCTTGGTAAAATTCATCCTCATCATTTAACTGTGGTAGCTTATCTCTTTCTATATATAACTTTTTATTTCTTAAAAGCTCTGCTTCATTACGGGAATTCACACCGCTAATTGTTGCTATTACTAAATTATTACTGACAACAGACACCAAGCTTATTTTATAATTTTCACTTCCGATTATTAGTTCACCATATAGGAAAATATTTTCGGGCTTTTCAGTAAAGGTTTTTATTTTGACAGCTCCTTTGATTCCATGAGGAGAAGTAATTATTCCGAGGCATATATTCATATTAATATGATAGTTGAAATCAGCTTTTTGTCCATAGAATTGACAATTTACTGAATTAACATACAATTAATATTGTAATAATTATAGCGGGTAATGTGTGAGTTCTATCAGCAATCAAGAAAAGCAAAGTATTATAAGTAGCTTAGAAAAAATCAACTGCAAGCTAAAAGGTGAATCTATAAAACTTGATGATACAAAGGAATCTATAATAGTAGCACGTCGTAAACCTGTTGTTGAAGAGGCATTAGAACATTTACGCAACCCTTCTACTACTAACTGTAATGTTCTGATCGATGCAGAAACTGGGTTTGGCAAGACTTACGATATTGGAATGTGGAGCCATGTACTAGCCCAAGCAGGGTTTCATCATCTGGTTGCAGTACCAAACAGTGATCTAGTAAACCAAGCTAAAAAAATGATGAGTAGTGCATTTACTGTAAACATTAGGACACCCAAAACTGCTGAGGAAATTAAAAATGCACTGCAGGAAACTGAACCTACAATAATTGTAATAACACATGACCTGCTATTACAGCAAGAAAATGATCGGAAATTAAAAGACCAAAATACCAAGTTGTGGATTAGTGTTGATGAAGCAGACAGTATTAATAAGCAGCAGGATTTTGAGAACATGTGCAAGCTTGATGAGAAATATCCTACGACTTACCTCACTGCAACACCAAAGAGAAGGATTTTAAATAGATGCGGAAAAGTTATCAGCCCGACAAGATTGAGTAGACGTTGTATTGCAAACGCCATCGAAACAGCAAGTGTTATTGCAAAAACCAATAGGAGAACAAATTTCACTCTAGCATTTGTAGTGAATATTGCTGTTACTATAATACCTATGATTACATTATTTCCTGTTATAAATAGTAATGTTGCTGCTGTAATTGGTCTAACTTCAGATTATTGGCTGTATTCTGCTTTGATTGGAAACTTATATTATACAATTTCTATGTTTATATTTGGTATAGTAATGTTGCCAATTTGGTGGGTACTAACTAAAGCAACTGGTGTAGAGTCAAAAGAACTGCTTTCTAGATTTCTTGCTAACGTGCGTAGCTTATTTACTAGAGAAAAATCGAGCCCAGCTTATGAATATGTTGAAGAGAGCGAAGAAGTTTTTAATTACAATAAGCTTGTTGATACCGATGATTTATTAACTTCTATAAGATGGAATGTGCAAAGCCCAATTGGAGAAAGTGCTCTGCTTTTAGCTGATGATGTAAATAGTATAGTTAATCTTAACTTTGCGTTGCAGGGTAGAGATAATTTAGTATATGAAGGTAGTACACGTTATGAAGTGTATAATAAATTTCAGCCTGAAGGGATTTCTTATCAAGACTATAGGCTCAAGTTACGCGAAGCGAACTTTATAAGCTGCGTTAAAAAGCAACATCCTAGTCTGACAGAAGAGCAGATATCTGAATTAAAAGAAAAGGTGGATTTCAGTAGTACTGCTGAATATCTAAAATATAGAGTAATGCATTCAATGATCGATCTTACTCTCTCATATTTAATGAAGTGTGATAATATTACTTTAGATAAAAAAAGAAGAGAAGGTTTGAGTGAATTGATAGAAGATGTTAAAAAGAATGTTAGCACCACTAATGATAACAATATTATAAGCTACCTAGAGAGAAAAGGCTTTAGTGAGCAATTTGCTAGAGATGAGCTCTTACTGCAAATAAAGACAGTAATTGAAGCACTGAGTAAAAGTGATAATGAGCAATGCAGCTTAATAGTTGATAATTGGCGCTTAAGCAAAGAGCTCCATGACCTCATGGAAAGAGAGGAAGGTATACTACATAGTCTCATTGATTTCTGCAAACAAAATAAATGTATCTTTGCAGGAATTGGGAAAAATGATCTTGGTATTGGAGAAAATAGACCCTTTTCAGCGAAAATACGTAATCAAATAGGTAAATATCGAACTATTTATTGTGATTATGAAAAAAGAGATTTTGATTCATTGGCTAAATATGCGTTGACAACGGTTATAGATGGATCGAAAGGTCGTGGATTTGATAGTGAATATAATCATGTTGCATCAATATTTGCAGATTCGGTTAGTCAGTTCAATAATCCATCTGAAGCCCTACAGAATCTTGGAAGAAATAGAGAGCGTAATGAGAGCAGACAATCATGGTTTTTCGCTGCTGCAGGTGAAGAAGTTGAGCTATTTGTGAATAAGATCTTAGCAAATTTTAAAAAGGAACCACAGAAATTTTGTCAGAAAGTTTTGTTTCCAGCTACTAATAAATACAATAAGTTGCTAAAAAATAGAATGGGAGAAGAACTTGGAAGAAAAATAGAAATCTATATTAGTAAAAATATTGATGCATTAGGAAATATTGATGATTCAGCTCTGAAGAAGTTTTCTAGTGATTTGATAAAAGAAACGTATGAAAAAGTTCATGATATAAATGATTTTGATGTCAAAAAGACAGAACAAGATTTACATAGGATTTTAAAAAGTACAGAGGCATACCTTCGTTCATATGAGAACAGAATTAAAAACAACGGTAAATTATCTTGCACACGCTCAGCTTTATTTTCTGTGGGGAGTGCTATAACAAAGGTAATGTATTATCTTTGGGCAGGGTTTGACTATTTAGTCTTTTTGGCTAAAGCGTACAATATAGATAAATCTGGAGATACCAGTGCAAGAGCGTATGTACACATAATCAGAAACTGTCACTGTGAAAGTAGTGTGAAGGCGCAAAATGTATTGGTTCATGCATTAGAAATTGCCAAAGAACATGACAGCAGTTTCAAAAGAAATAGTTTGTACGAAGGCAATGAGGATAGATGTAAAGAAAAAATCATCTCATATTTTCAATCCAAGCAATATATACGTGCATTAGATAGAACAATTGCTCAAATTGAAAATGAACACTTAGCAGCAATTTTGAAAGCTGTAGGCTACAGAGGTGATACTGATAAAATGGCACAAGAAATTAAAGATTTTTTATCTGATTTAAAGAAATTAGACTGTGTGAAATTTAGAGAAAAGTATTATCAAGGAGATTTATATCAAGAAAGCAAATTATGCAAGATCAATGATCGAATTAGTATGGTAATTAATGAAGTTGTAAGGTGCCATAAGTGGCGTCATGGAATAGAGAACTTGGAGCTCAAATTAAAAAATGGCCATAATATTTTTGACGTAAGAGTCAATAATGATTTTTCTAAGTTACGTGAGAAAAACTTTAACAAACGCTCTAAAGAAAGGACATATCTAGGTAGAGCTATGTTACTTATTGGGTTTATAATTTCAATGGAGCTTATAGGTAGAATATCATCAGGTCAGACCATGCAATTGCCTTTACTTTGCGGTTTTATAGTATTTGGACCACTGGCACTCTTGTGTGGTGCATTGTTATATGAAATAACGACCTATTTAGTGAGAGGAGCATTTTTTATTTTTGGAGTGCCAATTCTTTTAGGAGAACTGTCTAAATGTGTTTTGAGAAACGGCTCAATGAAAAGTTTGTTAGATATGACATTATCGCTTGGTAACTCGGCTTTTCTCAATATTCCGAAAGACATCGTGCAATCGTTTATATTTGAGGATATAACAAAATTTGACTCACTAAGTGATATAAATGAGCTTACACTGATAAGAGAACAGGAAAAGGCAAAGTGTACAAATGAAGTAGCTGATAAAGTTGTATCTACTGCTTTATCTGCAATTTTGATACAGCCAACAACTAGTGAGCAGGAAGGTTTAGTTTTTAACTAGAACTTTTCAGATAAATACTGAGTGAGGATTTCAATGCCTTCATCAATCTCTTTTTCAGTGATAATGAGTGGAGGCAAGATTCTTACAACGTTATCTGATGTTACTCCAACAGTGAGTAAACCACGGTGACTTAGCTCTTCTGCAAATTTTTGGTTATTCATTTTTACTTTTATTCCTAGCATCAACCCTTTTCCTCTCACTTCTTCTATCATTGGAAACTTGCTTGCTAAGTCCTCTAGTTTGTTTTTTAAAGACTTACCTCTAACTTCAACATTTTCTAAGAAGCCAGGGCCGAGCAATTCATCCAATACAGCATTACCTACTGAAGTTGCAAGTGGATTACCACCAAAAGTAGAACCATGCATACCGACCGCCATGTACTTAGCAACCTTTTCAGTTGCAAGACAAGCCCCCAGAGGGAAACCTCCTCCTATTCCTTTTGCAAGAGCACATATGTCAGGCTTAATTCCTATGTGTTCAGATGCAAATAACTTTCCTGTCCTGCCAGCACCGCACTGAACGCAATCAAAAAATAGCAGTATGTCGTTTTCGTTACATAGTTCTCTTAGCTCTTTCATGAAGACTTCACTCATTACTTTAATACCACCTTGTCCCTGTATTGGTTCTATTAATATAACACCTATGCCATTAGAAATTGCTTTCTTTACACTCTCAATATTGGGCTCTATGTTATCACACCAGTCAATATAAGGATTCAGTAATTCAGAAAATTTCTGTCTATCGTTTGTTGCACAAGTTAAAAATGTCCTTCCATGAAATGCACCATGAAATGTTAGAATTCTATAGCGATTTTTATTACCTTTTCCATTTTGATAGGCCCTAGCGATTTTAAGTCCACATTCCACTGCTTCTGATCCAGAATTTGCAAAAAATACAGTATTAGCAAAGCTGTTGTTTATTAAATTTTCTGCAAATTTGTTGGCAGTAGATATATTATAGGTATTTGATATATGCCATAGTTTTTCTCCTTGTAATTTTAGGACATCAGTTAATCGTGGGTTGGCATGACCTAAACTGCTAACAGCTATTCCAGAGTGAAAATCTATATAGCGCTTATTATCGATATCATACAAGTAAATACCTTTGCCATAAGAAAAATTTATGTTAATAGGAGAATAAACTGGCAAGATAGGAGAAATTGTCATAAAAGTATGATATGCTAATTTTTTATTAATACCATAAAAGACGTTATTTCACAATGAGAAGAATATGTATAAATTAAGTAAATTAATTTTTACTACACTAAAAACAAATAGATATACAAAAATTATCTCGCTATTCTTATTAATTTTTGTGGTTTTATTGGGCACAATATACCGCAGTTATTCATTAAAGAATAATTTTCTTTCTTTTTACCGTAATTCAAATGCAAACTTAAAAGATCTATTGGAAAATAGTATAATAAAAAAATATCATTATTTACTAATAGAAAAACATCATATTAAATATAACAGTTTTGATTACATAAACCAGTTGGTAAAATTGCGTGCTGAATTGTTACAATCAGTAAGCAAAGTAAGAAATTTTAGCTTAATACTGTATGATCAAAATGCCAGAGTAATTTTCAGTAATTTTAATACTCAAGGTCATGACTATGAGCAGTTGCTTACAAATGATGAAATTGATAAATTGCTAAGCAATCAAGAAATATTTTACGCTACAGGAAATACATTAACTTCTACTTTCCCTATATTTCATGAAGATGACATTAAGCCTTCATTTTTTTTGAAGATCATTCAAAGCTATAATGACTCTTATATTATGGTATATAGTCTATTTTCAATATTAATGGGCTTATTACTGGTTATCTTAATACTAATAATGCTTTATTTGCACTTTTCCAATACCCAAATGCTAGCCAAGCAGCATAAAACTAATATTGAATTACAAAGGGTTAAAGAGGCATTAGAGCAAGAAAATGCAAATAAGATAAAATTTTTTGCAAGTGTTACACATGAGTTGCGTACACCTCTTAATGCTATTATTGGATTTGCAAAGTTGATCAAAAATGAAACTTTAGGTTCGGTAGATCACTCTAAATACAAGGAATACGTAGACGATATATATAATGCTGGTACACATTTACTTGCTTTGATTAATGATGTGCTCGATTTTTCTAAAGCTGAATCAAGTAGTTTAACAGTAGAGAAAGTGAAGTTTAATCTGAATAAGATAATAGATTCGTGCTTAAAAATGTTATCACCTAAACTAAAAGAAACAGGGATTAGTTTAAAGAAAGAGATATCTGATAAACAATTATTAGTTATCGCCGATCCCAAAAGAATGAAGCAAGTTATAATAAATTTGTTATCAAATGCAATCAAGTTCACTCCTCAAGGTGGTTTAATAAGAATGATTATTAAAGAGAATATAGAAAAAAATTTATTAACTATTGAGTTTCATGATAATGGAATAGGGATAATGCAGCAGGACATATATAAAGTTATGTCCGTTTTTGGCCAAGCAGATTCGGGATATAGAAACGAAGGCACAGGTATCGGATTACCTCTAAGCAAGAAATTAGTAGAGTTAATGGGTGGGACTTTCAACATTCAAAGTGAAGCAAAACTTGGTACTACGATAACATTGAGCTTCTTTTATGAAGAGCAAACATGTGAAAAGTTGATTGATTTTTAGTAAAATATATTTGATATTGCACTTTTATATCTAGTACATTCCTAAGTCATACTGACGTGATACCTCTTGGCTAATAATAAGTAGCGGAATGTAAGTAAATTAAACTTTTTTAGCTATACTTCCTGAAAACACTTTATAATTCTTGAGCATAAAGAAAATTCCTTTAATAATGAAGCATGCTAATCAGGAACTTAATAAAACAAGCAACTCAAGTAGGAAATAGTGAAAACGTAATACAATATGTCAAATATCTCTATCAATTTGAGAAGTTTAGAAATACATTAAACCTCACTTTGTCAATAATAAAGCAAACTAGACTCTCGTTTGAAATATATCAAGAAGGATTAGTGGATATGGAAGAGGGAGTGTGTAAGACAATTCGTTCTTCTGGTTTAAATAAGTATGTTATTGTGCTAAGAAGGTCAAATCCTTACATCATAGTACATGAACTTTCACATATGGTTGAAAATGAACTGAACTTAAGCTTAGAGCAAGAATTTCTCTATAAAGTTTATCAGGATATTGAGCAGAACTTAAAGCAGTCAAATATTCTGGTACAAAAAATTATTGGTCAAATTATATTTAAGGAGATACAAGTTTACCAAACTCCAAAATCACGTGCGTCTGAGTTATTCGCACGCTATTTTGAGCTGTTTGCTTGGGCTCAGGAAGTTTATCCTAAAGATAAAGAATATCTAATTCGCACTCAAGATTTAAACAGAGTATTTCTTGCTACTAACCAATGGAAAAAGAGCTACCTGGATCTACAAATAATGGAGAGAATAGATAAAGAAGTAAAGGAATATAGCGATAAAACTGCTTTTAAAGATATAAACAAAGTACAAAGCAGTTGGACTAATAAATTTTCTCCTGGAAGCAAAAAAATTGGTTCTATATTTGAAGATGATAATTAGCTCAGCAGAACAAAGTTCACTTCTTCAACATTTCAAGTTATAGTTCTCGCAATTTAAAGAGTTCAAATATATATGAAAACCATTTTAGCGATTGAAACAAGTTGCGATGAAACTGCAGTTGCGATTGTAAATAGTGATAAGCAAGTGCTTGCTAACGAAATTCTTTCTCAGGTAGAGCACAAAAAGTGCGGTGGAGTGATTCCTGAAATAGCATCACGTGCTCATATGAAGCATTTAAGTGGTTTAATAAAAAGTGCTATGGAAAAATCTAACCTTAACTTTTGTGATCTAGATGCAATTGCAGCAACATCAGGACCAGGACTCATAGGTGGATTAATAATTGGTACAATGATGGCTAAAGCAATTGCACACGTAACACAAAAACCGTTTATTGCAGTTAATCACTTAGAAGCACATGCGTTAGTTGTTAGGCTACTATATGAGGTTGAATTTCCGTTTTTAGTCCTGCTGATATCAGGTGGTCACTGCCAATTTTTAATTGTACAGGATGTAGGTAAATACATCAAACTTGGAGAAACGCTTGATGACTCATTAGGAGAAGCATTTGACAAAGTCGCTAAAACGCTGGGTCTAAGCTATCCGGGAGGTCCATTAATTGAAGAGTTAGCTAAAAAAGGTGATGGTATGAGATTTAAGCTGCCAAGAGCAATGATAAAACGTTCTGGATGTGACCTTTCATTTTCTGGAATTAAAACAGCGGTAAAAAACTTAGCACGAGAATTTGTAATGAGTGAACAGGATGTGTGTGATATGTGTGCTTCGTTTCAAGAGTGTATTAGCGACATATTACTCGATAGAGTCAGAAATGCTATTGGTATCGCTGTATCTTTAAATATTAAAATCAATGATTTTGTAATTACTGGTGGAGTTGCAGCAAATAATTTCCTGAAAGAGAGATTAAAAAAGCACATAGACTTGAACGTGCTTTCTCCTCCAAGCAATTTATGTACAGACAATGCAGTGATGGTTGGATGGACAGGAATTGAAAGGTTACAGAGAAGCTATGTAGACTCTCTTGACTTTGCACCAAGGCCAAAGTGGGAATTAGAAAAATATTACTAGCACAAAAAATTATCTACTATATAATGCGGCCGCTGGTGAATTTTTGTAGGCTTTAAAATTACAGTGGTATCTACTAAAGCCTTACCGGCATTATTATTTATGAGGTACAGTATGTTCAAAAATAAATTTGACACAGTTATTAGTGTTTTCAAAGCTAAATCTAGTACAAGCGCAAAGACACTCAGTTCAGGTTTATTTGTTGCGGGAAACGTTGTTATGGCCAGAGCAATTAGTGAGATAGACCTCTCTTCATTACAAGGCAATTCAGAAGATAAAGTCAATAAGCAAGACCTAATAATCATATATGATTATATTAATAAAGTAACTCAAGAAGAAAACTATAATATATGTACTAATAATCTTGATTGTATAAAAAGCAGGATTTTAGCAGAAAATATAAGTGATTCATTAGCTGAAAAATTTCGTCAAGATGGATGGAATATAATAAGTAATGATGGTTCTTCGCTATTAACAGTGGCTATTGAAAGAATTAGGAAAGAACAAAAGAAAAATAGGAATTATGATATTCATGTTGAAATAGCTGTATCTCTAATTCTTAGTATGGGCAGAGAATTGATTATAAAATTGGAGAATTTTGCAGATAGTAATGATAAAACACTTCTACATTATTTAGCTGAGTCGGGTAAAGAAGATATTTTATGTTTTGTGATAGAAAATTCTAATTTTGACATTAAAGAAGCAGTAAGGAATAAAGATAGAGATGGTAAAACACCACTACACTATGCGGCTAAATCTGGCAATAAAGAATGCTTGAAAATTCTCATAGAAAATGAAGCAGATTTTAGTTGCACTACCAATAATAAAACCGAGTTACACTATGCTGCCAGAAGCGGAAGTCCTAACCTCCTAGAATATTTAAAAGAAATATTGACAGCAAAAGGAATTTTTGATAGGGAGAAAATTAAAACAGATAAATATGGAAATAACGCATTACACTATGCTGTGCAATCTGGAAATGCTGAGTGCATAAAATTCTTCATTGATAATCAAGTACAATTTTTAAAAAATAAATATAATGAGAATCCTTTTCATAAGATTGTAGGTAACTCAGAAACTCAAGAAAATGCCATAAATTTTCTTATAGAGCATCTAAAATTTTTAGGTAGACGAAAAAGTGAAATTAATCAAGAAAATGTAGATGGTAACACCCCATTGCATATAGCTGCAAAACATGGAAATAACCAGCTAATGAAATTGTTTACTCAATCAGGTGCAAAAATTGTTCAGAATAAACAAGGTAACACCCCCTTACATATTGCTATTATACATGGTAATTCATATTGTATAGACCTATTTTATGAAAATATAGGAAATAGCATACTTCAATCCAAAGGTGATTATGGAAGAGATCTTGTACATTTAGCTGCAATGTACGGGAAGTATGATTGTCTAACATCTTTACTCAAGAAATTTCCTGATTACGATTTAAGCACAGAAACACACAAAGGAAATATGGCCCTACACTTAGCTCTATCGAGTAATACAGAAACAGAACTAAGAAAAAAATGTGTGAGTCTATTAATAGACAGAAGCATGCAAGTAAATAAGAGTAATAATGAAGGAAACACCCCTTTACATTTTGCTGCCCAACTTGATTTATCGTTTTTAAGCATGATAGAAAAAAAGTTGGAAGAGAAGAAATTTGACGTTTATCAAGAGGTTTTGCGTGAGAATAGCAACGGTGACACCGTCTTTCATATGGCAGCACGTGTTGGTAATAAATCATGCCTTGAGCACCTTTTTAAAAAAGAGAGAGTGGGAGAAATATTAAGTAAGAAAAATAAGGATGGACAAACTTTACTACACTTATCTATCCTCAGTGGAAGAGTAGAATGCGTTAAGTATTTGGTAAAAAAAAGCCCAAAGGGTATTTTTTTAGAACAAAATACACAAAAAAAGTTGTTATTTGCAGCTATTTTGAGCGGCAATAAGGAATGTCTTGAATTTGTGTCAAAAGAACTTGTAGGTAAAAAGGTGGCTGCTAGCATCAAAGTGTTATATGATGAAAATGACAATACACCGTTACACATGGCTGCTCTTGCCAACGACATAGAATTCTCTCAGTATGTTATTGAAAGTATTGCTAAGTCAACTATTAGGAACACAGTACCACTTTTTAACACAAACAGTCAAGGGCTTATACCTCTACATTTAGCTGCCATGAGCCTTAATGCTGAGTTAATAGAATATTTTATGAAAGATAATCATTACCCCTATAATAAGAAAATGTTAAATGTTGTATCTAAATCTGGAAGAACAGCATTACACTATCTTGTAATGAGTGATAATGATTTTGAAAAAACTATAAATGAGGATTTTAAGCAAGGTCAATTTTTGAAAAGTTAGTTTTAGAAAAGCGTAAACAAAATGAGCACTTAAGGGAAAAAGCTATTAAAGCCTTATTCTACCTAACAATCAGCACCGGAGAGAAAACTTTAAATGAAAAGATAAATTTTGATATAAAGGATAATGCAAAAAAAACAGCTTTAGATTATGCTTTTAAACATGGTGACACAAATATCTTGAGGTTATTTTTAGATTTCTTTTATGAAATAAGGGAAAACAAAAAAAGGAAATATGATAAACTTAACATGGAAGATCAAGAAAGAAGCAAAAAGCTTCTAGACTACTATAATCTGGCCATGTCAATATCAAGTGTGATTATTTCTGTTTGCATTAAGTATAATAATGCAGAATCTGAAAAGGAAGAAATTCCTACCTGGATTTCCATTGCATTTTCTTCGATATCATTTTTACTTATCTTATACAACTTAGTGATTGGCCTTCAAAAAGAACCTGTTAAACGTAAGATAGAAAACTATACTGAAAAAATGAACAGAATTGAAGAGGCTACAGGAAAGTTAGCTAAGACAAAAGTAGGGGATCATGATTTGGAGGAATACAACTCAATATTGGAACTATTAATAAAGAATGCAGAAGATATTTCACGATTGGAAAATGAACTTTACAAGTTTACGCATGAAACTAGATTAGAGAGTAAAGACAAACTCAATATTTCTCCTCAGAAAATGAGTAGGGGTGGTAGTGCACTACTATGTTCGAATAAGTCTTTAGAAGGTAGAAAAAGTTCACCTGTTTTGAATGATTTAACAGCAAAACTTAGTCTGTGTTCAAGACGCAACAGTAGAGTACAAAATACAATGGACAAGTTAGATAATCCATCATGTGTAATTACTATAAATGAGAATTCAGAAATTAAACCAAAAGCTCCGAAAAACAAATTCAAGAATGTTGCAACTAAGCTAAAAATAGGCAATATCTTTAGTAAGAAAAAAGAAGATCTTATCGCTTCATCAAGCTTATCAGAAGGTGCTAATCACGAGAATATTACAAAAATGAATGAAGAAAACTGTGGGTTGATAAAACGATTTGGTGATACCAATGGGTATTCAATATTTTCGACTCCTTTTAATCCAAGCAGTTCAACCTCAAGAGAAGAGTGTGGTAACAATCATAGTGCAGCGCGTCATGTGAGTTATGGTAGTGCAAATAATCCTGTGAGTGATAAGGAAGTTAGTAAATCTCCATCTCTAATACTTTCTAACTTTGAGGAGGGGATTACTGTTGACTGTTTTAAATTCGAAAGATATAGACCAAGGGTATATTCAAGTCCATCTTGTGTGAGAAAAAGAGCAATTACAGCTAGATCATTGGAATATGTAATACTTCCTGATCATATAGAAAGAGGAAAATAGATGCAGATTGTAGTCACTGACTCTGATAGCATCAACTTTCAGAGGAGTGATAGTAAGAACTGTCATTGAGTAGTAGATAAGAAAAACGTAGAACAATTGGCAAGGCTATCGTATAAGGTTATAGTAGAGAAGAAATTAGATAGCCTTGCTAAATTTCCATGAAAAAGTTTATATTCGCATATCATTAATATTTTATTACATTAATGATATGGTAAGGCAATAACTGTTAATACTTTTGAAATAAAAACTATATATGGTACATATAATTAAATAAAAGGAAGATTGTGGAAATCACTCCGTCAATAAAAAAGGAATTAAAGCAAAGTATACTATATACTTGTCTAGAGAAGTGCAAGAGTGCGTTTTGGTTCATTTTCTGGTTTAGCTCAGGGATTAATGCGTTAATGTTATTTTTGCCACTTTATACCTCTCAGGTACTTGATCGAGTGATATCGAGCGAGAGTGTGTCAACACTAGTTATGCTGACGATTATTACTTTATCTGCGTTTGCATGTTCTGCAATGCTTGAAACTTGTCGATATTTAGCTATGGCTAAAATTGGTGATTGGATTGATAAAACTGCAACACCAGATCTAATAGTAAGGTCAATCAGGTTAACATCAGTACAAAGCTCAACTTCAAGTGGTGAAGCAATACGAGATCTTGGAGTAATAAAAAATTTCATTACAGGAAATGGTATATTTTCACTGTTCGATACTCCATGGTCGCTAATTTACCTTGTTGTGATCTTTATGATACATACCTCTACAGGGTTTATAGCTATTGCCGGGATCATTATATTAGTTTCAATGGCAGTATGGAATGAACTTGCCACTAAGCGTATATTGCGAGAAACCAATGAAGAAACTATACGCAATATTAATGCTATAGATGTTGCAACAAGAAACGCAGAGGTGGTTGAAGCTATGGGCATGTCAGAATTTATAGTTTCTGATTGGTGTAAACGGAATGATCAAAATCGTGCAATGCAAGTTACAGCGCAGAATCGTTCTAATGTAATTACTGGTATTACTAAATTTTTACGTTCAACTCTCCAAATTTCAGTAATTGGAACAGGTGCATTACTTGCAATCACAGCTCACAAAACTGCCGGTAGCATTATTGCTGCCTCGATTTTGATGGGTAGAGTATTGGCTCCATTTGATGCAGCAGTTCATACTTGGAAATTTTTAAATCAAGCCAAAATGTCATATGGCAGGCTGCAAAGACTTATCCTAACATCACCAAAAAGAGAGCAAACTATGGCTCTACCAGAGCCTGAAGGGAAGTTGGAATTTGATAGAGTATTCTTTACTCCTTATGGGAGTAATAAGCCAACAGTAAAAGGAATATCATTTTTAATAGAACCAGGGGATGTTGTTGGTGTTATTGGTGCAAGTGCTTCTGGTAAGTCGACCATTGCAAAACTAACCGTTGGTGTTTGGAAACCCATATCAGGTGTAGTCAGACTAGATGGCGCTGATGTATATACTTGGAATCGAGAGAACTTTGGTAATTATGTTGGTTACTTACCTCAAGATATTGAGTTATTTAACACGAGCGTTAAAGCTAATATTGCCCGCATGAGACCAGATCCAAATCCTGAAGAAATAATCAAAGCAGCAAAAATTGCAGGAATACATGAATTAATACTGAGCTTACCAAATGGGTATGATACAACAATAGGAGGACCTGGAGGAGGAGTACTCTCTGGTGGCCAAAAACAGCTTCTTGGACTTGCAAGGGCTTTCTATGGTAATACTAAGCTTTTAGTTCTTGATGAACCGAATGCTAACTTAGACAGTAATGGAGAGGCGCGCTTGATTAATGCAATCAATGTTGCAAGAGAGCAAAATACTACCACTGTTATCATCACTCATAAGCTACAGCTACTATCTGTAGTCAATACAGTGATCGTTATGTCAGATGGGGTTATTTATGCTATGGGACCAAAAGATGAGATTTTGAGTAGATTAGTTGCTCCATCACCAGATGCCACAGAAGATAAACGTTCTTCAGCAAGTGGTTAAGAAAGAGAGAAGTTGTCACACCTCTCTTTCTCTTATAGAGTACTATATGCACAGTTTATAAAATCTTAAGCAATTGTTATTCGAAAAATCCAATAATGATTAGCCACGGAACCTATTTGCTAATTCTCTCACATTAACCTTAGACATTTCTGATGTAGGCTCTTGTGTATATGAGACATCAGATTTAACGCCTTTTTTGTCATGACCTTTAGTAATAGAACATACTACAGTATCAGCCTTTACATGCTTAACACTTGGATCTGATTGAAACCCATGCTTTCTTTCCATTTGTGCTTCAAGCTTACTGCTATCATGTGTAACCCTACACCTTTCTAGATTACGGTCACGTTTGTCAGGAGCTACATATCCATCTATATCACTACATAAGAACGGGCGCACTTTGAACCTGTCTGAACTAACACCATTTTCAACACTTGCAGAATTATGAGCTTTTCTATTATTGCGCATTTTATCTACAGCTTCCTTTATTTTTTCTTTTGATGGTTTTGGCAGCAGTGCTGGCTTATATGCACATGCTGGTAGTTCTGGAAATGAGTCCTCCTGAAACAGCAAATGACTTTGGTTTCTCTTACTATCTGATTCTTCAATATTCTTTATTGGTATCTTGAAAGAGTTTTCATTTTTCTTTCTTAGATCCAACTCATTTAATCCGCTTCCAACATTATTTTTTCTTGTTGTAGTGTGAATAACACCTGGAAGTTTCACTTCATACTTAAATTTTTTACCAATGGTATCTATTGACTCATTAGATGAGGAATCTATTTGAAACCTATCGTTTGAAAATTTTGATTTTGTAGCATCAAAAGATATACTACGTTTTTCTATCTTTTTATAAGTCATATTTTACCTCTAAACCTATTAACTAATAAAAGTATAAACTAAGAGGTATTAATTTTATTATAATAATAAAGGCTCAAGAAGCATCACCGTAGGGTTTTCTATATAGTACTTAAAGGCATTTAAAAATTTTGCTCCGAGTGCTCCATCAACTGCTCTGTGGTCAACAGAGAGAGTAACTGTCATTACCTCTGCTATCTCTATTTTTTCACTTATGACAACTGGTTGTTTTTTAGATGCGCCGACAGCCATAATGCAAGACTGTGGTGGATTGATTATAGCACTGAAAGTTTTTATACCAAACATGCCTAAATTAGAAATGGTAAACCCTCCTCCTTGAAATTCTTCAGGCCTTAATTTTCCAGATCTTGCTCTATTTACTAAATCTTTCACTTCTTTTGATATAGATAAAACACTTTTTTCATCAGCATTTTTTACTATAGGAGTAATCAGTCCATCCTCAAGCGCTACAGCAATTGAGATATCTATATTTGAGTATCTTACTATTTTAGTATCTATCCACGATGAGTTTATATCAGGAAATTTTTTCATGCTGAAAGCCACAGCTTTTATAATTAAGTCATTAATTGTTACTTTATTGTTCTCATTTGCTGAATTAACCTCATTTTTGAGCGATATTAGCTTATCAACGTGGCAGTCTACAGTTAAATAAAAGTGTGGAATATTTTGCTTAGATTCAACTAGGCGCTGCGCTATCACTTGGCGCATATTACTTACTTCAACTGTTGTATTTTCCTCAAATCTCTCATAGCTTTTAGTTTGATCTAAAAATTCTAATACATCAGCTTTGATGATACGACCATATGGACCTGTACCTTTTAATCGCTTTATATCAACACCTTCATTTTGAGCTATTTTTTTAGCTAAGGGGCTTACTTTTATTCTATTTTCTGTTGCTCTATCCTCTTTTTTAGATCCCAGTGTCACGCACTGGGATGACATTAAAGAGCTAGATGAAATCGAAGGGTTGGATGATACTGAAAAATCGGCTTCAACCTCCTTCTCAACCTTGGTATTGATGGCAGAAGCTAAATCAAGTGCGCTTTTATCTTCCCCTTCCTCTAACATTAGAGCTATCAGTTGATTTACAGGCACGCCACTTGTTCCTTCCGACACTAAAATTTTTGCCAAAACTCCTTCATCGACAGATTCAAACTCCATTATGGCTTTATCAGTCTCAATTTCAGCGATTACATCACCTATTTCAACTTTATCTTGTTCTTTTTTACACCACTTTACAATTTTTCCTCCAGTTTTACTCATTGTTGGGGAAAGAGCAGGCATCAATATTTCTATAGGCATTTATTCTGTATTAAAAGATCTATTTAACTTTTAATTTACTCTTTACCCTATGTCAATCTAATCGTAAATTATGATACTTATATCATCCTAGTACGTGATGCTGGAATCTTGGTTGACTACTGTTATCCTACTATTTCTATTGCTTAGTCCTAGACAGAGTACAAATAGTAAGATCATCATGAAAATAGACGAATCTGTTATAATGGAAATAGAAAAATGTAGTGCTTACTATCCTCTCACAAACATATAGCTTGGGTACAGAAAAAATTTATATGAGGAGCTGGTTAAATTGATAAAAGATCAGAATTAATAGTAGTTTCCGAATCTTCTGTAGCAGGCTCTTCATGTGAAGCAGAGGACAGACTAACTTCTTTATCCTCTGTTCTCTGTATAGAACTACCACAAAAACTCCTTAACATCTCTTCAGCAGATGAATTTAAAATCTGTATAATAGACTTTTCACTTTGTTCTTTCAGCGATTGATCCATTCTAGAAATCAACTCGGAAAATTCACTACCTTCTTTTCTAGCTTCACTTTCTATCTTATTTTTTATGCTTTCTATATTACTTTGGTTAATTTCTTCTTTCGTTATGTTAAATGAATTAGCAATACCTTGATACTTAATCTCACAATCGCCACAGCCAACTATGCAAAGAGCAATAGAATCGGATATTTCACCTGCAGCCGAATTATGGATAGTGTAAGCTAAGCAATTGTCATGATATTTAATGCCAAGCTGTTGCTCTATCAATTCAGAAATTTCATTTTTTAAAGACATAAAGTACCTCCTTCTTACATTACTGTACCTTCTGATTAAAGTACAACAGCTGCTCCTAAATAGCAATCCATATATGGTTTACTTTAATAAATTATTAAAGTAAGAAGCTTTTACATCCTAAAACATAACTGAGATAAGCCAATGTAAAAAAATTTTTAAACGAGAATTATTGTATATATATTACTTATTTGGTAAAATTATTTTGGCAAAATAGCATATAAAAGTTGAGGCTAATTATGAATATTAAAGAAGGAAAGGATTTACAACAGGAGTTATTAGGAATTGTTTTCAATATACTCATAGAAAGTGAAGATAGCGCCATAGAAGCTATGGAAACAAGAGCAGTAGAGATAATTAAAAAACTAAAGGAACACATTAATGATTATATAGAGTATGGTGGTCAAAAAAAGCCAATTTTAGATTGGGTTATTGTTTGTGATTCTCAGAATAATGTCAGACTAAATAACAAGTCGCTATTAAAATTTGAGAAGGCAATTAAGGATATTGTAGGAAGAGCACCGCTAAATGAAATAAAAAGTACAATAAGGTTATTAGTAGAACAAGCACAGCTAAATCATGTTAGAATTAGAGGTGAGAGAGAAGTACCACTAAACCTCTTTGAGGAAAACATAATAATGAGAGAGCGAAGAAGGGCAAGAGAACAACAAATGCGGCCAAATTTTATTAGAGAAAGAGAAGCGTCATTGAATCTCTTTGGAAACAGGGATGAAAATGTAATAATGAGAGGACAAATGAGGTCACGCTATATTAGGCGTATTAGACGTGAAAGAGAAGTACCACTTAGTTCAAAAATAGGAGAATTAATTGGTGTAGTTTCATCCATAATTGTAGGTGCTTTCATTGGTATAATGGTTGGTATGGTCATTGCTGGTTTATGTATTGAGCTTTGTGTAATCACCACTGCAGAACCGATTCTTCTCATCATGGGTGCTACTGCTGTTATAGGAGCTATTGTAGCAGGAACTGCTCCTGTATTAAAGCTAATAGAGATGTTTAAAGGTCAAGAACCTAATCTTTCTCCTAGTAGCGGTCTGGAAAGCTCTAATACTGAACATACTTATTTAAATAGGCAAAGAGTTATTTAGAAAAAAATTGGAAGAATGTTCAAAAAAGTCCATTTATAAAATACATCGGCTTAACTATGATCTTATAACTTAAGCTAATTAATTAAAAATTTTTGTTTTAGCGGTTAAATAAAGCCAGATCTGATTAGAGAGAGGATCTCCTTACCTCTTCCTTACCTTCATTTTCATTTCTAACAATTTTTTTTCCACTTAATATGTCTCTTATTTCATCTCCTGTTAAAGTTTCAAACTCCAGTAGATTTTCAGCAATGAGCTCCAAGTCTTTCCTACGCTTGGTTAAAATGTCTTTTGCTTTTTCATAGCAAGAAAATACAACTTTCTTTATTTCCTCATCTATAAGTCTTAACGTATCTTCAGAAATTGTCTCAGAATCATGTGTGATTTGTTCACGATTGTGATATATTGGCCCTATTTTGTCACTCATTCCCCATTTTGTCACCATAGCACGTGATAAATCTGATGCTAGTTTTATATCTGAAGATGCGCCGCTTGTGACTTTATCATAGCCAAAAATTAGCTCTTCTGCCACACGTCCACCCATTGCAACAGTTATATCTGCTAGCATCTTTTCTCTTGTGAGGGACACTCTATCTGTTTCTGGTAGTCTCATAACTAAACCGAGTGCTCTACCACGTGGAATAATTGTTGCTTTGTGTATAGGATCAGAAGCAGGCATATTAACTGCAACTACTGCATGACCAGCTTCATGGTAAGCAGTAAGCTTTTTTTCTTCTTCTGTAATGACTAAGGACCTTCTTTCCATGCCCATCATCACTTTATCACGTGCATACTCAAAATCATCCATGGTAACAATTTTCTTATTTCTTCTTGCAGCAATAAGCGCAGACTCATTCACTAAATTTGCTAGATCAGCCCCTGAAAAACCTGGCGTTCCCCTCGCAACTGTTTTTACGTTTACATCTGGTGCTATCGATATTTTCTTTATATGCGTATTTAATATTCTCTCACGCCCATTTATATCAGGTAAAGAAATAGTAATCTGTCGGTCAAAACGACCAGGTCTAAGTAGTGCTGGATCTAGGACGTCTGGACGGTTAGTTGCAGCAACTATTATCACACCTTCATTAGACTCGAAACCATCCATCTCAACCAGTAACTGGTTTAATGTTTGTTCCCTTTCGTCGTTACCGCCACCAAGACCAATGCCGCGATGCCTACCTACTGCATCTATTTCGTCTATGAAAATTATACAAGGAGCATTTTTCTTGCCTTGATCAAACATATCCCGGACACGGCTTGCACCAACACCGACAAACATTTCAACGAAATCAGATCCAGAAATACTAAAAAACGGTACATTAGCTTCACCTGCAATTGCACGAGCAAGTAGAGTTTTACCAGTTCCAGGGGAACCAATTAAAAGACATCCTTTTGGTATCTTCCCACCTAACACTTGAAATTTTTGCCTTTGTTTAAGAAAATCAACAATTTCAACCAACTCTTCTTTTGCTTCATCAATCCCAGCAACATCATCAAATGTCACTTTTTTTCCAGTAGTCATAAGCCTAGCTTTTGATTTGCCAAAGCTTATAGTTCTATTACCTCCTGCTTGCGTTTGTTTAAAAAGGAAAAGTAATAAACCGATAAAGATAAGCGTCGGAACCCATTGAATAAGTAATCCACCAATTATACCTATTGCAGAGTCTCCAATTGAAAAGGAGAACTTCACTTTCCTATCATGCAAACTTTTTATTAAGTCACTATATATAACACCACTTGAGTTAAAGGCTGACCCATCCCTAAACTTCCCTTCGATGCTTTGGTTTCTTATTGTAATATTTTCTATATCATTATCTTCTAGTCTAGTTAAAAATTCTGAAAAAGGTATGGTTGTTTTACTCTTACCTATACTTCCGCTAAATTGAATATAAGCAACTGAAATAAGAACAATAATCACTAACCAGATCAATAAGCCTTCTAAAAATTTTTTCATTTACATTTCTAATTAAATACTAATCAAGCTTACCAAATTTTGTTTTATCGTGCTATTAATAATGAATCGAACCTTATCATCATCGGTATTTTTTCCGTTATAATTTACATCAGGATAAGCAAGCATCTTTCCATCTTTTTGTACTGTAGGCAAAGAATAGTAAACTTCAGAGCAATAATCATAATTTTTTAGAAATTCAGGGATTTTTTGTGTTTTCTTTAGTGGAGCAATAGTTACTGAACACTCCTGATCTCCAAATATTGTGCAGCTAAACCTGTTATCCCATTCAATAGAACCATTTAATGGTAAGTGTACAGTAATTTCTTGTATCTTTGACGATTCTCTAATTATTAAGATATTTTCTCCATATTTTCTTATTTTGCACCCAGAAAGTGTACAGTTAACATTACTACCCTTTTGCAATATTTTATTAAATATTACGATAAGGCTGTTGTACCTTGGTTTATAATGTTTGCTGGCAATTGCCATTATAGAGTAAAGAAGAAGCCTCAAGGCTATTTCCTCTGGCAATTGATAAAATTCACTTAGTTTAATTTCAATATAACCAAAATCATGAACATTAACACAATCATCAAATGCAAGGCGTGTGTAGTGCATCAACGCTTTTGCAGCTCTTTTCATATGAAGTGCTGTAAGGCATATTCGCTCTGTTAGAACATCTTGATTATCACTTGCTTTAAGTAAGTTACGGTATAAAGTTCGTCTGTATTTTAAGTCATAATTGCTTCTATCTTCGATCCATCTTAACTGATGAAGCTTAGCATACCTTTCTATTTCACTACGACTAAAATTTAACAACGGCCTAAATATATAAATACCATTTAAGAAAGATTTGTAATCCATTGATGATAATCCATCTACTCCACTACCTCGCTCCAATCTTAATAAGAACGTTTCTGCTTGATCATCTTTGTGATGAGCAACGAGCAAACATTTAACATTATTGTTTTTACACCACTCTGCTAGTAACTTATATCGTGCTTTTCGTGCCTGTAACTGAATATTACCTTTAATATTTTGCTTCTCCCAATTTAATATGAACGATTCCTTTGCTCCAAGTTCTTTTGCATAACTTATAATAAAATCAGCTTCTTTTTGAGACTCTGAACGTAACCCATGATTTACTGTTAATGCTATAGGAAGTGAAAGCTTGTTTTTTTTTGCCCAGTTAGTCATTAAATGCAGTAAGACTATACTATCTACACCACCTGATACTGCAACTGCGATTTGGTTATGGAAAGCAAAACTATTAGCTATATTTTGAAATAATAACTCTAATTTCATTATGTTTCTTGATGGCCAGATAGTCTCTACGTCATACAGCGACTTATTTGTGGTATATATAGATCCCGCTAACAAGCAGCGGAATTGCTCTCTTTTGTCATCCCAGTGCTTGACACTGGGATCCAGGTTTTAATGCAAGAAACTACTTCTTTATTCCAGAAAATGAAAATTCCACTCTACGATTTTTAGCATGCTCTTTTTCATATTTAGAATTTCTAGAATCATCTTTTACATTAACCAAAGGCTCAGTTTCACCTTTAGAAGCAGTTTTTATTCTATTTTCTAGATAAGGTGTACAGCTGACCATAAATTTTTTAGCTGCATCTGCTCTTCTAGCTCCTAGTGCAAGATTATACTCGTGAGAACCACGATTGTCAGTATGACCAGTTAAAGTGACCTTTGCGTCAGGATTATTTTGTAACACTTCCATCACGTCAAGTAATGCATCTGCACTCACTTCACTGATACTAGATTCATCATAACCAAAGAAAACTCTTTTATCACCTATCTGCTTAACAACAGCATTCATTTTATTTGTCGTATTTACTCCTTTTTTAGGGCAAGAACTTACACCAGTAAGCAGTAAACAAAAACAACACATTATAATCAGTCTACTCCACATCACTAAACCTCCATAAATTTAAAATATAGTGCGTAATTTTAATTTTAGTACTAATAATCCCTCTATACTAGAATAGAGTCAAGGGAAATAAAATACTAAATGTTTTCTTTACAATCTTATAATTAATTTTCTGATAAGATGCTCAATTCTTAGCAATGAAGTACAATAAAAGAATAAAAATACAATTTTTTATTGTACTTTAAGCAAATATACTTTTAACTTTATTATTAATCTATTACGATATTAAGCAGATGTTTCAAAGCAATGAATAAAAATGAGATCTTATAAGTTTTTAGGGGAAGTATTACATAAGGTAAGGAATATCGAAAACACACTAAAACTACTAAGCAAAAGCCAATTGAATGTAGAGGACAAAGTTGAACAAATGTGTCTTCTAGAGGAAATCAGACATGAAATTATCTCTCATGATGCAATAAAGGAATCATTAGCGAATGCTCTTAGGAATAAAAAGAGTGCTAATATTCAGCAGCTAAAGTTAATAGAGGGGATACACAAAAGCAGCAGTGCTATTCCTGTTGATTTAGTAAAATCTTTGTCCAAAGCTAAGATTGAATGCCAAAACTTATGGAGGCTAACTAATTCTGAAATTAGTAACTTAGAAAAGCTGAAAGAATGCTTTACTAACCTAATTAAGCTTACTCGTGAAGCAGCTTCTATAAAATCGCAGCAATTAAAGCGCTCAAACTATGAGTCATTGCTTGCTGACTATGACTCTAATATCACAGAAAAGAACATAAAGGAAATATTTCCTAAGCTAGGTAAATTTTTTAGTGAAAATGTAGAGAAAGTAACTCAAAAGCAGAAGAAGGATAAGGTTACTAATATACAAAAAGTTACGGTTCAGAGACAGATTGAACTTGGTTCCTTATTCTTACAGCAAATGAGTGTTACACCAAATGAGATTTCCATTTCTTATTACGATTCTATCGATTATGATGAATCTGACCTTTGTTATGGTTTATTTTTACTTTTACGGCATACTGGTTATGCAATTCATCAAAAATGTTTAGCGCAAAATTCTATAAAGAGCTCAATTACAAAACATATTATGTATGAAACTCAAGGGTTATTCATGGAAAAGATCATTGGAACATCGAGAGAATTTATTGAGTTCATTCAACCACACATAAAGGAGAAACTTTCTACAAAAGGCAAAATTAATAGTAGTGTTGAAAATTTGTATTTGATTTTCAATAAAGTAAATCTTTCATCTTTTTTGAAGAATGCGGATGAATTTAGTTTATTGGCTCACATTATGCTAAGAACTAAATTAGAACAAGATCTAATAAATGGTACGTTAGAAGTTAAAGATCTACACGATAAATGGCTGGAAGGTATGAAGCATTACAAGATTTCAGTAAAAGCTAAAAATGAGCTAGACACTTATTTTCAAGATGAGTATTGGATAAGTGGTGTTATAGGCTACTTTCCTATTAAAGTCATAGCGTTAATCGCTGCTGTGCAGTTTTTTTCTTTCATTAAGAAAAATCATTACGAATTTTTAGATTCTATAGTAAAAGGAGATTTCAGTTTACTTATCGATTGGTTCTCTAAAAATGTATATAGTGCAAATTATGGCTTTTTGGAACAGCTAAAAAAGGTAACAGGTAGGGATTTAGATATTGAGTGCTACACTAGTTACTTATCTGAAAAGTATAATTTGTCTCAATAAATGGTTTTCTTGAGTTGTGTATGAGTTTTGTTCAGAATTTAATCAGAAATTTTTTTACTTTCAAAGGTTTATTTGCTAGCGATATTGCTATAGATCTTGGTACTGCAAATACTTTAGTTTATCAGAAAAATCAGGGGATAGTGCTTGATGAACCCTCAGTTGTAGCAAGAGTAAAAGAAAAAGGAAGTTACGTTCCTTATGCTTTTGGCAAAAAAGCTAAGATGATGCTCGGAAAAACACCTGGAGAAATAGAAGCGATAAGGCCCTTGAAAGACGGAGTTATTGCTGATTTTAAAAGCGCGGAAGAAATGTTAAAATATTTCATACGCAGCGCAAACACAAGATTCACTGTTAATAAGCCTAGTATTATCATATGTGTTCCATCTGGATCTACCCCAGTTGAAAGGCGTGCTATACAAGATGCAGCAGAAAGTGCTGGTGCAAATGAAGTATTCTTAATTGAAGAACCAATGGCTGCAGCAATTGGGGCTGGACTTCCAGTTACCGAACCTGAAGGTTCTATGATTGTTGACATAGGAGGTGGTACAACTGAAGTTGCAATTATTTCTTTAGGTGGAATTGTTTATTCACGTTCTGCCAGAGTAGGTGGTGATATTATGGATGAGGCAATAAAGTCATACATTCGTGAAAATCATAAGTTATTGATTGGCGAAACAACTGCTGAAAAAATTAAGAAAAACGTCGGTTCAGCCAGTCTGCCAGTTGAAAACAACAAAGAGGGAATGATAATTAAAGGCAGGGATTTAGTGAGTGGTATGCCAAAAGAAATGCTTTTATCAGAATATCAAGTTGCAGAGAGCCTAATAGAGCCTGTACATCAGATAATTTCTGCTATTAGAACTGCACTGGAGAGTACTCCACCCGAACTTTCTTCTGATATAGTTGATAGAGGAATAATTTTATCTGGTGGAGGTGGGTTATTGCGCAACTTGAGTAAAGTTATTAGTGAAACAACAAAATTACCAGTTCGTGTTGCAGATGATCCACTTTGTTGTGTTGCCCTGGGTAGCGGAAAAGTACTTGAAAACATGGACTATTTTGGCCATGTTTTATTCAAGCAAGATTAAATTGTTTTTGAAGATCGAATTGTTTTGATGGAATTATGTAATATAAATGAGATCCCAGTGTCACGCACCAAGTAATTTAAAGGCAACTTCCAGCAGGAAGGGGTGTCATCCCAGCGCTTGACACTGGAACTTGACTACAAATAAGTATGCTGTTTCGATGAAATTGTGTAATAGAAACTGGATTCCAGTGCTTGACACAGGTTTGTGTTTATAAATTATATGCTAAAAGAATTTGAAATTGAACCTTTATTAAAAGATAAAGCTCCGCATCAAACTAAGGCTATTGTTGCAATGTCCGGGGGAGTTGATAGCTCCGTTGCTGCAGCACTGCTGTATAACCTTGGGTACGAAGTGATAGGTGTGACTCTTCAGCTCTATGGCAGTGATGGTAATGCGAGAAAGGGTGCATGCTGCGCTGGACAGGATATTTATGATGCCAAATACGTGGCTGAAAGTGTTGGCTTTCCCCACTATATTTTAAACTACGAGGAAATATTCAAAAAGGAAGTAATAGAGGATTTTGCAAATACCTATATGCGTGGAGAAACTCCCATACCGTGCGTAAGGTGTAACCAAACAGTAAAATTTCGCGATCTATTGCAAGTTACAAAAAATCTTGGTGCGGATGTGCTCGTAACAGGACATTACGTAAGAAGATTAGAAGAAAATGGTGAGGTAAAGTTGTGCAGAAGTATTGATAAAAGTAAAGATCAAAGTTATTTTTTGTTTGCAACTACTGAGGAGCAGTTAAAGCTTTTGCGATTTCCATTAGGTGGGTTCTATAAAAGTGATATAAGAAAATTAGCAAAGTATTTTGGCTTACAAATTTCTGAAAAGCCGGATAGTCAAGATATATGCTTTGTTTCCGAAAGCTATAGTAAAACAATAGCTAAATTAGCTCCACAATCTGTGCAGAAAGGTAAAATAGTAGATATTCATGGAAAAGTGCTAGGTGAGCACAGCGGCATAGTAAATTTTACAGTGGGACAGAGAAGAGGCCTCTGCATCGCACACAATGAGCCTCTTTACGTGATAAAAATTAATACAGAAAATAATGAAGTTGTAGTAGGCCCGATCAATGCTCTAATGCAAAAAAAGATATTGGTCAAAGAGTTAAATTGGTTAGAACAACCAAAAGAAGGCATGGAAGTAACTGTGAAGCTTAGGTCATCACATGCAGGAAGCTTAGCGACAATATATTCAACTGACGAAAAGAACAAAGCCTGTGTAATTTTAAACGACGATTACTTTGGCATCAGTCCAGGTCAAGCCTGTGTAGCATATAAGGGCGAACAAGTTATAGGTGGAGGTTGGATATGCTCCTAACTTGGTGGTTTAATTTTTTAATGCAGAATGTAAACATACAATAAAATTTATTGCTGTTTTATCCTATATTCTTTATACTATAAAGATAATTATTATATTGTGGACTAGAGGGATGGTTAAAGAAGTTGAAGAGTTAATAAAAATTGTTGGTAAGGGCAATTTACTAGAAGCCGCATTTATTCGTTTGGGCAGTTTTCAACATGCTGGCTTACATCATTGCATGGATTGCAGAAATCATATAGGTCTATTCGAATTCATTAATAAAAAAGAACAAGAGCCATTAGATAAATATTTTAACTTAAAATTTAGTCTACAAGGATTGTTTTTAATTTATGTTCAAGCTTATAGAGTTCTTGCAGAAAATGCTCAGTTCAATACTCAAGAAGTAATTGATAAAATATATGCTGCAGTTGAAAGTAAAAAAATACCTACTCTTTGTGACACTTCGAAGAAACTGCTAAGGGAAATTGTAGATCAAGTAGAATTGACAGAAGATCAAAAAAAACTAAAGCTTTTTAATATTCTAGCAAATCCGAAAGGTGAAGCTCTATTTAACAATAATGATGACTTTGAGAAACAAGTACTCAATAATATTAAAAAGTTACTCAAAATAAGCTATGCAAATGAATTTGATAAAGAGTTTAGCTTATGTAAAGAGGTAATAAATCATTATTACTCGATTCACAGTATAAAAATAGATAAAGACATAGCATTACTATTTTCTAGTTATGGTATATTTTCTACATGTACTGGAAATGGAGATATTTTATCACTCAATCAATATATTAATGAGAAAGCTAGAGTAATCAACACACCACTGTATTACAGTTACATCTTACAGTTAATAAAGGTATTAAGAAAAATTGAGTTACCGTATAGAAATGGATTCACCAAGTATACACTTAATTATAGAGGTATAAGTGAATTGAACGGGACATTTACAGCTGCAAGAGAGCAAGACAGTCAAGATTCTCTATATCCTAAAAATATCAAACGTACTCTAGAGCAACTACTAAAAAACCAAAATAGTGATGCATTTGAACAATTAGTAACAAACCCTGAGAATACGTATTACTCAGTGCCACAAAGTGAATGCAGACTAAACTCTAGTATCAGTAACAAAAAAAACAAAAATCATAAAAACACATTTTGTAAATTAGCTTTAGGTATGTTTATATTGTCTATTGGATTATATACTGCTGATTATTTCTTTATGGAGCAAAAGTTATTCAACTCAATAACAAATATTTTGCCACAAAATAATCTCATCAATTTCATAGTTGCTGCAGTACTTACTATCGTAATAGTATATGCTTTATTTCAACTACTAAAATCACCTCAAGAACCGCCACATTCAACGATCAATGATACAACTATTAACAGTTTTGCAAATGGTCCTATTCAATCATGAATCTCTACTTATGAATGATAAATGTAGCACTTTTAAAGTGTATGCTATATAATATCTTCTCTTGAATAACGAGGTAATCCATGGATTTAAGCAAAGTAACAACAAAACCAGATGAAATAAATGTAGTAATTGAAATAAGTGCAAATGCTGAGCCTGTAAAGTATGAATTTAATAAAGAGCTTGGGTTGTTACAAGTTGACAGATTTTTGTCTACCTCAATGACTTATCCTTGCAATTATGGGTTTATACCAAATACCTGCGCAGGTGATGGTGACCCTGCGGATGTTTTGGTGCTAACTCAATTTCCTTTAGCGCCTGGAGTTTTGATATCGGTGCGTCCAGTAGGTGCATTACTTACCAAAGACGAGAAAGGAGAGGATGAAAAAATATTAGCTGTACCTATCTCCAGTGTTGATAGCTATTATGACAATATAAAAAACTATTCTGATTTATCTAAAAACTTACTAGATAAAATAGCTCATTTCTTTTCTCATTATAAAGATTTAGAAAAGGGAAAAACGGTGACAGTTGGAGAATGGGCTAATGTGGAAAAAGCAAAAGAAATCATTGAAAAAAGTAGAAATTAGTTTGCGTTGATTTAGCCTTAAATTACAGTTATTCGGAAAAATGTTGTTGTTTTTAATGGGTAAATATTGGTATCCGTTCAGGATAGCGGTGGTAGTATAACCATAGAGTAAAAGTGAGTTTACAACAAATGGTGTCATCCCAGTGCTTGACACTGGGATCCAGTCCTTTCGCACAAAAAACGTTGTAAAGTAACTTAGTTGGATCCCAGTGTCAGCTACTCTGATGACAAGACAGGTTTCAATATTTGCATGCATCTGAACAGATACAAATATTGCAATTAAAAGCATTAGACAGGCAGTAAAGGTCTTGATATTATATAATCTTAAGTTCTAAACTTGGAAGGGTGGCCGAGCGGCTGAAGGCGGCGGTTTGCTAAACCGTTATACGATTGAAAAGTCGTATCGAGGGTTCGAATCCCTCTCCTTCCGTATATTATTGTTTAGGTATTCATTACAGTAATTTCACCCTCTTTTTTAATTATTAAAAAGTTAGCTAGCGTTTATTCAGTATTTATTATAGAATTAGTTATTAGCTAAATAATTTTATATGCATAAAATACTAATTTTGATATTAATAATGCTGCCGCTTAGGTTACTTGCAACTGAGATTGAAATTGTTGCAGATGTAAATGGTGAGCCAATTTCAAATTTAGATATCGAAAGACGTATAAACTTCATAAATTCATTGCTTGGCACTCAGAAGATTAATCAAAAAGAGGTAAAATCTCAAATTCTAAGACAGTTAATAGACGAAATTATCATTGTCAGCGAAGCACAGAAGATGAATATAGAATTGAGTAACGAGGAGTTAAATAATGCTGTCACGTTATTCTTAACTCAAAGTTTAAAACTTAAGGCTGATGAAGTTGATCAATACGTAAAAAAGCATAATATAGATCTCAATACCCTAAAAAAACAAATAAAGTGTCAGCTGCTGTGGAACAAGATTATTGAAGTAGGAGTTGTACCGCTTATTAATATCAGCGATCAAGAAGTGGATGATGCAAGAAAGCAAAAAGAGAAGTCTGATTACCTTATTACGTTTCAGGAGTTCATAATTCCCGATCAGAAGATAGCTGAAGACTTAGTAAAAAAATTACGTACCAGTAATAATCCAGAATCTTCAATAAAGATGAGCAAAGCAACCGTTAATTTAAGTCAGCTAAAAGGTAAACTCAAGGACGTTTTGGAAGGATTAGAAATCAGTGATGTAGCAGGTCCGGTTAGTTTAAGCGAAGGTTACTCTGTTATAAAAGTCATAGATAAAGTACAGCTTAATCATACAATGCTGAAAAGTACTTTAAAACTGAAACAGGTTGTAGTTGAAGGTTCAGAAAGTTTACTCTCTAGTTTTAAGGAGCAAAAGGTCAGTTGTTTAAATTTTGACAAGTTAGCAGATGATTTCAAGTTGCCAAGCGTAAAAGAGTTTGAAATAAAAATGCGAAATTTAAATCCTGATTTACAGATTTTATTTAGTAAAACAAATATGAATGAAATAGTAGAATTAAGAGAAAATAGCACTGCAAAGTTGATGATGTTATGTGATATCAAAAATAATGCAATGGATATAGAAGCAATCAAACAGGAAATGTATCAACAAAAGATTATGATACAAAGCAACCTGTTATTGGATAATATGCGTAAAAATGCAGCTGTTAGTTATCAGTTTAATTGAAGTTAGAGAGGTTTTCTACTCCATAAAAAGTTTATGAAGAATATAATGCTCATTGGCGGTGGAGTTGGAAATGCAGTGTTATTTTCGATAGGGAAGGCATGTCTTGAAAACAATCATAAGGTTTTATATTTCGCTGGCTATAAAAAATTAAGTGATGTATTTAAACGAGCACTGATAGAACGTGCATCAAGTGCAGTAATTTGGGCATGTGAAGAAGGATTGATAGAAACAAGCAGAGAACAGGATAAATCCTTTCATGGTAATATAGTTGATGCAATAATCTCATATCAGCAAGGAAAGTTAGGTAAAATTACTATTAGTTTAAACACTATAGATAAAATCATCACTATTGGTTCTGATAAAATGATGAAAGCTATAAATGAAGCTAGAAAAACAATTTTAAAGCCATATCTAAAACCAAAACACATAGCAATATCATCAGTTAACTCTCCTATGCAGTGCATGATGAAAGAAATCTGCGCTCAATGTATTCAGCAACACATAAATAAGGAAACAGGAGAAATAAGTTTTGTTTATAGTTGCAGTAATCAAGACCAGGATATGGAGCTTGTTGACTTTGATTTTTTAAGTGAGCGCTTGAAGCAAAATAGTTTACAAGAAAAGCTCACTGCAAAATGGATAGAACATGTTCAAAGACACTAAACAGCACAAAGAGGAACTAAGGAAGCAATATAGAACCATAAGAAAAGATGTTGATGAAAGTTATTCCAGTTATGCAGCAAGTTCCCTTATTAATCTCTTTAATCAGAACTTAAGCTACGTTAAAGGTAAAACAATAGCAGCGTACATTCCAACAGACGGAGAAATTAATGTTGTGCCTTTGATGCATCGTTTACTCGATTTAGATTATAAAGTAGCAGTCCCTAATAAAAACAAGTTATTAAAATTTGAGGAATGGAATAAAGCAGATGAAGATATAATCCCCGATACAATCATTACTCCTGTTATTGCTTTTGATGATCATTTTAATAGGTTAGGTTTTGGCGGTGGTTGGTATGATGAAATGATAAAAAAATTACGGCCACTTGGAAAAATATTTATAGGTGTAGCCTATGAGAAGCAATATTGTAAAAATTTACCTGTGGAAAAACACGATCAAAAATTGGATATTATAATTACTGAGATGTGTGTTAGACTTGAAAGCAGGTTGCTCAAGAAAACGGATAGAAAGGAGTAGCATAGTCTACCTCTTTCTGATAGTAATTGCTTATCTGTTTAGATGCATGCAAATATTGAAACCTGTCTTGTCATCAGAGTAGCTGACACTGGGATCCAACTAAGTTACTTTACAACGTTTTTTGCACAAAAGGACTGGATTCTAGCGTCACGCGCTAGAATGACATCAACTTTTGAATTCCAGTTATGCAAGAAATCTATTCATTTGAAACTTGTTTGAGAAACGTAGCTATAAAAACCGCAGGTACCAGTTGGTTTTTATTAGCTAAAGTAAAGGTCAAATATCTGGAATTCTGGACATAAAATCCCCCTGTAAAAAAGATTAGAAAAAAATGCAGTGCACATACGACAGATATACACTGAAGAATACATTTTTAATAAGTTTGATTAAAAAGTCTGCAGACTAAAGATAGATTTTGAGCTCTTAAAATATCTCTATTTGTAATTATAATGAGATTTAAAATATGCGGAAGTAATTTTTTGTGTCCGCTTAGCAGGGTGGCAAAATAAGATAGACAGATACATTAAAACGCTCCCCAAATGCATCAATTCTATTTTTTCATTTTGTTTCCATCAACTTGTTCAGAACTTGGATTCTTCACTTCAGGACTTGGCTTCATTTCTTTAACTTTCTCATTAACTTTTTCTCTTACCTTCTCTATGTCATTATCACCAATGGCCATAATTGCAGGTTGAAAATCTTTCATCAAATCTAGCAATTTCTGCATATCTTCCTCATGAGTACTAGTACCCTTGCTTATAAGATTGTTCAAAAGACCAGCCTTATCTTCCCCTATTAACTGTCCTATGGCTGCTAGTTGCTCTTGATTCCGAAGCATTTTTATTATTTTTATTTCATTACTAAACATTGTTCTTTTTCCTTCATCAGCTTCAAGATTCTTTTCCATTAAATTGCTTATTAACTTTTCAAAATTATTCTCTCTGTCTTGAATCGTAGGTAATTTATCGATCACATCTTTCACAAAACTTTTCACTTCTTTTCCTGCTTTCATCGCTCCTTCTTTTATCTCACCTCTATGCTGATATATAGCATAACCAATAGCAGCTATAGCAACTAGTGCTACAAACCCTACTAATGCTGCTCCGCCAACAATTAATGCACCAGTCACTCCCCCTATTGCTAATGTACCTGCTAGTGCACCTGTTAGTGTTGTAACTGCTGCTCCACTTATCAATCCTTGAGCTAACAGTTGGTTGCCTAAAGCTTCAAGTTTTTCCTCCATTACTAGATTTTTACCAACTTGCTCAGCTAGTTTTTTGAATTTTTCTCTTCCTGATAATTTTTTTGACACAGCTGTAAAAAATTTTTCGCTTTTCTCATTTTCTAATAAACTGATTATGTCTGCCTTTTTAGTTGAATCTAAATTTTTCAGATCTTCATTTTGATCCAAAAACTTTCTTGCTTCTTCCTGTAAAGCTTTATCTCCTTGAATAATTTCAAATATACCTTGAGCAAGGTACTCGCTGTTACCAGTATCTACTGCACCACCTTGTACCATATTCAATTCCCATCAATTATAAATATGCCTAATTATATATACTAATTATTAATTATATTATAATTGACATAAAATAATTACTCCTTTCCAAATATGGAATTTGTATTACAATACCTAGATTATATGAAATCAAGGTATTTTATGGGTGAGAAAAAATTAAGAGCCGCTGTGGTTTTATCAGGATGCGGCCACCTCGATGGCACAGAGGTGAGAGAAGCGGTTTTAAGTTTGCTTGTGCTTGATCAGCAGGAAGTGGATGTTAAATGTTTTGCACCTGATATCAATATCACACAAGTTATGGATCACAAAACAAAAGAGGCGGTAAAAGAAAAAAGGAATGTACTTGTAGAAGCAGCAAGAATCGCAAGAGGTGAGATATATGACCTAAGAGAAGCTAAAGCTGAAAATTTTGACATGCTAGTCGTACCTGGTGGATATGGAGTTGCGAAAAATTTATCTGACTTAGCTGAAAATAAAACAGTAATGCCTGAGTTTGAAAGATTAGTCTCAGAGTTCTTTGTTGCAAAAAAGCCAATAGGAACTATATGTATATCTCCAGCCATTATTGTTTTAATTTTAAGTAGCAAGATAGGTAAAGAAGAAAGTAAGATTAAGGTAACTATAGGAGACGACAAAGACCAGTTGATAGAGAAGCTCGGCGGCGAACATATAACATGCGATACAAAGCTATCAATAGAAGACGAAAAGCATAATATATTTTCCTGCTCTGCTTATATGCGTAGTGACGAAAGTACACACTCTGTATATCAAGGAATAAAACACATGATTGACAGTATGGTGAAAAAAATTAATAAAAAAACCAAACAACCATTTCTCTAAAGTGTAGTTTCTTATACAATTAATTATGTCAGTTGCATTATTGTTGTAGCCAAAGTAATCTGTAATTGCTTATTAATGGTAAGCTATATTTAGTATGTAAGTTTAGTTCTTTTTTTTATAGATGTAAATATGTCAGACCTTTTTTATATTGAAAGTGAGTGTTGTGTAGATGGTCAGTGTGATACTTATGCAGGAGAAGTGAGTATTAATGATGTCATGTTGGGCAAGTTTAGTCTAAATTCAGACAATGGGAAAAAAGGCATGGTAAATCTAGACATCGTTACATTCGATATCCATATTGCTATGGATGGCCAAGATGGAAAGACAATAAAAAGAGACCTCAAGAGTCCCGAATTTGTAATTAAAGATGACGGTTCCTGGTATATTAATAAGAATCTTGGTAATGATAAATTTGAAATTATAGTAAAGCAGTCATGATATGAAACATAGTGAGCGGAGCTTACTTTTTAGCAATGTTTACATACTTACTTAAAAAATGGAGATTATCTTAGCTGAACCACGCGGTTTCTGTGCAGGTGTTAAAAGAGCTGTAGACATATTAGCAATCACTTTAGAGAAATACAAAAATGAACGCCAAGTTTATGTACTACACGAAATCGTTCATAATAAGTATATAGTAGAGGACTTCAAGAAACAAGGAGTGGTTTTTGTAAGCAGCATAGAAGACATTAAAGACAATAGAGGAATATTGATCTTTAGCGCACATGGAGTGTCGAAAAGTATAGAGGATGAGGCAAAAAGAAAGGGTGTTCAAGTGATTGATGCAACATGTCCATTAGTTAGCAAAGTACATAAAGAGGCAAAAAGGTATGAGGATAGTGGTAAAGAATTAATTCTAATTGGACATGAAAATCATCCAGAAGTTAAAGGAATTATAGGAAGAGTAAGTAATCCTATATCTCTAGTGCAAACTATGCAAGACGTATACAATTTACAAATCAAAGATCCAGATAATTTATCTTATGTAACACAAACCACGTTAAGTATTGACGATACCAAAGAAATTATTGCTACACTGAAGCTCAGATTTCCAAGCATTACAGGCCCCGACTTAAAAGATATATGCTATGCAACACAAAATAGGCAGAACGCTGTTAAAAAATTGGCTAAAATTACAGACGTAGTGTTAATTGTAGGAAGCAAAAATAGTTCAAATTCAAACCGTTTATTAGACCTATGTATTTCCAGAGGAAAAAGAGCCTATTTGATTGATAATTATAAATGTATGAACAAAAATTGGTTGCAGGGCGCAGAAAAAATAGGAATTACTGCAGGTGCTTCTGCTCCTGATATATTAGTTGATGAGCTAGTAAATTACTTAAAAATAAATATGAATACAAAAGTTTCAGTCATGCCAGATGGATTCACTGAAAATGTTCAGTTCAAGTATACTAAATGGTAATGTGCAACAACGTGCGTCAAATCAAGTCTTTAGCTTAATTCAATTTTCAGTCTGTTGGAGAATAAAATATCAAGCTGAGATATAATTAATCCTCGTTTGTCAGGTTAAGTTGTGTCTAGCACAAATATAAAAAACCTTCATCATACAAAAGGGTTAATATTACTACTAATTTTATCAAAAACTTATAATATAAGTAATATTGTCATCTAATGTTTAATGAATTTCAATAAATTACCTTTTTAATTCTAGATGAGTATACACTTTGTTAATATGTTTGGGTCAAAACCCAAAAGTAAGTTTATGCTTTCTATAGGAAAAGAAGGCACAATGTTACTATATTTTAAAAATGATACTTTAAATAAAAGATATTTTGCTAAGGACAAAAATAATAAAGCTGTTTCTGACTTAATTTCATGTCTTTCATCAGATAAAAAAGCACCCTTATATCTGGTTCTCAATCACACTGATCAGAACTATTTGCTACAGTCTATCCCAAGAGTAAATAGGATTAGTGCTTATCTATCAGCAAAAACAAAAGTAGAGCATTTTGCTCATAATAACGATATAAATTCTATTCTCTTGGTCGAAAAGCCGAATAAATTTAATCAAAACTGGTGGTATCTATTTGTTTCATCAAAAGCAAATCATTTAATAGAATATTGGTTGGACGTGTTTGTTGAAATAGGCTCTAACTTTAAAGGAATATTAATGTTTCCTATAGAACTAGTCAGTATAGCAAAAAAGATTCTACACAAAGATCCTAGTAACTGGAAAATTATAGTTGCTGCAACTAAAACAGGTGGCTATAGACAAGTGGTTCTTAAAGAGAACAAAATGATATTTACACGTTTAATACCATTTACTAATGATAATTTACCAGGAATCATTGCTGGTGAAATATATCAGGAAGTGAAAAATACAATTCAATCTTTAACTAAGTTTGGATTTGAAAAAAATGACCCTGTCGACCTCTGCATTATAGTATCAGAAGCTATTAAATCTAGTTTATCAGTTATAAATTTTTCAGAGAATAGTGTGAACATATTGACTCCATATGAGCTGGGTAAACTATTGGGGGCAGAATTAGCTATAAGCGAAAAAGATAGCTTTTGTGATACTACAATTTTGTTTCACAGCTTTAAGAATAAGCCAATAAATATTTTTAACACAAAAGAAACTAAAGAATTTTATCTATTTAATTATCTTTATTTAAATTCTCCTCAAATTTTTCTATACCTACTCTTGGTTTTAGTTGTAATTAACGCCTTTTGTTTGCAAAATTTGTATTCAAATTTTAATGTTGCTGATAATTTATCTGCAACGCGGAGTGCTTTAAATAACAAACTAATAAAACTTAGCCAAATCTATAATGTAAAAAAGATAGATGAAGTTTACGATTTTATTAATATAAATAATATTTTATCAAAAATAGAGTACTCTCCCCTTACACAAATTAAGTATGCAGAAAAGTTAAAAGTACCAGGTGTAGAGCTTCAATCGTTTGAGTGGAATTATAATGAGGCAAAAAGTTATATTACCACAACTTTAAGGTTTAATTTTCAATCTGGTAAAGACATTTCTTGTCAATACGAGAAACTACAGAAAAATTTAAACGATAATTTCCGTACTCATGATATTAGTATCTCTAGCTTACCTACTACTAAAGAGAAAAATCTATCTATTGATGTTGAAATAGGAGAGGCAATGTAGATTGATGACTATCTCTCAACTAAAAAGAAAAGCTACAATTCAGTGCATATATTACTTATTGTTATCTATTGTATTAATAGGGTTATCAACGTGTTTTATTATCTATAACAAAAAGGTTTATAATAAAAATCAAACTGCAGCTGAGGAAATACGCTCTATTAATTTACAGATCATTGAAATTCAAAAGAAAGAAGTCGTTCTAAATAAAAACCTAGATTTATGGAAAAGAATTTCTTCTTCAAACTTACATAGTAGCAGATACATTACAAATTTAAATTTTGAGCTTAACAAGCTATATAAAAAACACTACATGTTAGAACCTGAAATATCAATTTCTATACCTGAAGAAGCTGAACTCCACAATAAAAGTGAACATACAAAAGTAATAAGAAGTGAAGTGGTTCTAAGTTTAAGCTCAATTAGCGATAAGCATATTTTTTTATTTCTACAGTCTATTCCAAATCTTCCTGGTTATGTTATGATCAGATCTCTTACCTTGAATAAGCAGAGAAATATAGATGCTAAAGTTATAAACCAGATTTTAAGTGGTAATATGATAGAGATAGTGAGAGCTAGTATAGTTTTTGATTGGTATACCATATTAAGTAGATGAATATAAAGTTGTTTTTTATTTTTACGCTGCTGTTTTTTAATGTTAGTGCATATTGCAATTGCGAAGATCTTGTAGAAAATATAGGGATTTGTAAAAAATATTCTTGCCAACAGCATATTAGTAATGAAGATTTTATTGAGCATAAAATATTAGGGTTAAATAGTGAAAATTTATGTGTATATATAGAAAGACAAGGCAATGATGAAATGGTCTGTCATCATTCTAATGATGGAATGATTATAGAAAAGAAGTACTTAAAAAGTATTTTAAAAGTTGGAAATCAAGAAATAAATGACTTCATTGATATAGCAAATTTGCGTGCGAAGGAGTGTTTTTTTATCAACAATTATTATATAGATCGAGACGATATAATAAAAGAGGCAGCAGAGAGTACTTTATCGCAATATGGTAGCATAAAAAGCATTTTTTTTGATGAAGAGCAGGTTAATAGAATAGTTAGTGAGATGGAAAAGTTTAACTTACAGTCTTCAGGAGTTACAGAGGAAGAAAATTTCAATTGTAAAGTAGTCAGTTTAGATTCAATTTTATACTTTTCCCCCGATACATGGAAAATATGGGTAAATGGAAAGTTGTTTATAAATACTAAGGATTTAAAAGTGCACTCAGTAACTGAAAATTATGTAACTTTTTCATGGGCTGTAAACCAAAAGATAACAAAAGAACGGATAAGCAATTCTAAAAATGTACATTTTGGACATGGAGGTATTATGTTTACGCTTTATCCAGAACAAAAATTTGATTTAGATAGTTTATCTATTAAATAATCTAATACATCTGCGCTTGTAGCTCAGTTGGATAGAGCGTTGCCCTCCGGAGGCAAAGGTCGTGGGTTCGAATCCCTCCAAGCGCGTTTTTAATTAAATTTGACAATAATACTCTCACATAAGATAATAAAGAGATTTATTTTAAAGCATAATTATGTCTAGTGGTACTATAAATAAAGTCATATTAGTTGGTAATTTAGGAAAAGATCCTGAAATTAGGACTACACAAAATGGAAAAGAGATGGCAAGTTTTTCGATAGCCACATCTGAAAGTTGGACTGACAAATTTTCTGGTACGCGCTCTGAAAAGACAGAATGGCATAATATTGTAATTTTTAGTGAAGGACTAGTAAAAATTGTTAAAGACTTTGCACGGAAAGGTAGTAAAGTTTACGTTGAAGGTTCTCTGAGAACTAGAAAATGGACTGACCAAAATGGTAGTGAAAGGTATACGACAGAGGTGGTGCTATATAACTTTAATAGTGCCCTTACCCTTTTAGATTCACGAAACAGTATGTCAAACTCTGATTACAAGCCAAGTGAATACAAACAAAATGAAACAGAACAAAAAGATAAACACGGAAGTTTTGACAACGATATAAAAGACGAACTAATCGATGATGAAATACCATTTTAATAACTTCAATTGAAATCTACATTTTTATGGACTGCTTGTGTTACTCCCTTTAATTGCAGTGGAGATAGTATAGATTACCAAAGCTTGCAGCGTTTACTAACAATGCAAGCTGAAGCTGAAAATGGTGTAGTGTTGCTAGGTAGCACAGGTGAAAGCTTATCACTTACTGATTCTGAAAAGCGCACATTAGTTGAATTTGTGTGTGAGCTAAAATTAAATACGAAAATTATAATTGGTGTACCAGGAGTGAATCTATATCAGACTCTTGAATGGCTTGATTTTTGCAAGGGTATGCCTATTCACGGTTATCTAATGATAACTCCAATTTATACAAAGCCTGGAATCATGGGGCAAACTTTATGGTTTGAAAAGCTGCTTGAAAAAGCACATGTGCCAGCCATGCTTTACAATATTCCATCAAGAGCAGGAGTGAGTCTTCACGCTGAAACTGTACGCAACTTATCCAGCCACGAAAAATCTTGGGCTATCAAAGATTCAAGTGGCACCGTTGATACTTTAACTCAGTATAAGAAAGTTGCACCAAATATTGAGGTCTTTTGCGGAGATGATAATATGATACCCGATATGGCTGCTAAGGGTGCGGCTGGTCTGGTTTCTGTTGCTGCCAATGTTTGGCCACGTGTAGTACATGAATATGTTAAGCAATGCATGAGTGGCGAGAACCCTCAGGCAGACAGTTGGCAACAAGCTTGCAAAACTCTATTTACTGCCAGCAATCCAATACCTACTAAAGCACTCTTGCATGACATTGGGCTTATAGAACACAAAACTGTTCGTCTACCACTAAGCACAGAAGACTTGCCTTCTATTGAAACATTGAGGCAAGCTAATAAAATGATTCTTGGATGGAAAGAATTGACTAATAGCTAAAGCTAGGAACACACATCATCAACTTCTACACCTGCATCAAATAAACTAACTTGTTATAAGAAAACTAACCATGTGAAATTCTTGTTGATATGACTTAATGAATAATTATTTTAGGCTACTAAGTTATTTAAGAAACTTTGATAATATTTAGCCCACTTACTTTTCTATTTTCCATGTCACGATGAGCCTCTATTATTTCATCAAATTTATATTTTTTATTAATTCGTACAATTAAAAGTTTTTTTCTTATCATTTCAAAAATTTCCATTGCAGTAAGCACTAACGTAAGTCTATTGTGCTTGTAGTGATATATCGAAGTTCCAGCTGCAAATAACGAACGCGAACTAAGTAAAGAGAAATTAATAGGAGCATTACCTGATATCTGCCCATAGGAAACATATATGCCAAACTTACCTAAAGATTCAAAAGAGAGCTTGCTTGTAGCGTAACCTATAGGGTCATACACCGCACCTACTCCTCTATTTTTCGTAATCTCCATGATTTTAGAAACGAAGTCTTTATCATTGTAGTTTATTGCGTATGTGCAGCCACTTTGTAAAGCTATCTTCATTTTTTCGTCAGAGCTTATAGAACCTATCACTACACCTTTTTTATCCTTTGCCCATTGGCATATTATTTGCCCCAAACCACCATTAGCTCCATGAACTAGTACAAAAGCACCAGGCCTGATTCTATAAGATTGATTAACTAAATAGTGAGCTGTCATACCTTTAAACAATACTGCAGCAGCAACTTCATCAGGTATATCATTCGGAATTTTTATCAAATATTTCTGGTGTACAATGCGCTTTTCACAATATGCCCCTGGAAGAGCTGTGCAATATCCAACTCTATCTCCAACCTTAAGTCCATCACTAATTTTTTTACCAAGCTTTTCAACAACTCCTACTGCCTCTACTCCAAGTACTGATGGCAGATCTTTAATTTTGCGTATACCTTTTCTATGTTCTAAATCATAACGATTTAAGCCGATAGTTGTATGACGTATTAAGACTTCCTCATCTTTTGGCTCACCTATGCTCTTATCTACAAATTCTAATACTTCTGGCCCCCCAGTTTTTTTAATTTGTATAGCTCTAACCATGATAAATGTAAGACAAAAACTTTAATTATGTTATCTAGCAATTAATATTTTGCAAAATGTTATTTAGAGTTTATACACTACATAAGCGTATTGTTAATAGTTTTGAGGCACAAATTATCATGAACAGAGAAATTTGGCTTTATGGTGTTTTATTCAATGTGTTGTGCAAAGTGGATGAAGATAATGATTTGGATGTTAACAATGTAATAAAAAAAATAAAAGAAAGGTTAGAATATAGAATACAAAAATCAGATAAAAAAAGAGATTATTGTAAATATTTATATACTTCTTGGGAAAAAAAAGGATTTGATATTAATCACCAATTTGACTTGAAAGATTATGATGGCTTTCCAATAGATAGTCTTTTTTCTATTGCCATTAATTATAAATTATACACTTTAACAAATTTAGCGCAAGTTTTAATAAAAGCAGGAGCTAATGTGCAAAATGAAAAAGGATATTTACATGCCTGTGTTTTGACCCATTCTCCGGACATATTAAAGGCTCTCATAAAAGCGGGAGTGAATGATAGCCCAGATGAAAACTACAATGGAAACACTGCTTTAGAGTGTGTTGCTGAATTATATTGTAAGGATAAGTCAATTGAACGCAAAAATTGCTGTGAGATTCTAATTAAGCATACATTAGAAAAAAATCCCAACATAGAAATACCAGATTCTGTAAAAAATAATAAGGAGTTGGCTCAATGTTGGAATGCTTGTGAAGCAAATAATGAAGGATGGGAATTAGCAACAACGAACACTGAAACACAAGTAGTCAGTGTGCAAAAAGCAAATAAGAGCTCCTGCTCAATTCAATAGATGTATCGTACAACCTTGTTCGGATTACAATAGGAAAAGGTTTGTTATTTAAGCTTAAAAAACGTATATGATAGTGTTATTTCACTTAAATCTTTTGTACTATTGTCACGCATTATTTCAGGGTCTACGTAAAAGGATACGGGCATAGCCGCTTTTTGTTTTGGTAGCAGCATTTGCTCTTCAAAACAAAAGCATGCAACTTTATTGAAATATTTACCTGCTTTAAAAGGTGTGACATTATACACTGCCATTCCAAAAGAAGGCTGATCAGATAAATTTTTTGCATAATAAAATACTAAACTTTGTTGCCCTATATTTGTATCGATGTAGTTAGTTTCTGATTTAAATTCCCAAGGCAGACCTGATATTATATCAGCATTAAGGTGAACCCTGATTTTTTGGTCAGTTGCATTTATTGTTGCATTAGTTACTTTTCTCGTTGTGCCACCATATCCAGTAGCTTTACAAAAGATGCTATACAACGGTACTGAAGCATATGCAAGACACAGCATCAATACCACTAAAGATATTAGGAGGAAAACTATAGAACTTTTATTGTTTCCCCTTAAAAAGGAAATCATCTAATCCTTATTGTTGAACAAGTTAAGTAACCTGAGTAAATTGAGGAATATATTGATGAAGTCAAAGTAAAGATTAGTTGCACCAAGTATTGCCAGCTTAGTAGTTGCAACTTCTGAGCCATCATTATATCTATAATAAACATCTTTGATTCTCTGAGCATCGTATGCGGTCATTAAAGTAAACACTATCACTGATACAAACGATATTGCAAAATAGAGAGGACTGCTTCCAAGAAACAGATTAACTATAGATGCAATGATTAACCCCCAGATTCCCATAATCAAAAAAGAACCCATGCTGGTAAGATCTTTTTTTGTAGTATTACCATATAAAGCCATAGAACCAAACATGATCGATGTAATGAAAAATGCTCTCGCTATATTTTCTGCAGTATAAATTATAAAAATATGAGATAAAGAAATTCCCATTAAAACTGAGAATAGAAAAAATACAGTAAGTGTTGACTGAGCACTTAGGTGTTGAAGCCTAAAAGACATATAAAACACCAATGCAACTGGAGATAGCATTACCACAAGCGATAGAACAGGATTGGAATAAATCACCTGGAAAAGACCAGAAAACACTGTTAAAAACGCAACAAGCCCTGTAACACCTAAAGCTAAAGCCATATAATTGTATACTTTAGTTAGGTAACTCCTGAGTCCAGCACTATAATAAACGCCCTGAGAGCGAATATCCTGTTCGTTTTTCATATAAGACATATGTAACTCCTTATTATCTCTTGATGATATATTATAATACAATACAGCGTTTTTATCAAGTATAAAATGACATACTACAATTGAATGGTGTGGTATGCAATTAGAGAATTTCTTCCATAACTATAAGCAAATCGGTTTTCAGCAGCATTTAACTATTATAACAACCTCTGGCAATAGAAATTACTTTCACCATTCCCTCTATCATGATTTAAGGGGAATGGTGAAAGTAGTTTTTGCATTTACTAAAGCATTCTTCTTATAGATACTATACCAACAATCCACTATTTTTTCTATGTCTCGCGGTTTAACCTCCGGACCTATACTGATTCTAATTGAACATTCTGCTTGCTCTTTTGTTGCTCCCATTGCAAGCAAAACATGAGAAGGCCCAACTTTTCCAGAAGAGCATGCAGAACCATTGCTGACTGCAATATTATTTAAGTCAAAATGCATGAGCTGCAGATCATTCTTTACCCTCGGCATATAAATAAAACTTGTATTTGGCAATCTTTCAGAATTTCTGCCAAAGATCTTGATATCACTGACAAGACTTAATAATTCACACTCCAATTGATCACGCAGCTTCTCCACTTCATTCATTTTTGATAGAAGATCTGGAATGTTTTGCAATGCAGCAGAAAGACCTGCAATTGCAACAATGTTTTCTGTACCACCACGCAATCCTCTTTCTTGCCCACCACCTATTATAGTAGGTTCTATTACAAGCTTTTTGTCAAATATTAAAACTCCACTACCTGCTATACCACCAAATTTGTGAGCAGATAAAGTAAGTAAATCCACTTCTAAATCTTTCATATTTAATTCGATTTTCCCAACACTTTGAGCAGCGTCAGTGTGACAGATTGCCCCGAATTTATGTGCCATTTTAGCTATTTCCTTAACAGGCTGGATAACTCCAGTTTCGTTATTAGCCATCATCACTGAAATTATTACTTTATTCCCTTCAAGTTCGCTTAGAATTTTTTCTAGCTCTAAAAAGTCAACAATACCCTCTTGATTAACGGGTATTATATGTGGATTATATGCAGAATTAAGAATTGAAGGATGCTCTGTAGCTGAAATTACATGCAGATAGCCTTTCATTCCTCTCATGACGAGGTTGTTTGCTTCAGTTGCACCAGACGTAAAAACTATTTCTTTATCATTTGGAACGTCAAGAGCATCACGTACGTTATCTCTTACCTCTTTAAGAATCTTCCTCGCTTCTTGTCCTCTTTTATGCAGCGATGATGGATTTAGTGTTTGTTTTGACAAAATCTCAAGTATACTTTTTTTTACATTTTTACTCACTGGAGTAGTTGCATTATAATCAGCATACACGCAACTACTTTCTTCCAGAGAGAATAAACTCACAGGCTTATTTGTCACTTACCATTAACCAATTATGTATGTTAACTTTAACACGATAAAAAATTTATTGCAAAAACAGTGAAATTAATACATAATTAATAAATAATTTACATTATCAAGCCCTGTCAAAACAGGTTTTTATTAGGAGCAATCATGGTAGAAGTCTTTTTAAATAATGCAACAAAAAAGATAGAAGGTAGATATCATCAAAGCAAAGATACCAATGCACCAGTTGTGCTAATTTTACATCATCACCCTCAATATGGTGGTAGTATGGATAGTAAGATTATACATACTATATATGAATCTTTTATCGATAATAACTTTTCTGCATTGACAATTAATTTTCGTGGTGTCGGAAAATCTACCGGAACTTTTGATAAGGGTATAGGAGAATTAACTGATGCTGCAGTAGCTATTGATTGGCTTCAGGAGCATAACTCTAACAACGTTCCAATTTGGATAGTCGGTTTTTCTTTTGGAGCATGGGTAGCTATGCAGTTGACAATGCGCCGTCCAGAGATAGTAAGTTTTGTTGCCCTTTCTCTTCCAGCAACTAAGTACGATTTCTCTTTTCTCTCTCCTTGCCCAGTTCCTGGACTTATAATACAAAGTAATAATGATACAATTTCAGAAGAAAGCGATGTAACAGAATTAGCACAAAGGTTAATAAATTCGGTAAAAAATAACCATATGGAATACCATATAGTAGACGATACTAACCACTTTTTAAGGGATAAAGAAGAGGAAGTAGCTCAAATTATAGATAATTATATAAAACTACGCTTAAACAGTGCAGTCACTTCCTCCAAAAAAGTTAAAAAAGAGATAAGGGTAAAAGAATATGCCTAACTTTACAAATGAGAGAAATGAACGTATTAATATAAATAAAAAAAGTCTTGTTATGTTTAGGCAATTATTATTTCTCGTTTTAGCAATGTTTATGCTGTCAGGATGCTTTCTAAGTAAACAGCGTAAGTTAAAGAGTCCGTGTATAAAAAATAATGAAAGCATTTCATGCGAATTATACTCCGTTAATGACCATTGGTTAAATAAGTACAAGTTATAGGTAGCTTTGTATTGTACTTGTTTCTTCCATTTACAGCTTTACTAATGATCGGTTTTTTAACTGAAAAATGTGATCTGCTTTTTCTGCAAGGATATAGTTGTGTGTTACTATAAGCATAGAGCTGTTATTTTCCTTTACATATGAATGTAACAGCAAAAATACATTCAAAGAATTTGTTGGGTCTAAATTTCCCGTTGGCTCATCTGCAAGTAAAAGCTTTGGAGAGTTTACAATGCTTCTTGCAATTGCAACCCTCTGCCTTTCTCCACCAGAAATTTCAGATACCATACTACTTGCTTTATTTTCCAGACCAAATTTTTCTAATATTGCTTGCGATTTTTTTTTTGCTTCAGCTTTGCTTCTTCTTGCAATAAGCTGAGGAAGCATAACGTTTTCCAACACTGATAACTCTTGTAATAAATAGTGAAATTGATAAACAAAGCTAAGAAAATTTCTTCTTACATGAGTTTTATATTTATTGCTGGCTTGCGTGCAATTTACTCCATCTACTGTCACTACACCTAAAGTTGGCTTATCCAATAGGCCTGCAATTTGCAATATAGTTGTTTTTCCTGATCCTGAACTGCCGATCAATGCAACTACTTGCCCTCTTGTAAGACTCAGATTGATATCTTCTACAATAGCAGGACTTTTTTTGAAGCTCTTACTCACAGAAGCTAGCTCTAGTGCTACATCACTGTCCATATTATAAAAAGATCCAGGAGGGAGAATTAGACCGAGAAACTGTTACCACACCCACATCGAGACTTAGCGAGAGCATTCTTGATTTGAAAACCAGAACCACTTAGATCTTCAGTATAATCTATAGTTGAATTATTTAAAAATTTCGCTGAACAATTATCAACCATTAACACAGGGTTTCCATTCTCATCATTAATTACTATATCTTTACCTTTTTCACTAAAACTGGAGTGGCTTCTATAATCCTCGCTATCTTCGTCATCGTCAAAATCGTCGTCTTCATCATCGTCAAAATCGTCACCCAAAGACATCTTCTTATTTATTTGATCCATAAGAAAATTATACTTGAAGCCAGAGCATCCACCACCTGAAACTGCAACCCGCAAAACAGAACTCTCATCTCCTTCCTGTTCTACAAGGGAGTGGATTTTCCTTAATGCATTGTCAGTTAAGCTAATATTGTAATCTGTTGACATAACAACCACCGTTCATTATTGATAACCTATTATAGTAGAAATTTTACATGTCAAACAATAATTTTCTATTAAGTTACGCGTGCTTTCCAAATAAAACAAAAGGAAGAAATTTCAAAGAGCCAGAAGACAAAAATCGCAGCTGTTTTCAGCGTGATAGGGACCGCATTATTCACTCTAATGCGTTTAGGAAACTAGGATACAAAACACAAGTTTTTATCAATTATGAGCATGATTACTATCGTACTCGGCTAACTCATAGCCTTGAAGTTGCACAAATTGCAAGATCCATCGCACGCAGGCTCAGATTAGATGAGGACATCACCGAATGCATAGCGCTTGCACATGACCTTGGTCATCCTCCATTTGGTCACACAGGTGAGAATGCTCTAGTTCAAGTTGATAAGGAGAAGTATGAGTTTGATCATAATGTTCAAGCTATAAGGATTTTAACTTATCTTGAACAAAAACATGCTGACTTTAATGGCATGAATCTAAGTTGGGAAGTGATTGAAGGTGTTGCAAAGCATAACGGTCCCTTGCTTGGTCAAAACGCGGAGTCTTCTACAAATAATCAGCTGCTATTAAAATATAATGAAAAATATGATCTAAAACTTGAAGAATTTTCAAGCATTGAAGCACAAGTTGCTTCGATTGCTGATGACATCGCTTATAGTGTTCATGATCTTGATGATGCACTCAGGGCAAATTTAGTAATAACCGAAGATTTGCTCGATGTTCCTTTAATTGGCAAAATGTTCAAAGAAGTAAAAAGCGAACATTCAGAATTGGCTCAAAGCAAACTCATACATGAATCACTGAGTAGAACTATAGGAATTATGATAAATGATGTCGTTTTTCAGACTGAAAGAAATATTAAAGACTACAAAATAAAAAGCGTAGAAGATGTAAGGAGCTTAAATAATATGCTAGTCACATTTTCACCAGAAGTTGCAAATGCCACAAAAGAGATGAAAAAATTCAACATGGAAAAAATATACAGAAGTTATAAACTGACCAGAACAATGAACAAAGCAAAACGTATAGTACAGGAGCTTTTTCAATGCTTTTATGAAAACCCAGGGTTATTACCTATAGAGTGGAACAAACTTGCTTGTGAATCTCAGCGTTCAGTAATAATATGTGATTATATCTCAGGTATGACAGATAGATTTGCCATACACGAGCACAGAAGAATTTTTGATACCTCATACGAAATGACTTCTTTCTAATGACTGATGATTATTTCATGTCGATCGCATTAAAACTTGCAGAAAAAAGTCTTGGAAGTGTTGCACCAAATCCCGCTGTTGGATGTATCATTGTAAAAAACGGTATGGTGATCGGTGAAGGCTACACAGGAATCGGTGGACGTCCACATGCAGAAGTAGTTGCTTTGCAAAATGCTAAAGATTTAACTCATGGTGCAACTATGTACGTCACTCTTGAACCATGCTGCCACTTTGGAGTTACAGAACCTTGCACTGCAGAAATCATAAAATCAGGAATAAAAAGAGTAGTAATTGCAGCAATTGATCCAGATAGTAGAGTTTCAGGTGGAGGAATTAAAGCTCTGAAAGAAGCAGGAATTGAAGTTGAGCAAGGTATTATGCAAAAAGAGGCAGAAGTATTGAATGTCGGTTTTTTCACCACTAAAGAATTTCATAGACCATTCATAGCTTGCAAAATCGCAACAACTCTTGACGGAAAAATCGCAACATTTACAGGTGATAGCAAATGGATAACAAGTGAAGATACGAGAAATTGGGTACATGAGCTCAGAGCAAAATATGATGCAATTATGATTGGCAGTAGTACCCTTATCAATGACGATCCTCTCTTAACTTGCAGATTACCAGGACTCGAAGACAGGTCGCCAATAAGGCTAATTATCGATAGCCAAGGGAAATTGAAGGAAGAGCATAATATTGCAAAAACTGCAGACAAAATAACAACTTGGGTGATTACAAACAGAGAAATAGAGAAAAAAATAAAAAACATTAATTATTTGATAGTCAATTCAAATCACAAACCTCCTGTTATTCCAGATGTTACCCCAACACACTCTCCTGTCATTCCAATACCTTCTCCTGTCATCCCAGTGCCCAGACACTGGGATCCAGAAAACTTCAAGCAATTGCATAATGAAAACTGGTCACGCGCTGGAATGACATCGGAGCCTGACATTATCGATAAAGTCTGCCTAAAAGACATGGCATCAAAACTTGTTTCAGAAATTGGCATAACAAGGTTATTAGTTGAAGGTGGAGGAATATTAATTACAGAGCTATTAAAGCATAATTTGATTGATAGATTAATAATCTGTCGCAGTGGTAAAATTCTAGGCAATGATGCCACTCCTTTTATAGGAGATCTAGGGATTCAATCCATAAACAACTGCCATAAATTCAAAAAAGTAAAGATAATAGAGTTCAGTGAGGATGTAGTTGAGGTGTGGGATAGATCTTACGTACCTAAATGATAGAGAAAAGAAGTAGAGATAACTCTACCTCTTTTTTTCTCGATTTAAAACTGCTTACTTCTGAGCAATTTTTGATAGAGCTGCATTTACTGCAACCTCTCCTAATTTAGCTTGAACTTCATTCTTTAAAGCTTCAAGATCTTTATCACCTACCGCAACTGTTAATGACTTAGAATCAGGAGCCATAGCTAACTTTTCTTTCATTTCAGCAACAGTTGTTTTTTCAGCAACTTTAGTTATTTGCACCTTATATTCAGTAGCATTATTTTCGGGAGCTACGTGTGCAAGCTCAACAACTTTCCCATCTGCTAATAATATGTGAACTGGTTCATTATTTTTTGCTAGTTCTTTGTAATCAGCAATTGGAAGTGTCAGGAATAATTGCTGAACATTTTTATCGCCGTCTTTTCTAACTGTTTCTTCAACAATCGTACCACTCTTTACCATATCACCAAGAAGAACAAAGAAATCTATATCTTTACCATTCACTCCTATTTCTTCATTCTTATGCATTTGCTGATATGAAGCATAAGCTGCTGCGGCAAAATATACAGCGACAATAAACAGAACTGCAATTCCAGCAGGGCTAGCAATAAGTGCTAAAGACGCAGGTCCAGCAATTACTTTAGTAGCAATCAATAATGTTGTTATTGCTGCTGCTAAAGATGCAGTTGCAACTGTACTTTCAATACTCATTTTTGTTATGGGTGCTATATTTTTCAATTTCCATATAGTAGTCATAATTACTTCCTCCTTAATTAAGGTTAATAAAAAGTTAATTGTATATTAACAATGCACACTAGTCAAGCATTTTTATTAACAACTTAATATTTTATCTACTTTCTAAATTGTTACTAATTATGTAAGATTGATACATGGTAAATGGCTGGCTGAATCTTGATAAACCAACAGGAATGAGTTCTGCACAAGCTGTAACTCAAATTAAAAGGATTTTTGGAATAAAAAAAGCCGGACATTTGGGAACACTTGATCCTTTGGCTTCAGGTATATTACCGATCGCTCTTGGTGAAGCAACAAAAACTATACCGTATTTATCTTGTGACTTAAAGGCATACAATTTCACAATAAAATGGGGAAAACAAACAACTACGGATGATTTGGGTGGTGATATCATTAGAACTAGCGATATAAAACCCGAATATAACCAAATAAACTGTGCGATTAAGGATTTTATTGGTGAGATAACACAAACTCCTCCTCAATTTTCAGCAGTGAAAATCAAGGGAGCAAGAGCATATAAATTAGCAAGAAGTGGGCAAAAGGTAAATATAAAACCTCGACAAGTCAAAATACATGAACTAAAGATGATATTTTTGGACACCATAAATAATATTGCCGATTTTTCTATGATCTGCGGTAGCGGCGTATATGTAAGATCAATTGCAAGAGATCTTGGAATTGAATTAAATTGTTTTGGACATATTACACAATTAAGAAGAACGATGGTAGGTGATTTTAAGGAAGATGAATCAGTGACAATTGAGCAACTTACTAAAAAAAACACAACAACTTACTCTCCCCAGTGCTTGACACTGGATACAAATACTTACAAATCATGTAATGGACAAAAGATTCTAGGAGCATATGTCAAAAACAATGTTCGTGATGAAATAGGCTTGATCCCAGTGCTTGACACTGGGATGACATCGGAGGGTGGGATGACAGAAGATGATGGAGGTAATACAAAAGGCTTCATCATTCCCATTGAATCGGCTTTAAAATCGATGTTCAAAGTTGAAATTTCCTTAGAGGAAGCGGAGAAAATCAGAAAAGGTCAAGAAATTATATTAAATAACTTGCGTAATTTAAAGAATTATGATATTTTTTGTACGATAGTGGGTAATGTACCTATTGCAATTTGCAGTTTTACTCATGGTTATGTGAAGCCTATTCGTGTTTTTAATATTTTGAAATGAGGTTTAGATGTCAATAACATCCCAAAAGAAAAAAAGTTTGATTAGTACATATGCAATTAAAGAAGATGATACAGGTTCATCTTTTGTACAGTGTGCAATTTTAACCGAGAGGATCAGTAATTTAACTGAGCATTTTAAAGCGCATAAGCATGACCATAATTCTAAGCGCGGTTTACTTATATTGATAGGTAGAAGGCGCAAGCACTTAAATTATATAAAACGTAAATTTGGTAATGAAGCCTATCAAGAGTTAATAGAGAAGTTAGGCATTAGAAAATAATCGAGGAATTTTGTATGTTTGAAATTATAAAAAAATCTATAGATTGGGAGGGGCGTACCTTATCTTTAGAAACTGGGAAAATAGCACGTCAAGCTGATGGTTCAGTAGTTGTAAATTATGGAGATACTTCTATCTTAGTCACTGTTGTACGAAAAAAGAAGGAAGAAAGTGTTGATTTTCTCCCTTTAAATGTGCAGTTTATTGCAAAAAGTTATGCCATGGGTAAGATTCCTGGTGGTTTTTTTAAAAGAGAAGGAAAACCATCTGATAGAGAAACTTTAATTTCAAGAGTAATAGATAGAAGTATAAGGCCGTTATTTCCTGAAGGTTTTCATGATGAAATTAGTGTAGTATGTAATCTGTTAACTTACGATACGGTCAATTCTCCTGAAGTACCAGCATTGATAGGTACCGTCGCAGCTCTTGCAATTTCTGGTGTTCCTTTCCACTTTACTATAGCTGGAGTCATGGTCGGTTGTGATGAAAATAACAATTATATACTCAATCCTTCCGTTCAAGAGATGAAAGCGAGCAACTTGGATCTGTTTTTGTCTGGTGATGAAAATTCGATCTTAATGGTCGAATCGGAAGTCAAAGAGCTCTCTGAAGAAAATGTTTTAAACGCAATAAAATTTGGTCATGAACACCTTCAACCTGTTATTAAGCTCATAAAAGAATTTGCTGATACAGTTGGCAATAAACCTGAAAGCTTTGCTCCTGTTGATATATCAGATATAACTCAAGAACTTGAAAAATATCGAAAAGACTTTGAAGAAGCATATTCAAAAACAGTAAAACAAGAGCGAGTCCAAGCTCTAGAAGTAGTCAGGAATAATATATTGAATACTCTTAAAGAGGCTGGAAAAGACGAAAAGTTAATTACTTATGCAGTAAAAAGCTTTGAAAGATCTTTAGTGCGTGAAATGATTAGAAGGAAAAGTGTGAGAATAGACAGCCGTAAGTATGATGAAATACGCCAGATAGAAATTGAGGCTGACATTCTACCCAAGACTCACGGTTCTGCGCTATTTACAAGGGGTAGCACTCAGGCACTAGTTGTTACTGCTCTTGGTACTACACAAGATGAGCAAATTGTGGATGACATTGAAGGGGATAGACGTGAACATTTTATGTTGCATTATAATTTTCCTCCATTTGCTGTTGGAGAGGCTTCTGCTATACGCGCACCAGGAAGGAGAGAAATTGGTCATGGTAAACTTGCTTGGAAAGCAATTCATCCTGTTTTACCTGATAAATCTGAATTTCCTTATACAATAAGGGTAGTATCTGAGATTATGGAATCTGATGGTTCTTCTTCTATGGCAACAGTTTGTGGAACTTCCATTGCATTAATGGATACAGGTGTGCCAATAAAGGCTCCCGTTGCAGGAATTGCTATGGGTCTCATCAAAGACAAAAATGAGCATATAATACTTTCTGATATACTGGGCGATGAAGACTATCTTGGTGATATGGACTTCAAAGTAGCAGGAACTAGCGAAGGGATTACAGCACTGCAGATGGATATGAAAATTCCTGGTATAAGCTTTGAAATTGTTGAAAAATCTTTAGAACAAGCAAAAGTCGGAAGATTACATATCTTAGAAAAAATGAATGCAGTAATTTCAGAACATCGTAAGGATATAAAAGATCATGTACCAAGAGTGTTATCGTTTTATATAGATAAAGATAAAATTTCTGCAGCTATTGGTACTAAAGGAAAAAATATACGCAGTGTATGTGAAAGAAGTAATGCAAAAATTGAAATAGGGGATGACGGTAAAGTTTCTGTTTTTGCCATTAGTAGTACTGAAGCTGAAGCTGCAAAGAATATGATGATTGATTCAATAACAGAGCTAGAACAAGGTTCTATAATTGATGCTAAAGTTGTAAAGATAGAGAAGTCTATTGTAGAGCTAGAACTTCTTAATGGAAGAAAAGGAAAAATGCATATAAGCGAGGTAGCTAATCAACATGTAGAGTCCATTGAGGATATACTTAAACAGGGTGATACCTTCAAAGCTTTGATAATTGACTTTGAAAAAGGTGGATGTCCAAAATTATCAAGACGTCGTGTTGATCAAGAAACAGGTGAATTTTTTGAAGGTAAGCTTTACAATGAAGAAAGGAGAGATGGTTTAAATAATAGGGATAATTATTATAACAACTCGTTTAATAAAAAACCTGAAGATAATTATCATAGTAATAGACCTACTCGTCCTCGTTCTGGTTTTAGTAATAGAAGCAGACCAAAATTTGGTAATAATGACTCGTCATCAGGTTTCTATTGAGGTTGAACTTACTTTCTATTATCTCAGTGTCGAAACACTGGGATAATAGGAATTTTTAAAACTGACAAGATAACAAAAATGGTTTGTGTTATCTGTAGGGTTATAACGAAAGATTTTTAAGATCGTTTACAGCCTTTTTCATGTCTTCAGCTTTAAATATTGCTGATCCAGCAACTAATATATTTGCACCTGCTTTTATTATATCAGCTGCGTTAGAAAAGTTAACTCCACCATCTACTGAAACTTGTGTTTTAAGATTACGGTCCTGTATCATTTTCCTCACAGTAGATATCTTACTCAACTGCGAATGAATAAACTCCTGTCCTCCAAATCCAGGATTGACTGTCATAATTAGCACAATATCTAGCTCATCTATTATATACTCAAGCACGCTTGGAGAAGTTGAAGGAACAATTGAAGCTCCAACTTGTATTATTTTTTTTGTATTGTTTTTATATGATTTTATCTTTCTTACTAGCCTCTCAAGATGTATCTCTGCTTCTGCATGTATAGTGATAATATCAGCACCAGCATTTATAAAACTTTCAATATGGTCACCAGGAGATTTAATCATTAAGTGCACATCAAAAGGAAGGTTGCTATATTTACGTATCGCATAGATAACATTCGGACCTATTGTAATATTTGGAACAAAATTTCCATCCATAACGTCTATGTGTATATAATCTACATTCAAGTCGCTAATTCTTTTTACTTCCTCCCCTAATTTTGCAAAGTCTGCTGAAAGTATAGAAGGTGCAATTTTAATACCCATAGACTACTTTTTACCAAAAATAAAAAAAGTAACTTATTTTTTAAACTCTGTCATCCCAATACTATATTAATCTCATTTAGAAATTTTTGTATACTTCCAGATGCATGTGCCTTTATTTTTCTCTGCCCATGCATCTGGTCATTGTAATACTCATTAGACTTCTTTCTTCGCCTTTTCTAAATATTCCAACACAGTTTCATGTAGCGCAGTCCAAGACATTTGCCTTTCCATATTCGGTATAAATTTTTGTTTCCAAGTGTCCTTAAATTCTTGAAACCATTGCTTTTCAAAATTTTGGAAATCAGATAAAATTTTCGACCTAAACTCATTAATCAAATTCGAGACTTCTATAGCCTTTTCAGGGCTTATAGACTTAAAAGATAATATTTCATTCTTTAAAATATCTAGCTTTTCAAATGAATTAAGTCTAAATGGAATATAAAGTGAAGATCTTATATTGTATCTTAGATAAGAGTCATAATATAGCTTAATCTTGTACATGAGCATAGCAAATGCATCAGAAGAAATATTATTTTCATATTCTGCAAGAGAAGATAATAAATGCTTATAATCCTCTTCATTCAAAAATGGTGGCTTTAAGCTTAATTGAGTTTTATCACTTAAAGATAAGAATTCACTAAAAATAAGATTTCTATACTTAACTAAAAATTCAGGCAAAATATCTTCTTGTTCTAATTTTAGAGGCAAGTCTTTTCTAATCTCTTTCGGCAAGTGGTGCATTGAAAACTGATTGATAACCCACGCAAAATTTTCATCAAACTCATTTGAGTAATTAGCATTATTGTCAGGAAAAATCATATTACCTTCCCTATCATTCCAAGGCAGTATTTTATAAAAAAAACCGTTTAACCTTTTTTTTAATTTCAAAATATTTTCACTCTTATCACCTACCTTATACAAAACCTCATTTACTTTTTGTTCTGCGTCTTGAGGACTGATTCTATCACCTATATGCAATCCAATACCACTTTTCTCTAATAACTCCCAATCAAATAACTTATGTGGATCAGGCTTACGCATTGCGTAACCTTCAATTGCTGAGTTGTACACTATAGTGCCTATCTCAGCGTGACTAAATATCATATCTTTTCTAATCTTAAAGCGCTTCATGAGGTACAAAATCAGATCTTTGACAGATTTCATTTGCTCTTCTGGAAAAGGCTCAAGCCCTGTGTTTACAATCTCTATACCTATAGAATAATCATTCAGTTTTCGTAGCTCTTCAACCACATTATCTACTTGAACTTTCGCATAACTTATACCAGCATGCCATGCTCGTTTTTCAAGTGGAACCATCAGAGTAATGCTACCATCTCTATCAACAATAAGCTGTACTGATATCCCTGAAGAATTTAATGCGTATTTTGTACTTTTTAATGTTGGTGATTCGGTATGGTGCACCACCACCATCAACACTTTTTTGCCTTCTCTATCATCATAATTTAAACTCGGTGCAGGATCTAAAAATATTGGATTTTTTAATGATGTTTTCAAATCTTGAAAATCGTTCTCAATATCACTTAAACAAGATTGTTGTCCATATAAAAGAGGCGCTACAAGCAGCAACAGAAATAAAACAGACAAACATTTTTTTACTATAAGTTTCATGTAGCTCTACAAATTGCCCTTAATATAACTAAATTAGCATAACACACATAAAATGTTTACTTTTTTTCAGCCAATCAAGACTTGCTACAGCTACAATTAATACTCTTATCATTACATTTTGGTGTTAAGTCAGGATAGAATGTGAGTATAGCGTCTTTCTTTCTCACAAACACTGATTGATAATTGTCATCTTCCATTTTATACAGACACATTCCATCTTTTCCCAGCTCCTTAAACGCCTTAGTTGCAGAAACTAAAATATCATCAGCATGAAGGTTATACGCGTACCCACTTGGGCACTTAACTTTCACTTCTCCATCCTTACCTAGATATTTCATTCCAAATGTGTAAACAGGTGGCTTAATATCTAATTTATTGCACAGAGATTCATTATCCCAAATCGCACCCGCCCACTTATTTTCTTGAGCCTCAACATATCTACCTACAAAATGCATACCACCTAGCCCCAATCTATCTGGTTCACCACAAAAAATATGCCCAAACCCTATAGTTTCTTTTTCAGTTCCGCTATTTGTAAACCAAATCTTAGTCAATTCATCTTTAAACAACCCCAAGTCTGCACTAGGTGTAATCACCTGATGATCAAGCTTATCGTATATCCTTTTCACCACTTCTTGATGCTGCGGACAATCAAGCAAAATTCTGAAATCTTCTTCATCAGGCTGTGTTCCCCAATCTCCACAAACCCTTAACACTCCTCTATCAAAATCAGTCAACTCTGGAAGTGGTGGAATATAGTCTGGATCTGAAGAATCTGTTTTGAAAAACGGCTCAAAGCCAATTTGTGAATTTGCATCATTGAGATAATGCTCCTTAATGTAAAAAACAAATCCTATTACTGGTATTATTAAGCACAAGATTAACTTAGCTATTTTCGACATAATCATATTCATAAAGAAGCTAGGGTATAAGCAACAACTTAAAAAAGTTTTAATCTAATGTTGATCGCAGTCCTGGCATCTCATCACCACTTAGCCAACTTAAAAACGCTCCCCCACCAGTTGAAATATATGTAAAATCTTTATCGGCAAGACCTGCAGTATTTATTGCAGATAGACTATCTCCTCCTCCTATTACACTGGTTAATTTTCCTTCGTGTGTCAAATCACTTACTACTCTCATCACCTCTACTGTACCATTTGCAAAAGCTGAATGTTCAAAAACACCAATAGGTCCGTTCCACAGCAGAGTTTTACTGCTTGCTATTATACCGCTTATTGTGCTTAAAGTTTGAGGTCCGATATCTAAAATTATATCACCGTCCAAAATGGATTCAATTTTTCTTAAAACGCCAGTGCTATAATCAGAATTTACTGCAACCAAAACGTCTTCTGGCACAACTATTTTGCAATTGTTTTTATTTGCCGTCTCAACAATATCGTGCAGAAGATCATCAACGCCATTTTGAAAAAAAGACTTGCCTATATTAACTTTATTAAATAACAAAAAATTATTAGCAATTGCGCCGCCCAGAATAAGGTAATCAACCTTTTCTGCTAGCTTTATAAGCATTTTTATTTTAGTTGATATTTTAGCTCCACCAACTATCGCAGTAATAGGTTTAGCGTCAAACGATATAGCTTGCTCAAGATACTTTAGCTCATCTTGCAAGCAAAATCCTGCATAAGAAGGTAAAAATTCCGTAATGCGTGAAATAGAAGCGTGAGCTCTGTGAGAGCAAGAAAACGCATCATTTATATATATATCTGCTAGAGATGCTAATTGTTTAGCAAAATTTGAATCATTCTGCTCTTCTTCTTTATAAAACCTCAGATTCTCTAGTAATATTATATCTCCTCCATCCATCGCATTTATTGCTCTTTGTACTCTCTCACCAATACAATCATCAATAAATTTCACTTCTTTGCTTAGCAGCCGCGATAAAGTTTCAACTACGTTTTTTAGCGATAAGTTACTGTCTTTGGCTTTTGGACGCCCAAAATGTGAGATAACAATAACTTTTGCACCCGCATTTGCCAAATACTGAATGGTAGGTAGCGCTCTCAAAATACGAGTGGCATCACAAATTCTTCCATTTTTTATAGGAACATTGAAGTCAACCCTGAGCAGAACATTTTTATTGTGAAAATCACAACTCTCTATGCTAGGTACATTTATCATAAAATTAAAGAGCTATAAAATCACTATACAATAGTTTAATCCAAAGTAAAGGAAGGAAATTCCAATGCTAAATAAATTAATAAATAGGAAAATTACTACAAATACTTTCAACTTTATTTTTCACTGCTTTTTCAACATCAGGGCTATTTCCATCAATTAATCCCTGAATTATTTCATTTATCAGATCAGCTATCTCTTTAAAATCTTTTTTCTCAAGTCCGCGTGTTGTCTCAGCAGCGGTACCAAAACGGAGCCCTGAAGTAATCGTTGGCTTTTCCGTGTCAAATGGCACAGAGTTTTTATTGCAGGTAATGCCAGCTCTCTCAAGGCTATTTACAACGTCTTTTCCCTTCAACTTCTGTGATCTTAAATCAACTAGCACTATATGAGAGTCAGTGCCACCGGTTATAATGTTCAGCCCATGCCCTTGCAGCGCTTGAGCTAACACTTTCGCATTTTCCACAACTTTTTTACTATAAGTTTTAAACTCTGGCGCTAATGCTTCCTTAAATGCAACAGCTTTTGCAGCTATCACATGCATAAGGGGCCCACCTTGCAACCCTGGAAAAACCGCAGACCGAATTTTTTTATGTAATGCTTCATCATTTGTCATTACCACTCCGCCACGAGGACCACGTAGAGTTTTGTGAGTTGTAGAAGTCATAACATGCGCATATTCAGCAGGTGATGGGTAACAACCTGCAGCAATAAGCCCTGAATAGTGCGCAATATCTGCAAGCAAATATGCACCAACTTTATTCGCAATTTCACGAAAGCGCTCGAAATCTATTTCTCTTGGATAAGCGGAAGCACCAGCAATGATTAGCTTCGGTTTATGCTCTAGCGCTAGCCTTTCCACCTCATCCATATCAAGCAGGTAAGTGTCTCTATTAACTGTATACTGGATCGACTTAAACCACTTACCAGAAAGGTTTGGTGCTGCACCATGAGTTAAATGTCCACCACAATTCAGTGACAATCCAAGTATTGTATCACCCGGAGTAAGTAGTGAAGCAAACACTGCTTGATTTGCCTGAGAACCAGAGTGAGGTTGAACATTTGCAAATTTAACATTAAACAGCTTACAAAGCCTTTCTATAGCCAGATTTTCAACTTCATCTACATACTCACAGCCACAGTAATATCTTTTACCAGGATAACCTTCTGCATATTTATTAGTCAGAAAAGAACCCTGTGCTTCCATCACTGCTTTACTTGCAAAATTCTCCGATGCAATCAATTGCAACTGCGATCTTTGACGCTGCAGTTCCTTCTCTATAGAGAGATAAACTTCATTATCACAAGACTTTAAATTATTTTCAGAGTTACAAATCCTTTCTGAAGCAATTGTCATAAGACCTTTTCCTTAACCACATAAATCCAAAAACAGCCAAAAGCAGACATACAGGAATAATTGATATTGCTTTTACCAGCAAATCAGTACCATACAAAGGATTTCCTTGTATTACCGTTCCATTCCAACATAAGTCTATTATTTTTGCAATTCCAGTATGAAAAAAATAGCCAAAAACCATAACTATCATGTTTGATACAGCTGTGGCTAAGCCTACCAAGTTATTGTTTACATAACTTATTGCCTTGTAAATAGTAATTACCTGATACCCAGATGCAAAGCCGATAACAAGAAGTGTAGGTAATGCAATATATAAACCGCCAACTTGTGTAAAAAGCAAGAGGAAGCTAGCGATCATTGCAAAAGAACACGCAATAATCACCTCGTAATGTTTGTCTGGATACTTCTCCAGTAAATAAGCGAGAAAGAATGATCCAGCTCCCATACCTATAAACATGAGAGAGGAAAGTGAAGATGCCAAATCTCCGTTCATTTGATATGCTTCACATAAGAACGCTTTCGCCCAACCATCAGCAAAACCTTCTAGTGGTCCAACCATTAAGCCACCAAAAAAGCTAATCAGAATGATATGTTTGTTGAAAAGTACAGTTTTTAAATCTTGAAATATGTTATCATTTCTACTCTCTTCTATGTTAGAGTTTGGCGTTATTAAAAGCAACAGCAGAGCAAGTAAACAACCAAATGCTGAGAAAGTGTATATAACATAATTCCAACCAAATTTATTGAGCAAGAAGTCTAGAGGTAATCCACCATAAATAGCTCCTAATAACCCTATTATTATAGATAAGCTAGCCATCCTTGCTGATTTTTCTTGTGAAAAATACATGCTTGCAACTTTGAAAAGTCCAATTGCTGAAGCAGACGATCCAATTCCGACAATCATTCTACCAAGTATTGAGTAATACCACTGATCAAAGCATATTAGCGGCAATGTTCCAGCAAATGTTAAGACAATACACGCAGGTAAAACAAACTTTGGCCCAAATCTATCAAGGGCAAGACCAACAGGTATGTGAGCAAGCGTATAGCCTATATAATATAGCCCACCAAATTGACCAACATCTGTAATACTTATGTTAAATTTTGTTATTAATTCAGGCGCGATTATATTTGGAATTACACGCAATATATACTGGTATGCATAAAATAGTGATGCTAGCAACCATATGAAAAAATTTCTCTGCAATGCTAATATTACCTAAAAAACGGAATTATAGGTATTTTATCAGCAAGGAGCAACACTTTTGTAAATAGCTACTCTAATCCGAGTATCTTTCTTAAAAGAGACCTTTTAGCATATCTATAACTGGTTCATGGATAAGGTATATGAAAAAAATTATACCACAGATGATAAGGATTTTTATAATTTTACCCTTGTTCATCTTAAGCTTTATTTTTTTTACTATAAGTTTTAGTTTTGTTACAAAATTCATTTTACTTACGCTTTTATTTCGTGATAACAATTATATTTTAAATAATATAATTTTTAGTAAAACTTGGCTTTAGAGACGTCTAAGTTAACTTAATATTAACCTTTTCGCGTGTAAAATATAACATAAAAGCAAGGTGAGTGAATGAACATAGATACAATAGACAATACGCTACAAAACTACATAACAAAATACATTGAACAAACATTTGCCTCACACACAGGCAATAGATACGACAAGTTATACAGGGAACTTTTAAGTAGCACAGAAGAAATAATAAAACTTACTGTAAATGAAGCAAAACAATATGATAAAATCATAGAAGAACTACATAACAATTCAATATTTCACGATAAGAAATTTATTCAAGCTGTTGCTAAACACCAGATATTAGAATTTCTGAATACTCATCCAAAGAAGAAAGAAATCGTTGCAGAATTTAAAAATGAACATCATATCAACGAAAGCGATTTAAAAATTTTAAAGGAAGGAAAAGATTTAATGAATAAAATAAACGATATTAACTTAATTCAACAAAATGAGAAAAATGAAACATTGAACATCAGAAAGGTACTTGCTAAATCAATAGGAATGCCCTCTTCAAGAACCGAAAAATCCAAGGCAACTTTAGTAGAAAGTCCTGAGATGGTAAAATAGACGTACTTAACTTTTCCTAATTGGAAAATACTTTTAATCCTATAATACCCAGCACTACCAAAGCAAGGGAAAATAAACGCCCAAAATTTACTGGGTCATTAAAAAACATTATTCCTATTATCGCTGCACCTATAGAACCTATACCAGTCCAAACTGCATAAGATGTACCAAGGGGGATAGACTTCATTGCTAACGATAGCCAGTAAAGACTTACAGAACCGCTAACTAAAATAATTACTACAGGTATAACACGAGTAAAGCCATTGCTATATTTCAGTGCTGTGGTCCATATTATTTCAACCAAACCAGCTAATAGCAAATATACCCACGCCATAAATCAACTCTATCTTACTGAAATATTATACATAAGAATATTAAAAAGTTAACTTAGCATTTCACATGCTTTAATAATACTATTACATCCAATTTCTAATTGTTCCTGAGAGGTTGCATAAGAAATTCTGATAAAATTTTTCAGACCAAACGCAATTCCTGGAACAACAGCAACTAAATGGTCTTCCAACAAATATTCAGCAAAATCAAGATCACTATTTATTACTTTACCACTTTTCGTGCTCTTACCCAATAAACCTTCACATGCGACAAACAAATAGAATGCACCTTGTGGAATAGATGCTGACAATCCTGAAGCAGAATTTAGCTTTTTTACTACAAAATCTCTACGATCCTTAAAGATTTTTGTTCTTTCTTTCAAAAAACTATGATCACCGTTTAACGCTTCAACTGCTGCTGCTTGTGCTATCGAGTTTGGGTTAGAAGTACTTTGAGACTGCAGTGTAGAAATAGCTTTTATCACATCACTCCTGCCTGCAATATAGCCTATTCTCCAGCCCGTCATTGCATAGGCTTTTGATACTCCATTGACCACAAAAACTCTATCATAAAGTTTTGGCTCAACCTGAGCAATGGTAAAAAACTTTTCGTCGTATACTATGTGCTCATAAATATCATCTGTAACAACATTCACATGTGGATGTTTAAGCAATACTTGCGCTATGCTTTTCAATTCATCATATGTATAGACAATTCCTGCTGGATTATTTGGTGAGTTGAGAATTAACCACTTAGTTTTCTCAGTTATATTGCTTTCCAGTAACTCCGGTATCAGCTTAAAGTTTTGTTTGCACTCTACAACAACTGGCAGTCCGCCAAAAAGACTTACCATATCAACATATGAAACCCAATAAGGAGCTGGTATTATAGCTTCATCCCCAGGGTTAATTGTTGCCATGAACAAATTGAATAACACCTGCTTAGCACCAGCACCAACACAGATTTGGCTAAGTGTGTATTCTAGAATGTTATCCCTTTTTAACTTATTGATTATCGCCTCTTTAAGCTCACGCGTTCCATCAACAGCAGTATATTTAGTTTTGCCTTCATTTATCGATTGAATAGCTGCCTTTTTTATATGATCTGGAGTGTCAAAATCCGGCTCTCCCGCAGCTAAAACGCAAATTTTCTTTCCTTCGCTTTTTAATCTGTTTGCCTTATCGGTCACAGCGATTGTAGGCGATGGTTTTATCAGAGACATCCTCTTTGCAAGGTCTGACATAATCTCACTAAAGTTAAATAAAAATGATAAACTCTACACAACAAAAAAGCTAGAAGTTTTATTATTTTACATAAAGGTTGGTATTTTTGTACTCTTAAATATATTAACTATAGATATTAAAAAGCTTAATAAATTTAAAAAGGCAAATAAATCCCCGTATAGCGAGTTTTGACCCTATAATAATGTAAATTGGCATTGTAATAATGTGCTAACGCTTAAAATAAGCGCGATTTGGCTGAATGTAGAAAAAATAAAAAAGACATGCAGCCGCTATAATTTTTTGTAACCTGCCAATAGATATCTGAGTTTTTTTACTGAATTTTGTCGTTGAGCCCAAAAACAAGGATAAATACTCTTATTGCCATAATAAGGAAAGTGTAAAGATTTGTCAAGTAAGGTTTTCATTCCACCCTCATAAAGGCTTTTCATACAAGAGTTTTAGTAGTTTCTTACTAGGTCCACTAATGCAGCAATATTTTCAACCGGAGTATCAGGAAGCACTCCATGTCCAAGATTAAATATAAAAGGTAACCCTCTAAAACAATCTATTATACGCTTTGCTTCTTCAATTGCTTCTGCCTTATTGTAGGCCAAAAGACTAGGATTAAGGTTCCCTTGCAGAGGAATTTTTAGATTTGCTTTCGCCCATTCTATTGGAACATTATAATCTATACTTACTGCAGATACACCTGTTTTCTCATAGTAATCCTTATAAAGATTTCCAGCAGAGCGTGGAAAACCTATTATAGGAAAATCAGGAAACTTATTCTTTATTGCTGAAACAATTTCCTTTGTTGGCTTGATTACATACCTTTCAAACAGTTCTCCCTGCAATATACCAGCATTGCTGTCGAATAACTGAATAACATCTGCTCCAAACTCTATCTGTTTGATTAGATAAATAATTGTCGCTTCTGTTATTTTTTTAATTACTTCTTCTAGTTCTAGGGAACAGAAATGTAATACTTTAGAAAAAGTTTTACTACTACCACCCTCTATGATGTAGGAAGCTACCGTCCACGGCCCTCCAGCAAAGCCTATAAGGGACTTTTCCTCTGATAATTGGCTTCTTACTTTCCTGATGGCATTTAAGATTGGAAAGGTTTTAGTTTCAAATTCTTGTGAATTTTTTAACTCCTCAGAGCTTTTCACAGGTTTTATTATTGGACCCACACCGCGAACAAAATTCACATCACAACCTAAAACGTCAGCTATTATTAAAATGTCTGAAAAAATTATGGCTGCGTCCATATCAAATCTTTTTATTGGCTGTAGCGTCAGCTCTACCACTAAATCTATGCTATAGCATATCTCCATGAAATTACTCGTTTTTTCTACGGCTTTGCGATACTCAGGAAGAGATCTACCAGCCTGGCGCATTAACCAAATAGGTACTTTTTCATTTGGCTTATTCTGCTTAATAATTCTTACTATCGCTGGTTTGTTGCTTTCCA